>NZ_MPDG02000002.1:465825-508601 GCF_001887095.2 Shewanella sp. SACH
CCGCCAATGGCGGTTTTTTTATGCGGACAAATTTTCTTTGCGGAAGCTTATTTCACTGTGCTTACTTCAGTTCGCTTACTTCACTGGACTTACTTCAGTTGGCTCAAGATTAGCACTGGCTTGTCGTCGCTGTTGAGTAGCGTCAGGCGACCTTGCACTAGCTTAGCTTTAGCCACTAATGGCATTGCTTGCATCACTTTGTGCTCTTGTTGCATTAGCGCATCAACACAGGCTTTCATTGTGCTACCGGCAGGAGATAGCTTAAGCTCTTGGCCTTGCTGAGTATATTGACCGAAAAAGTTATTACAGCTGTTGTTGCCGTGTAATTTGCCTTCGGCCTCAAAGGTGATTTGCGCTGGGCTGTAATCGATAGTCGGTTGGCCTTGAACCATCTCAATGTGCCAGCTGCCCTCTAATGGAATGGTCTCATTTTGGGCGACATCGGTACTTTGGCAGGCGGTGAGTCCCAACAGTAGCGCACCTAAGATGAATGTTTGTTTTAACATCGTTACGGTTCCTTTTTCCATGGTTATGGCCATAGTGTGACAAGTTTTACTCAAGATCTAAAGAGGTTTATATGACGGACTCATTTAAAAGTACTATGAATTTGTTGAAGTTTTTACATTGGTTAGGTGTATTGATGCTAGTTTGTGGACTTGGGTTCTATATGTTGACGCAATGGAGTCTAGAGATAAGCGGCATGTTACTGATCTCAAGCCTGATTGGCTTAGGGTTGGTTCTAATGTCACCCTATCCCGTGGTGCTGTTTATCCAGTGGGCGAAGCGTCAGGATGAGCAATCTAAGTGATTTCTTGCTGCGTAATTAAACCAAAAACTCGTTAACTCGCCACTTTGTTAAATCAAAGCTCGGTTAACCTATCGTTTCGTTAAATCACTGCTTCATTAACTTAAAGCGCCGCCGAATCTGCGGCGGGGTTATCGTATAAGCTTGAGTCTATGGCGGGCTTAACTGGCGTGTCTTCAACCTCAGGCTTTGGTGGTTGCATTGAATCGAGTTTACCCCGCGCAAGTTCCATCATGGGCGCGAGTTTGGCGCTGGATTCTGGAGTGAAGAAACTGTAACTCGCATCGAGTTTAAGCTGGTGGTTTTGTTGTTCTAACTGTTTTTCTACCCGCTTCATAATATGCTGAATATCCCGCTCACCATCGACAAAGGCCAGTACCACAAATTGAGTGGTGTTGTAGTGGGCGGCTACGTCGGCGGTCCGTATCGTATCTTGGATCAACTTGCCTAACAGCCTGTGGTGATTATCTTCGAGGGGGATGGGCGTGTTATCTGGGCTCAGTAATTCAAAGAAGATGATGCCTGCATGGGCACCAAAGCGGCGGCCTAAATTGAGCTGTCTTGGCGCCATCATCAAAAAACCATAATGATTGAGCATGCCGGTTTCTTGGTCGCGCATCGAAAGGGATTCAATGCGATGGTTCTGGCACTGCAGAGATAATTCCTGTTGCAGCAATATCTGAAACGGTTCGAGCATAGCGGCATTGGCTAGCGGCTCTGCCATATGTGGGTTGAGTACGCACAGGGCGCCAAATTGGCTGCCATCGGGCCAAGCGATTGGGCGCGAGAGAATGTGCTGAATGCCATCAAAATCCCGTGGTAAATCATCCAACATAAAGCTGCCAAGGTTTTGATATAAACCGTCGGGTTGGCTGTTTTGTATCTGTTGAAAAAGTTCGAGTTCTGCGGGGTACAAAGTACCTGCGGTAAATTGTGGTGTTTCAGTGATTGCGCTGACAATGATCTCAAATCCTGCGCTGGTCTTTTGGAATATAAAAACCGTGTTAGCGTTGTAATAGCTGTTGATTAGCTCACATTGGTGCATCCAGCGAGTAAGATTCACTTGTTGATTGTCGCTATCAAGTAAACTCAAGTTGGGATTAATGGTTTCGGGCAACATACAAACGCCTAACTAGGGCTAAATATTCATTAAGTTTGGGAAATAAAAGGGGATTTAGCAAATCAAGGCACTAAATAATACCTTGTTCTAGCTGTGTCTATTAATCCAACCGAGTATACTGACGGCCTTAAATTGGGCCTAAAGCCAAGATGATGCCGTGAGAACACTGTGAAGATTAGATTAGCCTTACCCCAAGATGTTGATTTATTAGCGATGCTAGAGAAAAAACATCTCAATGACGAATTAGCCTCCGCCAATATGGGACTGCAAGGGCAAGCTTTTTCCCACAGTGAATTGAGCGAATTAGTGCAGCATCATTGGGTCGTAGTGGCGCAGGTTGAGCAGCAGATCGTCGGTTATGTGATTGCCGGCCGCTGGGGATTTTTCGAACATTGGCCCATTTATCGCGCTTTGTTGAATCGTTTGCCGCAACTCGATTGGGATGGACCAAAATTAACTAAGACTAACTCTTGCCAATACGGGCCGATTTGGGTGCAGCATACCTACCGTGGACAAGGGGTTTTCGAGGCGTTAGTCAGTGAAATTCGTCGCCAAGTTGCTCCGCATTTTAGCTATATGTTGACCTTTATTGCCGAAGATAATGAACGTTCCTTTGCCGCCCACTCGGGAAAAGCGCACATGCAGGTAGTGGATTTTTTCACTGTCTCAGCGCGGGATTACTATTTAATGGCGGCAAAGACCCAAGCTTAGTTGTTCGACGATAGAAATTAAGGATTCAATCTCTACTGTGTAAATAACCTGAGTTCAGGTTAAATAACGGAGATAAATACATGAAAGTACAATTTGTTGAGTCACTATTAACGGCCTATGCAGAAGTCAATTTATCGGCTTGGGACAACTTGAGAGTGGTCTTATCTGAATGCTCCCACCATGAATGTGAGGCGAGGGGATTTGAAGTCGAGTTTGTTTCCGATTCAGGGCAAGCGCAGCATTATTGGGTACAAGTGGGGAATATTTGGCTCGATTGTGGCCGAACCAATGCCTATTCGGCGACGATAACGCAACTGAGCGATGCGCAAGTCAGCCGCGCGAATACAAAAAAGGCGCTGGAGTGCGCCATTTTATCCCAAGAGCAGATTGGTCTACTGTGCATGCAAAACGCCCATTTCGACCATTGCTGAGTGCGTTAATTCAGGCTGATTAATATTTCTTCATCAGAAAGATGCGCTGAGGGGTAGTGGTGACTGTGCCTATGATCTCAAACCCTTGTTTTTCATAAAATACAGGGGCTTGAATCGATAAGGTATCCACTTGAGCTACCAGGCATCCCCGTTGCTTCGCCTCAGCTTCGGCAAGCGCCATCAGTTTATGCCCAAGCCCTGTGCCTCTGGTTTGGTCATCAACCCAGACAACATTGATTAAGAAGTTTTTATAGATAGTCCGTCCACCCACACCCCCAATCAACTTGCCATTTTCATCACGTGCTATGACAGTCAAAGGCACTGATTTCTCAGGCCCTAATAGCCCAGCATTAAATTGCCTAACGCCGTCTACCAGCGCATCCACAATCGCGTTATTTTCTTCATGAATAACTTCAAATTTCACTTAAATTTTTTCCTTAAAAATATTTTTTTGCTTTCAAATCATATAGCAACTATCAGTAAACTCAATGTTGGACAGAAATGTGTTGGAAAGTAGTGTCGGGGGACCTGTCACTTTAGTTGTTAGCAGTTTAGCGTTTGCTGATATCCACTCACACAGGCTTGCCATGGCATTCGCTCGTCAGTCCTTGGATGCTCGACCGCCCCGTCCATGGGGCGGACGGTCGTCTCGCTATCACCATGGCTCACTTTTTTGGTATTAACGGAACCTGTGGATTGAAAAGATTACACAACATACTTTTGGATAGAAATGTGTTGGAAAGTAGTGTTTTGGGAGCAGTAATTTCAGTTGTTAGAAGTTTAGCGTTTACGGGTATCCACTCACACAGGCTTGCCATGGCATTCGCTCACCGACACGCAGCTAGTCCATCCGTGGATGCTCGACCGCCCCGTCCATGGGGCGGACGGTCGTCTCGCTAATCACCATGGCGCACCTTTCGAGCATTCGCGTAATCTGTAGATTTACAAGACATACGCAACATACTTTGGGACAAAAATGAGCTAGATTTCTAGCTCATTTTTGTGAGTTTTGGATTAAAATTTCTATGGATTAACGCCCAATTAGGGAGTATACATTTTTGATACGACCTTAAAGGCATCGAGACTCAATTCTCCACAGTTCGATGCTACGGCATCAATCGCTGAAAAAAGTTCCTCATGCTCAGAGTCTTTGTCAAGCAAATAGACTGCCGATGCTTCCTGATATGTTAACCACGGTGATTGATTGCTAAATTTCCCATGTGCTTTGTCGATGAATTCGAAGCTTTCATTAATTACAAGATCGTATGGTGTTAGTCGTATTAAATTGAACTGAAGATAGTCTATGCATGAAAAAAGCTCAGTGTATGCATCACACGATTCCCGAAATATGGCCGGTAAATCAGGGTTGTTTTTACCTTCTATTTTATAATTGATGTTGTTCTTCATGTTGTGAACTATGCGCTCTATTTTGTGTAACGACTTATCAACATTCACATACGCCAAAATAACAGCATCAATTGTTTTTATTTTTTCACTAGACTGCAGGGCTTCGTGCTGTAGTTGTCTGTTCTTTGCTGATGAATCGCGATCTAACGACTCAAAACTCCAAGGAATACACCTCCCCTCGGAGTTGCCGCAGGGCGAATAGACAAATTGCGTGAGTTCGGTCATGGATGACCGACTAGCTTTCGCAGGTGCAGGGACGCATCCTTCGGAAGCGATAGCAAATTTGTCAATGAGCCCAAGGGGCTTTCAACTCCGTTGGGGGCGTCTTGGAGCATCCAAGGAGGATAGGACGAGCAGTCCTCCTTGGTCGGGTGTGGGGTGAAGCCCCACGACTTTGATTTTGATTAAAGCATTCAAAATACGAAACACACTTTGGAACAATAGCGTTTTAGCTGAACGCACTGCTAAAGGGGTGGCTGAGATTGGTATTGTTGCAACAGTGACCGTTGGCGACATGGTCGCTTATTCACATCCATGTGATCGCGACATTAGTATGTCCTATACAGCAGATGTCGCCGTCGAGCCTATAGGGATACTTTTTTAAATGAACGGGCGGAAGTCACAGGGGAAACAATGACAATTAATGCTGCACCACTGGCGATACAATTATCTTGCTTTGGGAAACCCAAATTGCAGGCATAAAAAAACCGCTGGATAGCGGTTTTTATATTTTGCAATCTTAATGGGTTTTAATCGAAACCGATTATAGACCCGCGTCAGCGCGCAGTGCTTCAGCTTTGTCAGTTGCTTCCCAAGGGAATTCGTTACGACCAAAGTGGCCATAAGCGGCAGTCGCTTGATAAATTGGACGTGCTAAATCGAGCATGGCCGTTAAACCGTATGGACGCAGTTCGAAGTGTTGACGTACTAACTTGATCAGCAAATCTTCAGACACTTTACCCGTACCGAAGGTTTCGATGCTGATAGAAGTCGGCTCTGCCACACCAATAGCGTAAGACACTTGGATTTCACAGCGATCAGCAAGACCTGCTGCCACTATGTTTTTTGCCACATAACGGGCAGCGTATGCCGCGCTACGGTCAACTTTTGATGGATCTTTACCAGAGAATGCGCCACCACCATGACGGGCCATGCCGCCGTAGGTATCAACGATGATCTTACGACCGGTTAAGCCGCAATCGCCTACTGGTCCACCGATAACAAAACGGCCAGTTGGGTTGATAAAGAACTTAGTGTCTTTGTTTAGCCATTGAGCCGGTAATACTGGCTTGATGATGGTTTCCATCACGCCTTCAATTAAGTCGGCTTGTGAAACGTCATCTCTGTGCTGAGTCGACAATACGACAGCATCAATACCGACAATTTTGCCATCATCATAGGCAAACGTGACTTGGCTTTTCGCATCTGGGCGTAACCAAGGCAGGGTGCCGTTTTTACGCACTTCAGACTGACGCTTCACTAATGCGTGGGCATAAGTGATAGGCGCTGGCATTAGGACGTCGGTTTCATTGTTGGCATAGCCAAACATTAACCCTTGGTCGCCTGCACCTTGCTCAGCTGGGTCAGCACGGTCTACACCTTGATTGATATCAGGTGATTGCTTACCAATGGCGTTTAATACCGCGCACGAGTCTGCATCAAAACCCATATCTGAGTGGGTATAACCAATTTCACGCACCGTTTTACGGGTGATTTCTTCGATATCAACCCAAGCAGAAGTCGTGACTTCGCCACCGACTAATACCATGCCAGTTTTGACATAAGTTTCACACGCCACGCGTGCTTTTGGATCTTGAGCCAGAATTGCATCTAGCACAGCATCAGAAATCTGATCTGCAATCTTATCGGGATGACCTTCTGAGACCGACTCAGAAGTAAACAAGTGCTTTGCCATAGTAGGAAAATCTCGTCGTTAGCATTCAAACGTGTAGAAGCATCTACATCTAGACGGCTATTTTAGTTTAAATCCGATTGCCGATCACCCCCAGTGAGAAAAAATCCTCTCAGATTGTGACCTGAAAACGACTATGCTCAGTCTTGAAATGGTTATTTTACTTATATTTCATAGTATTAAGTTTACTATGTTTTTGAGAAATTTATTTCTCTATTACAAGTGATCCTTGCGAGGCCCACTCAAGTAAACGCCAGTAAAGTGACTAGCTTGTTTCTACGAGTTTACGATTCGGCCATCTTTTGCTGAGTGAATGATAATTTTAGTTTGCGTCACACTGGCATGTAGGGGAAAATATGCATCCAAATTGCCCGCTAGACCCCACAAACAAGCAGGAGAGAGCATGTCTTCCCGTAAAGTACTCGCAAACGCAATCCGTGCGTTAAGTATGGATGCAGTTCAAAAAGCAAATTCAGGCCATCCCGGCGCCCCAATGGGTATGGCAGATATTGCTGAAGTGCTGTGGAATGATTTCCTTAAGCACAACCCGACCAATCCTAAATGGGTAGATAGAGACCGTTTCGTCCTTTCTAACGGTCACGGTTCAATGCTGATCTACTCTTTACTTCACCTGACAGGTTATGAATTACCCATCGAAGAACTGAAACAGTTCCGTCAATTGCATTCAAAAACCCCGGGTCACCCAGAATACGGTTACACCCCAGGTGTTGAAACCACAACGGGTCCACTCGGCGCGGGCATCAGCAATGCTGTCGGTATGGCGATTGCTGAAAAAACCTTAGCGGCGCAGTTTAACCGTGATGGTCACGATATCGTTGATCACTACACTTACTGCTTCGTCGGCGACGGCTGTTTGATGGAAGGTATTTCCCACGAAGCCTGTTCATTAGCCGGTACTTTAGGTCTAGGCAAACTGGTCGCATTTTGGGATGACAACGGTATTTCTATCGATGGCCATGTTGAAGGCTGGTTCACCGATGATACGCCAAAACGTTTTGAAGCTTACGGCTGGCATGTGATTGCCGGTGTTGACGGTCACGATAGCGCGGCAATCCGTGCTGCTATCGAAGCGGCGAAAGCGGTTACCGATAAACCAACCATGATTTGCTGCAAAACCATTATTGGTTTTGGTTCACCCAACAAATCTGGCAGCCACGATTGCCACGGCGCGCCATTAGGCGATGCGGAAATCGCCGCAGCCCGTGAATTCCTTGGCTGGCCACATGCACCATTTGAAATCCCTGCTGACGTTTATGCCGGTTGGGATGCCAAAGAAGCCGGTGCTGCCCGTGAAGCGGCATGGAACGAGAAGTTTGCGGCTTATAGCGCAGCTCACCCAGAACTGGCTGCTGAATATGAGCGCCGTGTACTGAAAGGTGAATTACCTGCTGATTTTGAAGAAAAAGCGCAGGCATTCGTGCAAGCATCACAGGACAAAGCCGAAGGTATTGCGAGCCGTAAAGCCTCACAAAATGCCATCGGTGCTTTCGGTGCTATGTTACCTGAACTGTTAGGCGGCTCTGCTGACTTAGCGGGTTCTAACTTGACATTGTGGTCAGGTTCTAAAGGTATTCAAGACGATCCAGCCGGTAACTATATTTACTACGGCGTGCGTGAATTTGGCATGAGCGGCATTATGAACGGTGCTTCGCTGCATGGTGGTTTCATCAATTACGGCGCAACTTTCATGATGTTCATGGAATACGCCCGTAACGCAGTCCGCATGTCGGCGCTGATGGGCATTCAAAACATCTTCGTTTATACCCATGACTCTATCGGTCAAGGTGAAGATGGTCCAACGCATCAGCCAGTTGAGCAATTAGCTAACCTGCGTATGACGCCAAATATGGCCGTATGGCGCCCATGTGATGCGGCAGAAACAGCGGTTTCTTGGAAAGCTGCGATTCAACGTCGCAATGCGCCAACGTCACTGATTTTCAGCCGTCAAAACCTCAAAGCCCAAGCGCGTACCGCTGAGCAATTAGCCAACGTGGCTAAAGGTGCTTATGTACTGCAAGACTGTGCGGGTACACCAGAACTGATCCTGATCGCAACCGGTAGCGAAGTACAATTGGCGATGGATTCTGCGGCAGCATTAATCGAACAAGGTAAACAAGTTCGCGTGGTCTCTATGCCATCGACAACTGAGTTCGATAAGCAAGATGCAGCGTATAAAGAATCGGTATTACCACGTGCTGTGACTAAACGTGTGGCTATCGAAGCGGCGCATACCGATTTCTGGTACAAGTACGTCGGTTTTGAAGGCACTGTTGTTGGCATGACCACTTTTGGTGAGTCAGCGCCGGGTAACGTGCTATTGAATCACTTCGGTTTCACCGTTGAAAATGTGCTGAATGCTGCAAAATCATTGGGCTAATCGCTCAAGGGATTAGATTCAATACAAAAGGTTAAACTTTTTAAGTGTTAATCTGTATAATGCGGCCTGCAATCTTTTGCAGGCCGTTTTTGTATTTAGAGGAAATTGAGACCTCAATGATCCGAGTCGCTATCAATGGTTATGGCCGTATCGGCCGCTCTATTCTTCGTGCTTTGTACGAGTCTGGAAAACGGCAGCAAATGCAGATTGTCGCGATTAATGAATTAGCTAAACCTGAAGCCATTATTCATCTGACCCAGTACGACACCACCCACGGTCGGTTTGCGCACAAAGTGAAACTCGTCGATGATCACATGCTGATTGGCGACGATGCGATAAAAATTCTCCACGAGCCCGATCCCACAAAACTCCCTTGGCACGAGATGGACATAGACATTGTCTATGAGGCCACAGGTGTATTACTCGATCGTCAAAGCTGCGAAGCCCATATTCATGCTGGTGCTAAACAAGTGCTGATAAGCCATCCATCCTCAGCCGATGTCGATGGCACGATTGTCTATGGTGTGAACCACGATTTACTCCGCGCCGAACACACAGTCGTTTCTAACGCTTCTTGTACGACTAACTGTATCGTACCTGTGATCGACGTGCTCGACCGCCACTTCGGCGTTAAAAGCGGCGCCATTACCACTATCCATTCGGCGATGAACGATCAGCAAGTGATTGATGCTTATCATGATGATTTACGTCGTACCCGCGCCGCTGGCCAATCGATTATCCCTGTAGACACTAAGCTTGCCCGCGGTATTGAGCGGATTTTGCCGCACATGAAAGATAAGTTTGAAGCGATTTCGGTGCGCGTGCCCACCATCAACGTGACCGCAATCGATTTGTCTGTGACGCTTGAGAAAACCGTCGATATTGCCACTGTGAATCATGTGCTGGAGTCGGCAGCCAATGGGCGGTTTAACGGCATTTTGGGTTATACTGATGAGCCCTTGGTTTCATGTGATTTCAACCATGATCCGCGCTCCAGTATTGTTGACGGTACCCAGACCCGTGTCAGCGCCGGTCAGTTGGTGAAGCTGTTGTTGTGGTGCGATAACGAGTGGGGTTTTGCCAACCGTATGTTAGATACGAGTTTGGCGATGATCGCAGCCAAGCGAGGCTGATAAAAAGTAGATTATTCACCGGTGGGTCACTCAGTTATATGCCAATTCGACGGGATGTCGAGCGCCTAGCGGCAGTAAACTGATACCGGCCATGTGTGAAACCAGTTTGTTTTTTGATTATAAAAGGAAGCGTTACTATGGCAATTATCAATATGTCAGATTTGGATCTACAAGGTAAGCGCGTGCTTATTCGTGAAGATCTCAATGTGCCTGTTAGCAACGGCGTCGTCACCAGTGATGCACGTCTGCGCGCCTCTCTCCCAACTATCGAGTTGGCCCTTACTAAAGGCGCCGCTGTGATGGTGATGTCGCACTTAGGTCGTCCGACCGAAGGTGAATACAATCCCGAATATTCTATGCAACCTGTGGTTGACTACTTGGCTAAATCCTTGTCGTGTCCTGTGCGTTTAGCGACGGATTATTTAGACGGCGTCGACGTTGCCGTCGGTGAAGTGGTTGTGTTCGAAAACGTGCGTTTCAACGTGGGTGAAGGTAAGAACAACGAAGCCTTATCGAAAAAAATGGCTGCGCTGTGTGATGTCTATGTTATGGACGCTTTTGGTACTGCACATCGCGCCCAAGCATCGACTCACGGCGTTGGCATGTTTGCCCCCATCGCCTGTGCCGGTCCATTACTGGCGCAAGAATTAGATGCCTTAGGCAAAGCGTTAGATAATCCTGCGCGTCCTATGGTGGCGATTGTCGGTGGCTCTAAAGTATCAACTAAGCTGACTGTGCTAGAAAGCCTTTCAGGTATCGTTGACCAGCTAGTGGTTGGCGGCGGTATTGCCAATACTTTCATCGCGGCGGCGGGCTACAATGTCGGTAAATCACTGTATGAAGCGGATTTGATCGACGAAGCTAAACGTTTAGTGGCCAATGCTAAGAGCCGTGGCGCCGATATTCCTGTGCCGACTGATGTGGTCGTGGCAGGCGAGTTTAGCCCAACGGCAGCGGCAACCTTAAAATCAGTTAGCGAAGTTGCTGATGGCGAAATGATTTTTGATATTGGTCCAGATAGCGCTGAAGCTCTGGCTAAAATCATAGAATCTGCTGGCACTATCGTGTGGAACGGCCCTGTGGGCGTGTTTGAATTCGACCAATTTGGTGAAGGTACTAAGCGTATCGCCCAAGCGATTGCCGATTCAAAAGCCTTCTCTATCGCAGGCGGTGGTGACACTTTGGCTGCGGTTGATAAGTACGGTATTGCCGATAAAGTGTCTTACATTTCGACTGGCGGCGGCGCTTTCCTCGAGTTCCTCGAAGGTAAAGAGTTACCTGCTGTGGCTATGTTAGAAAAGCGCGGCGCTTAATTATTAAGTTTTAAAATACGCGGCGCATAAGACGCCGCGATAAGCTCTGATATCATCAAAGCTTGATAATAAATAAAAGAATTATAAAAAAACCGCCCGTGTTTATTTTAGATATTTTTTCAGGTACTTATTTTAGGTGCTTGTTTAAGGTATCTATCTGAATACGGGTATAAAAATCCATCCAAACGATAGTGACCTCGGTGACCAAGCGTTGCAGAATGTGACAGTCACCCTATTATTGGAGTTAAAAAATGGCGTTAATTTCCCTACGACAACTACTCGACCACGCGGCAGAACATGGATACGGTGTGCCTGCGTTCAACGTTAATAACTTAGAGCAGATGCGTGCCATCATGCAGGCCGCTGAAGCAACAGACAGCCCTGTTATTGTGCAAGCTTCTGCTGGTGCGCGTAAATATGCTCGCCCACAGTTCTTAAAATATTTGATGGCTGCAGCCCTTGAGCAGTACCCAGATATTCCTGTGTGTATTCACCAAGACCACGGTACCGATCCTGATATCTGTCAGCGTTCAATCCAATTAGGCATGTCATCAGTGATGATGGATGGCTCTTTGATGGCTGACGGCAAAACCCCTGCATCGTATGACTACAACGTCGATGTCACTCGTCGCACAGTGGCATTTGCCCATGCGTGTGGCGTGTCAGTTGAAGGCGAAATCGGCTGTTTAGGCAGTTTAGAAACTGGCCAAGCAGGCGAAGAAGACGGTATTGGTGCTGTGGGTACATTAAGCATGGATCAAATGCTGACTACCCCTGATGAAGCGGCGCGTTTCGTTGCTGATACCCATGTTGATGCCTTAGCCATCGCTATCGGTACTAGTCACGGTGCTTACAAGTTCAGCCGTAAACCTACGGGCGATGTACTGCGTATCGACCGCATCAAAGAAATCCATGCGCGTATTCCTAATACTCACTTAGTGATGCACGGTTCATCTTCAGTGCCACAAGAATGGCTACAGATCATCAACCAATACGGTGGTCAGATCCCTGAAACCTACGGCGTGCCATTAGAAGAAATCGTTGAAGGTATCAAACACGGTGTGCGTAAGGTGAATATCGATACTGACTTACGTTTAGCATCAACAGGTGCGGTACGTAAGTTCTTAGCGGAACACCCAAGTGAATTTGACCCACGTAAATTCTTGAAAGCGTCAATGGAAGCTATGGCAGACATCTGTACTGTTCGCTACGAAGCTTTCGGTTGTGCAGGTCAAGCATCTAAGATTAAACCATTGTCTTTACAAGCAATGTATAAAGCGTATCAGTCTGGCGCCTTAGATCCTAAGATCAACATGTAAGCGTTATCGCTAGGACAAAAACCCGCTAATGCGGGTTTTTTTATGCTTAAAATAGATGCAATTTTCATTTTTTAATCGTCAATGCTAATATTGCGCAGATTTTCAGGGGAAAAAACTAACCCATATTAATATGTGCTTATCCAGCTTGGCTGGGACGAACAGATATTTATAGGGATTGGATTTAACGGAACAGGAACGGATAAACATGAAAAAAGTACTGACCGCAGCGATATTAATGACTGCACCTTTTATGGCGACTGCAGGGGCCGATTTTGTAAAAGGCGACAAGACATTCGCTGGTGAAGCTGAGTTAGGTGCCACCTTAACCACAGGTAACACTGAAACCTCATCATTTAAGGGACGTTTAAATCTTAAGCATGAGCTTGGCGATTGGGAAAATCAGTACTTACTAGAAGGTTTATACAAAGAAGATACCGGTTCTGTCACCGCGAAACGCTATTTAGCGGGCGCACAGGGTAACTACATGATGACAGACCGTAGCTACCTGTTTGCTAATGCCAGTTATGAAGTCGACCCGTTTACCGGTTATGACTACACCCTATCTGGCGCAGCGGGTTATGGTCATAGACTGTATGACACCAGCAAGACCTTTTTAGATGTTGAAGTGGGTCCGGGTTATATCTATCAACGTCTCGATACTGAGCAAGCGCTTATCGAAGGTTATGACACCAACGACAGCGTTGTTGCCCACGGCGTTATTAACTTTGAAACTGAAATCACTGAAACCTCTAAATTCCAGCAGCGTTTCGTTGCCGATTACGGTGACAAGTTAGATGCCCGTTCTGAAACCTCATTAACGGCAAATATTATCGGCGCATTGGCGATGAAGTTTGCCATTATTGTGCGTTACAACAGCGAGCCGCTGGATGATAAGAAAAGCACAGATACCGAAACCAATATGACCTTGTTATATGCTTTCTAATGCTGTGACACTGATTTAAAACAAAAAAGCACCTTCGAGGTGCTTTTTTATTGGCTGTTTTTGGACTAAGTTGAATATACGTTAAGCTTTTCTTTATTAGTAACATCTGTAGTTATACAAAAATTAATGTTTTAAATGCCTTTGGTTATAGGGTAATGCATAGAAAGTTGCGTTTTATCAACATTTGCTATGCCGAAGCTATGGTAATTTTCGACTAATTTCCTACGTAGAGATGAACTTTAATGAAATTACAGCGGTTGTTTAAAGGCAGTGGAATGGCGTTGTGGAGTCTATTCTGCGTTGCAATATTGAGCGGATTCTCACCTGCAGCATGGGCTATGACAGAAGGGGCAGATCGGCTTAATTTAACCGCCGCGAGCGTGGGTTATGTTGCTGTCTGTGTGTTTGTGCTGGCTTATGTACTTGTGATGGCCGAGGAGACATTACATTTACGCAAGTCGAAACCTGTGCTCGTTGCGGCAGGGATCATCTGGGGCATGATAGGTTTTGTCTATATGCAAAACGGCATGTCCGAAGTGTCGGAAGCGGCATTCAAGCAAAACTTGCTCGAATACGCCGAGCTACTGCTCTTCTTGCTGGTGGCGATGACCTATATCAATGCCATGGAAGAACGTAATCTGTTCGATGCGATCCGCGGCTGGCTGGTGGGTCGTGGTTTTAGCCTGCGAACTGTGTTTTGGTTAACGGGCTTTATGGCGTTTTTCATCTCGCCTGTGGCCGATAACTTAACCACAGCTTTACTGATGTGCGCTGTGGTGATGAAGGTTGGGGCAGGGCAACGCAAGTTTATTACCCTTGCCTGTATCAACATTGTCGTTGCCGCCAACGCGGGTGGCGCGTTTAGCCCCTTTGGTGACATCACGACCTTAATGGTATGGCAAAAGGGCCTAGTGCACTTTGGCGATTTCTTTAATCTGTTCATTCCCGCCCTCGTTAACTTTGCCTTACCCGCCGCCATTATGAGTGTGTTCATCCCGCATTTTGTGCCTGAGCCTGAAAAAGAGCATGTGTACACTAAG
Source organism: Shewanella sp. SACH (assembly GCF_001887095.2). Taxonomy (NCBI): domain Bacteria; kingdom Pseudomonadati; phylum Pseudomonadota; class Gammaproteobacteria; order Alteromonadales; family Shewanellaceae; genus Shewanella; species Shewanella sp. SACH. Next base: position 480,358 of record NZ_MPDG02000002.1, read on the forward strand.
CCCGGTGCTAAACGCATTGTGGGGCTGTTTTTACTCACTATTGCTACGGCAGTGTGTGCCCATTCCTTCTTAGGTATGCCGCCTGTACTGGGCATGATGACGGGATTAGGCTTTCTGCAATTCTTTGGTTTTTACCTGCGTAAAACCTTCAATCGTTCCGTTGCTCGCGAACGTGAAAAGGCGGAATTAAGACAAGACAAATTACGCCTGCAGCAACTTGGCAGTGTGGTGCCATTTGATGTGTTCAGCCGCATTTCCCGCGCCGAGTGGGATACTTTGCTGTTCTTTTATGGCGTAGTGTTATGCGTCGGCGGCCTAGGTTTTATGGGATATTTGAGCTTAGTGTCTGAGGCCATGTACTCACATTGGGATGTCACCTATGCCAACGTTGCCGTGGGTTTACTTTCGTCTGTGATTGATAATATTCCTGTGATGTTTGCGGTATTGACCATGAATCCCGATATGGCATTGGGACAGTGGTTACTGGTAACGCTGACCGCTGGGGTAGGTGGAAGTTTGCTCTCGATTGGCAGTGCGGCAGGAGTTGCCCTGATGGGGCAAGCGCGCGGCATTTACACCTTTGGGGCACATCTGCGGTGGACGCCTGTGATAGCTTTAGGTTATGTGGCGAGCATTTTAGTGCACATGTGGTTAAACGCCGCGATGTTCTAACACTGCGTTAGCTTGATTATCGTTTATCGAGACAGGCTTGCGGTTTGTCTCACGAAAATTAACTATTTGCTGGCTTGGGTTAGCAAGATCACATTAATCATTGGTTGGCTTGCATAGACTTAACTCCGTGTTTTTATGGAGTTGAGTTAATGTGTATGCAATTGGGAGACTGCAGGTTTGATCGAGAACGAGGCATGCTGATTGAGTTGTCTCGCGATGAATCTTGGCATCTTTCTCGGGCCGAGTTACAAGTGATCACGTTATTGCTTGAACACCAAGGTCAGTTAGTTTCAAAGCACATGCTAAAAACGGGGGATGGACAAGGTCCGCCATTAACCGATGCCTCTGTGTCCCGCGCCATATCCACGCTCCGCTCCTTTCTTGGCCCTCAGCACGAGGGCTTGATCGAAACCGTTAAAGGCCAAGGTTATTTGTTGCGGCCATCAAACGGCAGCGAATATCGAGGCGTCAATTACCTCAGACTACACACTGTGCCTTTGTGGAGTGCCTTAGTGTTATTCGGGGTGATGTTGGCGTTTTCGGTGTTTTATCTGAAACACACAGATCACAGCAAGCCGACCCAAGCTTTGATGACGTCGATACTGTCGTTAGCCTCGGGTCAGCAAGTGCGCTTGAACTTATATGCCGACTCCAGTGCGAGTAACACCTTACTGTTCGAAATGGGCGAGCGCTTAAGTGCGGGCCTCATTGCCTGTGGCAAGAGCGATTGGGCGGATGTTTATGCGTCTTTATCCCATGACAAACAGGTGCTTAATATGACGTTTCGCGGTGAAAAACTCGACCAGTCAGTGCTCCGCAATATTAGCATCAGCGATTTTTCTCGCCCCAAAGCATTCATCGACTCTGCCTGGCTGCGCGAGGTGGATATCTGTGGCTAAATGGCTCAAGTGGACCATCAATATTGTTATTTTGTCGGCCTTGATTGCGGCTTGCGGGGTGATTTATAAACAGTCGGCAACGAGCCGGACCATGATGTTGAGTTGCAGTTCAGAACTGTTTGATCGCCACTCGAGTGCGAATCCCAGTATCAGCGGCAGTGTTGGTATTGCCAGCAGTGACAATAAATTTTACCTGCTTGTGGACGTATTGATTGCCGCCGACAAAGCGCAAATCAACTACCGTTACTTTAATTTTGATGGCACCAGTGCGGGCCATATTTCGATGCGTGGCAAGGTCGACAGCATTGAGGCCAATAGCATGACCTATAGGGTTGCAGTGGAGACGAAAACTGAATCGGAAATGGAAAAGCAAAAAAATTGGCCAGAACACATGAAATATCTATCTAACATCAGCAGTTTACCGTTTCGCGATTCTGGGGTGAATAATTTCAGTATTGAAGTGTTGGATATGGATGACACTAAGGATTATGCCGTGGTGTTATTCCAACCCAGCAATACGATTTGTGGATGCCGAATCGTAAATAGTCGAATTTAATCAGTGAATTTGAGTTTATTTCAGTTAAGATTAGTGCTCATTGATTTATGTCTACTGCGATGAGTCTCTGTGAGGGCTCATGAAAAGGGTGTTGTGTCTAAGATACGTGTAAAGCAAGAAGAATCCCTGTCGATTAAGTTCAGCCATCAGATGGAAAAGGGCGATAATCGTCAGCTTGATCTCTATTTCTTTTTACCAAAGGAAATGGGCATAGGCTCGCACACGCTCAATGAAGAAGAGTACTACTACAGCGCGATTGTCGGCCGTCGTTCTTACTATTCAGAAGGCTTGCACTTACCTTTGGTACAGGGCCGCTTTGCCAGTTTAAATCGCCGCACCGTTGAAGAATTCAGATTGTACTTGAATCTGTTCGCCTATCAGTTTGCCGTTGCAGTCGAAAACGACGTTAAAGAACTCAATCAAATCACAGATGTAACCCATTTCTATTTTGCCCTCGACGAATTACGCGAACAAGTTGGCCAGTTGCTGAAAAAGTTTCGCCGTAACGAACCGGGCGATCCTAAATGGAAATCCTACTTCGAAAATGCCGATAACTACCTGTCTTGGTTCTGCGAGCAGCAGTTACTAAAAGTGCTCGCCCACGCCACACGAACCAGTGATTTCAACGATATCCAAGAACGGGTGCTAACACTGTGTCGCAATGAGTGCGCCTATCGGGATGAGCATAACTACAACTCGGCGCAAACTAAGCAAGACCCTAACCGCATCTCAAACAAGATGTTGTTGTTACGACGTTTAATCCAACAAGGTGTGGTACTCAAAGAAGAGTTAAAACCCTTAGGGATTGGCCTTAAAAAGTTCACGACGGGACTGGCGACGGCGTTAGTGATGTTGGTGGTGTCGGCGTTGATTATTCAAGCGCAGGGCGCCTTCAGCGGCTTTACCATTGCCTTAGTGCTGACCTTGGCGGTGATTTACGGCTTCAGGGAAATCTTTAAGGATGACGTGCGTAATGCCATGTGGCGTTTTATTCAGCGGGGCAGGCCACGTTGGAGCCGGATTTTGCGCGATACCACTAGTCAGGCAGTTATCGCGAAGCAGTTGGTATGGCTTGAGTTTATGCGCCAGCAAGATCTGCCCGATAAAGTCAGTGAAATTCTAAAGCACAGGCATAGCCAAAATAAGGTCGATGCTGAAATCCTGCACTATAAAATTGCCACTAAGGTGAATCAGAGCGAGTTCCAAGCGGGATACTCCACCATTCAAGAGCAAGTGAACTTTAGCTTAGTGCCCTTTGCCCGCTACTTAGAGCGGGGTAAGGCAAAGATTTATAAGGAAGTTGAAGGTAAAATCAGTCACGAATCGGTTGAGCGGCGTTATCAAGTCAACTTGATTTTAGTGCTACGCGATGGCCGCGAAGCCCCGCAGTATATTCGCTACAAAATCACCATGAACCGCTCGACGATTATTGAGATTACCCAGAGCCAATTGCCCGATTCGGTCAACATGCCCGAATCTACGATTGATGACGAGTAAAGGCCTGACCGATATTTTGATCGTTATTCTGTTTCGCCCGTTTTAGGGCGACTTCGGCATTATTCAGATACTGCTCAAGTGTCTGGCCTTCTTGATAACCCGCAATACCGATACTGATCCCTTCGCCTAAGCCATTGCCATTGAGCTTTTCCATCATATTGAGGGCAAAGTTGTGCGCATGGGTGGCATCTGTGTCAGGTAACATCACAATCAGTTTCCCGAGTTGCCAATGCAAAATCTGATAATTAGCAGGAATTTCAAGCAGTAATTGAACTTCGACTTCCTGCTGGCGGTTTGCCAGTTGGTCGATGTCACTCATGTGGCTCAGCAAACCTTCAGGGTTGATATCCATTAACAGTAGGCTTGAACTCAGGCGGCTTGGCGGCGGCAGCGAGTTAAAGTAACGCTCTAAATCAACTAAGCTCAGCAGAATCGTGCTGCGATGGGGCACAAGGCTGCGTTTCTCTGTGCCTCGGCCGCGTTCGGCGGCTTGTTCTAAGGTACAGACGATATAATCAATCTCACCATCGGCGGCCACATGGCCCTTTAAGGTGGCTTGTAAACAATTGGAGTGCGCCTGTTTAGGTGAGCACAGAATTTGCCCCTGCCACTGACCTTGCATGGCGATTTGAGCACTAATTCTTTGCCATTGATTACCTAAATCGTTGGCGAGCAGCGAGGCTAAATCTTGATTTAAATCGCCATTGAGTTGCATCAGCGCATCAAATACGGGGTTGATTTTAATCAATTTACCATTGGCATCTGTCAGCGCTGTTGCGACTGTGCTATCGCATAAAAGCTCACTGAGAAATGCTTGTTCTTTACTGCTGACTAATTCACTGATGTCTTCAAGGGTGATCAATAGATGCGGTGACCCTCGGCTCGCCCTTGGCGCTTGGCGGATATGCACCCGCAGCGTTGGGCCATTGATACTTTCTAGGCTGATTTCACCAGACCATTGACCGGTTTTATGCACTTGCTCCATCAGCTCGGCATAGGTTCTGTCATCGAGGCATAAGGTGCGTTGTAGGCTGCGATCTGTGAGTTCATCCAGTGGCACTAAGGTCGCTTCTGCTGCCTTGGTGTTGGCGCTGATCACTCTGGCGTTTTCGTTGACCATCATAAAGCCGATATCACTGTTAAATAAGCCATTGGCGACATCGATACTGTATTGGCGTGAACGCTGTTGTAAGCGATACATGTGGCTGAGTAGCACAACCCAAGCGGCGAGTACGGTTAAGATTAGCGATGCCACTATGACAATGTTTTGCCACTGGGAAAAACGTGCGGCTATGTCGGAGTTACGCACATAGGAGAGTAAAAAGTATTCTCTGCGGGTTTCTGGCTGGGCGGTAAGCTCGATCTTAAGGTAAACAAAGGTGGCTTCTTCACCGTGGAATTGACCAAAATTACTCATGGACATATCACGCCACAGAGCAGGATAACTTTGTCTTAAACTTGCCCCTAAGGTTTCTGGCATATTGCTTAACGGGGCGAGATCGCTCGCGCCAGCATAGAGTAATCCCTGCGTGTCGAGCACTAACATAGGCGACTTATTGCTCGAAAAAGCCGGCTTTATGGCTTCGAGCATTTGCACCATAGAGTTGTACGTCACTAGATAACCCATAGAACTTTGATCGGGCTTTTCGAGCCACGCCATTTGATACATATAGGGTTCTAGCATGCCTTCAATCGGAACAAACTCCAGTGGCGAAGTGTAAACCTCTTTACCGCCCATATTACGACTCGCGCCAAGCAAGGTCGGCGGTAAGGCATCTTTACTGAAATTCGAAGGGGTAGAGAACTTATAATTGCCTTGGGGATCGTACAGTGCAATGCCGAGCAGTTCAGGAATATGCTTCACCAGATCTAGCCAAGCTTCCTGTAATTTGAGTTGTTGCTTGGCGGTTGGATTGCTCAAGTACTGCTTTAGCAGCTCACCATTGGCAAAAATTTGGGTGCGAAATTGCTGGAAAGACACTTTATCTGTGATCAGTGTGCCTATGGTTTGCAGTTCACTGTATCTCTGCGTCGCCCATTCTTCCTGTAGACGTCGCTCACCTAAAGTAATGATTAAGTTGGTTAAAATGATCATGCCAATCACCAGCATAGAGAGCTGGCTTGCAACGGCTAATAAGCGTTGATGCGACCAATGGATCCCTTGAGTTAAAGAGAGCAGCGGCGCTAGGGGATACGTGCTTGGGTTATTCTTCAGCATGAACCGATTATGAGTGGGTGATCTGTTAATTTCGCTATGTTAACACGAAAGAATTGTTACGACAGTGCCAAGTTACTAAGCAAGATTTCCTTAGTAAAGTTAAGACAGGTTTACATCTCTACTCATTCGCTCAATGACGAGTTATTGCTGCTCAGTGCTTCAGTCGATTTTGGCAGTATTGGAATGGTGTTTAGCCTAGAGCGCCTAATACACGATGCTTAAATTCACAGCCGTAGGACTCCACTTGTTCACGGCAAATATCAATATCGACGCCCGCTAATCCTTCGATGGCGGAGACTTGTACCGTTTCAATATAGTGTGGCGCCAAGGCGATAAAGGCATGCACGGCGGCGTAGGAACCGGCGAGTTTTGGGCGGCAATGTTCAATATAGGCGGCTTCATTATCCGCATTGAGTGAAATCGATAAGCTATCAACGCAGTCGGCAAGCTCTGGCAGAATATTGCGTCTATGGACCAGATTGCCTAAACCATCGGTATTAATCCGTACTCGTCCGCCTCTGCGTTTGATCTCTTTTGCCACAGTGAGTAGCGTTGGAAGATTTAAAGTGGGCTCGCCATAACCGCAAAACACGTATTCTTCAAAGTCTTTAACATCGCCAAGCAGGGGGATAATTTCCTCGGGCTTAGGTTGGTGGCACAGGGCAAGTTGGTATTCGTGGATTTGTTTACTGCCATTATGTTTCGGGCAGAAAGCGCAGCGCAGAGTGCAGCGACCAGTGATATTGAGGTAACGACTGCGGCGAATATCATAGACTAGCGTTTCGGTTGCACAGGTTTCATTAGTGCAAACTTCATCTGTGATGTGACCGTTCGCTAGGGTTTCAGTGGTGACAACGTGCGGGTTATCAAGGTGTTGCTTATGCAGATGCTCAGACATAATGATAGGTTCATTCTAACGATAACTGACGACTTGAGCACAGTGTAGCGAAAGCCCGATGGCATAACTGTCAGCTAGATCGCAACTTGAAAGCTCAAACCCACTCACGGCATAGTGACTTTGATGCTGATGTGGAATTGAGTGAGCACTGGCAATAAAAAAGAGAGCCTAAGCTCTCTTTTTAAGGTCCAAGACATTGATTAACTGTCTATCGCTAACTGCCTATCGCTAACTGTCAGTCGTTAACGGCCTATAAATAGTCTTTCTTATAGTCAGTCGTGACAGCTTGCTCAAAATCCGGATGCTTAACGTCCTCATCATTGTTTTTTTTAGGCTGCCACCACCAGTTGAAGAAGCGGCTGCTAGAGCGGCTAACATCGTCGAGTATGATGTACAGCAGCGGCACTAAGATCAGCGTCACTACGGTCGAGAACAGGATACCGAAGGCGAGGGACGTCGCCATAGGGATCACAATTTGCGCCTGCAAACTGCGCTCGAGAATAATAGGCACTAAGCCGACAAAGGTCGTGAGTGACGTTAAGATGATCGCCCTAAAGCGATAACAGCCCGAATCCACTGCCGCCTGTCTAACCGATTGGCCTTGTTCCCGCGCACGGTTAACAAAGTCGACCAAAATCAAAGAGTCGTTTACCACCACACCCGCGAGTGCCACTATGCCGCAGAGACTTAACACGCTCATCGCGAGTCCCTGAATCAAGTGACCGAACAGTGCGCCGATAATCCCGAAGGGGATCACCGACATGATGATCAACGGCTGACTGTAGGATTTTAGCGGGATTGCCATCAGTGCATAAATGGTAAACAGCGCAAAGAAGAAACCTTGCATCAAACCGACCATAGCATTCTGTTCATCCAAACTGCCGCCATCTAACGCGGTTTGGATTTTAGGATACTTGGCCTGTAATTGTGGCAGGTAATCTTTTTGGATTTCCTGTACCACTTTTGAAGGTTCGACTATGTTTTTGTTGGCATTTGCCGTGATGGTGATCGCCCGCTTACCGTCAACACGGGTAATTGAGGCATAGGATTCGCCTTTCTCAATTTGTGCCACGGTCGAGAAGGGAACCGAGGTGCCCGTTGGCGTGCGGATCAGCATGTTTTCCAGATAACCCACAGTGCGGCGCTGCTCTAATGGATAGCGCACCATTACCTTGATTTCTTCTTTATTACGCAAAATACGTTGGGCTTCATAACCATAGAAACCGTAACGCACTTGGCGGGCTAAATCGGAAAGGGTCAGGCCAAGGGCTTCAGCCTCTGGACGTATCTTCAGGCGAATTTCATGGCTGCCCGAGGAGAAGTTGTCGGCAATATCGTACACGCCTTCGTAGCTGGCGAGTTTTTGCTTCAACTCTTTAGAGGCAGCGGATAGTTCATCGAGATCGCTTGAGGTCAACCTGAAGGAAATATCGCCACCGGCATCGTTAGTGCTCGCGTTAAAGCTGAGTTTTTTGACCGATAAAAGCTCGGGCAATTGTTCACGCCACGCGGCAGCAATCGTCACGCCATCGACTTCGCGGTCTTCGCCTTTCGTCAGTTCGGCAAAAATAAAGGCAGAGGTACGGGAGCTCATATTAATAAAGCTGTGCTTCACCACTTGATAGCCGTTATCTTTCTCCATTTTGTCGTTCATCTTGTACAGGGCTTCTTCTATGCTCTGCACCACTTTCAAAGTGTTCTCTTCCGAGCTGCCTTCGTCCATCTCAAGCTGAACTTGAATGAAGTCCGATGGAATATCTGGAAAGAATACCCAACGCACTTTGCCACTGGCAACTAAGGCAATGGAGAGGATCAACACACCGATAAAGGCCGCGACCACGTTGTATCTATGCTTGATACAGCGCTCGAGGAAGTTGCGATAACTGTGGTGAATAAAGTGCTGCACTCTGTCGTTAAAGTTGGCTTTGAGGCGACCAAAGAATCCCCTTGGCGCACCGGGCTTTTTAAATTTCATGTGCGCTAAATGCGCCGGCAGGATGAACTTAGATTCGACCAGCGAGAAGGCCAAACAGAGGATGACCACCATGCCGATGGATTTCCAGATAATCCCCATAGGGCCAGAAACCATCAACATGGGAATAAAGGCCGCAATCGTGGTTAATACCCCGAAGGTCGCGGGCATTGCCACTTTTTGCGCGCCGCGGATCACGTTTTCTACCGAGTGACCGTGGCGTTCGACTTCTGTGTAGGCGCTTTCGCCGATGACAATCGCATCGTCCACCACTATCCCGAGCACTAAGATAAAGGCGAACAGGGTCAACATGTTGATCGTCATCGAGAAAGGTTCGAGCGGCATGATCAGCATAGTGCCGAGGAAACACACCGGCAGACCCATCATGACCCAAAACGCCAACTTAAGATCGAGGAACATAGCTAGGATGATAAACACCAACAAGGCACCGTAAAACATGTTCGACATCATCATGTTTAAGCGGCCCTTGAGGTAGTGAGTCATATCACCCCAAGTATCGAGTTGCGCGTTGGCAGGAAGCGTCGCGCGGCGATCCTCGACGTATTGTTTTACTTGAGCGGCAATGTCTAAGGCATTTTGATCATCAACACTGGTGACTTCGATAATCGCGGCTGGTTTACCGTTAAAGCGGGTGTATTCCAACCTTTCTTCAAAGTCATCTTTGATAGTCGCCACTTGCGGCAACATCACCCGGCTACCGTCGGGGCGAGTGGTGACGACGATATTCGCAAAGTCATCACCCGTGTAGGCTTGGCCTTTGGTGCGGAGCAGGATGTCGCCATCTTGGGCGCGAATCGAACCGCCGGGTAAGTCAAAGGAAGAGTTTTGCACCGCTAACGCGACCTGTGTAAATGTTAGGCCGTATTCGCGTAGTTTATCTTCTGATACTTCGATGGCGATTTCATAATCGCGCACCCCAGTCACCTTGGCACGGGTCACGGCTGGCAGTTGGGTTAAATCGTCACGCACCGACTTAGCCAACTCCTTCATATCGTGCAGTGTCATATCGCCATAGACAGACACCCAAATGACGTTATTTTCAGGTTTAATCTGATAGATATTGGGTTTTTCGATGTTCACTGGGAAGGTCGAAATCGCATCTAATCTCAGTTTGGCTTCATCGAGCACGGTTTGCACTTCGTAACCGTCTTCAACTTCAACCGTAATCGAGCCTACCCCTTCGCTCGCCACTGACGTGACCTTCTTGATACCGTTGATATCTTGGATGGCTTCTTCAATCTTGATGTTGATGCCTTCTTCGATTTCCTGTGGCGCCGCGCCTGGATAGGCGACGGAAATATTCAGTAAATTGAGTTCAAAAGAAGGAAAAACCTCTTTATTGATCAAGACAGTGCTAAACAAGCCGCCGACGAGTAATGCCCACATTAACAGGTTCGCGGCCACACTGTTGCGGGCGAACCAGGCTAAGATCCCTTTTTGAGTGTCCATTATTTCACCCCAGTGGCCGCAAGACTCGACTCAGGCGTGTCTTCTTTTGGCGTCTCAGTCGGCAATGCCGCTTCACCTAAGACTTTAACCAGTTGACCGTTTGCCATGCTGTTGAAGTGAGTGGTGGCGACGCGCTCGCCCGTTTTTAGACTGTCCTTGATATACACATTGTCGAGATCGCTACGAACGATATTCACATGGCGCATTTCAACAATATTTTTGTCGTTAACTAAGGCAACGTGATCGTTACGAACCACATGGCGGGGTAGTTTTACTATGCCATCGACGGTGCGACCTTTGATGACTGCATTGACGAAGCTGCCATATTTAAGCGGTAAGCTGCCAGCAACTTTATTGGCGCGCAGGTAAGGGTCTTTGATTTCAGCGACTAAATACACCATGCGATTTTCAGCATCGATCACGCCTTCGCTGCGGATAATATTGCCTTCCCAAGTATTTTCTTTACCCGCCAAAGAGGCGCTCAGCGTCACTTGAGTATCGGGATTATCGACCGACTCTAGATAGGCTAGATCGTCATTGGAAATCGGTAAGCGGATTTCAGCAACACTAGTGTCGTAGAGTTCTCCTAGATTTGTACCTAAGCTAACATACTGACCTAAATCGACATTACGCGCTTTGATTATGCCATCGAACGGCGCGCGGATAACCGTGCGCTCAAGGTTACGTTGGGCACGCGCCAGTGCTGCCTGCGCATATTTAACGTTGGCTTGCTCTTTTTTAAGCTGTGGAATACGCAGACCTAACTCTGGGGGTAAGCCTTTGTCGTAGCCTTTGAATTCGATTTTTGCGACTTCACCGCGGGCAATTTCTTCGTTCAGTGCAGCGGTGGCTTGGGCCAGTGTCGCTTCGGCTTGCATTAAATCAGCCTCGTAATCTGAGGGCTCGATCTGCGCGAGTTGTTCGCCTTTCTTAACTATGCCGCCCGCAACAAAATTAGGGGAAATGGTCAGCATTCTGCCCTGAACTTCGGTTACCAGTTGGGTTTTATATTTTGGATTAACCACACCGTAGGAAGGTAAGTTTAGCGATACCGTTTGCTGAGTCACTTGCGTCACATCAACGATAGGAATCGGCATCTCTTCAGGTTTTTGTTCTGGCGCTTCCTTGGTTTGCATTAATATTTTTGCGCCTAAGCCAAATAGCAGCAAAATTAATAAAGGAGATGTTCTCCTCAGTAGAGTCTTCATCATATTATTGTTACATCCATGCTAATCGCGTAATGGGGTTAAAGTAGCAGAGTCGGCCGCGCCAATAAATTTATTTTTGTAAATTAAATGTGTCTAAAAGTGATGTTTTGACACATGTGCTCACTAGGTACCGATGCTTTGGCGAAAATTAGAGCAGGTAAATGATGAAAGGTTCACTTAGGTGATTGGAATATATTGAAATAAGAATGAATACGTTTGTGAGCTTGTAGATCTAAATGGGCCGTATTTCATGCTCTATATTTTAAGGTTAGCTTTTACTCGCCAGTTGATTTATTGCATTGAGTTAAATTTAGGTAATAAAAAAGCCGCATATAGCGGCTTTAGTTGGATTATTTCAAGCTGGCGTTACTTCTTCTTGCGGGCGATTTTACTCGCTTTCTTTGCCGCTTCTTTCTTGCTGGTTTTCTTCGCTGCTTCTTTCGCTTTCACTTTGGCTTTTTTCTTACCCGGTGTCCGCGCTTCTTTGTTCTTTGGACGCAGCTCTTCGATCACGCGGCGTTTCAACGGTTGCTCGATATAACGCTCAATTTTACCGACGATACGCATGTCGTGGGCTTCGGCCAACGAAATCGCAGTACCTTTTGCGCCAGCGCGGCCAGTACGACCGATACGGTGAATGTAGGTATCGGCAGAGCGTGGCATGTCGAAGTTGATCACATGGGTGATATCGTCGATATCGATACCGCGTGCAGCCACATCGGTTGCCAGCAAGACGTTCACTTCACCTTTGGTAAAGCGGCTCAAAGCTTGGAAACGTTTTTTCTGTTCCATATCGCCACGCATGAAGGCGCAGGCAATACCGACTTTAAGTAACTGGCCTTCTAAGCTAGAAACGATGTCGCGGGTTTTTACGAACACGATAGTCCGTTTCACATCTTCTTGGCGCAGCAGATGACATAACAGGGCAAATTTATGCTCTTTATCATCGGCTAAGTGGATCCATTGGTGGATCTTGGCTTTTTCGCTGCGAGGTGCTTCAACATCGATTTCAATCGGGTCGTTTAACACTTCACGGGCAAAACGTTGCACACCGCCGCCTTCTAAGGTGGCAGAGAACAACATGTTCTGTTTGCGGCCTTGGGCTTCGATAGCAATCGCTTGCACCACAGAAGAGAAGCCCATGTCTAGCATGCGGTCGGCTTCGTCGATAATTAAGATATCGACTTCTTGGGCGTTGAAATTGCCTTTGTCTAAATATTCCATCAGGCGGCCAGGGGTCGCGACCAGAATATCGACGTTGCCCGCTAAGGCTTCTTCTTGTGGTCCGTAAGGCACACCACCAGTCACGATCGCTATGTCTAAACCTTGGCCTGTGGCTAAGTGACACGCATAACGGTGGATTTGGCTGGCTAACTCACGGGTAGGCGTGAGGATCAGGATACGTGCTTGCCCAGCGAAACGGCGGGGGAAGTCGATTAAATGTTGCAGCGATGGCAGTAAAAAGCTCGCTGTTTTACCTGTTCCTGTCGGGGCGCGCGCGAGAATATCTCTTTGCTCTAGGGCATAAGGGATAGTTTCTTGCTGAATAGTGGTGGGTGAATGATGCCCCATGGCATTAAGCGACTCTAATAAGCTAGGGTCAAGCTGGAAATCTTCAAATTGCATGCGCAGCGTCTCGACGGATAATAGCGAAGCATTATAAAGGTTATAGCGGTTAACTTAAATAACTTAATCTGAGCGAGGATAAACTTATGTCGCTCTACAGCCTGTTTAGTTAAAAATATAGAGATCTCAGGTGTTTTTACACATATTTAGCGGTTGTGAGCGTTTATCGCAGCTCATTCGTGCCGCTGTTTTGCAGTTATACCGTACTTCGCTATTATAAAGGGGCAGACATTTTTTTAAACTTCTATAAGATACTGCGAATATTATGAAGATAGGCTGTTGTTAAGGTTTATTTCGATGGATTGAGTGATGTTTTTTAGGACCTTTGGCATAAACATTCATCCACTTGCTGGCGTTATTTAAAGTGGGATCCTGAGCGCTAGCCCTGCTTGGGGACATAAGTAAACAGGTTTTGATTAGATTTTATGTTTCTGATGCATGGGCTGAAAACGATATGACATTCGATGGGTTATCACATTTTTTTATTTCGTCCCAAGACAGTCTGTTACTGAACGTCTACTACAATCCCTCGCTGGTTACTCTGTCTATTTTTATTGCGATTTTTTCAGCATTTATGACCTTTCAGGTCGCGACGCAAGCGGTCACTAGCCAGTCCCATTTCCGTAAACAGATCATGTTGCTCACTGGGAGCGTTGTGCTGGGGGGCGGGGTTTGGTCGATGCATTTTATCGGCATGCTGGCTTTTGATTTATGTTCGCCCGTTAGTTACAACTTTGCGCTGACAGCCCTTTCCTTGTTACCCAGTATTGCCGCTTCATGGGTGGCATTAAATCTGTTAGCTAAACCTAGCTTTCGTTTCACTCAGGTGTTGATCAGTGGAACCCTCGTTGGCGCTGGTATTGGCACTATGCATTACGTTGGTATGGCCGCGATGGAAATGGCGCCGCTACTGCGTTACGACCCGTTAATATTTGCGCTTTCTATCGTTGTGGCTGTGTTGCTTGCTATTATTGCGTTGTGGGTGAGAACCGGCGTTAATAAATTAATCCCGCTGAACATCAATGTGATAACGAGTAACTTTTTGGCCAGTATCGTAATGGGACTGGCGATTTCAGGTATGCATTATACGGGGATGGCGGCTGCGCGTTTTGTTAAGCCTGAAGGGCTGGAGTTAACTCAGCAAACCTCAGAAATCTCTTTCTATCTCGCCATTGGCGTGTCCGTCATTACTGTCATCATTATCAGCCTAGTGTTAATTGTGAACCTGATCTTCAAATATAAAGATCTCACCCTGCTAGCAAAATCCAATGAAGACAGAATGCGCGCCATGATGAATACGGCGATTGATGGGATTATTACCATTGATGGCAAAGGCATTATTGTCAGTGTGAACAAGGCTGTGGCGGTGATCTTAGGTTGGCAAGCTGATGAACTGATTGGCGTTAACGTTAAGAAAATTGTGCCAGATGCCATTCGTTCCGAGCACGATGGCTATTTAGCCAAATATGTTGAAACACGCAAAGCACAAATTATTGGCATTGGCAGAGAGGTAGAAGCGCAGCATAAAGATGGCTCCCAAGTGCCGGTTAGATTGAGCATTGGCCATATGATGCAGGGCAAAGAGCATTATTTTGTCGGTTTTATCACTGATCTCAGTAAGCGCAATAAAATGGAACTTGAGCTGAAAAATAATGAAGCCAAGTTTAGATCTTTGATCAGCAATATTCCCGGCATTGCTTATCGTTGTAAAAATACTCAAGGCTGGCCAATGGTTTATATCAGTGATGCGGTATTTAACATCACAGGTTATCTGGCTGCCGATTTTGAACTGCCGCATCCCCAACGGTTTTTCTCTGATCTTTATCATCCAGATGATCTTGAGGCTATTTATAACAGTGCACAGCCGCCGACATTTTCAATGGAATATCGCATCATTCGTCGAGATGGTGAAGTGCGTTGGTTATTCGAACATGGCAACTACATAAACGATGAGTCCAATGGCGAGCTTTGGATTGATGGGTTTGTGATGGACATTACCGAACGAAAAATCATGGAGCAGGACTTAGTCATGGCAAAAAATAATGCGGAGCAAGCCGCTGCTGCCCGTTCGGCATTTTTAGCCAACATGAGCCATGAAATTCGCACGCCAATGAATGCCATCATAGGCTTCAGTGATATTTTATTGGAATCCCAACTAGCGATGGAGCAGCAAAAACAGCTAACGACCATTAATCGCTCCGCCAAATCCCTATTACATTTACTCAATGATGTGTTGGATAGCGCCAAGTTAGACAAGGGGAAGCTTGAGCTGGAAAGTCGCGTCTTTTCATTAACCGATGAAATCGACACTGTTATTTCGACGCTGTGGTTACAAGCTAAAAACCAGAATCTGTTTTTAGCCGTGGATATCGCGCCGTCGATGGCAAGTAACTATATCGGCTCACCAGAAAGGATCAGACAAGTGCTGATTAACTTAGTGGGCAATGCGGTTAAATTCACATCCGAAGGTACAGTCACTGTCCGTGTTTATCCTGAACACGACCAACAAGTGACCTTTGAAATTACGGATACTGGGATTGGTATGTCCCCTGATCAACTTCAGCATGTGTTCGATGCCTTCTCGCAGGCCGATGCGTCCATGAGCCGCAAATACGGCGGAACAGGTTTAGGCACGACCATTAGTAAACAGTTGGTTGAGTTGATGGGCGGGCACATTGAAGTCCAAAGTGTGTTAGGTGAGGGCAGTACATTCCGTTTTACTATTCCCTTAAAAGCCAGCAGCGAAACCTTATCTAAACAACAATCTGACATCACGGCTTTACCTCCGTTGACCATATTAGTGGTTGACGATATCCAGCAGAATATTGATTTACTGACAGTATTGTTTACCCGCTTGGGACATAAAGTGATCACGGCTCGGGATGGTCAGCAAGCCTTGGTTCGAATGCGAAAAGGCCCGATTGATGTCACCCTAATGGATCTGCAAATGCCTATTATGGACGGATTAACCGCCGCTAGAATACGTCGTCAACAGGAAGCCGAAGAGCAACTGGCGCACATGCCGATTATTGCCTTAACGGCCAGTGTGTTAGAACAAGACCAAAATGCCGCCGTACAAGCGGGGATGGATGGCTTTGCGAATAAACCTATCGATTTTGCGTACTTGAGTCGTGAAATTGCCAGAGTACTTAAACTCGAGTCGCTGACGACGGTGGTGGAATTGCCCCAGTCAAATCGTTATCTCGTGATTGATGAGCTACGCGGCATGAAGCTGTGGGGAAGCCTGTCAATATACATCAAAGAGTTGACCAAGTTTATTGCCCAGTGGCCTGAAAAAAACCAGCAATTACAAGATGCAATCAATCAACATGATCTCCAGCAGATAAAGCAGTTAAGCCACGGCTTAAAGGGCATCAGTGGCAACTTAGGCTTGTCAAAATGGATGCAGCTGTTTAGCCAATTGGAAAGTGCTGAACCTGAGTCGATGCCGCAGATATTTGATGACGTTTGTGCCTCATTAGGCGAGATAGAGGCCTATATTGCGGGCGCCACATTACCCGAACATTCTGCCTCGAATACCCCATCGAAAAAGGCTGATTACGCACAGCATTTCTTGCCCCATATCGATGCGCTTATTGCGGCTATCTCACATCACTCCTTTGATGAGGCTGACCTTATCGCGCTACAAAAACTCAGTGATGAAGCGAATAAAATCGCGATAACCAGTATTGTTGACGCCTTAGATGACTTTGATTTTGATATCGCCCACAAAGCACTAACGGCACTAAAAATATCCATCTCCACGCATGAGGAGTCGTAATGCAGACTGCAACTGAATCGAAACAAACCTTATTGTTAGTGGATGATGAACCGGTCAATTTACGGGTGTTGAAGCAAATATTGCATCAAGACTATCAGTTAATCTTTGCCAAAAATGGTGAGGAGGCGTTGCGCTTAGCACAAATCGAAAAACCATCGCTGATATTGCTCGATATTATGATGCCGAATATGACGGGTTTTGAGGTATGCCAAACACTGAAGACTATGACTGAAACCCAGTCTATTCCGGTGATTTTTGTGACGGCACTCAATGACGAACACGACGAGGCTGCAGGCTTTGCTGCGGGAGGTGTGGACTATATCGCCAAACCTATTTCAGCTGCGATCGTTAAAGCTAGGGTTAAAACGCATTTGTCGTTGGTTCAAGCTGATGAATTAAAACGAACGCGTCTGCAAGTTATTCAGCGCTTAGGCAGGGCGGCGGAATACAAAGATAATGAAACCGGCACCCATGTGCTTAGAATGAGCCATTATTCGAGAATATTGGCGCTGGCCTACGGCTTAACGGAATCGCAGGCGGATGATTTGTTGCATGCCGCGCCCATGCACGATATCGGCAAAATAGGTATCGCTGACAGTATAATGCTCAAGCCTGGAAAGTTAACCGATGAGGAGTTTGAGATCATGAAAACTCATCCTCAAATTGGTGCTGAAATTATTGGCGAGGCGGATTCTGAGTTATTGCGATTAGCTAAATCAGTGGCACTCACGCACCATGAGAAATGGAATGGCACGGGTTATCCCCATGGGCTGCAAGGCGAGCAAATCCCCTTAGAGGGCAGAATTGTGGCCTTAGCCGATGTATTTGATGCGTTAACCAGTAAGCGACCATACAAAGAGGCGTGGTCAGTCGACAAAACCATGGACTACATTCACGGGCAAAGCGGCGTGCATTTTGACCCTGTGTTGGTCAGATTATTTGCCGAAAACTTACCGAAAATAATTGAAATCAAAGAGAAGTGGACCGACCGCTAAAGCCTTGTGGCACAGGGCTTTAGCGTGATGTTATCTTAAACATAATGCTATTTAAAACTGGATGTTCTTTAAAACTTGAGTTGAATTGCGATTTAACTTAACTACCCGCTATAGCTTGAGATAAAAATCTCGAGCGAGTTCGATCATCTGCTCTGTGTACTTGCCTTCACTATTTCGAATCGTCAGCTCCCCGTGTTCAGTGGGAGTTTGCCGATCTTTGCTGACCACAATTAAGACCCGATTAGCCTCCTTCGTACTCACACTTTTGGCGGGTACTTGTTTGGCGATGGCCAGTGTCGATGACTCTGCAACACATGCAGCAAAGCGCGGCAGGCTTTGCATCGGCAAAATCAACGTGGCTTGGCCTTGGGGCGCGAGGCATAAATCTATGGCATCGAGTAGCGCGGTAAAACTTAAGCTATCTGTGTGACGGGCCATAGCGCGCTGAGATTGTATCGCTTGTGTGCCTTGCTCAAAATAGGGCGGATTACAAATGATGTGATCAAAATACTCTTGATACTCAATATGTTGGCAAAAGTCTTGGATGCTGCTGTTGACTAAGGTGAGTCGATTCGCCCACGGACTATTGTGGAAGTTATGCTGGCAAGCCTCGGCTGCACTGGTGTCTAACTCGACACTGGTAATGTGTGCTTGGCTGCGCTGCGCTGCCATTAAACTGAGTAAGCCGCTGCCAGCACCAATATCTAAAACTGTTTTTGCTGCGGTCAGTTGAGCCCACGCGCCTAGGACGACACTGTCTGTGCCTACGGCCATGCCGCAATTCATATCATCGATATGAAATTGTTTAAAAGTGAATGCCATGGAGAGTTAATTTTTGCCGTTCTAAGGTGGTTAGGCCCAATATTGGGCGGGCAGTATTCTAATTCTAGCCCTTGTTTTTAGCCAATGCTTTTAAACAGAAGATGTTGCGCTAGATGTATGAATTTGTGTCGGCATAAGATTTTATTTTTTACGGCGCAATACAGATTTTACTTAATTAACGCTTTATTTTATTGCCTTAGAAACCTTTTCTTAGCAGTTAATTAGCATTATTTCGCTTTTTTTATCCTAACGGTCTTGTTGTCTTGTATTGGTGCTTTAAGTCTGGTATTAGTTTCGCCCCCATTTTTAATCACTTTTATGATTAACGGATAGGTAAACGAGTTTAGTGGTGAATTAGTAGTCAGCACGGCTGCGCAAAAGTTCGTCATAGATTATAAACTCGACAGATATCGAACATATTTACCACGGAATTGTGTAAACAAAGATTTGCACTCCGGATGGGCTTTGTTTTAGCTATGGCTAATCGACACATAATCACTTAAGTTTGTAAAAAAACAATAAGACAAGATGGGGCTTCCAGTGCAAGACAATCAGATGAGTATCGCAGATACATTGGGCTTAGGTTTTATGACCTTCGCATTCTTTTTAGGGGCAGGTAACCTAATTTTTCCACCGTTCGCGGGAATGTTAGCGGGCGGTAATATGCCCCTCGCCATGTTGGGTTTTTTGATTACCGCCGTAGGTTTACCTTTAGTTGGACTGATTGCTGTCGCTAAGGCTCAAGGTAAGGTTATGGCTATGCTGCCAGTATTTGCAGCAACGACATTGGCTATCGCGATTTATATCATTATCGGCCCTGCGTTTGCTGCGCCGCGTACTGGTTTAGTGGCTTACGAGATTGGCGCTAAGCCCTTTATCGATGACACCACGGCCACATTTTTACTGGGCAGTTTAGAACTGAACCTGTCGCAACTGCTATACACCATGTGTTTCTTCACTGTCACTATGTTATTGGCGCTTTTCCCTGGCAAGCTGCTCGATAGCGTAGGTAAAGTATTAACGCCTATTTTATTGATCTTGTTAGTTGGATTGGCTGCATCTGTGATGTTTTTACCCGCATCCGAAGTGGGCCAAGCCGTAGGCGATTATCAAAACCATCCGCTGACCAAAGGTATTTTGGAAGGCTACAACACTATGGATACGTTAGCGTCCTTGATGTTTGGTATGCTGATTATCGATATCCTGCGCAAAAAGGGGATTGATCAACCCAGTGCTCAAACTAAATATCTGATCCGCGCCGCCTTTATTGCTGCCGCTGGTTTAGCCTTTGTGTATGTGTCGCTGTTCTTTTTAGGTGCGACCGCAGGCGATATCGCTATCGGTGCTAAAAATGGCGGCGAGATTTTAACGAACTATGTGACCCGTGAATTTGGTGATTTAGGCTCTGTCTTACTGTCATCGGTTGTGACTTTAGCTTGTTTAACCACAGCGGTAGGCCTTGTAAGTGCATGTTCTGAGTTCTTCAATGAGCTGATGCCTAAACTGTCTTACCGTTTCCTAGTGATCTTCTTAAGCGTGATTTGTGCTGTGATTGCTAACGTGGGCCTTACGCAGCTTATCGCCATCAGTATTCCTGTGTTGATGACAATTTATCCTGTGGCAATCGCCTTAGTGGTCATCACTTTCTTGACCGCTTATTTTGCTAATCCGCAGTTTGCACACCGTGCAGTATTGAGCGTGGCACTGTTTTTCGGCATCTTCGATGGCCTTAAAGTGGCGGCGAGCAGTTTGACTGGTGCAGATGGTCAAGCGGTGAATGGCTTAGCGCAGGGCTTTATCCATGTCGTGGATGTGATGTCGCCCGTGTTATCTAAGCTGCCACTCTATGAAGAAGGCATGGCTTGGTTACTGCCAACGATTGCAACCATAGTACTGTGTTTAGTGTTCGGTCGTGGCAGTGATCAAACGGCTGCTGCTTAAGCCTTGTACTCGCGTTTTTACGCGGGACTCAGTTAAGCTGATGTAGGCTTAAATGTAGTTAAGTTAATATCAACGGCGTATCATTTGATGACGCCGTTTTTTTATGGAGTTTTTGTGTCTAAGACATACCAGCCCGATCCGCTCATTGATGTTTTTCTTGATGATCTTTGGTCGAGCAAGGGACTGAGTGACAACACCTTATCGGCCTATCGCACCGATTTACGCCATTTTGATCGTTATCAAGCTCAGCAAGGGGTAACGCTGCTCGCGGTTTCTCAGGCGGATGTCAGAGCGTATTTAGCCTTTAGAGTTGAGCAGGATTTTGCGCGCACCAGTAGCGCTCGGCTGCTCAGCAGTTTACGGCGTTTCTATACCTATTTAGTGCAGACCAAGCAGATTTTAGCCGATCCTATGGCCCTAGTTGAGTCGCCTAAATTAACCCGCCATTTACCCGATTCATTGAGTGAATCACAGGTCGATCGCTTGTTGTCTGAGCCCAATGTGGAAGATGCCGTCGAATGTCGCGACAAAGCCATGCTAGAGCTGTTGTATGCGACAGGTTTGAGGGTGAGTGAGCTCGTTGGCCTAACGATGGAGCAGATGAGCCTGCGCCAAGGCTTAGTACGCATTGTGGGTAAGGGCGGCAAAGAGCGTCTCGTGCCACTGGGTGAATTAGCGATTACCGAGGTCGAGAGCTACATGAAGTTTGCGCGCCAAGAGTTGCTTGGCAATAAACAATCCGATGTGGTGTTTCCGTCAAAACGCGGGCAGATGATGACGCGGCAAACCTTTTGGCATCGGATTAAGCTGTATGCCCTGCGTGCTGGGATTGAAACCGCATTATCACCGCACACATTGCGCCATGCTTTTGCTACCCATTTGCTCAATCACGGTGCCGATCTGCGGGTGGTGCAATTGCTGTTAGGCCATAGCGACCTGTCGACCACGCAGATTTATACCCATGTGGCGCGGGCAAGGTTGCAGGAATTGCATCAAGAGCATCATCCAAGAGGCTGAAAAAGGATTTAGTTACAGCATAAATTTGCTTTCCGCGCGGCTTGTCTGTAACTTTTTGCCACCATACGGGGTCTATTAAGTATATCGCGTTTGAACGACCCCAAAATCTCCTCGTCGAGACCCAATTTATAGGATGTCCCATGAAGTTAACCCGAGCATTATCTTTAATTTTTGCCCTTGTTGTCGCTCCTCTTGCTCACGCCGCAACAGCGACCTCGCCAGATACCGCTGCTATTAAGCAAAAACTGACTGAGATGTTGGATGTTGAAGTCATTTCTATGCAGGATTCGCCGATTGAGGGTTTATATCAAGCCATGACCAACCGCGGCGTGCTCTATATTAGTCGTGATGGTTCAAAACTGTTCCACGGCAGTTTGTATGACCTAGATAAAGGCATGAAAAACTTAACGGAAGCGGCATTAGCTGGCCCACGTTTAGAAATGATGAAGCCGCTTGAAGACCATATGTTGGTTTACAAAGCCAAAAATGAAAAACACGTGGTCACTGTATTTACCGACGTCAGCTGTGGTTATTGCCGTAAATTGCACAGCCAAATGGCCGATTATAACAAGCTTGGCATTACCGTGCGTTACTTAGCCTTCCCACGTGCGGGCGTGCCTTCAGCCAACGCCGACGAAATGCAAGCTATCTGGTGTGCTAAAGATCCATTAAAAGCCATGACAGACGCTAAAGCGGGCAGCAAAGTTGCCGCAGCAACATGCGATGCTAAAATTGCCGAGCAATATGCTTTAGGCACCACCTTTGGTGTGAATGGTACGCCTGCAATCGTGTTAGAAGATGGCAATATGATCCCAGGTTATCAACCCCCTGCGGACTTATTACGCACCTTAGAAGCGCGTCAGTAACAGTCAAAATAGTAAAATTTATCCCACGAAAGGTGAGCTTAAGGCTCACCTTTTTGTTATCTTATCGCCACGATTTCATGAGAGTTTGAGTCCCTTGATCCATAAGATTGTCCGTCGCCCAACCGTTGATGATAGCCATTTACCTGCTCATCTTTCGCCGCTATTGAAGCAGCTTTACGCTCGCCGCGGTGCGCTCACCCACGAATGCGAACTTGTCCTTAAGGGTCTATTAAGACCTGAAACCATGAAAGGCTTACCCGAAGCTGCGGCGCTAATTGCCGATGCCATGCTGGCGAATAAGTCGATTCTGATCGTCGGTGATTTTGATGCCGATGGTGCGACCTCAACTAGCGTCTGTATGTTGGCGCTACGGATGATGGGCGCAGTTAAAGTGGACTATTTGATCCCCAATCGCTTCGATTACGGTTACGGCTTAAGCCCTGAAATTGTTGCGGTTGCGGCGTCTAAACAGGCTGAAATGCTGATCACTGTCGATAACGGTATTTCATCGATTGATGGCGTTGCTGCGGCCAAAGCCTTTGGTATGCAAGTGGTGATTACTGACCATCATTTACCCGGACACGAGTTGCCCGCTGCCGATGCGATAGTGAATCCGAACCAACCCGATTGCCCATTCGCGAGTAAATCGATTGCCGGTGTTGGTGTCGCCTTTTATTTGATGACAGCATTAAGGGCTGAACTGCGAACGCGAAACTGGTATCAAACGCGCGGTATTGCTGAGCCTAATCTCGGCACGCTGCTCGATATCGTTGCCCTTGGCACCGTTGCCGATGTGGTATCGCTGGATGCCAATAACCGCATTTTAGTCGAAGCGGGTTTACAGCGCGTGCGAGCGGGCCGCTGCCGTGTGGGGATTACCGCACTGCTTGAAGTGGCGAAGCGAAATCCGGCGCGTATTGTTGCATCTGATTTTGGTTTTGCCGTGGGCCCAAGGCTTAATGCCGCAGGCCGGCTCGATGAAATGGCGCTTGGGGTCGAAACCTTACTCTGTGAAGACATGATGTACGCGCGGCGTATGGCGGCCGAGCTCGATGGGTTAAACCAAGAGCGTCGTGAGCTGGAAGTCGGCATGCAGCAGGAAGCCTTAAAAAGCCTTGAGCACTTAAAGCTCAACGAAGACGAGTTACCTTGGGGTATCGCGCTATTTCAAGAAGATTGGCACCAAGGCGTCATTGGTATTTTGGCCTCGCGCATTAAAGACAAATACCACAGACCCGTGATCGCCTTTGCCGATGCCGGCAATGGTCAAATTAAAGGCTCGGCGCGTTCAATCAAAGGCTTGCATATGCGCGACTTGCTGGAGCTGGTCAACACGCGCCACCCAGGATTGATTATCAAGTTTGGTGGTCATGCGATGGCGGCGGGCTTGTCACTCAAAGCGGGCAGTTTTGCGACATTTGCCAAAGCCTATGATGATGCGGTGCGTGAACTGCTTAAACCTGAATTATTAACCGGCGAACTTTGGTCAGATGGTGAACTCACTCCCACGGAACTGAATCTTGAGATGGCCCAGTTACTGCGCAATGCGGGACCTTGGGGGCAAGCCTTTGAAGAGCCATTGTTTGATGGCTATTTTACGATAGTGCAGCAACGCCTCGTCGGCGAGCGCCATCTTAAGCTTGTACTCGAAACCCAGTGCGGCACTGTGATGCTCGATGCGATTGCTTTTAATGTGGATTTGCACACTTGGCCCGATGCAACGATTAACCATGCCCGTATCGTCTATAAGCTCGATGTGAATGAGTATCGCGGCAATTTCTCGTTGCAATTGATGGTTGAGCAAATCGAAGCCATGTAAACCTGTATCGACAAGGAGTTCAGTTGCAACCGTTACTTTCGCGGGGGCTTTGTATTCGCTAGCTAAATTGGTGTTATTGGCGATGGCTTTTATGCTATTTATGAGTGCGAAAAAAGCCTAAGTTAAATTAATAAGTCGTGCTTATAACAATATTGGGACGAAAAATGGAATACAGAGTCAGCACAGAGCAATCGGAAATGGATTTTGAGGTTATTCATGGTTTTATTAGTAACAGTTATTGGGCGCAGGGCATGCCAAAGGCATTGCTGCGCAAAGCGTTAACCAATAGCCTGTGTTTTGCTGTACTTGATGATGAAGCTAAACAAGTAGCCTTTGGCCGCTTAATCACAGATAAAGCCACCTTTGCTTACCTTGCCGATGTGTTTGTACTCGAGTCGCACCGTGGTTTAGGCTTAAGTAAGTTGATGATGGCAGCAATTATGGAACATCCTGAACTGCAAGGACTTAGGCGGATAATGCTCGCCACCCGCGACGCCCATGGACTCTACGCCCAGTTTGGTTTCAACGCGGTCGATACGCCTGAAACCTTAATGCAAATTCGGTTAGAGAATCCCTACCTTTAGGCTAGATTTTATTGAAGTAAACTCTAAAAATATCAAGATAAGGACATCTGTTATGACAGGAAAAACTCAGCCAACGACAGTAGCCGATAGCGTAAAAGTGAAAGGCCCCGCATCTTATTTCCCTTCTATCGAGAAAACCTATGGTCAGCCGATCGCCCACTGGCTAACGCTTTTGCAAGGTCTTGAAGGTAAAAAACATATGGAAATGGTGGCTTGGCTTAAGCGTGAGCACCAACTCGGTCATGGGCATGCCAATGCGCTGGTGGCGTATTTTATTAACGAAAAAAGTCGATAGCGGTACTTAGCATGACACAATTATAATATGCCTATCTTGCCAGTTTTTCTGTTTCCTCCGCTTTTTTGAATTGGTTACTTGAGGGGCAAGTGCCTTGGGTACGGCTACTTTGCTTAATCTTGTTGCTTTCAACCATGGGATTTGCCTGTTTGTACCATAGTCTAAAGCGTTCGATAAACTCACCAGGCTCGAAATAAATCCTATTAAAAACAAGAAGCCAGCGTGCGCTGGCTTCTTAGCTTATGCGGTTAATTTTTAACGATTAGGCCGCTTTCGTATCTGTGGTTTTCGTCTCGGCGATTTCTTCATCGCTGTGACGAATCAAGTAATCAAATGCACCCAGTGATGCGGTCGCGCCGCTGCCCATGGCAATGATAATTTGCTTGAACGGTGAGTTAGTGACATCACCTGCGGCAAAAATACCTGGGACTGAGGTTTGGCCGCGCTCATCGACTACGATCTCGCCCCTTGGGGTTAAATCGATAGTGCCCTTCAACCATTCCGCATTCGGCACTAGCCCAATTTGCACAAAGATGCCTGCCAGTGCGACATGGTGGCTCTCGCCTGTTGCTCTGTCTGTGTAGTTCAGGCCATTAACCCGAGTACCATCGCCAGTCACTTCAGTGGTCATGGCCTGGGTAATGATTTTAATGTTACCCATAGACGCCGCTTTACGTTGCAGTACATCGTCGGCGCGCAGGGTTTTATCAAATTCCAGCACAGTGACATGTTCTACTATGTTGGCAAGATCGATAGCCGCTTCGATACCTGAGTTACCGCCGCCAATCACCGCCACACGTTTGCCTTTAAATAACGGGCCATCGCAATGCGGGCAGTAAGCGACACCTTTACCACGGTATTCTTTCTCGCCGGGGACGTTCATTTCACGCCAGCGGGCACCTGTGGCTAACAATACGGTACGGCTACGTAATTTAGCGCCGCTTGCCAGTTCAAGCTCGAACAAGCCATCTGTTGATAATGACACTGCCTTTTGGTTGTCCATGATGTCGACTTCGTAGTCTCGTACATGGGCCTCAAGGTTTGCCACTAGCTTGGGACCTTCGGTCGCTTTGACTGAAATAAAGTTCTCGATACCAACGGTTTCAGCAACCTGTCCGCCAAATTTGTCGGCAACAATACCTGTGCGAAGGCCTTTACGTGCTGCGTAAATAGCGGCCGCTGCGCCCGCTGGGCCGCCGCCTACCACTAAGACTTCGAATGGGGCTTTTTCATTAATTTCATCGGCCTTGCGGCTTGCGGCATTGGTGTCCAATTTATTGAGGATCTCGCCAATGCTGATACGACCGGCTGCAAACACTTCGCCATTTAAGTAGACAGAAGGCACGGCCATAATGTTACGGCTCGCCACTTCGTCTTGGAACAGGGCGCCGTCGATCATCACGTTGGTGATATTCGGGTTAATCGCCGCCATCATATTCAGTGCCTGTACTACGTCTGGGCAGTTTTGGCAGGTCAGTGAGACATAGGTTTCAAAGGCATATTTGCCCGGCAGATTGCGGATCTGCTCGATAATGTCATCGCTGAGTTTGATTGGGTGTCCACCCGTATGCAGTAAGGCCAACACAAGTGAGGTAAATTCGTGACCCATAGGCAGGCCCGCAAAGCTGATTTGCGTATTAAGTTGTGGGTTTATCACTGTCATCGCCGGGGTGCGTTCGCCCTGAGTTTCTTTCAGGCTCACCAGAGAAGATAGGCTGACAATGTCTTGCGCTAAGCTTTTTAATTCTTGAGACTTTTTGCTCTCATCTGCAGACACGACAAGTTCAACTGGTCTCTTGAGGTTTTGCAGATAGGTTTGCAGTTGATTTTTTAAATTCGCATCTAACATGTGATGACTCCAAAATCGCGTAAAAGGGAGATATAAGGGGGCCAGTCTAGGCCCTTGCAGGGGCGGGCTTAATCCTTTGCTGCGTGGCGCTACAACTGTGTTGGCTGTAACGCCAATCAGCTTGGGACGCTAGACTGGCAGGGTTGACGCTTTAGGCTAAATTAGATTTTGCCAACTAGGTCTAAAGACGGTGCTAATGTGTCGTCACCTGGTTGCCATTTAGCTGGACAAACTTCGCCATCGTGAGTAGCAACATATTGAGCTGCTTGAATTTTACGAACTAGCTCTTGAGCGCTACGGCCGATGCCTAAATCGTGAACTTCGCTGACCTTGATTTGGCCTTCTGGGTTAATCACGAAAGTACCACGCAGTGCTAAACCGTCTTCTTCAATCATCACGCCGAAGTTACGGCTGATTGTGCCTGTTGGGTCAGCCAGCATTGGGAAGTTGATCTTCTTGATGGTGTCTGACGTGTCATGCCACGCTTTGTGAGTGAAGTGGGTGTCAGTTGATACTGAGTAAACTTCAACGCCCATGCCTTGCAGTTTTTCGTAGTGATCAGCCATGTCGCCTAATTCAGTTGGGCAAACAAAGGTAAAATCTGCTGGGTAGAAGAACACAACTGACCATTTACCTAACAGGTCTTGTTCCGTTACTGGAACGAACTCACCATTGTGATAGGCAGTGGCTTTGAATGGTTTGATTGTGCTGTTGATAATTGATTGAGTCATTTTATGCTTCCATTGAGTTGATGATTGCTTAAGTTCATAACGAGGACATTTGCTTGCGTCCTGTCGATGTGAAGCATATTACCGACTCGCATAAAATTAAGATAACGGATAAAAACTATTATCCTAATCGGTTTAATCGAATGTTGATACAATTAGGCCGGACTTAATCGGTTTTTCCACGGTTGCTGCGGACTTGGTGTGATTGGGATTGGATCTGGATTGTAGGCGATGACTTTTCGGTGAATGGATTGAGCTAAATTTCGGGCATAAAAAAGGGATATCAGTGATATCCCTTAAATATAAATTCAATTAAAACAAGGCCGCGTTGCGAATGCCAAGGTGTTCGGCAAGTGAGCTGTGATTACTTAACCTGAACTCGGGATAACGAGTGTCGAAAAATCTAAATTTAACAAAACTAAATCAATGCTATAAATGATTAGTTTGAAAAGAAAATCTATTTCCTGACTGAATGCGCAGATTTTTGCGCATATCAAGGCGCTCTGTCGTACGCCATAGCGAGCTATGGTT
>NZ_MPDG02000002.1:508609-642520 GCF_001887095.2 Shewanella sp. SACH
AAAATCTATTTCCTGACTGAATGCGCAGATTTTTGCGCATATCAAGGCGCTCTGTCGTACGCCATAGCGAGCTATGGTTAGACAGAGCAACGCAGAGAGGCCCGAAAAGATGCCTATTCAGCGGCTCTGCTTATCCCGAGCTCAGGTTACTTAGCTTTAGGTTGAGTTAACCAAGTGCTGAGCAAACGCACGCCGTAACCTGTGGCGCCCGCAGGCACAACGGCGGTATCGGTGGCGGTTAAGGCATTACCCGCGATATCGAGATGTGCCCAAGGCTGTTCGCCCGCAAAGCGTTTTAAGAACATGGCCGCAGAGGAAGCGCCTGCGCTGCCTTCTTTTCCGGTGTTTTTCAGATCCGCGATAGTGGATTTAAGCTCATCATCGTAGGCTTGATCTAAGGGTAGACGCCACACTTTCTCGCCAACCTGTTGTCCCGCATAGGTTAACTGCTGAACCAAGGTCTCAGAGTCGGTAAACAATCCCGCATATACGCTGCCGAGTGCGCCGACTTTAGAACCCGTTAAGGTCGCGACATCCACTATGATGGAAGGCTTATAGTTTTCTCTGGCATACCAGAGACCATCGGCCAGTACTAAGCGACCTTCGGCATCGGTATTGAGCACTTCAACGGTGAGCCCTTGGGCAGTTTTAATCACGTCCCCTGGGATCATCGCGTGGCCAGAGATCATGTTCTCCGCCATCGGCATAATCGCGACTACGTTGACTGGCGCCTTTTGGAGTGCCATGGCTTTAATGGTGCCAAGCACAGTGGCAGCGCCCGCCATGTCTGACTTCATCCGTGCGATAGAAGTGCCCGTCGCCTTAATGTTGTAACCGCCAGAGTCGAAGGTGATACCTTTACCGACCAGCGCAATTGGCGCATCTTTGCTACCCGGCCAATGGGCGACCACTAACTTAGGTGGGCGTTCGCTGCCTTTACCCACTGCCGCCAAGGCGCCCAGTTGTAGGCGTTCGATATCTTTGGCTTCTAATACTGTGACTTTAACGCCGAGGGATTTGAGTTTTCTCGCCTCATTGGCAAAGCTGTCGGGATACATAATGCCCGCGGGCGCGTTGGTAAGATCGCGGGCTAAAAACACACCAGCTTCAACCGCTTGCAGATTTTTATGGTGTTTCTGGTTGCCACTTAAATCATCGACGGCGATTTGGTAGTTCTTCTCGGCATGGGTACTCGCCTTGAACTGAGTGTAACGATAGCTGCGCAGTTCAATACCGTGTGCTAGCTCTGAGGCAAATAACGGCGCGGCCGTTAAACCTTGGGTGAGTACGCGCACTGTGGCTTGGGGAACGGTATCGAGTTTGGCTGCAACATTACCGCCGATTGTATTGATATCACCGGGCGTTAAGGTTTTAGCATCGCCAATGCCGACCAGTAAAACTCGCTTAGCATCGATTTCGCTCGGTACTAAAATCTCGAGGATTTCACCTTGCTTACCGGAAAAGCTGTTATCAGCCGTCGCTAGGTTTAATTGGTCTTGGGTCGACTGAGGTAAAAAGTCGATCCCATAGGTAGTGGAATCAGCGCTTTGGAATAGCACTAATGTATCTGAATTCAGTGAGCTACGAGTGTCAAAACTAAAAATCTCGGCGTTAGCATTGAGAGAGTTAAGGCACGCCAGAGCCATAACGCTTAACATAAATTTGTGCTTATTTTTCATGGTGACAGCTCATATCATAGGAGTGTGAGAAGAATATCAAAGCTCAGCCTTAGGGTTAACTAATTTAAGCTATTTTGCTGATATTAATATTAAATCCAAGGCCCAAAGCGTGTCAGTGATCGCTCAAGGGCAAAACCCAATTGTTGCGACAAAGATTGAGCCTGACTTTTCAGGGCCGACGTGCCTAAAAGCTGTGGCGATTGGCTCGCAAATATCACCCAATTACCGCCGCCAGTGAGACAAGCATTCACATGGGAAAAGTGCTGTTGTAAGTCGGCTAATAACTCGCGATTTTGGCTATGTTCTTTCCAGCAGTTCAGCACTAAATAACCGTTGGGTTTAATGAGGTTAGTGCATTGCTTAAGGAATACTGGCGAAAGCTGTCCCGTTTCAACGCCTTTGGCTGTGTAGATATCGGCAAAAATCACATCGACTTTTTTATGATCGCCTGCGGCCAAAAAGGCGATGGCATCATCATTGATAAGATTGAGCTTTTTACCTATCGGCAGTTGAAAATAGCGCTTAGCTAATTCAATCACCGCGGGGCGTAATTCCACCGCCGTCAACTTTATTGCCGCGTCGAAATTGCGCAGAGAGTGAATAATCGAGCCGCCGCCTAAACCTAAAACGATGGCGCTCTTAGGCTTACAAAACAGCAAAACCAACAACATGGCTTGCACATAAGTGTGCTGGGGAATATGGGGCGCAGCCTTGAGGATTTTACTCTGCTCGTCGTTATCCCCAAAGGACAGGATCCGTGAGTCGTCGTAATCGATTACGCGGATTGGGCCTAGTGCGTCTTGGGTTTCATGTAAGAGGGTAGAGTCGGCCATATTGGATTTATTACTCGGTTTAGCTGTTTGGCTCGCTTGCACAGGCTATAACTACTTGCGCAAAAAAGTTAGAATTCAGACAGTTTTAGTTAATTGAGTCGCTATTATGACAAATCAAATCCTGCTTGCCTGTATTTATCTTGCAGTGTTTCTCTTTTTACAGCGCGCCTTAACCCATTGGGTGAGAAAACTGGCGCAAATGAAGCAAGTGAGTGTGGCGCGGACCAGTTTAGTCACCCGTTTTATTTCCTATGTGATGTTTTTTATTACCTTGTCACTGATGGCGGTCTCGCTTGGGCTGGGCTATCAAGATGTGTCGCTATTTGTGTCATCTGCCTTCGCTGTAATGGGCGTAGCATTAGTCGCCCAGTGGTCGATATTGAGTAACTTAACCGCAGGCGTACTGATCTTTTTCGTGTTTCCCTATCGTATCGGTGAGCGTATTCGAGTGGTTGATAAGGATGAAGATATTAGCGGCGTGATCATCGAAATCGCGTTATTCCATGTGCTGATCCATCGCGATAATGGCGATACCATTACTTATCCCAATAACTTGATGCTGCAAAAGGCAGTGTTAAAGCTCGCCGATCAGACTCCCTTAGCCGAACGTCAGGCGTTACTCGAAGGCAAGAAGAAGTTTGATCCTGAGTAGTGAATATAACGACGCCGCTGTGTATCGATTATCGAGCTGTGTTGAGTGCTCGCGGGCGCTTAGTCCAATTATCGTGTCATTAGGTGTGCTTGCGTACGTACTATTGATGAACAAATAGCGGCTGGCTAATAAATAGCAACTGACTAACCAGTAGCGGCGTACGATGAGATGAATGAAATCGCTATTGCCGTTCTAGCCACTTAACTAACGCTTAAATAGCACTTAACTAACACCTGACTAAGACTCAACTCAGGCTTAATCGATAGCGCTTGAGTACAAGATTCTCAACAACCCAATACACGCCCGATAGGGATAGCAACAAGGTCAGTATGCCCAGCAGCCAGCTAAAGGGGTTGTTGAAGCTGCCTTGATTGAGGTAATCCATAAAGTGCAATTTAAACATCAAGTCGGCGATGTCTGTGTGGTCATTTTTATGGCCAACTAGTTCGCCATTAACCGCATTGATATAAATCCGCGTCGACAGGTCATCATCCATACCTATTTGCCACAGTGAATTGCACTGGGTTGGCCACTCGCTAATGGGGGCTGAGATTTGCTTAACTTGGTTAATCTTGCCCGGCCCTGTGTAACTTTCAAGCGCCAGTTGTTGCGCGTTTTGTTTATCAATATGTAAGACATTGCCTGTATAGGCATCAATCAAGGTTTGCTGTTGGCACTGGTGTGCATAGCGCTGCACCTTTGCATCGAGTACATAAACGGGCTTACCTGCGATCGCCACTAATGTCAGACTTTCTACTTGAGTATGCTTAGCCAGTAAGGGAGTTATATCCACAAGCTTTTGTGGATCAAACGCTTGCCTTTGCGGCTCAGGATGATGGCTCTGTTGGTACTCCATTCCCTTGAGTTCATCATGGGGCGTCAAATTGAAATAGACCCCAGTAACCAGCCAAAGTAGCAGTTGAATGCTAACTATGGCACCGAGCCAATAGTGAGCGATTTTGACCCAGCGTTTGAAGCGTTTACTTTGAGGCTTAGGTTTAGATTTAAGTTTCGGCATCATCTCAGATACCTCCTTCTGCGCTGCCACAGTAAAACGAAGCCAGCTAACACAGCCACAATAGAGACTAGAGCCGAACTCAGTAGTAGAAGATTGTCGATGGCTTCACCTTCGTCGTAATCCATAATGTGCCATTTCCAAAAGAGATCGAACAAACGCCAATAGTCATGTCTGCGCGTGACTAACTCTCCCGTTGTCGCTGATAGGTAAAGGCTTGTAGCAGCGCTATCGTTAAAATCCATTCTCCAAACGGGCAAGTATCGCGGCGCTAATTCTGCAGGGGCGATATCTGTGAGCAGGGTTGCACTAACAAGCTTAGCCTCTATGGGTAAAGAGCCATGATGCTGATAGTTTGAAGCTATCATTCGGGCTTGTTTCTCCGTTATCGAAGGCAATAACTCACCCGAATCTGCGTTCACGAGAATGGACTTATCGATCAGTTTAATCCGGTAGTAGAGGGTATCAGTGACTGAGGTTAACGTGATTGCTTGAGCCTTGGGGAAACGCTCATAAACCGCTGCGATTGGGTAATGGATCTGACTGGGATCGATATGCCGTGAGTCTTGCACTTTAATATGATCGCCACGGATAAACCCAAGATCCATTAAGACGAAATAGCTGCCGGTGACTGACCAGATCCCAATCGGCAGTACCAACAATAACATCAACCATCTGTGCAGAAAGTGCGCCGATGAGACTCGTTTAAGTGTGTGAACCCGCTTCAAGTTGATGACTCACCTTTTATTTTGTGAACTAATTTAGCCAGCTTGCTTAAGGGGGGCAGCCCCCTTAAGCCCAAAGCACTACAGAGCCCATTTCATCCCGACATAGTAACGACGTCCCATTAGGTCGTACGTCATAGTGTTGGTATTACCGTCGGTATAGCTTTGATGATATGGCGCTTGCTTGTCGAACAGATTATCGATACCTGCTGTGAACGCAATATTGTTGTCCATTTGATAATGAACCTGTGCGTTATGGTAAGTGATCGCATCAACTGAGTCCCCTATATCTCCAGCATTGGCATATTGATCATCCGCCGCGCCAATATACTGAATGTTGTAGCTAAAGCGCCAATTGTCATTAGTGACATCAAAATAGAGGTTTGAGCGCCATTTGGTATAGCTACCATCATAACCAATGGTGCCAGATCGAGATTCAACGGGGGCACCGGCGTAGGTTTGCAGATCGTATTGATCTAAATAGCTCAGCTCCCAAGTCGTATTAGTCACAACGTTGCCTATCTCTTTCTGGTAAAACATCGCCATATCAACACCTGAAACCACTTCGTTGGCGGCGTTGCCCAGTTGTGTTTGTAAATAGGTGATGTTGCCTGTCATCGCGTCTCGCACAAAGTGCTCGTCGCTACAGAAAGGATGCGTCATCCCTTTGCTGTCGTAACAGGCGGCTAATTTGCTCGAACCATTGACTGAGTTAATGGCGTTATTAATCTCTATCTTGTAGTAATCGAGCGTGATATTGAGCCCTTCAATAAATTCCAGATCCCAAACAATACCCGCAGTAA
Organism: Shewanella sp. SACH; assembly: GCF_001887095.2. Lineage (NCBI taxonomy): Bacteria > Pseudomonadati > Pseudomonadota > Gammaproteobacteria > Alteromonadales > Shewanellaceae > Shewanella > Shewanella sp. SACH. The sequence goes on from NZ_MPDG02000002.1 coordinate 514,317, forward strand.
AGGTATTGGCTTCTTCTGGTTCAAGTTCAGCATTGCCACCACGGTCGGTTAATATTGTGCCTTCTTGCTTATAATTCGTTGGCACGTTTGATGCCATACAATTAGCGTATCGATTCGAGCTAGGGTCGAGCTTAACCCACTCGCTACAAGGATCTGTGGTATTCATGGAACCTTGATCTATGCCGCCAAACAACTCAGGAATATTCGGTACTCTGAATGCCGTGGATTGGGTGGCTCGCAGCGTCACTGCGTCATTGACGACCCACAGCAGCCCCATTTTATAATTGGTATCGCCACCGAAGGTATCAAAATAGGAATATCGCAACGCCGCAGTTAATTCGACCGACTTGGCAAAGGGCAGGCCGCTTAAAATAGGTAACAAGGTTTCAAGATAGATTTCGTCGGCAGTGTAACGACCATCAATCGGATCTTGCTGGGCAGTGTTCGCTTCACCACTGATTTTAAGTGGGTCGGGATCATTCCATCCTTTCTCGTTTCTGTGCTCTAGTCCTGCAGCAAAACTCATCATGCCCGCGGGTAACTGCCATAGATCGCCTGTGATATTCGTTGTTAGGCTAAACTGCTCATTACCGCCGCTATCACGCATGTTAAACAGAAAATAGTCCAGCATTTCAGGTGTGAGTGAACCAGCTCCCCAAAAGTCTGCGCAGGGGACATTAGGATCAATATTACAACTGCTATAGTAAGTCGCCTCGGCAAGACGAGCCTTATTAATGACATTGGTCACTTCATAGGAACCACGGTTACTGCCGAAGTTAACCGCAGCATCCCATTGCCAACCGTTATCTAAATCCCCTCTAAAACCTGTCACTAAGCGCCATGTATCCGCTTGAATATTAAATTGTCGGGGCGCTTCTGCCAGTCTGCGACTCTGGAGCAGAAAGTCTGCATCGGTGGGATTTGACTCATGCCAAGCAGGGATGACTATTCCTGACACCGATTGCGGGGAAGCGGGTAATTGGGAGCTACGGTGAGTGTACATGGCCTCAGCAAACACTTGGCTGCTTGCCGTTAAGTCATATTCACCGTAGGCAAACAGATTGACTCGCTCGTTAGGCTGAACCGCGTTAAAATACTGATAAGTATTGTCTTTATGGCTGCTTGTGTAAGGGGCACTTCCTGTTGGTAAAAGCATTAACGGATCGCCGATTGGATTACCATTGGCATCAATGAAATGGCCTCTGCCTCCCGGCAGCGCCGAGCTACCGCTACACACTAGCTCACCATTAATCTCCTCAAGCGGACAAGGTGCGCGACTCAGCATATCGACGGCTTGGGTTTTATCGTAACTCATTGCCACATATGCATTGCCACGCTCACCGACATGACCGAGGGCAAGGTCGAGCTTGTACTGTTCACCATCATTTTGCTCGGTTATGCCCGTTCTCGCTTGAAATTCAACCCCATCGATTTGTTGCCGAGTGATAATATTGACCACGCCAGCAACCGCGTCGGCACCATAAATGGCGGATGCACCATCTTTTAAGACCTCGATTCGTTCAACCACGTTAATGGGAATAGTATTAAGATCCACGGAGGAGTTTGCCCCAGTGCCACTGTTCAGCATACGTCGACCATTGAGCAGTACGAGTGTGCGATTCACCCCTAATCCACGCAGGTTGACTTGGGTTGAACCATAGCCACCTTCAGTCCAATAGGCATTCGTTTGATTACCCGCAAACCCCGCAGAGGCTGTCATTCTTTGCAGCAATACTTCAACTGATGTGGCACCGGTTTTCTCGATATCTTGCGCGGTAAAAACGGTCATAGGCGCGGTGGAAGCCATCTCTTCCCTTTGAATTCGGCTCCCTGTAATGGCAATCCTTTCGATAGCCGTGGGAGTCGATACTTGAGGTTTAATTGCAGATGCTGGCAACATTATTTCAGTTTCGGCTGCTATCCCTGAAAAAGTGGCCATGCTTGCTAGGGATATTGCCATTGAAGTCATTACTGCGGAGCGGGTCATAATAAGCCTATGAAAGGTTTGTTTAAATAATGGTATGTTTTATATAGGATTAAGTGGGTATCTCAATAAAAACTCAACGACCTGCGACACTGTGTCACACCCCTAATGCGCGGTTTATAATAAAGTGCTGATATAATCGTCGCTCACTAAGGGTTTGTAAGTTCAACCATGTGGGCCCGCAGCGTGGTTTTTTGTTTTACAGATATGATGATTCGGCATGGTGTAAATGGGAGGATAAGAGCATGCAAGCGCAAGTGCAGAACAAGTTTGAACGCTATCCTGAGCATATAACGCCCTTGCTATTACGGATCCGAACCTTGGTTTTTGCGATTGCCGAAGCGCAGGATTTAGGTGCGGTGGAAGAGAGCTTAAAATGGGGCGAGCCGAGTTATTCAGTTAAAAAGGGCAGCACAGTAAGATTTGACTGGAAGCCTCAATATCCCGAACAATATTGCCTATTCTTTAATTGTAAAACTAAGCTGGTTGATACATTTCGAGAGCTGCATTCCGATGTGCTGCAGTTTGAAGGGAATCGAGCCATAGTGTTAAGTATCCATGATCCTCTGCCAATAACCGCAATTTCTCAATGTATTGAATTATCGTTGAAATACAAAAGTATCAAACATCTACCTTTATTAGGTGCGTAAACCGACTGGGAACCAACTTGACAGAAGCTGTAGCACCTAAATCTTAGTTAAGGTGCTACCTGTTTGCGGTAACGAAGCAGACTTATTTTTGTCGATTGATTTGACAAAAAATTGCAGTCTTGGATAGTTAAATCCAGCGTTACCTTTGATTGAAAAATATAACAACACAGCACAAATCGCGAGATATATCCCAATATCAATGGCTGAAAGCATCGCAGAATTGATTTGTTGGCCAGTCGCAAGCAACAGGCTTACACTGAGTATTCCAGCTAGTCATCTAAAAATACGCTCTCTCATAATCACTTCCTTGTTGTTTATTTAACTCTTCTATCGCAACACTCGCTGAAAAAATGCCGTCGCTTGTAAGTACATTTGCAGCGCTAAAGCCGGATCGTATCTATCGCCTTCATCACGCATAAAGGCGTGTTGAGCGTTGACTTCAAGCCAAGTGAAGTTACGGTTCAGCGCCATTAATTGCTGGTGGATTAACACTCGACCTTCCGCCGATACATGGGGATCTTGCTTACCAAACACTAACACTAATTCCCCTTGAATATCACCGCTGCGGCTCAGAGAGTCATTGCCGTAGGCGCAGGGCAGGGTGTTAGAGTGAATGTCGGTTGGATAGAGGCAAAATGCACCTAAAATAGAGGGGTTGAGTGCGGCGCGGTAGGCTAAGTGGCCGCCGATACACACGCCCATGCTGCCCACTTTGCCATTGCAGTAAGCTTGTTGATGGGCAAAGTCGACTAATGCTTGGGTGTCGCTGTCGTGGTGTTCTAAAGGTTTAGCAAACTTATCGGCGTTGCCTTTGTCTTTACCCGGTTCATCGTAGGCGAGCACTGTGCCTAAAGGATTGAGTTCATGGAACACTTCCGGCACAAACACGACAAAACCGTGGCCAGCAAGAATTGTCGCAGTGCGCGCAATAGGCGCAGTTTGCTGAAATATCTCGGAATAAAAAACGATGCTTGGAAATTGCCCCTGTGCTTCTGGGCGGTAGATATAGGTGCGCATTAGCCCTGAAGGCGTGGAGATATCCTGAGTTTCCTGAGTGACTAACATATTTAGTTCTCTCTGTGAGGCTTCAAACGTTGAAGCCTCACTTTAGCAGTCAGGATTTTATCTGTCAGTTAAAACAATTCGTTACCTGAGAGCTCCCCTGCACATAGCGCTTTTACATTGCTCAAGGTTGTTTGGGCAATGGCGCCTAAGGCTTCTTCGGTGAGGAAGGCTTGGTGACCGGTAAAAATCACGTTATGGCAGGCAGATAATCGACGGAATACATCGTCTTGAATGATCTCATTCGATTTGTCTTCGAAGAATAAACCTTTTTCGTTTTCATACACATCGAGTCCGAGTGAACCGATTTGGCCGAGTTTTAAGGCTTCCATCGCATCGAAGGCATTGAGTAAGCCACCACGGCTGGTGTTGATCACCATGACACCGGGTTTCATCTTGGCGAAGCTGGCTTGGTTGAGCAAATGGCGGTTATCGGCCGTGAGCGGGCAATGCAAGCTGATGATATCGCTGTTGGCATAAATCGCGTCGAGATCTTGATATTCCACATTCAGCGCGACAACCGCTGGATTGATAAAGGGATCGTAGGCGATGACTTTACAGCCAAAACCGAGCAAGACTTTAATGGTGGCCACGCCGATTTTACCCGTCCCAATCACGCCAACAGTTTTGCCGAACATATTAAAACCGACTAAACCTTCGAGGGAGAAGTTGGCATCGCGGGTGCGTTGGTAGGCTTTGTGGATTTTGCGATTCAGCGTCAACATCAGCGCGACTGTGTGTTCGGCAACGGATTCTGGGGAATAAGCGGGCACATTGACGACTTGCATGCCTAAGCGTTTAGCGGCGACTAAATCGACATTGTTAAAACCAGCGCAGCGCATGGCGATAATTTTTGTGCCGCCCTTGGCGAGTTCAACGAGGACTTCTTCACAGAGTGAATCGTTAACGAAGGCACAAACGATTTCAAACCCTTCAGCAAGTTTCACTGTTTGCATGCAGAGGCGATAATCGAAATACTCAATTTGTGCACCAAACGCGGCATTTGTGCGGTTAAAATGCTGCATGTCGTAATGTTTTGCGCTAAAGAATCCAATTCTCATTTCAGTCACCTAACGGATTTTGATGTAGTTATCAGCCAAAGAGTGTAAGTGAGTTAGGGCTTTTTGTCCTCAGCCTTAGAAAATTGCCTATTAAAAGAGTGAGCTTTGTCATCAATTGGCTAAAACTGTTGATAAAAAAAGCGAGCCCTGATGGCTCGCTTATGGATTGACTGCCTGTACTTGAGTTGTTCAAGCTGGACTCTCGCATTTAAAGGCGTGCTTTGAGAGCCAAGGGTTAGTCCGTTAACCCTGATACGGTTTGTGACTAGTGATCTTTAGCGAATTTAGCCGCTTCAGCACCGGCGATACGGCCGTAGGTCACAATGTCAGATACTGCGTTACCGCCTAGACGGTTAGCACCGTGAACACCGCCAGTCACTTCACCTGCGGCATATAAGCCTTGGATTGGTTTACCGGTTTTTTCGCTCTTCACTTCGGCTTTAGTATCAATCACAACGCCACCCATAGTGTGGTGAACAGCAGGTGCGATTTCTAATGCGTAGAAAGGTGCTACTGCTAATTCGCGTGGTAGGTTTGGACGTTCAAATTGCGCATCTTTACCTGATTTCACGAAACCGTTGTATGCCGTGATGGTTTTAGCCAGTTCAGCGGCGGGCACATCAATTTGTTTTGCTAACTCTTCGACGGTTTTGCCTTCTTTAACAATATTCAGATGCACATAACCTTCAATCGCTTTTAAGCTCTTACGGATTGAGTCATCGAACACTAGATAAGCACTTTCGCCTTTTTGTTGCAGAATCGCGGCAGACGCTTTATCACGGGTAGTGATTTCGTTCATAAAGCGGTTACCTTCACGGTTAACCACGATAGCACCGTTACCACGTACCGCTTCGGTGATCATCACGCCACCTGCTGGTGAGTAAGTTGGGTGAGCTTGAATGAACTCTAAATCGCGAGTTGCTGCACCAGCTTGTTGTGCTACGTCTAAGCCATCACCGGTTGCACCTGGGTGGTTAGTGGCTTTAAAGCCTTTTAACTTAGGATCGTATTTAGCTACGCGGTCGTTGTTTTTCGCAAAACCACCGGCAGCAATAACCACTGCATCGGCTTTGATTATGTAGTAGCCAGTGTATTCGCCTTTAACGAGTACGCCAGTCACATTGCCTTTCGCATCTTCAATAATACGGACAACACGGCTGTTTAAGCGGATGTCAGTACCACGTTTGATTGCGTTGTCCCACAGCACTTGCGCAACGTGTGCACCTACGCCAGCGCCACCGGTTGGACGGTGACTACGGTTAACGCTTGCGCCACCCATACGGCCTACGTCAGTCATATCGGCACCCATAGAGGTTAACCAATCGATAGAGTCAGAAGAGTTATTCGCAAGCACTTTCACTAATTCAGGATCGTTAATGTTACGGCCACCTTTCATGGTGTCGTCGATCATGATTTGTTTCTTATCTTCAATACCTAACTTAGCTTGCGCCTTAGTTTCGGCAGCGTTCATACCACCAGCTGCCAGTTTAGTGTTACCACCTGGGACTGGTTCTTTTTCGAGCAGGATTACTTTTGCGCCAGCATCACGGGCTGATACTGCAGCAGCAAGGCCCGCACCACCTGAACCGATAATAACCACATCAGTGGTTTCTTTTACGCCAGCAGCAATGGCTTTATCTTGTGCCGCTTTGTCAGCATCAACAGGAACAAACTTACGTTCCCACTTGCCGCCGTAAGGCATGTCGAAGCCGAAGCTGTGGCAAGCATCGCAATAGGCGACTGATTTTTCATGACCTTTATGGCAGCTCGTACAAGCAATTTCGCCAATCAAGTGAGATTTATGAGGTGAGACTTTGTCTTTAGGTGCGGCGGCGGCCAGTTCTTTTAAATCGCCGTGGCAGCTAACGCATTGGGCATTTTCATGGCTAAGGTTGTCATCGCTGACGCCACCTTTGTCTGAGACGTGGCAGCTGTCGCAACTGCCCATTTCACCGTGAAAATCGGCTAGCACTTCTGGTGCAGCATAGGCAGTTCCTGCCATTGCGCCAGAGATCAGCATGGCTAGTGCTGTTTTTTGAATCTTTCTTGTGAACATGGTAGTTCCTCCGCCGTACATTCATCTACTTAATAAGGGTTATTCATCGTGGCGTGATATTTATTTTTTACGTCATTCACGCACTGTTAGAGCATTCTCCATTTGCAAATTTATCACTATCTAAAGAGGTATATATGTGTTCAGGTCACATAACCTTTGTTACAACGGAAATAACATATTTAAAATGTGCAATAGGGCGGGAAATATGAATCAAGTTGAAGCTAATCACTGATTGAATACGGTATAACTTGCGCGAGTTAACATATTGAATGGATTGGATTTAACTTTATGAAATAAAAATGGTATTGATTGTGGGTTTTGCGAGGTATTTTATCTAATTGTATTTTATAGATATTATAATGTGACTTTGCACATTAATAATTTCAATTAGTTATTTTTGAGTATTCTATAAATAATGTTATTTATCCAGCCTTTATTGTATAGAATTATATTATTAGTTTAATTAAATGTTACGTAGTTGATTCTTAAGGGGATGTAATGCAGAAACAAGGCATATCAGAAAAACGTTTTTGGATTCAACGTTTGAGTAAAACCAGTTTAAGGGCATTGCATATTTTAGGAATAGTCGGTGTTGGCGGTGGCATTTTATTAAGTGTAGATAAAACGCAATGGCTGAATTATTGGTATCTCGCCATGACGACGGGCAGCATATTAATGTTGTGGGAAATTGTGCGTGATTGGCGTTGGTTAATTCAGCTTAAGGGTGTGTTAACCTTAGTAAAAGTAGGCTTACTTGGTCTGTTTGTACCCCTGGCTAATTTCAAGCCTGAGCTGTTAATCGTGATACTCTTTTTGTCCGTGATTGTGTCCCATGGTCCTGCTGGACTGAGGCATTATTCTATTGTGCATCGTCGGCAAATCGACTCGAAAAAAGAAATTAAGGGCTAATTCTAATGTCTGTAATCCATGCGCCAATCGTGACACCCGCAGCCTTAATCACTGAGTTTGCTTGGCCTGTTTCTCGCTTCGATGGACTTAAAGTGCTCGATCTTGCCTGCGGCTCTGGGCGTAATGGCTTGTGGTTTTTAGCGCAAGGGGCTGAGGTGACATTTATCGACAGGGATTTGTCTGCCATGTCGCACATTGAGCATGTGAACGCCCGCAAATATCAATGGGATTTAGAAGCCGAGGCTGCGCCATCGCTACCGATTGAAGAGTACGACATTGTCTTAGTGTTCAATTATCTGCATCGGCCATTATTGCCGCAAATTGCCAAGGCGGTTAAGGCTACAGGCCTTATCGTCTATGAAACCTTTACCACACAACAAGCTGAGAGTGGGCGGCCACGTAACCCCGATTTCTTACTCACTGAAAATGAACTCAAATCAGTGTTTGCTAACTGGCAACCTTTACATTACTTTGAAGGTCGATTATGTGATCCGCAGTCCACTCACAGCAGTTATAAAGCACAGTTGATTGCGCGAAAATCTAAAACGTAAGTTTACCGATTGAGACTCAAGAGGTCGTAGGATGTTTCCCTATCCAGAGCAATATCGCATTGCAACACCACCGCTAACGACCGCTGTCATGGTGGCTTGGGCTTTATTAAGTCATAGCCTGTTTTCCGATGCCAGCCCTGTCGCTCTGTATCCGCTATTAGCCCTGTTCCCGCTGGTAATTGGATTACACTTGTATTTGATTTGGTTAGCAAAAGGAATGGGACGACTCGATCAGTTTTTCTATGCCTTAGTGCATATCCCACTGGCGTTCGTGGTGTGGACATTTACAATTATGCATGTGAATGGCAACGCTTTTTCTTAAATTCGCCTGACGTTTTATAGAAAAATAACAAAAAAAAGCGCCCTGATAATCAGAGGCGCTTTTTTAAATGCTGTATTGCTAACAATTAGGCCGTAGTGTTGATGTTGTGGCCTGCATTACCTACCGGTTTTGGCGCCGCAGCTGCAATTAAATCTACCGCGATTTTACCTTCGGCTTTTTGCTGCTCTTTGGCTAATTGAGCAACCTTAACGCCAACTGCACCATTTTCTAGATTAGGTGCGATAGCTTGGGTGTTCAGTGAAATAGACATAACTAACCTCGATTGTAAGCTGGATCCCTTTATCGGCAAACCCAAGGTTAACTTTAGTCGTTAGCCATAAATTTGCCAATCATCCATTATTTTGCCAATTATTTCGCCAGTTACTTGGCCTTAGCCGAGAACAGTTTGCGGCCGATGACAATAATGGCTGTAATCCCCAATGAGCCTAAGATCAACCCCAGTGCCAGCGCCACATTTTGCAGTGCGGTAGGGTCGATAACCAGCGCGATACCCATACCCAACATCATCACACCTGACATGAGTTTTAGGGCTTGGCCTTCTTTTTCAGTCAGTTTACGTTTACCTAAGGTCGCGCTGAAGACGATAACGATAATCGCCAGCGGGATCACGTAAACAATGTTATATAAAACCAAATACATATAGCGTTCAATGTCTGGCAGATTGTGCATAGATAGCACGCTGGTGTAGATCATCGGGAAGCCCGCGGTGCAGAGCAGTTCATAGGCGTTGGCGAGGACTGCTAGTACGGTCGATCCAATAAGTAAGGCGCCTAAGCTACTCGAATTTGACAGTTTACCCATGCGCTTTATCAAACTCGTCCGATTTTCCGCCGACATCGACAGCGTCACTTCCCCCTTAGTAAAGAAGTAATCTTTAATGTTGATGACCCCAGCGATTAAGGCCAAACAACCCGCCGCTAAGATGATCATGCCGCCATCACTGCCAGCGCCCAACAGCTGGAAGATGTTCAGCCATGCGGTCATAAACAAGAAATAGATAAAGCCAGAGAAGAACACGAAAATCCCGCCGACGAGCAACATGCGGCTGCGACTCTTGGCATTAACCATGATCGACAATAAAAACAGTAAAACGAAGAAGGCGCAGGGGTTAAAGGCATCCACGCCTGCGAGCACTAAGGTGAGCAGCGGTAAAGACATAGTCTCAGGTGTCACTACGCCCACTAAAGGCAACTCAACGGGCTGGACTTCAGATTGCGCTTGTGATGCTTCTGTAGCGTCACCCAAGCTGGTGGCATCGCAGGTGCCTTCGCCAGTATCTGTGCCGCAGGTGCCAAATAGCGGCGCATCGGTTTCTGTACTCGCGCTCGTACTGACAACGCCTTTGGTGGGTAAATCTGCTTCGCTGAGTTTACCGCCAAGGGATAAATAGCAATTTTTCAGTCGATTGACGAGAAACTCGCCCGTTACTGCTTCGCTCGAATAGCCCACCACGGCTTTTTCGCAGCTGGCCATATAGGGCACAGAACGCGCCTCTGTCGTGGTTTTTGCGGCGATAGTTTGCCAAATATCCTGCACGCCTGGATCTGACACCATATGGGATTCGAGTTCAATCCAAGGGTATTTTTGCGGTAATGAATCAATAAAAGGATGGGCCTCTGCACAATGTGGGCAGGTTTTGGACCAGAAGAAATACAGTTTAATTTTGAGTTCACCTTGAGCATTCACATAATGCCAAGTTTGATCCGCTGAGCTTGCTGGCGCTGTTTCGGCCCAGCTCGGGATGGAAAAGGCAAAGAGGAATAATAGAGAGCAAAACAGCGAGATTTTAGATAGATATGTTGTCATAGCGCCTCCCACTGAGAGTGGGTTTAAGTATCGTCAAACGGTTCAATTAACTCTTACTCTACTTAAATCAATCATTTTGATTAAATTAGATATTAAGAAGTGTTAGTTAACTCGCGAATAACAATTTTTTGGGAACTGAAACAAGTTTATCTTTGGTAAACGTTTAGCTAGGGCAGAAATTCTAGGGCAGAAAGAAATTTAGGGCAGAATTAGGGTAGAAATAGTGTGCTGCTCACTTTGGCTCATCACACTTTAGCGGGCCACATTCTGGTCTTCGAACTTGGGTTACTATTATTAGGTTTGGCACTCTCAGGCTGATCTGCGGTTAGCCGCTTTCACACCGACTTAGACAGCGGCTTTCATATAGGCTTTTACAACCTGAGTCGTATTGACTCTGCCAGAATCGTTATTGATTAATAAAGATAAAGCACCCTACAAAATATAAGGTGCTTTATTGCTGGCTCGATGATGGGGTTAACCTAAGGCTACGCCATTTACGCTCAGTTTCACGTCGATATTATTACGTGTAGCGTTCGAGTATGGACAAACTTGATGCGCGTGACGCACTAATGCTTCAGCGGCTTCTTGTGGTAAATCTAAGGTGACTTCTAAAGCAACCGCTAATGCAAAACCGCCGGCATCATTGGCACCTATGCCAACAACCGCACTGACTGGCGCTTCGGTAATATCCACTTTGCCGATTTTAGCAACATGCAAAACGGCGTTTGAGAAACAGGCAGCATAACCTGCGGCAAACAGTTGTTCTGGGTTAGTGGCAAGTCCGCTACCGCCCATGGCTTTTGGATAGGCTAACGCCACATCCAGTAAACCATCATCAGTGCTAACTTGACCCTGACGACCCGCTTTTGCTGTGGCACGTGTTTCATAAAGTGTTTTCATAATATTGACCTTCTTAGATTAAGGATTAAGTAAATTGATTTTAATTGTGCGCAATTCAATTGCGATAAACTATAATTCGATCTTTGGTGTGAATGCAAGTATATTGTGCACAATATATTTAATTTGTCGGATCTTCCTATGGCAACAACTCAACCCAACACCCGTGTTAATCCTGTCGATATGGCCGAAAATACCAGTGCAGATAATGCCTTATGCCTTGAAAACCAAGTGTGCTTCTCACTTTACAGCGCCGCGAATGCTATGGTGCGAGCCTATCGCCCTTTGTTAGATAAATTGGATCTAACCTATCCGCAATACTTGGTCATGCTAGTGTTATGGGAAGAGCAGGGCATTAGTGTCAAAACCTTAGGGGATAAACTCTTCCTCGATTCAGGCACGTTAACGCCATTGCTAAAGCGGTTAGAATCCAAGGGATTAGTGACTCGCGGTCGCAGCGAACAAGATGAGCGTGTGAGAGTGCTCGCCTTAACGGCCGCAGGAATTGCCCTCAAAACGCAGGCAAGTGAAATCCCCCATTTAATGCGTTGCAAAGTCGGCGGCGAGGCGAGCGAGTTAAAAGCCTTAAAGGCCATGTGCGATCAAGCACTTAAACAATTACATGCCAGTATTGATTAAACTCTTATCGTCGAGATTTGATTTAAGACTAACTTATTGACATATTAACGCTTATTAGCTGTTCGACTGAGCTTGATTGAATGAGGCTCAGTAGGTCGGTCGTCTATGGAACGTTAGCGAGAGTGAGTTATGGCCAGTTTCGATATAGCCATTATTGGCGGTGGGATCAGCGGTGTCGGCATTGCCCAATATGCGGCAGCGGCGGGCTATTCCACCTTGCTGATTGAAAGGGGCGAAATTGGCGGCCAAACCTCGGCTAATTCCAGCAAGCTTATCCATGGCGGCTTGCGCTATTTAGAAACCGGGCAAATCAATTTAGTCCGTAAGTCCTTGCTTGAACGGCGCCATTTACTCAATCTTGCGCCCACTCTGGTTAAAGCTGTGCCTTTTTATATTCCAGTGTATGACAACAGTCAGCGCAGTCCCTGGACTATTCGCGCGGGCTTAAGCATGTATGCGCTGCTGAGTGAGTTTGATCCCTTGGGTCAATTTGTGTCTGTGCCTGCCGTGCATTGGCATCGTTTTAAAGGTTTGAAACTCAAAGGATTAAAGGCGGTGTTTCAGTATTGGGATGCGCAGACCGACGATAAGTTGTTAACTCAAGCGGTGGCGCGCAGCGCGCAGGCATTGGGCGCCGAAGTCTATGCCGAGGCTGAATTTCTTGAGCTGGAACATAGGCGCGAAACTTGTGAGCTGAGTTTTAGCCACAGGGGCGAAATCCATAAAGCCGAAGCGAGTCTAGTGATCAATGCTGCAGGCCCTTGGGTGAATGCGGTTTTAAGCAAAGTCTTGCCTCCACTTGCGGGTGTTGAACTCGATTGGGTGCAAGGCGCCCATGTGCTACTGGATATTCCTGCGCCCGATGGCATCTTGTATTTAGAGTCTTGCTTCGATAAGCGGGTCATATTTGTGATGCCTTGGTATGGGCAAACCTTGGTTGGCACCACAGAAACGGAACTGGCGTCTTTGGATAAACTACCCCAAGCAACTGAGTCTGAAATTAATTATCTGCTTGGTATTTATAAACATTACTTCCCGCTAACCCCGGAGATTGATGAGCTTAAGACAAAGATAACCCAGACCTTCTGCGGCATTCGGGTTTTACCTAAGCAAAATAGCCAAGCCTTTGAGCGGCCGCGGGATACTTTGATGAAAACATCAATTTCCCATCCGCGCATCCTCAGTTTATACGGCGGTAAGTTAACGACTTTTCGCAGCACCTCGGCAGAAGTACTTGAATGGATTGAAAAGGCCCTAGGTAAGCGCGAGGCGATTGCCGATGTTGATAAACTCAGCTTGTCTTGAATAAACCTAAAATTGCGTCCTTGGTACTGGTTGAGTGTGTTTCGAGATGATTTTTACCCGTAAAACCGCTACAGTGTGGCGCTTTTTTACTGAATCTAGGATCTGTCGTGAGTGCTGCTATTGTGAATGCCGTTAAGCAATGTGGTTATTTTAATCAAGGTCAGTGCCTTTCTTGCCGGCATATTCAGCAGCCTCTAGTGCAGCAAGTGGCGGTTAAAACCCAAACGTTACAGCAATTACTCGCGCCTTTTATTCCCGCAAATTCGGCAGAACTTTTTCTGCCTCCCATTACTGGCGATGACAGCGGCTTTCGTAATAAAGCCAAAATGGTAGTACTCGGCGCCGCCCATGAACCCGTGTTGGGGATTGTAAGCCCAAGTGGTGAGGCGGTAGATCTTTGCGACTGCCTGTTATATCCAGCTGATATGCAAGCCTTGCTACACCGTTTAACCCGCTTTGTGCAGCAGGCGGGGCTTCCTCCCTATCGGGTTGATAAAGCCAAGGGTGAGCTTAAGTTTATTCTGCTGACCCGCAGCCAAGTACGCGGGGAGTATCTACTGCGTTTTGTGCTGCGATCACAAAATGGCATTGAACGTATCGAACGCGAATTACCTGCATTATTGGCCGAATATCCGCAGATAAAAGTCGTGTCAGTCAATATCCAACCAGTTCATATGGCAATCCTTGAGGGCGATGAGGAGATTTTCTTAACTGAGAATACCCGTCTCGAAGAACGTTTTAATCATGTGCCTTTGTTCATTCGGCCCAAGAGCTTTTTCCAGACCAATCCGCAGGTTGCGGCTCAGTTATATCAAACCGCCCGTGAGTGGGTCGCCGAGTTTTCTCCTCGCTCGTTATGGGATCTGTTTTGTGGTGTGGGTGGTTTCGGACTGCACTGCGCATCCAAAGACATTACACTCACAGGGATTGAGATTGAAGCCAAGGCGATTGCCTGCGCGCAAATGTCAGCGCAAATGATGGGGCTAGACAACGTGCAATTTATGGCGCTCGATTCCACCGACTTTGCCAAGGGCAAAAGTGCTGCCGATAAGCCGGATTTGATCATTGTTAATCCGCCAAGGCGTGGCATTGGCGAGGCTTTATGCCAGTCATTAAGCGAGTTTGCGCCTAAGGCGATTCTTTATTCCAGCTGCAACCCCAAAACCTTAGCAAAAGATCTCGAGCATATTCAAGGTTATCACTTAACCAAGGTGCAGCTATTTGATTTGTTTCCCCATACGGATCACTTCGAAGTTTTGGTTATGTTGGTGAAGGATTAATCTTTTAGCTCATCAATGTATCTCTAAGCATCTGTACTCACTCGCTTTATGATTCTTGAAATCCGCTCAAACTATCTTAAGGGCTCTGCTGTGTGGGGCCCTTGTTATGCTTTTATCTGCGTTGCTCGCGTGAAACTTCATCAAAATGTCTTTTTAGTGGCATAATCTTCAGCACTTTATGCATTGAATGGCGGCGATTTATGCTACAGATTTTCCTACGCTTTTTTACCTTAGGCTTGATGAGTTTTGGCGGACCTGCGGCGCACATTGGTTATTTTCGCCAGACCTTTGTTAATGAACTCGGTTGGCTCGATGATAAGCGTTACGCCAGTCTCGTCGCCTTAAGCCAATTTATGCCGGGGCCAGGGTCGAGCCAAGTGGGCTTTGCCATTGGTTATCAAAGAGGTGGACTGGTGGGGGCGCTTGCTGCCTTTGCTGGTTTTACGCTACCTTCCTTTATTTTGATGTACTTACTGGCGGTAACAACGTCGGCGTGGCTCGCTAATCATTATGTTCAAGGAATGATTTATGTGCTTAAATTGATGGCCGTCGTTGTGGTTGCCGATGCCGTTCTTGCCATGTTTAAACAATTCTGCCAACGCAAATCCGCCCGTTTGTTAATGCTAGTCAGCGCTGCGGCGATTTTGATTGCGCCATTTATGTGGACGCAAATCCTCCTGTTACTCGGCGCTGCGGCTATCGGTATTTATAAATTGAGTGCGACGCAAGATGACACTGCGCCGCTTGCACCGATTCGCTTGAATTATCTCTATTTACTGCTCTTTTTCGTGCTGCTCATCGGCAGTTTTTTTATGGTGGATTTCGGACCTGAGGCTTGGATCTTCAGTGAGTTTTACCGCGTAGGGAGTTTAGTGTTTGGTGGCGGTCATGTGGTGCTACCTCTGCTAGAAACAGCAGTGGGCGATACCATGGGCGGCGATCGTTTTCTGACGGGTTATGCCTTTGCCCAAGCTGTGCCTGGGCCTATGTTCACATTCGCGACCTTTTTAGGCGCCGAAGTCATGCTAGATAAACCTTTCATGGGGGCTTGCATCGCGACTGCTGCCATTTTTTTACCCGGATTTCTCCTTATGCTGGTGGGCCTGAAGAGTTGGCATGCGATTGCGGCAAGACCGAAAATTGCTGGTGCGATTGCTGGCGTCAATGCCTGCGTTGTTGGCTTACTCGCGGCCGCGTTTTATCAACCGGTTTTTTCTCAGGCGGTATTCTCGGGCAAGGATATGGCCTTGGTATTGCTCGGTTTTGGTGCATTAAAGTTATTTAAACCACCCATGCTGGTGCTGGTTTTAGGCTTTAGCTTGTGTGGGATCTTGCTAAATCTGCTGTGAACTGAGGGGCGATTAATTGCAGGTTTCTTGAGCAAGATTAAGATTTTGTTACTTTAAGCGCATAGAAAAATAACAATGTTAGCTATACTCCAAAGATACAAGTTGTATTCCTTTGGAGCATTCAAGCATGTCTAAGTTGAGTTTACGCAATAAATTACTATTGCTATCGCTGTTCCCTTTGATCCTCGCATTACTCATATTGATGTCGGTTTCCTATTATGTCGAACAAGATGCACTTGCCGCTGAAGTAGTCACTTTTAAAACTAAGCTCGTCGGTGAGCGTAAACAACAAATTAAAGAAGCCACCGAAATTGCCGCAGGCATAGTGAATTATCAATTATCACTAAAAGAGCAAGGCAATGTGAATCAAGCACTCAGAGACATACGTTTTGGTAGCGCAGGTTACTTTTTCATGTATGACTCTCAAGGTAAAAATATCTTTCATGCCCTAATCCCTAGTTTAGAAGGGCAAAACAAGATGGATATGACAGATCCCCGCGGCACTAAAATTATCGTCGGCCTGCTCGACGCCGCTAAACGTGGCGATGGTAGTTTCTCCTACTACTATCAAAAACCTAATACCAATGAGCAGATTGAGAAGATCAGCTACGCCATGATGATCCCGGGTACAGACTGGATGTTAGGTACGGGCGCCTATATTGATGATATCGATGCCGTTGTTGAGGAATACCGCGCCACAGTGACAGAACAAATGGCAGATAAATCCTTCGCCATTTTACTGATAGCACTGTTCCTTACGGGTATTACCGGCTTTATCATCATGATCGCCGCCCACCGTATGGTTGTGCCAATCAAGAATATGGCCGATAACTTGAATGATATCGCTAAGGGTGAAGGGGATTTAACCAAACGACTCGCCGTAAAAGGGGAGGACGAAATTGCTCAACTTGGACGTTCATTTAACCTCTTTGTCGATAAGCTACAAAATATTATCGGCGATGTGGCGACCGCGACCGCTAAAGTGAAAACCGCAGCCAATGCGATTCATGCGCAAACTAAAGTCATGTCGAGTCAGTTAGTCAGTCATAACAATGAAACCGATCAGGTGGTGACGGCGATTACTGAGATGTCATCCACCGCTAGCGAAGTGGCTAAAAACACTACTCAAGTGGCTGAGGCCACCCACGCAGCAACGGGTGATGTGGCCAATGCCCAGCGCTGTGTTGATGCTTCGCTGGAAGAAATTGCGTCTTTAATGTCGCAAATCAATAATGCGGCGGGCAGTATCAAATCACTCAGCGAGCAATCTCAGAAAATCAACAGCGTACTGTCAGTGATTGGTGGTATTGCCGAGCAGACCAACCTATTGGCATTAAACGCCGCCATCGAAGCGGCCCGTGCCGGTGAACAGGGCCGAGGTTTTGCTGTGGTCGCCGATGAGGTACGTAACTTAGCCAGCCGCACTCAAGCGAGTACTTTAGAAATCAATGAGATGTTATCGGCATTACATAAGCTAGTGACCCAAGCCGTGAAAGCGATGGAAGAGAGTCAACAAAGCTGCGTGCGTTCGGTGGATTCTTCTCGCACGATTTCCGACAGTCTGGGTTCAGTGACTTCGGCTGTGACTGCGATTAACGATATGAGTACCCAAATCGCGGCCGCGGCGACAGAGCAAAGCTCAGTAACTGAAGAAATTAACCGCAACGTGTATGCCATCCAAGAGATTGTGAATGAGCTACTGCACTCCAGTGAAGATGCGGCCAGAGTGAGTCTGACGGTATCAGAGGAAGGCATTAACTTAGGTAAATTAGTGGGGCAGTTTAGGATTTAATTACATCAATCTAAATAAAAAAACGGGAGACTTAAGGTCTCCCGTTTTTATTTGGCTCGTTTATTTTTTAAGCGTTAATTCAGCTGGGTGAATTCATCCAAGCTAATTCACTTTAGACAATTCAAGTAAGTCAATTCACTCTAGTCAATGTACGTTAGCCCATTCGCCTTAATCAATCTTCTCGGCAACCCGTTCTACCCTCACAGAGCAGACCTTATATTCTGGGATAAAAGCCACAGGGTCGAGCGCATTGATGGTGAGTTTATTCGCAGCAGCCTCAACAAAATGGAAGGGCAGGAATAGCACGCCAGCTTGCGCTCTTTTCGTCACAAAGGCGTCGATTTCAATTTCGCCGCGACGGGTAGTGAGTTTGATTTTATCGCCATTGCCTATCCCGAGTTGCTCAGCGTCATAGACTGAAATCATTACTTTAGGCGAGCCGAGTAAGTCGAGCCCCGCTGTTTTACGGGTTAAGGTGCCTGTGTGGAACTGTTCCAGTAAACGTCCGGTTGAGAGGGTGAGCGGGTACTCACTGCAGGGCATTTCTGCGGGTAAGCGATAACTCACAGGCGTGAACTTACCTAAGCCGCGGGTGAATTGATTTTGGTGCATGATAGGCGTTCCCGGATGGATTGCATCTGGACAAGGCCATTGAATGCCTTGGGGAATTTTGCCGTCATCTCCAGTGCTTAATCGCTGCCAAGTAATACCACGATATTGTGGTGTTAGCTCATTGATTTCCTGCCAAATCGCTTCTTCATTGGGGTAATCCCAAGCGGCGCCCATCGCATTGGCAATGGCTTGGACAATTTGCCAATCGGGCAGGGCTTCGCCTGGCGGTAACAGGGCCTGTTCGAGTCGCTGCACTCGCCGTTCTGTATTGGTGAAATGACCGCATTTTTCGACAAACGCGGCGGCGGGCAGAACCACATCGGCAAGCTCGGCGGTTTCGGTGAGGAAGATGTCCTGCACCACTAAAAAGTCGATAGCGTTAAGGGCCCTAAGCACATGGGCTTGGTCAGGATCGCTCAATACGGGGTTTTCGCCCATCACATACAAAGCTTTAATGGTTCCTTTGGAAATATCATGCATCATGTGGGTTGCGGTTACGCCAATCTCCCCCGATAACGGCGTTTGCCAGTGTGCCTCGAAACGCATTCTGGCATGAATGTCGGTGACTTTTTGGTAACCACTAAAGAAGTTAGGCAGTGCGCCCATGTCGCAGGCACCTTGCACATTACTTTGCCCCCGCAGTGGGTTAATCCCCGCACCCTCAACCCCAATATTGCCGCATAGAAGTTGTAGATTGGATATGGCGGTGACATTGTCGTGTCCCGTCGTGTGCTGAGTGATCCCCATGGCATAGTAGACTGCGGTTTTGTCGGCCGTGCCTATGGTGCGGGCGATGCAGGCGATATCTTCGGCTTTAACGCCAGTTATCAAGGCCGCGTTTTTTAAACTGTAATCTGCTTTTGCGAGTTCAGCGTAGAGGGCATTCACGCCTTCGGTGCGTGCGGCAATGTAGCTTTTATCCTGCCAGTTGTTGCGGATGATTTCCGCCATAATCGCATTGAGTAGCATAACGTCAGTGCCGGGTCTGTGGGCGACATAAAGCTGTGCACTGTCGGCAATGGCGACACGTTTAGGATCGGCCACTATTAGTCTCGCACCATGCAAAGCCACGGCTTGTTTGATTTTCGAGGCGATGATCGGGTGAGCACTGCTGGTGTCTGAGCCTATGATAAAAATCACATCCGATGCTTGAATGCTCGGAATGTCATTGGTCATAGCGCCACTACCAATACTCTGCTGCAGGCCTGTTACCGTAGATGAATGACACAGACGGGCGCAGTGGTCGATGTTGTTGGTGCCGAGTATGCTTCTGACAAATTTTTGCAGGAGGAAGTTTTCTTCATTGGTGGCTTTTGCCGAGGCCAAGCTTGCCAGTGCATTGCTGCCATGTTGCTGTTTTATTTGCTGTAAATGTTCGGCCACATAGGCGATGGCTTCAGGCCAACTACTTGGCGTGAGCTGGCCATTTTTACGAATGAGTGGCGTGGTGAGGCGTTTTTCACTGTGAATAAAATCGAAACCAAATCGCCCTTTGACACAGAGCATGCCTTGGTTAACCACAGACTCTTTATTGCCTTCGATATGTCGGATCTGATTCGTGCTGGCATTGATTTTAAGGTCGAGCCGACAGCCAACACCGCAATAGGTACAAATCGTTGAGGCGGTTTTGAGTGGCTTTTCATCGCCTTGGCGTTTATCCCGCGCATCGACGAGTGCGCCTGTTGGGCAAACCTGCACACAGTTACCGCATTGCACACATTTGCTATCGGCCATGCTGGCGCTAAAGCCGACTCTCGGTGCGCGGCGTTCGATGGTTTCGCTAATGTCCTGCGGCAGTGCTTGATAGGAATCATGGGCAAATTGAATCGCACAATGGCCACTTTGTAGCTGGCACACATCAACGCACTTACCGCAGCTAATACAGCGATTTGCATCAAATTGAATGAAAGGACTCGATTTATCGACCGAAAACTTACGCGCGCTTTGAGTGTTGAGTGACTTAGGCTCGACATGGTAGTCGGTCGCATAGTCCCTTAACTTACAATCCGTATTGGCTTGGCAGGCGCATTCAAGGCAGCGCGCCGCTTCTTGCATGGCGGCATCGGGGGCAAAGCCCAGCTCGACTTCGCCGTAATTGAGTAAACGCTGCACCGCACTGAGTTCGGGCATGGTTAAACGGGCTTTACGCGGTACGGCGGGATAAAGATCGGTTGCGGGCAAGTTTTGTGTCACCGCTTTGCTGATGGCTTTAGCGGAATTAAATGCATCGGCATGCAGCTCGCAACTTAGACCTTGTTTGAGTAATTTATCTATGGCGATGGCGGCTTTATGGCCATCACCTATGGCGGCAACTGCGGTGGCAGGACCACGGCGCGCATCCCCCACCACAAAGAGTTTTTCAACCCCGGATGACATAGTGTGCTCGCAGCCAATGAAGGTATTCCAGCGGCTAAGGGCAAGTGTGCCTTGGCTTAAAGGACTCGCGGGATCTTGCATAAAACTCATGTCGGGAGTTTGCGATACTGCGGCTATCACAGTATCAAAATCCTGAGTAAAGGTTTCACCGGTATCAACGGGAGCGCGTCTGCCAGAGGTATCGGCTTCGCCGAGCGCCATTTTGGCAAAGGTGACGGCGTGGACTCTGCCTTGCGTATCGCTATGGTTTTCAATTGGGTTGGTTAAGAAATGAAATTTCACCCCTTCGACTTCGGCCTCGTGTACTTCGTAAGCTTCGGCGGGCATTTCTGCGCGGGTGCGACGGTAAATTAAGGTGACATCGCAGCCTTCACGTACCGCAGTGCGGGCGCAATCGATAGCCGTATTGCCGCCACCAATGACGGCGACTTTTTTACCTAAAACAAGTGTCTTTTCGAGACAATGATCTTTTAAATAATCAACGCCTAAGTAACAACCTTTGAGCGTGCTGCCGGGGTAATCCATAGGCACGGCTTTTTGGGCGCCGATCGCAAGACAGACGGCATCGAAATCTTCAACTAATTGATTTAAATGCACCTCATGGCCGAGGCGCATTTCTGTGTGTATGGTTAAGCCGTTATGGCACAAGAGTTCGATTTCTTTATCGAGTATCGCCTTAGGTAAACGATATTCAGGAATGCCATAGCGCAGCCAGCCACCAGCCTGTGGCATAGCTTCGAATATCTCAACGCTATGGCCTTGGTTTGATAAGTAATATCCTGCACTTAATCCTGCTGGGCCCGCCCCAATAATCGCGACTTTTTTGCCCGTGTCGGCTTGGCGTGGCGGCACATAACTCGTGCCGCCCTTTTCGCCATCGGCGAGATCGAGATCGGCGGCGTGGCGTTTGAGTTGACGAATGGCGATGGGCTCATCGACCAGTCCGCGGCGACATTGTGCCTCACAAAAAGCGGGGCAAACTCGGCCAATAGATAGCGGCAGTGGCAAGGTTTGTTTAATGACTTTAACGGCTTCGGTATGGTTGCCTTGGGCGATGTGATACAGGTAACTCTGCACATCGACGCCCGCAGGGCATGCCTGTTGGCAGGGGGCTTCACAATCGGCGAAGTGATCGCTCAAGATCGCTGTCAGTGCTTGTTTGCGCTGTTGACTTAACCATTCGGACTGAGTTATCACCCGCATGCCCGCTGCGATAGGCGTTTCGCAGGCGCGTACGCAGCGCAAACTGGCATCGGCATTTTCAATTTGGACGACACACAAATTGCAGGCTTGCTTGTCTGCTTGTGCGTGAGTGTGTGCATGAGTGCCTAATTGCTGCGAGGCCGCGCTGGGATCACATAAGCTGGGTATGGCAATGCCCGCGGCATGTGCCACTTGCAGTAGGTTATCGGTCGGGTTAACCGACAACACTTGGTCATCAATTCGAAGTTCTATCATCCCATGGCCTTTTTTATATGTAGGGTGCTTAGCTGCTATAGCGCGGGGCTGCAGGCTTAGGTTGTCTCGAGTATACCTAGACAGCTTTAGAAGACGCTTATGAGCGAGGGAAGTTTGCAGCAGAATTGCAGCTTGAATCACAAACCTAGTGCAGACTGTGCGCTGATGAATGTTTGTTCGAATTGAGCCGTGATTAGGTTGGTGGTATTTGGGCTTTTTAGTGGTAATTTCATTGATATTACGAATGTTTTCTTGGCAGGTAAGTGGTACTTTGGAGCGCGTTTGGCCTACTGAATCACTTAGCTTGGCTAAATTTAAGTAAGATCACAGTCTTAAGTCAGCGCTTTTTGTTAGTCTCGGTTGTGGCAATGTGGTCTTTTAGGCCGGAAAATAATCCTTGTTATCCCATTTAATGAACAGTGCCCCCCTAGGTTTACCAGCCTGGTTAGGTTAAAATGCGCGGTTGCAAATACTGTTAATCATCGCCTCTTTTAGTGGAAGATCAATTAAAGCGGCCAAATAAAGAAAGTTGAAAATTCATGTTTGAAGTTAATCCAGTAAAATTCAAAATTAAGGAGCTTGCCGAGCGCACGCAGCTTCTTAGGGGGTATCTTTGACTACGATGCCAAAAATGAGCGTCTAGAAGAAGTTACCCGTGAGCTTGAAAGTTCAGAAGTGTGGAATGACCCAGAGCGCGCCCAAGCCTTAGGCAAAGAGCGCGCCAGCCTAGAAGCTGTGGTCAAAACCATAGACGATATGGACTCAGGTCTTGAAGATGTTGAAGGCTTACTCGAGCTGGCTATTGAAGAGGAAGACGAAGACACGTTCAACGAAACCAGTAAAGAGCTGGATTATCTCGAAAGCCGCCTTGCCGATCTCGAATTCCGCCGTATGTTCTCCGGCCCGCAAGATGCGTCAAACTGTTATTTAGACATTCAGTCTGGCAGTGGTGGTACCGAAGCCCAAGATTGGGCCAACATGGTGCTGCGTATGTACCTGCGTTGGGGCGAAGCCCATGGTTTTAGCCCAGAGTTGATGGAAGTGACCGATGGTGACGTGGCCGGTATTAAAGGCGCGACCATTAAGTTCACTGGCGAATATGCGTTCGGTTGGTTACGTACCGAAACGGGCGTGCACCGCTTAGTGCGTAAGTCGCCATTCGACTCATCGGGTCGTCGTCATACGTCATTCTGCTCTGTGTTCGTTTATCCAGAAATCGACGACGATATCACAATCGATATCAACCCATCGGATCTGCGTATCGACACTTACCGCGCTTCGGGCGCGGGTGGTCAGCACGTTAACAAAACAGAATCGGCGATTCGTATTACCCACTTACCGACTAACACAGTCGTGCAGTGTCAGAACGACCGTTCACAGCACAAGAACAAAGACGCTGCGATGAAGCAGCTGAAAGCAAAACTGTTTGAGTTAGAAATGCTCAAGCAAAATGCCGACAAACAGGCCGCAGAAGACGCTAAGTCTGATATCGGCTGGGGCAGTCAAATTCGCTCTTATGTATTAGACGATGCCCGCATTAAAGACTTACGCACAGGCGTTGAAAACCGTAGCACTCAAGCGGTACTCGATGGCGATCTGGATAAGTTTATCGAAGCCAGTTTGAAATCTGGGCTGTAATTAATTCAAGGTATAGACGAGAAATAAGATGACTGAACAAGTAATTGATGAGAACAAACTGATCGCCGAGCGCCGTGCCAAGCTAGAAAGCATCCGCCCAAACTGTAGTGCTAATGCGCATCCAAATACCTTCCGTCGCACCCATAAAGCGGCTGAACTGCAAGCACAGTATGGTCAAAATACTAAAGAAGAACTCGAAGCCTTAGGTTTTAAGACCAGCATTGCTGGCCGCATCATGGCAAAACGTGGTCCTTTCTTAGTGATCCAAGACGTGTCTGGCCGTATTCAAGCCTATGCTGAAAAAAGCGTACAAGCTGATTTGAAAGAGCGTTTTCAAGGTCTGGATATCGGTGACATCATAGGTGTAACCGGTCAGCTGCATTTGTCTGGCAAAGGCGACTTATACGTCAACATGGAACAGTACGAGTTGCTGACCAAGGCGCTGCGTCCATTGCCTGCGGACTATTATGGTCTCGCCGATCAAGAAATGCGCTACCGTCAACGTTACGTAGATCTGATCGTTAACGAAGATTCGCGCAATGCCTTCATCATGCGTTCTAAAGTGGTTTCTGCAATTCGTAACTTCATGATCAAAAAAGAGTTCATGGAAGTTGAAACCCCTATGATGCACGTGATCCCAGGTGGTGCTTCGGCCCGTCCTTTCATCACTCATCACAACGCCTTAGACATGCCAATGTACCTGCGTATCGCGCCAGAATTATATCTGAAGCGTTTAGTGGTTGGTGGTTTTGAGCGTGTGTTCGAAATCAACCGTAACTTCCGTAACGAAGGTCTGTCGCCACGTCATAACCCAGAATTCACTATGATGGAATTCTATATGGCTTATGCAGACTACAAAGATCTGATGGACTTAACCGAAGAAATGCTCAGCTCGATTGCTATCGAACTGCTTGGCAGTGCGCAAATGCCATACGGCGAGCACACAGTCGATTTCGGTGGCCCATACGCACGTTTAAGCATGTTAGAAGCGATTCAGAAGTACAATCCTGATAACGCGACTATCCAAGCTATGACCTATGAGCAAGTGAAAGATGTTGAATTCATGCGCGATCTAGCGAAAAGCTTAGGCATGAAGATTGAAAAGTTCTGGACTTGTGGTCAGCTACTTGAAGAAATCTTCGGTGAAACTGCTGAATGGCAATTGATGCAACCGACGTTCATCACTGGTTATCCAGCAGACATTTCACCACTGGCACGTCGTAACGATGACAACCATTTCATCACTGACCGTTTCGAATTCTTCATCGGTGGCCGCGAAGTGGCTAACGGCTTTAGCGAGCTCAACGATGCTGAAGATCAAGACAACCGCTTTAAAGCGCAGGTTGACGCGAAAGATGCTGGCGACGATGAAGCTATGTTCTACGATGCAGACTATATCACTGCACTAGAGCACGGTTTGCCACCAACGGCAGGTCAAGGTATTGGTATCGACCGTTTAGTGATGTTGTTCACTAACACTCATACTATCCGTGACGTGATCCTGTTCCCAGCGATGCGCCCACAGGCGTAATAGGTTAAGTTTGCAGTGATTGATTTAAGTATGACCTGAGCATCACGACGATAAAATGCCCATAAAAAAACCAGCCATTTGGCTGGTTTTTTGTTTTTTAGAGCAGCAAAGGTGTAGTAATCATCAAATATTTAACTGCACAGGAGATGTTGTTGCCAACTAATTAATCTGACACTTGTTTGTTATACAAGTACACATCGATTATAAATTATTTGGCAAGCTTACATTCTTTAATATTTTTCATGCCTTCACCGTCAGTTACCGACTTCAATCCGGCACCGCCTACAAAAACACCCATTTTTATATATTGTTCGATGAAGTAGTTTTTTCCACCTTCAGTGGATAGTTTTAAATCATTTTCACTGAATTCTGACTCGGTAGAAAGTGTTTGTTCGCCAGGTTCAACTTCCTTATAGAAGTATACTTTGTTTGCTGACTCGCCAATCATCTCACCATTAATGTAGATGCTTTTCTTTAGAGCCTGACCAACAAAACTGTTGCGGTATATATAAATTCCCGTTTTATTTTCAGCAGGTTTTTGGAATGTTTTTAGTCTTGTATCTTCCTCTTTCGAAGCCATTGGCACAGTGGCACAACCTGATAGCAAAAGGCAAACAGCTAGTATAGGAGTTAGAATTTTTTTAAACATGATTTGTCCTTAAATTAATGTTTTGTTTTTCAAATGGTGAAGCACGTTTTTTTAATAGAGGTATAAAAATCTAGTGGTATTTTTTTATTAAATGAATTTTTAACTGTTTTTTCTCCTTTGGGATATTTTATAAATGATGAAGAAAGCTGTTGTATCAGAACTTGTTTTACAACTATTCACGTAATGAATGTTATCACCCAGATATAAGAGTAAACTTAACCCAGCAGCCTAGGAATCAGCTTTAATGATGTAAGCTCAGAGACGGCATTGAATCTTCTCATTAATTTTTATAAATATAACTGAAGTTTTACTGAATCGCTAAGCATTTATTTTTAAATTTTAAAAGGCAGTTATAATTATTTTTGTTACTGTTTTTAATGATTCCATTTTTAAATCTACTAATTATCTATTTTGTAGTCTTTAGTTCTGTTATATGTATTATTTATTGATTGAATCGGCTAGATAAATAATGTGGTAATAAACGACGAGTATCTTGTGATTGTTTTTAGCTAAATTAGGCTTTCTGGAGTTGAAAGTAGTTGATATGAATTAGCAGGGGTTATTTTTAGATCACGTAATAAAATTAATGCAATTTCTGTGTGAACATTTAATCACTAATGGGGTAAATACTCGGTTTTAAGGGAAAATTGGCCAAAGGCTAACGTAATGAGCGCTGTCTTGTTATATTAGGTTTTTATAATTTATAGCGTTCAAATAATCATGGTGCAGCTAAGCTCGATTTTAGTCTGGAGGTACTGACATAATTGAACTTTTTTAAACGCATTTATTCAGCTATACCCACTCCTGTGGCTGTTTCAGATAATCAACCCGACATTAGTCTAATAGGGTGTTGCTTGACCTCAGTAGCTAACTCAATGAAACTCTCCATTAAATCACCTCCTACTAAAGTATGGATAATTAAATAATGTTAATTTTCTTTATTTGTATCGCACTCTTAGTGCTTGCGTACAAGTTCTATAGCCCCTTTGTGGAACGTCAAGCGGGTATAGATCCTAAAGCCAAGACGCCGCAGGCGAGATTCGAAGATGGCGTCGATTATGTTCCGGTTCATCCGGCTAAAGCGTTTCTGATCCAATTCCTCAATGTCGCAGGTGTGGGACCGATATTTGGTCCGATCCTCGGTGCCTTGTACGGTCCCATTGCCTTAGTGTGGATTGTGTTGGGGAACATTATTGGCGGTGCGGTGCACGATTATTTTTCTGGCGTGCTCAGCATTAAAGAAGACGGTAAGAGTTTGCCTGAGATCGCTGGCCACTACTTTAATATCTACTTTAAAGGCGTAATGTTGCTGTTTACCGCCATGCTGCTATTTTTTGTGGGCGTGGTCTTTATCATGAGCCCAGCAGGTTTGCTGAGTAATCTCGATTATTTCAAAGATACCATCTTTGGCAATAACACCTTCTGGGTGTTAGTGATTTTAGCCTATTACTTTTTGGCGACTATGCTGCCGATTGATAAAATCATCACTAAACTGTATCCCGCATTTGGTTTGTTGATGATAGTGATGACGGTTTCTATCGCAGTTGCCCTGATGCTCAATGCGCCGCAGTTACCTGAAATGGGCGATGTGTTTGCTTATTTTGATCACAGCCATTACAACAATGAGTTACTTGAGCCAAATCCAGACGGTTTACCAGTATGGCCACTGTTGTTTGTGACTATTACCTGTGGTGCTATCAGTGGTTTTCACTCGACCCAAGCGCCTATCATGGCCCGTTGTTTGACCAACGAGAAGTATGTGCGTCCCGTGTACTATGGCGCTATGGTTGCTGAAGGTATTGTTGCTTGTGTATGGGCAACGGCCGGTATTGCGGCTTTCCCTGGTGGTTATGTTGAGCTTAAGAGTCTGCTCGACCAAGGTGGCCCAGGTTTAGTGGTTAACCAAGTGGCGACGACTTATCTCGGTGTGGTGGGCGGCATTATGGCGATTGTGGCCGTGGCTATCTTCCCGATCACCTCTGGTGATACCGCGTTCCGTTCGCTGCGACTGACGATTATCGACGCCTTCCATATCCCGCAAAGTATGCGTAATCGTTTACTTGTCGCGGTACCTATCCTCACGATTGCGTACTTTATGACGAAGATCGATTTCTCCTTGATTTGGCGCTACTTTGCCTTCTCAAATATGCTGCTATCAACCAGTGTATTGTGGTTAGCGACTAAGTATTTGTTCGACCGCGGGACCTTCCATTGGATTGTCAGCCTGCCAGCCATTGGCGGCACCTGTGTCACGGTTTCTTACATTATGACTGCGGGTATTGGTCTGGGTTTACCACAACCTTTGAGCCAGCCTGTGGGTATCGCAGTCGGGGTTATCTGTTTAATTGCGCTGATCATTGCGCACAACCGACGTAAACCTGTGGCAGACGTGAAATAGTCCGTTACGCTTAGTTGGACCCGATAGACACAAGGGCTGCATTTTGCAGCCCTTGTTTTTTATGATCTGCAGTAACTTGACTATCCTTTAATATCTTAATTTATAAAGGGGAATGTTTGCTGAACATTATTTAATGGGATGATTCATCGCGTTTCATCTAGAGGTAAGGTAAGGTCGTTAGACTGGTTTTTGTTTCTCTATTGAAACGATTAGTCGGTGATAGAGAACGTTATGCAGTACAAACATGCAGCAAAAGTCATTTAGTTTTTATTTACTTGAATATTTTTTGCGAACAGAAGGAGAGCACGTTATGTCTGAGAACAAATGTCCTATGCATCATTCTGCTGGTGGCACCACGAATCGAGATTGGTGGCCTAAACAGCTGCGGCTCGATATTCTGCACCAGCACTCTTCCTTGTCGAATCCTATGGGTGATGACTTCAATTATGCTGAAGCCTTTAAATCCCTCGATTTGGCCGCGGTAAAGCAAGACCTCCTCGCATTAATGACTGATTCACAGGACTGGTGGCCAGCGGACTTTGGCCACTATGGACCACTATTTATCCGTATGGCTTGGCACAGCGCTGGCACCTATCGCACTGGTGATGGGCGCGGCGGAGCGGGCAGTGGTAATCAACGTTTCGCGCCGTTAAATAGCTGGCCTGACAACGTCAGCCTCGATAAAGCCCGCAGGCTTATCTGGCCGATAAAGCAAAAATATGGCAATAAAATCTCTTGGGCCGATTTGATAATCCTCACGGGCAATGTCGCGCTGGAATCTATGGGATTCAAAACCTTAGGTTTTGCCGGTGGGCGGGTGGATATTTGGGAACCCGAAGCCGATATCTACTGGGGAGCCGAAGATAAGTGGTTAGACGATAAGCGTTATTCTGGTGAACGGGATCTTGAAGATCCCCTCGCCGCAGTGCAAATGGGGCTGATTTACGTCAACCCAGAAGGACCCAATGGTGATCCCGATCCCTTCGCTGCCGCCGTTGATATCCGCGAAACCTTTGCCCGTATGGCGATGAATGATGAAGAAACCGTGGCGCTGATTGCCGGTGGCCATACTTTCGGTAAAACCCATGGGGCTGGTGATGCTGCATTAGTCGGGCCTGAGCCTGAAGCCGCTAGTATTGAGCAGCAAGGGCTAGGCTGGAAGAGTAGCTACAAAAGCGGTAAAGGTGGCGATGCTATTTCCAGCGGTCTTGAAGTGACTTGGACCTCAACTCCCACCCAGTGGAGTAATAATTTCTTTGAAAATCTATTCGGTTATGAATGGGAACTGACTAAGAGCCCAGCTGGCGCGCATCAGTGGATACCTAAAAATGGCGCGGGTAAAGGGGTGATTCCCGATGCGCACGACGCTTCAAAACGCCATGTGCCGGCCATGTTAACCACTGACCTTGCACTGATCTTCGATCCTGATTACGAGAAAATATCGCGTCGACTCTTTGAAAATCCCGATGAGTTTGCCGAGATTTTTGCAAAGGCTTGGTACAAGTTGACGCACAGGGATATGGGGCCATGCACACGCTATTTGGGTCCTGAAGTACCAGCAGAAGCGTTTCTTTGGCAAGATCCCATTCCAGCGGTTGATCATCCCTTGGTTAATGAGCAGGATGTCACGGATCTTAAACTTAAGATTATTGGCTCTGGATTAACGATTTCAGAAGTTGTATCAACCGCTTGGGCCTCTGCTTCGACCTACCGCGGTTCTGATATGCGCGGTGGTGCGAACGGTGCGCGAATTCGTCTCGCGCCGCAAAAAGATTGGCCAGTGAACCAGCCTGAACAGCTTGCTAAGGTGCTGAAAGTACTTGAGAGTATTCAGTCTGAGTTCAACAAAAGCGGTAAAAAAATCTCCCTTGCTGATTTGATTGTGCTGGCAGGTTGTGTCGGTATTGACCAAGCAGCCAGAAATGCGGGGGTTGAAGTGACGATTCCATTTACGCCGGGTCGTATGGATGCCACGCAAGCGCAAACGGATGTGGAATCTTTTGCGGTGCTGGAACCGGTCGCCGATGGCTTTAGAAATTATCATCCCACTCAATTTTCGGTATCTGCGGAGGAGTTATTGGTCGATAGGGCACAATTACTGACCTTAACTGCACCGGAAATGACGGTACTCATCGGTGGGTTGCGGGTGTTAGATACTAACGCTGATCAATCTAAGACGGGTGTATTGACAGCGCGTCCTGAGTTTTTGACCAACGACTTTTTCGTTAACTTGCTGGATATGGGCACGACGTGGAAACCCACCTCAAAAGCGGAAGATAGGTTTGAGGGCGTGGATCGCGTTAGCGGCCAGCCCAAATGGACGGCGTCGCGGGTTGATTTGATCTTTGGTTCTAACTCGCAGCTGCGTGCGCTTGCAGAAGTGTACGCGAGCAGCGATGCGCAGCTGCGATTTATCGATGACTTTATCGCGGCTTGGACTAAGGTGATGAACTTAGACAGGTTTGATCTCCGCTGAGCTTAGCTTTAACTGATATTGTTAGTCTTATTTTAGTCGTTAATGGATCCAATTTAAGCCTTGTAGTGTTGAAGGTTGGCTTAGCGCTTAAGTGGATTTTCAGTCAAATGATCGCCTAACCCTCCGTGGTTAAGCGGTCATTTTTATTAGTCTGTAATGGTGTTTATCAATTTAGGGTAGGAATATGAACATTCAGCAAATGTCGGGTTTAGCTATTTTACAGGCAATGGCAAAGGGCGAATTGCCCGCACCTTCGATCACCCAGACTATGCCTATGTCCTTGGTTCAAGCCGAAGAAGGTTCAGTGCTGTTTCATGCGACAGCCGATGATAAGCATCTGAATCCGCTGGGCGGCGTTCATGGTGGTTTCGCTGCCACTGTACTGGATTCTGTTACTGGCTGCGCTGTGCACACTTTGCTCGAAGCGGGTGTGGGTTACGGCACTATCGATTTGAATATTAAAATGATTCGACCTGTGCCTAAGCATCAAGTGCTAGTGGCCGAGGGCAGAGTGATTAATCTGTCTAAGTCCTTAGGGATTTCGGAAGGCACGCTAAAAACGCAGGATGGAAAATTACTGGCTACCGCCACGGCGACTTGCATGATTTTAAGGCCGTAAACCGATTCAATGCGCTTATGCAATCTTATCTGTGCTGCACTTTGCCTTGGCTTTTCCATCGCGTGCTGCGGCGATACGGCCTCTTCGAGTTTAAGCCATGGATTGATGAGTTAACTCATGCCGAATCTGAGCGCTAGCATCTGCAATCAAATCGACAATTGCCTTGTTAGCTGTAAGGATTTATATAGATGTTAATTCAGTAAATAACGGAATTTTTTCATCATATTTTCATAAATAGGCTTCAAGATTGAAAATAGCTAGCATGCGATATTCCATTCGACAGAAAGTATGCTAGATTCTGGCGAATTGTTGCTGATCGCTGTATTGTTACCTCTGTCATCAACAGTTCTCCACAGGGCCATCACTGCAATTTGGTTAGATTTGCAGGGAAGTGTCAGGAAGTTACACCAATTCAGAGTCTGCTTATGCAACCCAATTTATTTCCCGAACAAAGAAACGTTTACCAACAATCGATGGTGACAGTACCTTCGATTGAAGCCCAATCCTCCTCTCGTCGCGGCCGTTTGCAGCGCATGGTTGGCAGCGTATTGTTAACCTGTAGCGTATTGCTGAGTCTTTCGGCGTGTGCGGCGGGTAAGCAGGCGTCACCACAAGAAGGTGAAGAGTTCAGTTACGCTTGGCTTAAGGGCTATGCCCGTACTATGGCTGCACAACCCTATGAAAGCCATAAAGGCGAATTGCCTAAAAGCCTTCAGGGCATGAGCTGGGATGATTACCAACAATTCCACTTTAAGAAAAAAGCCGCACTGTGGCGCGATCAGGACTCGGAGTTTCGTGCCGAGCTGTTCCACCTAGGGCTGTATTTCGACACGCCAATTCACATTTATGAATTGAATGAAGGCAAGGCTAAGTTAATCGACTATTCGCCTTCTATGTTCGATTACGGCAAGTCAAAGGTGAAAGGCAGTCAGTTGCCTAAGGATCTTGGCTTTGCGGGTTTCCGTATGCAGTTCAATACCGATTGGGAACGTGACGTTGTCGCTTTCCTTGGCGCCAGTTATTTCCGCGCTGTGGGTCATGAGATGCAATACGGCCTGTCGGCTCGTGGTTTAGCGGTGGATACTGCGCTGCCAAAACCTGAAGAGTTTCCAATGTTCACCGACTTCTGGTTAGAAAAACCTAAGCCAGGATCGAATATCACGACTGTGTATGCCTTGTTAGACTCACCGAGTGTGACAGGTGCTTACCGTTTTGATATCGAGCCGGGTGAGCGTTTAAAAATGAAAGTGGATGTGGCTGTTTATCCACGTAAAGCGATTGAACGTTTAGGCGTAGCGCCACTGACCAGTATGTTTATGGTGGGTGAGAACGATCGCCGCACCGGTTACGACTGGCGTCCAGAAATCCATGATACCGATGGCTTAGCCATGCACACGGGAAATGGTGAATGGATTTGGCGTCCGCTAGGTAACCCAGAAAACCTGCGATTCAACGCCTATAGCGATGAAAATCCAAAAGGTTTTGGTTTACTGCAACGTGACCGTAACTTCGATCACTATCAGGATGACGGCGTGTTTTACGATAAACGCCCAAGTCTGTGGATTGAACCAACCAGCAGTTGGGGCAAAGGTTCGGTGCAGTTAGTTGAAATCCCAACACTGGATGAAACCTTCGATAACATAGTTGCATTCTGGAATCCTGCTGAGCCGATTGTTCCGGGTCAAGAGCTGTTGTATAGCTACAACATGTATTGGGGCGGCATTCCACCGGTTCAATCACCCCGTGCTCGCGTTGTTGATACCTTCACCGGGATTGGCGGCGTAGTTGGCCAGAAACGCAAATACTACAGTAAGCGTTTTGTGGTGGATTTCGCGGGCGGCACTTTGCCTATGATAGGCAAAGACACCCAAGTAAAAGCTGTGATCACTGCATCTGAAGGCAAAGTCGAAATTGAATCTGCCCGTCCTCTAGCGTCCATTAATGGTTACCGCGCTATGTTTGACGTAGTGCCACCCGGAGACGGTACTGAGCCGATTAACCTGAGAGTCTATTTAGAAGTTGATGGCCAGCCATTGTCTGAAACTTGGATGTATCAGTGGAATCCGCCTGCTAAGGATGATCGTGAATTGCACAATGCGGGTCATCTGCAATAAGCGATTAGTGAGTCATTAATCTAAAACGCCAGCTAACTTAGCTGGCGTTTTTGTTTTGGCGATGAACAAGATGCGGTGAATGCCGCTATTTGCCTCTAAAAAATCAAGCCAGTGTTAATTGCAAGCATGCTACTGAGTTATTGAGGACTAATTCACTTTTTGACAATCTAAATAATTTTTCACTGTAAAAGAGGCCAAACTTGGGCGTAATCTGTGGGCGTTCTCGCCATGGGTCAGTATTTTATGTTTGAAATGTTCACAACGTTAGGCTTTGCTTGGTCTGTGGGTTTAGTGCTTGCGATACTGTTTGTATTGGCATACGAATTCATTAATGGCTTCCACGATACGGCCAATGCGGTGGCTACGGTTATTTATACCAAGGCTATGCCAGCCAATCTTGCGGTCGTTACCTCTGCGCTCTTTAACTTTGCAGGTGTGCTATTAGGTGGCTTAGGTGTGGCCTATGCGATAGTGCATTTGTTGCCCGTAGATTCCTTGCTCGGCATGGATTCGACCCAAGGTTTATTGATGGTCTTTTCTTTGCTGTTTTCGGCAATTATCTGGAACTTAGGCACTTGGTATTTCGGTATTCCGGCATCGAGTTCTCATACCTTGATTGGCTCGATAATGGGCGTGGGTGGCGCGTTCGCTTGGATGAATCATCAGCCTATCTTGCAGGGGATTAATGTCTCTAAAGCCTCGCAGATCATGTTGTCCTTAATTATTTCGCCGACCTTAGGCTTTGTGATGGCAGGGATTTTTCTACTCATCATGAAATACGTCTGGCAGAAACATAAAATTCACCGCACTCCCGATGAGCAGATGCAGATTAATGGCAAAAAACACCCGCCATTTTGGGCAAGGGCGAGCTTAATTGTCTCTGCTATGGGGGTGAGTTTTG
The DNA here is from genome assembly GCF_001887095.2 of Shewanella sp. SACH. Lineage (NCBI taxonomy): Bacteria > Pseudomonadati > Pseudomonadota > Gammaproteobacteria > Alteromonadales > Shewanellaceae > Shewanella > Shewanella sp. SACH. Next base: position 548,773 of record NZ_MPDG02000002.1, read on the forward strand.
CCCATGGTTCGAACGATGGCCAGAAGGGTATAGGTCTAGTGATGCTAGTGCTGATTTGTATGGCTCCGGCGTATTTTGCCTTGGACATGGGCAGTCAACCCTATGATTTGGAACGAACTCAAGATGCCAATCGGCGCATTATGGCGATTTACGATCGTAACCAAGCCGTGATCGTGGATGTGATCGACTTTAGCGCTTCAGCAAACGTCCCCGAATATATGCTGGCCCATTGCTCATCTGAAAATGTATTACCTGCGATGTCGCTACTTGACCGCCGCTTGGCAAAAGTCTCGACTTACAAAGACATGGATGTACAAGAGCGGCGCGAGGTGCGACGATTACTCTTGTGTATCGATGATACTGCCCGCCAAGTGGCGAAGTTAGATCTCCCAGCTAAAGATCTGACTTCATTGGCTAAATGGCGCAAGGATCTCACCCGCACCACTGAATATGCGCCTCTTTGGGTGATTATTGCCATTGCGACTGCGCTGGGTTGCGGCACGTTAGTGGGCTGGCGACGGATTGTGTATACCGTGGGGGAGAAAATTGGTTCATCGAGTATGACCTACAGCCAAGGCATTGCCGCACAGGTCACCGCTGCCGTATCGATTGGGATTGCCAGTATGACGGGCATGCCAGTGTCGACGACTCATATTTTATCTTCCGCCGTTGCGGGCACTATGGTGGCTAATCGTTCGGGGCTTCAGATCCAAACAATCAAGCAAATCATGCTCGCTTGGCTGCTGACGCTTCCTATCACTATGTTGCTCTCTGCGTGTGTGTTTATCCTTGCCAATGCACTTTGGGGTTAGCTAAGAATACTCAAGCTGAATGCTCACATAGCCAAGCCTTGAGCGCTTGGCGTTTAGGTTCAGTGCCGTTTTCCGCGATAATGACCTAAGCCATCTTGTTAGAGTTGAGCTTTCAACACTAACAAGGACATAAGATGGCTGAGCAATCTAGAATACTTTTCAAAGCACTACACCAACAATCAGAGCCGCTGATATTCACTAACGCTTGGGATGCCGCCAGTGCGGCCATCATCCAAGCATCGGGCGCCCGTGCGATTGCGACCAGTAGCGCGGCATTGGCTTGGTCGCTCGGTTATCCCGATGGCCAAGCGCTACCTAAAGCGGCCTTATTGGACGCAGTGAACCATATCCTACGGCTGAGCCGAGTGCCCGTGACGATAGATATTGAATCTGGTTATAGCCAAGATCCCGATGAGGTTGCTACTTTTGTTGCACAGCTCGCTGAGCTTGGTGTAGCAGGGATTAATATTGAGGATGGCAGTGCAGGTGTTGCTGAGATGGTGGCAAAAATTCAGGCTATTCGCACACATCCTCGTTGCCAAGGATTATTTATTAATGCGCGAACCGATGTGTATTTACTGGGCTTAGCCAGTGGTGATGCCGCGGTCGCTATGACAATCGATAGGTTAACTCAATATCAGGCTGCGGGCGCTGATGGCGGCTTTATCCCTGGCGCTAATCAGGTCGAGACCGCTAAGCGCTTGTCTGCCGCTGTGGATATGCCACTGAATTTTATGCTATTGAATGAGCAGATGGATATCGGCGAGTTATTTGCCGCAGGTGTGCAGCGTTTTTCCACCGGTCCGGCTTCATTTTTACAAGCCTATGACACTTTGTTTAATCCAATTTTGTTAAATTCAATTAAGGCAAAGCCGTTTCAGCTGCAGCCAAAAGATGCGGTTATTGCCGTTGATAACGGTTCAATACCTAAAGCCATTGCCCTTGATTTTGAGCAAATGAATAACTTATTTATCCCGAGTTAAAGCTGTTTTTAATCTATACCCACGGCGAGCTTGCTGTGGGTTCCTTCTTACGTCCGTTTTACCTCGCGCCCTTTTACCAAGCAAGTCCCATCTGCGTACTTGTCTCCTCAGGTATCTTCTCAAGTAGGCTTAACTCGGCGAGTTGAATCTGCGCTGCAATTTGGCTGCGCAATGTTTGATAGAGACGGATGGCTAGTTCAGGCGCGGTTTCATTATCGGGAGTATGAATAAACAGATAGGGCTCACGACCTTCTGCGAGCCACAGCGGGAGCTGGGTGAGCCAATTATCAAAAAAGGCATCGTTATCCTTAGGCAAAGCGCTTACGCCTTGCTGCGCGAGTTGTGCTACGGCATCGTCTGGTTGGCCGATAAAGCGCACCACAGGATTGTTGGCGGTGGCAATCGCATGCACTGGCACCCGCGGTTTTTTCTTGTGGGCGTCGATAATGGCGGCGTTGCTGGGCGGCAGGGCAAACAAGGGTCTGCTATCCATGATGATGCGATTCACTTTTTTATCGATAAGTAATCGATTAAGTGCACGCTCGGCTTCTCCCTTCGCAAAAAACGCTGCATGCCTGACTTCAACGCCATAGGTTAATCCTTGGGGGACTTGATTGAGAAATTGCGCTAACACAGGTAAGTTTTCTGGGCCGAAATGGGCGGGAAGTTGAATTTTCCAGATCCCCGTTTTATCGATTAATGGCGCCATTACTTGGAAGAAATCCTTCAACTCTTGGCCGCAGTGTTGCAATAGTCTTTGGTGAGTAATGGTTTGCGGCAGCTTGAAAGTAAAGCGAAAATCATCGGGCGTGGCACTGTGCCAGTTCATCACGGTTTGCTGTGCAGGCGTCGCGTAGAAGCTGGTATTACCTTCGACAGTGTTGAATATCGTGGCGTAACGGGCGAGTCGCTCCGCTTGTTTAATCCCATGGCCATAAACACTCTCTTGCCAATTCGAGTGTGACCACATGGCTAGGCCAAGGCGAAAATGGCTGGGTTTATCTAACCCAGAACGCAACTCATCCAAAAATAAATTCCTTAAATTTTATTCACATTTGCCCCCAAACCCTAGCCTTATGTAGGCTAGGGTTTGGGGGCATTGTGCCGATACTAATAGTCTAGAGTCAAATCGAGCCGCTGATGGCTTGAGGTATTGTATTTGATTTTGTTGTGCATTTAATCCTGTAAAAGCTGGACTTAACTTGGCCAACTCTGGAATGACATTGAAAATTAACCTACTCTAATAGTGCGTTATTACTCTTTTTATGCTTATGATCGAGTTTAAGACTTAGCCAAAGACAGACGTTTATTGGAGAACTGCGTGAATAATGATGGCTACACTTCCCTAAGCAATTTTATCGACCTTCTCTTGGATGCTATTTGCGTCGTCGATAAAGCGGGGCGGTTTGAATTTGTCAGTGCCGGGGCAGAACGCATTTTTGGCTATACCCCAGAAGAAATGATTGGCATGCAGATGCTCGATCTTGTTATTCCTGAGGATAGAGAGCGCACACTCGCAACCGCCAATGAGATTATGACTGGCCGCTATAAGGTCGATTTCGAAAACCGTTATGTGCGTAAAGACGGCGTCATTGTCGATATTTTGTGGTCCGCACGCTGGTCCGATGCTTACCAACAACGCGTCGCGGTCGCCAGAGATATCTCTAAGAGTAAAAACGCCGAACGCAGACAAGCTGCACTGTATGAGATTTCTGAAGCTGTGCATGTCGCTGAGGACTTGCTAGCCCTATATCGCCGCATCCATGAAATCATTGCAAAATTGCTGCCCGCGGCAAACTTTGCCATCGCATTGTACGATCAAGATTTAAATGAACTCAGTTTCCCTTACAAAGCCGCTGCGGGTGATAATTCACTGGTCGATATTGCAAGTTTCAGCTTGTTTACCGAACAAGTGATCCACAGTGCAGAATCTTTACTCCTGTGTCCCGTGACCTTATCTGAGTATCCTCAAGCGATTCGCGAAGAGCTGGGTAATGGCAATTTAAGTTGGCTGGGTGTGCCGCTAAAGCTGCAAAAAGGTGTTATCGGTGCCTTGATGATGCATAGCTTGCCCACTTCGGCTTCTTATACGCACCAAGACCGTGAGCTATTGGAGTTTGTTTCTACGCAAATTGCCTTTGCGATTGAACGCCGACAAATGCTTGCGCGATTAGAGCATATTGCGCTGTATGATCAGCTAACCCTGTTGCCCAATCGTGAGCTTTTTTACGACAGGTTTCAAAAGGCACTATCCCGAGCCCATAGGGAATCAAGTTATTTCTCTTTACTTTATTTAGACTTAGATAAGTTTAAGTGGGTGAACGATACCTTTGGCCATAGTGTGGGCGATTTATTGCTGCAAGTGACAGCACAACGTATTGTCAGTTGTGTAAGGGGCTCTGATACCGTAGCGCGTTTTGGGGGCGACGAGTTTGTCATCTTACTTGAGCGCGTTGATTCGGCACAAAATACCCTGTTGGCAGCGCAAAAAATATTACAAGTCCTCAATCAACCCTTTGAGCTTACCGATCAGCAAATCCATATTCTGCCAAGTATCGGTATTGCCCTGTATCCGGAGCACGGCACGGACGAAAAACAGTTACTTTCCTGTGCGGATGCGGCCATGTATAAGGCCAAGAAGAATGGGGGCAATCGCATTGAAATGGGCTATCAAGGGCTGAGAAACCTGCATGCAGATCCTTTCACAGCGGCTCCTGAGTTAAAGAGCGCTGAGTTAAAAGACACTGAGTTAGAAGACCGTGAATTAAAAGACACTGAGTTAAATAACCTTGAAAACAAGGTGACTAAGATAGTGTGAGTTCGATTGAGACGTTCAAGCGCAAGAGTTTGAATTACTGGAATGTGTAAAGAAATGCCCGCGAATGTCAGTGACATTCGCGGGCATTATTGTATGTAGCGGTTTTACGGTATCAGGGTATAGAGTCCGTGATGACTCTACAGTTTGAAGCGATTCACTTCTTGCTGTAATGACGCGGCTAAGTGGGCGAGTTCCTGCGCTTGCACCATAGAGGTTTGCGCCTCAATCGACAGATTCTCTGACACTTCACGAATCGACTCAGTATTGCGGTTGATTTCGCTGGTGACTGAAGTTTGCTCTTCAGCTGCCGTGGCAATTTGGCTCGCCATATCTGAAATATCATTAATGGCTTTACTGATCAGCAACAAACTTTCGCTGGCGGAATTGGCGTCGGCCACACTGGTTTCTGCCATTTCATGACTCTGAGTCATAGATTTAACAGCTTTACCGGCGGTTTGTTGGAGGGTTTCGATCATCGCTTGAATTTCTTGGGTCGATGAATGAGTGCGTTGTGACAGTACTCGAACTTCATCGGCAACCACAGCAAAACCGCGACCCTGTTCACCCGCACGCGCGGCTTCAATGGCCGCGTTGAGTGCGAGTAAGTTGGTTTGTTCGGCGATGCCACTGATCGTTAACAGAATACTGTTGATCTTCTGTGAGTGCTCATTCAGCTCACCGATAATTCGGCCGGCAGTTTCAACTTCACTGGCTAAATTACGGATAGATTGCTGACTCTGGGCGACTTGTTTGTGGCCATGATTCGAAAGCCCGACTGCATTTTGCGCCGTTTGTGCTGTGTGCTCGGCGTTGCTGGCAATCTCTTCGGTGGCACTGGCCATTTCAGTGACAGCCGTGGCGACCATAGTCACTTCATCTTGTTGGACTTCAATGCGTTGGCTGTTATCTGTGGCCGAAGCGCTGCTGCCTTGGGCTTGATGCTCCAATTGACCTGCAATCTTGTGCATACGGGAAATCATGCCATGGAGACGTTCCACAAAGCGGTTAAAGCCCGATGCCAACATACCAATTTCATCGTGACTGTTGGCAGTATGAATGCGCACAGTCAGGTCGCCATCACCTTCGGCGATATCATTGAGTGCTTGGGCAACGCGTTCGAGATCTTTGAATTGGATTTTGAAAATCGCGATTAAAATCAAGCCAAATAGCACTAATAGGGCGACACCTACGGCCGACATCCACCAGGCAAGATCGGTTGCCTGTGACATGATTTCCTTTTTATCCATCACGAAAATCAGCGCCCAGTCTGTCGAGGGAATTGCCGCCACATAAACTAACTTAGTGGCGCCATCGAGGGTGCGTTCTTCCATGGTATTGGCATTGGTGCGCTGTGATAACCAACTATTACTAAAATCACTATCAATTTTCGTGAGTTGTTGGGTATTGAGCTGGCTATTGGGATGACTGATGATGAGTCCCGCATTATCGACCATCAAGGTATAACCTTCGCCCGGTACTTCGAGGCGCTGCACCGCATCGGTCAATTGATCTATGGTTAAGTTCGCTGCTGCCACGCCTATCAGCTGGCCCGAACTCATTACAGGTTCGGCAATGGTCACGACTTGTTTTTTCAGTGTGGCGCTGACGTAGGGTGCCGTCATGATCATTTTACCGGCAGCTTTAGCGTCCATATACCAAGGGCGGACGCGGGGATCATAATTCGCAGTATTCAGAGACGGATCTTGGCGATACATGTTGCCTTGCTCGTCGCCATAATAGGTGAGGGCAAAGTCAACCGCAGTGTGCGCTTGCAATAAATGAGGGGTAACGTTTGTACTCGGATCGGCTTCAATGGTTTGTTTTAGGCTGGTAATGGCCATTTTTCTGTCTTGCATCCACTGACCAATGCCGGATGAAAAGGTATTCGCCAGTTGGTCTATTTCATTCTGGGTATTTTCTAACGCATTATTTCTAATGAAATAAGTTGAGATACTTACGAGTACAGCAATAGTGATCAGTACAGCGGAAAGACTGCTGAACAGCAGCCGTGTTTTGAGTGTCGATCGCATAATCTATTCCTTTATATTCCGTTAGCTCTCTAACGTTGTTTTAGTATAGCGGCAGCAAGGGGGAAAACATTAAACCATGAGTGAATTATAGTAATAAATTTAGAAGTGACTCCCATAATTTAAAATTTTTATAATCACATGATTTTTATGTTAATAACGATTGAGTGAGCCATTCTTTATTAATGGCTACTCGATAAAACTGAGAAGATTGAATCGAGGAGGGATGAATAATATTCTACAAATGACAAATATCATTCTTTATCGTCAGTAGACCGTTAAAATATACTCGTTCTCGCTAACGATATAATTAAATATGTTACCGTTTTACGAGTTATTATTCAGAATGACAACTTGTTTATTTGAAGGCTAAGTTTCTGTGGGGAGTCTTGTTGTTCTGCTTCGTGCTTAGGCTTCATTTATTACGGCACATAAAAAAGGAGCTCCTAGAAGCTCCTTGTTAATTCTAAAATGGCCTTAATCTCATTGGGTCATTTTATTTTTGATCAGCACGCAGCGCTGTTCAATTTGACGGGTTTCTAATAGATTGCGGCGGGTGAGATTCGATAATCCAGTTTGGCTATCAAGCACTTTATCCAATGCCGCTATGCTAGTGTAGTTACAATCAGTAGGAATCAAGTTGTGAGCGTAGTTACGCATAAACACAGGGCCTTTTTTATCCATATCCCTCAAGCTCGCCAGACGTTCTTCCGCCGTAGCCGCGCTCAATAGTTTCTGCTCCGCAGGATAAAGATTTTCCATAATGATCCGTTGCTTAGAGAAAGGCAGGCTGTCTTGATGAACCTTGCTTAACCAGCGACGTTTGGCCGCCGCTTCTGGGCGGATCACTTGCGCCGCAAGCGCAGCTTTTTCGCCTGAGTCCGAATTATCCTTGGCCGCTTCTTTGGTTAAACGTTGCTGCGCGTTAGGGAAATCATAGCGATTGAGCTGGGTGATGATCGCCCAGCGTAAATCTTGATCTAAGGTTAACCCCTTAATTTTTGCTTCACCGTCAACGAGTTGCGCTAAATGGCGCAATGAATCCCTGTCGCTGGCTAAACTGACATACGCATCGAACCAAATACGTTGGAAGTCATTATCGCCTTTGCTTTCCATCGCTTTTCTAAGGCTCATCTGGCTTAAGCCTTTGATTGCATTCTCAGCGTAGTTTTGCTGAATAGGTGCGATTTGTGCGAGATACTGCTTCGAGCGCAACATGCTATCGATGATCTGACCGACAATCGTGTAGTCCGTCTCAGCAGGTGCGTTAACAAACACTGTGCTTAGGTATTGATCTAAGCTCAATTTACCTTCACGAACGCTGTCCCACAGACTTTGCCACAGCATAGAGCGCAGCAGTGGATCTGACACATTACTCAACTGCTGTTTTGCGGTGTTAAAGGATTTGTCATCTAGCTCGACTTTCACAAAGCCCCAATCATCAAAGTTTGGATAGACTAAGTCTGGACAGCGCTCACCAATCAGTTGTTTGACTTCGGTACGCTCACCCTTGTAAGTGACTGGCACTTTGACGTCATGACGCAAATCGAAGCGGCCTTGGGTAAAAAGTGCCACTTGGACTTTTTGTTCGCGTAATGTTGGCAGCTCAGCGCTTGCAGGGAGCTGTATCAGGCTAAAGTCGCTGATACGGTTACCTTCACAGCGATATTCCGCCTTGATGGTGTTAACGCCCGCGCTGTAGAGCCATTCTTGAGTCCATGCGCTTAAATCACGACCAGCGGCTTTGCCTAGGCTATTGATAAAATCATCTAACTCGGCATTTTGATAACTATATTGTTTTAAATAATTGCTGACTCCACGGCGAAACACCATGTCGCCCAGCAAGTGGCGCAGTTGTTTCAGTGTCGATGCGCCTTTTTGATAAGTGATCGCATCGATATTGTCGAAGGCGTTTTGGGTCGTTGCCACTGGCACTTCAATTGGATGCGTAGTGACTAAGCTGTCCTGCTCATAAGCTCTTTGTTTGCCTTTGGCGTAAAAAGTGCGCCAAGCATTGGTGAATTCGGTCGCCTCCTGAGTCGCAAGCGTGCCCATAAAGGAGGCAAAGCTTTCATTGAGCCACAGGCCATTCCACCATTTCATGGTCACGAGATCGCCAAACCATTGATGCGCCATTTCATGCATGATCACGCCGGCTAGGCTTTGTTTTTGATCTGCCGTCATGGCTGCTTTATAGAGGAAATGATCCTCGGCAAAGGTCACAGCCCCCGCGTTTTCCATGGCGCCATAGAGGAAATCAGGCACCAGAATTTGATCATATTTCTTAAAGGGATACGGAATACCAAAGTAGTTATCGAAGAAGGTTAACCCTTGTTTGGTATAGTTAAACCAATCCTGCGGTGTGACTTGATTCGCCACTGATTCACGGGCGAACAGGCGCATCGGATAGCGGCCCGAGTTGTCCTGCCACATGTGGTAAGGGCCCGCATGCATAGAAAAGTTATACGGACTGAGTTTTGGCGTATCAGGGAAGGTCCAACGATTGTAAGCGCCCGCTGGAGTGATTTGGCTTTCACGCATAGTGCTAATCACTTGCCAATCTTTGGGCGCTGTGACCGTAATCTGATAGTTGGCTTTGATATCCGGTTGGTCGAATACGGCAAACATTTGCTGCGCGGCGGCGGGTTCAAAATGCGAATAGAGGTAGACCTTGCCATCGACCGGATCTTTAAAACGGTGCAAACCTTCGCCGTTGGTGCTGTGAGGGCGGGTAAACTGCACTTCAACCGTGTTTTCACCCGAGGTCAGCAGACGCGTATTTAAGCTAATGTAAGCGCCATTATAGTTTGGATATACGGCGGTGCCGTTGATGATAAAGCGTTTTATCTGTGCCTTGTTTAAATCTAAGCTCAGTTGTTTTGGTATTTCACTTAATTGAAAGGTCACTTTAGAGGTGGCAGAAAACTCGGCTTCCCCTGTGAGCTGAAAATCCAGTTCATAGCGAACATCGGAAATGATCTGTGAGCGCAGCGCGGCCTGATACTGGCTAATGAAAGCACTGGCGTCACGTGGACCCGTATTAAGAGTGCTTTGGGTGGCACACGACATCAATGCGCCGCAGGCAAGGGCAACAAAACTGGCTTTAAACAAGTTCACAACTGAATCCTTCAACAATTTGTTTTGTTTTCTGCTTGAATATTGTTTCAATGTCGGGTGTTTGGGGTTGCCTGAGTGGCAAATGATCCCCTGCGCCAGCGCCGATTTGAACCAGTATCATTGCAGTGTATTTTGGCCGAGTACACTACCTTATTTACCTTGGATAACCAATGTTAAAAATGTAAAAAAAAGCCAGCGTTTAAGCTGGCTTCTTGGAAACTCTGTTTGGCGACAGTAAGCGCCAAGAGACAATTACATGCCTAAGAAAGACTTAGACTTCATCTTACGGATTTCTTTTTCATCAGACCATTCGATCAGGCCTGTTTCTAAATCCATTAAACGCATTGTCATCTTGTAGTACACGTCTTTAGTGCTACCGTCTTGCTTAACTATGCTAGATAAATTGCCGTATAACATGTATTGCGCGCCGATTTGACGACCAAACTTGATGGCGGTTGATGGATCAACCATGCCAGTGTTGTTTTGGTAATCCAATTGCTTACGGACTGAATCTACTTTAGTCATGTCGATAAAACGGAACTTGCCTGAGCGCAATAGTTTGTTGCTGATAGAGTCAGTAACAGACTCAGTATCAATATGCTCTGAGGTTTTGTTCTTGATGCTGTCGACAAATAAAATCGGACGGCTATTGGCTGTCATGGCCACGATAGGAGGGAAAGTCATCATGCTATCCACCATCTTGGCTGCAATAGCTTGTAGATCCGTTGAGCCAAAGTTCTCATTGACGGTTTCAACTTCGGTGGCATCGCCATATTCGACTTTAGATTGACATGCAGCCAGACCCATAACGGCAGCCAGCACAAAAATCAGTTTAAATTGTTTCATAGTCAGTTCCATTTTGTGATTGTATAAACTTAATGACACACGTCTTATTCAAATACCACAACCGCTAGGCTAAATGATTATTGAATAAATTCGGGTGTAATTACCAGTATCAATTGCCCAGACTAAGGTGGTTTTGCCTGCTGCAACGTCAATTTTTGCCGGTGGCGCTTTATCTAACTGCAAAGTGTATTCTCCCGCACTCAAATAACGCCGCCCGATCTGTGCTTGTTTAGGCAGAGTCAGCCAACTACGGCGATCCGCTTGCTCTGTTACTACGTTAAAAATCTGCATCGCTATGCTGCCAATATCGGCGGCATTGTTTCCGGGGCTGCCACTCTTTCCAACCTGATAGGCCATCTCAGATTTGGCATAGACACGTGCGACTTGGCGAACCAAGGTTGCGGGCAGATCTTCCTTGAGTGCTGTGATGGCTAAGGCATCAATATTGGCAATAGGTTCAGTTTTCAGCACTGTACCTAAACCTTGCACTTGCGTCTCTGGCACAAAAGTATTGTTTGGCATGTAAGTGGCTAGCGACACGGTTTGCCAATTGCCATGGATAGTAAAAGGCACGGTGAGGGCTTGCTTAGCAGGCACAAAGCCGCGCTCGACCATCAAAATCACTTGGCCATCTTTGGGATTAGGTAATTTAGCATCGCCCCAACGACGTTTAAACTCATCATATTGCGGCATGCCGAGTTGCTTGGCGAGACGCACCAGATCTTGCTGTAAATAGGTGTTGTCTGGGGTGATTTGCGCCGCTTTACGATAATCGATATAGGCATCGTTCGGCTCACCCAGCACTTCATGTAATACGCCAGTGGTGTAATAGCTGTAAGCGTTTAAGAAAGAACTCGTCACAGTGCCTGCGGCTTGGCCTAGCTTGTTGACCTCGGCATCGATAGTCCCGTTTGCCATGGCTTGCACTGACTTTTGCGATTTTTGATAGCGCTCTTGCTCGCTGCTTTGTAACTCGTTACTGCGACGAACTTCGACTAAAGCGCCTTGGTAATCGCCACTAAATAAATAATTCAGCGCTTGGTATTGGTGCAGCATGATGCGTTCATACCCAGGACCACGATACGGGATCGCATTGTCGTTTAACACTAAGCTGCTGGCTGTGGCACTAATATCACTGACGCTGACTTTGGCCTTATCATCAAAGGCGGTGTAAGCATCGACCGCTTGTTGGTAGTACTTTTTACTGGCCGCAAAATCGCCGGCGACTTGAGCAATACGGCCCGCTTCTTGAGCATAGAGTAGGCCATCGTTGCCATTGATATTACTGGCAAGTTTGTCGATATCGGCCAAGGGCGTTGCACTATTCAACTCTTGTTTGAGCGGTTCAATCTGTGAAGGGTAATTAATAAAAATACTGTTGTAGGCGCAGCCCGATAAACTTAACACCAACCCCATTGCCAAAGCGGGGGCGATAAACGCGCGAGATAAAGGTGTAACCAAAGACAGTTTCATTATTGGGCTTCACCTTGTTCGATGGACTGGGCTGAAATCAACTGAGCCTGTTCAGGCATACGTGAACGCTCGAGTAAGGTGATCCCTTGCAGGTGATCAAATTCGTGTTGAAAAATCCGCGCAATAAAGCCTGTTAATTCGGCCTGTTGCCACTCGCCTTGTAAATTCTGGTAGCGCACTTCAATGGCTTGATGTCTTAGTATGTTAAATCGTTGACCGGGAACGGACAGGCAACCTTCTTCGCCGCCGACTAAGTCACTCGATGCATGAATTATTTGCGGATTAACCACGACCACAGGCGCCATATTGGGTGCGTCTGGATAACGCTCATTTGGGCGAGAAGCCATAATAAATAAGGCTAAGGGACTGTGAACCTGTGGTGCCGCGATGCCAACGCCTTTGGCGGCTTCCATGCTGGCAGACATTTGCTCTGCAAGGTGCGCGAGCTCGGCATCGAAATGATGCACTGCAATTGCAGTCTGCCCTAGGATAGCTTCACCCACTAACGCTATGGGTAATAAAGGCGGGGTTTGTATTGGCATCAAATGTTTAAACATCGCATTCCCTGGATATTTTGCGGTAACCGTCTTTGAATCAAAGTCTTATTTTAAAGCGTCAGTATTAGTAATGTGGCGGCGGCGTTTCTTCAGCCTGAGTCGCCATATTACTCGGTTCCATGTCTTGTAACTTACCAATTAACATGTGAATTTGGTGCTGCTGGTGAGCCACAAGTCGATTTAATTTGATCACTTCTTGGTTTAACTCTTCGACTGTGAGCTCTTGAAAAGCCAATTTGGTTTCTAGATCTTCAATCTGTGCTTGTACGCCTTGCATGACTAACCTCTATTGCTGCCAAGTCTCAACTAAGCCTTGGCTACTGATACTAACAACTTTATTGGTATCTCGAATTGCCACAGAGTATACAACGGCTCCTCGATTTTGGCTGTTTTTAGTGAGTGCAACCTGCCATTTTTCAATTTCCTTACCCGAGTCACGTTGCCACAATATGACTTCCCGCGCCGGCGTTCCCGTTAATATCTGGCTGTCTTGTTTGATAAACCTCACCGCGGAAAAGTTCATCTGCCGACGGGTAATATCTAACTGATTTAACAGTTTACCGCTAGTGTTATCCCAGATTTTGGCTTCATTTGTGCTGCCATTGGTAAAACTTAGTGTGCCACTGTCGTTAAGCGCCACTTTAGTGATACGGCTGCCTAAGGTCCAAGTATGAAGCGGCTGACCCGTTTGCGCCTGCCAAAGAATCGCCTGCATATCATTCGACCCCGTTAATGCTAAACGGCCATCCGCGGAGAGGGCCACGCTATTGACGCGATCTTTATGTCCCAGAAATTTGATTAAGGCACTTTGGGCGGCATTGAGTGACATAACGGAACCATCATTTAAACCAATGAGTAGCGCGCCATTATCAGCTACCGCCACGCTTTCACCGGATGAAGGCAAAGACCACCATCCTAGGGATTTTCCGTCGGCTATTCTCCACATGGCAACTGAATCTCGGCTTAACGACGCAGCAAATAGTCCGTTGGGCGAAATCGCCGTACCTGTGACGCCAGTATTGATATCGCCATGTATCCATTGGTATTTAAGTGTATGGGTGCTGAGATCCCAGCATTGGACTCCACTACTTTGGGTGGCGACTAAGGCGAATTGTCCATTGCTCGATAGACTCGCGCTATAGCTAGGTTCCGTGGTGAGAACGCTAATGTCTTCCGCTTTAGGATGGCAAGCTGTCAGAAAAATTGTGCAAATTACCAGCAGTAGATTTTTCTTCATGAACTTGCTCCCTAAGTTGCTGTCTTTAGACTTGATCAAGTGACATTAATCACTGTTAACCCATAAAGAATCTAGTTGGTATAACCGAGATAACTAGTATAAAGTTGTCTCGCTTAGGTTATTGTAACCGCTTGAGGATGCTGAGGAAGCTTTAATGAAATCGATTTATAAATTATCGTTAGTTGCATTGGCTGTTATTGGCCTATCTGCTTGTAATCAAGAAGAAAAAGCAGCTACTGCGAGTACAAGTGTTGAATTAACGACAGAAGCTCAAAAAGAAGCTTACAGTGTAGGCGCTTCAATCGGTCGTTACATGTCTGGCCATATCAAAGAGCAAGAAGAATTAGGCCTACCAGTTGATCGCACTCTGATCGTCACTGGTTTCACTAATGGTCTGAATGACCAATTAAAATTAACCGAAGAAGAAATGCAAACCATTCTTCAAGGTCTAGATAAAAAGTTAAACGATAAACGTCAGGAACAAGCGACTGCGATTTCCGCTAAGAACATCGAAGACGGTAAAAAATTCCTTGAAGAAAATAAGGCTAAGTCTGGCGTAGTGACAACTGAGTCTGGCTTACAATACGAAGTATTAACACCAGGTACTGGCGAAAAACCTGCTGCAGAAGACACTGTAGAAGTGGATTATGTGGGTACTTTAATCGACGGTACTGAGTTCGACAGTTCATACAAACGTGGTCAAACGGCTAAGTTCCCACTGAACCGCGTGATCCCAGGCTGGACCGAAGGCGTTCAATTAATGCCTGTTGGCGCTAAGTACAAGTTTGTTATTCCTGCAAACTTAGCCTATGGCGAGCGTGACACTGGTACTATTCCACCAAATTCCACACTGGTTTTTGAAGTTGAATTGAAATCAGTTGAGAAAGCGTCTGCAACGCCAGCCGCTGAACCAGCAGCTAAAAAGTAATGAATTAACTGCCGCATTTAATACGCAGTAAGTGAAATACCGCTCCTAAATGGGCGGTATTTTTTTGTCTGTAAAAATCACATTATTGTTTTAATGCTTAATTTATTGCCATGCTATACAAGGTTTGCAGTCTTTAGTCATGTTTAGTTTTGTATAGCAACCATCAATATCTATCGGCTATGCCAATGGATGAGATTAATCATTAAATCCAGTCCGTTTTAGCGTTGGATTTATTTCAAAATGATGAAGACTAAATTACGTTTTAATGATATCGGTCATCTGTTAAAGCGCCGCGTTCTTTATATTTTATTGGGTATCCCATACTGAAAAATATCATCAAAATATCACATTAAAATATTGGTTATTATTTGTTCGCGCTAGTGCTTTGGCTGAGCATATGTGTATTACTCTTACTGTTTGTTTTTATTTGGCTAATACTTTCGAATTATCACCTTGTTCTGCTAGGTGAACAGTGTCATGTCCATAATCATTTACTCATCAATGTGTTACATTGGCAATGTGCGATCTTGCCCTCTTTTTTTAAGCATTCAACTCTGAAATAATCCGCCCGCACGTTAATAGAAGTTAGCGGCAATATTATAATAATGGGGTTGATGATATGGATAATGTTAATAAGTTAACGGCGATTTCTTTAGCTGTCGCAGCAGCTTTGCCTATGATGGCAAGCGCAGATGTGATGATTACCGAATATGTTGAAGGTAGCTCAAACAATAAAGCAATTGAACTGTATAACAGCGGCGATACGGCAATTGATCTCGCGGGTTATAAACTGGTTCGTTATAAAGATGGGGCAACTGTTGCATCAGATATGGTGGCATTAGATGGCCAATCCATTGCGCCTAAAACGACTAAAGTCATTTTAAATTCTAGCGCTGTGATCACGCTTGACCAAGGTGTTGACAGTTACTCTGGCAGTTTAAGTTTTAATGGTGGTGATGCGGTCGCACTCGTTAAAGATGATGCGGTTGTCGATATTATTGGCGATGTACCAACACCAACGGGTTGGGGATTAGACCTTACCCTAAAACGTAAATTAGATGCGTTAGTGGCGAATACGGTATTTAATGCCGCCCAGTGGGAACAATTACCTAAAGATACCTTCTCAGGATTAGGTTATCTAGAAGCCCCAGCAGAGCCAGAAGTGCCGCTCTTTAGCTGCAGCGGCGCTAAAATAGTGCCGATTTATCAAGTACAAGGTGCGGGTGAGTCTAGCCCTTACGTTCCAGAAGGTGCATTTGAGTCTGAAGCTGAAGTTACAGTGCGCGGTGTCGTGACTGCTCGTGGTGAAAGCTTGTTTAAAGGTTTTTATCTACAAGAAGTGAAAGGTGATAACTCACCGTATACCTCTGATGGTGTGTTTGTATTCTTAGGTGAAGCGGTACCTGAAGCGATTCAACCTGGGGTTGAAGTTTGTGTACAAGGTAAAGTGAAAGAATACTTTGGCTTAACTCAAATCGATATTAAAGCCGATAAGAAATTTGAAGTCGGCGCTAAGGGTGAAGTTCCAGTTGCCGCGCCTTTCTATGTCGCCGATGGCGAAACCTTAGCGCAAGCATTAGAGCGTTATGAAGGCATGAATGTGGCTTTAGATGCGGGCAGCGATCTTAAGATCAGCCGTACCTTCAGCTATGATTACGCTGGCCGTCGCAACAACATGTTAGTGTCTTATAAAGAACCGCTAATGAAGTCGACACAGCTTTATCCCGCGCTTTCTGCTGAAGCGACTGCGTTAGTTAAATCTAACCTCGAAAACCAACTCTTTATCGAATCTGATTACAAACCTGCCGACGGTGTTATTCCATACTTCCCTGATTTCAATGTGGAAACGGGCTACATCCGTGTGGGCGACCAACTGACGAACCTGCAAGGTGTGATTGGTTACAGCTACGGCGCTTATCGTTTAGTGGCAACTAATACTATTACTGCGGGTGATTTTATCCGTGGTGATGACAGAACTGATGCCCCAAGCGTCGCAACTAAGGGCGATCTGCGTGTGGCTAGCTTTAACGTGCTGAACTTCTTTAACGATGTTGATGGTGGTGATACCAATCCATCAGGTAGTAACCGTGGCGCGCTAACGCTGGAAGAAATGGTGCTACAACGCACTAAAATCGTTAGCGCTATTACTGCCATGAACGCCGATATCGTCGGTCTGATGGAAATTGCCAACAACGGTTTTGGTGAGAAGAGTGCGATTAAAAACTTAGTCGATGCACTGAACGAGAAGCAAACGCCTGAAAACGCTTATAGCTTTGTTGAAATCACCGACGCCGACAAGTATGACGGCAAGTATTTTGGCACGGATGCTATCACTGTGGGCATGTTATACCGTGGCGGCAAAGTGACCTTAGCTGGTGCTGCTCAAGCTATCGAGACTCCTGAGCAACATGCCAGTGCTGGCAGCGTGACTCGTACTAAAGATGGCAAAACTGAGACAAATCCAGGTAACGATGCTTACCAACGTCACAGCTTAGCGCAAACCTTTAAAATCCATGATGAGTCGCTGACCGTAGTCGTTAACCATTTGAAATCTAAAGGCTCAGGCTGTTTAGAAGATTGGGCTAACTTTGAAGAGTCAGTCGATCCTGCCGATCAACAGGGCAAGTGTAATGCTTTCCGCGTATCTGCTGCCAAAGTCTTGGGTGAAATGCTAAAAGACGTGAAGGGCGACTTACTGATCATCGGTGATATGAATGCCTACGGCATGGAAGATCCTATCCGTGTGCTGACCGACTTTGATGCGAGCAAGTCAGATCGTGACATCATGACCGCTTCGTGGACGACGCTCGATGGCAAAGTATTTGAACGCCAAGGTAGCAAGATTGAAAAAGGCTATGGCCTGATCAACTTGAACACGAAAGCCCACGGTGCAGGCACTTACTCTTACAGCTATAACGGCGAGCTAGGCAACTTAGACCACGCTTTAGCCAATGCTAGCTTAGCCAAACGTTTAGTGGATATTGAAGATTGGCACATCAACTCAGTGGAATCTAACCTGTTTGAATACGGTAAGAAGTTCTCTGGTGATCTGGCTAAATCTGAAAATGCGTTCTCTGCATCGGACCACGATCCTGTGATCGTTGCCTTAAGCTACCCAGCGCCAGTAGTGCCACCAAAACCTGAGCCAACGCCTAAAGATGATGGCGGTGCTTTAGGTTATTTAGGTTTAGCACTGATGTCCTTGTTTGGTTTACAACGTCGTCGCCGTTAACCTGTGTAACGGGTGAACTCACAAGTGTTATTTGTGAGCTAGACTGAAACGAAGGGATGGTTCGCCATCCCTTTTTTAGTTGTTTTTTTCAGTTTTTATTAGGAGTGAGTATGGGTACAGTCTCAAATCCGCTGAAAACCATTAAAGCGAAAGCGCCACTGTGGTTTTACTTTGTCGCAACGCTCAGTTTATTGTGGAATATCATGGGGCTGATGGCCTTTGTGATCCAAATGACCATGACGCCGGATGCCTTGGCGCAAATGAGCCCAGATCAAATCAAACTCTATGAAACCACGCCGGCTTTCGTTGATGCGATATTTGGCTTTGCTGTGGTGTCGGGCGTTCTAGGCTGCCTATTGTTGTTATTACGAAAATCCCTTGCCTATAAAGTGCTGGTTGCCTCGCTTATCGCGGTTTTGTTGCAAATGAGCTATGTGTTTTGCATTCAACAAGCGGCTGTTGTGCTGGGGGCTGACGCGTTAATCATGCCGAGTGTGGTGGTAATTTGGGGATTGTTTCTCGTCTGGTTTAGCCAGTTGAGTATCACTAAACAATGGTTAGCTTGAGTCTTATTTTTGCCAATATTGACGGGACTGGCTTAGCGCAAACTAGTTGAACTTCATCCACTTCGCAGTAAACTGCTGATTGGTTTTATTGACTAGGAAGTTGCAATGAGTATTTGGTTTAGAGCTGTCACGTTAGAGGATTGCGCGCGTTTAGATGCCGGTATGGGCGGCAAAGGCACCTTGATGCAGACCTTGGGGATTGAGATCAGTGAGATTGGCGACGATTACATGAAGGCAACTATGCCAGCCAGTCCTGCGGTGCATAACCCTTTGGGGATAGTCCATGGCGGCGCGAATGTCGCGCTTGCTGAAACTGTTGCCAGCTATGCGGCAAATTTTGCGGTGGATTTTGAGCAGTACTATTGTGTCGGTCAAGAAATTAACGCTAACCACTTACGGGCTTCCCGTAATGGGCTATTAACTGCCACGGCTAAGCCTATTCATTTAGGAAAACGCAGCTCTGTATGGGAAGTGTTAATCCATAACAGCGCCGGTGAATTGACCTGTATTTCACGGATGACGGCGGCTGTCGTTAAACGCTAAATGCTAAGTGCTAAGTGCAATAGCCCAGCCTATTTCCTGTGGTGTGAATGGCGTATCAATCGTTTGATTTAAATAATATATAAATAAGGATTGGATATGGATAACGCGACAATTTGGGAATGGGTTGGTTATTTGGCGTCTGTGGTCGTCGCAATATCACTGATGATGTCGAACATCAAAAAACTGCGCTGGTGGAATCTCATCGGCGCGGCTTTATTTGTGGCCTACGGCGTGGCAATTGGGGCTTATCCAGTCGCCTTAGTGAACTTTTTTATCGTGCTGATTGACACTTATTATCTGGTTAAGCTTTACCGCGAAGCCGACTCACCCGCCAGTTAATGGCAACGCATCATCTTTCTCCGCTTGCTTGTACCGCACTTTGCTTTACAGCACTCAGCTTCATCGCAGCGAGCAGCCATGTTGGTTTTCAACCGCATCTTAAATGATGTGAGCGAATCATTGGCTGTGAGTCCGCGCAATCGTTTATCTGCTTTGTCATCTCGCTTCTAATCTTTTTTATAGATTACTCGAATCTAGTTTAATCGTTTTATTCTTTGGTGATAATTATCTATTCTTGCTCCATCGACAACACGTCGCAGCCAAGGAGATAAACCATGGCCACCATTTACGATTTAATTGAAACCTGGTTAACCAGCAATCAAGACTAAGGAGCAGGGCATGAGTCAACAACATCAAACAAGTCAGTACTTAACGAGCCAAAACGGCGCCCCAGTGGCCGACGATCAAAACTCAATGTCGGCGGGTGAACGTGGTCCTTTGCTATTACAGGATTGGCATTTAATTGAAAAGTTAGCCCATTTCAACCGTGAGCGTATCCCTGAGCGTATTGTGCATGCCAAAGGTACCGGTGTTTACGGCACATTTACCCTGACCAAAGATTTAAGCGATTACACCATTGCCGACCATTTCAATGGCGTTGGTAAGCAAACTGAAACCTTCATTCGTTTCTCGACCGTCGGTGGTGAAATGGGTTCAGCCGATGCTGAGCGTGATCCACGCGGTTTTGGGTTACGTTTCTACACGGCTCGCGGTAATCACGATATTGTGGGTAATAATACGCCGACTTTCTTCTTGCGTGACGGGATTAAGTTCCCAGACTTTATCCATACGCAAAAGCGTAACCCTAAGACAAACTTAAAAGATCCGCAGGCCATGTGGGACTTTTGGTCATTAAACCCTGAAGCCATGCATCAAGTGACCATTTTGATGTCGGATCGCGGTATTCCGGCAAACTACCGTCAAATGCACGGTTATGGTTCACACACTTTCTCACTGTGGAATGCTAAGGGCGAGCGTTTCTGGGTGAAGTTCCACTTTAAATCCCAGCAAGGCGTGGTCAACTTAACCAATGAACAAGCCGATAAATTAAAAGGGATTGATCCGGATTCATCACAGCGCGATATGGTTGTGGCGATCACGGATGGTAATTTCCCACGTTGGACTGTCAATGTGCAGATCATGCCTGAGGCAGATGCCAATACTTACCATATCAATCCATTTGATTTAACTAAGGTTTGGCCGCATAGCGACTATCCATTACTTGAGATTGGTGTGTTAGAACTGAATCGCCTGCCACAAAACTACTTTGCCGAAGTTGAGCAAGTGGCATTGGCGCCGAGCAATTTGGTTCCCGGTGTAGGGGCTTCACCCGACAAGATGTTGCAAGCGCGTTTATTTGCCTATGCCGATGCCCAGCGTTACCGCATTGGTGCTAACTACAACCAATTGCCGGTGAACTGCCCACATGCGGCTAAGGCAAATCACCATCAACGTGCGGGCGCTATGGCGGGCACACAATGCCCTTACCATGGTAGTCAAACGGGTGCTGATGCCACAGCAAACTATGGCCCGAACAGCACAGCTGATGCCTTGGTTGAACCGGTAAACTTTGCCGAGCCACCACTGCGTTTAGAAGGTGAAGCGGCGCGTTATAGCCGTTATAACCAAGACGACTACACTCAAGCGGGTAATCTGTATCGCATCTTCTCAGAAGCGGAGAAAGCACGCTTAGTGGCAACGATTTCGGGTTCACTAAGTCAAGCGAGTTTAGATGTGCAGCAACGTATGCTGGCACATTTCGAACAAGCCGATGCGGATTACGGCCAACGAATCAAAACGGCATTAGGGCTATAAACTGCGTTTCTAAGAAGTTCAGTTTCCTTAGTCGACACTGTTTATCTCAATAAAACCGTCGTAAGTAGAAAGGCCAGTGATGTTTATCACTGGCCTTTTTGTTGCGGTAATTCAAGCTTTAAAGCATTTATACCAATCACATTAAATATCTAATCAGTTCAGAGCCTCACAGGCATTTCAATCCAATGCGCATTGACGCAGAAATGGTTATTCCCTTTTAAGTCAATGCAACACAGGAGTGGGATGCCTGTGTTGCTCCCGAAGGGCGGCTGATGTTAACGGCATGGCAAGGCGCTTTATACTGCGTTCAAGGCACCACTATGCCTTCAAGCCTTCGCCTTGTCTAAAGCGCGTTGAACTCCCGCTGAATGAACAGATATTTATTACGATTGGTATTAGAACAGCAGAGTGACAACGCCTAAGAGTGCGAATAATACGGCGCAGCCGCGGTGTATCCACAACATAGGTAATTTTTCGGCGCTGAAATGGCCTGCGATCACCACAGGTACGTTGGCAAGCAGCATACCTAAGGTTGTGCCTGCAACCACCATAGTTAATGAATCGTATTTTGCGGCTAACACTACCGTTGCGATTTGCGTTTTATCCCCCATCTCGGCGATGAAAAACAGGATGAAGGTGGCGAGGAAGGGGCCCATTTTGTAGAAACGACTCTCTTCAGCATCGACTTTATCTGGGATTAACACCCAAAGGGCTATCGCGAAGAAAGATGTGGCAACTAAATAGCGGGCAAGATCTGGGCTGACCCAGTTAATCGCCCATTGGCCAATCCAAGCGGCGGCAAAATGGTTGAATAACGTTGACAGAAAAATGCCTAAAATAATGGCGGTTTTATTTTTAAATCTTGCGGCGAGAATAAGTGCAAGCAATTGAGTTTTATCGCCAATTTCGGCAATAGCAACCGTAAAGGTTGAGGCAAGTAGGGCTTCCAAGTGTGATCCTTTAGGGGTGGTTAAGACATAAGCACAATAAACCGTCCACCCCTAGGTGCAGTCATTGTGCTCAGGTCTTGCTGGGCAAATCGATGATTTGCTGTGAACACCATGGCGTGTGGCCAAGTATGTTGATGTTCACCCTAGATGACGATGGCTCGAAATCCAGTTAGCTACTCCCCCGAAGCGAGGTGGGCATTATACCTAAGTGAATTTCGGTTTCAAGCACGAGTTTATCGCAGTAGGCACGAATGGATGTTTGACAGGCGTCAGAAAAATACCGCGCAACATTCTGTAATTATATGAATATAAATGGGTTAATTTTTTGACAGCGTTGTCTTTTGTTGCTAATTTAGCCAGGTCATTTCTACTTGATTACATACTATTAACTCGTAGTGATTCGATGACACCTACCGTATTTGGCAAACTAATTGAAAAGTTAGGACGCAAAGCTTCCGGTCTAAGGTTGTAAATGGATTTTTTAGTGAACTAAGATAGCGGAGTTGCCGCAGAATTCGATTTCTGTGAAAGATAAACGACTGCTGTTTAATGCTGTTGTTTGCCCAAATACCACTTTTATACCTAAGCCCAAGCCAATACTGGCGAAGATGGGTGCAAATGGAGTGCATTAAAGTGGCAAATCCTACTGTTTTTTCCCCTGTTTCTAAATTGAGTTTATTGGCCGCCGCAGTGATGGCGGCAAATACATTTGTGAGTATTTCTGTACAGGCACACGGTTATGTTGTGGCGCCAGAGTCACGTTCCTATGCCTGTAAAACCGGCAATAATACCAACTGTGGCGCGGTGCAATGGGAACCGCAAAGCGTTGAAGGACCATCGGGTTTTCCTGAGTCAGGTCCTGCGGATGGCAAACTGGCGAGTGCGGGTAATGGTGCTTTCTCGCCTTTAGATGAACAGAGTCCCAGCCGTTGGTCAAAGACAGATATTAAAGCGGGCTGGAATAAGTTCAGTTGGCAGTTCACTGCCAATCATGTCACCCGCAATTGGCGTTATTATTTAACTCGCCAAGATTGGAATCAAAACCAAGCTTTAAGCCGTGCGAGCTTTGACTTAGCGCCATTCTGCGTAGTCGATGGTGGCATGGTGCAGCCACCTAAGTTAGTGACCCATGACTGCTATGTGCCAGAAGGTCGCAGCGGTTATCAAGTGATTCTAGCCGTGTGGGAAGTGGGTGATACCACCAACAGTTTCTACAATGCTATCGATGTGAACTTAGATTCGGGTCCCGTCCTACCGGGTGAATGGCTCGATGTGGGCGACATCAATCCGTCACTCGATCTCAAGGCGGGCGATAAAGTGATGACCCGAGTGTTCGATGCCAATGGTGAGCAACCGGCTAAACAAACAGTCATTACCATTAGCGATGCGACTCAAGGTGATAAACAAAATTGGCCTTTCCTATTAGCGAGCGCGATTAATGCCCAGCAGTCTCAGTTAAAAGCGGGACAAAAAAATGCATCAGGTGTGATTGAGCCTGTGTATGGCAAAAACGACATTTTTACTGCGACGACTTCAGGTATTGAGCGTGTCGAAGTGGGATTTGATCTGGCGCCCGCACCGGGCAACAGCTTAGAAGTCACTTCACTTGCCGACGATTATCAAATTATCGACGGCGCGGCGCAGGTTCGTTTTGACGTCACCAGCAATGCTGAAATGTTAGTGTCTGCGTATTTGTTTAACCACGATGGCACGGCTGCCGGTTTTGTCAGCCAAACCGTTAATAATACCAGCGCGAGCTTAGTGTTAGACGTGGTTGCGCCTAAAGCAGGGCATTATCACTTGCAGGTTAAAGCTGAGCCTAAACAAGGTGATGTTATTCAGCAGAACTTTGATCTCTTCTTAAAGGATCAAGCACCAACGCCGGAAGCGGATTTTGTCTTCCCTGAAGGGGTGAAAGGTTACGTTGCAGGCACCACAGTGTTACAGCCTAAAAATGGCAAAGTGTATCAATGTAAGCCATTCCCCTATAGCGGCTATTGCATGCAGTGGTCGGCTTCTGCCACAGGATTTGAGCCAGGTGTTGGCGCTTCTTGGACTATGGCGTGGACTGAGCTGTAAATTAACATGTTGAGTTAATCGATTCTCAACATGATGTGATTGGGCTTAAACACAGCGAATATGTTTAAGCCCATATTCAGCGCGCTCGCGACAGTCAAAATATACGTTTTACCTCGATTCACCCACAATGCGGCACCCCACGTATTTCCAACAAAGGTAGCGATTTTGTTGGCTTGTATGTTTTCGTTTACCACAGCGCTATTAAGTTGTTACCGTACAGTGCGCGACTTATCTTTGTTCACAACTGGCTTGCCCACTGTGTTTGGCTCTGTTAATGTCCCAAACTATCTATTTTACCTATGTTGTTATTGGGATTATCACAATTGAAAGTCATGCCACTTTTATGCAACCGATTTAGTTAGCCTCAATGGCTACTGGGTTGAAATATTCAAAAGCTATTGGGGCCAATTGATCTGCAGGAATGAGATCCGATTGGATGCTTTTTGAAGCTGCTTTAAGTGATGTGTTGCTTATTTCGATTTAAGACGCAAGGCTTTATCGGTTCAAATCTTACTCAAATAAAATAATAATTAATCATTGAACAGGACTATTGTGTGAATTCAAAAATGTTAGGCTCGATCGCCATCGTTGCCGGGACGTCCATTGGCGCAGGTATGTTAGCCTTACCTTTAGCTACCGCAGCTTTAGGTATTATTCCGGCGTTAGTGTTACTCGTCGTTATTTGGGGCGTATCTGCCTATACCTCATTACTGATGCTCGAAATTAACTTACGCACTGGTGTAGGTGATAATCTGCATGTCATTACGGGTAAATTGCTGGGTAAAAAAGGCCAGATAATTCAAGGCGCTTCTTTCTTAAGTTTATTATTTGCTTTGACTGCGGCTTATCTCACCGGTGGGTCATCGCTATTAGTGCTTAAAGCGAAGAATATGTTTGATATCGTGCTCGATAATCAAGTCGCGGTATTGTTGTTTACCCTAGTGCTCGGCGGATTTGCGGCGCTCGGTGTGGCTTGGGTCGATAAAGTGTCCCGCTTCCTGTTTTCGTTAATGATTTTACTGCTGGTGGTTGTGGTGTTATTTCTCCTGCCTGAAGTCAGTATTGCCAGCATGGCAACGGGCGCGATTGCCGAGTCGATGACCAGCAGTTGGATGGCGGCGATTCCCGTAGTGTTTACTTCTTTTGGTTTCCACGTTTGTATTGCCACTTTAGTGCGTTATCTGGATGGCGATGCAGTTTCACTGCGCAAGGTATTGTTAATCGGTTCGACGATTCCACTCGCTTGTTATGTGCTTTGGCTATTGGTGACCTTAGGCACAGTAGGCGGCTATGAAGTCAGTGGTTTTGAAGGTTCATTACCGTCACTGGTGACGGCATTGCAGGATATTGCTCATACGCCTTGGATCAGCAAATGTATTTCGTTATTCGCCGATTTAGCCCTAGTGACCTCATTCCTAGGGGTGACCTTAAGCCTGTATGACTTTGTCGCCGAATTAACCCGCGCTAAAGAGACGTTTGCCGGCCGTATGCAGACCTGGCTGTTAACCTTTATTCCGCCAGTATTATGTGCGCTCTATCTGCCAGAAGGCTTTGTGGCGGTACTGGGATTCGCAGCCGTGCCATTGGTGGTGATGATCATCTTCTTGCCAATCGTGATGGCATTGCGTCAACGCCAAACACAACCGGGCGGTTATCAAGTGTCGGGTGGTTCTGCGGGCTTAGTGATGGCAGGTTTGTTAGGCGCTGTGATTGTGGGCGCGCAGCTATTTGTTGCAATCTAACGGCTTGGTATTTAGCTCGCGGCTAGCGTCAGCATTGTAGCGAACGCCGCGGGGTAACTTTGATGGAATGTATTTGCTTTGTAAGCGAATTTTTCTGAGTCTGTTATAAAGTGTATCCGATGTGATAAAGTCAGGCCCCGGCCTGACTTTTTGCTTTTTAGGTTTTAAAGCGAGTGATGCTGGGTTTTAATACAGTGACTTAAGATAAAAACAACACGATTAAAACGAGAACATGGCCCAGCTTGCGCGTGGCTTCATTCACATAAAACGGACTTAACACAATGAAAAAATGGTTACTCACAGTTGCCGTGGCCGCCAGTTTTGGCGCTCAGGCTGACGAAGGTATGTGGCAGCCCCATCAGCTGCCCGCTATGGCCGATGAGCTTAAAGCAAAAGGGCTAGAAATTGATGCCAAATCGATTTCAAAACTCACCGAATTCCCAATGAACGCAGTGATCAGCCTTGGTGGCTGTACCGCGTCATTCGTATCGCCAAAAGGCTTGGTTGTCACTAATCATCACTGTGCCTATGGTGCGATTCAATACAACTCCACCCCAGAAAAAAACCTGCTGCAAGATGGTTTTTTAGCTAAGACCTTCGCCGATGAATTACCTGCCACACCGGGTTCACGTGTGTACGTGACCGAAGATGTGACCAATGTGACTGAGCGCGTTAAAGGCGGGCTTGAAGGCAAAATGGGCAGTGACTTCTATCAAGGCGTTGAAAGCCAAGAAAAAGCCTTAGTGGCTGAATGTGAAAAAGAAGACGGCTACCGTTGCCAAGTTTATAGCTTCCACGGCGGTCTTGAATATTATCTGGTTAAACAACTGGAAATCCGCGACGTACGCTTAGTCTATAACCCAGCCGCTAGCGTGGGTAAATACGGCGGCGACGTCGATAACTGGATGTGGCCACGTCACACAGGCGATTTTTCTTTCTACCGCGCCTATGTGTCGAAAGCGGGCAAACCTGCCGATTTTAGTAGCGATAACGTGCCATACGAGCCCAAAAGCTTCTTAAAAGTATCGGCTAAAGGCGTGAGCGATGGCGATTTTGTCATGGTGGCTGGCTACCCAGGTCGCACCAACCGATATCGCACCGCCAATGAAGTGCAAAATCAGTTCGAGTGGGCTTATCCAGAAGGTAAGTTATTGCGCGAGCGCTTTATTGAGATCATTAAAGATACCGCGCCAGAGGGCAGCGACGAACGTATTAAGTACGAGAGTCAAATTGCTAGCCTTGCAAATTACGCGAAAAACTTCACCTCGATGATCGAGTTTTATGGTAAATCCACCATGCTGGCGGACCGTAAAGCCCGCGAAGCTGAGCTTGCCGCGTGGATAGCTAAAGACAGCAGTCGTGATGCAAAATACGGTAAAACCTTAGCGGAATTAGATGCGTTAATTGCCAAGAGTAAAGCGCATCAAGAGCGTGACATGATCTTAAGCTACATTGGTAGCACGACTATGTTGCCAACGGCGCGCAGCTTGTATCGCTTAGCGAACGAGAAACAACTGCCGGATATGCAGCGTGAACCTGGCTTCCAAGAGCGTGATATGACTCGTCTGAAAGCGAGCATGGAGCGTATCGACCGTCGTTATGCGCCAAGCGTCGATAAAGCCGTGTTATTCGATATGCTGAAACGCTACGCCGCACTGCCAGAAGACAAACGTCTACCCGCATTGGATAAAGCCTTTGGTATCGATAAAAAGTTCAGCGAAGCTAAGCTTTCGAAAACCTTAGACAAAATGTACGCCAAAACTGAGTTAGGCAAAAAAGACGTGCGTCTGGCATGGATGGATAAATCCGTTGCCGATTTTAAAGCCTCTAAAGATCCGTTCATTCAATTCGCCGTGGCTATGTATGACACAGATATGGCTGAAGAAAAGAAAGAAAAAGAGCTGGATGGCGAGCTGATGAAAGTGCGTCCTCAGTACATGGATGCCATCATTGCTTACAATCTTGAGCAAGGTAAGCCAGTGTATGCCGATGCGAACTCAAGCCTGCGTGTCACGGTTGGTCATGTGAAAGGCTACTCGCCAAAAGACGGTTTAGTGGCTGTGCCATTCACTCGCCTTGAAGGCATAGTGCAAAAGGACACAGGTGTTGATCCTTTCGATGCGCCGAAAAAAGAGTTAGAGCTGATTAAGCAGAAGCAATACGGTGATTTCTATGTGAAAGCCATCGATTCTGTACCGGTTAACTTCCTGTCGACGTTAGATACCACGGGCGGTAACTCAGGTTCACCCACCCTAAACGGCCGCGCTGAATTAGTCGGTCTGCTGTTCGATGGTGTGTATGAAAGCATTATCGGTGACTGGGCGTATGACGATAATATCAACCGTTCTATCCAAGTGGATAGCCGCTATATGTTGTGGGTAATGAAATATTTAGACCATGCCGACAATTTATTAGCCGAGATGGAAATCGTTAAGTAATCCATTGCCGCACCAGCAATGGTGCGGTCTATAGTGGCGGGGTTATCAGCATTTAAGCGTGATGTAGCGTTTAAAAAATACTGAAATAACAACACAATAGCGATAAACTCACTGAGTTTATCGCTATTTTTTTGTGGGTGTAATGGCTTGCTGATGGCTGTTGAGATAGCTGCGCTATGGTATTAGCTCACCGACTCGCAGCAAGTCCATCCGTGGAGACCCGTCCATGGGGCGGATGGTCGCCTCACAAATCAGCATGGCTAGCCTATCAGCATTGGTGTGATTATTAGTTTAAAAGATGAGAGCAGAGATTTAACTATGGCAAGTTCTCTAACCTTTCTTTAAGAGATCAATTTATGTCTATATCATTATTATTGAACAGTTAACGGAATAATATTGAGCTTTTTTGTCTCCATATCAATAAATGCAACCGCTAGCGAAATAGAGCCATCTTTTACGTGGCTTTCAATTTTATCCGCAATAGCTAATTGCGTACCAGATAAGCGCAGTGAATACACAACCATATTTAACCAAGGCTTAGAGAATTGCAGAAAAGAACCCATTGACAGCTTATCAAGCTGAATACCACCGTCAGAACCAGTAGTTTTCATACCCAACATTAACAAAAACTGTCCGTTTTTCTCACCTGCTGCAAGCATGTCATTATTATATTCACCTCCAAATCGTCCTGCTAATATCTCAAGGTCTTGCTGTTTTGCAACTGTGACAAATATATCACTACGGCGACGAGCATCGGCAGAATATTCATTCATCTGATAACTGATATCAGGCATATCACCATCGGCATTTACTGATGAATTATTTTTAAAAATATCAAATATGCTCATATAAATTCTCAATATTAGGCAAAGGGTGATGAGCCTACAGTAACATCGACTCGTTTATCCACTTCACTCACTGGCGAAAAAGGCGCCATTTCATTCGTAAAAGGCTGAAATAGATCAAAATCAGCTAAAAAATCATATTCATCACGATATGTGGTAAGGGGGGATATTGGCAGCCATTCCATAGGTAAATAGGGACTGTCCACCTGTACCTGATACCCTGCACGCCAAGCCATTTTGGCGTAAATAAAGCCAAACAACGACATTAAATGCTCGGTTAATCCCAGTGCGCCATCAAAATTGCGAACTTTAGCTTTCGGGCCCGTAAGACTGTTTAATACCTGTTCCATGGCAGGTACATCCCCTTTTGCCAGCGCAAGATAAAACTCTTGGTCAATTTGATACTTTGCCATTTTCTGACCCGGTGGGTTGGCTAAAATATATTCAGCACGCTCCCCCAACAAATCCCATTTACCTTGCAGCGCTAAAATCGCTTGGAACGCATGATATTCAGGGCAACCCACACGGTTGCGCACTGCTTTCCCGCCTGTTACTCGGTAAAGAGGAGAGATAAACTGGCTGTGCCAGCTTATCAAAGGCTCATGATCACTTATCAGTGCCATAAAGTGACAAAATGCACCTTGCCACTCGCTGCTAGCCCTCTGAGTATAGAGCCTATCTAACTTAGCCGACGTATAAGCATGTTGGCGAAGTTGCTCTAAATCCCCATCCTTAAACCAAGACAACAAGGATTTAGCATAATAGTGAGACTTTAATGCTAATAAGCAACCTTGCCGTGATCCAGTATTCGTCAGAATAAACTCTAGCGCATCATCAATACGCGTATCGACAGTCCAATTAAGTCTATCGATTCCCGTTTCAAAACATATTTTTGACATTATGCTCCGTCTCTTAATAACTATTGTTTCGTTCTAGCGTTATCCTAACAAGTAAAAGGGTTAAACGATTGTCTGCTATTAGCTCAATTTTAAATCCAAACCATCTATTTATTTCATCGCCAGTACTGCTTTTAGCTCTGCAACTTCCGATTCTGTTAATCGCCGCATTTGACCTTCTTGTAACTCACCCAATGCTAATTCGCGTAAATTTAGTGTCATTATGGCGACGCGCTCAAGATTGATAACGTGATATCCGAGCGCCTTGGACATCCTACGAATTTGGCGATTTAAGCCCTGTATCAGTACGATTTCAAAGCTGTCCGAACTGAGACGGCGGACTTGGCAGGGCAGGGTTTGCAGGTCTTTATAACGCACTCCACTGGCCATTTGTTCAACAAAATCATCAGTGAATGGCCGGTTGAGGCGTACATGGTAGGTTTTGCTGTGGGTAAAACTGGGGTGCATGAGTTTATGGGTCAGCTCGCCATCATTAGTTAATAGCAGTAGGCCGCGGGAATCTTTATCGAGCCTGCCGACGGGATAGAGTCTTGGCGCTTTGGGAAGTAGGTGTATGAGACTCGTTTCATCCTGCTCCAGCAGGCGGCAATCTGTGCCTATGGCTTTGTTAAATACCCAGTAGGCTAGTGTTTCGGCTTGAGTGATGGGCGAGCCATCAAGCTCAATACAGTCGAGGCAGTTTAATGATCCATCCAAACGTATGGGATCTGTGTGGCGGGCGATATGGCCATTGAGTGTAATGCGTCCGGCCTCAATTAAACGGCAGGCTTCACGGCGTGAGCCTATGCCACATTGGGCGAGGTATTTTGCAAGGCGCATATCAATCCAAGGTTGATGAATTTAAATATAAAAAAGGAGCCGAATTCGGCTCCTTCAATTGTACTTATCAGCATCTTAATTAGCTATTTCAACCTGCTGTTTAACAGGCGATAAGTACAGTGCTACCTATCAATGACGTTTGCGGAAAATCACAATCGCAACGGCTACTACGGCTAAAATCATACAGTACCAAGCGTGTGATACCGCAGCCAATGGGGTGATGCTAAAGGTCGATGCGATCAGTAGGGCTTGTGCGCCATACGGGATCAAACCTTGGATAATACAGGCGAAAATATCGAGGACGCTGGCGGCACGTTTGGGGCTCACGCCATGTTTCTCGGCTAAGTCTTTAGCAATATCACCGGTCACCACGATAGAAACCGTATTGTTGGCCACACATGTGTTAGTCACTGCGACTATGCCAGCCATACCCAGTTCTGCGGCGCGGCATGATGCTTCACCTTGTGCCTTTGAAAAACGCGTGATCAGCTTTTCAATCTGTTTGCTCACAAAGGCAAGACCACCTTGTTGCTGCATAAGTGCCGCTAAACCACCGACCAGCATAGACAAAATGAAAATCTCCTGCATATTGCTAAAGCCAGCATAAATATCTTTACCAAATTGGATCACGCCGTAATCCATGGTAAACAGACCCGTAGCGCCCGCTAATAAGATACCTAAGGTTAAGACCACAAATACGTTCAGACCCGCCACAGCTAAGATCAAAATGGTCAGATAAGGAATGACCTTAATGAGATCTATGTTCTGCGTCGCTAATTCCGCTTGGCCCTGGCCTGCAAATACAAAGGCAATCAAGGTTAGCAGTGATGCTGGGATAGCGAAAATCAGGTTTTCACGGAATTTATCTTTCATATCACAGCCCTGAGTACGAGTAGCTGCAATCGTGGTATCTGAAATAATCGATAAGTTGTCACCGAATAGGGCGCCAGACATGACCGCACCCGCCATCAGGGCATAGTCGATTTGTGCTTGGTCGGCCACGCCGAGGGCGATGGGGGCGACAGCAGCTATGGTGCCCATTGATGTCCCCATGGCTGTTGCGATAAAGGCCGCAATCACGAAGAAACCGGGTAGCAACAAGTTTGATGGGATCAGTGATAAACCCAGAGCAACGGTGGCATCGACGCCGCCAGTGGCTTTAGCGACCGCCGCAAAGGCGCCTGCTAATAGATAAATCAAACACATCGCAATAATGTTGCTGTGACCAATACCGCCAATAAAGGTATCAATCGATTGATTCAATTTCTGCTTTGATAAAATCAACGCCAGAATAATCGCAGGTAAAATGGCGATAACGCTCGGTAATTGATAGAAGGCGAAGTCGACACCTTGGCTTTGGAAATACACACCCGCGCCAATGTAAAGACCAAGGAAAATAAATAATGGCAACAGGGCAATGAAAGATGCCGGGCTGTGCTGTGTTGCTGGTGTTGGATTGCTCAAATGTTATCTCTCTTTCGCTTAGAGTTCTTTCCGCTGGATCCTTAGCAGTCAAACTCGCTTAAATTTAGTGTCGCTTCGGCATCGTATCTTAGCAACTTGAGGCAAAGCATATTTGATCCCCGCCAACCTGTCAATTTAGACGTCTAGATGTTTTTACTTCCGTTGTGATCGCTAGGTTATTAATAGGTTGTATAAGATGAAGCTCAGTCTACATTTGAATTTATAATCAATGTGTTATCAGTTTGCATTCAGGTTAAGTTAGCGGGTTTTTATCTGATTTAGAGTGTATTGCAACTGAATGGAATAGCGTGAAATTTAAGCTGTGGCACGGGGTGATGGGATAAGTTGGCTATTTATCGCCCTTATTTCCCTTGAAGCTTTGATGCACTGAGTGAGTGTCGATATGAGTTTAGAAGGCGAAGAAGATGAGCTGGATCCATCGAGTTAAGTTCATTTTTATTGCTTATTAGCTTGCAGCGCTCGTTTAGCGGCTTAATCACGTTCACATAACAAAATAATATTAATTAAACCTTAACAATCAATTCATTGTTTTCAAATGTAAAAAAGTGTTAACCGCATAAAAAACCTATAAAACACTAATGATAACGATTTGCGTTGTACTAGAGAGTTTAATAGAATCCGCACAAATTATGTTAATAACTCTTTGGGGCTTTGTTTAAATGCATACATCTTCTCGCCATGGCTTGAGTCTCGTAGCCGTCTCTTTACTGACTTTAGGGTTGAACCATACTGCGATCGCCGGTGAAGATTTATTCGGTTATGTCAAAGGCGCTGAAGCTATGCCTAAAGACGCCATCGAACTGTACCAAAAGATCACCCTGCGTAATGATAAGGGTCAAGGCACCTACAGAGGTATTAACTACGAAACTGAATTCGAGTATGGCCTAACGAATAAACTGGCGGTGTCAGCTTCTGCTAAGTTTATGTCCTTAGACACCAGTGGGCTTATCATCGATGGTTATTTGCCGGCAGAGAAAAAAATTGGTTTTCAATCCTCTGGCGCCGAAGTTGGCCTAAGCTATATGTTTTTAAGCCCAGCCAAGGATGACATAGGTTTGTCGATGACAGCCTCCCTCGACTACGACTGGATTGATGTGCATTCTGGCCAAGACAAAGACACCTTGTCGTTAGATCTTGGTCTGCAAACCCAAAAATACATGCTCGAAGGTGAGTTAATTTGGGTGGGGAACTTAGGCATGGAATCAACCTATGCCGACCGCGCCCCTATCGCTAATCTACCAGAAGATTTCGAATGGTCGACGGCTCCAGAGATGGAACTGGAATTGAAAATGGGCACAGGCTTAAGCTATCGTTTCGCCCCTAATTGGTTCGTTAGCGCCGAAGTGCTTTTTGAAACTGAATTTGAAACTGAAATTGGTCAAGAACGATGGTCCTTCTTTGCTGGCCCTTCATTGCATTATGGCTGTGCCGATTGGTGGGCGACGCTGACTTGGTTACCACAGTTAAGTGGCGGTGGTGAGCAGTACCAAGGTCAGCGCGATACCAGTTTGCATCTGATTGAAAAAACAGAACAAGAAATCAGATTGAAGGTCGCATTTAACTTTTAATCTAGGTTCAATGAAGGCTGTTGCAGCGAATGTAATAGGCTGCACCGCCAGAGTGAGCGCCAAGGATGGCTCGTTTTTATCCCATATTCACTAACATTAGGTATTGAAATGGCGCAGACATATTGGAATAGCTTGTGGTTTATGCCCATGGTCGTGGTGACCGTGCCCGCTTTTGCTGCTGACTATTTAACGGTTGCACAGGCGCAGGCATTGATTTTTGATCAAGCGGCCGTATTTAGCGAGCGGCCAACCTTATTGAGCTCAGATGCGAAAGATCAGATCAAAGATTTGTCTGGCGTGCGTCAGCGTCAAGATCAACAGCCGATTTGGAAAGTGGAGAAAGACGGGCAATTTCTTGGTTGGTTTATGGTTGATGATGTGGTCGGTAAACATGAATACATTACTTATGCCGTGGGGATTAGCCCGCAAGGTGAAGTGTTAGGTTTAGAAGTGTTGAGTTACCGCGAGACCCATGGCGGTCAAGTGCGCGAGGCCAGTTGGCGCCAACAGTTCCACGGTAAAACACTGAACGATCCCTTTAAACTGGATGAGGATGTCACCAATATTAGCGGCGCGACCTTGAGTTGCCGTAATTTACTCGATGGTGTGAAGCGTCTGTTGGTTATTCATCAACTCTTCCTGTCACAGACGGCATTATCGTGATACGTCGCGCTAAACCCTTACTCGGGACTTTGGTGGAAATTGCCGCCGAGTCACTGCCACATTCTGGCAGTGAGATCCCACTTGAGGATAAAGCCTTAGAAGCCGCGATGACAGCGGCTTTTTCACGTGTGACGCATATTGGTCGGTTACTGAGTTTTCATCAGCAAGACAGTGAGTTAAATCAGCTAAATCGCCAGCCAGGGACATGGATTCGTGTAAGCCAAGACAGTTTACGAGTGCTCAAGTTAGCTAAGTGGCTAGGCAAGGCGAGCAACAACTTGTTCAATTGTACTGTCGGCGGGGAAATGATGTCCCGAGGTGCTTTACCTGCCTATCTTGGTATGCCTTTGTTATTGCAAGGTGAGTGGCAAGATATTGAAATAAAAGATAATCAAGTACGATTAGCTAGGCCACTCATTTTAACCTTAGATGGCATAGCCAAAGGTTATGCGGTTGATATGGCGGTTAGTGAGCTGCGCCGTGCGGGCGTTGGCGGTGGTTGGGTGAATGCCGGTGGCGATTTAAGAGTCTTTGGCAGTGCCTCTTTAAATGTACTCTGCCGCGGCCCAAAGGGATTGAGCCAAAAGATCTGCGTGAGCAATATGGCGCTGGCAAGTTCGCGGGTGTCACAAACCTTAAGCCATGATTATCCTGCGTTATTACTGCCCACGGGCAATGTTACTGATGTGAATATCGATCTTGAAAGTGAACGTATTGTCAGTGTGAGTGCGCCCTTTGCTTGGCGCGCCGATGCCTTGACTAAGGTTGCGGGTTACCTAAGCTCTGACTCCGCCGCTGACAAAATTGCTCACTTAGGTGGTCGATTAGTCAGTTTTGAATAATCATTCCTTTGGTACTATTTGCAGTTTTCCTTACTGAATTTACTAAGGAAAAGCTGCGTTCTGAGTGTATAACATTTTCCTATGAAGAAATTAACTGGCTATCCAAATTGGTTTTTTTGGCTAATTATTCTTGCCATTAGCGTCACCACGCTCACAGGCTTGTTTATGCTGCCTTGGGTGATGGAGTTTAAGTTGCAGTGGGAAGTGGATTTTGGCCTCAGCGGTGAACTACGGTTACCCGCAGTGGTGATGCATGTGTTGTTAGGTTGGTTGCTGTTGATGCTACTTGGTGCACTTTGGCACAGTCATATTCGGGCAGGATGGCGTAAAAAATTGAACCATTGGAGTGGCTTAGTGATGTCACTCAGTCTTATCACCTTAGCGTTAACGGGTGTGGGACTGTATTACTTGAGCTCAGAATCAGCCCAACTGTTTGCCAGTTTATTGCATGCGTTTTTGGGGATGTTATTGTTTTCAGGTTTTGTTTGGCATTATTATCATGGCCGTAAAATTCGCGTTCAATCCTTTAGGCGTCACCGTAGCTGATAAGTTTTACATCAAAGACCAATTTGAAACCCAATTCAAAAGCATTCGATTAAAAATCCCATGTTAAAACACATTAAAAAGAGTGCCTAATTGGCACTCTTTTCGTTTTAGCTGTTTGTCACGAGCGGCCTGGCTATTAACCGCTTGCCACTAACCGCTTGTCGCTAACTATGTGTCGCTAACTATGTGTCGTTAGCAACCGGCCAGCTTAGGCGACTTTAAATCGCGCCACTTCTTTTTGTAGGTTACTGCAAATAGCCTTAGTGTTGACGACGATTTGTTGGGTCTCTTGAATGACTAAGTTGCAGTATCTTGTTTTATCAGATAATTCAGTCAAGTTACGGTTAATTTCTTCGGTTACATGGGTTTGCTCTTCGGTCGCGGTTGCCGTTTGAGTGGACATCTCGCTGACCTTAGAGGTGGAGTTTAGGATTTCATCCAATGCATCTTGGGTTTGGCTGGCGAGGGTAACAGTTGATGTGGTCAGGCTGGCGCCCGATTCAATGCTTTTAACCGCATCATTTACGCCGCGTTGTAACTCTTCAATCATACGCTGAATATCTTGGGTCGAGGTTTCGGTGCGACTTGCCAGTGTACGCACTTCGTCGGCGACCACAGCAAAGCCGCGGCCTTGCTCGCCAGCGCGCGCCGCTTCAATGGCCGCGTTAAGGGCAAGGAGGTTAGTTTGCTCAGCAATAGAGCGGATCACATCGAGCACTGAGGCAATATTGGCTGAATTGACTGAGAGTTTTTCAATAACTGACACGGCATTCTTAACCGATTCAGATAGTTGCTGAATATGATTAACGGACTGGGCGAGGATATTTTTACCTTCCACCGTTTGGTCGTTTACCTTAGTGATTTCGGTCGCTGTGTGTAGGGCATTGCTGGCGACTTCTCTTACGGCCGCACTCATTTCATTGACTGCTGTGACTATGGTATCAACAAACTGCTCTTGTTCATGGCTGATGTTGATTGTGGTGGTGGACTTAGTCGCAAGGCTTTCAACGGTTTGGCTTACATCCTTGGTTTGACCAATAATCGAGATAACCATCTGCTGCAGTTGTTCTACAAACAAGTTAAAGGCATGGGCAAGCTCACCGATTTCATCCTGACGTTTGATGGGGATCCGCTGAGTTAAGTTACCGTCACCATCAACAATGTCATTGATCCTGCTGGTGATATCTTTAATCGCGTTAACGATGATTTTAGGGCCAAAGTAGGCAATCAACAGGGCGACTATGGCCACTAAGCTGGCTATGGTGAGGGATATTTGGGTTTGGGTGGTTGCCTGTTCAGTTGCTTGTAAGTCTAGCTCTTTTACGCGGTTATCGGCCGCTTCTCCCGCTGCATTGTAGATGCTTCTTAAGGCCTTAAACTCTTGCTTGGATTTGGTCTCGTGAAGCTGTTTAGCTCGCGCAAAGTCGTTACTTTTGACAGCGTTAATGACTTCAGATGATGCTTGATACCAAAGGGAAAATTGCGCTTCAAAGCCATTGGTGGATTGTAGTACGAGCAGGTGGTCTTTAAGGATTTTTTTAAACTCGCCCATTCGGTCACGGGCTTGGTCGACGTTTTCTTGCCAATTATCAATCTCACTCTTGCGATTCTCGGCCGATAATTCTTCCCTTAATAACACTTCTTCACTCAGCTGTGCTTGGTAAAGATCGCGGTCTGCATTGAGAATTGCCGAAATCGCAGGATTAAATAACTGACTGAATTCTTGCATCTGTTTTACCGTCGCACGGCTTTGCATGGCGTCTGTGACTGCCATAACAATGAGCGCTGTCGCCATAATGGCAAACATCAGCGAAAACTTAACGCGAATACTGTTAAACATAGGAACATCTCCATTAATAACTTAATAAATAGCTTAGCCGTTATTTATGAAATTGCTTTTACATGCAGTAAATTGCGATGGGATTCAGTGCGAAGTTTTGTGCCCATTGAAAGAAGATGAATAGCCCCAACTGTGCAGCCAGGGCATTGATGCTTGAGCTTATGTTATTCGGGGCAAGCTAAGGTGGGTATGGCTTTTGGCTTAGGCTTTATCTGCACTAGCATGACACCCATGATGACCATAGAGCCGCCAATGTAATGATAAATGGCCAAGGTTTCATCTAGGATAATGGCCGCCAGTATCGCCGCAATAATCGGCATTAAATTAAAGAACACGCTGGTGCGATCGGCGCCGAGTTTGCTGATGCCATTGATCCAAGCCCACGGTGCGAGCAGCGAGGCCGCAACTGCCGCATACAGGATCAGTGGTGCCGATTGCGTGCTGATCGCCATACTCGGGCTACTGAACAGCAGCGGTGTCAGCATGAATACAGCTATGAGTCCTTGAATATAAACCGATTCCCAAGTGGGCAGTGGTAATTGCCAGCGTTTCAGTAATACACCATAGAGTGCATATACAAAGGCGCTGATCAGCAATAACAAATCTCCTTGGGTGACGCCGATGGCAAGATTCATCATATCGCCGTGGCTCAACATAAAAATTAAGCCAACGAGGGAGATCAGCGTGCCACCAAAGGCTAATGGCGACAGCTTCTGCTTGAGTAAGGGCACGGCTAAAAACAGGCTGATCATGGGCACGAGTGAGGTGATCAATGCCATATTTGTCGCCGTGGTGGTGGCCGCCGCAAAATAAGCCAGACTCTGGTTGAGCACCATACCTAGCATGGCCAAAGTCGCGAATTTAGGTAACAGCGGCAGTATCATTTGGCGCTTTTGCCACACACGACGCGCGACAAAGGGCGTTAACAGCAACATAGCGAAAAACCAA
The DNA here is from genome assembly GCF_001887095.2 of Shewanella sp. SACH. Taxonomy (NCBI): domain Bacteria; kingdom Pseudomonadati; phylum Pseudomonadota; class Gammaproteobacteria; order Alteromonadales; family Shewanellaceae; genus Shewanella; species Shewanella sp. SACH. Next base: position 587,748 of record NZ_MPDG02000002.1, read on the forward strand.
CGATAAAACGCTATGGCTTCAGGATCGATAATCCCAAATGAGAGCTTGTTAACTATCGAGTTACCTGCCCAAATTAATACGGCCAACAGGGGAAACAAATACAACATGATCTTGCCTTTCGATACTGGCTTACGTGGCTGGGCATGAATGACTGAACATAAGCGACTGAGTCTACATGGCTAACTCTAAATGACTGAGCATGAGTGACTTAGAATTAGCGACTGAGAATGAGAGACTTTGCTTATGACCTAGCACTTATGCATCCAGATAATAATTGCTGGCAATTATCCATGGTCGGTTATGATATAGATATCGCTTATCAGACAAGGTCAGTTCCCCGGCGGACAGAGTGCTATGGCATAGCAAAATAGCTTGAGCGCGATTAAACCAGTTGAGCACTATTAAACAAGAGAATGTATTGAGCTAGAAGGCTTTGAGGACAGACAAAATGCGTACGGTTTACCATCCCCTCACGGCAGAGCAAGAGCCAGTTGCGGATATCTTCTTTAACTATGAAGCTTTCCTGCCTAATACGGTGACGCCTAAGCATCAACACACATGGGGACAATTGCAGTTAATCAGCGGTGGCATCATGGAATTACATGCCGCTGGGCAACGGTTTTTATCGCCGTCGCAATATGCGATTTGGGTTCCTGCGGGGATAGAGCATGAAAGTTATACTCGGCGCAGTATCCATTATTGTTCGATGAACATAGATGTCGAGCGGGCTGCGGCGTTTCCCCTAGAGACCTGTTTGTTAGCTGTGACTCCTATTGCCCAATCGATCGTGAACGATCTGCGGGAGCGGCAAGTCAGAGTGGCAAACTCGGCGGCGGATAAGCGCCTCGTTGAGGTTTTGCTCGATCAGCTCACTATCGGCCAAGCCCTGCCGCAATTTTTGCCCACCGTTTCAGATAAACTGTTACAGCCGCTGTTGTTGGCACTCGAAGCCGATCCCGCGAGTCCTAAGACCTTTAAATCTTGGGCAAGTGAATTACATACCACAGAGCGTACCTTAGCCCGTCGTTGCCAAGAGGCGCTGGGGATGAGTTTTACCGAGTTAAGGCAAAGGCATAAGTTTATCTATTCATTACAATTGCTGCGTCAGGGACTGGCTATAAAAGAGGTGGCATTAACGCTCGGCTACAACCAAACTTCACCTTATATCGTTATGTTTAAAAAGTATGCCCAGTGTTCGCCGGAGCAGTATCGCCGTCGATTGTGATAGCGCATAAGTTTAGCGTGATGGCATATAAGCTTAGTGTGTTGAAAAATGAGAGTGTGTTAAGTCGAACGCTAGTCGGTGTTGTGAAGCGATAAGCTGATAAAACCGAGAAATAAAATAGGGTGCCAAAGCATTTAGCACCCTATTCTCGGCCTATTTAAAGAGAGGATTTAAGGGATTTTTACATTGTTGGATAAATTAGTCGGATGCTTTTTGGCGGTTCCGTTTATCCTGACGCTTCTCTTTTAAGGTTTTCATTGGCGGTTTTTTGTTTTTTTCTTTACTCATAGATATAGACTCCAAAGTGAAGGTCACTATCCGAATCCGCGCCGCAATTCGGTTTCGATAGTTGGGCTCAATTTTTATTTCAGGCTTAAATTGAGTCGGTTTATTTATAAAGGACGCATAAAAATGAATTTAACGATTGAGGCGCCGAACCTAAACCTCTTAACCCTTTTGCTGTTTTACCTTAAAGCGCTGCCATGACTTAGTGTAAATAGTGGCAAAAGGCGTTAATTACAGTGCTAAATTCATTTAATACCTGTCTTTAATAAATAACGCGGCCAGTTAATGACTTCAAAATAACATTCCTTCTTATCCTATTATGTTGAAAGTACCGCTAGAAGCCGCCGCTAATAGCGAGTTGAAGCATGTTGTCACGGAGTTGGAGTTGAACACACTTTATCTTTAAAATACGTTATCTAAAAATGGCTTAACACTTGAACGAAATTCGGAATTGAACTCGGGCATAAGCTGCTAAATGGCCATTAAAAATAACGCTGCTTGAATCAGCTGGCTACTTAGCTTTTTTAGGCTTTTTCGCTAGGCTGATATCATTAATCATAAATAGCACCGGCTTGCCTAAAATACTCACTTCAGCCAGTTCGCCCTTAGACCGCCCAAGCAAGCTGACGCCTAAATCGGATATAACAGAGAAGCGTCCTGCACTGGGTTTGTGCTTTGGTGGATACACGAGTTCAATTTGATACTCTTGCTGATCCTGCAGATTAACTAAGCGGATCTCCCGCCCTACAGTCACTTTATCACTCGCCGTATCATGCTTGAGCTGCTCAAGCTTGCTAATCACCCCAGCCAAAGCGGTTGGGCGCAGGGAGGCATTAAAACTGTTCTGTAAATAATAGGTTTCGGTTTTTAGAATAAAATTCTGAAATAGACCGCTAAAAAATGAATATGCCATTCCTGCCTCTTAAATAACCAAGTAAAAGTACAAGCAAAGAATTTCAAAAGATGAGTAACTGTATTCAGTGCTTATTTAACCAGAGTATTAAAGTTCTGCCGAGCGCGAGTGACGCTCGGCTTAGACTGGGAATTTGAGAGAGAAACGGAATGATTTAGCCAAACAGCACGTTGAGCTAAGAGTGCTAGCTAATACATGGGAAGATAGTGATGAAAATGCATTGATAAACATAGTTTTACATCTCCAGTCAAAAGTGGTGTTCGATTGATTATTTGTCTATCAGTATCGCTAGTAGCTTAATTTATTTAATAATGCTGTTGAATAAATCTATTAGCTAGCACTGTTACTAAATAAGCCATGTTTACTTGCTTGATACCATAGGCCAAGTGAAAAAATAATGCAAGCCTAACCAAGTTTATATTGCTGAGTATACTTATCAACAGTAAAATCCTGACTTAACACAAAATTAACTTTGTTGATATTAACGCTAACCTTAGTCAATTTAATCCTAGCACGCGTAAAATAAATCGAGCACTGTGAGCTTAGTGATAAAATACACATTAAGTAAATAGCACACTAATTCACTTAAATAACTCACTAATGCACTCACTCACAATGTACGCTCGAATAATACCTTCGCACGGTGATTGTGATGCTTAAGTATATTTTAACGCTATGCTATGCAAGCTAACTGAATTAAGCCTTAATATTCGCTTTTAAAGTTGTAAAGTACTGAGTATCCACTTAGGTGGTTAATCCCGCGCCTTTCAACAGTATTTTAATGCACATGGAGACGAGGAACAGGCAGCTGACGCTCGTGCACCAAATGAGCACTAACCAGCCGAGTCGATAGCTGAGGGATTTAGTTGGGGTCATCATGTTTATCTCCTAGGTGTTAGCCAGTGTTTCAATTGAAGCCTTAATTGAATTCGTTGCTTAAAGTGAGCTCGCCGTTTGAATAGAGTCCGCTGCCTAGGCAGAGTCGCTTCGGCAGCATTTTGAGGTCATGTCTTACTTGAGCAATCGTTAGTGATAGCCTGCATCTTTAGTCACTTTGCCGCGGAACACGTAGTAGCTCCAAAAGGTGTAAACCAAAATCAGCGGGATGATCATCAGCGCGCCGACGAGCATAAAGCTTAAGCTGCTATCGGGCGCTGCCGCCTGCCAAAGGCTGATGTTGGGGGGAATAATGTGCGGCCAGATACTGATCCCTAGTCCACTAAAACCTAAAAAAACTAGGCATAAGGTGAGTAGAAATGGCTGATAGTTATCATCGCGGCGCAAGGATTTCATCAAGGCCCAGCCACAGGCTAATACCAGTATTGGCACTGGGGCGAAGTAGAATAAATTCGGCAAACTAAACCAGCGCAGGGCAATATTGGGCTGCACAAAAGGCGTCCATAAACTGACTAAACCTATGGTCATAAGTAAGCATAAGGTCAGTGCTCTGCCGAGTTGCTGCATGGTCGTTTTAAGCTCGCCTTGGCATTTTTTTATCAGCCAAGTCGCGCCGAGCAAAGCATAGGCCAGCATAAGGCCAAATCCACAGAAGAGTGAGAAGGGCGTTAACCAATCGAAACTACCTCCGCTAAATTGCTGCTCGCTGACCGAAATGCCTGAGATAAACGCCCCCAGCACTACGCCCTGTGAAAACGTGGCCGTGATAGATCCGAACATAAAAGCTTTATCCCAAAATGGTTTAGCTTCTGCGCCCGACTTAAATCTAAACTCAAATGCCACGCCGCGAAAAATCAGTGCCAGCAGCATGATGAGCAGCGGTATAGTCAGCGCTTCGAGCACTATGGCATAGGCGAGGGGAAAGGCACCGAGCAGGCTGGCGCCGCCGAGCACTAACCAGGTTTCGTTACCATCCCAAACGGGGGCGACGGTATTAACCATAATGTCCCTGTCGTCCTCGTCGTGAATAAAGGGAAACAGTATGCCTATGCCGAGATCAAAGCCATCCATCACGATATACATTAAGGTGGCAAAAATGATGATCCCGAACCAAATCAAGGGTAAATCGAATTCCATGGTGAGCCCTTAAATATGTTTAAGATTGAATAAGTAAAGCGAGTGCCATCTGCGTTAACGCTAATGGCTTGTCGCCGCTATATCTGGCCCTTTGCGGATGAGTCGCATCATATAGCTATAACCCACGCCGAAGATGCCGCAGTAACTGACGATGAAAATTCCTAGGCTGATACTCAGGTGGGTAACGCTGTGGGAAGACACGGCATCCTGAGTGCGCATCAATCCTTGGATCACCCAAGGTTGACGGCCAAGTTCGGTCGTAAACCAGCCCGCTAGTGTCGCGAGCAGTCCTGCGGGGCCGAGCACCAACACAAAACGCAGAAAGTGTTTGTTGCTGTAGAGCTTGTCTTTGCGTCTGAGATAAGCGCTCCACAGTCCGGCAAAAATCATCAATAGGCCCAAGCCGACCATGACCCTAAAACTCCAAAACACTAACAACACATTGGGTCTGTCCTCGGCGGGATACTCAGTCAAGGCTGGCACTTGTTTGTTTAAATCGTGCTTTAAAATCAGGCTCGCCAGCCCTGGGATTTCAAGGCTGAAGTGGTTTTTCTCTGCGTCCATGTCAGGAATGGCAAACAAGATCAGCGGTGTGGGTTTATCGCCCTCATTACGCCAATGGCCTTCCATCGCCGCTACTTTTACTGGTTGATATTCAAGGGTATTTAAACCATGGAAATCACCAATCACAGCCTGTAATGGCGCGACGATTAACGCCATCCACATCGCCATAGACAACATCTTACGGATTGCGGGCGTGTCGTTACCTTTGAGTAAATGCCAAGCCGCCGATGCGCCCACAAAGAAAGCCGACGAAATAAATGCCGCTACTGTCATGTGGGCTAAACGATAGGGGAATGAAGGGTTAAACACTATCTGAAACCAATCCACAGGAATGACGCGATTGTTCACGATTTCAAAACCTTGGGGCGTCTGCATCCAGCTGTTTGAAGCTAAGATCCAGAAGGTCGAGATAATCGTGCCCGTGGCAACCATGCAAGTGGCGAAGAAATGCAGGTTTTTTCCTACCTTCTGCTGACCAAATAGCATGACCCCCAGAAAACCCGCTTCGAGGAAGAAGGCGGTAAGCACTTCATAGGTGAGTAGCGGCCCAGTTACGCTGCCCGCGAAGGCGGAAAACGCGCTCCAATGGGTACCAAATTGGTAGGCCATAACAATGCCAGAGACCACGCCCATGCCGAAGTTAATAGCAAAAATCTTCGACCAAAATTGATAGAGTTGTTGGTACACCTGATTCGCCGTTTTCAACCATAAGCCTTCTAATACCGCTAAATAAGTGGCGAGGCCGATAGTGATGGCGGGGAAAATAATGTGAAAAGAGATAGTAAAAGCGAATTGGATCCTAGCAAGTACAGTGGCATCAAAATCAAACATAATTTCCTCGAGAGATAATAGTCTCGTTACAAAGGCATTCATTAATGCAGTGTCCACTGAACCTAATATTGGCCCAGCGGTGAAAGCTTGTGTGCCATTAGAGCATGGGATAAGCTGGCTATAACAGACACAGAATATATTGATTTGGCTATAACAGATGGCGAAATATGAACAGTTAGCGCAGGAATTAAAGACACGAATAGCCCAAGGCGTCTGGCAGGCGGGGGACAAGTTGCCGTCGCTGCGCCAAACGGTGGCTGATTCGGGTTTGAGTCTGATGACAGTGCTTAATGCCTATCAGCTATTGGAAAGCCAAGGCGTGATTACGGCGCAGGCAAAATCGGGTTATTTAGTGGCGCCGCAGCCAGAAACCTTTCGCTATCCCGACCGTCAGCGGCAGATTTATCTCTCTGATAAAGTGGATATTAACGAGTTCGTCTTCTCTGTTTTACAGGCGTCAAAACAGGCGGGCATAGTGCCCTTTGGCTCAGGTTTTCCCGATCCCAGTTTATTCCCGCAGCAAGCGTTGGCGCGCTCGTTAGTTAAGGTCACTCGGCACATGTCACCGTCTTTTGCTGCCGATAATTTACCGCCGGGGAATGCGGGGCTGCGTAAGGCGATTTCCCAACGTTATGCCAAATTGGGCATGAGCATTTCACCCGATGAAATCATCATTACCTCGGGGGCCATGGAGGCGCTGAACTTGAGTTTAGCGACCCTAACTCAAGCGGGGGATTGGGTAGTCATTGAATCCCCGACCTTTTATGGCGCGATGCAGGCGATTGAGCGGCTTAAACTTAAGGCCATTGCGGTCGCGACGGATCCACAACTGGGCATTGATCTCGAGGCGCTAGCGGAAGTGTTAAAAACCTACCCAGTGAAAGCCTGCTGGTTGATGAGTCAACATCAAAATCCGCTAGGCTGTAGCTTGTCGGATACTAAAAAACAGGTGCTTTATCAGTTACTAAACGAGCATAAGGTCAGTCTGATTGAGGATGATGTTTATCAAGAGCTTTATGTCGGCTCCAGTGCGCCAAGGCCTGTAAAAGCCTTCGATACCGAAGGACGGGTGCTGCACTGTGGCTCATTTTCTAAGTCTTTGATTGCAGGTTATCGTGTCGGCTGGGTGGCGGCGGGACTGCATGCGCCGAAGCTACAGCGCTTGCAAGTTATGTCGACGCTATCGACCAGCGCGCCCATGCAGCTTGCTATCGCCGATTTTATTCAGTCGGCACAATATGAGCGCCATTTGAAGCAGTTACGTAAAAAGTTAGCCGATCGCAAATTGGCCATGTATCAGCTATTGCGCGCGCATCTGCCCGAGTCTGTGGGAGTTAACTTTGCACAAGGCGGCTATTTTCTCTGGTTAGCGCTGCCTGCACACATGGATGCCACACAAATTTATTCTCAGGCGATAGCGCGCGGGATCAGTATTGCTCCCGGAAATCTCTTTAGTAATCAGGTCGAGTTCCGCCATTTTATGCGCTTGAATGCCTCATACGAGTGCTCGCCAGAGATAGTCTCTGCTGTCGTAGTGCTGGCCGAACTTATCCGTAACTATTCGTGCTAACTCGTTAGGTTAGCTTTTTATATGAGCCTGTTATGTTAGCTCGCTTTGTTGTTTGGGGTTTTCGGTCAGAAGTTAAATGCTGAGGTAAAAAGTTTTAGACTTCCAGATGTCTATCTGTTAGCTTGTTGAGTATGCACAAATCTTGTGCAATCCTTTGGGTTGGATCAAGGACAGCACTCTGTTGAAGGAAGGTAAAATGAAGCTTGAATCACTGGCATTACACTACGGTTATGAGTCAGAAGCGACCACGAAAGCGGCCGCGGTACCTATCTATCAAACCACCTCTTATACCTTCGATGATACCCAGCATGGTGCTGATTTATTTGACTTGAAAGTCGCAGGTAACATTTATACGCGGATCATGAATCCTACTACTAGCGTGCTAGAGCAGCGTCTCGCAGCCATTGAAGGCGGCATAGGTGCGCTGGCCGTGGCATCGGGTATGGCGGCGATTACCTATGCTATTCAAGCCCTGACTCAAGTTGGCGATAATATTGTCAGCACCAGTCAGCTCTATGGCGGCACTTACAATTTGTTTGCCCATACGCTGCCGCGCCAAGGCGTAGAAGTGCGTATGGCGGCCTTCGATGATTTTGAAGGCCTCGATGAGCTGATCGACGACAAAACTAAGGCCTTGTTCTGCGAATCGATTGGTAATCCCGCGGGCAATATTGTCGATTTACAGCGTTTAGCCGAGATTGCCCATAAGCATGGCGTGCCTTTAATTGTCGATAATACGGTCGCAACCCCAGTGTTATGTCGCCCGTTTGAGCATGGCGCTGATATTGTTATCCACTCTTTAACCAAATACATAGGTGGCCATGGCACGACGATTGGCGGGGTGATTATCGATTCTGGCAAGTTCGATTGGGTGGCCAATAAAGAAAGATTTGCCTTACTCAACCAAGCCGATCCTTCTTACCACGGTGTGGTTTATACCGAAGCCTTTGGCCCTGCGGCGTTTATTGGTCGCTGCCGTGTGGTACCGCTACGTAATACCGGCGCCGCGCTTTCACCGCACAGCGCATTCTTACTGTTGCAAGGCCTTGAAACTCTAAGCCTTAGAATAGAGCGCCATTGCTCGAACGCGCTAGCATTAGCCGAATATTTGGTGTTGCATCCGGCGGTGAGTTGGGTGAACTACGGCGCGTTGCCAAGCAGCCCTTATCAGGATAATTGCCACAAGATCACTGGCGGAAAAGCCTCTGGGATCATTAGCTTTGGGATTAAAGCGGCCACGCCTGAAGAAGGTAAAATTGCCGGTGGACGTTTTATCGATGCGCTGCAGATGATCCTGCGTTTAGTGAACATCGGCGATGCGAAATCCTTAGCCTGTCACCCTGCGAGTACCACGCACAGACAGCTCGATGCCGATGAACTGGCAAGGGCGGGCGTGTCAGAAGATCTTATCCGTATCTCGGTTGGGATTGAGCATATCGACGACATCATTAATGATGTGGCGCAGGCGCTCGATAAGGCACTGGTGAGCAAGTAGTTCTTATTAAGTAGCCCATATCGAATAGCTGATACCCCATCGATTTATTAAATCGTTAACAGTAAAAAGCCGCCATTGATTTAATTCGATGGCGGCTTTTTTAGTGCTTTTAAAACGATGTTAATCTTGCTGCAATCGATTTCTCGCCTTCTGGTAGAAGTAAGAAACGGTAAGTAAAATAACCCCGATCAGCATAAAGGCAATGACCTTTTGCACTAGCTCGAAGGACGCCATATCCAGTAATAGCACCTTGAGCGTCGATAGGATAAATAGCCCTGCGGCGAGGCGGATCATATCGGCATTTTGTGGTTTTAAGCTGATAAACATCAACACACTGCCATGGATAACCAATAAAATAGCGCTGAGTGGGGCGGCAATCATGCTATCAAAACTATAACTCCACATGAAGTAACTCAAGGCGAGTAACAGATGCCAACCCCACTTAAGTCCTTGTAATGGCAAGATACGTCTATGCAAGCGTATTGCTGCGCCGTGCTGCAAGATAAGCCTTGCTAGTAGTGCTAGTGATAAAAACTCGATTAACACAAACGAGGCATTATCACGATTAAGCCCAAGCGTGATCTCAAAATGCAACATGATGGGCAACAGGGCTAAGCCTAAAGTGAGGCCATAGGCGAGATGGTAGCTTTCCTTTATTGCGGCTTGGATTTCGGCAACTAGGGTTAACTTCATGCTATGTGAGGCTTGGCCTTCAGCTCTTTTGCTTAAACTTTTTTGGATAAGCAATGCAAAATAACCACTTAAGGCTAACGCTGTCATCGCTATTCCTACTAGCTCTGAATGATTAAAACCATAAACGATTACGGCTAATACCAGTGCAAAGTAATAAGGGCTCAGTTGCCATTGTAGCTGCAGCAAGGGGCGCCATGTTTCGGGTAATTGGCGATAACGAAGCAGGGTGAAGCCCATAAACAGGGCGCCAACGGTCAGCGCCGCGAGTCCTTGCCAAGCATGAATAAGGCATAGCGAGGCGGTCATCAGAACCGCTAGCCAAGTGAGGATTTTGGCCTCTATGTTCAAACTCTTATGCTTAACAAAATAGGCTAAACCTAGGCTCATAAAGGTGCTCAGCCAAAGGGCGATAGCGGTATATTCCCAATAGTTGCGGATAACTTTGGGCAGTAAAATAAGCGGCAGCAGCAAGTAACAGCAGATTTGCACGCTGTAAGCGGCTTTGGCAAATAGCGCATCTTTATAGTGGTGGCGATACCAATAATGGGCCAAGAGTAAGGCGGTAAATAACTCAATTCGTGCCAGTTTGGCCATAAGCGGCTGGGCGCTAAAGCTAAAACTGTCAGTGAGCGTTATGCCTTCAACGACCTTAAAGAGCAGCGGTAATAGCAAAATCCAAGCGGCAAATTCGCTGATAACGAGTTTGTCCTTTGCGCTTAAATACAGCAGTAATAGGCTGACCAGTGGCAAGATGGCGAGGTAGTAATCGCTGCTCAAAAGGTAAGCCGCGAGGATAATTGTCGCCACATAAAAACCGCTTAATAGTTCTTTTAGTATTCTGCAAAGCTGATGTTCTAACGCAGAAAGTGGCACATGGGTGAATGTTAATAGTCGAATGGCAAAGATTAAGGCGGCGCAACTTAAGGCCAGCGCTATCAGCGAAAAGCCAAAGGCCGACAAAAGTGAAATCGCTAAGGCATCTAATATGCTGGATTCTAACAGTGCCATGCTATCCAGCACGCTAAACGCATTTAGCCCTAATCCCATTAGCAGTAATACATAGGCTTCGGCGCGCACTGAAACTAGCTCTTCTTTGGTGCCAATCCATAACAGTAATAAGGCTTCGAGCAGTAAGACTAAGCCGAGGAAATCATGGCTAAGTAAATACAGCGCCGCGAATCCGGCAAAACTTCCTGCAAAGACCAATAATAAGCCGCTGCGGGCTTTTTCTAAGCGGCTTTTTAGCTGCCAATAGAGGGCAGCACAAATCAGCGCGTTGACCGCAAAGATTTCTCCTGCGAACTCAGTAAATTGCGTTAATTCGAATAGCACAAAGGCGAGCAGTGCTATTGGCAGGGCGAGTATGCGATGGCTCAGCGTATTGCTTGGTTGTTTATCTTGATGGGTAAACTGCTGGGTAAATATCAAGCCGATGATGCCGTAGAGATAAAAGGTCGCATTAATACTGATAAGCGCCAGCAGACTGCCGCCGCCAAAGTCGGTGAGTGGCAATGGCACAAAATAACTAAAGGCTTCGATGCAGCCAATGTGCAGCAGGGCGGTGATTTCCACTAATAGCGGCCACTTTAACTTACGACTCTGGGCAAGGGCGCCGGCACCAATAAGCAGTAAATAAGGAAGATACAGCAGCGGCGCATAGCTTTGGGATAACAGCATCATAGGCGCGGTCGAGCCGCCGACTAAGGCGATGACGGCAATGACTTTGGCATCTAAGCGCATTGACAGGCCATAACCTGCCAAAGTGATCAATAACAGTAAGATAAAACTCGCGCTATTGGGGATGATTTCAAAATATGGCCCAATAAAGTAAGCGCAGAGAAAGTTTAGGATAAGGCCTAATCCGACTATCCCTGAGCCAAAGTCCGCCATGCCCGCGCGTTTTTGGCGAATAAAAATCCCGCCGGCTATGATAGCGTTCGCGCTGGCAAAACCGAGTAGGGCTTTGCCTAGTTCTGAAAACCAATGGTTGATTGAATATTGCAGTAAATAACCAAAGCCTAAGGTCAGGGTGATGATCCCTGCGACTGTCATCAAGAAGACTGGCCCTAATCCCTTAGCTTGATAATGATGGTAGAAGGATTTGATTTGTTCGGTAATTGCGCCAAAGGGCGCCATGATGGCCGCTAATCCTTGGGATAACAGATCATCAAATTGACTCGCCACTTGCACGCTTGCCTGTAATTTGACTTCATCACTCAGTTGTTGGCCCTGCGCCTGGTATTCGGTTTTAGCGACTTGTTCTGCTGAGGTATTTTTTGTGTTTCTTTGCCAAGGGTCTCCTTGCACAGCGTTTTGCTGCCATGGGTTGGGTTCTGCAGGAACTGGCTCTACGGGAGTGGACTCAAGGATTGGTGTGTGTGCCGCGTAGGTTAATGTGGGCGCCTTATCGGCGGCGGGGATTACAGCCGCAATTGATGCTGTACCCGCTGCCATACTGACAGTGGTATCTGAGGCGTCTTCAGTCGCAATTTGCTGACTTAAGGTATCGAGCTTAGTTGAAAATTCTGCCAACTGGCGGCTGAGCGAAGATTGCTGCGATAAATGCAGCGACTGTAATTGTGCCAGCTCAGCTTTTAGTTGGGCGACGTCATCCTTTAACGGCATATCTCAATCCTAGTTAAGTGCCTAATTGCTGTAGAAGCTTAGTGTTTAACCATTAGTGCTTAAGAATTCGTGCTTAAGAATCTAATTGCTTAAAAAAACAGCTTAAAAACTAATAGTTTAAAAACATTTAGCGCTTAAGAATTTAAGTACTTAAGCACCTTTGCAATAGGATTGTACTTGCGGCAGGGGATTTCGGCTAGCCATAGCGAGTGTCACAAAGTGCTGATAGTGGAGTAGAACAATATTTTAGCGGGTTAAGTTTAACAAAGAGCCAGACATTGCTGGCTCTGATTAAAGTACTCATAGTGGCAGGAATTAGCGGCAGAATTATTTCTTTTGCGCCTGCAGGATCACAAATTTACCGTTGGAGGCGACTGTGGTGCAGTTTTTAAATAAGCGCTGCAATTTCACATGGTAAGCCAGATGGCGGTTGCCGACGATATGTAAAATCCCCCCGTCTTTTAAGCGGCGGCGAGCGTCTAAAAACATCTGCCACGCGATATGATCGGTAATGGCTTCACCTTGATGGAAGGGCGGATTACACAGCACCAGATCCGGTTGCACTTCTTCTGGCAGATGCGTCATGCAGTCGTCCCAATAGAAGTGGCCTTTATCTGTCGGTAATTGATTACGAGCCCAGTTTGCCTTGGCTGATGCGACCGCCATTTCGGAATCGTCGATAAAGTGGATATCAGCTTCAGGGAATAACTGTGCGGTTCGCAGTCCCAGCACGCCATTGCCACAGCCGAGATCGACAATCGACTTGAAATCCCCTTTCGGCAGGTTTTCGAGCATGATGCGTGCGCCAATATCGAGTTTGTTGGCGGCAAACACATTACTTAAGTTGCTGATCTCAATTTGATATTCGGGTACGGCCCAAGTCACTTCTTTGGCTAATGATCTGGATTTACCATCGCTGACACAGGTAATAACTCGGGTGTTTTTCCACGCTAAACTAGCGCTTGCTGGGCCTAAATGCTTAGCAAAGACATCGAGCAAGGCGCCATTAATCGATTTAGCTTTGGCTGCCACTAATATACGAGTGCCAGCGGGTAACACTTGCGATAAGCGTGTTAGCTGGTGGGCAAAGTAGCTTAAGTTTTTAGGCAACTTCATCAATACTAAGGCTAAGTTTTCTGGCAAGGTATCGCGGCTGGTAAACCATTGCAGATTATCCAGCGGCAACTGATTGCGGCCATGGTTTTGTTCTGTGCCTAAAAAGCTGGTTCTGGCATCGGTTTCAACACACAGTGGCCAACTTGGATTCAGTTTCGATACACCACAGCTTAAGGCGCCGAAACTGTCGTTGATAATGGCGGTTGGCACGGCGGCTTGCTCTGACTCAATAAGGCTTTTGAGTAAGTGTTCATCGGCGGCATCCCAAGCTTGAAGATTAGATTCCTGCTGAGCTGGATACCGTAAAAGTTCGAGTTCAACACCCGCTACTGAAAATTGTGTTGTCATGTGCCACACTGCGCCAATAAATTAAGGCGCAGATTATCGCAGATTTCATGGCGCAGTGCGACGGCTCTGCATTAAGGGTTAATGTCTAGCCCTAATATATAGCCCTAATATATAGGCCTAATGTATCGTCCTAAATGCAGCCCTGCTGTGGACGAAGCGGTAATTAAACGGCTCGATAGGAGAGGGTGGTGAACAAGCAAGATGATGCCAAAGGTAATAATCAGCGTGACCAGAGTGACAATCAAGGTGGCGGCCAAAGGGTTGACTTGTTTTCTGAACTTGAGCTTGATGCAGCGGCGGATCCTGATTTGCAGTTAAGTTTGAGCATGGCCGAACAAGGTTCGAAAAAAGCTGAGCAACCCACACCGCCCATCACCTTAGTGCGGGGTTATCTTAATGCTGAGCAGCAAGCGGCGCTGATGAAAGAAGCACAGACTTATCCCTTAAGTCGCCCTGAAATCCAAGTATTCGGTCAGTTTCACGCGATTCCCCGCCAGCAAGTGTGGTTTGGCGACTCGGGCTGCGACTATTTATATTCAGGACTGTTTATCCGCGCCTTACCTTGGCCTAAATATGCCCACAAGTTGAGGGAAAAGTTAGCGCGGGATTATGGCTTGACCAGCAATGGGGTATTAGTCAATCGCTACGCAGATGGTAAAGATTGCATGGGAGCCCACAGCGATGATGAACCAGAAATTGCCCATGGTAGCCATATTGCGTCTATTACCTTAGGCGCCACGCGGGATTTTGTGCTTAAGCATAAACACAGCCAAACCAAGTACAACATCAGTTTGCACAGCGGCGATCTGCTGATCATGCATTGGCCCATGCAAAACGACTGGTTACACAGCTTACCTAAACGCTTGAAAATAAAAGAGCCCCGCTGGAACTACACCTTTAGACAACTCATCGTTAATTTCCATGGCTAAATGCCCGTTGTTAAATGCCCGTTGTTAAATGCCTACTGTTAACTGCTTGTGGTTGCGAACTGCCTGCCAAATAAGGTGAGATATAATGTGGTCGTAGATCAGCAAACCGAATAAGTGAATTTGATCTTTTCCACCTGAAGCAGTACTCTGCGGCCACTGGATTTCACCATTCTGAGACTCGAATATGTCCAATACTCATGCGCAGGGCACAGTGGCTAACACTATCACGCAGAAGTTAACCGAAGGCTTCTCGCCGACGCACTTAGAAGTGATCAACGAAAGTAATCGTCACCATGTGCCACCGAATTCAGAAACCCATTTCAAAGTTGTGCTCGTGAGCGAGCAGTTTGATGGTTTACGCCTCTTGGCCCGTCATCGATTGGTTAACACTCACTTAGCCCATGAGCTAGCTAATGGCGTGCATGCCTTGTCGATCCACACTTTCACTCAAAGTGAGTGGGATGCGAATGCACAAGTGCCTAATACGCCAAATTGTCGCGGTTAATTAAAAATTATTGCAGTTAATCAATAGACTAATTAATCAGCTCTACAAAGTTAATTAGCTTAGATCCCAAGGCCACTCCTCATCGAGTGGCTTTTTGTTTTAGGTCAAACTAAGGCCATTTTCTGGTTTCCTTACCCGAGTTTCTGGTTTCCCTATAGGCGTTTCTGTGTTAACAATATGTTCTATTTTAAGGGTTTGGGTGATTCGACTGCGGAGCTCTGTCCTGAGAGCATGTTCACGTCTGTTAGAACCATGGGCTCGTTTGATGTCAGGGAGAGTATTAAAAATGCGTAAGTTTGGGAGTGTACTCGTCTTAATGCTGCTGATGGGACTGAGTGGTTGTAATCCCGCAGCCAGTGACGCGCAAAGCGTAGCCGTTTCCCATGCTGCAACGGATGACCCCCAAGCTATTCCCGCTATTGAATGGCGCCTTGCGACCTCTTGGCCCAAAAACTTCCCCGGTTTAGGTATGGCTCCAGAACGCTTCGCCCATTTAGTCAATGACATGTCTAACGGTCGGTTAAAGATCCACGTTTATGGCGCGGGTGAGTTAATGCCAGCGTTTGCCGTATTTGATGGTGTGAGTCAGGGTAAAATTCAAATGGCCCATGCCGCCTCTTACTACTGGAAAGGCAAGGCACCCGCGGCGCAGTTTTTTTCATCGATTCCCTTTGGCATGACGGCGCAGGAAATGAACGGCTGGCTTCACTACGGCGGTGGCATGGCGTTGTGGGATGAAGTGTATCGCCCCTTTGGCATCATTCCCCTCGCGGGTGGCAATACGGGCATGCAAATGGGCGGCTGGTTCAATAAACCGATTAATACGATTGCCGATTTTAAGGGACTGAAGATCCGTATGCCGGGCTTGGGCGGCGAAGTATTAAAGCGTGTCGGCGCTATTCCTGTGAATATGGCGGGGCGTGAACTCTATGGTGCACTGCAAACGGGCTCGATTGATGCGGCTGAGTGGGTAGGGCCATTGAACGACCTTGCTTTCGGTCTACATAAAGTGGCGAAGTACTACTATTACCCTGGTTGGCATGAGCCGGGTTCTAATATGGAATTCTTGATTAATAAAGCCGCCTTCGAGAGTTTACCTCAAGATTTACAAGCCATAGTTAAAGTCGCGGCGAGAGCCATTAATCAAGATATGCTTGATGAATACACGACCCGTAACGTGGCCGCCCTTGAAACCTTAGTGAATGATGAAGGGGTTGTGCTTAAGGCGTTTCCACCGAAAGTGTTGTTGGAACTTGAGAAAATCTCTAAACAAGTGATTGAAGAGCAAGCTAATCAAGATCCCTTAATGCGCAAAGTGTACGCCGCCTATCATGCCTACGAGCAAGGTGTGCGCCAGTATCATAAAATATCTGAGGATGCTTACAGCCAACAGCGTCAACACTAAATGCGTGGTGTTTTTAGCACTCACTGTCACATTAACAGCTGATTTATATGAGATGATTTCATCTTAAATTATCTTGTTATCGGCGTAATTCATTTGGTGTTATGCTTGCAAGCCATAAATAGACACTTACAGTGGCGTTGATATCGCCCTGAGAATTTGGAGATCCTTATGCCATTACTTGATAGCTTTACCGTCGATCATACTCGAATGAATGCCCCAGCAGTTCGTGTTGCTAAGCACATGAGCACGCCAAAGGGCGATGCGATTACGGTATTTGATCTACGTTTTTGCGCACCGAATAAAGATATTCTCAGTGAGCGTGGTATTCACACTCTGGAGCATTTATTCGCTGGCTTTATGCGTGACCATTTAAATGGTAGCAATGTTGAGATCATCGATATTTCGCCAATGGGATGCCGTACCGGCTTTTATATGAGTCTGATTGGTGAGCCGACTGAGCGCCAAGTGGCCGATGCGTGGTTAGCTGCGATGGAAGATGTGCTTAAAGTGGTTGAGCAGTCTGAAATCCCTGAGCTGAACGAATACCAATGTGGTACGTATGAGATGCATTCATTAGAGCAGGCACAAGATATCGCCCGTAATATTATTGCGGCTGGCGTAAGTGTGAATCGCAATGATGACTTGAAATTAAGCGACGAAATTCTAGGTAATCTGTAACGGTTTGTACTCTTACTTGTATAAGAGTGCCTAGCCAGTAAATTCAGTTTCCTGAAGTTAATGAGAGAAAGCGACGAGAGTCGCTTTTTTTTTCAAACAAATTCAGCTATTTTACAAGTTAATAACAAAAACACCGTACGCTAACAAAATTTTTGGGAGCTTGGTATGCCTAGTCGTTACTTCACAGTATCACTCTGTGCAATTTCTGTATCTCTTGCCTGTTCTAACACAACGTTCGCCGATGATTTCCACAGTCAAATGCTTGAACTGAATCAGCTCAATGACACATTCCACTCCACTGCTGACAGTTTAGCGTTAGGCCAGTTAACGGCTTTGACGGTTTTACCTGCAGATCTTAACGGAAATCCAGCAAGCATTAATATGCGCAGCGCGAGTCAAGGCGTGGCCGTATTGCAAGATAGAGTGTATTTCTCACCTGCGCCTTATTCTGCACCGCAATTACAACTATTACCCAATCTGCTGCAACAACAGAGTGTCACTGTCACGCCAATGGCGAATATGGCGGTTGGTGGGCAAGGGGCGTTTGGGGTGGTGAGTTATCAAACCTTACCTGTGGCCGAGCAAGCGGAAAACAGTAAAGTGACACTCGAAGGCAATACCGACTCAGACTACAGTGTCGATGTGAATTGGGGCGTGAAGCAAAAAGAATACGGCATGATACTCGCGGTTAACTACAGTGATGGTAGCGGTGCCGATCACTTACTCAATGGTCAAGATACTGACCGCCAAACCACTGATATCTTATTTAAAATCAACGCCGCGAGTTTACTCGGCGCCCGAAGTCCGCAGGTGACTGAGTTTACCTACCAGTTCCTCGATGATGATAGCTATCGCTCCCAACTCGGCTTAACGCAGGCCGATTGGCAACAAGACCCGATGAGTTTGTATTCAGCCACGGCTGGAGATAAGCATCAAGGGCGACACCATAAGTATCAACTATCGCACCAAGTTGCGCTTAGTGGTGGGCATAAAGTCATCACGGACTTTTACTATCAATCCTATTCGCAGCAATTAAATCAACTCAATCAATTTGATGGGCAAATGCTCGATACCCAGAGTTTAGCTGCGCTGGCCGCATTTGAACGGCAGCCGACAGTCGATGGCGTCGCGGTCGCCTCGTTACAACAAGACAATGATTTCAGCTCCTTTGGGGTACAAACTGAATCTGTGAATCAGTATGGCGCTCATCAAATTAGCTATAGCGCCCGTTACCATACGGATAAAGCCGAGATGCACCTTGGCGATCAGCAGAGTCTATGGCAGCAGGACTTGAGTTTAGTGAGTGAAGCACCCAATGCGCTGTTGGCTTATACCGATGATGCGACCGCATTCACCTCGGCCATCGATTCCTTGTTTAATTGGGACGGATTGCAGCTCAAACTCGCGCTCGCCTATGAAAAAGTGGACGTCAATCGCAAGGTCAATTTAGCCTACGCCGGACTCGAAGCGGCAGATTTTTCCGACAGCGATTGGATGCCACAACTTGGCGTTTTATATCATGCTGGATATTGGCGCTTTAGTACGGATATTCGACGTTCATGGACCGCCGCGAGTGCGGGGAATCTTGAGCAAGAGGCACAAGTGTCGCTGCAATATCAAGTCAGCGCCCAATATGCCAGCGAGCATTTTAGTGCTGACATCAAAACCTACGTCCAAGATTTTGATAATCTGCATGTCAATTGCGATGCGTATACCCAGTGTGCCGACAGCCGTTTGTGGGTACAAGGCAATGTCGTGGATGTGCTGACCAAAGGGGTTGAGCTGAATCTTGGCTATCAGTGGGAACTGGGCAGTGTGCAGTTACCTTTAGCGTTAAATTATCAGTATTCGAATGCCGAGTATCAAACCAATAGCTGCAATGAAATCCAAGGCTGCGTCGTGGCTGGCGATAGGGTGGCTTGGTTACCTGAGCAGCAACTGCAGTTGAGTGCTGGGATGAAATACGCAGAATATGAACTGCATGCGAATGTCTTTTATCAATCGGAGCGCGAAATGGGCCAATTCGGCGCCGAATTACAGCCTGTCGCCGCACAATGGCGGGTAGATTTAGCGGCGAATTATCATTTTAACCGTCACCATGAGATTTATTTTCGGATAGAAAACCTCTTAGATGAGACATTAGTCACAACAGCATCAAATAGCGGAATTCGATCGGAAAATGGACGTATTAGCTATTTAGGTTATCAATGGCGCTTTTAAGTTGAATTTTATTTCGTTTGAATTTAAATCAATTGAAACAAATAAGATCGATTTAAGCCGCGTTTAGTGAATGTTTCGACTTTTTGCTAAATTAAATCTTTAATTATTAATGCTATAGTACCCAGTGGCCGTAATATTCTCTCTTTCTGATCAGTCACTAGGTCGGAAGGTGAACGCCGTAGCGCATGATTCTTTTCAATCCGTATTTTAGGTTTGAAATCACCTATAATTTTCGTGGCGATGCCAAGTCAATTGGGGTAAAATGCGCGCGACCAGCGTGATTGCGATCGCATTTCTGTGATAAATCTGCGCTAGCTCAATGCAGTAGGTTTTGTTTAAAACCTAAGTATTTAGCAGGAACGCGGCGCATTGTCTTTCCTTCAAACGTAGTGCTTGTGGATATGATTACAATTAAGAAAGGATTGGAACTGCCTATAGCAGGCGGACCAGAGCAAGTTATCCATAATGGCCCAGCCATTAAACATGTAGCTACTTTGGGTGAAGAGTATATTGGCTTACGTCCAACGATGAAAATCAAAGTGGGCGATAAAGTACAAAAAGGCCAGGTTCTTTTTGAAGATAAGAAGAATTTAGGCGTTAAATATACGGCTTTAGCCAGTGGTACTATATTAGACATTAACCGGGGCGCCCAGCGTGTTCTGCAGTCTGTTGTCATTGAAGTGGAAGGAAACGAAAGCGTTGCCTTTGCTAAATATGATGCCACTGCACTCGATACGCTCGACTCGCAGTTAGTCCGTGACAATCTGATCGAATCAGGTTTATGGACTGCTTTGCGTACTCGTCCTTTTAGCAAAGTTCCTGCTGTAGACTCTTCTGCTGCTGGTATTTTTGTAACCGCAATAGATACTCAACCTCTTGCCGCTGATCCCGTTGTGGTGATCCGTGAGCATAAAGAAGATTTTGCTAATGGTCTTAAGGTCTTAGCAAGACTTACTGACGGTAAAGTTTACCTTTGTAAAGCGCCTGGCGCTGATATTCCTGCCGCAAACGCCCAAGTTGAAGAATTTGCTGGTGTGCACCCTGCAGGATTAGTCGGTACTCATATTCACTTCTTATTGTCTGCCTCTGCAAAACGTACCGTTTGGCATATTGGTTACCAAGATGTAATAGCAATTGGTCAGCTATTTACGACGGGTGAACTCAATACCGAACGTGTTATTGCGATCGCAGGCCCTAAAGCGGCTAAGCCAAGACTCGTACGCACTGTTGTGGGCGCGAGCATGACTGAATTAACCGCAGGTGAAGCCTTAGATGGCAATGTTCGTCTGATTTCAGGCTCTGTTCTGAATGGTCGTACAGCCGTTGGCCCACAAGGGTATTTAGGTCGTTACCATGTTCAAGTAAGTCTGTTAGAAGAAGGTACAGAGAAAGAATTTTTAGGCTGGGTATTACCAGGCTCAGACAAATATTCTATCACTCGTGCATTCTTAGGACATCTTGCTCCTTCTCGTCTGTTCAGTATGACGACCAGTACAGGTGGTTCAGACCGCGCTATGGTGCCAATTGGTAACTATGAGCGTGTAATGCCATTGGACATTCTTCCTACTATGTTGTTGCGTGACTTGATTTCAGGTGACTTTGACGGTGCTGCTACGTTAGGCGCGTTAGAGTTAGATGAAGAAGATCTCGCACTGTGTACGTTCGTATGTCCAGGCAAGTATGACTACGGTTCATATCTGCGTGACTGTTTAGATACGATCGAGAGGGAAGGCTAATGAGCTTGAAAGATTTTTTCGAACGTATTGAACCCGACTTTGAAAAAGGCGGTAAATACGAAAAGTTTTATGCCCTATTCGAAGCGGCATACACAATTTTTTATACCCCAGGTAAAGTGAACAAGGGCAAAACCCACGTTCGCGATAACCTCGACCTAAAACGTATGATGATTACGGTTTGGGCTTGTGCTTTCCCAGCGATGTTCGTGGGTATGTACAACGTAGGGTTACAAGCTCAATTAGCTTTAGTGGCTGGTTTTGCTACCCCTGACGTATGGCAAGTGAGCTTGTTCAGCATGTTCGGTACCGAACTGACGGCAAACTCTGGCTGGCCTGCGTTAATGTGGTATGGCGCCTGTTTCTTCCTACCTATCTACGCGGTGACCTTCGCCGTCGGTGGTATCTGGGAAGTGCTGTTTGCCTCTATCCGCGGTCATGAAGTCAACGAAGGTTTCTTCGTTACCTCTATCCTGTTCGCTTTAACGCTGCCAGCAACTATCCCATTATGGATGGTGGCGCTGGGTATCACCTTCGGTGTGGTCGTGGCGAAAGAAGTGTTCGGTGGTACAGGGCGTAACTTCTTAAACCCAGCACTAGCGGGTCGTGCCTTCCTGTTCTTCGCTTATCCGTTGAACATGTCGGGTGATACCTCATGGGTTGTGGCTGACGGCTACTCAGGTGCGACTGCACTGAGCCAAGCTGCTGCGGGCACATTAGATTACGCAATTAACCAAAACTGGTGGGATTCGTTCTTCGGTTTCATTCCAGGTTCAGTTGGTGAAGTGTCTACATTAGCGATTCTGTTAGGTGGTTTGGTCATCATCTACACGCGTATCGCTTCATGGCGCATCGTTGGCGGTGTAATGGTCGGTATGATTGCCATTTCTACTCTGTTGAACGTTGTCGGTAGCGACACTAACCCAATGTTTGCAATGCCTTGGTACTGGCACTTAGTGTTAGGTGGTTTTGCGTTTGGCATGATGTTTATGGCGACAGACCCAGTGTCAGCGTCATTCACTAACCAAGCTAAATGGGCATACGGTATCTTGATCGGTGCAATGGCTGTGTTTATCCGCGTGATTAACCCTGCATTCCCTGAAGGCATGATGTTGGCAATTTTGTTTGCTAACTTGTTCGCGCCATTGTTCGACCACTTCGTGGTTCAGGCAAATATCAAGCGGAGGATTGCCCGTGGCTAGTAATAAAGATTCGTTCGGCAGAACCTTATTTATCGTCGTTGGCCTATGTCTAATTTGTGCGATATTTGTGTCTACTGCAGCAGTGTTACTGAGACCGACTCAAGCAGAAAATAAACTGCTCGATAAGCAAAAGTACATTCTGGAAGCCGCTGGTCTTATCGATACTAAAGCTGGCAAGGTCACCAAAGCGCAAATTCTGGATACATACGGCAAACACATCGAAGCTAAACTGGTCGATTTGAAAACGGGTGCTTGGGTTGATGGTGTTGATGCTGACACTTATGATCAACGTAAAGCGTCTCGTGATGTGAAAACCTCATTTGTACCTGAGAACGACATTGCTTCTGTGAAACGCGTAGCGGATAACGCTGTGGTTTATCTCGTTCGTGATGAACAAGGTAAATTGACCAGTGTGATTCTGCCAATCCATGGTTATGGCCTTTGGTCTACTATGTATGCCTTCCTTGCTATGGATGCTGACCTAAACACAGTGCAAAGCTTAGTCTACTACGAGCAAGGCGAAACGCCGGGCTTAGGTGGCGAAGTGCAAAATGCTCAGTGGAAAGCGAAATGGCATGGCAAAAAGTTATTTGATGAGCAAGGTAAACTCGCTATCAGCGTAACGAAAAACCCAGCTGTTGCTAGCACTGAATACGGTGTAGACGCATTATCTGGCGCAACCTTAACGAGTAACGGTGTGCAACATTCACTGACATTCTGGTTAGGGAAAGAAGGTTTTGCGAGTTTCATTGAAAAAGCACGCAATGGAGGTCTCAACTAATGTCTGACGCTAAAGAACTGAAACAGGTTCTGACCGGACCTATAGTCAACAACAACCCGATTGCTTTACAAGTACTTGGTGTATGTAGTGCATTAGCGGTAACGAGCAAGCTCGAAACTGCACTGGTAATGGCGTTGGCGTTAACTGCGGTAACAGCGTTTTCGAACCTGTTTATCTCAATGATCCGTAATCATATTCCAAGCAGTGTGCGTATTATCGTACAGATGACCATTATTGCCTCTTTGGTAATCGTGGTTGACCAATTGCTGCAGGCTTATGCTTATCAGATCTCTAAGCAGCTGTCGGTATTCGTCGGTCTGATTATTACGAACTGTATCGTAATGGGTCGTGCCGAAGCTTACGCGATGAAAACACCGCCAATGATGAGCTTTATGGATGGTATCGGTAACGGTTTAGGTTACGGTGCAATTCTGTTAGCTGTTGGCTTCGTACGTGAACTGTTTGGTAACGGTTCTCTGTTCGGTGTTGAAATCCTGCACAAGATCTCTGATGGCGGCTGGTATCAACCAAACGGTCTGCTACTACTGCCTCCGAGTGCGTTCTTCCTGATCGGTGTTTTGATTTGGATTATTCGTACCTATAAGCCAGAGCAAGTTGAAGCAAAAGGGTAAGTGCGATGGAACATTATATTAGCCTGTTAATTCGCTCTGTTTTCATTGAAAACATGGCACTGGCCTTCTTCCTAGGTATGTGTACTTTCTTGGCTGTGTCTAAGAAAGTCACCACAGCCATGGGCCTAGGGATTGCGGTAGTTGTAGTGTTAACTATCTCTGTCCCAGCAAACCAAGTTATTTATCAAGGGCTGCTAGCTCCTGGTGCACTTGCTTGGGCTGGCGCACCTGAAGCTGACTTAAGCTTCTTGAAATTCATTACCTTTATCGGTGTGATTGCGGCTTTGGTTCAAATTCTGGAAATGGCACTGGACAAGTACTTTCCACCTTTGTACAACGCATTAGGTATTTTCTTACCTTTGATCACAGTGAACTGCGCGATTTTCGGTGCGGTATCATTCATGGTTGAGCGTGACTACAAGTTAGGCGAAAGTGTGGTGTTTGGTTTCGGCTCAGGAGTGGGTTGGGCATTAGCTATCGTATTGATGGCCGGTATCCGTGAGAAGCTGAAGTATGCCGACGTGCCTAACGGCCTACGTGGTTTAGGTATTACCTTTATCACTGCTGGTTTGATGGCCTTAGGTTTCATGTCGTTTTCTGGTGTGTCTCTGTAAGAGACACATAACGGCTTCTTGAATTGGACCTTCTAAGGATAAGTTAATGGATATTCTTGGTATTTTTAAATCTACTCCGCTCGAGGTTTACCTCGGTGTGAGTATGTTTACTGCTATCGTCCTCATCTTGGTATTAGTGATTTTATTCGCTAAGTCTAAGTTAGTGGCTAGCGGTGACATCACGATCGGCATTAATGACGATCCTGAAAAAGCAATTACAACCGGTGCTGGCGGTAAGTTGTTAGGCGTTTTGGCTAACAGCGGTATCTTCGTATCGAGTGCGTGTGGTGGCGGTGGTTCATGTGGCCAATGTCGCGTGGTGATTAAGTCTGGCGGCGGCGATATTCTGCCAACAGAACTTGACCACATTAGCAAAGGTGATGCCCGTAAAGGCTGTCGTCTTTCTTGTCAGGTTAACGTTAAGAACGATATGGAAATCGAGCTTGACGAAGAAATCTTCGGTATCAAGAAATGGGAATGTGAAGTTATCTCTAACGATAACAAAGCCACTTTCATTAAAGAACTGAAGCTGCAAATTCCTGATGGCGAATCTGTACCATTCCGTGCTGGCGGTTATATTCAAATCGAAGCACCTGCTCACCATGTTAAATATGCAGATTTCGATGTACCTGCACAATACCGTGGCGACTGGGAACACTTCGGTTTCTTCAATCTTGAATCTAAGGTTGATGAAGAAACTATCCGTGCATACTCAATGGCTAACTACCCAGAAGAGTTCGGTATTATCATGCTGAACGTGCGTATTGCTACGCCTCCACCACGTAACCTGACACTGCCTTGCGGTAAGATGTCATCTTACATTTGGAGCTTAAAAGCTGGCGATAAAGTGACAATTTCTGGCCCATTCGGTGAATTCTTCGCGAAAGATACCGATGCAGAAATGGTGTTTATCGGCGGTGGTGCGGGTATGGCGCCAATGCGTTCACATATCTTCGACCAACTGAAGCGTCTTCAGTCTAAACGTAAGATGAGCTTCTGGTACGGTGCACGTTCTAAGCGTGAAATGTTCTACGTAGAAGACTTCGACGGCCTAGCTGCTGAGAATGATAACTTCGTATGGCATGTGGCACTTTCAGATCCTCAACCAGAGGATAACTGGGATGGTTACACAGGTTTTATTCATAACGTATTGTATGAAAACTATCTGAAAAACCATGATGCACCAGAAGATTGTGAGTTCTACATGTGTGGACCTCCAATGATGAACGCTGCCGTAATTGGTATGTTGAAAAATCTTGGTGTCGAAGACGAAAACATCCTGTTGGATGACTTCGGCGGCTAATGTTCATTAGTCCTAGATAGAAAAGTTGCAGATGTTGAGGATAATCTCTCATCTGCAACTTTTGCATTTAAGGGCCCAAATAAGAGTAGTAGGTCACTATGTTTCAGACCTTAAAGATCAATACCTCAGCACTAAAGCATTCATTTAACTGGCTAGTCCTCGTAGGGCTGGCCTTTTTTGTTTCAGCCTGTTCTAAGCAGAACGAAGTCATTTCGTTAGCGGGCAGCACTATGGGGACGACTTACCATATTAAAGTCGTACCGAATGAGCAGATGCCGACAGCGCAGTTACTTCAAGCGGAAATTGATTTAGCCCTTGAGCTAGTCAATGATCAGATGTCGACGTATCGCCCTGATTCAGAATTATCCCGTTTCAACCAGTTGCCATTGGAGCAAAGCGTTGAAGTCTCACCGGATACCATCAAAGTGGTGCAAGAGGGAGTACGCTTATATCAAGTGACGGATAAGGCACTTGATATTACCTTAGGTCCTTTAGTTAACCTGTGGGGATTTGGGCCAGATAAGCGTCCAACAAAGGTCCCTAGTCAGGCCGATATCGATGCGGCAAAAGCCAAAACCGGTATTAGTGAACTTTCCATTGAAGGTAACCGTCTAACTAAGCACAACGCCCATTTATACGTAGACCTATCGTCGATTGCCAAAGGGTTTGGGGTTGATAAAGTGGCTTCCATTCTTGATAAATATCACGCGACTGGGTATTTAGTTGAAATTGGTGGTGAGCTCAGCATTAAAGGTGCTAAAGGCGATGGTAGCTCTTGGCGCGTTGCCATAGAGCAACCAACCGATGACGGTTCTGAAGCCGTACAGCAGGTTATCTCACCAGGTACTATGGCGATGGCGACCTCGGGTGATTATCGTAATTATTATGAGGAAGACGGCCAACGTTTTACCCATATAATTGATCCACGTACCGGTTTGCCGATAAATCATAAGCTAGCATCCGTGACCGTATTGCATCAAAATTGTATGACAGCCGATGGTTTTGCGACGGCTATGATGGTTTTGGGTACAGAAGCATCATTGGAGCTTGCCAAGAAGGAACACTTGGCGATAATGCTTATCGAAAAGCAAGGCGACGGATTTAAGGTCTACTATAGCGACGCCTTCAAGCCTTTCCTTATTTAGTTTTTGGAGTAAACCATGACCTCTTTTATCGCGGCATTTGTGATTTTGTTATTATTCTTTTTGCTCATGTCGATTGGTTATCTCATCAAGCGCAAAGCCGTTGAAGGAAGTTGTGGCGGTTTAGGTGTTCTAGGGATTGAGAAAGCGTGCGATTGTGATGACCCTTGTGACAAACGTAAACGTCGTATGGCCGCTGAAGAAGCGCGTCGTGAGAAGTTAACAAAAGACCGTATTATCTAACATTCTCTAAATCGTCTGTTCCGACAATAGCCTCCCATCTGGAGGCTATTTTTTTTGCCTGAAACTTATCAGCCTAGATGATTCACTTAAATTTATCCTTGGGATATGAGGGAGATAGCGCGCTAATCTAAGCGGAAATGAGAATGGTTGTTATCATTAAGTGGGTGAAATATAAAGATAATTTGAGTTAGCTGCTGAATTGTACTAGGCTAGAAGCTTGATTTAGATCAATCTTTTCACGCTTACCAAGGATAGTAACTTATGAAAGGTCATCCTAAAGTGGTTGGGCAACTGAATCGGGTGCTTACCTGTGAGTTGACCGCCATCAATCAATATTTTCTCCATGCCCGCATGTTTAAGCACTGGGGCCTTGAGAAGCTAAATCACGTCGAATACAAAAAATCCATCCAAGATATGAAGCACGCCGATAAGCTCATCGAGCGCGTACTGTTTTTGGAAGGCCTGCCAAATCTGCAGCAACTCGAGAAACTTCGTATTGGTGAACATAGCCAAGAAATGCTCGACTGCGATCTGGCCATGGTGCAAGAGCAGCTTACATTGCTGCGTGATGCCATTAGCCTGTGTGAAGCCGAGCAAGACTATGTGAGCCGCGATCTGCTGGAAGACATTCTCGAAGATGAGGAAGAGCATTTAGATTGGCTCGAGTCGCAGCAAGAGCTCATTACGCTAACCGGTATTCAAAATTATCTACAATCGCAAATTAGCGACCAATAGGAGCGGGATATGAAAGGCGATAAAGACGTCATCGATGCGTTAAATCGACTCCTAACGGGAGAACTCTCGGCAATGGATCAATATTTTGTCCATGCCCATATGTACGAAGATTGGGGCTTGAATGAACTCTATGAGCGCATCGCCCATGAGTCCGATGATGAAAAAGCCCATGCGGCCAAATTAGTACAGCGTATTTTATTCCTCGAAGGAACGCCTAATGTTGCCGCCCGTGAGGCGTTGAACATAGGTAAAGATGTGGAAGAGATGCTGCGTAATGATCTCGCCTACGAGTACAAGGTCGCGGACGATTTGCGCCAAGTGATTGCCCTGTGTGAGCAGAAGCAAGATTACCAAACCCGCGAAATCCTCGAAGTGTTACTCGACGATACTGAGTCGGACCACATGTATTGGCTCGAAAAACAACTCGGACTTATCGACCGTGTCGGGCTGCAAAACTACCTGCAAACTAAGATGTAATTGCTAAATCAAGATCAGCGAGACTATCTCGCTGATCTTATTTCTACCGCTTCCTATTTATCCAATCTGTATATAGTCTATCTGACTGTATAACTCTGCCTCTACAAACTCATCCTCTGCAATCCGCCTTAAATTTAGCGAATCCTGTTATACGTTCAATATCCTTTCTTTACAAATACTTATTTACGTTTTTTATGGCGATTTCATCTGTTGTTAACAGGTAAAAATTGTTACCGTGTAAAACTATTTTTGCGAGCCATATTGTTAAGTTGTTGGTCAGCCAGACGGGAAGATTGATGGGATATATGAAACGTTCTCTAAGTTTGCAGTTAGTGGTTACTATCGTTGGTGCGCTTGCTGTACTGCTTACCTTAGTCGCCGCTTTGTTGGTGACGAAAGAAAGTGATAACACGCGAAAGCAGGTCGATGCGGATATTTCGGCGTTAGTTGCCTTAAAAGCCAATGAGATTAGCGGTTACTTTATTGCTAAGGGCCAAGTGATCCATTCAGTGTTTGCCGAGCCGGGTTTAGTGAAGTGGTTTACTCAGTATCACGCCCGTGGCAGTCAACTCGCGGCTGATCGCCAGTACCAAGACATTATTGGTTACTTTAAGTCTTTCTCTGATCGCGATAGTGATGTTAAATCGGTGTTTTTTGGCTCGGCCAATACCTTCGAGTACTTTGACCTTAATGGCCGTTTTGATGGCGATCCAGATTACTACACCAACAAACGACCTTGGTGGCAGGAAGCGATCGATCAAGCCGGGCTCTTTGTTGGCGATCCAGCGGTCGATGCGAACGATGGTTCAATTTCTGCTACGGTTAAAACCCCCGTTTATGCGGCGAATGGTGAGCTGATTGGCATTGGCGGCATGGATATCTTGATTGATACCATTGGTAAATCCCTGCTGGCACCGATTAAATACCGTGATTTTGGCCAAGCTTTCTTAATGACAGACGAAGGCAAGCTAGTGTATTTCCCTGGTTTTTCCGAGCGTTTCCCGCCGGGCTCCTTGGCGAATCAAGTGGATACTCAGTTTAAGGACACATCAGGGTTTTCTGCATTACGACAACAGATGCAAAGGGAAGCGCAAGGGTTTGCTAATGTTACATTTAATGGCGTTCCCCAGCGGGTGATCTTTGTGACTGTGGGCGGCGATTATCCCAAACAAAAGTGGCACTTAGCCTTTATGTTGCCTCACGAAGTGATTGAAGCGCCGGTGACCGCCGCGTTCCGGAATGCCAGTATGGTTGCCATAGGTATCATGCTGCTAATGGGCGTGACAGTATGGTTGATGTTGCTGCCTTTTAGACGTCAGTTAGCTAAGTTATTGGATGCGATGGAAGATATCGCCGAAGGTGACAGTGATTTATCGAAACGTATTCTAATGGATCGGGAAGATGAGTTAGGCAAACTTGGCGATGCTTTTAACCGCTTTGCCGAGAAAGTGCAGCATATGTTGTTGGATACGCGCAGCTTAACCCAAGAGGTAGGCACGGGTGTTGTCGATGCGCGGCAAATCTGCGACTTAGCCGTGTCGTCGGTCTCATCGCAAAAGCAGCAGATAGATTCGGTTGCCACCGCCGCGACGCAAATGGCGCAAACCAGCCAAGAAATGGCTGTCAGTGCACAACGGGCGAATGATTTTGCCCAGAAGGCGCAAACTCAAGCCCACGATGGTACACAGATTGTTTCCCGTGCGACCGAAGGGATGAAGGCACTGTCGCAACAAGTGATTGCGGCGGCGAAAGTGATTAAACACTTACGCAATAGCTCAGAGCAAATCGGTGAAGTCTTGAGCGTGATCCGTAACATTGCCGAACAAACCAATCTATTGGCATTGAATGCGGCGATTGAAGCGGCGCGTGCGGGTGAGCAAGGCCGTGGCTTTGCTGTGGTGGCAGACGAAGTGCGCACGTTGGCATCGCGTACCCAAGATTCTACCGCTAACATTCAAGGCATTATCCAAACCTTGCAACAAAGCGCATTGCAGGCTGAGCAAGTGATGGAATCGGGCGTTGAGCAAGCGAAAGCGGGGCAAGAGCTAACGACTCAGGTCGAAGCGGCACTGAATGATATTGCGACGGCGATTATGTCAATCCAACAGCAAACGGTTGAAATAACCGTAGCAATCGATCAGCAAGCCGTGGCGGCCGAGGAAGTGGCGCTCAATGTCGATAATGTGCGGGGGTTGTCGGATCAGTCTTTGCTTTCGAGTCAGGACTTATCGCAAAGCTTGCAAGGCTTTGAGGATATGACCCGCGCACTTACTCGCAATATCGGCCAATTTAAGATTTAAGCCTGAGTTGGTCAGTGAACTGTTTGCTCACTGACCATCAGCTCAATAACGGCATCATTCATAGTGCACTCACAAAAGGAGCTTAGGCGCTCCTTTTAATTTTAGGTTTCCCGCCTGATCCTCGCTAAATTGATGACGAACACTTGATTACTGTTTTTATATACAGTATTTTGGCGTTGGAGGAATTCAACGTGCGAAAAATTATTCACATCGATATGGACTGCTATTTTGCGGCAGTGGAAATGCGCGACTTTCCCGAATACCGTGGCAAGCCTTTAGCTGTGGGCGGCAGCAGCGATCGTCGTGGTGTTATTAGCACTTGCAGTTACGAGGCACGTAAATTCGGTGTGCGTTCAGCGATGGCGACCGCTTATGCCTTTAAGTTGTGTCCCGATCTCATTTTGGTTCCTGGGCGGATGCAGGTTTATAAAGATGTGTCGCTGCAAATTCGTGAAATTTTCTCCCGCTATACCCCATTGATTGAGCCGCTTTCTTTAGATGAAGCCTATTTAGACGTGAGTGAGTGCCAACAATATAAGGGCTCGGCGACCTTGATTGCGCAGGCCATTCGCCGCGATATCTTAGCCGAAACGGGGTTAACCGCTTCGGCAGGCATAGCACCGGTGAAGTTTTTGGCTAAGGTTGCCTCTGATCTGAATAAGCCAAACGGCCAATATGTGATTACTCCTGAAACACTTCCTGATTTTGTTAAAACCTTATCGCTGCGTAAAATTCCCGGTGTCGGTAAAGTCACCGCCGAAAAGCTCTCCTCGCTTGGGCTCAATACCTGTGGTGATGTGCAAGCCTATTCTAAACCTGAGTTATTGGCGCGATTCGGCAAGTTTGGTGGCGTGTTGATTGAGCGTTCCCAAGGTATCGATGAACGGGGCATTTCCGCCGATAGGGAGCGTAAATCAGTCGGTGTTGAAACTACGCTGGCGAAGGATATTTATAGCCTAGAGCAGTGCCAACAAGTGATGCCGGGATTGATCCAAGAATTAGCCCTACGTTTGAGCCGCAGCGCTAAGGAACGCAAAATTCACAAGCAAGTGGTCAAGCTCAAGTTTAATGATTTCAAGCAAACCACCATTGAGCATCGTAGTGATGAAGTCTCGATTGTGATGTTTTATGATCTACTCGCACAGGCGATGGCAAGGCAAGAGGGGCGCGGCATTCGCCTATTAGGTATTTCGGTCGGCCTCGCCGATTCTATCCTCGCAGTGCCCGAAATCCCAAATGCCCAGACTCAGCTTGATTTAGCGCTCTAGGCGTTTATTGAGTCGATACGCCGCAGACTCATCCCTGAATGGCTCAATAAGCCTCGGGTGGATTCGCCAACATAAAATCAATTAACAGTCTGACCCGCAAGGGTAAATTGTCCCGATCGCGATACATCAAGTAGGCGGTGCGCGGAATACCTTGCCATTCTGGCAGTATTTGAACGAGCTTGCCGCTTTGTATCTGTTCACTCGCCATGCTGATGGGTATGAGTCCAATGCCGAGCCCCGCCACCACAGCCTGACTGGCGATCGCCATATCATCGACGGCTAATTTGATGTTACCCCTCGGCTCAAACTCGAAATCTTGCCCTGTGATATTGTGCTGTAAGCGCCATGTTTTTACGGGCTTTGCGATGACAACCGGATGTTGTTCGAGTGCTTCTATGGATTGCAGTGCATGCCACTGGGTTGCCGATGAACTGGCGCAAAGCACAAAGCTAATCGTGGTGAGCGGCCTTGCAATCCAATCGGGATCTTTAGGTTCACCCACTCGAAAGGCGATATCGATGGCGTTTTCACTGACATCGATATTCATGTTCGACAGGCTTAAGTCGATGTCGATATTGGGATAATGCCGTTGGAAGGCGTTGAGTGATTCACCTAGCCAGCGATAGGTTGTATTGATGGGCGCCGAGATCCGCAGTTTGCCAACCGCTTGATGTTTATCCGCATGTAACTCACCAGATACCTGGTTTAACTCGATAAACAGCGGGCCGCAGCGTTCGAGATAACGCTGACCTGTGGCGGTAAGGTTGACTCTATGGGCGTCTCTGTGCAGTAAACGCAGGCCTAATGATTGTTCTAACAGATTGATTCGTCGGCTTAAGGTCGAAGGTGGAATGCCTAAGTGCTGCGCCGCGAGCTTAAAGCTCCCTTGTTGTGCCACCACCCAAAATAAGCGCATATCGTCTAAGGAATAATTAAGTTTCATATTTGGAATTTAAGCTCTCAATCTTGTATGTTTTAATAATATATGAAACTTATAAACTAAGCTCAATCCCAATTATCTCCCTAGAGTCCGATATGAAATCCCATACACCTTACATGACATTCGTTTGTCTACTGATTTGCGTTTTTAGCTGGGGCAGCGTGTTTCCCATTGCTAAGCGAGTGCTGGAGGAGATGTCAGGTGAATCCCTCGTATTCTGGCGTTTTACCATTGCGGCGGTGACTCTGGCGTTATATATCGTTTTTACTCGTCAGGCTTGGCCCAAATTGAGTTTGGCGCAATACATTGTCATAGCGCTGGTGGGCGTGATTGGTGTGGGCGGCTTAAATCTGGCGTTATTTAATGGGCTGCAGCACACCTCTGCCGCCAATGGCGCCTTGATTATGGCGCTCAGTCCGCTGGTGACTTCAATCGTCAACGCGCTATTACAGCGTGAATGGCTCAGCAGACAACAAGTGTTTAGCTTAGTGGGCGGATTGGCGGGCGTATTGCTAGTGATCACCAACGGCAGTGTGCAGCAGTTGCTCAATTTCAGTTTTAACCAAGGTGATGTGATGATTGCTGCCGGCATGTTGGCGTGGAGTGGTTATACCATTTGTTCGCAACGGGTTGGCCATTGGTTGCCTGTATTGCCATTTACCTTGCTGAGTATGATAGCTGCCAGTGTGTCTATGTCCGTGATTGGGCTTGGCCGAGGTGAGTTTCACCCTTGGCTGGAGTTGATGGGACTGTCGGCAACGGCTTTTTCTAGCGTGCTCTATATAGGTTTATTCGCCACTGTGCTCGGTTATCTGTTTTGGATTAACGGGGTTAAGGCGCTTGGCCCCGCTAAGGCATCGGTCTTTTTTAATCTCGTGCCCGTTTTTGCGGCATTAACGGCGTTAGCCATGGGGCAGGCGGTAACGGAAATGCAATTGGTGGGGATGCTGATAGTGATCCTCGCGCTGATGTTACCTATGTTGGTCAATCTACGCGCGACAAGAGGCTTCGTGGTTAAGCGCTGCTAATCGATGCTAGCTTTGCTGTTTAAATATAAGGGAGCACCTGAATTCAGATAATCACTGCGACAGGTTTATGCTCCCTTATTCGGTAAAGGGGACTTTTCAAACATCACAGATTTACAAAAGGTAACTTATATAAAAACTTTCACTCTCGACAAATTACAGTTTAAAACGACTGACCAGCGCCGTGAGGTTACCCGCCATTGACGAGAGTTGTACGCTTGCGGCGTAGATTTCATCAGTGTTGCGTAAACTGTCCTCCGACTGTTCGGCAATGTGTTGAATATTTTGATGACTCTCATTGGCCATAGTGGTTTGCGCTTTGGCAGCGAGGGCGATTTGATTATTCATCTCGCTGATCTGACTCACCATTTCTGCAATATGTGCTAGGGCTTCACCGGCATTACTGGCGGCTTCGACGCTCGAAATGGCCTTTTCATTACCGATATTAATTGCCGCCACAGCGCTTTGGGTGCCATTTTGCACATTGGCGATCATCAATTTAATTTCTTCAGTGGATTGGTGGGTCTTAGAGGCGAGAGATCGCACTTCATCGGCAACCACAGCAAAGCCGCGTCCTTGCTCGCCCGCTCGCGCCGCTTCAATTGCTGCGTTAAGGGCTAATAGATTGGTCTGTTCGGCAATAGATTGGATCACCTCAAGCACGCGGCCGATATGTTGGCCTTCTTGCTCGAGTTTGTTGATTTGCATTTCTGCCGAGCCTACATCCCCTGCGAGTTCACGAATTACATTGATGGTTTTTTTCACTCTTTCTTGGCCATCGGCGGTAAAGATATCGGCTTGTTTGGCTGCATCGGCGGCATGACTGGCACTGACTGACACTTCTTGCACAGAGGCAGCAATGTGATCACTGGCATCGGCGATTCTGTGGGTGGCAGCCTGTTGATCCATCAAGGTATGTTTTGCCGTGGCGCTGGTTTTGGCTAGTCCTTCGGCGGCGACATTAAGCTCCGAAGTGGATTGTTTAAATTGCGAGATAATGCCATGTAAGTTATCGAGAAAATGATTGAATGCCTTGGCGAGATCACCAAGCTCGTCCTTAGAGGTTAGCTGGACTCGCTCGGTCAAATCACCATCACCATCGGTAATGTCGTGGATTTTCGCCAGCAAAACTGCGAGCGGCTTACTGATGAGTTTAGGCAAGGCAACGATGAACAGAATGCAGATCAGGATACTAATCGTTAAAGCAATTAACTGCATCTGCTGCCCACGATAGGCGTCATCATCCACTTGGGTGACAGCTGCTGCCGTATTGCTGTTTAAGTCATCGATTAGCTGATTAATATTTTGATGCAGCTGCTCGAATTGCGTCGCTGCTTGGCCAAAGCTCAGATCAATGGCGGTCGTGCGACCGTTACGGCCATTTTGGGTGCGCTGATTGCTGATTTCAGAGGTAGTGGTTCGCCATATCTCGAAACTGCGATTTAATTCATTGAGTTTTTCTTTTGCGAGGGGACTAGTGGTCACATCAGCAAACTGATTAAGGTGTTCTTTGACTAGGGATATACTATTAGTGTGCTGTTTTAGAAGGCTATTATAGGAGTCCGTGCCGACGTTAACGAACATCAGGCTACGTTCGGCGACTTGCGCTTGGTAAAGCTCTTTATCAGCTTGCAGCAGTTCAGATTGGCTCGGTAAGTATTCGAGTGCGAGCGTATTTGCGCTGTTATTTAATGCTTTAAGCCCTAAGATGCCAGTTGAAGAGGCGAAGATGACTACGCCAGCGAGTAGCAGACTCGGGTAAGTCAGTTTCTGGTTAACGGAAAGATCTTTATACCATTCCATAGTCACGCCCTCCTTGATTGATGCATTGAAAGGTGAGGGCCGCGATAACCACTGAATAAAAGCGGATGCGGCCCATCACTGGCGTTCTCTGGCAATTAGAGTCCGAATTGATCTAGGTTGATCCCGATGGTGATAGCACCAATTGCGGCATCGCCATCCATGACGGGTATCGAAATTTGTACCAAATAAGCTTGGGAGCTAGTGTCAAATTTGACTGGACCTATGTGCTTATCGCCTTTGCCATTGGCGAAGGATTTTTGCCATTTATCCTCGTCACCCTGCCAGTAGTCCGAGGTTTTACTGGTCATGGCGACGTTAGCACCTTGATTATCCATGAGGAAAATTTCTTGGTAGTAAGGTTGGCTGGCTTCGAAGGTGGTGAGAAACTTGGCCGCTTCGTTGTTCATCAAGGACGACATAAAATCATCAATCCCTGCGGTGGCGATCCATTTTTCATCTAATGTTTTGATCGAATCTAAACTTTTGCCTTGAGCATTTTGCGCTTTAACGGCATTCACCAGCACCACTTCTTTACCTAATGGCATCAGTGAATCGGCTAGATCGATAACGGCTTGGGGGACTTCTTCGGCGAAACTGAGGTTACTGCTGAGCAGTAGTGCGGCGGCTGACAAGATTTTACCAAATTTCATGATCTCTATTCCTTAAGGTCACAGTATTGAAGGGGAAAGCGGCTATCTCTAAAAGCGCGACAAGCAAAAATACGTTCGGGTTAGACAGAACAACTATAGTAGAAAATTCAAGTTATTCAGTTCTTTCATAAAAATTTTATCAATGGCATTTCTACACACTAATAGAAGGCGCGATAAAAAATAAGGCCACATCTGACTTGAGCAGATGTGGCCTTGAATTAAGTGCCAATTGAGTGAGCTAGGCTAACATTCGGGCGTTACGCCTTAACTGGAATACGCTCGAGTACGGCTAATAATAAGGTCCAGTATTGGCCGACTGTGGTGATGTTCACCATCTCGTCTGGGCCGTGCGGATAACGAATCGTGGGGCCAATCGAGACCATGTCCATGTCTGGATAAGGTTTCTTGAATAGACCACACTCAAGACCCGCATGGATCACCATGATCACTGGCTCTTTTTGGTAAATGTCTTGATAGGTTTCGCGTACTATCGCCATCACAGGCGAGCTGTTATCTGGCTTCCAACCTGGGTAAGCGCCGCTTAAATCGATATCGGCTCCGGCTAAGTTAGTTAACGCAGTTAACATGCCTTCGACTTGAGTACGGCCAGAATCAATCAGTGAGCGAATAAGACACAGGATAGTGACTTGTTCATCGTCAGTGCTGATAACGCCTACGTTGAGTGAGGTTTCAGTCACACCTTCGACTTCATCGCTCATGCGGATCACGCCGTTAGGGCATACATGCAGCAAATCGATCAGGGTATTTTGGCTGTTTTCGCTCATCACACGTTTTGGCGTGGGGATAGTGTTTAACACTAAACGCATATCAGGATCGGCAATGGCGAGTTCAGTGCGGATAAGCGCTTCAAACTCAGCGACTTTTTCGTTTAAGGCACTGACGTTTTCTTCTGGCAACATAAAGCTGATGTTGGCTTCACGTGGAATCGCATTACGCAATGAACCGCCGCTAAATTGTGTCAGCTCTAACGCTAAATCATCTGCATTTTCAAATAGGAAACGCGCTAATAACTTGTTGGCGTTGCCGCGACCTAAGTGAATGTTCACTCCAGAGTGACCGCCTTTTAAGCCAGATAAATGCAGGCTAAAGGCTGAGTAACTTTGCTCAGACGCTTGCCAAACCATAGGCAGGGTGATTTGAGCATCGACGCCACCGGCGCAGCCCATGTAAATTTCACCTTCTTGCTCAGAATCTGTGTTGATCAGGATCTCTGCGTCTAACATGCCCGCCTGTAAACCGAAGGCGCCAGTCATGCCCGCCTCTTCATCGATGGTCAGCAGCACTTCTAATGGACCGTGCTTGATGTCATCAGAGCCCAAAATGGCCAGCGCCGATGCCATGCCGATACCGTTATCTGAACCTAAGGTCGTACCTTTGGCTTTAACCCAATCACCATCGACATAAGCTTCGATAGGATCTTGGGTGAAGTCGTGTACTTTGTCGGCATTCTTCTGCGGCACCATATCGATATGGGCTTGAATGACCACCATTTTACGATCTTCCATTCCAGGCGTAGCCGGTTTGCGGATGATCAAGTTGCCAACGGCATCTTCAACGACGGCAAGTTGTTTGCTTTTTGCCCACGCTTGAATGTGCTGGCTTAAGGCTTGCTCATGCTTAGATGGGTGGGGAATAGCGCAGATTTGTTCAAACCATTGCCATAATGGCTGTGGGTATAACTGACTTAAAGCTGTCACAGAAGTGTCCCTCATAAGGTCTTGTAGGTATAGGGCAAATTTGCGGCCATTCTACCACATTCTGCGCAGCCAATTAATCTCAGCATCACAGGCTTTTGTTACGCTGGCAGCCAAAGTTTCCAGTTGGGATTTTTCAGAGTGTCTCGATACCACTTTTAGATTGGTAATTAGGCGATAGAGCGGGAATAATGCAGACACAATAATGAAAAAGGATGGGTCATGTTTCAAGTTAACTTCGTTGATGTAAAAGCAGAAAATGCCATTTTTGATGGTGAAGGCTGGGATGCGGTTGTGGTGGTAACGCCAGATCTGGATACCATAGGTTTTGATGAGATCAGTTTATTGGCTCAGCACGGTGCCCACGTGGATAAGCGCGTAGGTAAGAGCCCGACATTACTGTTTGCCCCGGGTCTTGCGGGAGGTCGCTTGATCATTGCGCCTGTCACCCAAGTAAACGACGAGTATGTAGATGTGCGTGTGTATGCTGATGCCGCAAGGGCGGCGATTGCCATTGCAAAAGAGGCGGGCGCCAAACGTCCGTTGTTATATGTGGTGCCATCGAAGGATTTGCGTTTTAGTTTTGCCTCTGAAGTCGCGGCGTTAGCCTGCGGTCAAGAACTGTGGCAAACCTTAGAGCTGCGTGAAGCGACGGGCTTAACGCCTACATTTGAGGCCATAGGGTTATTATCTTCATCAACCCATAACAGCAATTTACTCAATGCGTTAGAAGCGGGCCGCGTATTAGCGCGGGATTTATGTGGTACAGAACCTGAGCGCATGTCGGCTAAAGCCTTTGCTGACTATTGTCTGCAATCCTTAGCGGGCAGCGTGATCAAAACCGCAGTGGTAGAAGACAGAGATATTTTAGAGCGTGACTATCCGCTGCTCAGTGCAGTAGCGCGTTCCTCTTTTGCCGTCGGTCGTCATCAACCTCGGGTGGTGAAATTAGAATATCTGCCAGAGGGTGAAGTGACTCGCACTTTCCTGTTCGCGGGTAAGGGCGTGATTTACGATACCGGCGGCGCCGATCTGAAAGTCGGCGGTTCTATGGCGGGCATGAGCCGTGATAAAGGCGGCGCTTCAGCTGTGGCGGGGCTATTCAAAACCCTGTCAATGCTCAAGCCTAAGGGCATTCGAGTGATTGCCGAGTTAGGTTTAGTGCGTAACAGCATAGGCAGCGAAGCCTTCGTGACCGATGAAATCATCACCAGTCATGCGGGTGTACGAGTGCGGATTGGTAATACGGATGCCGAAGGGCGCTTAGTGCTGGCGGATTTACTGAGCCATTTACGCATCAAAGCCGTGTCGGCGGTGAAGCCTGAAATGTTTTCGGTAGCAACACTCACGGGT
Organism: Shewanella sp. SACH; assembly: GCF_001887095.2. Lineage (NCBI taxonomy): Bacteria > Pseudomonadati > Pseudomonadota > Gammaproteobacteria > Alteromonadales > Shewanellaceae > Shewanella > Shewanella sp. SACH. The sequence continues at coordinate 627,100 of NZ_MPDG02000002.1, forward strand.
CACGTAGTGCGTTGTTATGGCTGTTATCCTGCGGCGGTGGAAAACTCAGTGGCGAGTTCGCAGCAATGCGCTGTCACTTTACAACAGCAGGCGACTCAATGGGGCGAACCCTTTGAAGTGTCTACATTGCGACCTGAAGACTTCGCGAAGATCCGCGATGTGTCGGGCGCTGCTGAAATGTTATCTTCAAATAATGCCCCATCATCGATTACCGCCCGTGGACATCAATATCCTGCGGCATTTTTACTGAAAGCGTCGGGGCTATTTGACCATGGTGTAACAGCCCCAATTCCCTTAGCTTATATGCACTTAGATATCGCAGGCAGTGCGACAGAAGGTGATCCGCTCTACGGCAAACCTACGGCCAGTCCGCTGGTGGGCTTGTATCAATATCTGATCAATCGCTAACGGGTAGGGCGTGTTGACGTTTCAGGGTTATTTTTGCAGCGAGTTGGCTGGCTTTTATGCAAGGTAAAGCCCGTGCGGTGTAGTTATTCTACATAAACGGGCGATAACGCAGCAGAAATGCCAGCCAAACGCTGCCCGAAGGGGTCGTCTGGCAAGCTCTTGCTCTTTGTCACTCGTCATTTGAGTAGAATAACTACACGTCACTCCTCGTTTCGCGATCACGAGCTTGCCAGAGCGAACAAAATTTAATCTCGAAACGTCAACACGCCCTAGTAACAAAAAGAAATAATTCTGTAATATCTTACTTATTAGATGGTTACAGGATTATTTCTGTTTTTATGTGAAGCAGATCGCCATTAACCCTACTATAGTTGTGTAATTTAATTACATTAAAAAGCCTTAATTAAAAAAATTACAAATAAAGGTTGTAATAAAACTACAAAACCATATAATTGCTTTCGTGGATTAGGCGCTATGCCTTTCCTCTCTAGTCTATCCAGGATGGATATTTTTCTCCAAGGATCTGAGTGACAAGTCGTCTCAACGGATATGAGAATCTCTAGTTCCAGGGAACCGAGCCAAGCTTCACTAGAGTACTTAATCACAACTAATTTAGGAGTATTGACTATGTCTTATACAGGCAACAACCATTTTTATTGGCAGAACACTTGGTTTAACACTGATGTTTTGCGTGGCGGTTTATTCGCCATGAGCTTTAAGGCTTAACCCTCCTTAAAGTTTAGTTTCCATCATCCATCAACCTTTGTATCGCCTTTTTTGGCGTGTTTAGACTCAAGTAGTATATCGATGTTTTTGCATGGATATGCCAGGTTTTTCCCGCTAGCGCGGTAATGTACTTCCCCGAAAGGGACGCTTGAAATATGTCTTTGCCTGCTCATTGAGCAGGCTTTTTTTTGCCTTTTTTTATCTAAACCTTACCTAAGTGATCAACTGAGTTAATAACATTTTGACTCACACCTTACTGATATATCGCCGTCGATTTGTATTTATCAAAAGCTAAACAGAATACGAGATGCTTAACCAATGGTATTGATTTGGCGGTTTTATTGATTCAACTACTGATGAGTGGGAGTGGATGCCGTGGGTGTACAAATCTGAGTTTAACGCCGAACACGATGAGTTAGATTCTAAGCCTGTCAAAATTAGGTGTCATTGGAGGTACAAGCTGAAACGATATCAAGTGATGACTGCCTTAGCTGTATACTTAGCTATATAAAAACTGCTACCCCATAAAAGCAAATGTCTATAGCATGAAAATTGTAGTGGTCAAGTAAAATTGGCCACGGTTTTAGAGTCATTCCAATATAAACGTTCTGACTCATTTGGCGTTAACCCACCATTATATTGATGGGGTCTGGTCTCACTGTAATATCCAGTGATGTAATTTGTGATCTCTTTATCTGCTTCTGTAAAATTCCCATAACCACTTGCGGGTATCCACTCAGATTTCAAACTTCTAAAGAAACGCTCCATTGGTGCGTTATCCCAACAATTCCCGCGACGACTCATACTTTGCTCAATCTGAAGACGCCATATTAATTGTCTGAATTTTAAGCTCGTGTAATGTGAACCTTGATCGCTGTGATATATCACATTCTCAGGCTTACCCCTTAACTCAAATGCCATTTTCAAAGCTTTACAGGTCAGCTCACTATCTGGTGATAATGACAAAGCCCATCCAACAGGTTTGCGGGAAAATAAATCCAAAACAACAGCTAGATAGGCCCAACGATTACCGACCCAAACATACGTCACGTCGCCACACCACACTTGATCTGGTTGAGTTACTGCAAACTGTCGATTAAGCGTATTGGGGATTGCAACATGCTCTTGTGTCGCTTTTCTATAAGAATGCTTAGGCTGCTGACAGCTTAATAACCCAAGCTTTTTCATTAGATTACGGGCTCGATAACGACTGAGACCAATCCCTTTGTTAGTCACTAATTGCGCTATCGTTCGCGCACCGGCAGAGCCATGACTAATACGATGTGCGGCCTTCACTTCACGGCATAAAATAGTAAAGTCTGCATCAATATGTTCTTTTCTTTTTAGCCAATACTTATAGCTACTTCGATGCACTTTGAATGCATTACAAATTGTGAGAATAGAGTGGCTCTGCTTGAGTGCGCTGATTAGCGTAAATTGTTCATCGAGTCTGACATCAAGAGAGCGGTAGCCTTTTTTAGGATAAGATTGTGCTCCTCAAGACGAGCTATTTGCTTCTTCAGCTCACGGATTTCAATTTGTTCAGGGGTAATCGGAGATGCTTTTGGTGTGCCACCCTGGCGTTCTAGTTTTAACTGTCTCACCCATTTATCCATAGTGGATTTACCTACGTTCATCGCCTTTGCAGCTTCGATGATGCTATGGTTTTTATCGAGGACTAATTGGGCTGCTTCAAGTTTGAATTCAGCACTAAATGTTTTTCTGGTTGTTGCTCTCATGTTTTCACCTAAAGTCATCTACGAGGCAATAATATCACCTCTATTTAGGTGGCCAAAATTAGTGTGCCACTACAAATACCGTTTCTATTATTCGAGAGATAGGAATGGGTAACGGTCATTCGTGAAAAATAAGTCAATCCACGACTTATGCCTTGCAGAAAGCCAGCGCATAAATACTAAGGCGATAGGTATCAAAATGACAATGACGCTCCTTACATCATTATTGGCTATACCCGTTTGCTATTTAGCGCTTGCATCATTATTGGTATGTATACCCGTTAGAAAACAGCCTGTCGTTGATAGTCTGGATTTTGATGTTTTAAATGGTAAAGCAGATAACCTTCAACTAAGTGAGCAAACGTATGCTTCGCGTAGCGGAAGTGAGTTGTTTTACAGATTTATCGCCGGCAAGACGAATACGATTCTGGTTCTATTACATGGTTCTGGAGCGGAAGGTCGGTATTTGCTGCACCCCGCTCAAAAATTATCCATTGCAACTGAGATAAGTGTGGTTATTCCAGATCTGCGTGGTCATGGTCGATCAGCAAAAAAGACATTGGGAGATATCGATTATATAGGACAGTATGAGGATGACTTGGAGGATCTTAGGCTGCATCTTAGTCAACAATACCCTAATTCATCTATCATTCTCGGAGGACACTCATCCGGTGGCGGTTTAGCGATAAAATATGCAGGAGGAGATCGTGTCGCATTTGATGGATATCTGCTCCTCGCCCCTTATCTTGGCTATCGGGCACCAACTGTAAGGCCAAATTCGGGAGGATGGGTTCAGGTATCGACTAGACGTTATATAGGATTGACGATGTTAAATAATGTTGGAATTAAGCTGTTTAACTCTCTACCTGTGCTATTTTTTAACCGCCCAAAAGAATGGAGCGACCCATTACAGGCTGAAAGCTACTCTTACAGGTTAAATGAATCTTTTTCACCTCAAGCGTATGAAAAGAATCTGCAAAAAAATAATAAACCTTTATTAGTCTTAGTGGGTGCAGATGATGAAGCATTTTACGCAGAAAAGTTCGAAGCCGTTTTTAGTAAAAATGCTCCTCATGCGCTCGTCAAAATCATCCCAAAGGTAAAGCATTTAAACCTGCCAAATAATGACGATACGATCAACATTATGAGTAGCTGGATAAATAGTACCTATCAAGGGCATTGAGAGTACGCGCAAAGTGGCGATGTTCACTTCCCAACCTTTAACGTCATAGTTTTAGCTTCTATTACTGCCAAAATGTCTATGTACCTAAGTTCGTTTAGGCAATTAATCCCGTTTTAGGCATACATGTATACCCACGAAAACAATTTTGACCTTCTTGCTTTTATTCAGACTAACTGCTTATTGTCATAACTGGTCGCTGTCAGTAACTTGCTGAATAAAATGTTATTTACTTTCATTGGCTTAAGTGTAGTTGCCAGGACTATCGTTGATAGACTGTTGTATACCAAAAGGAATCGGTATGGCTAAGTTTTTAAATCTATTTTCTTTAAGTTTGATTTTTACCAGCACATTTTGCTACGCAAATGAGCCAACTCAAGTGTTCTTAGACGGTGATAAGATTCACTATCAAGGAGGGTTAGCAAAAGAAGCCAATGAAATGGTGTTTGAAATATTTAAGAAAAATACTTCAAAAATAAAATGGCTAGCCATTAAGAGTGTTGGTGGTGAAGTTAATTTAGGCCTTGATTTAGCCGAGTTTATCAACAAGAACAGCTTAAACGTTGAGGTGACTGAGTATTGTTTATCTTCATGTGCTAACTACGTTTTCCCTGCTGCACATGAAAAACGAATCACGAACCATGCCTTGATAGGCTTTCATGGTGGAACCTCTGGCATGGCTGCTGGAGTCGCTGAATTTATCAAAACCTTACCTGAATCTGAGCGCGAGGCCACTCAAAAACACTTTGATGAATATGGTGAAACAACGCTGGCAAGAGAAGCTGATTTCTTTCAAAAATTAGGCGTTAATCCCAACATCACTACACTTGGCCAAAGTGATAAATATAAAAAATATGAAGATGCGGGTAGTTATGTCGGTTGGTATTACGCCATCAGCGATCTGAATAAACTTGGCGTCAAGAATATATCGGTACTGAACCCACCTTGGGTATTTAAACAGCTTTCAGAAAAAAGTCAGTTTTATAAAGTTGCAGTTACCGGAAGTTAATATCCAAATTCAATTCCAAAGTGCTACTTTCGCTAATTAAGCTACTAATTGATTACCGCTTCGGTCACGCATATTTCGCGCTATTGCTGCCATGCGTTAGGACTTAAAAGGATCTGTATGAAAACATTCTTTAAATTTAAAAATCCTTTAAAAATTGCGTCATTGGTCTTTTTTATGGGGGCAATATACAACGCGTATTCAATGGATATAATCGGTCTGGTATGCTTTCTCGTCGCTACTTTGGTGTTTTTCGCCCTAAGTATTTTCCGTACTGGTAAAAAAGCTACAGCAAACAAGATTAGTTAACATTTCCCCTCATTATTTTTCCGTACGACAGCCTCTCCTCTGGCCTGACCAGCCTAAACTCCCTATAATCGGCTGCAAATGTCATCACGTTACATAGTGTTTACATCTAACTACCCTACATACTTAAAATAAAAAGGAACCTTGTTCCATGTTAGAAAAACTGTTCAAACTGAAACAAAATCAAACGAGCCTCAAGCAGGAAGCGGTCGCAGGTTTGACAACATTTATGACGATGGCCTACATCATTTTTGTGAATCCAATGATGTTAGCCGATGCGGGCATGGACCATGGGGCTGTATTCGTCGCGACTTGTTTGGCTGCGGCTGTCGGCTGTTTAGTTATGGGCTTGATGGCGAATTATCCTATCGCACTTGCACCCGGCATGGGGCTGAACGCCTTCTTTACCTACACAGTTGTGGGCGAAATGGGTTACAGCTGGGAGACAGCACTTGGCGCGGTATTCCTGTCGGGTATTTGCTTTTTAATCTTATCTTTAGTGCGTATTCGAGAATGGATTGTAAATAGCATTCCCATGTCGCTGCGTATTGGTATTGCCGCTGGTATTGGTCTGTTCCTTGCGCTGATCGGCCTTAAGAGTGCCGGTATTGTGGTGGCAAGCCCTGCAACCTTAGTGACCTTAGGCGATATCACCGCATTTCCGGCGGTCATGGCTGTGTTAGGTTTTTTCCTGATCATTGCTATGGTGCAACGCGGAATGAAGTCGGCGGTTATCCTAAGTATCTTGATTATCACAGGGCTGGGATTAGTGTTTGGCGATGTGCAGTATCACGGCATTGTGTCTATGCCGCCATCGATCATGCCGACATTTTTGAAGATGGATTTATCCCAAGTCTTTGAAGTCAGCATGTTATCTGTGGTGTTTGCCTTCTTATTTGTCGACCTCTTCGATACCTCTGGCACTTTAGTTGCGGTTGCGCAGCGCGGTGGTTTCCTCGATGAGAAGGGCCGTTTACCGCGATTAAACCGTGCCTTAACCGCCGACAGTTTAGCGACCATTGCGGGCGCGGCTTTTGGTACATCGACGACCACAAGTTATATCGAAAGTACGGCGGGTGTGAGCGCGGGTGGTCGTACTGGTTTGACGGCAGTTGTCGTGGGATTACTCTTTATTGCTGCGTTATTCCTGTCGCCATTGGCGGGCATGATCCCAGCGTATGCGACGGCGGGTACACTGTTTTATGTGGCGATTCTGATGATGTCAGGACTCGTGCATGTCGAATGGGAAGATTTGACTGAAGCCGCACCGGTAGTCGTTGTGTGTATTTTAATGCCGCTGACGTTTTCCATCGCAACAGGCATCGCCTTTGGGATGATCTCTTACGCCGCAATCAAATTACTCACAGGTCGTTTTAGCGATCTCAATGTGGGCATTGTCGTCTTGGCTGCGCTGTTTGTGGCTAAGTTTATCTATGGCTAAGGCTGTCGATTAGTGGCTCGTGCAGTGCGAGCTCGCAACGTAGATTGTCTACAATAGACAATATTTTTTGAGGGTCATCTAACTGATGGCCCTTTTTCATGCGCGATTCTAAGCAAAATCGAAAATTTATCCCGAGTTAATAACTCCCTGCTACCAATTACCCAGCGGATTAGGTATAAGGATTGTTCGGTTATTTTTTACAAATGAATAATGAACTTAAGTGAGATTGCGTATCGCCGCGTAGTAGTGAAATTGGGGACGAGTGTGCTGACCTCTGGCAGTAAACAGCTAGATAAAGCTCACATGGTTGAGCTTGCTCGTCAAATGGCCGCACTGATGAAGTCAGGGGTCGAAGTCGTATTATGCACCTCAGGGGCCATTGCCGCTGGGCGTGAACATCTCCAATACCCGACACTGCCCGACACTATGGCCAATAAGCAATTGTTAGCCGCTGTCGGGCAAAGTCAGTTGATCCTCGCTTGGTCACAACTCTTTAGTATTTATGGGCTGCATGTCGGCCAATTGCTGCTGACCCGTGCCGATTTGCAGGATAGGGAGCGTTACCTTAACGCCCGCGACACGCTCAATGCCTTGCTGGCGAATAATATTGTGCCGATCATCAATGAAAACGATGCCGTTGCCACTAATGAAATCAAAGTCGGTGATAACGACAATCTGTCGGCCCGTGCCGCACTGCTGTGTGATGCTGACTTATTGATTTTATTGACGGATCAAAAGGGCTTATTCGATGCCGATCCGCGCACGAACCCGAATGCTAAGTTGATCTCCCAAGTCGTTAAGATTGACGACAGCCTACGTATGTTGGCGGGCGGATCTGTATCGGGTTTAGGTACGGGCGGAATGTCGACTAAATTGGAAGCGGCGGATATTGCTCGCCGTGCAGGCATCGAAGTGGTTATCGCCTCTGGCCATCACCCTGATGTGATTAAAAAAGTGGTGAGCAAGGAATCCGTAGGAACGCATTTTAGTGCTATCGAAAACCCGCTCGAAAGCCGTAAACAGTGGATTTTAGCCGGCCCTGCGACTCAAGGTTCTCTAGTGCTCGATGCGGGCGCGGTCAAAGCCGTGACAGACAAGGGCCGCAGCCTATTGTCTAAAGGTATCATCGGCGTTAAAGGCCAGTTTGAGCGCGGCGCAACGCTGCAATTAGTTGACCAACAGGGTAAAGTGATTGCTAAAGGGATGACACGATACTGCGGCCAAGCCCTCAGTTTGATCGCGGGCAAGCATTCCGACGAGATCGAGTCTTTACTCGGTTACGATTATGGTGACGCAATCGTGCACCGCAACGACATGGTTGTCTTATAAGCGAGGTCTGTTTTGAGTCAAATTAATCAAGAACAGTATTTACAGCAACTTGGTAATAATGCCAAACAAGCAAGTTATGCCTTAGCTAACTTAACGGCGAGCCAAAAGGCCGGTTTGCTTGAAGCCATCGCCGATGCGCTGACAGAAAACGCCGCCGCCATTTTAGCCGCGAATGCTAAAGATGTTGCCGCCGCTAAAGCCGATGGATTAACGGATGCGATGATCGACAGATTGTTGCTCGATGATGCGCGTCTGGCGGGCATCATTGGCGATATTAGCGATGTGATCCGCCTTGCTGACCCGGTAGGTGAAGAGTTTGGCAGTAAATTATTAGATAACGGTTTAAGGCTGACTCGCCGCCGAGTACCACTTGGGGTTATCGGGGTGATTTACGAAGCTCGGCCTAATGTGACTGTTGATATCGCGGTACTTGCCCTTAAAACCGGTAATGCGGTGATCCTCCGTGGCGGCAAAGAAACTCTAGCATCGAATAAACTCATTAGTGACGTGATCCGCGGCGCGATTGTCGCCCAAGGTTTACCGATAGATGCGGTGCAATTTATCGATTCTTCAGACAGAGCTTTAGTGACAGGTTTACTTAAGCTCGATCAATATGTCGACATGATAGTGCCCCGCGGCGGTCAAGCACTGCAGCGCTTATGTGCTGAGCAGGCGACCATTCCAGTGATCTTAGGCGGCATTGGTATTTGTCATTTATATGTTGATAAAAATGCCAACCTTGAGCGCGCCTTGGCCGTGATCGCTAACGCCAAAGTGCAGCGTCCAACTGTGTGTAATGCGCTTGATACCTTGCTGGTGGATGAGCGTGTGGCAAGCACATTTGTGCCGCAAATTGCCGAGTATCTACATCGTTTAGGCGTGCGTTTTTCAGTTTGTGACACAAGCTTTAGTCTGCTTGATGGTTTAGGGTTTGATGTGACGCTCGCCAAGGCTGAGGATTTTGGCATCGAATGGTTGTCGTTAACCTTAGGCATTAAAGTGGTGAGCGATATCGATGCCGCCGTTAGTCATATTCGCCAATATTCTAGCGGCCATTCGGAAGCGATTTTGACCGATGACATTCACGCAGCGGCGCACTTTATGAACGAAGTGAACTCAGCGGCTGTGTATGTTAATGCCAGCACGCGTTTTACCGATGGCGGTCAGTTTGGCCTTGGCGCCGAAGTGGCGGTGAGCACGCAAAAACTCCATGCTCGCGGCCCAATGGGGCTTGAGGCATTAACCACTTACAAGTGGTTAGCATGGGGTGATTACACTAGCCGTGTTTAGCGGTTAAAAACTATAAAATTAAGCCGTTAACACTCTGTGTTGACGGCTTTTTTGTTTGCAGTTTTTATTTCATGTGCCTATTTGTGCATCAATGGAGAAGCGGCGTATAGGTGGCAAGTAACCAAATACAGAAGAATAGCGTCGACATGACGGTAGTGAACTTACGAAAGGCTTTGATGTATTCCAAGGTATAAATAAAGTATTTTTCCTGCACTCTGCGGGTGAGTAATACCGAGGGCAGCATAAAACTGCAATAGAGCATGACCACCATAGTGGTAAAACTGTTTCCCCAGAAATGCTCATAAATAAATAAGGCGATGCAGAGTAGCATAGCGCACCAGCTTAGTGGGCTGATGCTATTTTCTGGGGCCCATTGGGTTGATTTTTCCATCTGACTATCCTTAGTCGATTTGTACCTCAGTACAATTTATAGACGCAAGTCTAGGCATTATCAAACGCTTTCTACTGTAGATCCAGTTCGCTGAAGCCAATTTTGTTGATGCTAGGGTCTTGTTTGCGAGTTATCCAACATGAGCGCGTGCTATTTAATGGAGTGGATTGCTTAACGTCGAATGACTTGTGCTTAATGTGGTCGATGTGGCTTAAAGCGTCTTGATATCGGCAAATTCGCCTTTGCAAAGCTGGGCTAAGTCTGTGGCTGCTAAGCTTATCTCCAAACCGCGTCGGCCCGCGCTGACATAAATCCTGTCGAAGGCTTGAGCGCTGGCATCAATTAAGGTCGGTAACTGTTTCTTCTGCGCTAAGGGACTAATGCCGCCAACCAGATAGCCCGATGATTTTTGCGCGAGTTCGGCATCGGCCATTTGCAGTTTCTTTTGTCCTAGGCATTTTGCCACGGCTTTTAGATTGAGCTGATGATCGACGGGTACGAGTGCGACGGCAATTGGCGCATGGGCTTTGTCGATGGCGACTAAAAGGGTTTTAAACACTTGTGCGGGTTCGAGTCCTAAGGTGTTGGCTGCTTCTTCGCCGTAGGCGGCGCAGTGTGGATCGTGGCTGTACTCTAAGATATCAAATGCAATTTTGGCTTTTTTCGCCAATCGAACGGCCGGGGTCATTCTATACTCCTTCACAAAATGGGTGATATTAGCGCTTAATTTTGATGTAAAACGTTAGCCACTTCGGTTTTTACGTTCTTTAATTGGCTCATTGCAGTGAGCCAAGTTTATTTCAGGCGACGACTCAGTGATGACTCAGCCATCATTCAACTCAACATTTTCTCAATCGTCACTCAACTATTTCTCAATCATCACTCAGCTATCTTTGGCTTTGGGCTTATCTTACTTTTGCGCTCGGTAAAACGGGGCCAAAGTTGTTGCAACATCATCCCTGATAAAATAAAGGCTAGGCCGAGATAGGTCGCCATCGCTATCGTTTCCTGCAAAATCCACGCGATAAAACCAATCGACATCACAGGGGATAAAAACACCATAGTGCTGATGTTCGCGGTGCGAGTGGCGGTTTTCAGCGCCATTAACCAGAGCACGAAGGTAATGCCCATCTCGAACAAGCCCACATACATACCTGCAAATATCGCCTTAAGACTAAAGCCGGGTAGGGTATCTGTCAGTACTAAAGTGACGGCAATAAAAGGTAAGCCGATCAGAAAACTCAATAATAAACTCACCACGGGATCGCCTTGATCTTTAGTGTTGACGATCCAATATAGGCACCAGAGTAAGGTGCTGGTCAGCGCAAGGCCGATCCCGAGCGGGCTATCAAAACTAAAGCCGCTGATATCGCCGCCGGTGGCAATGATAAATACCCCAGTGTAGGCAATCAGCGCCGCAGCAATGTCGCTCTTACGCAAATGTTGCTTTAATAAAGGCGCAGCCAGTAACGGCAGCAATACCGCCCAAGTGTAATTCAGTGACAAAGCTTGCTGCGCTGGTAATAAGGAATACGCCTTAAACAGCACCACATAGTAAAGGAAGGGATTGATGAGCCCTGTGACTAGATAAAATGCAGGGCGGCGCAAAAACTGTTGTTTGAGTAGGCAGAGCTTTTTTTGCCAAGCCAGGATACCGCCAAGGGCAACAATCGACGTGAGCACGGCAACAAACACCAGTTGCAGTGGCGTGTAGTAACTCAAGGCAATCTTAAAGGCCGTGGCCACTGTAGACCAGAGGAAGACCGCCGCCATGCCATACACGTACGCTAAATTCGAAGACTTCACTCTGCTACCTTACCTGGATAAACATCCGCCAAATGTGGGCAGATTGAATAACAGCTTGGGTTGATAAGCAAGACTATTTTATGTGCTTGGATATTTTATCCCGCGGCAGATGTGAGAAAGATAAATCAGAAAATTTTTTTGTTCACCCTTGTAATTAAATTCCCTGTCCCAATATAGGTATCAAGGCAGAGAAGGTGGCCAACGATGGACTTGATATTTCAACCGTCTAGCCCCATATCAAAACCAACTAAACAAATTTAGATTGAATGAAATTTTTCGGAGGACCTCATGGGTAAAATTATTGGTATCGACTTAGGCACAACAAACTCTTGTGTAGCTGTCCTCGATGGTGGCAAAGCACGTGTGATAGAAAACGCTGAAGGCGATCGCACAACCCCGTCAATCATCGCTTATACAGATGATGAGACCATTGTCGGTTCGCCAGCAAAACGTCAAGCTGTGACTAACCCGACTAACACATTCTTCGCGATTAAGCGTTTGATCGGTCGTCGCTTTAAAGATGACGAAGTCCAACGTGACGTGAACATCATGCCATTCAAAATCATTGCAGCCGACAACGGTGACGCATGGGTTGAATCGCGTGGCAACAAGATGGCTCCACCACAAGTTTCTGCAGAAATCTTGAAAAAGATGAAGAAAACCGCAGAAGACTTTTTAGGTGAAGAAGTAACAGAAGCGGTTATTACTGTTCCTGCTTACTTTAACGATTCACAACGTCAAGCGACTAAAGATGCGGGTCGTATCGCAGGTCTTGATGTTAAACGTATTATCAACGAACCAACGGCTGCAGCATTAGCCTACGGTATTGATAAGAAACAAGGCGACAACATTGTTGCGGTATACGATTTAGGTGGTGGTACATTCGATATCTCTATCATCGAAATCGACAGCAACGATGGCGACCAAACATTTGAAGTATTGGCAACCAACGGTGACACCCACTTAGGTGGTGAAGACTTTGACAACCGTTTGATCAACTACTTAGCTGACGAATTCAAGAAAGAGCAAGGCTTAGATCTGCGTAAAGATCCATTAGCAATGCAACGTCTGAAAGAAGCAGCAGAAAAAGCGAAAATTGAACTTTCAAGCACCAACCACACTGAAGTGAACCTGCCATACATCACGGCAGACGCAACAGGTCCTAAGCATTTAGTGATTAAAATCACTCGTGCTAAATTGGAATCGCTGGTTGAAGACTTGATTCTCCGTACATTAGAGCCACTGAAAGTTGCCCTGGCTGATGCAGATTTATCTGTAACAGACATCAACGAAGTGATTCTAGTGGGTGGTCAAACACGTATGCCTAAGGTTCAAGAAGCAGTGACAAACTTCTTCGGCAAAGAACCTCGTAAAGACGTGAACCCAGACGAAGCGGTAGCCGTAGGTGCTGCAATTCAAGCTGGCGTACTGTCAGGTGACGTGAAAGACGTATTACTGTTAGACGTAACACCACTGTCTCTTGGTATCGAAACCATGGGCAGCGTGATGACTAAGTTGATTGAGAAGAACACCACTATTCCTACTAAGGCGCAGCAAGTGTTCTCAACAGCCGATGACAACCAAAGTGCAGTGACCATTCACGTACTGCAAGGTGAGCGTAAGCAAGCGAGCGCGAACAAGTCATTAGGTCAGTTCAACTTAGACGGTATTGAGCCAGCACAACGTGGCCAGCCACAAATTGAAGTGATGTTCGACATCGATGCCGACGGTATTCTGCATGTGTCTGCTACAGACAAGAAAACCGGCAAGAAACAAAACATCACCATCAAAGCATCTTCTGGCTTAAGCGAAGAAGAAGTGGCGCAAATGGTACGTGATGCCGAAGCTCACGCAGATGAAGACAAGAAGTTTGAAGAGTTAGTGCAATCACGCAACCAAGCTGACGGCTTAGTTCACGCAACTAAGAAACAAGTTGAAGAAGCGGGCGATGCACTGCCAAGCGAAGATAAAGAGAAAATCCAAGCTGCGATGGATGCTGTTGACACTGCTATCAAAGGCAATGACAAAGAAGCCATTGAAAAGGCAACTCAAGAACTGATCGAAGCATCTGCTAAGCTGATGGAAATCGCTCAAGCTAAGTCTCAAGCTCAAGGCGGCGACAATGCCGACGCGGGCAAACAGGCTAACGCTACTGCCGATGACGTTGTCGATGCTGAATTCGAAGAAGTGAAAGACGACAAGAAATAATGACTTGTTTTCAATCAAATAGATTGATTTCAAAGCGTTAATTTCTAGGCGGGCGTTACGGGGCAACCCTAACGCCCGTTTGTTCAACACCAGCTGAGAAGCATGAGATTATGTCAAAGCGAGATTATTACGAAGTATTAGGTGTCAGTCGTGACACTAGCGAACGTGAAATTAAAAAGGCCTACAAACGTCTGGCCATGAAATTTCACCCAGATCGCAACCCAGGCGACAAAACCGCAGAAGCTAACTTTAAAGAAATTAAAGAAGCCTACGAGATCCTAACCGACGCCGACAAAAAAGCGGCCTACGACCAATTTGGTCATGCGGGTGTGGATCCTAATCGCGGTGGCGGTGGTTACGGTGGTGGTCAAGGCGATTTCGGCGATATTTTCGGTGATGTCTTTGGCGATATTTTCGGCGGTGGACGTCGTGGCGGTCAACGCCAAGCGGCCCGCGGCTCAGATTTACGTTACAACCTAGAGTTATCACTGGAAGAAGCCGTTAAAGGCTTAACCAAAGAACTGCGGATTCCAACACTGGCGACTTGCGATCTGTGTGAAGGCAGCGGCGCGAAAAAAGGCACCTCTGCAACTACCTGTGGCACCTGTCATGGCCAAGGCCAAGTGCAAATGCGCCAAGGTTTCTTTGCGGTGCAACAGCCTTGTCCAACCTGTCATGGCCGCGGCAAGATCATCAAAGATCCTTGCACTAAGTGTCATGGCGATGGCCGTGTTGAAAAGAGCAAAACCTTATCGGTTAAAATTCCAGCCGGCGTTGATACGGGTGACCGTATTCGTTTAGCGGGTGAAGGCGAAGCGGGTGAGTTTGGCGCGCCAGCAGGGGATTTATACGTTCAGGTCAGTGTGCGTGAGCATGCGATTTTCGTCCGTGATGGCAACAACCTTTACTGCGAAGTGCCGATATCCTTCAGTAAAGCGGCCCTAGGCGGTGAGATTGAAGTGCCAACACTGGATGGCAAAGTCAGCCTGAAGATCCCAGCTGAAACGCAAACGGGCCGTATGTTCCGTTTACGTGGCAAAGGCGTCAAGTCGGTTCGCAGCCATGCGGTAGGCGACTTGCTCTGCAAAGTGGTTATGGAAACCCCAGTTAACTTAAACGATCGTCAAAAAGAACTGTTACGCGAATTTGAAGCCACCTTAACCGGTGAGTCAAAGAAGCACAGCCCAAAGGCTGAGGGCTTTTTCGATGGCGTGAAAAAGTTCTTTCAAGATCTGAATAGCTAACTTGGTCTAGTGGCGCAGCGGCTAGCTGCACACTAGAAGAAAAAAGCCCTGCAATGGTTAACCTTGCAGGGCTTTTTTTATGTCACAAATCTAGTTTGAGTTTTCGATTCTTTTTAAAAGAAAAGTCAAAGTCGTGGGGCTTCACCCCACACCCGACCAAAAGGGGAAAAGCGCCTGTTCCCCTTTTGGATATCCCCCGGCGTCCCCAACGGAGTTGAAAGCTCCTTGTGCTCATTGCCAAATTTGCTATCGCTTCCGAAGGATGCGTCCCTGCACCTGCGAAAGCTAGCTTGCCATCCATGGCAAGACTCACGCAATTTGTCTATTCGCCCTGCGGCAACTCCGAGGGG
>NZ_MPDG02000002.1:642529-674177 GCF_001887095.2 Shewanella sp. SACH
GCACCTGCGAAAGCTAGCTTGCCATCCATGGCAAGACTCACGCAATTTGTCTATTCGCCCTGCGGCAACTCCGAGGGGATGGTGTATTCCTTAGATTTTGGAGTTATCTGTAAATTATTAATGCATAAAAGTTATGTTAATCCTACTTTATGTTGATTTTTTGACTGAATTAATTCTGTCTATTGAAATTATATTATTTTCCCATAAGTTAGTTAATAACATGTAACCAATGGGGTGGATCGTATGCCTGATTTAACAAGAGCAAGTTGTCCTTGTAGAGGATGTAATAAAGTTGCGACAAATGCTGATGAAGTAGAAGAATTGTTCGGTCTCAGAAATATGGGGGATGGAACTATTCGAGTACAGTCATATTGTCGTGACTGTAGAAGTTTGCACTGTGAAGCTAGTAATCCGAAATGTAGCTGATAACGATAGGCAGATATGATGTTGTATCTGCCTTATTGTGTTAAGTTACTTGCCTTTTGGTGCACTCGGAACACTTAATGTCACAAACTTATAAAATGGATGCTGTTGATTGGCTTAAAACACTAGAGGACTCTAGCGTAGACTTATTCATTACTGACCCTCCATATGAGTCATTGGAGAAACATCGAAAAATAGGTACTACAACTCGTCTGAAAGATAGTAAATCATCAAGCAATCAATGGTTTAGTATATTTCCTAATACTAGGTTTGAAGAGTTATTTACAGAAATTTATCGAGTACTAAAAAAAGGTTCTCATTTTTATCTATTTTGCGATCAAGAAACTATGTTTGTTGCAAAGCCTATTGCTGAGAAGGTAGGTTTTAGGTTTTGGAAACCTATTGTTTGGGATAAATGTGCGATTGGAATGGGTTATCATTATCGTGCTCGATATGAGTTTATTTTGTTTTTTGAGAAAGGAAAAAGAAAGCTAAGCGATTTAAGTGTTCCTGATGTATTAGAATATAAGAGAGTGTGGAGGGGATATCCCACAGAGAAGCCTGTAGATTTAATTGAGGTTCTTATTAGGCAAAGCTCTTCAGAAAACGATGTTGTTGCTGATTCTTTTTTTGGTTCAGGGTCTACTCTAGTTGCTGCAAATAATTTGTCTAGAAAATATCTAGGCTGTGATATATCTGATTCTGCTCACGAGTATTTAAATATTAGGCTAAAAAGTAATATGAATAGCGTTGAAAAATAGCTATATAAAACAATGGAATTCGCAATTTTATGACTTGAAGCCGAAACTTAAAATTAGAACGAAAATAAGATCCAAGAGAGAAATGCTGTCTGTCTCTCTTGGTTGTTTATTGAATATAAATCAGAGGTTGAAATCTCACCATTTAATTCAAATAAAGTTTGTCAGTTTCGTTATTTTGGCGTGAGCCATCAATTATAATCAATGGCTCTTTTGAGAGGTTACTCTTCTGGAACAGTAAATGCGGCTTCGGCTTTCTCTAACTCTTGCTCGGTTTTAAGCTGAAACGCTTGCTGCTTTTTAAGTTTGGCTTCTTCTTCAAGTGCCGCTTCTCTTTGTTTAAATTCGTGTCTCTCTGGTTTAGTCAGAAACTTAAACGCGAGCTTGTTGCCCAGTACGTAGGCGACCACGTCTTCGCCTTTTGTGCGGCGTTCATCGACGCGTTGTGAAAAACGGGCGTTATCGCGGGCTTTACGTTCTTCGGCATTTAACTTACTCATAATCTGTTCTCCTCATTTAGTTAATCACGGTAGTGTTCCACTACGCTCAGTTAAACAAATGAGTTGTGTTGCACATTCATAAAGCTGATTGGGCGGGATTCTACCATAAGCGCTCACGAAAGCTGTGGGATTAAAATCTACCATCCCATCACCTGCGTTAACTTTGCGCACATAAGAAAGATGCGGCAGGAGTCTCTTTTAAGATACACCACGAACACCGAAGCGACCGGAATACATCTATTTCTGCGAACTGGCCGTTAGATATGGACCTTGTCGGCAAGGGAGAACCAAGAGCGGATTACAGTTGAGCCTCTCTTGGTCGACTCTTGATTTAACATCTGGGGGGGAAGCCCCACGACTTTGATGTCGATTTTGATTTGATATTCGGTTTAGAAATTCAAACGAAGTTTAAAACTAGACTTTCTTAACGGCGTAACGTAAATGCCGTAGCAGTATTGTTGCAAACAGTACCGTGGTAAAGAGTACCGTCGCAAACTGTACCAAGGCTTGCGTAAAAGCGAAACAACATTGGTATTCACCGCCAACTCTCAGTAAACTTTCGCTCCCATGTTTTGATCCGGTGCTGTGATGACCTTTCCCGAACTTTCTTCTTCCCCTGAGTCGTTAACTTTTGCTAAGCTTGGCTTAAATTCGGCGTTACTTAAGGCCTTGCCTGCAACGTTGGCGCATCCGACTCGGGTGCAGCAATTGGCGATTCCGGCCATTCTTGCGGGACGGGATTTGTTAGCCTTAGCACAAACCGGTAGCGGGAAAACCTTAGCTTTTGGTTTGCCACTTCTACAACAACTTTTGTTGCAACAGCAAACACAGTTACAGGGTGCTAAGTCTGTGCCGCCCTCAAATGCGCTGGCCTTAGTGCTGGTGCCTACACGGGAATTAGCGCTGCAAGTGACTGAAGTGTTGCAAGCGGTGGCAAGTCAGTTATCGGCTTCGTTGATCATTCAGCTTCTGTGTGGCGGCGTCCCCTTGGAAGATCAATTAGCCGAACTTGCAGCCAAGCCGCAGGTGTTAGTGGCAACCCCAGGGCGTTTACTGGATTTATGCAAACAGTCCCACATCAGCCTCGATTCGATAAAACATCTTGTGCTGGATGAAGCTGACCGTCTGTTGGAAATGGGGTTTTGGCCTGATGTGCAAAAGCTGATGGCGTTCATGCCTAAACTTAAGCAAACCTCGTTGTTTTCTGCCACCTTGCCCGAGGCTTTGGATACATTGGCGGGCAAGCTGCTGGTGAATGAGCCGCTACGGGTCGAAGCCCACAAGGTGAATTCCGTGGCTGCTGAAATCGAAGAACAACTCTATTTAGTCAACAAGGGCAGTAAAGCACAGGCACTGATTGCGCTCTTAAAACACTATCAATGGCCGCAGGTGCTGGTGTTTATCAGCGCCCGTGATGATGCCGATGCCGTCGCTAAACGGCTCGCCAAAGCGGGGATGAAAGTCGCCGCGCTGCACGGTGAAAAAGATCAAGCCGTGCGCAGCCAAACCTTGGCCGACTTTAAAGCTAATCGCATTCAAGTATTAGTGGCGACTGACTTGATGGCGCGTGGCATTCATGTCGATGCCTTGCCTGTGGTCATCAATTTGGATTTACCCATGAGTGCGCCTGTGTACGTGCACCGCATTGGCCGCACCGCCCGCGCTGGCGAAAAAGGGCTGGCGATTTCCCTCGTGTGCCACGGTGAAATGGCAACTTTAACGGCGCTCCGCAGTTTAACTGCGCGGGAGTTACCGCTGGCATTATTGGCTGACTTTCCGGTAACGGATAAGCCTAGTGAAAATACCAGTGATGGCACCGCAGATAGCAAGGTTGAGCGTAAGCGACCACCACGTGATAAACAGGCGAATCGCCGTAGCATCAATAAGCATAGCGCCAAAGAGTTTAAAGGTAAGCGCTGAGCTTGAGGCTATTCATTATGAAGCTAGAGTAGAGTGAAACTGGAGTGATGCAATCCTGAAACAAGAGTGAAGCCATCTTCAAGCAAGGATGGAAGCGATTCATAACGTTCAAGCTTGGCGTGCTGCTATCACTAAACCGATAACAGAATAAAGCGCATTGGCCGCTGTTAACGCTTTCGCTCTGGGTGTAACGTAGTGACTTATTTACATTAAGGGAGCCAAGTTATGGCATCGACATTGGCGTTAAGCAAAGCACTTCATAAAGTGGTGAATAACGGTTTAACGACTGAGCACTTTGTACTTAGGCCATTCCAGCGAGCGGATCTTGAGGCTTTTACCGCCTATCGAGCCGACCCTAAGGTCGCCCAATATCAAAGCTGGACGGATTACCGCTATAACGATGCAGTCGCGCTGTTCGACAATATGGATTACGCACAATTTGGTGCGGCGGATACGTGGTTTCAACTTGCGATTGTCACTGCCGCGTCGGGAGCAACACCGACCGCGCTCGTTGGCGATCTGGCGCTGCACTTTATTGATGAGCAGCAGGTGGAAATTGGCTTTACGATTGCGCCTGAGCATCAAGGTAAACATGTCGCTTTTGAGGCCGTCAGCGCATTGCTGGATTACCTCTTTATTGAACTGCATAAGCATAGAGTCATTGCCATCACCGATGCACAAAATCTTGCCTGCTGTCACTTACTCGAAAAACTCCGCTTTAGGCGTGAAGCCCATTATGTGAAAAACATCTTCTTTAAAGGCGTGTGGGGCGATGAGTATCTCTACGCTTTGTTAAAAGAAGAGTATTAATTCCCTTTAGGTGCAAAGTATCGCTAATGCGCGCCACCAGTGTTTCTCTATTTGGCTTATCTTGTCTATCTCAGTAAAATCTCTTCATTAGTTGAGCCTTTGTTGGCTCAAGGATCTTCACGCCCGTCATGGGATTTAAGGAGTGCCAGATGAAATCAATGCGTTTAGGCTTAGTGGGTTTGGCGGTCGTGCTCGGATTATCGGCCTGCGCGACCACGCAATCGCCAACGGGGCGAGGGCAGACTTTGCTCTTTTCAGCGGCGCAGATGCAGCAGATGGGTGATGCTTCTTTTGAAGAGATGAAAAAGCAGCAAAAGGTGAGTAGCGATAAAAAGCTGACGCAATACGTGAATTGTGTCGCTAATCGGGTGACGGCAGTGCTGCCGGATCAAACCCAGCGCTGGGATGTCGTCTTGTTTGACTCTGAACAAGTTAACGCCTTTGCACTGCCGGGTGGCCACATTGGTGTCTATAGCGGCTTACTTAAGGTCGCCAATGGTCCTGATCAGCTTGCCACTGTGCTCGGTCACGAAGTGGCGCACGTGTTGGCGCAACATGGTAACGAGCAGGTTTCTCGCGGACAGTTAACGGGCGTCGGTATGCAAATAGCCGATGCGGCGTTGGGGGCGAGTGGCGTGTCGAATCGCGACTTATATATGTCGGCGTTAGGACTCGGTGCTCAGGTTGGGGTCATTCTGCCCTTTGGCCGCGCTCAAGAGAGCGAAGCCGATGTGATGGGCTTAGAGCTGATGGCGAGAGCCGGTTTCGATCCGGCGCAAAGTGTGACCTTATGGCAGAACATGTCGAAGGTGGGCGGCAGTCAAGGGCCAGAATTATTATCGACTCATCCATCAAACAGTAATCGCATCGCTCAGTTGCAACAACTGCAAGGGCAGATGCAGCCACTCTATGCCAGTGCTAAAACCCAAGTGAAGAATCAATGTACGGCGCCGAAATAAGCTGCACGCTGCATAGCGAAGTGCCACTTAGCTGAGTGTTAGCGGTTGTTTTCTGGCCGATATGCGTCCTTAGCCTATTTACGCTTTTGGATAAATACGCAATAAGTGTGTAAAAAAGCCGCCTTAGTTAAATAAGCAGTCAGTTTATCAGCATAGCTCGCTGAACTATGGTAAACTGGCGCGCAAAATTCCACTGATAAATTGAGAGTCGTTAATTATGTCTGATAAATTCAGTACTGTTGAACAGCAAGCAAGCTACGGTGTAGGCCGTCAAATGGGTGAGCAACTGGCCGCCAATTCTTTTGATGGTGTGGATATTCCAGCCGTTCAAGCGGGTTTAGCCGATGCGTTTGCCGGTTTAGAAAGTGCTGTGTCTATGCAAGATCTGCAAGTTGCTTTCACTGAAATCAGCGGTCGTATTCAAGCTGCTCAAGAGCAAGCAGCTGCAGCTGCGTCTGCTGAAGGCGATGCGTTCTTAGCTGAAAATGCTAAGCGTGATGGCGTGACTGTGACTGACTCTGGTCTGCAGTTCGAAGTATTAGTCCAAGGTGACGGTGCTACTCCAACTTACGAAGATACAGTGCGTACTCACTACCATGGTTCTTTCATCAATGGTGATGTGTTCGATAGCTCTGTAGTTCGTGGCCAACCAGCTGAGTTCCCAGTATCTGGCGTTATCGCTGGCTGGACTGAAGCACTGCAACTGATGCCAGTAGGCACTAAGTTGAAATTATTTGTTCCACATCACTTAGCTTACGGTGAGCGTGGCGCGGGGGCATCGATTCCTCCTTATTCAACTTTGGTATTCGAAGTTGAATTATTAGATATCATCTAATATTGATAAAACGCCTAAGCCTGTCTTAGGCGTTTTCTTATGGAAGACAAAGAAAGATTGAGGAGATTGAAATGAGTGGACAAGTGAGAGTGGCAATCGTCGGTGCCGGTGGTCGTATGGGACGCACTCTTATTGAAGCGGCTTACAATCACGACCATATATTGCTGGGTGCCGCTATTGAGCGCGCTGGCTCTAGTTTAGTGGGCGTGGATGCGGGTGAGCTAGCTGGTGTGGGTAAATTAAAGGTCATGATCATGGATTCGCTGGATTACGCGACCGATGATTTTGATGTCTTGATTGATTTCACTGCGCCAGACGCCAGTATTGTCCATTTAGATTGGTGTGTGCGCCACAAGAAAGCCATGGTGATTGGCACAACCGGTTTCAATCATGCTCAAAAAGAACAGATCAATGCCTTTGCCGAGCAAACGCCGGTAGTGATGGCGCCGAACATGTCTGTGGGTGTCAACCTGATGTGGAAATTACTCGAACTGGCTGCCGAAGTCATGGGTGATTACACGGATATCGAAATTATCGAAGGTCACCACAGACACAAAAAAGATGCGCCGTCGGGCACAGCCCTGAAAATGGGTGAAGTGATTGCTAAGACCTTAGGTCGTGATCTTGAGAAATGTGCCGTGTATGGCCGCGAAGGGATCACGGGTGAACGTGATCGTGAAACCATAGGTTTTGCGACCATTCGTGCTGGTGACTTAGTCGGTGAACATACGGCGATGTTTGCCGATATCGGTGAGCGTTTAGAGATCACCCATAAAGCCTCGAGCCGTATGACCTTTGCTAACGGCGCTATGCGCGCCGCCCACTGGCTCGTGGAGCAAAAACCGGGCTTGTATGATATGCAGCAGGTTTTAGGTTTGCATTAATATTAAAAACGCCGATATGGCGTTTTTTTTTGCACCCAGATACCAATGGGTGGACGGTTTCGCGTTTTTCCTGTAAACTCGCTGGAATTTGTCAAAATTTCGTAAATTAGCGGAAATTGGTATCTTAACATAACATAAAAACATTATATTTCAGTGGCTTGGCTCTTTATGGAGGTCGCGTTGACAAAGTCTGCCTTACTCGTACTCGAAGATGGAACTGTATTCTCTGGCACAGCAATTGGTGCCGATGGTCTCTCTGTTGGTGAAGTTGTTTTTAACACTTCCATGACAGGTTACCAAGAAATTTTAACTGATCCATCCTACTCACGCCAGATTGTAACATTAACCTACCCACACATAGGCAACACTGGTACCAATGATGAAGATGTTGAATCCGATGGGGTTCACGCTTGTGGTCTTATCATTCGTGATCTTCCGCTCATCGCAAGTAGTTTCCGTAATCAACAAAGCTTAAGTGATTATCTCAAAGCGAACAATGTCGTTGGCATAGCAGATATCGATACCCGCAAGTTAACTCGTATTCTCCGTGAAAAAGGTGCACAAGCCGGTTGTATTATGGCAGGTGCAGACTTAGACGAAGCAAAAGCGCTCGCCGCTGCCAAAGCCTTCCCCGGTTTAAAAGGTATGGATCTCGCTAAAGAAGTCACAACTAAAGCTGCCTATACATGGCGCAAAGGTAGTTGGCGTTTAGTGGGCGGTTTACCTGCAGATACGCCAGAAAATGAGCTTAAATACAAAGTAGTAGCCTACGACTACGGCGTTAAGCAAAACATTCTGCGTATGTTAGTGGACCGCGGTTGCGACGTCACTGTTGTGCCAGCTAAAACCTCTGCCGCCGACGTGCTGGCGATGAATCCCGATGGTGTGTTCCTTTCGAACGGCCCTGGCGATCCAGAACCATGCGATTACGCAATTGAAGCAATTCAACAGATCCTGAAAACCGACACACCGATTTTCGGTATCTGTTTAGGTCATCAGTTGTTGGCTCTGGCCTCAGGTGCAAAAACCTTAAAGATGAAGTTTGGTCACCATGGTGCAAACCACCCAGTGAGCAACATCGAGAAAGGTAACGTGATGATCACCAGCCAAAACCACGGTTTTGCTGCCGATGAAAGCACGCTACCCGCCAACATTAAGGTGACGCATAAGTCGCTGTTTGATGGTTCACTGCAAGGTATCCATCTTACGGACAAACCTGCGTTTAGCTTCCAAGGTCACCCTGAAGCGAGTCCAGGCCCGAACGATGCCGCACCTCTGTTCGATCACTTTATCGAGCTTATTGAACAATACCGTCAGAACGCCAAGTAGTACGCTAGCTAGGAGAAGAGAGAAGCAATGCCAAAACGTACAGATATAAAGAGTATTCTTATCCTAGGCGCCGGCCCAATCGTGATTGGTCAGGCATGTGAATTTGACTATTCTGGCGCACAGGCGTGTAAAGCGCTGCGTGAAGAAGGCTACCGTGTCATTCTGGTTAACTCTAACCCTGCCACCATTATGACTGACCCAGAAATGGCCGATGCCACTTATATCGAGCCGATTCACTGGGAAGTGGTCCGTAACATTATTGCTAAAGAACGCCCAGACGCGATTCTGCCAACCATGGGCGGCCAAACCGCACTGAACTGCGCATTAGAACTTGAAGCTAAAGGTGTACTGAAAGAATTTAACGTCGAGATGATTGGCGCGACTGCCGATGCCATCGATAAAGCAGAAGACCGTAGCCGCTTTGATAAAGCGATGAAAAGTATCGGTCTTGACTGTCCACGTGCGGGCATTGCCCACAACATGGAAGAAGCTTACGGCGTACTCGATCAAGTGGGTTTCCCTTGTATTATCCGTCCATCCTTTACTATGGGTGGCTCGGGCGGCGGTATCGCCTACAACAAGGAAGAGTTTGAAGAGATCTGTTCACAGGGCTTAGAGTTATCGCCAACAAGTGAGCTGCTGATCGACGAATCACTGATCGGTTGGAAAGAATACGAGATGGAAGTGGTACGTGACCGCAACGATAACTGCATTATCGTCTGCGCCATCGAAAACTTCGATCCTATGGGCGTGCACACGGGCGACTCTATTACCGTTGCGCCAGCACAAACCCTGACTGACAAAGAATACCAAATCATGCGTAACGCCTCTATGGCCGTACTGCGTGAGATTGGTGTTGAGACCGGCGGTTCGAACGTACAGTTTGGTATCAACCCGAAAGATGGCCGTATGGTTATCATCGAGATGAACCCACGTGTATCGCGCTCTTCAGCATTGGCATCAAAGGCAACGGGGTTCCCGATTGCGAAAATCGCCGCTAAGTTAGCAGTTGGTTTCACCCTTGATGAGCTGATGAACGACATCACTGGCGGTCGCACGCCAGCGTCATTCGAGCCTGCTATCGATTACGTTGTGACTAAAGTGCCACGCTTTAACTTTGAAAAGTTTGCTGGCGCCAATGATCGCTTAACCACACAGATGAAATCTGTGGGTGAAGTGATGGCGATTGGCCGTACTTTCCAAGAGTCACTGCAAAAAGCTTTACGTGGTTTAGAGGTTAGCCGTAACGGTTTGGACCCTATCACTGACATGTCTAAGCCTGAAGCGATGGCGCGTATTCGCCTTGAGCTTAAAGAGCCTGGTTGCGACCGTATTTGGTACATAGCCGATGCGATGCGTGCGGGTTTGAGCTTAGATGAAATCTTTAAGCTGACCAATATCGACCCTTGGTTCCTCGTGCAAATTGAAGAGCTGGTTCAGCTTGAAGGCGTTGTGGCTGACGCGGGTCTGGCGGGTCTGGATATCGACTTACTGCGCAAACTAAAACGTAAAGGTTTTGCTGATGCGCGTCTGGCCGATGTATTAGGCGTGAACGAAGCCGAAGTGCGTAAGCTGCGTGACAAGTTTGACCTGCACCCTGTCTACAAACGTGTGGATACCTGTGCGGCTGAGTTTGCAACAGACACAGCTTACATGTACTCAACTTACGAAGAAGAATGTGAAGCTAACCCATCGACCCGTGACAAAATCATGGTGTTAGGTGGCGGGCCAAACCGTATCGGTCAAGGTATCGAGTTCGATTATTGCTGTGTGCACGCGGCGTTAGCGCTACGTGAAGACGGTTATGAAACCATCATGGTGAACTGTAACCCTGAAACCGTTTCAACCGACTACGACACGTCAGACCGTCTGTACTTCGAACCAGTCACACTGGAAGACGTATTAGAAATCGTCCGCATCGAGAAGCCAAAAGGCGTTATCGTGCAGTACGGTGGTCAAACACCATTGAAATTGGCCCGAGCCTTAGAAGCCGCTGGCGTACCTGTCATTGGTACTAGCCCAGATGCAATTGACCGCGCCGAAGACCGTGAGCGTTTCCAACAAGCGATTCAACGCTTAGAGATGAAGCAGCCTGAAAACGATACCGTGACTACGGTTGAAGGTGCTGTGATTGCCGCTGAGCGTATCGGTTATCCGCTAGTTGTGCGTCCATCCTATGTACTGGGCGGCCGCGCGATGGAAATCGTCTACGACAAGCAAGATTTGCTGCGTTACTTCAACGAAGCCGTCAGCGTATCGAACGCGTCGCCAGTACTGCTCGATCGCTTCTTAGATGATGCGATTGAAGTGGATATTGATGCAGTATGTGACGGTGAAATCGTGGTAATTGGCGCGATTATGGAGCATATCGAACAAGCGGGTGTTCACTCAGGTGACTCAGGTTGTTCGCTGCCGCCATACACGCTAAGCCAAGAAATCCAAGATCGCATGCGCGTTCAAGTCGGTAAGTTGGCGATGGAGCTCGGTGTTGTCGGCCTGATGAACGTACAGTTTGCCGTGAAAGATAACGAAATCTATATGATTGAAGTTAACCCACGTGCTGCCCGTACTGTGCCATTTGTGTCTAAAGCAACAGGTGTGCCTTTAGCTAAGATTGCCGCGCGTGTGATGGCGGGTCAAAGCTTAACGTCGCAAAACTTCACTAAAGAAGTGATCCCACCTTTCTACTCAGTGAAAGAAGTGGTGTTGCCATTTAACAAGTTCCCGGGTGTTGACCCACTGTTAGGCCCAGAAATGCGCTCTACCGGTGAAGTCATGGGCGTGGGCGATACGTTCGCCGAAGCCTATGCCAAGGCGCAGTTAGGTGCCACTTCTGAAGTGCCTAAGTCGGGTCGTGCGTTATTGTCTGTGCGTAACAGCGATAAGAAACGCGTTGCCGATTTAGCGGCTAAGTTAATCGAGCTCGGTTACCAAATCGATGCCACTCACGGTACTGCGATTATCCTAGGCGAAGCGGGTATCAACCCACGTCTAGTGAACAAGGTACACGAAGGTCGTCCACACATTCTCGATCGCATCAAGAATGGTGAATACACTTATATCGTGAACACTACCGAAGGTCGCCAAGCGATTGAAGATTCTCGTCAATTGCGCCGCGGTGCACTGCGTTACAAAGTTAACTACACCACGACCATGAACGCTGCATTCGCCACTTGTATGGCTCATGCCGCTGATGACCGTACTAACGTGACGTCAGTACAAGAACTGCATTTACGCGTACTGGCTAAATAAGCCACAGCGTTAATGCCGTGAATTAGAGGGCCGCATAACTTAGGTTATGCGGCCTTATTATTTAGGCCCGTGTCTGTTTTTCTCAATTCTTGAATTTGTTTTATTGAGTTACTTAGTCTGTTTTACTGAGTTTTTGAGTTTTTGAGTTTGTTTTATTGAGTTGTGCAGTTTGTTTTGAGTATGACTTAACTCATTTGATTTCCTACTTAGGTTGCCTGAAAACTATGTCTGCTCCTGCCGCCGATAGCCTTGCCAAAGTTGATACTTTTATTGCGCCGCCTTGCCTCGGGCAAATACGCGTGCTTTATCAAGATAGCGACATTCTGCTGATTGATAAGCCGAGCGGATTATTGAGTCTGTCGGGGAAGAATCCGCTCAATCTCGACTCAGTGCATTATCGTTTAGTGCAGGATTTTCCGACGGCCACTTTGTTGCACAGACTCGATTTTGGCACTTCGGGCATTATGCTGGTGGCACTGAATAAAAGCGTGAATGGCTTGCTGACCAAGCAGTTTCAGGCACGCACGATCGAGAAGTGTTATACAGCCTTGCTGCACGGACATATTGCCGCTGACAGCGGGATGATTAATCTGCCGATCGCTAAAGATAGTGACCATTTCCCACTACAAAAGATTTGCCACAGTACAGGTAAACCTGCGATCAGCGAATATCGGGTGCTCGAGCGGTTAACCGAGCCTTTCGCCACGCGGGTCGAGTTTACCCCGGTTTCTGGCCGAACCCATCAACTGCGGATCCACAGTCAGCAATTTGGTCACTCGATTCTGGGGTGCGATCTCTATGGTGGTGTGGGTGAGAGTGTGGCTGATAAGGCTGATGCACCTGAACCAAGCATCACTAAGATGACGAGTAACAGCAGATTAATGCTGCATGCGACCCGCTTAGCGTTTGATCATCCTATCACGGGTGAGCGTATCGATTGGATTTGCGAGTGTCCTTTCTAAGAGCTTGCTAAAGAGTTATAGAGTTTTGCACTTAGCACTTAGAAATCAAAACTTAGCACTTAAAACGTAGAGTAATAGGTTTAGTTGCTCAGTCCGATACGTTCGGTCTGCATTGGCGGTGCATCGTTGGGGAGCCAAGTATGGTAAATCGTTGCGAAGGTGCCATCCGCTTTTATCGCTTCTAGGGCGCTTTTCCACTGCTCGATCACCTCATTGGGCGTGCCTTGTGAGAAGGCAATGTAAAGATGGTTAGCGCTAATCGTGAAGAGGGACTCTACATCATCAATACTGGCGCCCGCATCCGACAAAATACTTGGCGCAGTGAGATTGGCATTACACCAAAGATCGATACGGTGCTTCATCAATTGTTTCGCACTTAACAAGGGCGTTGATGAGGCGGCGATATTGGTAAAGCCATGTTCGGTAAGCAAGCGCTCTTCCACTGAGGCACGATAGACACCAATCGCCTTCGCCGTTTTAGCATCTTCTATCGAGGTAATTTTTATGCCGCTATTTTTTAAGGCATAAAAATTGGTCGTGCCGACAGCAACGGGTCCTATCATAGTAAACATCTGCTCCCTTTCTGCGGTGCGCGTCATAGTGAACAACACTGTATTGGGCTGCTCGGTCAGCATTTTCCAGCCGCGAGCCCAAGGTACGACTTTAATTGGATCTGGGTTCTTGATGCGTTTTTGAATTTCTTCTACGACTTGCACCGCTAAACCAGCAGGTTTGCCATCGATAGAGAAACTGATCGGTGACCATTCTTCTGTATAGATGTTTAGCGGCTGTGCGCGCAGGGGAAAAGCGCCGCAGAAGATAAGTGATAGCAAAAAGCTTGTGACTAGTTTCATTAATAACCCTAAAAATTAGAATGTTATAATTGAGTCTCACTGCTTGCTCTTGAAACGATTAAAGATGAACGCTGTGTTCAAATCAAGTATAGCTAGGGGTTCATTTTCTAAGAGTAAATTTAATATACCGTTTTGAACGATAAAAAAAGAGCGCGAGTATGGCGCTCTTAGGTGGGTATTTTTATCAATGCTGACTTAAGCCTGTTCGATAAACATCAGGCTCGATAAACGTCACGCATCAGATTATCAATGCAGTGGACAACACGCATACTGGCGTCCTCCATTGAGTGCAGTTGTTTAACCATTTCAGGCAGATTACCTTTTTGCCTGGCATTGAGCGCGGCTTTACCCGCTTCGTGCACCGCTTTATGTGGTGCATCTAAGGCTTTGAAGTTACTCAAATGCTGATAATTCTCAGCGCCAAATCCTTTGAAATACCATTGTCCGAGACGGCACTCAGTGTGCGAGTTCACACTGTGGTTATGCTGTGGTTTTTCAATTAATTGATAAACGCTGCTTTTCCAGACCGCGTGGTCAAGTTTAGTGGTATTTAAGAATGACGCGGTAGCAGCGTTATGGATTACCTGCTGCATTTGCTTTGAGCGATGCAGTACATCTTCAACCACTTGGCCGATTTGGGTAGAAGAGCTAGCAACATCGATAGCGCTGCTTTGATTGTTATGGACAATTTCTTTAATTTCAGCCGCTTGAATGACGATTTGCTTTACCAGTTTTTCAATGTGGCTGCTGGCTTCGTGGGCTTTACTGGCAAGTTGGCGCACTTCATCGGCAACTACTGCAAAACCGCGTCCTGCTTCACCTGCGCGGGCGGCTTCAATGGCGGCATTCAATGCCAGTAAGTTCGTCTGTTCTGAGATACCTTGAATTGCGGCAACAAACTGGTTGATTGAAGAGGTCGTCGCATCTAGCTCAGTAACGGCTTTCATGCTGCTCGACGCTTGCTCATTAATATAAGTCGCCCGTGTGCCTAAACTTGCCACGGCGATGCGGGTTTGATCAAAAATCTTATCAAGTTCTGACAGTGAATCCTGTTCGGAGGTCAGTAATTCGGCGCTATTGGCTAAACCTTCGCGCACCGCATTGAGCATGTCTCCACCTTGGTTTTGGCAGGCTATCACCTCAGTGTAGTGATCCGCATTTTGCCGCGATTGCTGTTGCATAGTCTCATTTTCACGGATCATGCCACGCAGTTCATCGATTTCATTTTGGCGTTGTTGTTCTAGTTGGATAAGCCGCTCTTTAAGCGCCTTATTTTCAGCTTTGAGCTGGGAATTAAACCACATAAAAAGACCTCTAGCGTCGCAAGGACTATGGCTATTGCTTATCGACTTACAGTGACTAGGCTCAGCGGTAAATACTGCAATGTTAATAAGAAGTAAAACTATTCAGGTGTTGAAATATTAACTGATCCTTTGGCTTTATTCTTAATTTTTTTGAGGTTATTGTCGCTTTTATGCGTTGGCGCAAATTAACCTTATTTTTCGAGTGAAAAGTGAACCAAGCTAAGGCTAAAACTGGGCCAAGTTAGCTGGTTCACTTTGAGTTTTTCGGCTATTGATTAGCGCTATGGCATGCTTTATGGCATAGGCAAGTCGAGTACCACAGTGGCAATGCTGAAATATATAAGCACGCCTATGATGTCGGCGATGGAGGTGATCAGTGGCGCACTTGCCGCCGCAGGATCCATCTTTAACTTGCTCAGTAAGAAGGGCAGAGACATACCAATCAAGCTGCCAATAATCACCACTATTTGCATAGTGAGCGCGACAACCAGCGCGATTTCAGGCCCACCGCGCCAGAAGCCGAGCAGTGATACGGCCGCCGCCATGCTTGCACCTAATAATCCGGCGACAAATAACTCACGGCCCAACATAGATAGCCAGTCTTTGAGTACCACTTCTCCCGTGGCTAACCCGCGTACCATTAAGGTCGCCGATTGTGATCCCGCATTACCGCCGCTATCGATAAGTAGCGGCAGGAAGAAGACCAAGGAAACATAACTGGCAATCGTGTCTTCGAAGAAGGCGATACCGGCTCCTGAGAAGATATTGCCAAACACCAAAATCACCAGCCAAACCACGCGCTTGCGGTAGAGTAAGCCTATGCTGGCGGTCTTGAGGTTATGGTCAATATTGCCGATGGCCGCGGTTTTCGTGAACTCAAGATCCGCCTGTGAGCTGGCAATATCCATAGCATCATCATAGGTGACGATACCGACAAGCTGGCCTTTACCATTGACTACAGGCAGCGCCATCAAGTCGTAATGGGCGATCATCTGCACCGCTTCTTCGCGAAACGCATTGGCATCGAGCGCGACGGGGTCGGGCTTCATAAAATCGACCACTCGCTCGTGCGGCTGCGCCAGCAATAGCTGTCTTAAAGACACAGTACCAATCAAGCGACCTAACATGTCTACCACATAGGTTTGATAAATGGTTTCCTTATCGGCGGCCTCAGTGCGTAGGGTATCAATGGCTTCTGCCGCAGTATGGCGGCTATTGAGCAAGGTGTAATCCGAGGTCATGACCGCGCCGACCTTCGCTTTGTCATAGGCGGCGAGGGTGCGCATATCTTCCCGTTTGGCCAATGCGAGCGCAGGTAAAATGGCCGCTTGCTGGGTTTCATCGAGCAGATTGTAAAGGTCGGCACGTTCATCGGCCGCCATGTGCACTAGCAGCGCAGAAAGCGTGGTTTTGTTTAGCTGCTGAACTAAGCTCGCCTGCAATTCGTCGGTCAGGTAGCGAAATAGATTGGCGCAAACCTTAGGTGAGGCCAGTTGCAACAATAGGACTTGTTGCTCTTGATTAAAGACGTTAAATACGGCTGCAATATCGGCAGGGTGGCGCTTTTCGGCTAATTCAGCCATGGCGCTGGCACTGCGTTGCTCGATAATCATTTGCAGGTTATGGATGATTTTTTTAGTGTTGTTTGTGCTGTTATTCATGTTCATAGTTCATTCTCTCAACGATCTAGT
The DNA here is from genome assembly GCF_001887095.2 of Shewanella sp. SACH. Classification (NCBI taxonomy): domain Bacteria; kingdom Pseudomonadati; phylum Pseudomonadota; class Gammaproteobacteria; order Alteromonadales; family Shewanellaceae; genus Shewanella; species Shewanella sp. SACH. The sequence goes on from NZ_MPDG02000002.1 coordinate 659,011, forward strand.
GACCAAAGTAAAAGGTGATGTCTGCGCCAAGTTGCAGCGCGTTGCCACGAAGGGCATTGCCTAAGCTCAATTCCAGCTGTAGCTGCCGTTGCGGCGTGTGTTGATAGGCGAACTGATAGGCCGCCTCACTCAACGCTTTTTGATAAAGCTCGGCTATCACGCGATGGTGACTACTGGGTTCATAGGCCGCAGCGATGCCCGCAAGTAATTGGGTCGATTCATTAAACTCATGGGTGAAACCTAAGTTGGCATACAGGCTGACATCGGAATCGCCTAAGGTTTTGCCAACAATGCCAAAGGCTTCGGTGGCAAATCCGTTGCCGTTATCGAGGTTTTTCTGCAAGTTGATCACCACTGCGCTGTGCCAATCATCCTGTTGCCGATCTGAATCGGAGTGAGAGCTTAAGTTGAGCGGTAGCTTGATACCGACTTCAGCCTGCTCCTCACGATTATCGTCATTGGCATTGGATGCTAATCCTAAATGCCATTCCCATTGATTGCGGCTGCAAGTCGTGGTTGCGTTAAATTGTGGGCGAGCATGATCCGACCTAGGTTGTTGCCAGCCGAGTTCTAATTCGCAGTGTTCTGCGAGGGCGGGATCATCCACTTCGAGATGGGATGCTGCCGCACTCATGCTGTAGTACAAGCTGAAACTTGCACAGGATAAAGACCGCAAAATTGCTGCGTTGTTTATGTAAGCCATGTTAAGGCTCCTCAGGTGTAAACCCTTAGGTGTTAATCCATCGGGTAAACGGAGGGTACTGAGGCAAAAACTTGCTTTGAGATGCAAAAAATACACATAACTGAACCCCAGCGAATATGCTGGAATTGCGAAAAGCGCAGCCATAGGCTCAAGCTTTATGGTTTGTGATTGATATTTTGGGGGAGGCGGAGTGAAGAATGGTTCACACTACTACCCTGCTTAGCAGGTAGCAGCAAAATATTGCGGGCTAGTGCTAGGCGTTAAATCCTGTCTTTTGGACAGGGCATCTACTGTCGCTTATGTGTGTGCCCACAGTGGGTCTCCGCAATGATTAAAAGTCGCCATCATTCTAATGGGCCAAAAGTTAAAGTCAACCGCACAAGTCGTTACCTATGTTTTTGTTTAAATTTAGATTTTAATTAAATGTTAACATTATGATGCTGCTTAGGTCTGTGTATGGTTATTGGACTGCTTGATGAATTTATGTGCAGTGGCTTGTTGTTGATTTGTTTGTTTTATGGGCGCTGACTGTAGTGCTGCCTCTATGAGGTGTCTTTTAGTGGTATCGGGTATCGGATATCGGGCATTGGGTATTGATGTCTCGGGATCGGATATTGATGCGTCGATTGAGTTTGGCTAACACCTTATCTCAAATGGATTATTTGGCATTGATGCGCATCGGGTATACCCTTGTTGTGTCTGTACCTGTGAGTCAAAGTGATCATTCATACAGGTTCAGACAGGTCAAGACTGGTCGCCGTATTCAGATTTGGAGGTATTAAGCTGTGGCACACAATATCGATGTTGATGAGTTGGACTCCATAGCTGTGGCTGTTGAGCATAATGATATCGCCCAGATGAGAGTCGCCAATATCAAGATCGCCAGTATCAATCTGTTTAACTTTATTGAACCGCCTTTGGCTTACTACGACTTTGAAAATATCTATAGCCATGGTCAGTGGCAGAAAAAGTGCCAATGGCTGAGTGAGTTTCTCGCCCATCGTCAGCCCGATATTGTCGGATTTCAAGAAGTGTTTAGCCCTGAACCACTCAAACGAATCGCCAGCGAGCAAGGGCTAGTGCATTTTGCTGTCATTGATGCGCCAACTCTTATCAGTGATTACATTTATCGCAGCCCTGTGGTCGCGCTTGCCTCCCGTTATCCCATAGTGAAAATCAGCAGTGTCGAACCTGATGCGCGCTTAGTGGCGGCGATGGGATTATCGAGTGAATTTACCTTTAGCCGTAAGGTGCTGCGCGCAACCATTGAGGTGCCGCACATTGGTAAGTGTGATTTTTATGTGGTGCACTTTAAATCAAAACGCGCTGGATTAGCGCTCGAGCCTAAGCTAATTGAACCTAAGCGATTTGAACATCAGCCACTTACTTTAGATAGCTTGGCGCCCGCAGCGAGCATGAAACTGCATTCAGAAACCCAATTACTTACAGAGCAAGCTTTAGGCCGCTGGGCATCAACCATGCAGCGCGGCGCGGAAGCTGCGTTATTATTCAATAGCATATTAGTACGCAGGCAAGAATCTAAATATCCCGTCATAGTGATGGGAGACTTTAATGACAGCCTGACAATGGGCGCCTTAGATGCACTAATGATACAGGGCGAGAGTATCCACAGTAATGACATTAAAGCCGCTGGCCTTGGGCATTTATCGGATGCGGCGTTAGCGGCGGTGTTTGCTCAATATCAGCTTAAGGATGCCTATGAGTTATGTCTTGAGGCCAATCAGCAGGACAGTTTGACGGGCAATACCGCTTACCATAGGGAGCACAGAGCGGCGACCCATTACTACGGCCCTAAAGGTTCTGTGCTGGATTATATTTTGCTTTCGAGCGAGTTTGATGCGAGCCATGGCCGCAGTTTAGCGCAAGTAGTGGATTATCAAACCTGCGACAGGCACTTAGTCAGACCCGAATATGAGCGCGATGCCTACAGTACAGATCATGCGCCAGTGATTGTTGAGTTGGCGCTGCGGAGTTAATTACTCATTCAGTTAAGCTCGCTAAATCAAGCCAAATAAAACAACTTAAACTCACTCAAGTTAATTCACTTTAAATCTGGCTAACACTCAATCTCCAAACCGATTAGAGCATCAGGCGATGTCGCGGATAAGCCCCATTTGAAACCAAGCTTGCAGTGCCTGCAGCACTTGCATCGGCGCCTGCGCGTCGCTAAAAAATGCCAACATCATTTCGCATTGTTCGGCAAAGGTGGCACCGCTGATAAATCCCAGCAGCAGGGCGAGTTGATATTCTGACAGGGAAATAAACTCAGTTAATCGGCTTTCGCCACGCCAAAGTAACCAAGCTCGTTTGCCTTGATCATCGGGACTAGGCGGTGATTCTTGCTGTTTTAATGCTTGCCAAGTTTCAACTGCATTACTGTTGCATTGGAATAGCTGCACGCTGGGGTGAAAACGCAGTTGGCAACCAGGCCATTGCTCGGCAGGCAGTGCTTGCAGGCGCGCAAAAGTGGCGCGATCGGTATCAAAAGCATCGAAGGCATTCAATAAACGCCGCTCGAAGCGAGCAATATCGGCAATAATCGGATACTGACTGAAAAACGCATCTTGGGTTAAGTAGTCGGGCAGGGCATCGGCAAAACTGCGCAGTGAAGTAAACGCCGATGGCTGACTGGCAATATAACCTTTGGCCATACGTTCAAAGAGTTCATCACCCAGATAGATGCCCAGCATTTCGTGGTCGGTTTCGAGGGTTTCGGTTAAACGAATGCGATAGGCATTGGCATAAATCTGCATCCGAATATCGGCATTAATGCCGCCTTGCTCAGCAATCTTATCTTTGAAGGTTTGCGTGGTTTGCTCAAGTGTGGGCGGTGTATCAACCGCAGCACTCGCCAGCAGATAATTCATAAATGCGTGTTGTAGCTGCTGAAGTTGGCTCATGCGATAACCTTTCCTTCATGCATGTTCTTCCTACTTTTGGCGGCGTTGAGTGGATGTACCTCACCTAAGGTATCGCGGGCGATATTTCTGGCAATCGTGAGTTCGGCTTCGAGGGCGTAAAACTCGGGGATATTGGCGTCGCGCTCTATCATAGTGCTGATGCCGCCAAAACGTTTCAGTGCTGCACAGTAGAGGTCCCACACGCTGCTCGGTACATCATGGTCGTGCGTGTCTATCACATAGTCGCCATAGTCGCTGTGTCCGGCGAGGTGGAATTGTTGCACTCGCTTGGGATTGATTTTATTCAAGTAGTCCAACGGATTGAAATTATGATTGCGGGCACTGACGTAAATATTATTGATATCTAACAAGATTAAACAGTCTGCCGCCTCGGCAACGGCATTAACGAACTCCCATTCGTCCATGCTGGAATCTTGATACGACAAATAGCTAGAAACGTTCTCCATCAGAATGCGGCGGCCTAAAAAGTCTTGGACGGTTTTAATCCGCTGCGCCACATGCTTAACGGTTTCTTCGGTATAGGGCAGTGGCAGGAGATCATGGCTGTTCACCCCGTGAATTGAGGTCCAGCAGATATGATCGGAAATCCATTGGGGCTGCACATCGTTAGCGAGCTGCTTTAAGGCTTTAAGGTAATCCATATTGAGCGGATCGGTACTGCCAATCGACAGGGAAACACCGTGCATGACTAAGGGATAACGCTCGCCAATTTCCTTGAGGTAATAGCGGGGTTTGCCGCCGGCAACCATGTAGTTTTCCGAGAGCACTTCAAACCAATCGATATCGGGTTCGGTATTGAGCACGGCATCAAAATGCTGTGTCCTCAGACCTAAGCCAAAACCTAATGGTGCTTGCGTGATGACATCTTGCGCCACATTGACTCCTTATCCTTAAGTTTTCTGCTGCTGTTGTATGGGTTAACACGGTGGTAAACAGGGGGACAAATGTGACCAGCACAAGCTGGTCACGATTTTTAATCAGCATATTGGCGTTTAAGCGCCTGCTTTGCCGCCGATATCACCGCAGGATTTTGCAGGTGCTGCGACAAAACCACTGCCTTTACAGCTGGCGTGTCCGGCGCAGGCGTTATCGGCAGTTTTACAATCGTTATGGCCTTTGCAGGTGTTAACGCCATAGCAGTGAACGAGTTCGGCGTTAGCAATTTTGCCCACCCAGTCATCAGCGACTTTACCGCCGACATCACCACAACTTTTTGATGGCATAGCCACAAAACCACTGCCTTTGCAGCTGGCGTGTCCAGCACAGGCGTTATCGGCGGTTTTGCAATCGTTATGGCCTTTACAGGTATTCACGCCATAACAATGTACGAGATCGGTACTGTCGGCGCCAGCCATAGGTTCGGCGGCATTGGCATAACCCGCCATGCTTGCCATTGCCATCGCTAATGCGGCGCCAGTCAGTGCAGTTTGTGTTTTCTTATTCATGGTTCTAATCCTTTTGAGTGTGACTGCTAATGAGTAATCTTGATTTGGTTGCTTTGATAACGACTGCTGTAAATCGACGACTTATAAAGCATTGACTAATAAACACAGGAGTAAGCCTAGTTGTTATCGAGCGATTCGTTTGAATATCTTGTGCGCGGGCTAAACGAGCCTTTCGAATGCGCAGAGCTTTTTCCTGTTGCGATAATGAGACCCGCACTTAGACCAATAACTTTCAACTTAAGTTAAAATGATGTTGTGAAAATCGAGACCAGCGCGATCGAGAGAGCAGAGAAATTGCCCAATTTATGGAAAAAATGGCGTTTCTTGCGCAGGTTTCGTGGCGCAAATAAGGTATGATCGGCAACCCGTGGATGATGGCAAATAAGCGCTGCGGCGCGTTCGGTACTCGCACTTAGGTGACATTGGGTATATCATCCGTTTCCCATTTTTTAGACAGCAGCCCTTTTTTAGTGGCGGCACTATTTTACAGGTTTACAGGCAGCACTATGGCTATCAGAATCAAACTTAAACCCGGCCGCGAGAAGTCGCTCGAGCGTCGCCATCCTTGGGTATTTTCCAATGCTATTCATAACATTAAGGGAAAACCAGAAGCCGGTGAAACAGTCGATGTGGTCGCGCATGATGGTCATTGGTTAGGTCGTGGTGCTTGGTCGCCTGAGTCGCAAATCCAAGTGCGGATTTGGACTTTCGATCGCGAAGAAGAAATTGATCGCGAGTTTTTTGCCAGACGTTTACAGCGGGCGCAAATTGGCCGTAACGATTTAATCCGCGAGCAAGGCTTAACGGGTTATCGTTTAGTGGCCGCCGAGTCCGATGGTTTACCTGGGATCACCATCGACAGATATGCCAATGTGTTGGTGTGTCAGTTACTGAGCACAGGTGCTGATTTATGGCGCGATACCTTAGTTGAGTTATTGGCCGAGCAATATCCTGATTGTGCTATCTATGAGCGTTCCGATGTGGATTCCCGTAAGAAAGAAGGGCTGCTGCCTGTTACGGGTTTACTGCACGGCACGCTGCCTGAAATGCCGGTGATTATCGAAGAAAACGGCATCAAGATCGCTGTCGATGTGATTAAAGGCCATAAAACAGGTTTCTATCTCGATCAACGTGATAACCGCGCCATTGCCGCCCGTTTTGTGAAAGATAAATCGGTATTGAACTGTTTCTGCTACACCGGCACCTTTGGTTTGTATGCCGCGAAAGCAGGCGCTGCCAGCATAGAAAACGTCGATGTGTCTTCTTTAGCATTAGCGACGGCGCGTCTAAATATGCAAGTGAACGGTTTGAGTGATGACAATGTGCATTACAACGAAGCCGATGTGTTTAAGTTGCTGCGTCTATACCGTGATGAAGGTAAAACCTTCGACGTGATCGTGCTCGACCCACCTAAGTTTGCCGATAACAAGGCACAGTTGAACGGGGCTTGCCGTGGTTATAAAGACATCAACATGATTGCATTGCAGTTGTTGAATCCAGGTGGGGTGTTATTGACTTTCTCTTGCTCGGGATTAATGCCTGCGGATCTGTTCCAAAAAATCGTGGCCGATGCAGCGCTGGACGCAAAACGCGAAATCCAGTTTATCGAACGCTTAAGCCAAGCGAGCGATCACCCAATCGGTAGCGCCTTCCCAGAAGGATTCTACTTAAAAGGCTTAGTCGCCAGAGCTTGGTAGATAGTCGCTAGAGCTTAAGCTAAGCGCTTGATATAAGCTGCCTGCGATGTGGGTTTAGTTAGAGAATAGGCCGTTTAGTCAGAGAATAGATGGCTTAGTCAGATAACATTTAACCCTAAAAAGAACCGTAAAAAATGCCAGCCCTTGAATAAAATGGCTGGCATTTTTATCGCGTATTTTTACCGTGTTTTTTACGTCTGCAGCCTTATGACTGGGATGTAGGTGTTAACGCTTAACTTATTCGGCAGTAAAGGTTTTTACGCCATCTGGGGTGCCGACTAACAGCACATCTGCGCCGCGTTTAGCGAACAGACCGTTAGTGACGACACCGACTATCTCATTGATCTGACTTTCCAATTCTTTTGGATTAAGGATCTTAAGATTGTACACATCGAGGATCACGTTGCCGTTATCGGTCACAACGCCTTCACGGTACACAGGATCGCCGCCTAGCTTAACTAACTGACGTGCCACATAAGAGCGCGCCATAGGGATGACTTCAACTGGCAGTGGGAATTCACCTAGGATGTCGACTTGCTTAGTGTTATCAACGATACAGATAAACTTTTCAGCCACAGCCGCAACAATTTTCTCGCGAGTTAACGCCGCTCCGCCGCCTTTGATCATATCCATACGGTCGTTGATTTCATCGGCACCGTCCACATAGACAGACAAACGATCGACGCTGTTTAAGTCATAAACGGGAATACCCAGCGCTTTCATTTTCTGAGTTGATGCCTCAGAACTAGAGACTGCGCCTTCGATATCAGCTTTCATGGTCGCCAGTGCATCAATAAAGTGATTCACAGTCGAACCAGTACCAACACCAACAATACTGTCTCTTTCAACGTACTTGAGTGCGGCCCAACCGGCAGCTTTTTTCATTTCATCTTGAGTCATGTTGACATCCTGTAACAGCAAATGAGTAAAAAATTCTGCGCTTAGTATACTCTTTTCCGATAAATAATGTGGCGCAATTCCGCCTTAGGTGTGATCTAGATTGCAGGCTTGTCGACATGAGTCAGTGATCCCAATAACCTAAGTAACTGAAGCAGTTAAGTTAGAAAGCATTTCGCTATACGACACTAATCTAACTAAGCTACTATGGCAAAAGCAGAATGGTTTATAGATGATTGGTAGAGGGATTTAGCATGGCTGGCGCAAGTTTATTAACCTTACTTGACGATATCGCATCGATTTTGGATGACGTAGCGGTAATGAGTAAAGTGGCGGCAAAGAAAACCGCGGGTGTACTTGGGGACGATTTAGCCCTCAATGCCCAGCAAGTCACTGGCGTGAGTGCCGAGCGTGAATTACCTGTCGTTTGGGCGGTAGCTAAGGGATCGTTTCGTAATAAATGCATTTTAGTGCCCGCAGCCCTGTTGATCAGCGCCTTTATTCCTTGGGCGGTAACACCGTTATTGATGTTTGGTGGACTGTTTTTGTGTTACGAAGGGTTCGAAAAACTGCACCACAGCTATAGCCACAGAAAAGGCCAGCCACACAGCGAAACGCAAGAGGAAAGCGAGCTACCAGATATCAAAGATTTAGCCGCTTACGAGGCTGAAAAAGTCAAAGGCGCAATTCGTACCGACTTTGTGTTATCGGCGGAGATTATCGCGATTACCTTAGGCATAGTGGCGGACAAATCCCTATCGACGCAGTTTTTCACCTTATCCGTTATCGGGATCATCATGACCATAGGTGTGTATGGTTTAGTGGCCGCGATTGTAAAAATGGACGATGCGGGTTTGTACTTGAGTCAGCGTGAAGGCGAGTCGGCCTTAACGCAAATGAACCGTAAACTGGGTTTTGGCTTATTGAGCGCCGCACCTGTGCTGATGAAAAGTTTAACCATTATCGGCACTGCGGCCATGTTTATGGTGGGCGGCGGGATTTTAACCCATGGCTTACACATGATTGGCGAGCAAATCCAGCATGCTGAGCAAGCAGTCGCGGCGATGAGTTTTGTCGGACCTGTGCTTGCCGTGCTGACGCCAAGTGTGCTCAATGGCCTATTTGGCGTCGTTGCTGGCGGAGTCGCACTCGCTGTGATGACAGGGATACAGAAACTGCGTGGCGAGTGAGGTGCACGCATCGACAATCGAGGATTAACTCAACAAGGAAGGGCGACGATGAAGTTAATGAAATACTGTATCTCCCCGAGTAAGTTGGCTTGGTTACGCAAAGAATTGGGTAAAGATGCCAACGGCTTGATTGCGGCAATGGATGCTGCGGGCACAGCTTATCTCGATAAGCTCAATGCATCGACCGAGGCGTTAGAGGGAGAGCCGTTAGAAGGTGAGGTGAGGGCCGAGACTGACACGCCCACCAATGCTAAGGCTCAGACTCAGCGGCAAGCGCAGCGTCAGTTGGCGTATTTGTGGTTGCAGCAGCGGATTGCCTTAGCTACTCGTATCGATGATGCTGACATGGCGGCATTAGCTGCCTTTGAATTTCAACAGATCCATATTGAGGTTGTTCAGCCATCGGAGTTTGATGCGGTTGTCGCGCGATTACAGGCTGAGCAAGTCCTAGGTTTTGATACTGAAACCCGTGCGAGTTTTGAGCGCGGCGTACAACATCCCCTGAGCCTTATCCAAATCGCGACAGCGGACGCTTGTTATCTATTTCAACATGCCATTTTAGGTGAGCAATTCACCCAGTTAAAAACCGTATTAGAAGATGAAAATATACTCAAAGTCGGCGTCGGTTTACGCAGTGATGCGCAGGCCCTCAAGCGTCAATGGGGCATCAATGTCACTTCAAAGTTAGATTTAAACTGGGCACTGGCGCAACTTGGGGCGGAGAAAGAAATGGGGACGCGCCAGTTAGTGGCGACTCTGCTCGGCACTCGTATCGATAAACCGAAAAAAATCACCCTATCGAATTGGCAGCATGTGCCATTATCTGGCGCGCAAATCAATTATGCCGCCGCCGATGCCTTGGCGGCACTCATGTGTTTCAATGCGTTAATCACTCAGCTGACGCCTTTTTATCATGCATCGAGTGCCACAAAAGCTGCGCCGTTAATCCCCTTGAGTCTAGCGGCGCCATTGGCGAAATATTTTAAGGATGTTGAATGAAGCGCAAAACCCAAGATGCCGCAAAGGAAGACATCAGGCCATTACACTCGGATATGAGCTCGCAGGGCACCAGTACTTTAGGTTTGATTTACCGCGTGCTGGGCATGTTGTTCCTGTTAGCGATGATCACCCTTGGGGTAAATGCCTGGGCATAGTGATTTTGTGATCATCAGTGCCAACAGGTAAAAATAAAGGAGAACGCTATGTTAGATGCCATTTGTGAACTCGAAACAGAGGATCATTTAACAGCGAGAACCACTTACAGTGTTTTTAAGTTTCAACAATTATCCGATGACGATATCGAGCGTTTGCGGCAATGGTTAATTTGCCCTGCGTGCGGCGGTAAAGCGTACTTTCGTAAAGCTTCAAAGGATGGCAAAGCCGCCTGTTTCGGCTCGCGTTATCACCAAGCCGATTGCATTGAATTTAAACCCTCGGCGCAAAAATCTCGCGAGGAGCAAGATGCCATCGAAGTGCATCAGCAGTTGGTGGACGCCGATGCCTTAATGATCGATTTCAGTCGTAAGCCTCGCCGCCATTCTCCCGCAAACAAAGCGTCAACCGCGCCATCTGCAAGTAAGACTGCGCCAACGTCTAAGTCGTCTTCTATATCTGAGTCGTCACCAGTACCTGTTACATCGTCAGCGGACGGTCAAGTGCAAGAGTTGAAAACAGACTACCAAGTTAACACTGCGGCGCACACAACCGAGAAACGGGTGCCAAGCCAAGGGCTCGAAAAGTTACTGCACAGTTTATTGCGTGGCACAGATCTGGCGAAATCTGATCTCTGGGTATACACAGACACTGAGCGCAAATACCGTTGGCGGGCGAAGAACCTGTTCGTCAACTTTGCCGATGCCGACCCGCTTGATAACAAACCCCACATGTATTGGGGCACAATATCCCATACAGACCCGACCATGAGCTGGCTTAATCCCGCCGACAGTAAAGATATCGGTATTCCTATCGATGGGATAAAACAGCCATTATTAGCGCAATTTGAAATAGAAGATAAACGCGATCTAGAAGGTGCGGGATTGATTTTATTTGGCAAATGTTTTTGGAATAAAGAAAAGACCCGCAAAATTATTCAGCTGTGGAATAACGATTTGCAGCGGATTTTTATCTCGAAGCTGGAAGATTAGCTTTGGGCAGAAACTAGAATTGGGGAGAGAAAAGGGGCTATTCCCGACGTACAAAAACATCACGGCAAAAGTCCCTATCTATTTTATTACTCATAACGCTGATTAAAGCGTTTACTTGCCGCAGCACTTCTTGAATTTTTGACCGCTACCACAAGCGCAAGGCTCGTTACGATTCGGTTTCTTCTCGAACGTTGTGGTCTTAGGCTTATTCAATAAACCTTCTAACTCAAGGATATCTTCAGCAACGTCGGCATTGACTTCGATATTAGCAAACAGTTGGTGTTCGGCAACAATCGCAGCAACTTCGAGTTTACGCGTTTCATCGGCAACGATTAATTGCAGAGGTAAGGCTTCTGTACCCGGTTTAGCGGCACGCTTAGTGTTGTAGCCAAAGCTCTCATGCTTTGGCTTAGGCGTTTTACGACCTTTGAAGAAAAATTTGTCTGACATCTTGGTTCCGTCGAGCAGTGTATGAAATTGACGATGCTTATACTATAAAACGCCGATTTTATAAATCGAACTCAGATCTTTTTTCGATAAATGCGTGGCTTTTACCCTTAAGCGGCCCAAAAATTGCCGAAACAGCCATATCCGTCGAATTTATTGCAGCGATTGGCCTTGGAACATTGGGGCGCTAACTCTCTTGATAATGTATCCATTAAAACATTAAGCCCAATATGCGGCGGCTTTTTAATCTCTGTGGCACTTAATTCAACAGTAACTGGCTAACTTGTTTGAAAAACCTTCAGTTAATGAGTTTTGTCATAAAAAGTACTTTACCTTTGGAAGTGCTTTTAGCATAATGCCCCACGTCAACAGGGGTGTAGTTCCAATTGGTAGAACAGCGGTCTCCAAAACCGATGGTTGCGGGTTCGAGTCCTGCCACCCCTGCCAAATTCTAGAAGGCCTAGCAGAAATGCTAGGCCTTTGTCTTTTCTCAGTTTCTAATTTTTTATTCAACATTCCGGTCCATATTCCGACTCTGACCTTACTCTGTAATATCCCATTAATCCCGTTGAAGATCGAACGCCTTATCTTTCCTATCTTTTTCAATTTACCTTCCTTGAGTAACATCTTTCCGTAAACCTATTTACCCTGTTTTCCCTTTATTCCTTCTGGCTCGTTTGCGCTATCTTGATGCAGTCAGCTGGAGGGAATGCGCGATATTAGGGCAGGAAACGCCAACTATCACAATTTAGAATAAATTTTAATCCATTTTGAAACATGAATTTACCCTATATTTACCCATTATTGTGCAAATTGGTGTGGAAAACGTTTACCCTTGGTGTTATAAATTAGCCCCAGATGGATACATCTAATTAACAAAATGGTTGTCACGCTCTCTACTCTACACAAATGAATGTTCAGAGAATGGATAAGATAATGAAAAATAATAAATTCAAGCTCAGCAAAGTCGCAATTGCATTGCTCCCTTTATGCTATGTAACCCATGGCTTTGCTGCGGAAGATGAAACTAAAAAAGACACCACGCCAGTTGCGGCTACTGCCGAAGAAAAAGTTGAGGTGATAGAAGTTAGGGGATTTGCCTCAACCCTAAAACAATCGCTGTTTAGCAAGCGTACTTCATCGCAAACGGTGGAAACGATTTCTACCGATGATCTTGGCAATATGCCTGATGTGACCATTACCGATGCACTTGCTCGTCTGCCTGGGGTGGCAGCCGATCGCGATCGCGGTAACCCAAGTCGTATTTCAATTCGTGGTATGGGACCACGTTTGAATATGGCAACGATGAATGGCCGTGAAATTGTTAGCGGTGAACCAAGCCGTGATGTGCGCTACGAACAATTTCCCGCAGAACTGATTAATGCGGTACAAGTTTATAAAAGTCCGACGGCAAGTAATATCGAAGGCGGTATTTCTGGCTTAGTGAATATGGACTTTGTGAGTCCATTAGCGCAAAGCGAACGTAAAGTGACCTTGAGTGCCAATGGCATGTATTACGATCTGGCCGATGAATTGCCGGACGGACAAACTACAGGCTCTAAATTGAGCTTTAGTATGGTTGACAAAATCACCGATGATTTAGGCTATGCCTTTGGTATTGCTTATCAAGATCAGCCTTCTGTGCAACGTGGAACTAAGAGCTGGAATTACAATAATGGCGCAGATAGAGGCGACATTAATGGTAATGGCATCCAAGAGTCTGCGCCTTGGGGCGGGCAATCTGGCACTAAAATCGGTAATAACAAACGCTTAGGCACTATGGGGATCCTAGAGTGGCAAGCAAGCGATAAGCTAAAACTCAAATACGATCTGTTTTACTCTAAGTTTAAAATTGAAGAACATGAAGATCAGATGTACTTCAATAATTTAGGTAACTATCAAAGCGGCCAAAATTGGAACTACAATCATTCTGCGGCTCAGCCTGACATCATTACCAAAGCCGATGGCAGCGAGCAGTTAGTGGGCGGTGGATTGGCTTATGCCAGTCACGAAGTGCATAACGCGACTTGGTTCCAAGAAAACCAATTGCTGAGCACAGGTTTGAATGCCGTATGGGAAGGGGACGTTTGGCGAATTAAGGCCGATGTCGGTTTTTCTAAGGCGCAAATCGATTCTGTCTGGGTCGATATCATCTCTAGCTACAACGGCCCAAGCTATGACTTAGGTTGGAGTGTGGCCGATGGTAATAGTTTTAGCGCAGAAGTACTTGATAATCCTGCGGAAGGATTAAGCGCGATAGACATAGCTAACCCAGATTATTACACCTTAGGTGCAATGAAATGGGTGGAAACCACACCAGGTGTTTGGGAAGAGCAAAATATTGGCATGATCGGGGATAACGACCGTGATCTGTCGGATAAAATGGTCAATACCCGTTTAGACTTCGAGCGTTATGTCGATTGGGGAGTTTTCGATCAGCTGAGCTTTGGTGTGCGTTATTCGGATAGAGATAAACAAAACCGTGTTGTCGATTGGCAAAAAGCCGTTATCGCGGGCAATGGTTTAAGCAACTATGGCAGCAGTTATACCGTTGGAGGCGATTATAAAGTCCCTAACCTTTATGCTCTGAAGGATTGGGATAATGTGGCGAGTGTTGCCTTTGGTGGTCGAGGCACTGCGGATTACTCACTGCAAAACAATGCTGATAAACTTGCTTCTTGGGGGCTGACTGAAAAGAACAGTGCTGCTTATGCCATGTTGAACATCAACAGTGAATGGGGTGATATGCCTTATTCGGGCAATATCGGCATTCGCGTTGTCAACACGCGTTCAACCTCAGAAGGCTATGAGCAGTTGCTCGATGGCTCTCTCGCTCCAGCAAGTGTCGATCATGAATACACTGAGGTGCTGCCGTCACTTAACTTGCTGTTTAATGTGACTGATGATTCGCAAATCCGTTTTGGCCTAGCTCGCACTATGTCACGTCCTCCATTGATTGAGATGCGCACCGGTTTCTCCATCGATACCACAGTGACGCCCAATACCGCTTCTGGCGGTAATCCTGAGTTAGACCCATATATTGCCAATCAGGTTGACCTTGGTTACGAGTATTACTTCTCTGACAGTGGCGCCATGACAGTGTCTTTCTTCTACAAAGACATGCAAAGCCATATAGGTATCGCGACCAGCACTAAAACCTTAGAAGGTGTCGATTATGAATATAGCGGCCCAATTAATGGTGATGGTGGAGCGATTAAAGGTTTTGAAGTCTTGTATCAACAAAGCTTTGATTTCTTACCTGCTCCCTTCGATGGTTTAGGTGTTTATGCCAACTACTCCTATACAGATTCTGCTGTGGAAGAGTTTACGCCACAGGATAATCCATACACTTTGGCGGGTTTGTCTAAAAATGTGGGCAACGTGACCTTATGGTATTACAAAGAAGGATTTGAAGCTCGAGTGGGCTACGACTACCGCAGTGAATACACAGGTATCAATAGCTGGGATCCGAGTCAAATCTCTTTATATGATGCTCAAGGTACGGTTGATGCGAGTATTTCTTATCAGTTCACCGATAACTTTAAAGTGATGTTGCAGGGCCAAAACCTGACCAACGAAGCGTCAACAAGTTACTGGGACAACGATAAAACCCGTCTAGCAGAAAATGTGGAATGGGGTCGCCGTTACGTGCTGGGCTTTACGCTCGCGATGTAATGGTCACTGGGGCGCCCGCCGAGGCGG
>NZ_MPDG02000002.1:674187-749564 GCF_001887095.2 Shewanella sp. SACH
GCCCGCCGAGGCGGGCGCCTTATTTCATATTGTTTCCCTTACGGGATTTCTGGTTATTCCGTCAATAAGGTACCTTGGTATGTATTTCAAGTTGTTGTTTGCAATAGCATTGCTGTGTATCTCCAGCGTGCAAGTGCAGGCTTCGCCACAGGCGCAGACTGCCATCAAATTGTCGTTCAACGAAGATTGGCAATTCCAAAAGTCACCCGCCCACGCTACCGCGTTTCAGCCTGAGGCTAAAGCATGGGAAAAAGTGAGCTTACCCCATACACCAAAGCTTGAACCCCTACTGGTCAATGACCAATGGCAGGGTATTGCCCTGTATCAAAAGCAATTTAATGCTCCTAAATCTTGGCAAGGACAGCGGCTTTACCTGCGTTTTGAAGGTGCAATGAACCACACTAAAGTCTGGTTAAACGATAAACCTGTGGGTGAACATTTAGGCGGATACCTTCCTTTCAGCATCGATATTTCAGCTGCGGTTAATTACGGTGCGGACAACCAGTTACGGGTGGCGTTAGACAATAACGACAATCCAATTACCGGTCCTAAACCACTACATTTACTCGACTTTAATACCTATGGTGGTTTGTACCGCGACGTTAATTTATTCATTAAAGCACCGCTGCACATCAGCGATGAGATGCTGACGAATTTACCGAACCGTGGTGGTTTAGTGATTTCGAGCAAGATCGACGATAAGGCTAAGGCGAGTGTGGCCGTTCAGGCCGATATCCGTAATCAAGGCAGTAAAGCGGCTCAGTTCACCTTAAAACAGGTGCTTGAGTTCGACGGTAAAGTGGTTGCAACAATAGCGCAAAGCTACACTTTGGCAGCTAATAGCCAGCAAGTTTTCAGCCAGAACTTAACGGTAAAACAGCCAAAGTTATGGCATCCAACCCATCCGAATCTTTATCAATTGCAGACTGAACTCTGGCAAGGCAACACCTTGCTCGAGCGAAGCAGTAATAAGGTCGGTATCCGTGAATTTGCCTTTAATGCCAAGCATGAATTGTTGATTAACGGCGAACCCTATTTCCTGCGCGGTATAAATCGTCATCAAGATTATCCCCATGTCGGTTATGCCACCTCAAAACAAGCCGATTACCGTGATGCCATCAAGATCAAAGAAGCCGGATTTGATTATGTCCGCTTATCTCACTATCCCCATTCGCCCGCCTTTATGGACGCCGCCGATGAAGTTGGGCTAGTGCTGATTGATGCCGTATTAGGTTGGCAGTATTTCTCACCTGAGCCTGAGTTTGCTGAGCATGTGTATCAGTCTTGCAGAGATCTACTGCGCCGCGATCGTAACCACGCCAGCGTGTTAGCGTGGGAATGCTCGCTCAATGAAACTCCAATGCCAGTGGCCTTTATCGACAACCTGAAAGCCATCATTCAGGCGGAACTTCCTGGTGCAATGTCTGCAGGTTGGCAAACGCAATACGATATCTATCTGCAAGCTCGTCAACATAGAATGCAGCATTATCAAACACCGACTCAGCCATACAATGTGTCTGAATACGGCGATTGGGAATACTACGCCCAAAATGCTGGCCTAAACCAACAGGCGTGGGCCGATCTTAAGGATGATGAACGCACCAGTCGCCAGTTACTCGGTGCCGGTGAAAAGCGTTTACTACAACAGGCAATGAACCTACAGGAAGCCCATAACGATAATTTGCACACGCCCGCGTTTGCCGACGGTTATTGGGTGATGTTTGACTATAACCGTGGCTATGCGAATGACTTAGAGTCCTCGGGCATTATGAGCATCTATCGTCAACCTAAGTTCAGCTATTACCTGTTCCAAAGTCAGCGCGATCCCGCGCTAACGTCAACCCAATACAATGCCGGACCTATGGTGTATATCGCCTCAGATTGGCAAGCGGACTCTTCGCCAAATGTTCGGGTGTTCAGTAACGCGGATGCCGTCGAGTTATGGCTAAACGGTAAATTAATTGCCCGTCAAATACCCGATAACGGCGCGAATACCGACAAGTTGCCCCATCCACCTTTTACTTTCCATCTGCCCAGTTTTGAGGCGGGAGAGCTAAGTGCTAAAGCCTTTATTGGCAATCAGTTAGTCGCGACGCACAGCGTTCGTACTCCCCAAGCGATTCATGAGCTTGAGATTTCACTCGATACTACAGGTGTGCCGATTAATTCCGCCGGCAGCGATGTGCTGTTTGTGAATGTCAGATTGGTTGATGCCAATGGCACCACAGTTCCAGTGAATGACAAGGTGGTGAGTTTTGAAGTCAATGGCGCGATTCAAGTACTCAATCCGGATGCGATAGTGACAGAAAAGGGCGTCGCCAGCGCATTGGTGCGAGTGCATAACGGTGCAAAAGGCGCGCACTTAAAAGCCTCTTTTGCGGCAGAAAACACAGCTGTGCCGTTAACTGCTGAGCTGAAATTCTAATTTCCATGAATGAGTTGAGTAATATCATGAACACTGAATTTGATCCGACTGAACATCCTCATCGCCGCTTTAATCCGCTGCTCGGGGAATGGGTTTTAGTGTCGCCCCACAGGGCAAAACGTCCTTGGCAAGGCCAAGTGGAAATGGTCGATGACGCGCCAAAACCGAGTCATGATCCAAACTGTTTTTTATGTGCAGGTAATACGCGTATTAATGGTGAGGTGAATCCGAACTACGCAGATACGTTTGTATTTACCAATGATTTTGCGGCATTAAAAGCGGATACACCTAAAGCGCAGCAGGATTCTCCGCTGTTTCGTATGCGTACTGAACAAGGTGAGAGTCGTGTCATTTGTTTTTCGCCCGACCATGCGAAAACCTTGCCTGAGCTATCAGTCGATTCAATCATTAAGGTGATTGGCACATGGCAGCGTCAGTGCGCGGATTTATCTCAGCGTTACATTTGGGTGCAAGTGTTTGAAAATAAAGGTGCCGTTATGGGCTGTTCTAATCCGCATCCCCATGGTCAAATTTGGGCACAAACCCAATTACCCACGCTGGTTGCGCGTAAACAACAGAGCCAGAGCGAGTACTTCAAACAACAGGGTAAAGCTTTGCTTGCCGATTATGTTGAGCAAGAGGTCGCTAGCGGTGATCGTTTAGTGGTGAGCAATGAAGATTGGGCTGTGGTTGTGCCTTATTGGGCCGCTTGGCCATTCGAAACCCTGTTATTGCCGCGCTTTGCGATTCAACGTATGACGGAATTGACCGCCAGCCAGCAGGCGAGTTTGGCCGATATTCTCAGCCAAATCACTATTCGTTATGACAATTTATTCCAGTGTTCATTCCCTTATTCCATGGGGTGGCACGGCGCGCCCTTTGATGGCGAACCACACGATGAATGGCAATTACATGCCAGTTTCTTCCCACCACTGCTGCGCAGCGCTTCAGTACGTAAGTTTATGGTGGGCTACGAAATGCTCGCCGAAACCCAGCGCGATCTCACCCCTGAGCAGGCCGCCGAGCGCCTACGTCAGTTGTCACCCGTTCACTATAAAATGAAGCCCTAAACATGAATCAAGATACGTTGAACCTTACTCAACATAGCACTAACGATATTAATATCCATGCTATGAGCCAAGCCGTGACTCAGTCAGATATTCTCGCCCAGCTTGAGCAGGCGTTTGTACAACACTTTGGCTATGCGGCTCAGCAAGTTTGCCATGCGCCAGGTCGAGTCAATTTGATAGGTGACCATACTGATTACAACGGCGGTTTTGTATTACCCGCTGCGATCAATTTTGGCACTTGGGTGGCGGGTCATACTCGAAACGACCGCATTATCAATGTGGTGGCGTTGGATTGTGCTGGCGAGCGCGTCAGCTTTTCCCTCGATGACATCAGCTTTGATGAGGTTTCGCCGTGGAGCAACTATGTCCGCGGCAGCTTAATCGCATTAGTCAAAGCCTTGCCTGACTTTGGCGGCGCTGATTTAGTAGTGAAGGGTAATGTGCCTCGCGGTGCGGGATTAAGCTCATCGGCCTCATTTGAAGTGGTGATCTTAAAGACCATGGCAGCACTTTACGACTTGCCCTTGTCCGGCGTGCAAGCAGCACTGATGGGTCAACAAGCAGAGAATGAGTTTGTGGGGTGTAACTGCGGCATTATGGACCAAATGATTTCTGCCATGGGTAAACAGCACAACGCTATGTTACTTGATTGTCGCAGCCTCGAAATCCAATACGCCCGCATGCCTGCAGATCTCGCCATCATCATAGTTAACTCCAATGTGAAGCGCGGTTTAGTCGATAGCGAATACAACACGCGCCGTGGTCAATGTGAACAAGCGGCGGCCTTTTTAGGAAAAGCCTCACTGCGTGATGTGACTTTGGCTGAGCTTAATGCCGCTAAAGCCGAACTTGAACCTGTGCTTTATCGCCGCGCCCACCATGTGATCAGTGAAAGTATTCGTACTTGCGACATGTTAGCCGCACTGAATCGCCACGACATGGCAGAGATCAGTACGCTGATGGCGCAGTCCCATCGTTCACTCAAAAATGATTTCGAAGTCACAACCTCACAGTTAGACATTCTAGTGTCCTTGTTGGCCGACAAGCTCGGCGAACATGGCGGTGCTCGCATGACAGGTGGTGGTTTCGGTGGTTGTGTGGTCGCGCTGACTGAGCGTAGCCATGTGGATAAGGTGCTTGCCACATTAGCCGAGGACTATCACGCGGCGACAGGGCTTAAGGCCGATATCTATTTATGTCATGCGGTCGATGGGGCCTTCGTTGCCGTTTAGCGTATCAACATAAGATAAAACAATAATAAGAGTACAGAATATGAAGCTCGCCACACTCGATATAGCCATCATAGCCATTTACGCCATTGGTCTGTTGTTGGTCGCGTTATGGATTTCACGCTCGGAGAAAAATCACGAACGTAATACGGAAGATTACTTCCTCGCCAGTAAAGCCTTACCTTGGTGGGCGATTGGTGCCTCGTTAATTGCTTCAAACATCTCGGCCGAGCAGATCATCGGCATGTCAGGTTCAGGTTATGCCATAGGTTTGGCCATTGCCTCCTATGAATGGATGGCGGCGATTACCTTGCTATTGGTCGGCAAGTATATGTTGCCTATCTTTTTGAAAAACAAGATTTTCACTATGCCGCAGTACTTAGAGCAGTGCTTCGATAGCCGAGTGAAGACAGTGCTCGCACTATTCTGGCTTGCCGTGTATGTGTTTGTAAACTTAACCGCTGTGCTGTGGCTCGGTGGTTTGGCGATTCAAACGGTCACGGGAATCGATTGGTTTACGGGCATGATGATGCTGGCCATCTTTTCAACGGCATACTCGCTTTATGGTGGCTTAAAAGCCGTTGCCTACACAGATATCATCCAAGTGGTGTTATTGGTATTTGGTGGATTAATCTTAAGTTATTTGGCTTTAGATGCGGTGTCCGATGGTGCGGGTGTGATAGCCGGTTTTGGTGTGCTGACCGAGAAGTTACCTGAACATTTCGACATGATCTTAAGCAGTGATAATCCAGCTTACATGAGCTTACCCGGCATTTCT
Source organism: Shewanella sp. SACH (assembly GCF_001887095.2). Taxonomy (NCBI): domain Bacteria; kingdom Pseudomonadati; phylum Pseudomonadota; class Gammaproteobacteria; order Alteromonadales; family Shewanellaceae; genus Shewanella; species Shewanella sp. SACH. The sequence continues at coordinate 679,690 of NZ_MPDG02000002.1, forward strand.
GTGCTGGTGGGCGGCATGTGGATCATGAACTTAAGCTATTGGGGCTTTAACCAATATATTATTCAACGCGCATTGGCGGCGAAAGATATCCGCGAAGCCCAAAAAGGCATGGCGTTTGCGGCTTATTTAAAACTACTGGTACCGGTTATTGTGGTGTTGCCTGGTATCGCCGCTGTTGTGTTATATCCTAATCTTTCAGCGCCGGATCAAGCTTATCCGTCGATGATAGAGCTGATGCCCGTTGGGATTAAGGGATTAGTGTTTGCGGCGCTAGTGGCGGCAATTGTTTCGTCATTAGCCTCGATGACCAACAGTATTTCAACCATTTTCACTATGGATATCTATCGTCACCTCAAACCAGCTAAATCACAAACTCACTATGTGTTTGTGGGCCGCGCGGCTACCTTAGTTAGCCTAGTGATTGCGATGATCATGGCTGAGCCGCTACTGGGTAAATTTGACCAAGCTTTCCAATATATTCAGGAGTTTACTGGTGTATTTACGCCGGGTATTGTGGTGATTTTCTTACTGGGCATGTTCTGGCGTAAAGCTTCACCTGCGGGCGCCATTGCGGCGGCTTTGGGATCTGCCGTGGGTTCATTTGTGCTTAAGTTTACTTGGCCGACATTGCCTTTTATGGATCGCATGAGCGTGGTGTTCCTTTTGTGTTTAGGACTCGGTGTGTTGGTGTCTTTACTGCGCCCAAGAACGCAGCCAAGCAAGACGGTGGATTTAAGCCAAGTGTCTTTTGCGACCACGCCATCCTTTAATCTGCATACTGCGATTATCGCGATTATCTTAATCGCACTGTACACAACTTGGTGGTAACACAATGAAAGTATTAGTGACGGGTGGCGCAGGCTACATAGGTTCGCATACCGTGTTGGCATTATTACAACAGGACCACCAAGTCGTGGTGTTTGATAATTTGTGTAATGCCAGTGAGGTGCCGTTAGCACGAATCGAAGCGATGACGGGTAAACACATCGAGTTTTTCCGTGGTGATATTCGTGATGTCGCGGCATTAGATGCCGTGTTCGGGGCGCATCAATTTGATGCTGTGATCCATTTCGCCGCGCTCAAAGCGGTTGGCGAATCGACACAAAAACCGCTGGCCTATTATCAAACCAATGTACACGGCAGTGTGTGTTTGCTTGAGGCCATGCAGCGCCATCAAGTCACTGATTTTATTTTTAGTTCATCGGCAACTGTCTATGGTGAGCAGGCAAGCGTGCCTTATCTTGAGTCAATGCCGCTAGGGTCTCCTTCGAGTCCCTACGGTGCGACTAAGGTGATGGTCGAGCGCATTATGGCCGATTATGCGGCCGCTAACCCTGAATTCAGGGGCGTATCCCTACGTTATTTCAATCCTATCGGTGCTCACGAAAGCGGTAACTTAGGCGAAGATCCTAAGGGGATCCCGAATAATTTATTACCTTATTTAGCCCAAGTCGCAGTGGGTCGTCGCGCCCATTTAAGTGTCTTTGGTGGTGATTATCCAACGCAAGATGGCACCTGTTTACGGGATTATCTGCATGTGATGGATTTAGCCGAAGGCCATACGGCGGCGCTTAATTGGTTGGCAGACCATCCACAGCAGCGTGGCATTGAAGCGTTCAACTTAGGAACGGGTCAAGGTGTGTCAGTGCTGGACATTATCGCTGCCTTTGAACAGGCGAGTGGTGTGCCTGTTCCCTATGAGATAGCGCCACGTCGCGCGGGCGATCTCGCTGCATTTTGGGCCAATGCCGATAAAGCCAGCACTGTGCTAGGTTGGCAAGCTAAACGCAATCTCACCCAGATGATGCAGGATACTTGGCGTTGGCAAAGTCAAAATCCTTCGGGCTACAGTGAAGAATAAAAGGAATTGTGCATGAAATTACTCACCAAATTAGCAGCAGTACTTGCGTTATCACCTTTGTTACCGTTATTGAGCGCGAGTGTGTTTGCGGCTGATGCGAAGGTTGAAGACGGAGTGTTGTACCTAGACGATGGCAGTGAAGTGCGTAACTTTGGCGTGAATTACTCTGCGCCCTTTGCCTTTACCTACCGTGCAATGGTTAAAAGCGGTGTTGATATGCACGCCGCTATCGATATGGATGTGGCGCATCTTAAGCGTCTTGGTGTGACGGGCTATCGCGTGCACGTTTTTGACAGAGAAGTTTCCGATGCAAAAGGGAACTTAGTCGATAATGTTCATCTAGAACTGCTGGATTATTTACTGAATAAGCTTGCCGCTAATGGTATTCGCGCCATTATTACCCCGATTGCGTGGTGGGGTAATGGTTATCCAGCGCCGGATACAGAGACTCAAGGATTTGCTAATGGCTTTACTAAAGCGCAGATGAATACTGAGCCTAAGGCTATTGCGGCGACGCATACTTATCTGAAACAATTCTTTGCCCATAAGAACCGTTATAGCGGTGTGACCTATGGTCAGGATGCCAACATTATTGCCTTTGAATTGTTTAACGAGCCGAGTCACCATGGCGATGTTTATCAGAGTCAAAACTATATCAATGGCTTAATTAAGGTGAGCCATGAGAGTGGCGTAACGAAACCGCTGTTTTATAACATTAGCGAGCAGGGCGACAACCCAGCCTTTGCAAAAGCGGTATGCGATTCTAATATCGATGGAATTGCCTATCAGTGGTATCCGACTGGGCTGGTAAAAATGAGCCGGATTAACAGTAATACTCTGGTCAATGTTGCCCATTACACTAATCCTTTCGCCGATATTGAAGCTTGTAAGACGAAGGCGAAAATGATTTATGAGTTTGATGCTGCAGATGTCACGGGCAGTGTCATGTATCCGGCAATGGCACGCAGTTTCCGTGAGGCAGGTTTCCAATGGGCGACCCAGTTTGCCTACGATTCAGCTGTGATTGCTAACAGTAATGCTGAGTACAACACCCATTTTCTCAATCTGCTGTATACCCCATCCAAAGCCATCAGTTTTTTGATTGCAGGTGAGGTATTCAGGCAAGTTCCCCGCGGTTTTGAGGGCGGTGCTTATCCGCAAAGTAACCATTTTGCTGATGTGACTTTAGATTATGGCCACGATGTCAGTGTATTAAATCAGCCAGCGCGTTTTTATTACAGTAATAGCACAGATGAAAAGCCACAAGCGCCTACAAAACTTGAGCATATCGCTGGCGTTGGCAGTTCTGCGATCGTTAATTATGACGGCAATGGTAGCTACTTTTTAGATAAGCTCAGCGATGGGTTATGGCAATTAGAAGTGTATCCCGATGCCTTAGCCCTAACCGATCCACATCAGAACTCGAGTTTAAAGCGTGAAGCTGTGCGTTTGTATCAAGCTTCGCGGCATTTTAATCTGGCTCTGTCGGATTTAGGCCAACAATATTGGCTGCAAGGTGTCAATCAAGGTAATCGCGCTTCGCTACAAGCCAGCAAAGGCACAGTGCAGTTAACGCCGGGCAAGTATTTAGTCGCTAAAAATAAATCCTTACTTGCTTCAACTCAGTCCAAGATTGATGACCATTATTATCTGCCGCCTATGCCGCATCAAACCTTAGCCTTAGTGCACCAAAATCTGCAGGCGCTGAATCAAGGTGATGCACTCACCTTTAGCGCTAGCGTGATGGATGCCAAAGCCATAGATAAAGTTGAGCTTTATGTTCGCTATCTTGGTGATAGTGAGTTTAAGGTTTATCCGATGGAGGCCCATGGCAGTGTCTATCGTCAAACCCTCACTGATGTCAAAAACTGGCAGCGAACAGGGGCGATTGAGTATGCCTTTGTAGTGACTCAACAAGCCTCTGGTCAAACAAGCCTCCCCGGTAATGCCGAGGGAAATCCGAATGAGTGGGATTTTGTGAAGAGTAGCGGTGCAGCTTTTTATCAATTTGAGTGGCGCGCGAAAGGCACTCCGGTGAGCTTGTTTAATGCTTCGCTCGATAGGGACAATTTAATCTACCCACAAAATGCCCGTAGTGAATGGCGTTTCCAAAGTGGTGTGCGAGATCAAGGGCTTGGGTTGCAACTTTATATCCCAAGTCTAGTGACATCTGCTACAGGTTCAGAGGCGGACAATGTGCTCGTGCGTATCTCACCCGCTAAGGATAATGCGCTGTCACAACGCAACCTTAAGGGATACGATGCCGTGCAACTACGTATCTATGCCGACCAAGCTAATGAGCATGTGTCTGTCGCACTGTTAAATGAGCATGGGCTCGCCTATGGCACGGTTGTGACATTGCAGGCTGGATGGCAATCCATTACCATGCCTGTAGCCGATTTATCACCCATGCCGACTGTATTAACAAAGGCTTATCCTATGTTTATGCCGATGAATTATCCTCATTCTGAACCCTATACGTTCGACGCTGAGGCGCTGAGCAAATTACAGGGCGTGCAGTTGGGGTTTGTGGCAAAGGATTATGAAATCAAGGCGAGGGATAAAGGCCATAATCTCGTCTTATCTGAAATAAATTTAATTAAGAGGTAAGGGCTATATCGATAAGCCACGCGAATAAGGCTAACAGGGCTCCGCGAGAAGATAACTCTGCGAGTGATGCCGTAAGTCATAGCCTAGATTTAGCGCCTAAAAAGCACCTGCAATGGGTGCTTGGTGCAGGCTTTTTCGCGGCATTTATCGCCCAGCAAGGGTTAGTCGCGTTAGCCTTACCCTATTATCAAATGCTGCGTGGCTTAGATCCCTTACTCTTAGGCGCTTTGCTGAGTTTACCTATCGTCTGTGGTGCCACGCTTTCGGGGCGAATTATGTCGTTGTTGCAGCGACAATTGTGGACCGAACGGCGGATAATATTAACCTGTGGTTGGGTAACCGCCGTGTTATTTGGCTTCTTGTGGATGGTCCCAGCAGATTGGCCTATGGCTTGGCAGTGGTCTGTGTTAGTGGCGTTTTGTTTGTGCTACAGCCTTTCAATGACAGTGCTGATCCTCACCTTAAAGCTATTAGCCTTTCGTTTGGCTTTGATGAGCGGCGATGGGCAAGGAGTGTTTAGCCACATTACCTTGTTCGAGAAGATTGCCGCCGTTTTGTACTTTTGGTTATTCCCATTAACTCAGCTGGCCTTTTTTACTGATGCAACGAGCGGTGTACGAATAATAGGTTGGCTGGTGGGCTTAGGCTTAATCGGCAGTTTATGTACTTTAGTCGCTTGGCAATTCGCCCCTGAGCGGGTGCGATTAGGCGATAGCCGGATGAAAATCGCAACAGAGATGGCGCCAACCTTGAGCGCGCATACTCAAAGGCAGGTCAACCGATTACTGTGGATCTCGGCATTGCAATTTGGCGCCGTGGGGATTTGCATCAGTTTTGATTATTACCTACTGGTGTATTTTGTGGCTGCAGGTGACGTGACCGAAGGCTCAACGCTCAAGGGCGCGTTATCGAGTGGCTATGCGATAGCGGGAGCCTTGTATTTACCCTTGCTCGCCCGTGGTGTTAAGCAGTGGGGAGCGGTGGCGACATTACAAAAAGTACTCGTATTTACGGTTTTAGGCAGTTTGCTCAAATGGTATGTGTATACGCCGTATGGTTATTGGGCATTGTGGATAGATGCTGTGATTGGTGCCGCTATTTGGACGGCGATGACCAGTATTATCCCCAATATGCTCACCGAATTGGGTCGCGATACTGGGCAAGATATCAGTCCTTATTTAGTCAGTCGCCACCATACCGTCATCAGCATGAGTTTAGTATTGGCAATGCTAGGGTCTGGTGAGCTACTTAATTTAGTTGGTTTTGATGCCAGTTTAGCGGGCAATCAAACGGATAGTACCTTGTTTGCTATGCGTTTATTATTGTCTTTCGGCAGTTTTATTTTTACCCTTTGTGCCCTAATGATCTTGTCTCGATACAAGGCCGATAGGTTAATTCATTCATAGTACGATTTCCGGTTAAAGGGGATAAATTGGCTACCATAAAAGATGTCGCGAGAGTGGCGGGTGTCTCAATTGCAACTGTATCACGGGTTGTTAACGGTCAGGGCAAGGTTGGCGCCCAGTGCCGCACACGGGTGCAGAAGGTGATAGAACAACTTAACTATCGCCCAAACTCGAACGCCAAAGCGCTTGTTAAACGGAGTACTAATACGATTGGTATCGTCACGCCGAATTTATCTATGTCGTTTTTTAGCAGCTTAGCCTGCGGTGCGGAACGTGCTGCCCGTGAGCGTGGTTATGGCTTGATTATGCGTAACTCGCTTTATGAGACTCAGTCTGAAATCGATGCGATTGAATCCCTGCGCGATCAAAACTGTGACGCTATTATTCTCCACAGTGAGTATTCGGATGAGTCGACCTTAATCGGCCTCACTGAGCAAATCCCCGGCCTTGTGATCATCAACCGCTTTATCCCTAAAATTGCCGATCGCTGCGTTTGGCTCGACAACGTGACCAGTGCCCAAGAGGCGACTAATTACTTACTCGACCGCGGCCATAAAGATTTCGCTGTGATCACCAGTATTTACCAAAACCGCGATCCTGCTTCACGCATATTGGGGGTACGCCAAGCTCTGTTGTTGCGGGATATGAAGTTGCCATTGGATGCTATCGAAGAGTCCACCGCCAATATGGAAGGTGGCGAAGCCGCAGTACAAGCCTTACTCGCAAGAGGCACACCATTCACGGCCATCTTAGCTTATAACGACTTAATGGCGATTGGTGCGATTCATGCCTTATTCGCGGCGGGAATTAGGGTGCCAGAAGATGTCTCTGTGATTGGTTTTGATGACTTATCCATTGCCCGTGCTTGCCGTCCTCGATTGACGACCATGCATTACCCGATTGAGGAAATGGCCAATTACGCTACAGATTTAGCCATTAAGTTAGCCTCAAATGCCACGGCGGAATCACGCAATACTCACCTATTTTTATCCAACTTAGTCGAGCGAGACTCGGTTGCGGCCTTAGTTTAAACACGCCCTCGCTATTTTTTTTGATGGCGGAGTCAGGCTCGAATTCTCCCTCATAAGGCGAAGCGACCTGACTCTATGATGCCGTGATGAGGTGCTTAGAGTGATTTCGCTCCAACAAAGCCTTTCAACGAACTCCTTCAACAAACTATCGTATACCTCTTGTAACATTTAAGCCCTGCGGCTTAGGTAAATCGGTTTGCAACTTTAGTTGTGCTTAACATACAATCGCCTGCCAAATTATTTGAGGAAGTATGGTTTGAATAGTGTGATGCAAACAAGACGCACCCTAGCGATATGGCTTGCTGCCATGTTGGTGCTATTGTCTGTGGCCATTGCTGTTCACAGTATTTCCCATGCCAATGAAGACCCTAAGTCCCATTGTTCGCTGTGCTTACATCAGCACCAGTTGCAACATGCGATAACCAGTACGCCCTTTCATTTTCAATTGGCTCAGCAGAGTTATATTTCGGTTGAGTTCCAAGCCATTTCCTTTAAGCGACCTTTTAGTCGTTTCTTCAATAGTCGTGCTCCGCCCTTAACAGCATAAGTTACTGTTCATTCAGTTTATCTTAATTAACTTTGAGCGCCTTGGCTTAGCTAAGGCGCCGATGCTGTTTATGTTCGGAGTGAAAATGACCTCTTTTTATATTCCCAAGCGCGCTGCGCTGTTGCTGGGCGCCTTGTTTGTACTCAATCCTATTTCAATGTTGTTGGCTGCGGAGGATGCTCAATCTGGTAATGCTATTTTAGAGACTGACATTGAGCGTTTAAGTATCCACTATCGTCAAGCTTACCGTGGCAATGTGTCTGCAACTGAACTTCCTCAAGCGATCAGTGTGTTAGATGAGCAATTGATCAAAGATGCGGGGCTAACGCGGTTTCAAGATGTGCTGGATTATTCCGCCAGTGTGGCGCGGCAAAACAATGGCGGCGGTTTATGGGATAGCTTTTCTCTGCGCGGCTTTCCGGGTAATGAAAACATGCCATCGGGCTATTTAATCAATGGCTTTAATGGTGGTCGAGGTTTTAGTGGTCATCGAGATTTATCGAATGTGGCCTACGTGGAGATCTTAAAAGGCCCAGGTTCGGCGCTTTATGGTCGCTCAGAGCCCGGCGGTACAGTCAATATTGTGACTAAGAAACCTCAGTATCAAACCAGCGGTTATTTAAAAGCATCGGCAGGAAGTTTCGATCAATATCGATTAGAGGGGGATGTGACTTCCGGCTTAACCGATAACTTGGCATTTCGGATTAACGGAGCGTGGCAGGAACACGATAGTTTTCGCGATTATGTGTTCAGCGATAAAAAAATCGTCACGCCGTCTGTGCGTTGGCAGATTTCTGATAAAGCCTCGTTACTTTATGAAATGGAATACCTCAAGCAAGAACAGTTATTCGATCGCGGCATTATTGTGCTCAACAATGATATCAATACAGTGCCACGCTCACGTTATTTAGGTGAGCCTAATGATGGCGCAACTGTGGTCAATGCCACTGGGCACCAGCTGACCTATGACTATGAATTAAATGATGATTGGTCACTCACCGCGGGCTATAACTATCGCGATTCTAGCTTGAAGGGCTATTCGTCCGATGCCGAGTTGGCAAAGGGTCGACAATCGCTATTTGATGATGGTCGCACGCTTACCCGACAGCACAGATACCGAGATTATGCCTCCGAGGATAATTCACTGCGTCTAGAGTTAAGTGGCCATGTGGATACGGGTTTTATTCGCCACAATTTGCTGCTCGGCGCCGATGCCTATCACTACAGTTTAAAGACGGGATTGTATCGCTATCGCGGCCAAAAGGGCGAATATGCCATTGATATTTATGAGCCGCAATATGGCGGACCTCAGCCAGAGGTGAGTTTGTTGTATGAGAATAACGAAACCCAAAAGGCGTGGGGCACATACCTGCAAGATCAAATGGATCTTACTGAAAAGTGGAAGTTGCACCTTGGGTTAAGGTTCGATAGCTATCAGCAAGACATCAGTGAAGTCGCGAAAAATACCCTATCAGAGCAAACCGATAGTAGGGTTAGCCCTAAAGTCGGTCTGGTGTATTTATGGTCCGATGCCTTAAGTTTCTATAGTTCTTATTCTGAAGGCTTTTTACCGCTTTCTGGAACCGACTTTGCAGGTCAGCCCTTCGAAGCCGAAGAGAGCAAGTCAGTTGAGCTAGGGATGAAGTTTAATGGTAATTGGTTTAATGGCTTAGCTGAGAATGGCATAGCAGTCAGTGGCAGCTTGGCGGTGTTTGATGCACAAAAGAGCAATATTTTGACCTCAGATCCAGTCAATGTCGGATTTTCTGCCACTTTAGGTAAAGCAAAAAGCAGTGGTGTTGAACTCGATTTAGTTGCCGAGCTGACGGAGGATTTGCAGGCAAAATTATCCTACGCCTATTTGAATACCCGCACTGCCAACGACAGCTTGAATCCCGACTGGGGCGTGCTTATTCCTGCGGGAAGTCCTCTGGTGAATGTGCCAAAACATACCGCAAGTGTGATGCTGAAGCGGGATTTGAATGCATTTTCTATCGATGGACATTTAGGCATGAGTTGGCGATATGTGGATTCTCGTCTGGGTGATTCTGCCGATCCGAGTTTCCAATTACCGTCGTATCAGTTGCTTGGAGTGTTTATGAATACGCACTTGAGCGACAACTTTATCCTTGGCGTCAATCTGGACAACTTATTGGATGAGCACTATATCGCCAGCAGTTATTCGGCACTTTGGGCGGTACCCGGTGAGCCACGTAGCATTAAAGTGAGTGTCAGCTATGAGTTCTAACATTAGCAGTTCTAATATCAGTTCTAATATCTGCTCGAATATAAACACAAGTCCTGAATTACCGTCAGGTTTTGCCGAGCAAGAACTGAGTCGTTCTATTGGCCGTAGCCGTATCAATAGTATCGATATGATGCGCGGCCTGGTGATGCTTATCATGCTGCTCGACCATGTGCGGGAAAGGTTTTTCCTGCATATGCAGGTGAGCGATCCTATGGATTTGAGTTCGACCTCTTGGGGACTGTTTCTAAGCCGCTTTGCCGCGCATTTTTGTGCGCCAGTGTTTGTGTTTTTAACAGGGGTTTCTGCATGGCTTTATGCTAATCGCAGTCATGGACAGCCGCGTTCAGCGCGGGCGTTTTTGATTAAACGTGGCTTATTTTTAATCGCGCTCGAAATCTTAGTGATCAACATCTCTTGGATGGGCAACTACCACACGCTTTGGTTGCAGGTCATTTGGGTGATCGGCCTGAGCATGTTAACGCTGGCGGCACTGATAAATCTGCCTAGACCTTGGATGGCTGTTTTAGGGTTAGCGATTGTCTTTGGTCATAATCTGTTGACGCCAATTCATTTTCAGCCGAGTGAATGGGCTTACGGTTTGTGGACCATATTGCACGACCGTGGATATCTGATTAGCGAAGGTGCATTAAAGATCAAAGTGAGTTATCCCGCGCTGCCTTGGATGGGCGTGATTTTACTGGGGTATGTCGCTGGGCCTATTTTCAGTCAGAAACCGAATGCTAACTCACTTGAAGCCTCGCAGCGCCAGCAAACACTGCTGAGATTAGGGATAAGCTGTTGGGTATTTTTTGCATTGCTACGCGGGTTTAACATCTATGGCGAAACCTTGCCTTGGCAGGCGGGGGGGCATTTGGGTGAAACCTTGATGTCGGTATTTAATTTAACTAAATATCCACCATCATTAAGCTTTTTACTGGTGACCTTAGGCGGCATGTTCTTTTGCTTAGTGGCCTTTGAGCGGTATTTTGCATCAAGTGGGAAAGTAGAGGGGAGATTAGCGCGAGTCGGCCATGGGTTATCTGTGTTTGGCTCAGTCCCTATGTTCTTCTATATCCTACATTTGTACGTGTTATTAATGCTTTATAGCTTAGCGAAATTCATTTTTGGCGCTAACCACGGTGAGTACTTTGGGGTGAATAGTATGGGATGGATTTGGTTCATCGCGGGCGTGTTAGCTATCGCGCTGTATTATCCCGTTAAGCGATTTAGCGAGTATAAAAAACACAGCACTCAGGCTTGGATTAAGTATCTCTAAGCCTAAGCACTTCTAAACTTGAGTGATATCGCTTTAAAGGAAAAGTCGCCAAGCGTAACCGCTTGGCGACTTTTTTGTTTTGGTTAGCGAAATAATACGGCTAGCGAATTATTCCGTTAATAAGCTGCGTAGCATCCAGGCATTTTTTTCATGCAGCTGGATACGTTGGGTAAGCAGATCCGCAGTCGCTTCGTCATTGGCTTGATTCACCAGTGGATATAGGGCTCTGGCGTTACGGATCACTAACTCTTGATCGTTTAACAGTTCGCGGATCATGGTTTCGGCTTTGGTGACGCCCTGATCTTCTTTAATCTCGGTCAGCGCGGCATAGGCCGAATAGGACCCTAGCGCTCTGGCGCCTAATGCACGTACTCGTTCAGCGATAAGGTCAACCGCAAGGGCAAGCTCGGTATACTGCTGTTCAAATAGCAAATGCAGGCTAGTGAACATGGGGCCGGTAACATTCCAGTGAAAGCTGTGGGTTTTAAGATACAGGCTGTAGCTGTCGGCCAAGAGTTGGTTGAGGCCAGCGGCGATTTCTTCTCTGTTGGCTTGATTGATACCTATGTTTATCATGGCGTTCTCCTACTATTGCCTTACTGAGTGTGTTCAGTCTAATCTTCTGATATTAAATGTAAAATGAGTAAATTAGATTTTATACATCTATAAATTCGATTGAACTTTCCTGCATTAAACGCCGTAATGGTGCTGTCATTAATCGGCTTGATATCAGCTCCATTAGCCGCGTGGCAGTAACAATGCCTAGGCAGAACTGCTATCCTAGCGGCATATTGTGAGTCGATACTTGAATTGAATAAAACTGACCCTAATGCATAAATCAGCCTATTTAACCGCCATGAATGTGACAACTTGGCGAGTGCGCGACACTAAGGTGAAACCTTATTTAGTGATTTGGGATGAAAACGGTGAGTTACCCGAGGCTGAACCGCTTATCGACGCTGTGCTAAAGCTTATCGACGTCAAACGCGAAGAATGTGATTTTGATTGTGAGCCCCATACGGGTAAACAGATTGTCTGGGATTTGCGCCGCCATAAAGTGAGGCCACGCACCGCATGGTTAGTGTCTGAACCCTTAGCCGATTTATTAGTAGGTTGGCAGGCGAAAAGCGCGCTCTGGCAGCAGATTTACCAATGGCGCGAGCAAGTTAGCGGCCAAGCTGTGGTTAAGTCATAGCTCATACCTTATAAAGCATATTGAAGTCAGTCTTAAATAAGTCTCCCGAACACTGAACAGTTTAATAACGAATATTTTGGAATACATGCTTTGAACACCCCTTCAGTCGATAGCCCATTCGCAGCGCTGCTTGCCACACAACTCACCTTAGGTTTGCCTGTGGAACTGGTCGCGCTGACACCAACCTATGTTCCGCAAATGGCGCAGCTTGAATCTATGGCCCATAGCCACCCCATGAGTGAGGGGAACCTTGCCGATTGTTTCGGGCGTTTGTACCGTGTTTTAGGTTTAAAGCTGAGTGCAGGATCAGATGCTAATACTAACGCGGCTTCAGATCCGGATTCTGTCGATGGACTTTTAGGCTTTGCAATAGTGCAGCAAATTGTCGATGAAGTGACTTTATTGGATATTTGCCTATTACCAAGCCAGCAGGGTAAAGGCTACGGCAAGTTATTACTGAATGCTGTGGTGGCTTCGGCCAAGGCATCAGCCGCCGTGGTGCTTATGCTAGAAGTGCGAGAATCCAATCTTGCCGCTCGCGCTTTATATCAAAAGGCCGGCTTTATTGAATCAGGACGCCGCAAAGGTTACTACCCAATAGCAGGCGGTAAAGAAGACGCTATCTTGATGGATTTAGCGATAACCCAAGAATAAGCTGAGCATTAGCATTCATGTCGTAAAACGATAGCAACGCGAACGATTGTGATAAGTCGCATCACAAAACACTGCCATAAAAAAACAGCGCTTAAGCGCTGTTTTTTTATTTGGATAACCCTAACTCTATCTCACTTAAACTCAGCATCACCTGAAGTTTGCATCAAGGTTATCCGCATCTAAGTAAGAAGGTTATTTTACTTCTTTACCTTGGGCCTGCAAGTCTGCATGGTAGCTTGAGCGCACTAATGGGCCACAGGCTGCATGGGTAAAACCTAGCTCATCGGCTAAGGCTTTAAGCTCGTCAAACTCTGCTGGTGGCACATAACGTTCAACCGGCAAGTGGAACTTAGACGGCTGTAGGTATTGGCCTAAGGTCAGCATTTCAACGTTGTGGGCGCGCAAGTCACGTAATACTTGAGCGATTTCTTCGTTGGTCTCACCCAGTCCCATCATCAGGCCTGACTTAGTTGGCACATTTGGATGACGCTCTTTAAAGCGTTTGAGCAGATCGAGCGACCATTGGTAATTCGCACCTGGGCGCGCTTTACGATAATGCATTGGCGCCGTTTCTAAGTTGTGGTTGAACACATCAGGCGGCTCAGTTGACAAAATATCTAAGGCAGCATCGATACGACCACGGAAATCAGGCACTAAGGTTTCGATCTTGATATCTGGATTCAGTTTACGAATTTCGCGGATACAATCGGCAAAATGCTGGGCGCCACCATCACGTAAATCGTCACGATCTACCGAGGTAATGACCACGTATTTCAGCTTCATATCGCGGATTGTTTGCGCCAATTTAACCGGCTCTTCTACGTCAGGCTTAAGCGGACGACCATGGGCTACGTCGCAGAATGGGCAACGACGGGTACAAATCGCACCCAAAATCATAAAGGTAGCAGTGCCGTGGTTAAAGCATTCTGCGAGGTTAGGGCAAGATGCCTCTTCACAGACCGAGTGCAGGCCATTTTTACGCAGCGCTTGCTTGATCTCTAAAATGCGTTGATTCGATGCCGGCAGTTTAACCCGTAACCAATCGGGTTTACGCAACATAGTGTCGCGCTCTGAGGGGACGATTTTGACCGGAATACGAGACACTTTATCGGCATCTCTTAATTTTACTCCGGGTTGTAAACGTTCAGGCCTATTCATGACGCTGCTAATCCTTGATGATGAACTAGGTGTTGATAGCCCAGTAATTGGCTAAAAGTAATGGTGAGTTGCTCGCCCGCTTCAATCACGGTTTGTGGTCCGCCAAGCGCTTTGCATTGCACCATTTCAAGACCGGCATAACCACAAGGGTTGATGCGGCGAAATGGCGCCAGATCCATGTCGACATTAAGGGCTAATCCATGGAATGAACAGCCTTTACGAATGCGTAATCCTAGGGAGGCGATTTTGCGTTCATCCACATATACGCCCGGCGCATCGGCCTTGGCATAAGCGTTAATGTCGTACTTGGCGAGCATATCGACAATGCTTTGCTCTATATGGGTGACGAGTTGACGTACGCCGACTTTACTACGTTTTATATCGAGAAGAGGATATACCACTAGTTGGCCTGGGCCGTGGTAAGTGACTTGACCGCCACGGTCCACTTGGATAACCGGAATATCGCCAGCATTTAAAATATGCTCGCTTTTGCCGGCTTGGCCTTGGGTAAACACGGGCGGATGCTCGACAATCCACAGTTCATCATGGCTTTCGCTGTCGCGCGTATCAGTGTAATGCTGCATCGCATGCCACACTGATTCGTAATCTTGTTTTCCAAGATGTCGAATGTGCAAAGTCGTGTCTTGCAAGGGCAACCTCTCCCCTTAGAAATGAGTGGGCTATTATACGCTTATTGGCCATAAATGTAAGACAGATCACATTTCATGGCCTTGAGGAATATTTATAGTACGCGGCGTACACCTTCAATGGCGGCAAGTTCAGTGTACAAAATCTCGATATGATCTTTGCTGGTGACTGTTACGCGAATCGTGATGGAGTGATAGCTGCCTTTGCTCGACGTTTTGGTCGACGGAGAGTAATCACCTGGTGCATGTTTCTGTACCACAGCCACAACTTTGTCAGTTAACGTTTCATGGGCTTCACCGACGACCTTAAAAGGAAATGCGCAGGGGAAATCCATCAGTTCATCAAATTTAGTGTCTAACATACTCAGTACTCTTAGCGGCTATATTGGGATATATATGGTGACGATTATACCCGATTCAAGGGCGATGCACTCCCCAAAAAAATAAAGCCACCCGAAGGTGGCTTTATTTATGTGACTTAGCTTAGCTAAACCATCCAGAAAACATCTGTTTAAAGTAATCTACTAATTTACTAAACCAGCTGCCTTCGTTGACTTCTTGCAACGTCACCAGTGGGAACTGGGCGATGTCTTTACCATCAAGTTGGAAGAATAGACGGCCAACAGTCTCACCTTTCTTCAACGGTGCATCTAATGGCTTAGTCAGCTCGAAGTTAGCTTTCAAGTCTTTACCACGGCCACGGCTGATGGTGATAGGTGTGTCAGTTGCCACGCCTAAATCAACCGTGCTCTTGTCGCCGTACCAAATTTGCTGAGTGATAAAGCTATCGCCCGCCTTGTATGGTGTTACGGTTTCGAAGAAACGGAAGCCATAGGTCAGTAATTTCTTACTTTCAGCTTTACGGGCAGATTCACTTTGAGTGCCCATCACCACTGAAATTAAACGCATGCCGTCTTTGGTTGCCGATGCCACTAAGTTGTAGCCCGCACCTGAGGTGTGACCGGTTTTGATACCGTCCACGTTCATGCTGTTATCCCACAATAAACCATTACGGTTGTATTGTTTGATACCATTGAATGTATAGAATTTTTCGCTATAGATGTGGTATTCATCTGGCACGTCGCGGATTAACGCTGCGCCCAGTAATGCCATATCATAGGCGGTTGATTTGTGGTTTTCTGCATCTAAACCGTGGGCGTTTTCGAAGTAGCTATCACGCATCCCCAGTTGCTTCGCCCATGAGTTCATCATGTCAACGAAGGCGCCTTCAGTACCGGCAATGTGCTCAGCCATCGCCACACACGCATCGTTACCCGATTGAATGATGATACCGCGGTTTAGATCGCCCACTTTAACCGTGGTGCCCACTTCAATGAACATCTTAGAAGAGTCTGAGAAGTTTTTAGACCAAGCATTTTTACTGATAGTCACATCATCATCAACGGAGACATTGCCCGCTTTGATTTCTTGACCGATCACGTAACTGGTCATCATCTTAGTCAAACTGGCTGGGTTAAGGCTTTCGTAAGCGTTACTTTCAGCGATAATCTGACCCGAATTATAATCCATCAATACGAACGCCTTGGCGGCTACTGAAGGTGCATCAGGTGTAATAATAGGCTGCGCAGCATAAACGGGGAGAGAGGCACTGGAAATTAGCAGCAATGTTTTAATGGGACTTTTTACAAAATTCATCATTAACTTGGCACGTCTTTTAGTTGTATGAAATGGAAAGGATTCGAGAAGATCTTCAACAGTGTACCACTTTCCGACAGTGGGTTTTAGTGAAGGTTCCTTCATCTCTATTTTTAAATCAATTCTGATCAGAGCAAACGGTCATTATTCATGGACGATATAGCCCTCAGGAAAACCATTTTGCTTGACGTTATTGAGTAGCTTGTCGGCTAACTCTGGCTGACCTATGGGGCCGAGCTGTAGTCTAAACATATTGTTTGCCGCTTGTACACGGGTCTTGACCTGATATTTCTGTTCAAGCTCTTTCGCCATGGCATTGAGTTTGGCCCTATCTTTGGAGGCCACTAACTGAATGTAATGGTTGCCCGTATCTTGCGCGCTGACTACGCCAGAATTAGTGGCTGCAACACTGCCAACATAAACCACATCCAGTTTGATCCGCGCTGTGCCTTTGCCGAGCATACCGAGTTTATAGGCGGCGGCATAGGAGACATCGAGAATACGATCTGAGTGGAATGGTCCACGGTCGTTGATGCGAATGATCACTTGCTTATTGTTATCTAAGTTAGTGATCCGAGCGTAACTTGGCAGTGGCAGTGTCTTATGGGCACCCGACATGGAATACATGTCATAGGGCTCGCCATTAGAAGTCTCGTAGCCATGGAATTTCTCTCCATACCAAGAGGCGCGGCCAGTTTCACTAAAGCCTTGGCCCGTGTTCATCACAGTATAAGACTCACCGTAAACCGTATAGGGTTTGTTACCACGGCGGCTATAGGGTTCGTACTTAGGCGTCGCGTTCGGCACATTATCCACATTCGGTGGATTCAGCGGCAGCTTGTCATTCTTCAGCGAATAACGGCCCTTGTTCGGGTCCATGTTTTTCTTGCTGGCGTTGTTTGGGCTTGAAGAACACGCCGCAAGGGCGAAGCACATAACCAAGGCGGCAAGCTGTAAAAGATTATTTTTTAGAGGCATGCTGTTCTTTTAATTGTTGGCTAAATTGATAAACGGCCATTGAATACAAAGGGCTACGATTATAGCGAGTGATCACATAAAAGTTATTTAAGCCAAGCC
This sequence comes from Shewanella sp. SACH, assembly GCF_001887095.2. Classification (NCBI taxonomy): domain Bacteria; kingdom Pseudomonadati; phylum Pseudomonadota; class Gammaproteobacteria; order Alteromonadales; family Shewanellaceae; genus Shewanella; species Shewanella sp. SACH. The sequence goes on from NZ_MPDG02000002.1 coordinate 697,056, forward strand.
AGTAGTCACTGTGATCCGCTTGTTCAAGCTCAATCAGTAAGGCTTTTTGCGAAACATCTAAGTCCCGCGCATCGGCTAAGGCTAAGGTCGGCGTTAAAATATCTGCAACTTTATAGTTCAGCTTTTCACCTGCCCACACTTTCGCTTTAGGTGCAGTTTTGCTGTTGTTCACTAACGGTAAAGCGACCGGCGCATTGGCTTGCCAACCGTGTTCGTGGAAATAATTGGCCACACTGCCGATGGCATCCTCAGGACTTTGTAATAAATCGCGGTTGCCGCTGCCATCGAAATCAACCGCGTAATGGCGGTAACTTGATGGGATAAACTGGCCATAACCCATAGCACCCGCGTAGGAGCCCTTGAGGGTATCGATATCTAAATGTTCTTCTTTTACTAACTTCATTAACTCGCCAAATTCCTTACGGAAAAAGGTGGCGCGCGGCGGATAGTGAAAACCTAGGGTATAGAGGGCATCAATCACAGGATAATTGCCCGTGTATTGGCCGTAGAAGGTTTCAATGCCGATAATGGCGACAATAATCTGTGGGTCAACTTTGTACTTAGCCGCGGCTTTTGCGATGGTTTTCTCGTGTTTTTTCCAAAAGGCGAGACCAGCGTCGAGGCGTTTCTCGGTTAAGAAGATGGGATAATACACATGCCAAGGTTTTGCTTCCCATGGACGGGTCATCGCATCGATAACCCCTTGGTTGTATTTTGCCTTGTCGAGAAAAGCGAGCACTTCTGTACGAGTAAAACCTTGTTTTACTTGAGCTTGGATAAACTCTTCTTTGAGTTCAGCGGGAATTGTGGGCGCGACTTCAGCGGCCGGAGCCACTGGCGTGCTTGGAACGGGTGCCTGCGCGGGTGTCGGTTCGTTCGCCGTGGTACAGGCGACTAACAATGAACTAAAACACAGTAAACCGAGTGGAGCTAAAAAAGCTCGGAGAGTAGGCATGAAAAGTCCCTAAAAATTATCTATCTACGAAACGTCTATGGGTATGAATGCTCATAAGAATGCCAAACCCTGTCATCAATGTCAGCATGGAGGTTCCACCATAACTGACAAGGGGCAGTGGTACACCTACCACGGGCAGGATACCTGAAACCATGCCAATATTCACAAAAACATAAACGAAAAAAGTTAGCGTGATACTACCGGCCAGTAGTCGAGCGAAGCTGGTTTGGGCGCGCGAAGCAATGACTAAGCCGCGGCCAATAATATAGAGGTACATAATTAACAGTAAGATACTGCCAATTAAGCCAAATTCTTCACCGATCACCGCAAAGATAAAATCGGTATGACGTTCAGGGATAAATTCAAGCTGTGACTGAGTGCCGTCGAGCCAACCTTTGCCCCAGAGTCCGCCGGAGCCGATAGCGATTTTCGACTGAATAATGTGGTAACCCGCGCCGAGGGGATCTTGCTCAGGATCGAGCAGGGTCAATACCCGTGTTCTTTGGTAATCGTGCATCAAGAAATACCAAAGGATAGGCAGGAAGGCGAGCACTGCGGCGATAAAGCCACCAACAATGAGCCAGCTCATGCCGGATAAAAACAACACGAAAATGCCCGATGCGGCCACTAAAATCGATGTGCCGAGGTCGGGTTGTTTAGCGATAAGTAGAGTCGGCACCAGCAAGATCACCGCCGCACCCGCAAGATAGCGTTTCTTCGGCGGCAGAGGGAACTTACTGATATACCAAGCCATAGTGATGGGGAAGGCGAGTTTAATCAGCTCTGAGGGTTGAAACTCCATAAAGCCTAAGTTCAACCAGCGCTGCGCGCCTTTGTTGATTTCACCGAAAAAGTGCACCCCAAGCAGCAAGACAATCCCCGCCAGATAAATGGGTAAGGCCCAACGCTTAAGCGCTTCAGGATTGATTTGCGCCATAGTGAACATGATGCCGAGCGACAACACCATACGGAACAGCTGCCGCTCCATCATCTCTAAATCTTCGCCGCTGGCAGAATAGATGACGAACAGGCCAAAGCCCATCACAGCCAATAGGCCGAGCAATAATGGCAAGTCTATGTGCAAGCGTTGCCAGATGTTTTGATATTGGCTATGGGTACTCATGGTTGCGGTTTCCAAGTATCTCTAAGCATATATTCATCGAGCATGGCGCGAGCGACGGGGCCAGCATTTGCGCCGCCCCAACCTGCGTTTTCCATCACGACTGCGAGGACGATTTTAGGATCTTCGAAGGGCGCATAGGCCACAACTAAGGCATTATCGCGGAAATGTTCGGCAATTTTACTCGCATCGTATTTGGTATTTTCTGCTACGCCAATAACCTGCGCCGTACCGGTTTTCATCGCGGCGGTGTAAGTGGCATCGGTGAAGCGTGATTTATTCGCCGTCTGGCGCATCGCTTCGTTGATGATATTCCAGTTACGGGGACTATTAAGCTCAATCGGCGGTAACTCATTAATCGGTGAGTCAATCTTGGCCGTATTGTCTTTAATGGACTTCAGCAGATGCGGTGGAAAACGACGGCCTTTGTTAGCCATGATCCCAACGGCATTCGCCAGTTGTAATGGGGTTGCAGTCCAATAACCTTGGCCAATACCGACGGAAATGGTATCGCCTATGTACCAAGCTTGATTGTACTTTAAGCGTTTCCATTCTTTGGATGGCATGTTGCCGGAGGATTCTTCAAAGATATCGATTCCGGTATTTTGACCAAAGCCAAATTGCTCCATAAAGCGGGCAATATGGTCTACCCCAACTTTGTAGGCGAGTTCGTAGAAGAAGGTATCGCAGGATTCAGTAATGGCACTGTAAACGTTAACCCAGCCGTGTCCCCAGCGTCTCCAGTCACGGTACTTACGTTCGACACCGGGAATTTGCCAAAAACCTGGGTCCCACACACGGGTGCTCTCGGTAATGACTTTTTCATCTAAACCTAAGAGTGCGAGATGGGGCTTGATGGTTGATGCGGGCGCATATTGACCTTGGGTTGCGCGGTTGATCAAGGGGCGTGATTTATCGTTGAGTAAGGCGCTGTAATCTTTGTTATTAATCCCTTGTACAAATTGGTTTGGATCATAGCTTGGGCTCGACACCATAGCTAAAACGCCACCGTCACGGGGATCGATTGCAACAATAGAACCGCGCAGACCTGTGAGTAGCTCAACTGCTTTTTGCTGCAGTTTGAGATCTAATGTCAGGTAAATATCTTGCCCCGGCTCTGGCGGCACAATTTTTAAGGTGCGAATCGCGCGGCCGCGGTTGTTCACTTCTTCTTCTAAGTGACCCGGTTTGCCATGCAGTAGGGATTCATAAAATTTTTCAATGCCTTGCTTACCAATGTCCTTGGTAGCAGCATAGTTTTTCCACAGATCGCTGCGCTCTAACTGGGCGCGATCTCGGGTGTTAATCTTGCCGACATAACCCAGTACATGGGTGATTTGCGCGCCGTAGGGGTAGTTACGCTTCAGACCCGCTTCGACTGAAATGCCTGGAAATTTATGTTGGTTAACACTGAAAATCGCCACTTGCTCTTCGGTGAGCTGGTTTTTCAGCGTCAGTGGCTTGAAGCGGCGATGAAATTTCAGCGCTTCGGTAAAGGTTTCGCGCTCATCCTCACTGATCTCAATTAACTTGCCGAGCTCATCTAGGGTCTCTGACATGTTGCTGATTTTTTCGGGAACTAGATCGAGTGAATAGAAGGGTAAGTTTTCAGCTAATAGTACGCCGTTACGATCGTAAATGAGACCACGGCTAGGAGCTATTGGGACAACGCGGATACGGTTATCATTCGAGCGAGTTTCATAATCCTTATAGGATTCAACCTGTAAATGATAAAGGTTGGTAACTAACACACTTAATAGGGCGAAAACGCAAAAAAAGGTGAATAGCGCTCGGCGCTTAAAAAGAGACGCCTCGGCGGCGTGATCATGCATTGTTATCCGCTTTTTTGGCGACACTTATGCTATCTCCGGCTGATCCCATGACGGGTGGTTGACACTCGTTAACATCAAGATCCCGCTATTCTCTATGGTAGGGGTGATTCGTGTTCACGCTCCACGCGCGGTACAAACTTTCGGCGACCACAACCCGTACTAGGGGATGAGGTAAGGTTAATGCCGACAGGCACCAACTTTGGTTTGCCGCTTCTTTGCAAGCTGGCGCTAATCCTTCCGGTCCACCAATCAGTAAACTGACATCGCGACCATCCAGTTGCCATTTAGTCAACGCGGTTGCTAGCTCGGGGGTCGTCCAGTTTTTGCCGGGGAGATCTAAGCTAACAATATGATTGCCTTTGGGAATAGCCGCCAACATTTGTTCGCCTTCCTTTTGAAGGATCCGGACAATGTCGGCATTTTTCCCCCGCTTTCCAGCGGGTATTTCGATGAGCTCCAGCGCCATATCACGGGGAAAACGGCGCTGGTATTCTTCGAAACCACGGGTAACCCAATCGGGCATCCGTGTTCCTACTGCGATGAGCTGTAACTTCATCAGTCTTGCTTTTCTGACCAGAGCTTTTCAAGCTGGTAGAAATCACGGGTTTGATCTTGCATAACGTGCAGGATCACATCGCCCATGTCCACAAGAACCCATTCGCTGCTTTCGCGGCCTTCAACACCTAAAGGTGGAATACCGGCTTTTTTCGCTTCAACCACAAGGTTTTCAGCGATAGCTTTAACGTGAGTCTTTGATGTACCTGAACATATGACCATGTAGTCAGTGATGTTAGATTGCTTGCTGACATCCAGAACAACAACGTCTCTGGCTTTCAAGTCGTCGATCTTGTCGACAACAAACTGTTTTAATTCCGCGCTCTGCACGCTGGCGTACCTCATTAATTTTAAATAGCGCGGTAGTATACCAGTGTTGCAGCTGGGAATACATTGCCATTGGCAGTTGAGTTGGCGATATCTGCTTACGGTTCGAGCTAAGGTAAGTAAAGTTGTTGATTTTGGATGTAATCTAGCGTGACGGGCATGAGTAAATCGACGGGAATTTCGCCTTTTGCCAGTTGTTCGCGGATTTGAGTCGAGGAAATATCCTGTGGCGTAATTGTCACAGGGAAAATCTGCCCACTGTTTTTATGGGTACTTTTAGCATGCTCTTCGTGTGTTTCTTGGGGCGCTTGACTGCGGGCCGTCAATATCTGCTGCATAGGATGCGCAGCATCGAGCTGCCAACCGGGGCGCTGGCAGACAACGAGGTGGGCAAAGTCGAATAGGCGTTGCCACTCATACCAGCTTTTTAATTGGAGGAAAGAGTCCATCCCCATGATAAAAAACAGCTCATGTTCAGGATGTAAGCTTTTCAGTTGCTCAAGGGTGACCACTGTGTAGGAAGGCGTGTCGCGTTTAGCTTCGATATCGCACAGCTCAAAGCCATCAAGCTGCGAGCAGACATCGGCAACCATATTAAGCCGCTGCGCTGTGGTTAAGTTAGGCTGATGTTTATGGGGCGGAATATGGTTCGGCATCAGCAGGATTTTATCCAAGGCTAATGCGTGTTTCACTTCAATCGCCGGACGGATATGACCATAGTGTATCGGGTCGAAGGTGCCGCCTAAAATACCAATGCGCATATCAACTCTTTGGTTAACCTATGATTAGTCTATGGCTATATGTGCCAGATGCCGATGGGCTCGAGGATCAAATAACAGACACAGGTGGCTCAGCCCAGTCCAATCCTCTTTACCCTGCTGCTTTAAGTTGAGCTCAAGTTTCGAGGCAAGGGCGAGCATGTGTTCGAGCTGTTCGAGGCTGAGCCGTTGCAGCGCCGCTTGATACAGAGGCTTACGTTTATCCCAAATTCTATGTTTACTCCAGAGCGCACTCAGCGCGACGCCTTGGGCTTGCTCGCATTTCAAATTGAATAATAAGCCGAGCTCTTTAAACAAGGCCCACAGCAGGATAGGTAAGGCTGTGCCTTCGCCATTGAGCTGGGCCAGCATGTGCTGCGCGCTATCCTGTTTATTATTCAGTAATGCATCCGTGAGTTGGAATACGGTGAAGCGCGACTGATCCTCAAAATAGTGGCTCAGTTCATCGGCACTGACGGGATTTGTTGGACTCAGGAGTTGCAGCAACTGCATGGCTTGATCGGCAGCCAGTAAATTGCCTTCATAAAGCGAATGCAACATAGCGCGGGCATCCGGCTGCAGATTGAGCTTAAAGTGCTTGATGCGGCCATCGAGCCAGCGCATAAACTGATCGCCCTCTGGCGTAGCGCAGGGCAGATACATGCCATGGGCATCTAAGGTCTTAAACCATTTGCTGTTGGTTTGCTCGTTGGCGAGCTTTGGCCCTTCGATAATCAACAGCATATCGGGATTGGGCGTCTGCAATAGGGCCTGCAGTGTGCTTGAGCCTTCGGCACCGGGCTTAGATTGTGGAAGGGTTAACTCAATTAGACGCTTACTGGAAAACAGGCTCATGGCCTGCCATTCCTGAGTCAAGTCGTTCCAATTAAAGCCCGTCTCTTGAATGAGTTGGACTTTTTCATCGAAACCCTGACGCTTGGCGAATTGGCGGATCTGATCTTTGGTGGTTTCAATCAACCAAGGATCATCCCCAAAAATCAGATAACAAGGAAATAACTGGTTAAGGTGGCGGGAGAGTTGATCGGGATAGACTCTCATTTAGTAGATTATCCGCATTTAATTGATGACCCGCATTAATTCACCTCAGTACTGGCCATCGCTTGCAGAATACGATCCGCAGCTTGGATACGCATTTCTTTCGTCAGCAATTCCATTTCACGACTCTTTGCCAATGCGGTACGTGGATCGTCTAAGTAATCGCGGCGAATTTCAACCTTGAAAGGCTGCGCTTCTTTGCCCGGCAGTGCCACAGCAAATTCGACTAAATAAATCAGCTCATACTCGGCGACGTTACCTGTGGGGTACAAAGATAAGGTCGAGCGTTCTAGGGAGTCGGTGATTAACCTTAATACTGGAACGTCATCGGCGGCGTCGACAACTTGGATATTGTTCAAGCGCAGGCGTTCACGCACCAAACGGGTGAGTTCGCTGTATTCATCCGCGCTGCTCAAACTCAAATGATTGAGAACATCGGGGATCTGATAACTGCGTTGAAGCTTAAAACCGCAACCGGCGCTGGTCATCATCACTAGCGCCATGATTGCGAAGCATATGCGTTTGATTAGCATAGATTTCGCGGTTTCCTATTCGTTGTATACCTGCTGGCTTGAAGCGGCAGCTTTGTTGGCGGCTTTCAAGTAACCCAATCACTTAGAAAACTTAAGCTCATGGGCTGTTGTTAATTGCCGCCTTGCTGCCACTTCAATAACTTAGGGTATAGCTAGTTATTAGCAGCGGTTAATTGGCCACTATGCTAAGCAGTTTGCCCGGCACATAGATCACTTTACGTACAGTCAGGCCGTCTAGGTATTTGATCACGTGCTCATCACTCATGCCTAAGGCTTCTACTGATTCTTTATCAGCATCGGCAGCCACTGTGATTTTTGCGCGAACTTTACCGTTAACTTGCACAACGATGAGCTTGCTGTCTTCAACTAGCGCAGCTTCATCAACGACTGGCCATTGGCTGTCTTCGATGTTGCTTGCATTGCCTAACTCGTTCCACAGGTTAAAGCTCACATGCGGAATGATAGGGTACAGCAAACGCACTATGGCTGATAAGGCTTCGCCGATAATGGCGTTGTCTTGACCTGTGGTTTGTGGCGCTTTTTGCAGATGGTTCATCAGTTCCATCACGGCGGCAACCGCAGTGTTGAACATCTGACGGCGGCCGATATCGTCGGTCACTTTAGCAATCGTCTTGTGGACTTCACGGCGCAGCGCTTTTTGGTCACTTGTTAACGTGCTGACATCTAAGGCTTCGCTGTTAGCTTGGTTCACATGCTCGTTTGCCAGTTTCCACAGACGTTTAATGAAGCGGTGTGCGCCTTCAACGCCAGACTCTTGCCATTCCAGAGTTAATTCTGGTGGTGAGGCGAACATCATAAATAGACGAACCGTGTCGGCGCCGTATTTTTCGACCATGACTTGAGGATCGATACCGTTGTTTTTCGACTTAGACATCTTGCTCATGCCGGTATAAACCAGTTCGTTGCCGTCTTTGTCGATAGCCTTAGTAATGCGGCCCTTGTCGTCTTTTTCTGTGGTCGCTACATCTAAAGGAGAAACCCACACACGGGCGCCTTTTTCATTGATGTAGTAGAAAGCATCGGCCAACACCATACCTTGGGTCAGCAGTTGTTTGGCTGGCTCGTTAGAGTTAACCAGACCTGCATCACGCAGCAACTTGTGGAAGAAGCGGAAATATAACAAATGCATACACGCGTGTTCGATACCGCCAATGTATTGATCCACAGGTAGCCAGTAGTTGGCTTTAGCAGGATCTAACATTTCGTCCGCATGCGGGCTGCAGTAACGAGCGTAATACCAAGACGATTCCATAAAGGTATCGAAGGTATCGGTTTCGCGCAGCGCATCTTGACCGTTGACTTGGGTTTTCGCCCATTCTTTATCGGCCTTGATTGGGCTTTGAATCCCGTCCATCACCACATCTTCTGGCAGTAATACTGGCAGTTGATCTGCTGGCGTTGGGATCACAGTGCCGTCGGCTAAGGTCACCATAGGGATTGGTGCGCCCCAGTAACGCTGACGTGAAACACCCCAATCGCGCAGGCGATAGTTGACTTGGCGCTTGCCTTTACCTTCGGCGACTAACTTGTTGGCGATGGCATTAAAGCCCGCTTCAAAGTCTAAACCGTCGAACTCTCCCGAGTTAAACAGTACGCCTTTTTCGGTATAAGCGGCTTCGCTGATATCAACGTCGCCATCAACTGGCTTGATCACAGCTTCAATCGCCAGGCCGTATTTTTTCGCAAATTCGAAGTCACGTTGATCGTGGCCTGGAACTGACATCACAGCGCCGGTGCCATAGTTCATCAACACAAAGTTAGCTGCCCAAATCGGCACTTGCTTACCAGTGATAGGATGAATGGCGAAAAGCCCTGTAGCGACACCGCGTTTTTCCATGGTCGCGAGTTCGGCTTCTGATGTTGTGCTGTTTTTGCACTCATCGATAAAGGCGGCAAGCTCAGGATTGGTGTGCGCGGCGATTTCAGCCAATGGATGACCTGCAGCAATCGCCACATAAGTCACGCCCATTAAGGTATCAGGACGCGTGGTATAGATATCGAAGCTTTTATCGTGGCCTGCGACGCCGAAGGTCATTTCTACGCCTTCGCTGCGACCAATCCAGTTACGTTGCATGGTTTTGACCTGATCAGGCCAGCCATCTAAGGTATCGATATCGTTTAATAATTCTTCTGCATAGGCAGTGATCTTAATGAACCACTGTGGAATTTCTTTTTGTTCCACAGGGGTATCACAGCGCCAGCAGCAACCGTCTTGAACTTGCTCGTTCGCCAGTACGGTTTCATCGTTTGGACACCAGTTGACTGAAGCTGTCTTTTTATAGACTAGGCCTTTCTCGTACAACTTAGTGAAGAACCATTGTTCCCAGCGATAATATTCTGGGGTACAAGTGGCGATTTCACGGCTCCAATCGTAACCAAAACCCAGCAGTTTCAGCTGGTTCTTCATGTACTCTATGTTTTCATAGGTCCATGGCGCAGGCGCAGTCTTGTTGTTAATCGCGGCATTTTCGGCGGGCAGACCAAATGAGTCCCAACCGATAGGCTGGAGCACGTTTTTGCCTTGAAGACGTTGAAAGCGTGCAACTACGTCACCTATGGTATAGTTGCGTACGTGTCCCATGTGGAGTCTGCCAGAAGGGTACGGAAACATCGAAAGGCAATAAAACTTTTCTTTGTTTGCGTCTTCAGTGACTTCGAAGGTTTTGTTGTCATGCCAGTGCTTTTGCACTAAGGCTTCAATTTCTGAGGGATTATATTGCTCTTGCATCACTCTATTTCCGGCAGTGCCGCCTATTATTTGATCTAACGCCATATCAGCGCGAGTAAGATCTGCATAGAATAAACTAGAAGCGATGCATTAAAAAGGTTCGTATGAAGGAGTATTGGTTATGAATGATAGAAGTAACGTGTTACTAGGACTGTATCAAGCCTTAATTACCGAAGTGAAAGCTCAATTTGCAGAAGATAACACGCTGACTGTAAAGAACTTATTTAACTCTGTCACTCAAGGTAAGGAGTTTTTACGTCTTAAACAACAGGCTGGAGAAGATGAGCTCGCTTTAGTAGAACAATTCTTAAAACGTGATATTACCAGTTTTCTTCGCGAGCAGAACGCCGATAGTCTGAGCCACAGCCAAACTGTGATTACTTTGGAGAATACGCTTTGGCATTGGTTGGGTGAAATAACCGATCGTAGCCAAGTGGAATGGCATGAATTAACGCAAGATTTTAAGCAAAATGGTTATTACAAAAGTGGCGACATAGTAAGTCAGGGCATCATGGTATGCACTAACTGTGGCAATGAAATGAGTATTGAATTTCCGAGTCCCATCCCAGATTGCCCAGAGTGTGATCACGAAGAATTTACCCGCGAGCCGCTAACGCCTTAGTCGCGTTAACGATCTTATTTCGTTAAAACGACGCATCTGCGTCGTTTTTTTGATCAATTAAACCGAAATCACCGCTATCTTGGTTAATCAGACAATATCAGCTGTTCGTACGACAGTAACTGAGGATTTGGCCACCGAAAGGCGCCAATAAGAATTCAGTGTGAATGGGTTTATGTTGTGTGTGTTCGTAACCTAAGGTGACCATACGTTTACTGAATTTGGCATGATTACCACGACCGGGATCGACCAAGACCACATCGCAAACCGGTTTAGCATGCTGCTCAATAAATTGTGACAACAGATCGGCATGTTCTTGTTCGTACAAGAGATCGCTGCCAATGATCAGATCAAATAAGCCTAAATTCGTTTCTGCATCTGCCCATCCAGTGCGCACAAACGGGATCGCCCGACCATGATTTAAATCGACATTCTGCTTAAGGAAATTTCCTGATTCTGGGTGATAGTCTGTTGCCGTGATATCGGCGTGCCTATGGTTCAGCACTAGACTCGCGAGCCCAATACCACAGCCCACTTCAAGAATACGTTTATTGCCAATTTTGTAGTCTGCCATGTGGTGCGAGAGCACTTGGCTCGATGGCCAGACTATGCCAAATAACGGCCAAGTTGCGGAGGAAATACCGAGCTTTTCAGCTTCGCCATCGATGTCGTCAAATTCCTGATTGTCTCTTAGGGTTCTGACATGAATATCGAGATCGCCAAACTCGTGGGTTTGGTAGCGCACGCGAAGCAGTGCCATAGAGTTGCCTTGATGTGTACCTTAGTTAAGGAACGAGGTAATGGTACCAATCATATTGGCTATGCAGACACAGTAACTATGAACAGTAACTATGATTGGTATAAGGCCACGTCTAATCGTTCACCTTAACGTGGAACGCGCAATCAGCCTAATCTATTCGCAGACAATTGCGGGATAACACAGGTTAACTAAGTGTCAGCCTAACAACCTTGGGTGTTGATATCATATAGCGGCGGGGTGTTGGCATCGCTGGCTTGGGTGTAGCGGAAATAGCATTGATCGTCATCTACTAAGGTATTGTTGTTAAGATCGTAACCTATGTAAGTGATATCAACGCCTTGATATTGAATGATGAGCTTATCATCTGAGGTGATCCAGTTTTCCACATCGGTATTATCGAGGTAACCCCATTTCAATCTGGTATCGGGCGTGCCATCACCATTGAGGTCGATATCAATAATATCGTCGCGGCCTGCAACGGCTTGGCTTCGCAGGCTGGGCATTTGCGTTTTAGAGTAGGCCAGTGTGTTGGCGGTTTTTACGCTGGCCTGTAATTGGCTCAAGGTTTGTACCCGAGCCTCTTTACTCAAACCGATAAATTTAGGCGCGGCAATCACTGCCAAGATCCCAAGTACAATAATCACCACGACCAGTTCAATCAAGGTAAAGCCAGCCGCATCTTGTTTATTGATTGGGTAACACATGGTCTTGATCCTATTGCGCTTTTACACGTCGGCCAAAGCCGAGTAATACCAGTAAACCACAGAGCAGTAGCAGGGGTGTTTGACCTAATTTTGCGAACCAAGTTTGGCCTGTTACCAAGGGAATGGTTGCGCCTAGCACGCCTGTTTCAAACTGGGGTAAGGATGCGGTGATATTGCCATGTTCATCGACTACCGCAGTCACGCCATTGTTGGTTGCCCGCAATAGAGGGCGGCCCAATTCAATTGCGCGCATTTGGGCGATTTCCATATGTTGTAATGGGCCGTTTGAACTACCAAACCAAGCATCGTTAGAGACAGTTAACAGTATATCTGTCCCTTGATTAACGCTGTCGCGTAATTGCTCTGGGAAGGCAATTTCATAACAAATCGCGGGCGCGATTTTATGGCCTAGGGCACTTAGATTTGGCTGTTGATATTCGCCTCTAGCAAAGGAGGACATAGGCAAATTAAAGAAAGGCGCAATCGGGCGAAGTAGCGCTTCAAACGGCACAAACTCGCCAATCGGCAACAGATGATGTTTTTTAAATTGATTGCTGCCATCGCCCTCATAGTCAGGGCCAGCTTGTTGTTTCTGATTATGATTACCAAGCACAATCAATGAATTATAAAACTCATTATTTTGATGGCTAATAATGCCAGTGATGATTGACGTATGGTTTAGATTGGCGACTTTATTGGCGTTATCTAAAAAGTCCTGCACCATAGATTCTGGCGCGGGAACTGCCGCTTCTGGCCAAATAATGATATCGGCATCAAAATGTTCGCGGGATAAATCCATGTATTTTAATAGGGTCGGCCACAGGGCGTCGGGTTCCCACTTCATGCTTTGGGGAATATTGCCTTGCACCAGTGCCACTTTAACATTTTCACCCGTAGGATGAATGTCGGAAACTTTAGGTGCAGCCCAAACGGCCAGAATACTGAGCGGCAGTAAAAGCAGTAAACTCTTATAACGCTTAGTAAAACAAAGGGCTAATGCACCAGCGAGCATGGCCAGCACAAAGCTTAACCCGAGTGCGCCTATAATACTGGCAAGGGGTTTTAGCGGCCCTTGGGTTTGCGAGTAACCGGCCCATAACCAGGGGAAACCTGTCATCACCCAGCCACGAGCCCATTCGGTCAAGGTCCACAGGGCGGGGAACAGGGCGAGATTACGCCAAAGGCTAAACGTGGTTTCGCCATTTTTACTGACCGTTTTAGTTAACCAAGCCAGCGCTAAACCTGTTAGTGCCGGATATAAGGCTAAGTACAAAGCCAACAAGGCCATCAAGCCAACGGAGGCGATGAGCGGCATACCACCAAAGGTATCCATACTCACATGTACCCAGCTGATCCCTACGGCAAAACAGCCAAATCCAAAGCTTAACCAATAGTAAAAGCTTGCCTTAGCGCCAAGCGCTCGGCTATGCCAGAGGGCAATCGCCATGGCAAACGGATAGATTATCCAAATGGAATAGGGCGCAAATGAAAGCGCCGTACTGGCGCCAAGGGCAAATGCCAGTACGAGTCTCAAAGCACTAGGTCGGGACTTTTGTTGGGCAAAAGCCCGGATTTGTTTTAGCACGAGTGATTATTCTACGTCTTCGCCAGTATTAGGATCGGGGAGTTTAACTCTGAGTTGGATTAAACGCCTTGTGTCAGCATTGATAACTTTAAATTCAATGCCTTCAATGATGATGCTCTCGTTGCGTTCTGGCAGATGGCCAAAGGCGTGTGAGACTAAGCCACCGACGGTATCAAACTCTTCATCGCTGAATTCAGTATTGAATTCTTCGTTGAAATCTTCGATTGGCGTCAAGGCCTTAACCATATAAACCGTGTTGCCGACTTTGCGGATCTCGGTTTCTTCCGTGCTATCGTGGTCGAATTCGTCTTCAATCTCACCGACAATTTCTTCCAAAATATCTTCGATAGTCACCAGACCTGACACACCGCCGTATTCATCGACCACAATCGCCATATGGTAGCGCTGTGAGCGGAATTCTTTTAGCAATACATCGACGCGTTTGCTTTCGGGTACAACCACAGCAGGACGGATCACGCGGTCCAGTGAGAAGGGCTCATCACTGTTGGAGAAACCGTAAGGGATCAAATCTTTAGCAAGCAAAATGCCTTCGATATGGTCTTTATCTTCGTTAACGACGGGGAAGCGCGAGTGACCCGAACCAATCACAGTGGCGAGTAATTCTTCGACCGAGTTGTCTATCTGGAGGGCGACAATTTGAGCTCTTGGGATCATGATATCCCGAACACGCATATCAGAAACGTCTAATACACCTTTTATCATCTCGCGGGTGTCTTGAGTGATCAGATCGCGCTGTTCTGCACCATCAATCACATCGACTAAATCTTCGCGATTTTGAGGTTCGCCCTGAAATAGCTGACTTACTCTATCAAACCAACCTTTCTTGTGGGCGTTCGTACTCGGGGGGATATCGTCACTCATAGTTTTCTCATTAGCTTTTGATAGGGATTATCTTAGCTAACTATTGTTCCTTATATGGGTCAGTAAAGCCTAAGCCTTCAATGAGTTGGGTCTCTAACGACTCCATCTCTTCAGCTTCTTCATCTTCGATGTGATCATACCCTAGCAGATGCAAGCAACCATGTACAACCATGTGTGCCCAGTGCGCTTCTAAGGTTTTTTGTTGCTCACGGGCTTCATTTTCAACGACTGCCGCGCAAATGACAAGATCTCCTAGTAAAGGAAGTTCAATTTCTGGCGGTGCCTCAAAGGGAAATGACAACACATTGGTCGGTTTGTCTTTGCCGCGGTAGGTGCTATTGAGCATCTGACTCTCGCGGCTATCGACTATACGTATGGTTAATTCAGCTTCATTCATGCTATTGCCAATCGCGGTCGTGACCCAAATGGCGAATTGCTCGTCCGTTGGCAACCAGTCGCAGGTGGTGGCATGTTGAATATCTAAGGCTAAATCAAGACTCATGTGCTGCGGCTTCCTGTTGTTTCTGGTATTGGCTTTCTTTCTTGGCCTTTAAGGTTTGCTCTTTTAAATCAAAGGCCTCATAGGCTTCGACGATACGAGCAACCACTGGATGGCGCACGACGTCTTGGGAGACGAAAAAGTTAAAGCTGATTTCTTCTACTTGGCTTAACACTTCAATCGCGTGGCGTAGGCCGGACTTTTGATGTTTAGGCAAGTCGGTTTGCGTGATGTCGCCTGTGATCACCGCGCGGGAATTAAAACCGATACGGGTGAGGAACATCTTCATTTGCTCGATTGTGGTGTTTTGGCTTTCATCGAGAATAATAAAGGCATCGTTCAAGGTGCGACCGCGCATATAGGCAAGCGGCGCCACTTCGATGACGTTTTTCTCAATTAAGCGTTCCACTTTTTCAAAGCCGAGCATTTCGAATAATGCGTCATAGAGTGGACGTAAATAAGGATCGACCTTTTGACTTAAATCCCCTGGTAAGAAACCAAGTTTTTCACCCGCTTCTACCGCTGGGCGAGTCAGCAAAATACGGCGCACTTCTTGGCGTTCTAACGCATCCACTGCCGCTGCTACCGCAAGGTAGGTTTTGCCGGTTCCCGCAGGGCCAATACCAAAGGTAATGTCGTGGCGCACAATATTGGCCACATATAAGCTCTGGTTTGGATTGCGTGGCTTAATGACGCCGCGGCGAGTTTTGATATTAATGCTGCTGTCGTCGCTCGCGTCTTCTTGCTCTAGGGCGATGGCTTCTTGAATGGCGATATGGACTTGTTCAGGCTCAAGATCGGGCGTGCTGCCTTTGACCGTTTGGGTCTCGATATAGAGTTCTTTGAGTAAGTTGTTGGCGCTTAAACAATTGCGTGGCAGTCCGGTGATCTGGAAATGATTGTTCTTGCGGACGATTTCAACGCCAACGCGACGTTCTATCTGCTTGATATTGTCATCGAATGGACCGCACAGTGAAGCCAAACGGCGTGTTTCTGCGGGTTCGAGATACAGATTCATTGTAGTTAATTTACTGGACAAATAGCACTCCCAATAGCGAATAAGAAAGCAAGGTTTATGACGCTAAACCGTTGCAAGATAAGTTCAGTTTACGAGCCATAGCCGATAATTGCTAACGGAAAATAGCAATTGCCTCGGTGGACTTAAATAAAAGTACGTGAAAGCAAAAGGGCGACTAAGTCGCCCTTTTCTATATAGGTACTGTTTAAGCCGATTTAAAGCTTATGGCTTAAATTGAGTCACACCTAGCTCATCATCTTGCTTGCGCTTGGCCAGAATTTCAGCCGGACGCAGGCTACGACGTAGATCCATTTCATCTTCGCCGCGGATAAAGACACCACGCAGTGAGTTAGTGTAAACGTCGACGATTTCGACATCTACGAAAGTACCAATGTGTTTTGGTTGACCTTCGAAGTTCACCACTCGGTTGTTCTCAGTACGGCCGCGCAGTTCCATTGGATTTTTCACCGATGGACCTTCAACCAGAATTCGTTGCACTGTGCCCATCATGTGGCGGCTGTAGCGCATGGCTTGCTGGGTGATGCGGTCTTGCAGAATCGCGAGACGTTGCTTTTTCTCTTCCATATCGACGTTATCGGGTAAATCCGCCGCTGGCGTGCCCGGACGTGCGCTATAGATAAAGCTGAAGCTGTGGTCGAAACCTATGTCTTCAATCAACTTCATGGTATCAGCAAAGTCTTCTTTGGTTTCGCCAGGGAAGCCAATGATAAAGTCTGAGCTGATTTGAATGCCTTCACGGGCTTTACGCAGGCGGCGGATGATTGACTTATATTCAATCGCCATGTGGCCACGCTTCATTGCCGTTAGAATACGGTCAGAACCCGATTGTACTGGCAAGTGTAAGAAGCTCACTAGCTCTGGGGTATCTTCGTAAACGTCGATAATATCTTGTGTAAATTCAATCGGGTGACTGGTCGTGAAGCGAATACGATCGATACCGTCGATGGCTGCCACGAAGCGCAGTAACTCAGCAAAGGTACAGATAGCGCCATCGTGAGTTGCGCCGCGATAGGCATTCACGTTTTGACCTAGCAGGTTTACTTCGCGCACACCTTGCTCAGCCAATTGGGCGATTTCAAGGATGATGTCGTCCGATGGACGGCTGACCTCTTCACCGCGAGTATAAGGTACAACACAGAACGAGCAGTATTTGCTGCAACCTTCCATGATAGACACAAACGCGGTTGGGCCTTCGGCGCGGGGTTCTGGCAGACGGTCGAATTTTTCGATTTCAGGGAAGCTGATATCGATAACCGCTTTGTCACCACGGCGCACTTGCTCGATCATCTCGGGCAGACGGTGCAACGTTTGTGGGCCAAAAATAATGTCGACACATTGGGCTCTGTCTTTAATCGCTTTGCCTTCTTGTGAAGCAACGCAGCCGCCCACGCCAATAATCAAATTGGGATTTTTATCTTTAAGCGTCTTCCAGCGTCCTAGCTGATGGAACACTTTTTCCTGCGCTTTTTCACGGATTGAACAAGTGTTCAGCAGGAGAATGTCTGCCTCAGACGCTTCTTCAGTCAAGGTATAACCTTGGTATTCGCCTAACAGATCAGCCATCTTGGATGAGTCATACTCATTCATTTGACAGCCCCAAGTCTTGATATGGAGTTTCTTACTCATCAGTTGTGTCGCCCTAAGATGACCAATAAAAATAGCGCGACATTTTACCTGCTGTTATGGCTGCTGACCAGCTTTGTCCTCACTTTTACCTGTTGGCTTTTGCCGAGGGCGATACCCATACAAATGCTAGGTTTTTATTACTGGCTTGTACTTGGGTGAGGTTAAGACGGTTAACATGCTGAGCTTTGGCCATTTCCATCAAGCTATTGTGTGCTTGAATGCCTATGTCTTCACGAATTTCGAGTCGAAATGCGCTCAACATTTCCGTGGTATGTAGATATAAGGCATAATCGAGCGGGTCGCGATAGGTCACTGTGATGGTTTCAATGTTTGGGCTCGCGACTGAGTTAGCCGCTGAGCCAGCGGCGATGGCTTGACCTAGCGGTGCAATGCCTAATGTGAGTGCAGTGCCCAATGTAAATGCTGCGCCTAGTGTTGTGCTGCAAATTAATAAGCGACTGGCTATGGGTAAAAGAGTCAGTGTTTTCATGACATCCTCGCTAATTTATACGGTGGATTCACTTATTAACTCGTCCAATACGGCTTAGGGCTAGGTGCTAGTTAAGTGAGAGTGTTCAGCACGGATAACGCCAGCCAAATCACAAAATCTCGATTAAGTGATTTTGGCTATGATGCCCGTGCCACTTGAGTTTAGTTAGTGTTGAAACGGGTAAATTTTGTCTTTGTAAGCAACTGTGAGCAGACGGGCGGATAGCAACATTTGCTCACGTTTGAGTGCTAGGAGACATACTTTTGATACAAAGTTTGTGGCTTTCTCGTGCATCAGGTTTAGCCAATGCAGTCGGTGTAAAATAGCTGGCGCATAGATAGTGTAAAGACGTCGCTTGGGCAGTAACAAACAAGGCAATAAAGGTGGTAACTAAGGTGGTAAGTAAGATGAGCCAAATTGACGAAACAAGTGCACCTATGACATCCGATACAACTCATTCTGACGTCACTCATGTTAAAGGCACTCATGTTGAAGACGCTGAGTTCGATATCATTCTCGTCGGCGGCGGTATGGTCGGTGCGGCGACGGCAATTGGATTAGCCCAGCAGGGCTTGCAAGTGGCGGTGATTGAATCATTTGCGCCAGAGGCTTATCAAGCCGAGCAGCCGTTAGATGTGCGAGTCTCGGCCATCAGTGTGGCCTCTGAAACGCTGCTTGAACGTCTTGGCGCCTTAGATTCACTGCTGAAGATGCGCAATGTGCCTTATCTTGGCTTAGAAACTTGGGAGCTTGATGGCTGCATCACCCAATTCCACAGCTCGCAAATTGGCGCTAGTCATTTAGGCCATATCGTTGAAAACCGTTTAATCCAACTTGCCCTGTGGCAACAAATGACGCAATTGGCGGGCATTACTTTATATTGCCCCGATAAAGTGGTGGCATTTGCCCGTGATAGTGATGGCGTCAGTGTGCACTTACAATCGAATCGTAAACTTAACGCTAAGCTATTGGTCGGTGCCGATGGTGCACACTCGCAGGTACGCCAATGGGCTGGGATTGGTATTTCAGGGTGGGATTATGCTCAATCGGCGATGCTGATCAATATCAACACCGCACAGGGCCAGCAAGATGTCACTTGGCAGCAGTTTACGCCAAAAGGACCGCGTTCATTATTACCTCTGCCCGGCAACAATGCTTCGCTGGTGTGGTACGACGACGCCAACCGAATAAAACAGTTAATGCAGCTTAACAACAAACAGTTGGCCGAACAGATACGTTTGCATTTCCCTGCACGCTTAGATGCCGATTTCGCCGTTGAGAATAAAGGCAGTTTTGGCCTCACTCGTCGCCATGCACAGCGTTATTATAGTCAGAACGTGGTGATTTTAGGGGATGCCGCCCACACCATTAATCCGCTCGCTGGCCAAGGGGTGAACCTTGGGTTTAAGGATGTTGAAGCGTTTTTGGCGGTCATCAAGGATGCGTTAGCCCAAGATAATATCTGGTGGTCGAATGAAGTGCTTGCCCAATATCAGCGCAAACGCTATCGCGATAACCAACTGATGATGACGGCGATGGATTTGTTTTATGCAGGTTTTAGCAACGATATCCTGCCGTTAAAGCTGCTGCGTAATGGCGCGTTAAAGTTGGCAAACATCAATTCTCCGATCAAAAAGACCGTTCTTAAATATGCAATGGGGCTTAATTAATCCTGAGTTGTTCTGCGTTCTGACTCAGTGCGATGACGTGGCATTTGTTGACTTGGGCTTTGAGTGCTAAAATGCCGCGTTTTTAGCAGCTATGGTCAGTTCAGTTGGCGCTTTGCGCGGCTGCCATCGATGAAATAACGATATTGAGTGTCATGAGCGAAATAAAATTAATAGTTGGTCTGGCAAACCCTGGTGCTGAATATGCGCACACTCGCCATAATGCGGGGGCTTGGTACGTACTAGAGTTGGCTCGAATTTGCGGCGTGACTTTAGTGGCCGACAGTAAGTATTTTGGCTTGACCGCTAGAGCTGTATTGCACGGAAAAGATGTCCGCTTATTGATCCCGACGACTTATATGAATTTAAGTGGTAAAGCCGTGGGAGCTTTGGCGAACTTTTTTCGTATCACACCGGAAGAGATTCTGGTCGCTCATGATGAACTCGATCTACCGCCCGGCGTGGCTAAGTTCAAGCTCGGTGGCGGCCATGGCGGCCACAATGGTTTGAAAGATATTATTGCTAAACTGGCTAACGATAAAAACTTCTACCGTTTACGCTTAGGTATCGGTCATCCCGGTGATAAAAACCAAGTGAGTGGTTACGTACTGGGAAAAGCACCTGCTAAAGAGCAAGAGCTTATCGATGCGGCGATAGATGAAGCCGTGCGTTCTACTGAGATTTTGTTTAAGCAAGACATGGTGAAAGCCATGAACAGATTACACTCCTTTAAAGCGGAGTAGGTTTTGCCTTTGGCGAGACTCAAGTTAATTAACTAATTAATTCAGTAATGTGCTGCCATAGGGCAGGACGACTAAACCTCGCTGATGAGTGTGACTTGTCAGCCAATAATCGAGAGAAAGGTAAGCATATGGGTTTTAAATGCGGCATTGTTGGTCTTCCTAACGTAGGTAAATCAACGCTTTTTAATGCGTTAACTAAGGCTGGCATCGAAGCGGCTAACTTCCCGTTTTGTACCATTGAACCTAACACAGGTGTTGTACCTGTGCCGGATCCACGTCTGGATGCGTTAGCTGCGATTGTGAATCCACAACGTGTGTTACCGACCACCATGGAATTCGTAGATATCGCAGGTCTTGTAGCCGGCGCATCTAAAGGCGAAGGTTTAGGTAACAAGTTCTTAGCTAACATCCGTGAAACCGATGCCATTGGTCACGTAGTGCGTTGTTTTGATGATGACAACATTGTTCACGTTGCTAACAAGGTTGATCCTGCTGGCGATATCGAAGTCATCAACACTGAATTAGCCTTAGCTGACTTAGACAGCTTAGAGCGCGCGGTTCAACGCCAGCAAAAACGTGCTAAAGGCGGCGATAAAGATGCTAAGTTTGAAGTGGAAGTATTAGAGAAAATGCGTCCAATTCTAGACGAAGCGAAAATGCTGCGTTCAATGGAATTATCTAAAGAAGAACTGGAAGCCGTTGCTTACCTTAACTTCTTAACCTTAAAACCGACCATGTATATTGCTAACGTGGCGGAAGATGGTTTTGAGAACAACCCACACTTAGACGCTGTTCGCGCTATTGCAGCCACAGAAAACGCTATCGTTGTTGCTGTGTGTGCCGCGATTGAATCTGAACTGGCTGAGATGGAAATCTCCGATCGCGATGAGTTTATGGCAGATCTGGGTATCGAAGAGCCTGGTTTAGATCGCGTTATTCGTGCTGGTTACCAATTACTGAATCTGCAAACTTATTTCACCGCAGGCGTGAAAGAAGTGCGTGCTTGGACTGTGCCAGTAGGTGCAAGTGCTCCACAAGCGGCGGGTGTTATCCATACCGATTTTGAACGCGGCTTTATTCGTGCACAAGTCATGTCCTATGAAGATTTTATTGCCCACAAAGGTGAAGCTGGCGCGAAAGAAGCCGGTAAGTTACGTGTGGAAGGTAAAACCTATATCGTTAAAGATGGCGATGTGATGCATTTCTTGTTTAACGTATAACAAGGATTATCCAAGTAGTCAGTCTCGATAAATTAAGCTAAGTACGAGCAATAGTGTGTTATTTAGCACATCTGTTGCTCACTTTGGTGAAGTAATAGCCGAACAGCTTGGCCCAAGGGAAATAGCGAAAAAAAGCTGTTGACCTAGATACCTCGAATAAGCATAATACGCCCCGTTCCTCGCTGAGAGGGGCGCGTAATATCGAAGTGGCAATGTAGCTCAGCTGGTTAGAGCACAGCACTCATAATGCTGGGGTCGCAGGTTCAAGTCCCGCCATTGCTACCATTTTATTTAAGAAGCATATTCTTATATAAAATAGACGTCGATTTTACTCTAGCATTGATTGCTAGCATCTGTTCAAGATGTAAACATGAAGCTGTGCGGGAATGGTGAAATTGGTAGACACGCCAGATTTAGGTTCTGGTGCCGCAAGGTGTGAGAGTTCAAGTCTCTCTTCCCGTACCATTATATTTAAAATATAAGTTTGATATATGAATTTAGAAGCATCTGCGATAAGCGGATGTTTGAAACAGAGTTAGTTGGGGTATCGCCAAGTGGTAAGGCACCGGGTTTTGATCTCGGCATTCCAAGGTTCGAATCCTTGTACCCCAGCCATTTTTTCTCAGTTTCCAAGTTGATTGGGGTATCGCCAAGTGGTAAGGCACCGGGTTTTGATCTCGGCATTCCAAGGTTCGAATCCTTGTACCCCAGCCATGGCAATGTAGCTCAGCTGGTTAGAGCACAGCACTCATAATGCTGGGGTCGCAGGTTCAAGTCCCGCCATTGCTACCATATTTAACTCTGTTAAAGTGATTTATCAGAGAAAAATCCAAAGCTGTTGAATAGGCAATTTTGGTACATTTTGATGCGGGAATGGTGAAATTGGTAGACACGCCAGATTTAGGTTCTGGTGCCGCGAGGTGTGAGAGTTCAAGTCTCTCTTCCCGTACCATCAAAATGCAATCTTCGATAGAAGATTAAACAAGTTTATTGGGGTATCGCCAAGTGGTAAGGCACTGGGTTTTGATCTCAGCATTCCAAGGTTCGAATCCTTGTACCCCAGCCAAAAGTTAAAAAGCCTGTCTTCGGACAGGCTTTTTGCTTTCTAGCTTTTCACTATATCCTTACTATTCGTTTTCACTCTCTATCTGCTTTCGCATTATTCGTAGTTTGGTTTCTTTCGTTTTCTTCGTTTAGCATTTCCCTTTTCTATCAATGTCCTTGCTATAGCTGGCTTGAATTTCTGTCGTTTGTTTTTATCTAGCCGTTTATAGAGCGGCTCAATAATGATGTATTGGATTTTAAGTCGTCAGCAAGCTGAATAAGCCTTATCCGTTTAGTTCTGGGATGCAGAGCGTCGAGTGAGGCTTAGAGTTAGCAGGCACAACTAATCTATGAGTGAGTATAAGAGTCAACATAAGCACCAGCATAATAGCAGGCATAAGAAGCAGGGCTTGAATCAGGATATCGAAGAAGGGGAGTTTGTACTGCTATATAGCGACAGTGAATACCACAGTGCCAGTAGATTATGCACTGTGGTGAGCTGTGTTATTGCTTTTTGACTTCTGGCACGACAGGCAGCGATTTTATTTCCGCTGGAACCGCTGGAACCGCTGGAACCGCTGGCATTGCTGGTGTGGCTACTTTTGTTGCCGCATCAGTGATCCTTGCTGGCAATACAGCATGCTCAGTGACAGCACTTTGAACCGCGTTAACCTCACCCGTTGCAACCGCTTTGACGGCATTAGGCATTGCTAACTGTTGCTGCACTTGGTTCGTGCCCGCATCTAAGGCTTTTTGTTGTAACTTCTGTGGATCGGTATAGTCGGCTAATTCCTTCGGCCAACTTGGCACCCGTTTTTCTGTCTGATTACTGAATTGCTCAGAGATCACTAAGGGCGCACCGCCTTTCATTAGCATGACTGCCATTTGGTTGGTGTCTGAGTTCCACACTAGACCCGCTTTTTCTGCCATCTCAGGTACTGGAGTATAAGTTGACACTAAATAGATAAGTGGACCTTCCTGCTGGATCTTATCGGCCGTTTTGAGCAGCGACAGAGTGGTATCGTAATTTTTACCCAGCAATTCCTGCATACGGTTTTTGATGAGTGGCTGTTCGAATAAGCCGACATCATTTGGATCTAAACCGACCAGGGGTTTGAGCAGGGCCCACATTAGTTGACCTTGGGGTGACATTAATAAGAGTGGAGCAACACAGGCGTTGAGCATTAACGCGAGCCACAGAATATGCAGGCAGCGCATTTTTTTGAGCAGAGATGTACTCAAGATGATATTTCCTTGGGAGTACCAGCAAGTCGCCGGCGGCGGATTGTAGCCGATTGGCATGAGGTAAACGAGTGGGGGCGTAAAGTAAATTTTATGCCAAAAAGTTAGCGTGAATGTTGGATTTTATCCCTATGAATCCAATGAGTATTTACAGATGATACCGTAAATGACTTGCTGCTAATTTAATCAAAGATAATGGCTTTTGAGTGTTAAATGCAGATTTGTCTGTAAGCGGTTTATTTTTCAGTCTTA
The DNA here is from genome assembly GCF_001887095.2 of Shewanella sp. SACH. Classification (NCBI taxonomy): domain Bacteria; kingdom Pseudomonadati; phylum Pseudomonadota; class Gammaproteobacteria; order Alteromonadales; family Shewanellaceae; genus Shewanella; species Shewanella sp. SACH. Next base: position 721,313 of record NZ_MPDG02000002.1, read on the forward strand.
TTCTTCAATCCTATATTTCAGCTTCTTTTGCAGTATTGAATATGTAAAGTTTGTAAACTTTGTTCTATTTGATAATCGATCTCATTTAATCTCGCACATTAAATTAGTTTAATGCAGCTCATTTCAGTCTTAGGCTGCATAGGGAAAGCCGATTCTGGAGGCATTTCTCTTCGGGTTGCTTTTGAGAGTGCACCATTGAAATTAAGAGTCAGTAAGTCGTCTTTGTCCTTTGCTCGAATTATCCATGTTTATGTGTCTATGGCGTTGTTGCTGCTGATGCTGTTTTTTGCGGTGACAGGCATAACGTTAAATCACCCTAATTGGTTTTCTCAAGCCGATCAGGAACCTAAACGGGAGCAAGTGCCCATCCCTGCCTATTTATTACCCGTTGATACACAAGATGCCCAGTGGCGCTTGGCAACGGGCCATTGGCTGAAAAGTGAATGGGCTATGGATATGGCCACTGCCGACATAGATGAAGACGAAATTAGCTTAGTCAGCAAAGGGCCCGGCACTTACCGCAGCCTGACGTTGGACTTACTCGACGGTCAAGCCTATGTCGAAACCTTAGAGTACGGTGTCGTAGCCGTAGTGAATGATTTGCATAAGGGCCGCAACACAGGCACTGCATGGGCTTGGATACTCGATCTTAGCGCCGTACTGATTATTTTATTTTCGCTTACTGGGGCTTACTTATTATTGCCTCAAACCAAGCGCCTCAAAAAGTCATTGTTATACATGGTACTTGTCAGCGGTAGTTGCGGACTTGTGTATGTTTATTTCGTTCCATAAGGAGTGTAGACCGAGTATGTGTCATCTTATTCGTTCCATTGCGGTGAGTGCTTTATTTGTGAGTTCTGCTGCATTTGCGGCGCCACAAATGACCGTCGATTTAACTTTACCTGAAATTACCGAAGGCCAATATCACAGACCCTATGTGGCCGTGTGGGTTGAAAATACCCAAGGGCAACCGGTAAAAACCTTAAGCCTTTGGGTTTGGGATGAAGGCCATAAATGGCTTAAAGACATCCGTCGTTGGTGGCGTAAAGCGGGTCGTGACGATATGAGTTTTGTTGATGGTATTGCATCTGCCACACGTCCTGCGGGTCATTACAAAATCGATTGGGATTTAAAAGATGAAGCGGGTAAAGCACTCGAGCCTGCTCGTTACACTGTGTTTATTGAAGTGGTGCGTGAGCATGGGGGACGCGATCTCGTGCGACAAAACATCGATTTAGCTGCGGGGGACTTCTCAGTGCAGTTACCCGCCACCACTGAAACTGGCGTTATCGACATACGCTTAAGCGGCATGGCTCGCTGAGCCTGCTACTGAATATATTGCCCGTACATTACTCGTTAAACTTAAGGAAAAGGCATGAAATTACGTCTTATTGCATTACTTAGCACACTTTGTATTAGTCCGTTGGCAAGCAGCCATGACAGATGGATTTTACCTAGCCACTTTAACGTTTCGGCCGAAAGCCAAGAAGCTGTGTGGATAACCTCTGATGTGTCTGCCAGCAATCAAGTGTTTATGATGGATAAACCTTTCAGCGCCAGTGACGTACGTGTGTTACTGCCTAATGGCGACTTAAGTTCTCCAAGCTCAAGTTATACCGGCGGCCGTAAATCGGTATTTGATGTGCAGTTAATGCAAGATGGCACCTATAAGTTCGAGAAAGAAGTCACGCCGCGTTATTTCTCCCGCTATAAAGTGAAAGGCAAAGAAGGCTTTGTCCGCAGTCGTTTAGATAAAAAAGTGACCGCAGCTGTCATGCCAAAGGGCGCCTCTGAATTAGAAGGTTCTTTAAATGTGTCGCGGGTGGAAACCTACGTAACCCGAAATAAGCCAACGGATAAGGTTTTGGCTCCTAAGGGCGAGTACTTGGAACTAGTCCCAGTGACCCATCCTGCGGATATCGTTGAAAACGAACCTGCAACACTGCAGTTTGTTTATGACGGCAAACCCGTTGCAGGTGTGAGTGTTGCGATTATGAAAGACGGCAGCCTATACCGAAACAAGCCTGAAGAAATCGCTTTAACCTCAGATAAAGACGGTAAAGTGGCCATGACCTTGCCTGCGGCGGGACGTTATCTTTTACATGCATCTATTGAGCGTCCGAATGCAGACACATCCCTTGCCGATAAAACCGTCAGTGAAATTTTCCTTACGTTTGAAGCTGGACTTGAATAGGATTCAGTCTTCCGCTCAAGTGAGTAAGCGTTATAAGTGACTCGTTATAAATGATTTAGCGTTATAAATGACGTAACGTTCACCGTTAAATGCCCACAACCTCTACGGCGAGTGGGCATTTTTATATTCAAAACCCTTTATCTATACGGCTATTAATCAATGCAGCCACTATGATTCTATTTGGCTCGCGGATTTAGATTTCATTGCTGGTAACTCTGCTTAAGGTTGGGTAAGCTGCGTCAATGCATTGTTCTTGATGCATCAAAGGCGCATAACGATTAGAATAGCGCAATTCCACCCTCATTTGACTGTGTTGACCTTAGCGTTGGCACGGGTTGCTTTTGTTTTAAAGGAGACGAAAGAAGTTATGACTAAGGTTCCTATGACAGTTGTCGGTGCAGAACAGCTGCGTAAAGAGTTAGATATTCTCAAGTTTGACCGTCGCCCTAAGATCACTGAAGCGATTGCCTCTGCGAGAGAGCTAGGCGACCTGAAAGAAAACGCGGAATACCATGCGGCTCGTGAAGACCAAGGTATTTGTGAAGCACGTATCCGTGATATTGAAGGTAAGTTATCTAACGCGCAAATTATCGACGTCACTAAGATGGTGAACAACGGTCGTATTATTTTTGGTGCCACTGTGACTATTTTAAATCTCGATACTGACGTTGAAGTGACTTATCGCATAGTCGGCGATGATGAAGCGAATATTAAAGAAAACCTGATTTCAGTGAACTCACCGATAGCCCGTGGCTTAGTGGGTAAAAATGAAGGTGATGAAGTGTCGATTACCACGCCAGGTGGCATGACTGATTACGAAATCATCTCAGTACAGTATTTATAATCAGCGAATCGATTTAGCTATCGAGTCTGCTAAATCGTACCGAGACTGTGATTCTCGCTCGTTCTAAAACCGCCCTAGGGCGGTTTTTTGTTATTTGCTAATTGAGTTTGTATACGTGTTTAGGATTTGTGTTTTGCTTTCGAATTTAAGGTTTAGCCAAGGATGGAGAAGGCGCTTCAGGGTTGAACTCGAAAGATGGATAAAGATTAATTTGTCTCTTGGTGCACTTTTACTTAAGCTGCAACTCTAGAGCTTCATCAGAAAGTTTTATCAGAATTAACTCAGTATTGTGTAATTGATTTAGCGCGAGTTTCGCTTTATAAACCCACAGTTATGTAGCAAAAACTAAGTATGACTGGGTTTATCTTTCGTTTTATAAGAGGGCACGCTTTGGTAAAACATTGGCGTACAGGATTGATGTTAGTCTGCGTGGCGATCATGTTGATCGCGCACTCGGCTAGCTATACGCCAAAAACCTCAGTACAACGCAGTGATACCGCTCGTCATTATGTTCAGAAACACACAGCTCTAAAGCAAACGGCTCAGAAACAAACGGTTCAGATGCACACTGTGGGACTTGATAGCTCGACTCACCATGCAATGCCAAGCGCTGAGCCTCAAAGCTTGCCCGATGCCGCAGCTATCACCCAAGACAATGCACAGCTCAATGCCCAATCTAATATACAGTCTGATGCGCAAACCGCTGAAAGTTGCGGCTCATTACATACTCATGATGCCAATCGCATCAATTCAGACTCAGCATCCCAGCCAATACCTTGTCCAAGCTCAGATTACGTGAGTCATTCGGACGACTTAAATTTTGCCCCAATAAATTCGCCGCGCTTTATCAGTCTTGCCCAGCACGATGTGCGTGAGGTGAAGCCGGTATATGTACTCGCGTTAGACTTCACCGCCGAACCGACACTCAATGTCGTTGAACCGACCGATCTGGATATCGCATCAGATTGGACCCTTTCAGCTGTATCTTCCCCCGCTCGAATTTCGGGTTGGAAAGTCTCAAATCTTCAATATCGATTTAGCCAACAAGCCGCTTAACCCCACTTATTTAGGTGTGCTATCTACTGGAGTCTGCTCCCGTTGAACTTGCATGCCATTGCATTTTTGTTCTCACCGAAACCATCTCTATCGCGGCTACATTCGCTGTGATGACTTGAGTCTAACTGGCTAGATTTGCTGGTGCTCAATGATAGGTTTTGGACTGATATCAATATGTTCGCTTAGCTTTTGACTTAAAAGTTAGGTGATAAATAGCGAGTTAATCCCATGGAAAGAAAACCTAATAAACGGCTGCTAAATCACTATTCAGCTTGGAAATATATAGTTCTTATCGTCACCATCATAGTGATGTTATTCAGTGCCTTGCCGACATTTTATGGTGAGGATGCCGCGGTGCAAGTGGGCGCTAAGGCTGGGTTAACACTCACGCCCGTAGCCCTTAGAGATAAGCTGCAAGCCGAAGGCGTGACGGTAAAACGCATCGACCAAAAGAATGGCGAAACCCTGATTGTCCTCGATGCGGATAACCAACAAACCTTAGTCAAAACCTTGGTTTCTTCTATGGTGACAGAGCCCAAAGAGTTGACCTTATCCCTTGCCAGTGCCGCGCCGAGTTGGTTGCAAAACTTAGGTTTTCAGCCGATTAAACTAGGGCTCGACTTACGTGGTGGGGTGCAGTTTCTACTCGATGTGGATGTTGACCCTGTGTATCAAACTCAGGGTGAGGCGTTAGTTGATTCGCTACGTCAATTCATCCGTGAGCAGAAGATCCGTGGTGCCAGCGTCTATTTGGACCAAACTAACCAGTTAAACCTGACGCTGCCCGATAATGACGCCCGCGCCGCCGTGCGTCAGATGATGAAACAGTCCTATCCAAATTGGCAATTATCCAATACCGATGGCGCGGGTTTACAGATTAAGTTGAGTCAAGAGGAACAAACTAAACTGCGTAATTTGACTGTGCAGCAAAACTTGCAAGTTATGCGCAGTCGTATTGAAGAACTTGGCATCACAGAAGCCTTAGTACAGCGCCAAGGCGATCATCGAATTCGGATTGAGTTGCCTGGCGTGCAAGATCCTGCAGCCGCGAAAAACGTCATTGGTGCTACAGCGAGTCTGGCTTTCTTTGAGGTGAAAGAGTCAGGTTCTGTGAATGCCATGGTGCTTAACGACAAGTCGGGTAAGCCTATTTATGTGGGCCGCACGCCAGTACTGGGCGGCGATCACATTGTCGATGCCAGAGCGAGTTTAGGTGAGATGGGCATGGCCGAGGTGAACATTAACCTCGACCGTGTCGGCGGGCAGAAAATGTCTGAGTTTTCCCGTACCAATATTGGCAAACCTATGGCGACGTCTTACAGCGAATACAGCCGTGATGAACAAGGTAAGGCTAAGCAAACTCAAGAGATTATCAGCGTCGCGACCATTCAATCCCAGCTTGGAGACCGCTTCCGCATCACTGGCGCTGGCACCTATCAAGAAGCGCAGCAATTAGCCCTGTTACTGAGAGCTGGCTCTATGACGGCGCCAGTGACGATTGTGGAAGAGCGTACCATTGGCCCGACGTTAGGCGCTGAAAACATTGAAAACGGTTTTGCTGCGCTTGGTCTAGGTATGGGGATTACCTTGTTGTTTATGGCGCTTTGGTATCGTCGTCTCGGTTGGGTGGCGAATATCGCGCTGATCTCTAACATGGTGATCTTGTTTGGCCTACTGGCGCTTATCCCTGGTGCTGTGCTGACCTTACCCGGTATTGCTGGCCTAGTGTTAACCGTGGGTATGGCCGTCGATACCAACGTGCTGATTTTTGAGCGAATAAAAGACAAGTTAAAAGAAGGTCGCAGTTTTGCGCTGGCAATTGATACGGGGTTTGATAGTGCGTTTTCGACCATTTTCGACGCTAACTTCACCACTATGATCACGGCTGTCGTGCTGTATTCCATCGGTAATGGCCCAATTCAAGGTTTCGCCTTGACCTTAGGTCTAGGTCTGTTGACCAGCATGTTTACCGGTATCTTTGCTTCAAGAGCCTTGATTAACTTAGTTTACGGACGTGATGTTAGTCGTCATGTGAGGGTATAACCATGAAAAATATCAATCTAACAAAATGGCGTTATGTTTCCAGTGCTATCTCAATTTTATTGATGATAACGTCATTAGCCATCATAGGTGTAAAGGGTTTTAACTGGGGATTAGACTTTACCGGTGGTGTGGTGACTGAAGTTCAGCTCGATAGAAAAATCACCAGCAGTGAGTTACAACCTTTGCTTAACGCTGCCTATCAGCAGGAGGTCTCTGTGATCTCGGCCAGTGAGCCGGGCCGTTGGGTATTACGCTATGGTGATATAAAGAGTGCTGATACTGAGCAAAGCAATGTCGATATTCAGCAGGCATTAGCGCCACTTAACTCTGAAGTGCAAGTCCTTAACAGCAGCGTTGTTGGGCCGCAGATTGGTCAAGAACTGGCGGAGCAGGGCGGGTTAGCGCTGTTAGTCGCTATGCTGTGTATTTTAGGCTATTTAAGTTATCGCTTCGAGTGGCGACTCGCATCGGGTGCTTTGTTTGCGCTAGTGCACGACGTCGTCTTCGTACTGGCGTTTTTTGCGCTGACGCAGATGGAGTTTAATTTAACGGTACTGGCGGCTGTGCTGGCGATTTTAGGCTATTCGTTAAATGACTCGATTATCATTGCTGACCGTATCCGTGAATTATTGATTGCTAAACCAAAGCTTGCGATTCAAGAAATTAATAACCAAGCGATTGTGGCGACATTCTCCCGTACTATGGTGACGTCAGGGACAACCTTAATGACGGTCGGTGCGCTGTGGATCATGGGTGGTGGGCCGCTGGAAGGATTCTCGATAGCGATGTTTATCGGTATTTTAACCGGGACATTCTCATCGATTTCTGTTGGCACCTCATTGCCTGAATTATTAGGTTTAACGCCTGAGCATTATAAGGAACAAGTGATTTCTGATACGCCTTAGTGCTTTATTTTAATTTGTAGTAAAAACAAAGAGGCCACTCAATTGAGTGGCCTCTTTGTTAACACAATAAAAATCAAGAAAAATTACTTTGCCTTTGGCAAAGCAATCTTCATTTCTGGTGATTGACGATAAATCACCAGAATATGACCAATAAGTTGCACTTTTGCGGATTGAGTTTCACGTACTATGGCATCAACGATGGCATTTTTTAGCTCTCTGTCGGCAGAGGCTACTTTCACTTTAATCAATTCATGATAAGCGAGTGCGCTTTCAATTTCAGCGAGTACACCTTCAGTCAATCCATTGGCACCAAGCAGCACCACTGGCTTTAGCGGATGCGCTAGACCTTTTAAATGCTGTTTTTGTTTGGTTGTTAAGTTCATTTCTACCAACTTTTGCTGAGTTACTGTTGAAAAACGGCTATTCTACCCTTATATAGCCTTTGTGTAACTCTCAATTGTTGCGGATTTTAAATGTCAGGTATAAAACGTACGGCCAGTTCTAATCGCTGGATGCTAGAACACTTTGATGATCACTATGTCAAACTCGCCCAAAAAATGGGCTTGCGATCTCGCGCTGCGTTTAAGCTTGAGGAGATCCAGCAAAAGGATCAACTGATTCGCCCAGGCATGACTGTGGTTGATCTCGGTGCTGCTCCAGGAGGTTGGTCTCAAGTGGCAGTTAAATTAGCGGGAGATAGAGGTAAAGTCATCGCCTGTGACATTTTGCCTATGGATCCCATCGTCGGGGTAGATTTTTTGCAAGGGGATTTTCGTGAAGATAAAGTCCTTCAAGCATTACTTACTCGCGTCGGTGATGCTAAGGTTGACGTTGTGTTGTCTGATATGGCGCCCAACATGAGTGGTTCAGATAGTGTTGATCAACCCCGTGCCATGTATTTAGTGGAGTTGGCGTTAGATATGTGCCATCAAGTATTGGCTCCTAATGGCTGTTTTGCGGTAAAAGTCTTTCAGGGGGAGGGCTTTGACGAATACATGAAAGCGGTAAAAGCAGTGTTTAAAGTCGTTAAAACACGTAAACCAGACTCTTCACGAGCGCGTTCCCGTGAAGTCTATCTTGTGGCGACTGGGTACAAGTTGTAGTAACCTAGCGTTAATAATCGCAAGACTTAATGAGGTCTAGTAATTTGAGTGACATGGCAAAAAATCTAATACTCTGGGTTGTCATCGCCGTTGTGCTGATGTCAGTGTTTCAGGGTTACTCCCCCTCTTCTTCGTCATCGCAGAAGATGGATTATTCTACCTTCTTAGATAATGTCCGTGATGGGCAGGTCGCAACTGTTGAAGTTAAAAGCGACCAACGTACTATTGAAGGTGCTAAGCGAACGGGTGAAAAGTTCACGACTATCATGCCGTTATATGACCAAGATTTAATTAATGATCTTGATCGTAAAGGCATCACCATGAAGGGCCAAGAAGCCGAAGAATCTGGGTTCCTAACCCAAATCTTCATCTCTTGGTTCCCTATGTTATTGCTTATCGGGGTATGGATTTTCTTCATGCGCCAGATGCAAGGCGGCGGTGGCAAAGGCGCTATGTCCTTTGGTAAGAGCAAAGCCAAGCTGATGAGCGAAGATCAGATTAAAACGACGTTTGCCGATGTTGCTGGTTGTGACGAAGCAAAAGAAGAAGTCAAAGAGTTAGTTGATTATCTGCGTGACCCAACTAAATTCCAAAAATTGGGCGGCCGTATTCCAACGGGCGTACTGATGGTGGGTCCTCCAGGTACAGGTAAAACCTTGCTGGCCAAAGCCATTGCGGGTGAATCTAAAGTACCTTTCTTCACTATCTCGGGTTCTGATTTCGTTGAAATGTTCGTTGGTGTTGGTGCATCCCGTGTGCGTGACATGTTCGAACAAGCGAAAAAGTCTGCGCCCTGTATCATCTTTATCGATGAAATCGATGCGGTCGGTCGTCAACGCGGCGCGGGTTTAGGTGGTGGTCATGATGAACGTGAGCAAACACTGAACCAAATGCTGGTTGAGATGGACGGCTTCGAAGGTAATGAAGGCGTTATCGTTATCGCGGCAACTAACCGTCCAGACGTACTCGATTCTGCACTGCTGCGTCCAGGTCGTTTTGACCGTCAAGTGGTCGTTGGCTTACCAGACGTGCGTGGTCGTGAGCAGATTTTGAAAGTGCATATGCGTAAAGTACCGCTTTCTGAAGATGTGAAGGCGAGTGTAATTGCCCGTGGTACCCCAGGTTTCTCTGGTGCTGACTTAGCTAACTTAGTGAACGAAGCGGCCCTGTTTGCGGCTCGTGGAAATCGCCGAGTAGTGGGCATGGAAGAATTTGAGCGTGCAAAAGATAAAATCATGATGGGTGCTGAGCGCCGTTCTATGGTGATGTCTGAAGCCGAAAAAGAAATGACTGCATACCACGAAGCGGGCCATGCAATTGTAGGTTGTTTAGTACCAGAGCACGATCCTGTGCATAAGGTCACTATCATTCCTCGCGGCCGTGCGCTGGGTGTCACTTTCTTCTTACCCGAAGCGGACTCAGTGAGTCAGAGCCGTCGTAAGTTAGAAAGCCAAATTTCAGTCGCTTACGGTGGTCGTTTAGCTGAAGAGCTTATCTACGGTACTGAAAAAGTGTCGACTGGTGCATCACAGGACATCAAATACGCGACCTCTATTGCGCGTAACATGGTGACTCAGTGGGGCTTCTCGGACAAGCTAGGTCCATTACTGTATGCCGAAGAAGACGGTGAAGTGTTCTTAGGCCGCAGCATGGGTAAAGCCAAAGCCATGTCCGATGAAACTGCAACTATCATCGACGCGGAAGTGAAAGTCTTTATCGACAAGAACTACGCGAGAGCGAGACAGATATTGACCGATAACCTCGATATTCTGCACTCGATGAAAGAAGCTCTAATGAAGTATGAAACCATTGATTCACTTCAAATTGACGATTTAATGAAGCGTCGCGAAGTGCGTCAACCCGCCGATTGGCAAGTGGATGACCATGGTTCTAACGACAAAGGCAGCGGTCATGGTGAACCAGCTGAGAAAGCTGAAGATACTGTGACTACAGCGTCTGCTGAACCAGACTTGAAAGAGCCTGATGAATCACCTGCTAAGTAATTTGTTGTGAAATAAAAGAAAACCCCGTAAAGGGGTTTTCTTGTTTTATCTTGTTAGCAATTTGACTGCGCTGTCATTTATCCACTTTGCCATTACTGAAATTTCGCCTCTGACATCAGTCACCTCAGATAGAAAGTGAAGGCTAAAACTAATGACGCTAGTTATACCTATAGGTAAAATCGTAAGTGTTCGTATTATTGGAGTAAATGCGTGTTTGAACTGATTGCTGGCACTAAACGCCTCGCGTTATCTTCGCCCATAGTGATGGGCATTCTGAATGTCACTCCCGATTCCTTTTCCGACGGTGGTCAATATTCTTCCTATGAACTTGCCTGTCAGCATGCCGATGACATGGTGGCTCAAGGCGCGGGGATGATAGACATTGGTGGAGAGTCAACAAGGCCCGGCGCCGCCGAGGTGAGCTTAGACGATGAACTTGCGCGGGTGATCCCGTTAGTAAAATATGTGGCGACGCACCATGATGTGTGGATTTCGGTCGATACCAGTAAAGCTGAAGTGATGCGCCAAGCTGTCGCTGCGGGTGCACACCTGATTAATGATGTGCGTGCCTTGATGGAACCCGGTGCGCTCGAAGCTGCCGCAGAGTTGCACGTCCCGATATGTTTAATGCATATGCAGGGTGAGCCGAAGAATATGCAGTCTTCGCCGACGTATTATGATGTTATTGAAGAAGTTTCTGGCTTTTTAACCGAGCGGATTGACGCTTGCTTACATGCTGGGATCCCCCGAGAGTTATTAATACTCGATCCGGGATTTGGCTTTGGTAAAAGCTTAGAACATAACTATGAATTACTGGCAAAGCTCGATTGTTTTGCCAAGTTTGATTTACCCGTATTGATAGGATTGTCTCGTAAGAGCATGATAGGGAACCTCTTAGCAAAACCGACCTCAGAGCGTCTTGCTGGGAGCCTTGCTGGCGCTATGATAGCGGCCCAAAAGGGAGCTCATATCATTCGCGTACATGACGTTGCTGAAACTGTGGATATGCTCAAGGTGTTACAAGCGACACAAGCGTATTTTTAAGCATCGTTATGCTCTCGTTAAGCATTTAATTAATATTATGATCCCAAATCATTGGGACACATTTGAGTTTGTGGGGCGATATGAAAGAACGTAAATTTTTTGGAACTGACGGTATTCGGGGAAAGGTCGGTTCAGGTCAAATGACGCCTGAGCTTGCGCTAAAACTAGGTTGGGCAGCGGGTCGCGTATTATCCCGCAGTGGTACCAAAAAGGTGATCATAGGTAAAGATACCCGTATTTCGGGTTATATGTTTGAGTCGGCACTGGAAGCAGGCCTTTCTGCCGCAGGTCTTAATGTGATGTTAATGGGGCCTATGCCCACGCCCGCAGTCGCCTATTTGACGCGTACGTTTCGCGCCGAAGCAGGGGTGGTGATCAGCGCATCACACAATCCTTATTACGATAACGGCATTAAATTTTTCTCGACCGACGGCAGTAAGTTAGACGATAACTTAGAGCTAGAAATCGAAGCCGAGCTTGAAAAGCCCCTCGTTTGCGTTGAATCGCATTTGTTAGGCAAAGTGTCGCGCATTGAAGATGCCCGTGGCCGGTATATCGAGTATTGCAAAGGAAATTTCCCAGCAGAACACACGTTAACTGGACTAAAAATTGTGGTCGATTGTGCCCATGGCGCAACTTATCACATAGCACCAGCTGTGTTCCGTGAGTTAGGCGCCGAGGTGATTGCCATTGGTGATAAACCCAACGGGATGAACATCAATGACAAAGTGGGCGCAACGTCTATGGGCAAGATTTGCGAAACCGTTTTGGCCGAAAATGCCGATTTAGGTATCGCGCTCGACGGCGATGGTGACCGCATTATGATGGTCAACAGCAAAGGCGAAGTCATCGACGGCGATCAGATTTTATATATTCTGGCCTGTGATGCGAAATCTCGCGGCGTATTGCGCGGCGGTGTGGTCGGCACCTTGATGTCGAATCTTGGGCTTGATTTAGCCTTGCAAGCATTAGATATTCCTTTTGCACGTTCAAAAGTGGGCGACCGCTATGTGATGGAATTACTGAAAGAACTCGATTGGCGTATCGGTGGCGAGAATTCAGGGCATATCCTTAATCTTGACCACGGCACAACCGGTGACGGTATTGTCGCGGGGATTTTAGTGTTAGCGGCTATGCGTCGCCAAAATGCCACACTAGAAGAACTGACTTCTGCGATGGAAATGTTGCCACAGGTGTTAGTCAATGTGCGCTTTGAGGGCGAGCATGACCCACTTAAGTCAGATAAAGTAAAAGCGGCGCAGGCACAGGTTGAATCTGAGCTTGGCGTGCGCGGTCGAGTACTATTACGTAAGTCAGGTACAGAACCTTTGATCCGCGTCATGGTAGAAGGTGACGATCATAGTGCAGTATTGGCGCACGCAAATTTGATTGCGGATGCCGTAAAATCGGCAAGCTAATATTTGCCTATTTTGTAATGAGTGCGGCTGATACCAATTTAAAATTAAGGTGTTAGCTGCACAAATGAACAGAAATCAGCTTTGGCGTGTAAAAAATAAGCATTCCAACCTGATATCTGAAAAAATTCGAATTTAGCTATTGTAACTTAATAAGTGGTTCGCTATTATTCACGCCGCTTTCAGAGGAGACAGTGATGGCACTCAGACGTCCTATGGTCGCTGGCAATTGGAAAATGAACGGCAGTGCGGCATTAGCCCAAGAGTTGTTCAAAAAATTTGCCTCTAAGCTCCAAAATGATTTAGCTGAAGTGGTTTTATGCCCGCCTTCTATCTATCTAGAGAGCGTTAGGCAACTGCTAGAAGCAAACAAGGAAGCGTTAGACGGTTCACTTGTTAGGATGGGCGCACAAAACCTAAGTCAACACGACTTTGGCGCTTATACCGGAGAAGTTTCAGGTCAGATGCTCAAAGATTCAGGATGTCGATATGTGATTATCGGACATTCAGAACGTCGCCGTATGTACGGAGAGACGAGTAATATCGTAGCGGAGAAATTCGCCGCTGCACAAAAGCATGGCTTAACTCCCATTTTATGTGTGGGTGAGTCAGGTCCAGCACGTGAAGCAAGACGCACCTTTGAGGTGATTGCGGAAGAGTTGGATATAGTGATCCAGAAAAACGGCACTATGGCTTTTGATAACGCCATTATCGCCTACGAGCCACTTTGGGCTGTAGGGACAGGTAAAAGCGCTACACCAGAGCAGGCACAAGAAGTTCATGCGTTTATTCGCAAACGCCTCTCTGAAGTGTCTCCGTTTATCGGAGAAAATATCAGGATTCTCTACGGTGGTAGTGTAACACCGAGTAATGCTGCAGATTTATTTGCCCAACCTGATGTTGATGGTGGACTGATTGGCGGTGCTAGCTTAAACTCTAGCGAGTTTTTAAGTCTGTGTACCATAGCGATGAGCGCATAATATGTATGAAGTTCTAGTAGTTATTTACTTGTTGGTTGCATTAGGTCTGATCGGCCTAGTATTAATTCAGCAAGGTAAGGGAGCTGACATGGGGGCCTCTTTTGGCGCCGGTGCATCAGGTACTCTGTTTGGTTCAAGCGGTTCAGGTAACTTCCTGACACGCACTACGGCAATTCTTGCCATTGCGTTTTTTACTTTAAGTCTGCTAATTGGCAACTTAAGTGCAAACCACGCAAAAAATGAAGATTCATGGAAAAATTTAGGTTCAGACACTGAACAGGTCACACAACCTGTTGAGCAAGGAACCCAAAAGTCAGAAACGAAAATTCCTGACTAGTAAAAGGTGTCGCCGAGGTGGCGAAATTGGTAGACGCGCAGCCTTGAGGTGGCTGTGACCTAACGGTCGTGCGGGTTCAAGTCCCGCTCTCGGCACCAAATATAACTAAGATAGACGACATAAGTTCTCTCTTAGTTATTGCAAGAAATGACGATAGTCAATATACTTGCACACAGTTGACGCGGGGTGGAGCAGCATGGTAGCTCGTCGGGCTCATAACCCGAAGGTCGTCGGTTCAAATCCGGCCCCCGCAACCAGCTCCTAGTAACGAATAGTGTTTGAATTCGTTATGGTTTACAGGTTCTTGAAATTAATGACCTCGTGATTACGGGGTTTTTTGTTATCTGGGACTTTTAAATTTGTCGCATACTTCGTATGTGGCGTTGTACTAGGGCTATTAAGCCCTTTTTTGTTTTTTCGGGGGTCAATCTTGGCAACGTTAGAATTCAGACTGGCAGAAATGCTCAAAGTACCTGTGGAAGCATTAGGCTTTCAGCTATGGGGCATTGAATATGTTCAAGCGGGTAAGCATTCCACACTGCGAGTGTTCATTGATGGTGAGAATGGTATCAATATTGAAGATTGTGCCAATGCAAGTCGCCAAGTCAGTGCTGTACTCGATGTTGAAGATCCTATTTCTACAGAATATACCCTAGAGGTTTCTTCGCCAGGCGTTGATAGACCCTTATTTACTGCTGAGCAGTATGCGGGCTATGTGGGCGAGGATGTAAAGCTTCAATTGACTATGCCGGTTGACGGCAGTCGTAATTTAAAAGGCGCCATCACTGCGGTCGACGGGCAAATGCTCTCACTGAAAGTGAATGGTAAAGAGTTAGTTGTCGCATTGGATAATATCCGCAAAGGCAACTTAATCGCTAAGTTTTGATGGTTTCAAGGTGAACGAGGCAAGACGAGATGAATAAAGAGATTCTGCTAGTCGCTGAGGCGGTTTCAAATGAAAAGGCCGTTCCACGCGAGAAAATTTTTGAAGCGCTAGAGATTGCTCTGGCCACAGCAACCAAGAAAAAATACGAAGGTGATATTGACGTTCGTGTTGCTATCGACCGTAAAACCGGTGGTTATGATACTTTCCGTCGTTGGATGGTGGTTGATGATCACGGTGAAGCGTTAGAAAATCCTTACCGCGAAATCACGTTAGAAGCGGCACGATACGAAAATCCAGACATCCAACCTGGCGAGTTTATCGAAGACGATATCGAGTCAGTGGTGTTTGACCGTATTACCACTCAAACCGCTAAGCAAGTGATCGTACAGAAGGTACGTGAAGCTGAACGTGCTCAAGTGGTTGAACAGTTCCAAGATCAAGAAGGTGAGTTAATCACTGGTATAGTCAAAAAAGCAACTCGCGAAAGCGTAGTGGTTGACTTAGGTAATAACGCTGACGGCGTGTTGTTCCGTGAAGATTTAATTTCACGTGAATCTTTCCGTCCAGGCGACCGCGTACGTGCATTATTGTACTCAGTACGTCCAGAAGCTCGCGGCGCACAGTTATTCTTAAGCCGTACTAAACCTGAAATGCTGATCGAGCTTTTCCGTGTTGAAGTACCTGAAATTGCTGACGAACTGATTGAAATCATGGGCGCAGCTCGTGATCCAGGCGCGCGCGCTAAAATCGCCGTTAAGTCGAATGACCGTCGTATCGATCCAATCGGTGCGTGTGTGGGTATGCGTGGTGCACGTGTACAAGCCGTGTCGAATGAACTGGGTGGCGAACGTGTTGATATCGTGTTGTGGGATGATAATCCAGCACAATACGTGATCAATGCCATGGCGCCAGCCGATGTTGCCTCTATCATAGTTGACGAAGATAACCATTCTATGGATATCGCCGTTGAAGCCGATAGTTTGGCACAAGCCATTGGACGTAATGGCCAGAACGTACGTTTAGCGACACAACTGACAGGTTGGGTTCTGAACGTTATGACAGTGGAAGATATGAATAAGAAACACCAGGCAGAAAGTGCCAAGGTGGTTGAATTATTCGTTAACTCACTGGATGTCGATGAAGATTTTGCACAAGTACTGGCGGACGAGGGCTTTACGTCGCTCGAAGAAGTTGCCTATGTACCTGTGTCTGAACTATTGGCGATTGACGGTTTTGACGAAGATCTCGTTGAAGCCTTACGTGAACGTGCAAAAGCGGCGATCTCAACTCGAGCTCTCGCTACTGAAGAAGCACTGGATGGTGTGGAGCCAAGTGAAGAGTTACTAGCACTTGAAGGTGTTGACAGACACTTAGCCTATGTTTTCGCTAGCAAAGGTATTGTGACTCTAGAAGACTTGGCTGAACAAGGCATTGATGATTTGATCGAAATTGAAGAATTGACAGAAGAAAAAGCAGGTGAGCTCATCATGGCAGCCCGCAATATCTGTTGGTTTGGCGAAGAAGCATAAGTCGATCAACAGGGGGATTTAACTGATGGCAGATACTACCGTAGAGAAATTGGCCACGGAAGTGGGTAAAAGTGTTGAACGTCTGATTGAGCAATTCTCTCAGGCTGGAATTAAGAAAGGCCAAGCTGATAACGTGACTGAAGCTGAAAAGCAGCAGTTACTGGATTATCTGAAAAAGCAGCACGGTGGCGAAAATGCGCCAACGAAAATGACGCTGCAGCGTAAAACCGTATCGACCCTGAGTGTGGCCGGTAATGGTGGTCAATCTAAAGATGTTAAAGTTGAAGTTCGTAAAACACGAACTTTCGTCAAGCGTGATGCTAATGAGGCTACTCTGAAGGCTGAAGAAGAAGCGAAAGTCGAAGCAGAAGCTTTGGCAAAAGCAAAGGCCGAAGCAGAAGCTGCTGCGGCAGTAAAAGCGAAAGCTGAAGCAGATGCGAAAGCAAAAGCGGATGCAGAAGCCAAGGCGAAAGCCAAAGCAGCAGCCGAAGTGAAAGTGGTTAAAGATATGTCACCTGAAGCAGAAGCGGCTCGTCTAGAAGCTGAACGTTTAAAAGCAGCACAAGAAGCGGCGACAAAACGTAAGCAAGACGAAGAAGCGGCTAAAGCGGCAGAAACTGCTCGCCTATTGGCTGAAGAACATTCTAAGCGTTGGGCCGAAGAAGAGCGCCAACGTCTAGAAGCCGAGAAAAACGGTGATCACCACATCACGACTTCTAAAGTGGCTCGTGCTGCTGAAGATACTTCTGATCTGGATGAAGAAAAACGCGGACGTCGTGCTCGTAACAAGAGCAACGCCAAAAAACGTGGCGGCAAAGATGCCCGTGACGGCCGTGAAAAACACATGCGTAACCGCAGTACAGCACCTGAGTCTATGGCGCACGGCTTCAACAAGCCAGTTGCAGCGGTAAGCCGTGATGTGCGTATCGGTGAAACTGTTACTGTTTCTGAACTTGCGCATTTAATGGCAGTTAAAGCGACTGAAATCATCAAACAGATGATGAAAATGGGTTCTATGGTCACGATCAACCAAGTGTTGGATCAAGAGACTGCCCAAATGGTTGCCGAAGAAATGGGCCACAAAGTTGTGCTTATCCGTGAAAACGAACTTGAGCACCAAGTGCTTAAAGATCGTGACGATGAAGATGGCATCAAGCAAGAGTCTCGTGCACCTGTTGTGACTATCATGGGTCACGTTGACCACGGTAAGACGTCATTACTCGACTATATTCGCCGCGCTAAAGTGGCTGCTGGCGAAGCCGGTGGTATTACTCAGCATATCGGTGCATACCATGTTGAAACTGAAAACGGCATGATCACTTTCCTTGATACTCCTGGTCACGCCGCGTTTACCGCAATGCGTGCCCGTGGTGCCAAGGCAACGGATATCGTTGTGTTAGTTGTTGCTGCCGATGACGGTGTAATGCCGCAAACTATCGAAGCAATTCAACATGCTAAAGCCGGTAACGTGCCATTAATCGTGGCTGTGAACAAGATGGATAAGCCGGAAGCGGATATCGATCGCGTTAAGAGTGAATTGTCGCAACACGGTGTTATGTCTGAAGATTGGGGTGGAGACAACATGTTTGCCTTCGTTTCAGCTAAGACAGGTGAAGGCGTTGATGAACTGTTAGAAGGTATCTTACTGCAAGCTGAAGTTCTCGAACTGAAAGCGGTACGTGATGGTATGGCTGCTGGTGTGGTCATTGAATCACAATTGGACAAAGGTCGCGGCCCAGTTGCTACGATTCTGGTTCAAGAAGGTACGTTACGCCAAGGTGATATCGTTCTGTGTGGTCTTGAGTACGGTAAAATCCGTGCAATGAAAGACGAGAACGGTCGTTCAATCACTGAAGCGGGTCCATCTATTCCTGTTGAAATTCTGGGTCTGTCAGGCGTTCCATCTGCAGGTGATGAAGCAACAGTAGTACGTGATGAGCGTAAAGCGCGTGAAGTTGCCCTGTATCGTCAAGGCAAGTTCCGTGATGTGAAACTGGCACGCCAGCAAAAATCTAAGCTAGAAAACATGTTCGCGAACATGACTGAAGGCGAAGTGAAAGAACTGAACATCGTTCTTAAAGCAGACGTACAAGGTTCACTCGAAGCGATTACTGACTCGTTAACAGGTCTGTCTACCGATGAAGTGAAAGTGAACATCATCGCTCGCGGTGTGGGTGCTCTTACTGAAACGGATGCAACCTTAGCGGCAGCGTCTAACGCTATCCTGGTTGGCTTTAACGTGCGTGCCGATGCACAAGCGCGTAAGACAATCGACAGCGAAAGTGTTGATTTACGTTACTACAGCGTTATCTATAATTTGATTGATGAAGTTCGTGCAGCGATGACAGGTATGCTGTCTCCTGAATTCAAACAACAAATTATCGGTCTGGCTGAAGTTCGTGACGTGTTCAAATCACCTAAGCTGGGTGCAATTGCTGGCTGTATGGTTACCGAAGGTACCATCAAGCGTAGCGCACCAATTCGCGTACTACGTGATAACGTTGTTATCTACGAAGGTGAACTTGAATCGCTACGTCGCTTTAAAGACGACGTTGCTGAAGTTCGCAATGGTATGGAATGTGGTATTGGCGTTAAGAACTACAACGATGTTCGCGTAGGCGACCAAATCGAAGTATTCGAAACCGTCGAGATTGCTCGTACTCTGTAACGATAATAAGGGCGGCTTTAGCCGCCCTTATCAATTTAAGCTATGGTAAGAAATATTATGGCAAAAGAATTCAGTCGTACTCGTCGAATCGCTCAGCAGCTTCAGCAAGAACTTGCTCAAGTGCTACAGCGCGACATGAAAGATCCTCGTATTGGCTTTGTAACCGTGAATGACGTCGATGTCTCACGCGACCTTAGCTATGCCAAAGTCTTCGTGACTTTCTTCGAGGAAGACAAAGCCGTTGTTCAAGAAAAGCTAAACGCTTTGATCAGCGCAGCTCCTTATATCCGCACTTTAGTGGCGGGCCGTATGAAGCTGCGTGTGATGCCTGAACTGCGTTTTATCTATGATAGCTCGCTCGTTGAAGGTATGCGCATGTCTAACTTAGTTAGCCAAGTGATCAACCAAGACAAAGCGAAGCAGAAGCAATTTGGTAGCGAAGACGCATCAGTTGAAGATGAAGTCTTAGGTGATGATGTTGCCGATGATGCAGATGAAACGGAAGGTAAAGATTAATGGCTCGTCGTCCAAAAGGTCGTTTTATCGATGGGATAGTGCTGCTGGATAAATCCACTGGCATGAGTTCTAACTTTGCTTTGCAAAGGGTAAAGCGCTTTTTTAATGCGAACAAAGCAGGGCATACGGGCGCACTTGATCCGTTAGCGACAGGTATGTTACCTGTGTGCTTAGGCGAAGGGACTAAGTTTTCCCAGCATCTGTTAGATGCCGATAAACGCTATTTAGTTACCGCAAAGCTGGGCGAGCGAACGGACACCAGTGATTCCGATGGCGAAGTGGTGCAAACCCGCGCCATTGATTTTACTGAAGCACAGTTATTAACTGCGCTTGATTTCTTCCGTGGTGAGACTCAGCAAGTGCCTTCTATGTATTCCGCGCTTAAATATCAGGGCCAGCCCCTGTATAAATATGCCCGTGAAGGCATTGAAGTGCCGCGCGAATCTCGCCCTATTACGGTATTTGAGCTTAATTTTATCGGTCTTGAAGGCGATGAGCTGACCTTAGACATTCATTGTTCTAAGGGCACTTATATTCGCACTATCATAGACGATCTCGGTGAAATGCTCGGTTGTGGCGCCCATGTCATCATGTTGCGTCGCACTCAAGTTGCACAATATCCCTATGCAAGAATGGTTTCCTTAGAACAACTTGAAGCGCTTGTTGCTCAAGCACATGAACAACAGATAGATCCGAGTGTACTTCTTGATCCGCTGTTATTACCTATGGATACGGCTGTGGCCGATTTCCCTGAGGTGAATGTGCCAGATGCAATCGCCCCTTACTTAATGCAAGGTCAGGCTGTTCGGGTCCCTGTTAATGCAGACTTGAAAACCGATGAACTAGTGCGTATCACTTTAGGTGACATTCGCCGATTTGTGGGGATTGGCACGATGAACGAAGACGGCCTACTCGCGCCAAAACGACTCATAGTGATCCATGACGAGCCTGCAGAAACTGATTAGCCCGCTATCCATGAACCAATTAATAAATTAGTTCATGGATTAGTCTCCACCTTTTATTGCGCTAGGGTGGGTTTCTGGGTAGAATAGCGCGCCCTCTGGCTGAGTTAGTGATCGGCTAGAGATTCATATTATTTATTTGGAGATATACATGTCACTAAGTACTGAAGTAAAAGCAAAAATTTTGGCTGATTTTGGCCGTTGTGAAAACGACACTGGTTCAACTGAAGTTCAAGTTGCTTTGTTAACTGCGCAAATCAACCATTTGCAAGCTCACTTCAAAGAGCACATTCACGATCATCACTCACGTCGTGGTCTGTTACGTATGGTTAGCTCACGTCGTAAGTTAACTGCTTACCTGAAACGTACTGACGTAGCACGTTACACTGCACTGATCCAAAAGTTAGGTCTACGTCGTTAATTTCACGTAGACTAACGCAAAAAAGGAGGCTTAAGCCTCCTTTTTTATTGCCTAAAATTCAGTATATGATTACGTTAAGCTTTGTAGGATTTAGGCCTGAGCATGTCGATAGTGTTATGCCTATTACGCTGGCTAACGCCGCCTAAACCTTGACTCTGATTAAAGTAACCTAAGCTCCACGTAAACCATCAAGACTGCTTATCGTTGCTGTCTGTGTTGCTATATACAGGGCTTCAAATTCCGCTTGGGGCAGGGGTTGGCTAAAATAGAAACCTTGGCCGACTTGGCACTGATTCTCCTTCAACCAATCCAATTGCTGCTCGTTTTCAATCCCTTCGGCCACAATGGTCAAATTAAGCTGCTTACCCAACATCAAAATGGTCGATGCGATTGCGCTATCCCCAGGTAAATCGGACACGAAACAGCGGTCGATTTTCATGGTGGTAATGGGCAAATGGCGCAGATAAGAGAGTGATGAATATCCGGTGCCGAAGTCATCGACGGCAATACCAAACCCTGCTGATTTAAGTTGTTCAAGCTTAGCAATGGCGAGCTCAATGTCGTTCATCAGCGAGGTTTCAGTGATTTCAATTTCCAGCAGTTCGGGTTGGATCTGATAACGTAATGCCATCTGTTTGATATCGGGTACTAAACTGGCGTCGGCGAATTGCTGTGAGGCGACATTAATCGCAATCGGGATGGCATAGTTATATTTCTTTTGCCACTCCCTTAAGACTTTGCAGCTTTGTTCTATCACCCAGCGGCCAATCGGAATGATGATCCCCGTTTCTTCGGCGACGGGAATAAAAGAAACCGGACTGATGAGTCGGCCGTCTTTTTGCCAGCGGATCAGAGCTTCACAGGCAATCACTTTGCCCGTTTGCAGATCGAGTTTAGGTTGGAAATACAGCAAAAATTCGTTGTTTTTTAACGCATCATGCAAGGATGCTTCGGTGCGTAAACGCACTGCGGCGCGCTCTGTCATCTGCTGTTTAAAGAAGGCCCATTGATTGGAACCAGCAGCCTTAGCGCTGTACATGGCAATGTCGGCATGACGTATTAAATCTTCTGCGCTGTTACCGTCTTCAGGATAAATGGATATCCCAATTGAGGCCGCAGGATGAATCGCATGCTCATTTAACTGGATTGGCACATTAAGCTGGGTAAGTAACTTATCAACAAAATCAGCAGCTTGATCTGGGGTGTGTACTGTGTCGGCTAAAATCACAAACTCATCACCACCTAAGCGAGACACTGTGCCTTTATCGCCAACGAAGCGTTCGAGAATACGGGCGATACGGGCGAGGAATTGATCGCCCAATGCGTGGCCAAGGGAATCGTTAATATTCTTAAATCTATCTAAGTCGATAAACATCAAGGCAAAGCTGCGTTTGTGCACGCGCGAACGTTGGATAGTGACTGCGATGGTTTCGAGCAATAATGTGCGGTTCGGTAAACCCGTTAGCGGATCTCGGGTCGCCATTTTGCGCAGTTTGGATTGGGTTTGGCTAAATTGGATAAGAATTTGGTTGAATTTCGAGGTCACTAGGCCGAGTTCATCATCCTTGTGCGCATTGGACATAGGTAAGAGGTTTTCGTCCGGTGAGTCGGGTTCAATCTTATCTATGGCCTCACTAATACGCGCGATAGGTTGAGTCAAGAAACGATGGAAAACCACTGAAAGTACTAAGGTGAGTAAGAGTGCGCGGGCAAGTGTGGCGAAAAAACTAAATCTTAACTGTGAGAAAAGGGTGTTTGTCAGCTCTTGGGTATCGTAGAAAACCGTTAATGTGCCAATGAGTTGCTGTTGTTGGGTGCCTTCGAAATAAAAAGGTCGGTACAGCGGGCGAGAGATTTCTTTAAGATCATCAAATAATTTGTTACTTAAGCTGATAAATGTCTGCGAGTTATTCTTTTTATTATTGCTAACTGACACAAACATGGAACCATCGTCCAGCTCAATCACTGCTGAGCCGACATGCTCAACCTTAATGGCACCTTCTAAGGTTTGACGGGCTAAATTATCATCCAATGCCCAGACAGCATTTGCTGCAGGTTGTTCAACTGAATCAAGGAGTTCTTGCTGCGTAGTCGTGAGTTGTTGTTTGGTTGAGACGACGACTAAAGCGATTTCAACAATAAAAATGGCAATGGCAAAAAATAGGGCAGTAAATACGACTAGGTTAGTTTGTTTCCACGTCAGTGACTTAAAACGGCCTGTCATCGGGCGCATCCTTTATGATAATTATTCACCATCTGCGAGAATTTCCGTATCAATGTAAACCGCAACTCTTTGTTGATTTAACCACTTTAGTGAAAAGTTGCGTATTTGTCATCATTATCTGCTCTTTATCTATTGATCCGATTTGCAGTATACTTACGCGCGTAATTCAAGGTCATTAATTAAGGAATGGGTCACGTGAATCCTATTGTAAAGAGTTTTGAGTATGGTCAACATACAGTCACCCTGGAAACAGGTGTTATAGCGCGTCAAGCAGATGCAGCCGTTTTAGCGAGTATGGGTGACACGACTGTGTTGGTCACTGTTGTCGGTAAAAAAGAAGCAGATGCAGGTCGTGACTTTTTCCCTCTGACTGTTAACTATCAAGAAAAAACCTACGCAGCAGGTAAAATTCCTGGTGGTTTCTTTAAGCGTGAAGGCCGTCCTTCAGAAGATGAGACATTAATCGCTCGTCTGATCGACCGTCCAATTCGCCCTCTTTTCCCTAATGGTTTCAAAAACGAAGTTCAAGTTATCATTACTGTAGTATCTGTCGATCCACAAATCGAGCCAGATATCATCTCTATGATCGGTACTTCTGCGGCACTGGCTATTTCTGGTATTCCATTCAGCGGTCCTTTAGGTGCTGCACGTGTGGGTTACATTGATGGCGAATACGTGTTGAACCCAAGTGTTGCGCAACTTGCAACCAGCCAACTGAACTTAGTGGTTGCTGGTACTGCTGGTGCAGTATTAATGGTGGAATCAGAAGCCCAAGCATTGCCAGAAGAAGTGATGTTAGGTTCTGTTGTTTACGGTCACGATCAACAACAAGTGGTTATCAAAGCGATTGCTGAATTTAAAGCAGAAGCTGGTAAACCAACTTGGGATTGGACTGCACCAACGCAAGATGCCGATTTAGTTGCCCAAATCAAAGAGCTTGCTGAAGCTGGTTTAGGTGATGCGTATAAGATCCAAGTTAAACAAGATCGTTATGCTCAAGTTTCTGTTGTTAAAGCAGCAACAAAAGAAGCCTTGTTAGCTAGCAATCCAAGCATTGATTTACGTGAAGTAGACAACTTGCTGGGTAGCTTAGAGAAGAAAGTGGTTCGTGGTCGTATCATCCGTGGTGAGCCACGTATCGATGGTCGTGAACCCGACATGATCCGTGCATTAAGCGTGTTAGCGGGCGTATTGCCACGTACTCACGGTAGCGCATTGTTCACTCGCGGTGAAACTCAAGCGTTAGTGACTTGTACTTTAGGCACTGAACGTGATGCACAGAAGATTGACAGCATCATGGGCGAGCGCACTAACCGTTTCATGCTGCACTATAACTTCCCTCCATACTCTGTTGGTGAAACAGGCATGGTGGGTTCACCTAAGCGTCGCGAAATCGGTCATGGTAAGTTAGCATGGCGCGGTATCAATGCTGTTATGCCTTCAGCTGCTGAATTCCCATACAGCGTGCGCGTTGTATCTGAAATCACTGAATCTAACGGTTCAAGCTCTATGGCGTCAGTATGTGGTACTTCATTAGCTCTGATGGATGCTGGTGTGCCTATCAAGACTTCTGTAGCGGGTATCGCTATGGGTCTAGTGAAAGAAGGCGATGATTTCGTTGTTCTTTCTGATATCTTAGGTGATGAAGATCATTTAGGTGACATGGACTTTAAAGTTGCGGGAACGCGTGATGGTATTACTGCACTGCAGATGGATATCAAGATCGAAGGTATCACTAAAGAAATCATGGATATCGCACTGCAACAAGCCTATGGCGCACGTGTACATATCCTGAATGTGATGGATCAAGCGATTGGTTCACACCGTGATGATATTTCTGATCACGCTCCACGTATCACTGTTATCAAGATCAACCCAGAAAAAATTCGTGACGTTATCGGTAAAGGCGGCGCAGTTATCCGTGCTCTTACTGAAGAAACCGGCACTACGATTGAACTGGAAGATGACGGTACTGTGAAGATCGCTTCTTCAAACGGCGAAGCAACCAAAGAAGCTATCCGTCGTATCGAAGAAATCACTTCAGAAGTTGAAGTGGGTCGTATCTACAACGGTAAAGTTATCCGTATCGTTGATTTCGGTGCGTTCGTGAACATTCTGCCGGGCAAAGACGGTTTAGTACACATTTCACAAATCAGTGATGAGCGTGTTGCTAACGTGTCTGATCACCTTGAACTGAACCAAGAAGTTGCTGTTAAAGTAATGGAAGTGGATCGTCAAGGCCGCGTACGTCTGTCAATCAAAGAAGCACAAACTAAAGAAACTGCCGCTGCTGAATAATGAGTCTTTGACTTACTTATAGGCACACACTTTCTAAGTGATTGCATCAAAAGGAGATCAAATGATCTCCTTTTTTGTTTTTGGCATTAAGAAAGTCAGTATTAATCTTAATTCCCCAATAGCAGTCCTGTGGTGGGATTGCTATCATGAAGATTCTTCTGCGTATGTTGGGAATCTAAAAAGGTAGAAATGGATGAGTCTTAAAATTAGAACCGCTGTCGTTGCTGTGCTGGCGGGCGCCAGTCTGTTGTTAGCCGGATGCGCTACCACCCAGTCTCCTTTAGATAACCATAATGATGTTGAAGGTAAATTGGTTATCGCACCTGTCATGCCTGATTATAAAGTGGAAGTGACGTTAGCGAAGCTCAACGAGATTTTGGCTACGGTCGAATTAACCAATGAGCAAAGAGCCAGATTTCATTACGATCGCGGTGTGATTTACGACAGTGTGGGCTTAAGACTGCTCGCGCGCATCGATTTTATGCAAGCGCTGAAGCTGCAACCCGATCTCGCCGATGCTTATAATTTTCTTGGGATTTATTACACCCAAGAAGGCGAATACGCTAGTGCCTATGAAGCGTTCGATGGCGTGTTAGAACTCGCTCCTAACTACGATTACGCCTATTTGAATCGCGGTATTGCCTTGTACTATGGCGACCGTAACGATTTAGCCACTAAAGATATGCAGGCATTTTATGCTGGTGATAATAAAGATGGTTATCGCGCATTGTGGCTGTATTTGATTGATTTTAAAGATGATGCAGTTGAAGCTAAAAAACAGTTAGCTGAAAATCGTAAGAATTTAGACAATGATGCTTGGGCGACCGTTATCGTTGATTATTATTTAGGTACAAAAAGCCATGATGATGTGTTTGCTGCTGCGAAAGTTGGCTTAACTCATCCAAAAGAATATGCCGAACGTTTATGTGAAGCTTATTTTTACCTGGCGAAAATGGCAATAGAAAACAAGCAATATCAAGATGCTGCTAATTATTTCCGCCTCGCACTGGCGACCAATATTTATGATTTTGTTGAACATAGATATGCGCGGATTGAGCTCGCTAAAGTCAAAGGTTTGCTCGAAGCCACAAAATAACCCTCATCTGCCCGAGCTCATCTCGGGCTTTGCCTAGCCAAGCTCGAACTGAGGCGCTATAATTTGCGCCTTTTTAGCGATACTAGTGCATAGGTTAACATGTCAGGCAATAAAGTAGAGGTCGATAAACGTCGCACCTTCGCGATCATATCGCACCCCGACGCGGGTAAAACAACCATTACCGAAAAAGTGCTGTTATTCGGAAACGCTTTGCAAAAAGCGGGAACGGTTAAAGGCAAAAAATCGGGTCAGCATGCTAAGTCTGACTGGATGGAAATGGAGAAGGACCGTGGTATTTCTATTACTACGTCTGTGATGCAATTCCCCTATGGTGGCGCCCTCGTTAACCTACTCGACACGCCTGGTCACGAAGACTTCTCTGAAGATACCTATCGTACGCTAACGGCTGTTGACTCCTGTCTGATGGTCATCGACTCTGCTAAAGGTGTTGAAGAGCGTACTATTAAGTTGATGGAAGTGACACGTCTACGCGATACGCCGATCGTGACTTTCATGAACAAACTCGACCGTGATATCCGTGATCCTATCGATCTGATGGATGAAGTCGAAAGCGTGCTGAATATTGCCTGCGCACCTATTACTTGGCCTATTGGCAGCGGTAAAGAGTTCAAAGGTATTTACCATATTCTGCGTGATGAAGTGGTCTTGTATCAAGGCGGTATGGGACACACAATTCAAGAGCGTCGTGTAATTAAAGGCATTAATAATCCGGATCTTGAGAAAGCGATAGGCAGTTACGCTGCTGATTTGCGCGATGAGATGGAATTAGTGCGCGGCGCGTCGCATGAATTTGACCATGCAGCTTTCTTAAAAGGTGAGTTGACGCCAGTGTTCTTCGGTACTGCGTTAGGTAACTTTGGTGTGGACCATATTCTTGACGGCATCGTCGAGTGGGCGCCTAAGCCATTACCGCGCGAAAGCGATACACGCGTTATCATGCCTGATGAAGAAAAATTCACCGGTTTCGTGTTCAAGATCCAAGCTAACATGGATCCAAAACACCGTGACCGTGTCGCCTTTATGCGTGTGTGTTCAGGCCGTTACGAGCAAGGCATGAAAATGCACCATGTGCGTATTGGTAAAGATGTTAACGTTAGCGATGCATTAACCTTTATGGCGGGCGATCGTGAGCGCGCTGAAGAAGCTTACCCAGGCGATATCATCGGTTTACATAACCATGGCACTATCCGTATTGGCGATACTTTTACCCAAGGCGAAAAATTCCGTTTCACTGGCGTGCCTAACTTCGCCCCTGAAATGTTCCGCCGTATTCGTCTGCGCGATCCGCTTAAGCAAAAGCAGCTCTTAAAAGGCTTAGTACAGTTGTCAGAAGAAGGCGCTGTGCAAGTATTCCGCCCAATCGATACTAACGATTTAATTGTTGGCGCCGTGGGTGTGCTGCAGTTTGAAGTGGTTGTTGGTCGTCTTAAGAGCGAATATAACGTTGAAGCCATTTACGAAGGTATTAGTGTTTCGACCGCTCGCTGGGTTTATTGTAAGGATGAGCGTAAGCTTGAAGAGTTCCGCCGCAAGTGTAGCCAAAACTTAGCACTCGATGGTGGTGACAACTTAACCTATATTGCGCCAACTATGGTCAACCTGAATCTTTCGATGGAAAGGTATCCTGATATTGAGTTTGCAAAAACCCGCGAGCACTAATTAGGTTCGGTTTAGAATAGTTGTTGAAATGGCGGTGAATTCACCGCC
>NZ_MPDG02000002.1:749574-883127 GCF_001887095.2 Shewanella sp. SACH
GTGAATTCACCGCCATTTTTGTATCTAATGAAATCTAAAAACGGTTCTGGATGTGAATGATGGCGAATTGGATCACAAAAACATGGCAGGTTTATATTCAGTGGTGCGACCGCATGGGGCTGACACCCGAAAATTGTCGTTGTTGTATGCCACGCCTTGAAGATCCGCCATTAGCGGTAAAATGTGCCAAAGCGACTACGGCTGACGAAACTGCATTGCCGCCCGAAGCGCATTCAAACGGCAAATCGACCGTAGAGTGAGGTATTTGCAGTGATTGATACCCACGCACATCTAGATTTTGCCGAGTTTGATCTTGACCGCGATGCTGTGGTGCAGCAAATGCACAGTGTTGGCGTTAATAATCTGATTATTCCTGGCATATCCCCGCAGCACTGGCACAAACAGCTCGCAGTTGCCGAACAATATCAAACCTATTTTGCCCTTGGTATCCATCCTTGGTTTTGTCCAGAGGATGTTGATACAGCGATCTTAGCATTAACATCTAAAGTTGCCGCGTTGCTCGAATGTCCTCGTTTTGTTGCTATTGGTGAATGTGGCTTAGATAAGCTTTATTCCTCAACATGGCCACAGCAGTTAGCGTTTTTTGAGGCGCAACTGACGTTAGCTAAATCCGTTAATCTGCCAGTGATTATCCATAGTGTGAAGGCACATCCCGAGGTTTTGGCCTGTTTAAAAAAGTATCAATTGCCTAGAGGCGGTGTGATACATGCTTTTTCTGGCAGTGTTGAGATTGCACAGGAATATATCAAGTTAGGTTTTAAGCTGGGAATTGGTGGTTTGATTATGAATCCTAATGCCAAAAAATTACTCAAAACAGTCACTGAACTCCCGCTCGAGCACCTCATGCTTGAGACTGATTCTCCGGCTATGACGCCGATAAATGTTGCAGAAAAACGTAACCAACCCGCTAACCTTGTTCTTTTTATAGACAAAATCGCCGCTTTGCAAAAAAAATCAAGTGTTCTAATATCAGAACACTTGATGTTGAATGCAGTGCAACTGTTTGACCTTTAGCTATTTTTAAATAAACAGGTGTAGGTCGCACTAGCATTCTGCACTAAGCGATTGAAATTAAACTCCAAAAATATGATCAAAACGACGATTTTCGACTTAGGCTCGGGTATAATCTGACTCGGAAATAGGTTGATTAACAACATAATTAAAAAGTGTTAACAATAGGGTGATGGTTAATGGATATATTAATGAGTTTAGTAGGGGTGGTCACCCTACTTGCGATAGGTTTCCTCCTATCGAATAACAAAAAAGCAATTAATTTACGTACAGTGGGTGGCGCTTTAGCTATTCAGGCCGCTTTCGGTGGTTTTGTACTGTACGTTCCAGTTGGTAAAGATATCCTGAAAAGTGTATCTGATTTTGTGTCAAGTATTATTAGTTATGCACAAAACGGTATCAGTTTTCTGTTCGGTGATTTAGCTAACTTTAAACTTGGCTTTATCTTCGCAGTTAACGTGTTACCCGTTATCGTGTTCTTCTCTTCATTGATTGCTGTGCTGTATTACTTAGGCATTATGCAGTGGATCATACGTATTATTGGTGGTGGGCTACAAAAAGCATTAGGTACAAGCCGTACAGAATCAATGTCAGCAACAGCTAACATCTTCGTAGGTCAAACTGAAGCCCCATTAGTGGTTCGTCCATTCATTCCAACTATGACGCAGTCTGAACTGTTTGCGATCATGGTGGGTGGTTTGGCATCAATCGCGGGTTCAGTATTGGCTGGTTACGCGCAGATGGGTGTACCTATCGAATACTTAGTTGCCGCATCATTCATGGCAGCACCAGGTGGTCTATTAATGGCTAAACTGATGCACCCTGAAACTGAAGTTGCTAAAAATGACATGAGCGATTTGCCAGAAGATCCTGATAAGCCAGCTAACGTGTTAGACGCAGCAGCAGCTGGTGCTTCATCTGGTATGCACTTAGCGCTGAACGTAGGTGCTATGTTGTTAGCCTTCGTCGGTTTAATTGCCATGCTCAACGGTTTGATTGGTTGGCTTGGTGGATGGGTTGGTCTTGAAGGGCTAACACTTGAACTGATCCTTGGCTATGTATTCATGCCTTTAGCATTCCTTATCGGTGTGCCTTGGAATGAAGCATTAGTAGCAGGTTCTTTCATCGGTCAAAAGATCATTGTTAACGAATTCGTTGCTTACTTGAACTTTGCTCCATATATCTCTGATGTTGCAACGACTTGTACTGCTGTAGCTGCCGAAGTAACTAAAGGTCTGCCGTTATGCGTTGCTGAGACACAAGCTGTGATGACTCATAGAACACAAGCGATTATCTCCTTTGCTCTGTGTGGTTTCGCTAACTTGTCTTCAATCGCGATTCTGCTTGGTGGTTTAGGTGCTATGGCTCCTACTCGTCGTCATGATTTAGCTACAATGGGTATTCGTGCGGTTATCGCCGGCTCTTTAGCTAACTTAATGAGTGCGACACTTGCTGGTCTGTTCTTAGCTATGTAAGTTATTGAGCGGCAGTCGGGGGAAACCCCACTAACTGGGTCCTGACCATGCAGGGCGGGACCTAAGTTAATTCAACCATTTTCCAGTAGTGATTCCTGTAGTGAATAGTTTCTCCAATTGAAAAACACAGAATGCAACTGAGATGTAGCTGTCATTCTGTCTTAAATGTCGTAGTTCCACGGTTACGTTAATTAATCGTAATGCAGAAGTCGCGACTTTGTTCACAATTAAGAATTTTGTGTTTGTGATTTTACGCTAGATTATTGAGATTTTTTTTAATCTAGGTAGAATGCGAGCGCCACAAAAAGAACGCTACCCTCGATGGTAGTAAACAAGATAAATGGGGTTGATGATGAAAAACGTTAAAACTTTAGCTTTAGCCGCTACTGCTGTAGCTGCAATCTCTGGCAACGCATTTGCCGCTGATCGTACAGATCTTCACGGTACTGATTACAAGTGGATGCAGTTCAACGCTATGTACTCTATCGGTGAAAAACCAGATAACCAAGCTACAGGCGATCAACACAACTACTTAGAAATGGAATTTGGCGGCCGTTCTGGCGTATTCGATCTATACGGTTATGTTGACGTATTCAACTTAGCAAACCAAACAACTGAGCATGGTGATAAAAACCCTCAAGAAGATCCTAACTTAAGAACAAGTAAGTTGTTCATGAAGTTTGCGCCGCGTGTATCAATTGATGCGCTGACTGGCAAAGATCTATCTTTCGGTCCAATCCAAGAGGTTTATTTCTCTACCCTGTTCAACTGGGATGGCATGAATGGTAATGGCGTTAACTCTACTTTCTGGGGTGTTGGTGCTGACGTAGACATGCCTTGGTTAGGTAAAACTGGCATGAACCTGTACGGTTTCTATGACATGAATGCTAAAGAGTGGAACGGTTACCAGTTCTCTGCAAACTGGTTCAAACCTTTCTACTTCTTTGATAACAAGAGCTTCCTGTCATTCCAAGGTTATATCGACTACCAATTCGGTGCAGACGAAGACAAAGCTGCTTTCGTTCCAAAAACTTCTAACGGCGGTAACATCTTCTTCGGTCTTTACTGGCACTCAGATCGTTATGCTCTGGGCTATGGTTTGAAAGGCTTCAAAGACGTTTATCTGTTAGAAGATGGTGCTGGTGCACTAGCTCTAGAATCAACAGGTTGGTCACACTACCTGTCAGCTACCTACAAGTTCTAATTTCTTGTAATACTAGTTGCTTGTTGGAGCCGCATTATGCGGCTCCATCTTTGTTTTACCATGAGTCTTTATCTCAGCCTATTAGGCTAACAAGTGGGTTTATATAAAGGTTTGTGTTTTTCTCGCGCTAAAATGGATTTTTCGCGGAAAAGTAGGAGCAAGATTTTATT
The DNA here is from genome assembly GCF_001887095.2 of Shewanella sp. SACH. Taxonomy (NCBI): domain Bacteria; kingdom Pseudomonadati; phylum Pseudomonadota; class Gammaproteobacteria; order Alteromonadales; family Shewanellaceae; genus Shewanella; species Shewanella sp. SACH. Next base: position 753,456 of record NZ_MPDG02000002.1, read on the forward strand.
CGTATCCTCTCTTCCGGTCTTCAAGGATTCAAGTCGTGGTCACTTATAAGTTATTTTAAGTGTCAGGATGCCTATTGCTCTTTCGGGCTTAGGCAAGATTGAATACCTACAACAAGGTAGTTTGTACAAGCAAATTACTCGGCACCGCCTGAAGGCCCGGCCATAAAAATAATCAAAATAATGCCACCTCTTATGCGTTGCTTTTATGCGACTGATTTCTATTCATTTAATTTTTATTTTGGAGAGCTATTATGACTGATTTAAAAAAAGCAGCACAACGCGCCATTGAGTTAATGGACTTAACGACTTTGAATGATGATGACACAGATCAAAAAGTGATCGACCTGTGCCACAAAGCGAAAACGGCTGCGGGCAATACTGCCGCTATCTGCATTTACCCACGTTTCATCCCGATTGCACGTAAGACGCTAGATGAAATCGGTGCTGAAGATATCCAAATCGCCACTGTGACTAATTTCCCCCATGGCAACGATGACATCGCCATTGCCGTACTAGAAACCCGCGCTGCCGTTGCCTATGGTGCGGACGAAGTTGACGTGGTATTCCCATACCGTGCGCTGATGGAAGGCAATGAAACGATTGGTTTTGAATTAGTTAAAGCCTGTAAAGAAGCCTGTGGTGAAGTCTTGTTAAAAGTCATCATCGAATCTGGCGTGTTAGCTGATCCTGCGCTTATCCGCCGTGCATCTGAGCTTTCAATCGATGCGGGTGCTGACTTTATCAAAACTTCTACGGGTAAAGTGCCTGTAAACGCCACACTCGAAGCGGCTGAGATCATGTTAACTGTGATCAGCGAAAAGAATACCCAAGTAGGCTTCAAGCCTGCCGGTGGTGTGCGTGATGCTGCCCAAGCTGCTGAATTCCTAGGTGTTGCAGAGCGTATTTTAGGGGCTAACTGGGTTTCACCACGTACCTTTAGATTTGGTGCTTCAAGCTTATTAAACAGCTTGCTGCACACATTAGAACTAGCTGATGCGCCTAAGCCAACTCAAGGCTATTAATCGCAAACTGTCGCTGATTAATACTATCAGCGTATAGCGAGCCTAATTAAGTGTGACCTAAATCTATTTGGCAAACTCAAAACTTCGATAGTATGAACTTGTAATATTGCTACAGTTTTGATGTTTCATTGCAAAGATAAGCACTAGCGACAGGGTTGTTAGTGCTTATCTTGGAGGCAGTATCATGTTTCTAGCTCAAGAGATTATTCGTAAAAAACGTAATGGTTTAGCGCTAAGTTCCGAAGAAATACAGTTCTTTGTTCAAGGTATTACCACCAACTCCGTATCTGAAGGTCAGATCGCCGCATTAGGCATGGCGGTGTATTTTAATGACATGAATATGGATGAAAGAATCGCTTTAACGACAGCAATGCGTGATTCTGGCACTGTGCTTAATTGGCAATCATTGGGACTCAACGGTCCTGTCATCGACAAACACAGCACTGGCGGTGTGGGCGATGTGATTAGCCTCATGCTCGGCCCTATGGCTGCGGCGTGTGGCGGTTATGTGCCTATGATTTCTGGGCGCGGCCTAGGTCATACTGGCGGCACGCTCGATAAGTTTGATGCCATTCCGGGTTACCAAACTGAGCCTTCAAGTGAATTGTTCCGCAAAGTGGTTAAAGAAGTCGGGGTGGCGATTATTGGCCAAACGGGTGATCTCGTTCCTGCCGATAAACGCTTCTATTCTATCCGCGATAATACCGCCACCGTTGAATCCATTTCCCTCATCACAGCATCGATCCTGTCTAAGAAATTAGCCTGTAATTTAGATGCGTTGGCGATGGACGTGAAAGTCGGTAGCGGCGCTTTTATGCCAACCTATGAGGCATCGGAAGAATTAGCTCGCAGTATCGCCGCCGTTGCAAATGGCGCTGGTACTAAAACGACTGCTTTGCTTACTGATATGAATCAAGTGCTTGCATCTTGCGCCGGTAACGCGGTCGAAGTGAAAGAAGCCATCGACTTTTTAACGGGTGCTTACCGTAACCCGCGTTTATATGAAGTCACTATGGGTCTTTGTGCTGAGATGCTGCTGCTTGGCGGTCTTGCAAGCAATGAAGCCGATGCTCGCGCTAAACTGAATCGTGTACTCGACAATGGTCGCGCTGCAGAACTCTTTGGCAAGATGGTGTCGGGTCTCGGTGGTCCGGTTGATTTTGTTGAAAACTACAGTAAATACCTGCCGCAGTCACAAATTATTCGTCCCGTCTTTGCCGATATGCAAGGTTATGCCTATAGCATGGATACCCGTGAGTTAGGTTTAGCGGTTGTGACCTTAGGTGGCGGCCGCCGTAAGCCTGGCGATGCACTAGACTATAGTGTTGGCTTAACCCAAGTGTGTGCCCTAGGCGATAAAGTGGATTCATCGACGCCGATTGCCGTTATCCATGCACAATCTGAAGCCGCCTTCGCGGAAGCGGAACTCGCGGTGAAAAAAGCGATTCACATTGGTGAAACCGCTCCAGAAAAAACACCTGAGATCTATGCCTATATTCGTGCATCGGATCTTTAAGGAAGAATTATGAAACGTACCATTATTATGATGTTGGACTCCTTTGGAGTCGGTGCTTCTGCTGATGCAGCAAGCTTTGGTGATGTCGGTTCCGATACCTTTGGTCATATTGCTAAAGCATGTGCTGAAGGCAAAGCCGATATCGGCCGTGAAGGTCCACTTAAATTACCTAACCTAGCACGCTTAGGTTTAGGCCATGCGGCGATGGAAAGTACTGGCGCCTTTGCTCCCGGTTTTGGTGACAATGTTGAGCTGATTGGTGCTTATGGCCACGCTCAAGAGTTAAGTTCGGGTAAAGATACGCCGAGCGGTCACTGGGAAATGGCGGGCGTGCCCGTACTATTCGAATGGGGCTACTTTAGCGAGCACCAAAATTCTTTCCCTAAAGAACTGACGGATAAGATTTTAGCCCGTGCGGGTCTGGATGGGTTTTTAGGTAATTGTCATGCTTCTGGCACAACTATTTTAGAAGAGTTAGGCGAAGAGCATATGCGCTCTGGCATGCCTATTTTCTATACCTCAGCCGATTCTGTGTTTCAAATCGCCTGCCACGAAGAAACCTTTGGTTTAGACAATCTCTATCGTCTTTGCGAAATAACCCGTGAAGAGTTAGAGCCTTACAACATAGGTCGCGTTATTGCCCGTCCATTTGATGGTACTGGCCCAAGTGACTTTGCCCGTACTGGTAATCGTAAAGATTATTCGCTGGCGCCACCTGCAAAAACCGTATTAGATAAGCTGAATGAAGCGGGCGGTGAAGTGGTGAGTGTGGGCAAGATTGCCGACATTTATGCTTACTGCGGTATCACTAAAAAAGTGAAGGCGAACGGCTTAGAAGCGCTTTTCGATGCGACCTTAGCCGAAGTGAAATCTGCGGGTGATAACACTATAGTGTTTACTAACTTCGTGGATTTTGACTCTCACTATGGTCATCGCCGTGATGTGGCTGGTTACGCTAAAGGGTTGGAATATTTCGATGCCCGTTTGCCTGAGATGCTCGCATTATTGGGTGAAGACGATCTGCTGATTTTAACGGCGGATCACGGTTGCGATCCAACATGGCAAGGTACGGATCATACCCGTGAATATGTGCCAGTATTAGCCTTTGGCGCTGGATTGAAAGCGGGTTCTCTGGGGCGTCGTAAGAGCTTTGCCGATATCGGCCAATCTATTGCGAGCCACTTTAAGCTTGAACCTATGGCCTATGGTGAATCTTTCCTTTAGGCAAATTAGCATTTATTTCGATTTGGCGGCTGACATTTGCCGCCAGTAAACAAAGACTTAAGTCTTAATAAAATAAACAGGGGTTATTTCGATGGCAACACCACACATTAATGCTGTAGAGGGCGCATTCGCTGAGACAATGCTGTTTCCAGGCGATCCATTACGTGCAAAATATATTGCTGAAACATTCTTAGAAAATGTTGAGCAAGTGACTGATGTTCGAAACATGCTAGGTTTTACTGGTACTTACAAAGGTAAGCGTATTTCAGTTATGGGTTCTGGCATGGGTATTCCTTCATGCTCTATCTATGCAACTGAATTAATTCGTGATTACGGCGTTAAAAACCTGATCCGTGTGGGTACTTGTGGTGCGATCAGCACTGACGTTAAAGTGCGTGACGTGATCATCGGTATGGGTGCATGTACTGACTCAGCGGTTAACCGTTTACGTTTTAAAGGCCAAGATTTTGCCGCTATCGCTAACTATGAGCTGATGAATGCGGTTATCGAGTCAGCGAAAGTTCGTGGCACTAAAGTTCGCGTAGGTAACATTTTCTCTGCGGACCTGTTCTACACTCCTGATCCACAAATGTTCGACGTGATGGAGAAGATGGGCGTGTTAGGCGTTGAAATGGAAGCGGCTGGTCTGTACGGTGTTGCCCATGAGTTTGGTGCACGTGCCCTGTGTGTTGTGACTGTTTCTGACCACATCCGCACCGGTGAAAAGACTTCTGCAGAAGAACGTCAAACCACATTCAATGACATGATCATCATGACATTAGAAGCAGCGATTACACTGTAACTGTATAAGAGTGTGCTACTGTATAAGAGTGTGCTACTGAAAAAAGGGTTCGCATTGCGGACCCTTTTTTTATGCCAATTCTTAGCGGCTTTTCTATTCGACCTTGTTATTTATGGATTGGTTATTAGAAATTGGTTGTTTATGGCTTAGTATTTATAGCGAAGCTATCAATAGATTAGTGATTTACCCTATCTATTGGGATAACTATTAACCGGTTGAATCAGTGTCGAGATCGCTTGGCTCGCTGGGCGTTTTTGGCGTCGAGGTTTCGGCCGTAACGGCTGTTGCTTTAGTCGCGTGTTTTATCTGACGGACACTTTTAACTTTAGGTTTAACCTTTACCGGTGCCGCTTGTTCCGCATCGTTTGTCGCGTTTTTAACTGCTGTATTATCCTGTAACTCCAATGATTTTTCTGACGTTTTTTCGGCCTTAGTTTGCACGCTGGTCTGAGTGAGCTTATCGACACGAGTCTCTGTCACTGCTTTTGGCGCCTTAGTGGCTTTAGCCGCTTTCTCTTGTGGACGATCAGTGGTCGACACCGGTTGATCTTCGGTTATCACTTGCGCTGATCCATCACTCGTACTTTCAGATGGCTCTTCAGCTGAGGATTCTTTCTTAGATTTTTTCGGCGATTGACGCAATTTAACCCGAAAGCGGCGGCGGTCAAAATCGGCGCGTTTGAAAGACAAAGAGCGCGAAAGCAACATACCAATCAAGCCTGCAACCAGCAGCATGATTTGTTGTTGCTCCATGTTTAAATTATGGGCTTCTTTGATTTCGTTGAAAAACAGCTTGGTATCGAGCCTGACTTCGACATAACCTAGATTTTTCCCTTCTTGGATCACAGGCTCAACATAGGGAGGATATTTGCTTAGTAGCAAATTCATTTCTTCCGAGTCAGGATCGACAACATCCTTAGTGATACTTTGGGCGAAGGATAACCGCATGCCTTGGTCGCTGAAGATCGCCGCAGACATCACCTTAGGATCTTCCACTAAAGCACTGGCGAGCCATTGCAACTGCTCGTCATTTTGCAGTTGTAGCGCGGGCGCTGCACCATAAGCGGTTTGCTGTACCAGTAATCTGGCCATCTTTTGAGTTTGGGACTTTAGAAGCAGCTGACCTTGTAGTAGGCTTGTCTGCCACAATTGCACTAAGCCGAATATCAAGGCGAAGGCGGCGGCAATTTGGATCAGTCTACTGATTTTATGGCTTTTCTTTAGCCCTTTAAGATATAACACTTTGACCCTTAAAATGTAGAGCGCTTGCCTAATCATAATTGATTCTGAGTGAGCCCGATAGTTGGAGAATTTAAGTCCGATGGAAAGCTTGAACCAAGATGCGCTTTTTTTGTGGTTAGTCTCTGACCATTCCCCAAGGTTTGAATGCCAAGGGCAAGTGTTTGAACGTTATCAAGAGTCAGCAAACCCCGCTGGTGTTTCGCGTTTGCGGGTGATCTATCAAGATACGTTAGCGCAGGCAGGGATATCGGCCTGGATTGCGGCATTACCTTCGTCTGATGTTATCGGTATTGCCCATATCGAACGCCAAGTCGGTTTGCATTGCATCGAGTTGGCGCTGGTGAATGTGCCTTCTCAGGCGCAGTTAGCGGCATTCCCTCAGTCTTTGGCTGAACTGCATGTGCTCCATGTTGATTTGCCTCGCTTGCATCATCCCGGCTTATTAGTGATGGACATGGATTCCACGGCGATTCAGATTGAATGCATTGATGAATTAGCGGCCATGGCGGGCGTTGGCGAGCGCGTGGCGGCGATTACTGAACGTGCTATGCAAGGCGAGCTGGATTTTGAACAGAGTCTGCGTCAGCGCGTGGCGCAGCTTAAGGGCGCTGATGCCAGTATTATCACGACTTTGTGCGATAACTTGCCTTTAATGTCAGGGCTTGAGCCCATGCTTTTGGAGCTTAAATCCCATGGCTGGCGCTTAGTGGTGGCATCTGGCGGTTTTACCCCTTTTGTGGGCCATTTAAAGCAGCTGTTAAGCCTAGATGCGGCCTTTGCTAATGAGTTAGTCATCACTGATGGCAAACTCGCGGGTGAAGTGACGGGTAAAGTCGTGGATGCGCAGTTTAAAGCGGATGTGGTTGAGCGTTGCAGTGAGCAGTGGGACATTCAAAAAGGTCAAAGAGTCGCTATCGGTGATGGCGCGAATGATATCCCTATGGTGATGGCGGCGGATTTTGGTATCGCTTTCCATGCCAAACCTAAGCTGGCAGCCGCGGCGGATGCGAATATTCGCTATCTTGACCTGCGCGTTTTACCTTATCTGTTGCAAATCTAGGTTATTCATTTATTTGAAATTTGAGTCGAGATGAAAGTCTAAGTAAGGGCTGAGTTAGAGTAATGACTCTTGTCTTTTATCGATGAGCTGGTAGTTTAGGGAGATTGATAAACTACCAGTGACTTATTTTGACTCAGCTCGCCCAAGGCTCAACATCACCCATTTCACAGTCTTCAATTTACCTGCCGTACCGCGATGGACAGCTGCATCTACGGCAGTTATTACCGTCGGTGCCTGATTTTTCTAAAACGCCTATTCTCATGCTCCATGGCGCCATGTCTAATGGTCGGGTGTTCTATAGCCAAAATGGCCGTGGCCTAGGTTGTTTTTTGGCTAAGGCGGGATTTGTGGTGTATGTGTTGGATACCGCTGGCAGAGGGCTCAGCTTGCCGAAAATCGATCGCGATTTTACCTTAGGGCAAGGTGAAGTGATCCGTGAGCAATTACCTTTAGTGCAGCAGGCCATTCTCGATTTACATCAAAAAGCTTGTCAAGAACAAGCGGCTCAAGATGATCGCAAAGCCGTGTCGCCTTCGCAGGTGCATTGGTGCGCCCATTCATGGGGCGGGGTGTTAATGGCGAGCAGTCTGGCCCGTTATCCTGAGTTACAACAAAGCGTTCGTTCACTGCTTACCTTCGGTAGCAAGCGGACGATTCGGGTTAAGTCCTTCAAAAAGTGGTTGATGGTCGATGTCTTTTGGAACCGTCTAGCGCCAGGCTTAGCGATGGGCCAAGGTTACCTTGCTGCCGATAAGCTGCGCATCGGTATGGATAATGAGAGCCGCGCCTCGTTAGTTCAAAGTATCGATTGGGTGCAGGGTGATTGGATCGATCACGACGATGGATTTGATTATGCGAAAGCGGCAAAGCGCGCTAATTGGCCACCGGCTTGGTTTATCTCAGGGCAGAACGATACTGTGCTGGGGCATCCCGAAGATGTGGCGGATATGGTCGCAGAGTGCGGCTTTAAACGAGTTAAATCAACGCTTCTTTCTATGGAGAATGGCTTTAAGCATGACTATGGTCATGCCGATATGCTGACGCATTTAGATGCCACCAGCGATCATTTTCCCAAAATTAGTGATTGGTATTTAAGTTTTGATTTGGCGGTGTTAAATGGTTAAGACTGTTTTTTGTGGAGCACTGGGTATCTTAATTCAACCTCTTGGGTGATATCCAAGAGTTCACCGACGCCAATCACTCGCCATAGTTGTTCTTCTAACTGTTTGGCTTTATGGTTTGCATGAATATTAATGTATTCCAACTCGCGGCGCAGGTAACTCATATCTGGCTTCTCTGTCGCGCCACGGTAAATGCGTAGGGCGAGGAATCGGCCTACTGCTTTGCTCTGATTGATAAAGGTTATCTGAGCATCAACTTCACCGACTTCCGTGGCGGGAGTACACTTTAAAAAGATTTTGCCACGTGATTGACGGATCAATTGAACAAACACTTCAATAAAATCCATATCTTGCTGGGGTTTCATCTGGCGAATAGGTTCGAGAATATCCCGTTTAAAGAAACCGTCTTTTAGCAGCGGCGCTAAATTATATTGCAGAGTATCTGAGGTGCCCGCAGCAAAAATATCGCTGATCTCATCTTGTCGCGTGCCGACGCCTAAACACGCGACTTGGGCCGATTTTGTCGTTTTTTCAACAAAGTAGGGCACAGAATGCAGATCATGCATCAAAATGTTTTTTAAACCATCTGCAAGTTCATTAGCCTCACTATTGTTCTCGGTCAGTTGTTCTAGCTTTTCCTTATTATGGGCAATGAGTTTATTTAAAAACTCCACCCCCACATGGGGGGTATGGCCCATGACTGCGGTTAAATGCAGTGTCACGCCATTCTTGCGGGTGCGCACTAAACGGTAGGGGAGGTTATCTAGCTGTGTTTTGCCTGCAATAGTTTGTAGTTTGGGAAAGCTTAATAGTAGTGGTTTATTCGATGAGAAATCTGTCGGGTTGTCTAAGGTTAATTGCATGCCGCGGCTAGAAATATCTAAGGTAATGCCCGTGGCTTTTAGCTTGTCTTGCGTCACGTTGACTAAGGTTTTAAAGGCGAAACGAGCCTCTTGGCGTCGCTCGCTAAATTGCATGGAAACTAACTTAATTTGATTGGTGGTTAATCGTTGTTGACCAAAGGTTTTTAGGGCGTTGGCATTACTGTTGTCTTGCCAGGCTTTGTAATGCCCTCTGGCATCTTCATTGCTGATATCGATGAGCTGCAGTAAATGACTAAACTGCGATAACTGCTGTTCGACCAGCGGGCTGAATTTAGCCTCATCGCCCGGCAAAGTTGCACGGCCATAGCCTTTATCATGATAAATTTTATCTTGGGTGACTTTAAAAACTCGCCAGCTAGGTTTGGTCGACGCAAAGCCTAAAAATAAAGGCATCATGCCCTTAGCTTTAAGCTCGGCTAAGGTGGCAGAGTAAAAATATAAGCAGCCTTGGGCGTTATAGGTAAAACTAAAAAATAACCCGTGGTCGGGATTCTCTGGATGACTCAGTAGTGCCGATACTCGGGTTGGCGTCAACATGGCTGGTAACTGGCTGACATCATTCTCATCTTGAAAATAATGCACTATCTGTTGGTTGTCACGGCTGAGTAGCATGTGACTCAAACCTTGGGTTTGAGTATTGAAATACAAAGGTAAGTGAGGCAGGTGGGGTAAATAATGGCGTTCAAATCCGAGTCCTGTTGCACTCACTATCACATCATTGACATCTACCTTGTAACGCAGTTTATAGCCGCGGATTAAATTGCCGAGCATTTCACTTAAGGCTTCGCTGCCACCAAGGCGTTTGAGTCTTAGCCAAATATATTCGCCATTGGTTTGGCTATCGACAATCTGATAATCCACTCCTAGCTGGAGATCGGGATAGTAAAACTCTTCACTGAGTTCCAATAACTTAACTTTGAGTGGTTGGTCGAGATCGAAGGGATGATTGGCTGCAAGACGAATACGGGCGCCGCCAATAGATAAATCTGCCGTGATCCCAGGCACTTCACTGCGACCCGTTTGTGATGCCGCAATGCGAATACTGTAATTCATCCGCTCTTCGGCACGGTTGAAATAACTGCCTAATACTACGCCTGGCACCATAAAAGGTTCTGGTTCGGCGGCTTCAACTTGAGTCACACCTTGACGTAATTTTACCCGACGCTGTTGGTGAGCATTGAGCACATACTCATACACACCTAAGGTATATTGGTTGCGAAACAGTGACATGGCCTCATGCATACTGTTTTTGGCTGGCTCATCTAAAAAATGTCGCTGTTGACCTAACATGACTTCAGTACAAGCAAGCTCTGATTTATCCCTGAGATCGATAATTCGAGTGCAAGGCGAAGCCAAACGATTGAGCTCCATTTTCAATAGAAAACGGGTCGAATTGGTTTCATCTATCGTCAGCTGCTGGAAAATCTCTTGGAAGTTAGGTTCCATGAGTAACGGCTTGAGCTGTTCGATGAGTGCACTATGGTTATCTAAACTCATGTAGGGTTCTTTTTAATGCTTATTTTGTATTGGACTGTTAGTCTTATGTCGGCAGTATTCATCGTTACTTAAATTGATTTTATACAGATTTTAATGAGTTATGGCAAAGAATAAAACAGCGTACGTGTGTAATGAGTGTGGACAAGACTTCCCCCGTTGGCAAGGGCAATGCAGTGCTTGTCAGGAATGGAATACGATTACTGAGGTCAGGCTCGGTGCGGCTTCCCCTGGGCGCAGTACTAAGTTTGTCGGTTATGCCGGTGCGAGCAGTAATGAAGTGAAGACATTAGATCAAATCGATCTCAATGCTCTGCCACGAATATTGAGCCATTTCGGGGAGTTAGACCGAGTGCTCGGTGGCGGGATAGTGCCAGGTTCAGCCATTTTGATTGGCGGGCATCCTGGTGCGGGTAAGAGTACGCTTTTATTGCAAACCCTGTGTCATCTGGCCGAGCAAATGCCTGCACTGTATGTCACGGGTGAAGAGTCCTTGCAGCAAGTGGCCATGCGTGCCCATCGCCTTGGTTTACCAACCAATAAGCTGCGGATGTTGTCTGAAACCAGCGTCGAACAAATTTGCGAAGTTGCCCTTAAAGAATTGCCCAAAGTCATAGTGGTCGATTCGATTCAAGTGATGCACATGAGTGATGTGGCATCGAGCCCTGGTAGTGTATCGCAGGTCCGTGAATCCGCCTCTTACTTAACACGTTTTGCGAAGGAAAATGGCATTGCCGTGATCATGGTCGGCCATGTGACGAAAGATGGCAGTCTGGCGGGACCTAAGGTATTGGAGCATTGCATCGATTGCTCTGTGATGTTCGAAGGCGATAGTGATAGTCGTTACCGCACCTTGCGTTCCCACAAAAACCGGTTTGGCGCCATCAATGAGTTAGGTGTATTTGCCATGACAGAGCGCGGCTTAAAAGAAGTCGCCAATCCTTCGGCAATCTTCCTTTCCCGTGGTGAAGAGGAATCTTCTGGCTCGCTTGTTATGGTGGTTTGGGAAGGCACGCGGCCGCTACTTGTGGAGCTGCAAGTGCTGGTGGATAACTCGGCCATGTCTAACCCGCGCCGCGTGGCTGTGGGTATGGATGCCAACCGTTTAGCCATGTTGCTTGCTGTGATGCACCGCCACGGCGGTTTACAGATGTCAGATCAGGATGTATTTGTGAACGTGGTGGGCGGCGTGAAAGTGACAGAAACCAGTGCCGACTTAACGCTACTCTTGGCTATGGTATCGAGTTTTCGTGGGGATATTTTGCCCAGCGATTTAGTCGCCTTTGGTGAAGTGGGATTATCTGGCGAAATTCGGCCTGTGCCCAATGGCCAAGAGCGATTAATCGAAGCTGCTAAGCATGGTTTTAAGCGCGCAATTGTGCCAAAGGCCAATGTGCCGAAAAAGCCTCCTGCGGGGATGGAAGTCGTGGGTGTGTCTAAGTTATCCGAAGCGCTAGAAGCGATTTAGTCATTAGGCTGAGTAAAATGAGAGGCTAGCTAAATTTAGGCGCTAGCTGGCATTAAATGCTCCCAAGCGAGATTAACGCCAGCAAGCAAAACAGCGCCATTAGGCGCTGTTTGTGTTTGTGAGCGAGTGTCTTAATCTGTGATATTGTGTTTTTCGATAAACAACATAAGTTCGCGATTCAGCAAGGAAGCATCACCTAAGTTCAGCTCCACCATACGTTTTAGGTGGCTGATGCTGTCGACGTCGATGAAGTTACACTTCAAGCCTAATTGGGCATTTTTTTGATGGACCAACTCAGTTTCCATACGGATCTCAATATCAGATTCGGGCAAGATAAAACTGAGGGTAATAGCATCACCCGAGTGGATAAAATTTTGCGGCTCTTCGACCAAAGCGCCATTTAGACTCAAATCGAGAATGGTCGTCTCCCACTGTGCAACACCTTGTTGTAGATGTGCATTCGTGGCAAATAGAATCCGCGAAAACTTGCGCCTTTCGTCCATACCCAATCCTTTTTCTTTCATAGTCAGCTAAGTGTAGTCCCATCAGTGCCCCTAAGCATATGTCATATTGATGTGACTGTAAAAGCAGAGCAATTTTTTGTTCAATAAAGCTACCGAGATCGCATATTTAACCTTTCACGCATATGCAAATATGAAAAAGTATGAATAATTCACGTAAGTAAAATAAGAGAAATTGAAAATGGCTTATAGTGTGCTCGTTGTCGATGATGAAGCGGTTATTCGTGCGCGATTGAAGGGATATTTTGAAAAGGAAGGTTATCGCGTCGTTGAAGCTGCCGATGGCGAGCAAATGTGGTACGAATTTAATCGCCAACATATCGATTTGATCATGCTAGATATCAATTTGCCCGGTATCGATGGTTTGAGCCTGACCCGTGAGCTGCGCAGTCGCTCCCATGTGGGCATCATTCTGGTGTCTGGGCGGGATGAATCTATCGACAAAATCGTTGGTCTCGAAATGGGCGCTGATGATTATGTAACTAAACCTTTCGAACTGAGGGAGTTGCTGGTTAGGGTAAAAAACCTTCTGTGGCGGATTTCCCTTGTGAAGCAAGCTGAGCTGGCGGTTGCCGAAGAATTATCTCAACCGGACGATGTGATCAGTTTCGAAGGTTATCAACTCGAACTCAACAGCCGCAAATTACGCCATGGTGATGTATTGATCAAACTCACCAAAGCGGAATTCGAGCTACTGGCCGCATTTGCCCTGCATCCGCAGCAAGTCTTATCCCGCGAGCGTTTAATGCAGCAAACCAGCCACCGTAATCTGGATGTTAATGACAGAACGATCGATGTGATCATTCGCCGTCTTCGCAATAAACTCGACACTGAATTGTTTGTCACTATTCATGGTGAAGGCTATTTATTTGCCGCTAAAGTGGACGATTAATGGGAGTTAGGTCGCACTTGGTACAGAGGATAAAAGTCGGCTTCCGCTAGGCTGAAATCTAATTGGGACAAAGTGTTAGAGGATGATGTTCGCTTGATGATCGCTGGTCCTATATCGCCAAATATCTTAGCGCCTTCGAGTTGTTTCACTGTGATATCAATTGCGAGTTTCCCCTGTAACACGACTAAATCATCATTGCTGTAGATGACTTTTTCCCGTTTTAGCCCACGTAAAATGGCGGGGGACAAGTAACTGCTTACTAGCTTGACTCTGTTACTTAATCCCTTTTGTTTCAAAGTACTAATGGCGGCCTCAATCGCCACTGCGCTGCCGAGAATATAATCTGGCTGCTGAGCTTTAAGCAGTATCTGCAACTGGTCACGATACAGATTGCGATTATTATCGGCGTGCTGAATGGCACTAATCTTGACTTGGCTCCCTTCAAGCGCCTGACGTATACCTTGCTCAACTAAATCTGTGCCACCTACGTTTTCTGGTCCGGCCAAGAGTGCCAAATTTGCCGTTTGATGTGGATGTTGTGATGCAGCATCGGCTTTGATGAAGTTACCCGCCAGTAACCCCATTTGATACCAGTTCACGCCAATATGGGTTTGGACTCGGTCGCTATTGAGTTTGTTGACTAGGGCTAACACGGGTTTAGTGAGCGGTGTTGTAAATTGGGCGAGTAAATCTGGGCTGACTGAGCCGAGCAAGATGGCATCATAGTCGCCTTGCATACAGTTTTGCAGCTGTGCCAGTTGTTTATCTTTATGGTAATAACTGCCAGCTTCGAAGAGATCGAGTGAGACGCCAAGGGCTTTGGCATGATGGATCAGCCCATAATCAATGCCAATCCAGTAGGCATCTTTAAGGTGTGGCACTAGGGCGCAGATCCGCCAAGGCTTTTGAGCTTTTGTCAGCGGTAAGTAGTTTAATGTTTGGGATTGCTGGATTTTGACATTGAATGGCGTGCGCTGCTCTAATGGCCAAGTGAGGGTTTCACTTGTCGCATAGCCTGAAAACACGAGGCCAAATGTGGCGAGTGTGAACAATCGTTGCCAATATTTTCGCATCATCCCGTATTATCCGCTAAGCATAATCTTGGATGACATTGTAACAGTTTAAGGAAGATGTGTGGCTCCTTTATCTTTATCGCGAACCAGTTTAACCGGTCGATTAATGCTCGCCTTCAGTGTGTTAGGCGTATTGCTGATGCTGCTTGTTAGCTTAGGTAGCTTGAGTCTACATTGGCTAAAACAGGCCGATAGTTACTTGTACGAAGAGTCACTCCCCGCATCCCAAGCGGCGAGGCAGCTAGTGCAAGCTTCTAATGCTTTGTCCGATGGTGTGCAGCAGTTAGGGCGGGTAGAAGATGAGCGTCAACGGGAGTTTATTGGTCGTAAACTGAGCCTTGAAAGTGTCAATATGTTTAATGGCATCAAAACCTTAACCATATTGGATGTTAACGAAGGCCAAAATCTTAACCAGCTGGCCGAACAAATCATCAGCCAATTAACCTCACTTGGCAAAAGTGTGGGTAGGCGTTTGACCATGGGCGATGAGTTGCAGCTCAAGGCTCATGAATTGTCCATCGCCGCAGGACATGCCTCCGAATTACTTCAATCTGAGCTCGCCGTCGTGAATTCTGCCATCTTGGCGAAGTTGAGTCAGGCCTATCCTGATATGGCAGGCGCGAAGCGCAGCGGCCGATTACTCGACGATGTGATTGAGGGCGAACTTGATATTCAAGAGCAGCTCAATCGTGCCCTTAAGTTAGTTCATCAAATTGCCTTGTTAAGTCAGTTATTTGAATCCTCCGAATTGCAGTCAGAATTGCAATTAAGTGTGCCGAATTTGCTGGCGACGTTTGCAAGCACGAATCCTTCCCCGAGTTTTACGCTTCCTGAGCCTGAGATGGCGACGGCAATGGACAGGGCGCTTGCCCATAAGACGGATTCAGCGCTTGCTTCGAGTGACATCAATATCGATTTGATGGCACTCGATAATGTGCCCGAGATAATTCGCGATCCGGGGCGTTTGCAGGCGTTAAAAACCGAATTAGCAGTGTTAGCGCACACACCACAAATCATTAAATTACAGCGGGAATTAAGCCAAACACTGCAGCAGCAACAGCGTAAGCAGCAAGAATTAGCCGAAAAACTTTATGGACTCAATACGCTGGTGGATAGAGCCCTAAATCAACAGCAACAACAGGCGGAATTTGCACGTAGTGATTATCTACACCAATTGTCCCTTGCTAGGCTTGGGCTTTGGGGCACAGGTGCCTTGATGTTTGTGGTAATTGGCTTTGTAATCTATCGAGTGATTTATCGCGGTATCGCCCTTAGGTTAAATCAGGCGACCGAGGCCATGTCCCGCTTGAGCTTAGGTGACACGGACGTGAGTTTAGAGGCCCACGGGGATGATGAACTGACTGCGATGGCAAATGCTATCGAAGCCTTCAAGCGTAAAACTGCCCATAATCTTAAATTACAGGCTGATTTACGTCAGGTGGCAGATGAGTTGACCGAGCATAAAAAGGCGTTGGAGCAAACGGTTGTTGCCCGTACGCAAGAATTGGCAGAGACCAATAATCGCCTCGATGCCGAAGCCAAGGGCCATGCTAAAGCAAGGCAAATAGCTGAAGAGGCTAGTCAGGCAAAATCCCAATTCCTTGCGACCATGAGCCACGAAATTCGTACGCCTCTCAACGGTTTACTCGGTACATTAACCTTGCTCGGTCACAGTGATCTACCGCCAGCGCAGCAGCAAATGTTAGCGCTATCGCAATATAGCGGCACTTTATTACAAACGGTGTTGAACGACATTTTGGATTTTTCGCGTCTTGAACAAGGGAAACTCAGCCACGAGCCAAGGCCAACCGATATCAATACCTTGCTCGATGAAGTGCTGGCAATCATGGTTGCGGGTGCTAATTTGGCTGGGCTCAGCCTCAAAATGAATAAGCCTAAGCTACCAAACTGCATCAATATCGATGGGCCTAAGTTGCGCCAAGTATTGTTCAACCTAATCGGCAATGGCATTAAATTTACGCAAGAGGGCTGCGTGACGCTAACTGTTAGTCTGCAAGGCACCCAATTGTCCTTCGTCGTGCAGGACACGGGCGTTGGTATTGTGCCTGCGGCACTTGATAAACTTTTTGTGCCCTACAGTGCTTTACCTAATCAAGGTCGCAGTCGCGGCACGGGTTTAGGGCTCGCCATTTGTAAGCAATTGGTTGAGTTAATGGATGCTAGCGGCCGCGGGATTTGGGTTAAAAGTCAGCCAGGAAAAGGCAGTGAGTTTGGTTTTGAACTCACCTTTAATGAATGCGATATGACCTATGCCAAAGCGGTAAAAGAGAGGATGTTAGTGCCAGCTCGCCAAGTGCTGGTGGTAGAAGACAATAAAGTGAATGCTATGGTGGCGCAGGGATTTTTAGCGCACTTAGGTCACAAGTCAGTTCTTGCTGTCAGTTGCCAACAGGCGCTTGAATTTGTCGAGTCTAGCGGCGTGGCTTTCGATGCTGTGATGCTGGATATTCAGCTCAGTGATGGTTCTGGAATCGATTTATTGCCGCAGTTAAAAAAGTTGATCGCCAATCCTAATGTGAAGTTTGCCGCCTTTACCGCCCAAATGCAGAGCGAGGATTTACAGCATTACCGCGAGGCAGGATTTGATGCTGTATTGGCTAAGCCCCTAAGTCTACAAACCCTTACAGAATGGCTTGGTGTTGCGGTTTCTCCCTTGTCTGCATCCATGCCTCAAGTCACAACGGAAGCTAAGATTGCAACGACAATAGCGGATGTCGATGATGAGCCGTTATTAGATCTCAAGCAGTTAGTGCAGGATAAGGATGTACTCGGCAGCGAAGCTATGATGTCTATGCTCGATCTTTTTAGTGATTCGAGTCGTGAGCAGCTTGCCAAACTGTCTCTAGCTAATCCCAAGGAAGAGGTCGCCAAATTGCTGCACGGGCTTAAGGGCAGCAGTGCCAGTATGGGATTGATAGCGTTAGCTAAATTATGTAAGGAGTTAGAGCTGGCGCTAAAAGCCAGTGCAAATAACGCGTTGGAGCTTAGTGAATTTCAACGCCTTGAGTCTTGCAGGCAGGCATCCATTGCCGCCTTGAGCCAATGGTTAGCTGCACAAAACGACTGAACTTGCCTGCTCATAAACCCATTGGATAGCGTTAGTCTAAAGATAAGTCGCTCTAGAACGTTTAGCTAATCACCGCCACAGCGGGTTCAAGCTGTGCGATATCTAGCTTCACCCACGCTAAGGTGAGTGTGGCAACGGCACTATAAAAACCGTTTTTGTCGCATTGAGTGAGTTGGTTAATAAATTTTGCTAACCAAGAGTCGATGCAGGTTTGCAAAAAGCTTAATTGGACACTGTCTTCACTGTGACAACATAAGTGCGCCATATAGGCGAGCATCACGGCCAAATGGTCGGCGGGCTCAGGGAAATGACTCTGCACTTGCAGTTTACTCTGGTGTAAAAATTCACTCATCTGCTGATGTTGCTGACCAAATAGCAGAGGTTCATCCTCACCATTTAAATACAGGCTAGCATAGGGTGAAGCGCTGTGTTTGGTGCCAACGAGAAATAAGCCGCAGTAATCCGCCGCGAGTTCGAGTAACGCCTCATCGCTTTTTATCCCATTGAGCGTGCAGCGAATTTTATCCACTGACTGAGTGAGCTTAGCCTCTAGGCTAAGCTGTTCCCAGAATTGCTGCGCCGCTTCGCTGGTGAGTTCCTTAAGTCTTTGCTCGTCAACTTCGCGGGCAAACAGTGATGATAACAGCTGATAAACCAAGGCTCTGGCGTGGTTGATATCGACTTGACTCATTGTATATTCCTCAACACGCCCCAGTTTTGGCGCTAAGATTGGATGCAGAGACGCGCCGCGTTCGGCGCATCCAGCGTTTTAGTTCTAAGGTTAGATTTCGACTTCGATAGGGCCATCGAAGGAGCTGACCTTAGGCACTTTGCCTTGGTATTTTTCAAACTCGACTAAGCAAGTATAGGCTGAGCAAGCTTGGGCAAGTTTAGAGGTGCCTATGTCTAAAGTGAGGGTGTTAGGATCGCCATAACTGCACAGGGCGCCGACTTCTGCCCCACCTTCAGTGCTACCATCTTTACCTACTGGCCCATACCATGCGCCTTCGTGAATCCGCACAATACCAGTAGGGAAGTTGTCCGATACCACAGCACCCGCCAACAGTTGGCCACGGTCGTTAAAGACTCGCACTATATCGCCATCTTTTATGCCGCGCGCTTTGGCGTCGACAGGGCTGATATACACAGGCTCACGGCCATTGACTGTGTAGGTCTCGCGGTATTCTCGCGATTCACACATTTGCGAGTGTAAGCGTTTGTCTGGGTGGCATGACTGCAACCAAATCGGATGCTTGTCAGAGCCCGGACCGCCATGGCTACGCTCGGTTTTCTCCATCCACGTTGGGTGACCTTTACAGTCATCGTAACCGAATTGATCAATCTTACGGCTAAAGATTTCAATCAAACCTGAAGGCGTGCCTAGTGGATTGATTTCAGGATCGTTTCTAAAGTCTGCATGGCGCGTCCAGACTTCACCGTCACCAAAATGCACATAACCTTGTTTCCAGAAAGTCGCAAAGTCAGGCATCTCAAATTTGCCCGCGTTGGCGGCTTTACATTCGTTATAGAGGGTTTCTAACCACTCCATTTCGCCCATGTTACGGGTGTATTCTTTCTCTTTGCCGATTACGGCGGCAAAGCGAGTGAAAATTTCAAAATCCGACAAGCTATCAAACAGTGGCTCAACCATTTTCTGCATGGCTAAAATACCGCGGTTAGCATAGGCGCCGTAAACGTCGATATCGTTGCGCTCATAGGTAGTACAAGCGGGCAGTACGATATCCGAGAAGCGGCAAGTTGCCGTCCAGTTCACATCAACAGTGACTACACACTCAAGCTTATGGAAGGCTTGCTTCATGCGGTTTCTGTCTTGGTGATGGTTCCAAGGATTATTACCCGAGAAAATCATCATCTTGATATCGGGGTAAACTACTTTCGAGCCGTTAGCATCAATGGTTTTACCGGGTTCGAGAATCGCATCAATCCAGCGGGCAACGGGAATCGTGCTGCTCGCGCCCTTGAAGTCTGAGCTATCAAAGAGTGGCTTTTGATTTTCGTCCAAGTTACGGGGGAAGGCACCTGGCGCAGCGGCACCCGATGAAGGCACGCCGATACTCGAGTAGTGGTGACCATAACTGATGCCACCACCGGGTAGACCGATTTGGCCGATCATGGTCGCCAGTACCGCCGCCATCCAATAGGGTTGTTCGCCGTGTTGCTGGCGCTGGATACACCAACCCATCATGAACTGAGTGCGGCCCTTGACTAAGGTTTTAGCCAAGTCGCGGATAACATGGGCTTCAACACCACAGATAGGCGCGGCCCATTCTGGGGTTTTGGCGACGCCATCTTTAGTGCCCATCACATAGGGCACAAACTCTTCAAAGCCTAGGCTGTAGCCTTGGATAAATTTATCGTCGTAGAGTTTTTTGCTGATCATCTCGTGGGCGATGGCCAGCATTAAGGTCACATCTGTCTGTGGATTAACGTAGAGTTGCTCACAGCCCAAATAGGCTTGGGTCTTAGTCACCACAGGGTCGATACTGATAACGCGGATCTTGCCTTGCTTCACTTTCTCTTTTAACTGCGCAAGATAAGCAAAAGATTCATGGGTTTCCGCATTCCAACCCACTTGCAGGTTCTTGTACGGATCGTTCGACCAGAGCACGATAGTGTCGCTGTGTTCTAAGATCAGCGGCCATGAAGTGCCTTGGGCATACACTTCGGTTGAACCTAACACGTAGGGCAGAATCGTTTGGCCTGCACCTGTGGAGTAGTCGCCGATTTTCTTCACATAGTTGCCGTGCATCCCCACAGCGCGTTGCATATGACTCGTGCTGGAATGCAGTTGACCCGTGGCGCGCCAACCGGTTTGACCCGCATGCAGACCTGATGGACCGTATTGGGTTTGGACTTCATCTAATGAATGCTTAAACAGTGTTAATGCCTTGTCCCACGTTACACGAACAAAGCGGAAATCACCCCGTTGATGGGTATTACTCTTATGACCTTTGAGTAAAAAATCTAAGCGCACCATAGGGTAACGTACACGCGATGGATTGTAGACCATGCCGCGGATGCCGTTAATCATATCCGTTGGATACTTATCTAAGTCGAAGGGTTTCACTTCGGCAATGACGCCGTTTTTGCGCTTCATTTTAAAGGCGCCGAAGTGTGAACCTGTGGTTAGCCATTCATCTTCATTGATGCCCGCTTTGGCTAAGGCATTTAAGGGCGCTAACACCGAGCTGCCACCTAAGACAACGAAAGAGGATGAGGCGATACCCTTTAAAAAGTCTCTTCTGTTCATGGTATTACTCCCGAATTAGTGCTCTTTTTTCACAAAAGTTGACGAATGTTCCTGCAGATATTTCTGCACTAGTGCTTGGGTGTCTTGGTCCATATTCACGAAGGCCAACATGCCTTGGAACATTCCCGGCCAAGTATTGGCGTCAAAGTGCGCCTCATCGGGTTGGGTATGGCAAACACTGCAGCTGGAGCGGAAGGTATCGCGGGCATAACCCCAAAGTGGTTGCAGCTCGGTCAGCAGATAATCCTTATCGGTCCAGATTTGCGCTTCGATACGCTGCCATTTAAGGCCAGTCATAGGATCTTCTTTTTCTTCAAAGGTTTGGATAACACCTTCGGTTTCGGCTGCGTCTTTGGTTAACTGTGCCGACAGAATGTTCACGCCAAAGTCCATGTAGATCACGCGGCCAGCACCAATCTTTTTACGCCAGCCATCGATGCCGATCTTGATGCGTTTGCCTTGGGTTTCGAGCACTTTGACTTTCGTTGCTACGTTGAGCGTGCCTGCTTCCACATCGCCTTTATCAGTGAAGAATAAGGGTTTAGTCAGGGCGCTATAGTAAGTTTGATTCGTTTCAACTGAGCTAACACCCGAACCGACTTCTGCAATCAGTTCTGGTGCGCGGGCTGTGCCCATTTCCGGTAAATGGTGAGCAATACCTTTATGGCAATCGATACAGCTTTGGTCGATTTCTGCGGCGCGTTTCATCTGTTTTTGTGCCAGCGGTGACATGGCTTCCCATTTCATCGAGTTGTAGTTGTGGCAGTTTTTACATGCTAAGGAGTTGTCGCGGTCGAAACGTTTCCATTCGCGGCTCGCCATTTCTAAGCGTTTGGCTTCGAATTTTTCAGGGGTGTTGACTGTGTTAAATAACCAGCCCCAGACGTCGTGGGAGGCTTCCATCTTACGGGCGATTTTACGGCTCCAATTATGGGGCACGTGGCAATCGGGGCAGGTGGCGCGAACGCCAGAGTGATTCGACCAATGCACAGTTTCCTGCAGCTCTTGGTAGGGGTTGCTTTCCATACTGTGGCAACTAATACAAAAAGCTTCGGTATTGGTGGCTTCGAGTGCAGTGTTAAATCCGCCCCAGAAGATGATACCCATGATAAAAGCGCTGATGCTGACGGCGCCTAAGGTCAGCGCTTTGGTGGGTTTGTTCAGTGTGCGCCAGAGGTTGGTTAACCACTTCATAATCGCGTCCTCAAAAAGTAACTATATGGTAAATAGGTATAAATTAGTGGCCGACAACGCCGCCGAAGGCTTGGATCATCCAAATGATGAAGCCGTAAATACTGATCCCTGCGATAGTGAGCGCGGGGAAGAGTAAAAAGATGATGAACCCGAGCGCTTTTAATTCATTTTTGCGCGTGGATTTCTCTGATGTAGGTGTTTGTATGTTTGGCTTTGTCATTGGGGTCGACTCCGATCGAAAGCGATTTTTGATAGGAGCACTATAGAGGGGAGATATGAATGGACTTGCTTGCTGTGATGAATGGGGTTTGACAATATATGAAAGATTATGAAAACTTTTTAAGGGCGTAAGCTTAGCGCTGCTCTGGCAGACTTTGGTGGTGATTAATGTGAGTTCAATGGGCAGTTATTGCCTAGGTTTGGGCGGTTTTTTGAACAACTGATTTCGGCTTTTGCCGCTAATTTTTTATCGAAGTGCAGGTGATGTCTTAGCTATCTTTGGGAGATTCCAGTATCATCCGCGGCCAACAACGGCTGCGTCTACATGATTAATGGCTTTTTAATCATCGCGAAGCATCACTGCTTGCAGATCATGGATTTTTCCCACAGTAGGAAAATGATGTGGATCTCTCACCCAAGTCTGATTGATTTGGGGCTCTAATCTGCCGCAGCCAGCGTCGCCAATTGCGTTTTAGGGTAATTGGTACCGACCCCATTTTAAGAGATCACAAGGTATAACAACATTATGTCTGAGCAATTGAGTTCAACAGCCGTACCCTCTGGTTCGTTTCTGGACCGTTATTTTTCTATTCAACAACGTGGCAGCACAGTTCGCCAAGAAGTGATTGCGGGATTAACAACTTTCCTCGCTATGGTCTACTCAGTGATTGTGGTGCCTAACATGTTAGGCCAAGCGGGATTTGATCCTGGTGCCGTGTTTATCGCCACCTGTTTAATTGCTTCATTTGGTTCTTTGCTCATGGGTTTATGGGCAAACTTACCTATGGCGATTGGCTGCGCTATTTCGCTCACCGCATTTACCGCCTTTAGCTTAGTGCTAGGTCAGGGAATGTCGATTCCGGTTACCTTAGGCGCGATTTTCCTAATGGGCGTGACCTTCACGCTTGTGAGTGTGACGGGTATTCGTCAGTGGGTGCTGGCTAATTTACCTAAGGGCATTGCCCACGGTACTGGCATAGGTATCGGCTTGTTTTTACTATTGATTGCGACTAACAGCGTGCAATTGATTGTGGCTAATAGTGCAGGCTTGCCGGTGAAGTTGGGCGACATTAACAGCTTACCTGTTATCGCGACTATTCTAGGTTTAGCGGCAACTATCGGTTTAGAGCGCCGCGGTGTACCTGGTGGTATTCTGTTGGTGATTATCGCGTTATCGGTATTTGGTTTAGTGTTCGATCCGAGCGTGAAATACCAAGGTTTGTTTGCCTTGCCTGATTTAACCTCAGAGCATTCACTGATTGGTCAGCTCGATATCATGGGCGCCTTTAATCCTGTGGTATTGCCTATCGTATTAGCGTTAGTGATGACGGCAATTTTCGATGCGACCGGCACCATCCGTGCTGTGGCTGGCCAAGCGAATTTGCTCGATAAAGACGACAATATTGTTGGCGGCGGCAAAGCCTTAACCTCAGACTCAGTCAGCAGCATGGTGGCGGGTTTAGTGGGCGGCGCACCAGCGGCTGTGTATATCGAGTCGGCGGCGGGTACTGCGGCGGGCGGTAAGACAGGTTTAACTGCGACTATCGTTGGCGTACTGTTTTTATTGATGATGTTTTTAGCGCCATTAAGTTATTTAGTGCCAGCTTATGCGACAGCACCTGCTTTAATGTACGTGGGTTTGTTGATGCTGAGTAACGTGGCAAAGCTCGACTTTGACGATAAAGTCGATGCCATGGCAGGCTTAACCTGCGCTGTGTTTATCATCTTAAGTTGTAATATCGTCACTGGTATTATGTTGGGCTTCGTGACTCTGGTTGTCGGCCGTATCTGTAGCGGCGAATGGCGCAAACTGAAAGTAGGCGTGCTCGCCATTACCTTAGGTTTAGTGGTGTTCTATATGGGTGGTTGGGCGATTTAAGTTAGGCAAACTGAGTGATTTGAAATGAGTTATTGAAAACAGAAGCGAGTGCGGTCTTAGGATTAGCACTCGCTTTGATTTTGTGCCCGGTATTCACAATAGGCCCGCAGTAAGTCTTTCCAAGTGACAATTCCAACCAATTTACCGTCTTCTAACACCGGCAAGCATCCTATATCGTTGTCTAACAAAATACGCGTTGCCGTGTCTAAATTGATGTGGGGCGCAACGGTAACCGGATTACGGGTCATCACTTGATGCACACGTTTTTGCAGGGTTTCTAAATCTCTTGCGGTTTCGGCGCTACTGCCCAAGTTGGGGCTAATGGCACGCAGCAGATCCCGCTCCGATAACACGCCTTCAAGTTGATACTCATCGACGACCAACAAGTGATGAAAGTTCGCTTGGTCGAAGATTTCCTTCGCCACAGTTAATCTGTCGTCCATTTCAACCGTGACGACTCGGGTGCTCATAATATCGGCGATAATGATCGGCATGATGATCCCCTGTTAAGCTTGCGCATCCTAGGATGCACTCTGTTAATGCGCTGCATTACAGTTACTTATAACAGAGTGGTGCATGTTTAGCCAACACCCATTACAAAGTTTTAACTCAAAGATCTTGAACCTCTGGCTCATCATCGGCTGTGATTGGCATCCGCTCCGATTCGGGCAAGTGCGCGCCTATGTAGCGTTGATACTTTTTGCCTTTCAGTTTGTGGGTGTCCACCAGCACTAAGCCATCGATACAATCGCCAAAGTCGGCGTCGATACCAAAGGCGAGAAACTTAACCCCATCAGCCTTACACAGCTCACCATATTGCTTGTAGAGCGTCGGCACGGCGGCGCCCATACTCGCGAGTACTTGTTTGAGTTGCTTGAAGTTGCTCTGATAATCCTCGGAGAAATACAAATCATCTAACTTGGCTTTTTGGGATTTTGATAAACCAAAGGGCGACATGGAAACCGCCATCTGCTGCGCAGGCGCAAATTCCCGCGAGTAAAAGTGCACGAGCATTTCTCTGGCGCTGCCGGGTAGTTGATTGCTGATAGACACTGGGCCAAATAGGTAACGGTATTCAGGGTGTTTGGCGAGATAAGCGCCTATGCCAAACCACAGATAATCTAAGCTGCGTTTGCCCCAATATTTAGGCTGCACAAAACTGCGGCCAAGCTCTAAACCTTGCTTCACGAAGGGCATAAAGCTGTCGGCGTATTGAAACAGCGATTGGCTGTAGAGGGCGTTTTCGCCGTATTTTTCTAAGACTTTGTCGCCACTGGCAAAACGGTAGGCGCCGACAATTTCAAATTGCTCTTTATCCCACAGCACTAAGTGCTGGTAGTAGGAATCGTATTTGTCGATATCGCGGCGTTTGCCCGACCCCTCACCCACGGCGCGAAAGGCGATTTCCCTCAGGCGACCAATTTCCCGCATGATGGGATTGCTGTCGTGGTGCTGGTATAGATAAATCAACTTGTTATCTTGCGTTTCCCCGAGCAGTTCGCATTGCTGTAGCGCCGCTTGCAGTTCGCGGCGCGATTCAGGGTGGGCGATAGCACTTTGGGTAATAAACAGCGGATCTTTATCTTTGCCGATACGATACAAGTGATTTTTAAGCAGTTTTATCTTGGTCTTGAGCGGAAAGTCCATCGAGCGCACGGCTTCATTGGGAATAAGCTCGCCAATGCGGATCGGCATATTACGTTTGGCCTGTTTGAACATTTCCTTCACCAGCAGCAGTGTGGCGAGTGGCTTGTAAATCATAGATGCGCCGTAGAAGGTCGCAGAGTTTTTGGCATCTAAAAATATCGGCAGTAAGGGCGCATTACAGGAAATCGCCATTTTTAAAAAGCCAGAGTGCCATTGGGTATCACGCACGCCGTTAGGACGCAATCGCGAAACTTCGCCAGACGGGAAAATCAGCACAGCGCCTTCGTTACGGAGGTGCTGGTGGATTTTTTCTAAATGCTGTTTCGGTGTGCCGCCCGTCATATTGCGCACCGGCAGTAAGATTGAGTGCAGCGGTTCCAGTGCCATCAAGAGTTCGTTGGCGACGACTTTGATATCAGGGCGAATTTCACTGATCAGTTTGATCAGCGCTAAGCCATCGAGCGAACCTATGGGATGGTTGGCGAAAATCACCACTCGGCCTTCGCAGGGAATGTTTGCTATCTCGTTGGCGGGCACGGTAAAGCTAAAGTCGAAACTCGCTAGCACTTGCTCGACAAAGTCCACGCCCTGTAAATAGGCATATTGATTGGCGATATCGTTGCATTGTTTTTCATTGAGCAGGTAACGCAGCATGGCCTTGGCGGGTTTAGCGAGCCAAGGTTTGTCGTTGATCGACGGCAGATTTTGTTCAACCATATTATCAACGGTAAAAATCATGCTCTTCGGCTTTAGCGCAGCAAGCTGCACGGCATGGTTATTATGGTTAAGGTTGCTGTTTAGCGTCTGGTCATTGTGTTCCATAGCGTTATCTGATTGATGAGTCATGTTATTTAGTTGATTCATAGTGTTAGGCAACATCCCTTGGGCGAGTTTCGCCGGTATTTGTGTTTGGCATTTGCTGCGCTGCCGTTTTTTGTTGTTTATTTTTGTGCGTCTCAGGCGGCTGTTGCACTAACGCTATGCTGCTGAGAATATCTAGATTGAGTGTCTGTTCATTCCAGCGACACAGTTGTAATTCACCGTTAAGGGTTTCTGTGATTAAGCTGCAGTTTTCAACCCAGTCACCGTCGTTGGCGTAGATGATCTGCCGCTGCTCAGGCGTACTTTGGGGCGTGCAGTATTGTGCTGCTCTGGGGTGAGTTGAGAGTTCTGGCTGATGGATATGGCCGCAGATCACGCCGTCAACATCGAAATGCTGGGCATAGTTGAGCACCGCTTGGCGATAATGTCCGATAGCGGCTTGAGCCTTACCCACTTTGG
Source organism: Shewanella sp. SACH (assembly GCF_001887095.2). Taxonomy (NCBI): domain Bacteria; kingdom Pseudomonadati; phylum Pseudomonadota; class Gammaproteobacteria; order Alteromonadales; family Shewanellaceae; genus Shewanella; species Shewanella sp. SACH. The sequence continues at coordinate 780,354 of NZ_MPDG02000002.1, forward strand.
ATTTGATGTAACTTGCCAGTGACCAATAGGGATAACCTAAACGTTCCCGCATGCTGTGGAGATTGCGATTAAGGAACAGCAATAAGTCATATAAATGGTCGCCCAATATGGCGTAGAAACGGCCGACACACACATCGGCATCAAACTGATCCCCGTGGAGCATCAACAATTTATGGCCGCCAATCCCGTGGTGAATATGTTGGCGGGCAATTTTGATATTCCACAGGCTTAGTTCGGCATAGGGTTTGATCAGCTCGTCGTGGTTGCCCGGCAGATAAATCACTTGGGTGCCGTTTTGTGCCAGTTCAATGAATTTTTGTAGCACCTTATTGTGGCTATCAGGCCAATGCAGCTTACGTTTCAGCGCCCATAAATCGACTATGTCACCGACCAGATACAAGTGCTGACAACGCACGGTTTCAAGCAAACTGAGCAGATAGTCGGCCTTGCAATCTTTACAGCCTAAATGGATATCCGATAGCCAGAGGGCGTGAACTGTGATGCTTGGGGTATGTGGTGAAGCCGTCTGGTCTGAAGTTAATGCGGATGGGGTAAAAGAAGCTGAATTGAATCGATTTGAGGGTGTTGGTGCAGCTGTCGGAACTGATGTCGGTGATTGCGTCGAGCGGTTAAAGATAGGAGGTGAAAGGCTGGGGTCATTTATCTGTCCCTGCGCTGTTGTTTCAAATTCCTTGAAATTAAATCCTGTCATCTCGTATTCACCCATTAGGCTGTTAACGAATATGAGCTTAGTGAGGGGCTTTGACTGAATGATGAAGTTTAGATGACATGCAGATGACAAAAGGTGGATTAGCCTAGACTGAACCTGTCAAGATTCACATCAGGATGCAATTAGAACCGATAGGTTGATTTAACTCACTTCTGCCCCAAAGCAAGATAACTTTGTTGTCAGTTTGCAGCATGAATTGTCATTGTTTCCCCAGTGACACGCCGCCCTTGCATTTAACAAGAAGCGTCCCTGAGGGCTCGACGACGGCATTCATGCCGCCAACGGTCACAGTTGCAACAATGCCAATCTTAATTAACACTTCTGCTGTTCGTTTAGCTAAAAAGCTATTGCCCCAAAACTAGTTACAAGCCATTGCTAATTGCATAAGCATACCTAATGATTGGTAATAGAGTTAAAGCTTATTCATACTGATATAGTGATCATGAAAAGTGTTTTATCACAGTCAAGGTTAATTTCAGAGATAATGAAGTGTCTAAAAATAAGCCGCTATCGCATTATGTACCTAAGTTTAGTAGTAAGTATTGGGCTGACGATTCACAGTTTGTGTCTTACTTATTTTGTGAGCACACTTCATCTGTTAAAAAAACGTCAAAAGGTAGGAAACAATGGGGGCGCAAGCGTGGATTATATTCATGGGATATTGAAAATTCTTTAGATAGAGATCTAGAAACGAAAGTAGCTCCTGTTTACGAAAAGCTTGTCGCTATAAGTGAGCTGGATGAAAATGAAAGACTTTTATGGGCTCAGTTTTTACTTTCTCAGTTAGTTCGCACTCCTTCGTACATGAAATATGAAAGGAAAATAAGGGATATACACAATACGACCACCGTTCCTCAGCATGACAGAGTAGGCTGTCAACAGTGCGGGGACCTTGCATTTGTTGCTAATAGAGATTGGTGTTTAATTCTTGCTCATAAAGATGATTACTTTGTACGAACTGACAACCCTGTGCTCCAATCAGGTTTTATTGAGCGTCCAGAAAGTTGTTTGTTTTACCCATTGAGCCCTCGATTATGTTTTGTGGCATGCTCTATGCCAAATGGTTGGAATGCTTTCACACACAACCCCAATGTCACCATAGGCTATGAGGCCAATAAAGGGTGGGCTCACTTTATTAATTACCAGTTGGCAAAATGTGCTGGTGAGTCATTAATAATCAGCCCTGATCATGATAGTGAAATCGCAGATAGAATGTTTAATGATATTTTGGGGAGTTATCCTCAACCACCATTTTCTTTGCACATTTTAAGTGATATATCTGATTTAGATACCGCATATGACAGTATCCGCAGAATTATGAGTATTACTGACGATTATAAATATCCAGAATGGAATGATTGTGAATTTGAACCATTTTATCAACGACATCAAGAGTAGCTTATCAACAATATATTAGGTCTAATTTTGATGTTGTTTTTTTTCGACATCAGCACAAATCTGATAGGAATGCTTTTTGCAATTAGCATTCAAATAGTTAGCGCCCTAAAACGAGTTAGCAGCGTGAATCTAGATAAACACTGGCACACCATGATTGACCCGATTTTAATAATGCTACAAAGTAGCTATTGTACGGTAGTGATGCACCCTAATTGGCGTTATGTGAAAAGGCAAAATCGGCATGTTGTTTAAGTATCTCCCAATTGACAGAATTGATGTTTTAGAAAATCTTAAGATCAGATTTTCTCCGCTTATGTCGCTTAATGATCCATTTGAATGTCAGCCATTGATCGATATGAAGAATGAAAGAGATATGTTATTACAGCAAATGCTCTTTGATCTCAATGAGCTTTGGGAAATGTAGTGGTCAAGTAAAATTGGCCACGGTTTTAGAGTCATTCCAATATAAACGTTCTGACTCATTTGGCGTTAACCCACCATTATATTGATGGGGTCTGGTCTCACTGTAATATCCAGTGATGTAATTTGTGATCTCTTTATCTGCTTCAGTAAAATTCCCATAACCACTGGCGGGTATCCACTCAGATTTCAAACTTCTAAAGAAACGCTCCATTGGTGCGTTATCCCAACAATTCCCGCGACGACTCATACTTTGCTCAATCTGAAGACGCCATATTAATTGTCTGAATTTCAAGCTCGTGTAATGCGAACCTTGATCGCTGTGATATATCACATTCTCAGGCTTACCCCTTAACTCAAATGCCATTTTCAAAGCTTTACAGGTCAGCTCACTATCTGGTGATAATGACAAAGCCCATCCAACAGGTTTGCGGGAAAATAAGTCTAAAACAACGGCTAGATAGGCCCAGCGATTACCGACCCAAACATACGTCACGTCGCCACACCACACTTGATCTGGTTGAGTTACTGCAAACTGTCGATTAAGCGTATTGGGGATTGCAACATGCTCTTGTGTCGCTTTCCGATAAGAATGCTTAGGCTGCTGACAGCTTAATAACCCAAGCTTTTTCATTAAATTACGGGCTCGATAACGACTGAGACCAATCCCTTTGTTAGTCACTAATTGCGCTATCGTTCGCGCACCGGCAGAGCCATGACTAATACGATGTGCGGCCTTCACTTCACTGCATAAAATAGTAAAGTCTGTATCAATATGTTCTTTTCTTTTTAGCCAATACTTATAGCTACTTCGATGCACTTTGAATGCATTACAAATTGTGAGAATAGAGTGGCTCTGCTTGAGTGCGCTGATTAGCGTAAATTGTTCATCGAGTCTGACATCAAGAGAGCGGTAGCCTTTTTTAGGATAAGATTGTGCTCCTCAAGACGAGCTATTTGCTTCTTCAGCTCACGGATTTCAATTTGTTCAGGGGTAATCGGAGATGCTTTTGGTGTGCCACCCTGGCGTTCTAGTTTTAACTGTCTCACCCATTTATCCATAGTGGACTTACCTACGTTCATCGCCTTTGCAGCTTCGATGATGCTATGGTTTTTATCGAGGACTAATTGGGCTGCTTCAAGTTTGAATTCAGCACTAAATGTTTTTCTGGTTGTTGCTCTCATGTTTTCACCTAAAGTCATCTACGAGGCAATAATATCACCTCTATTTAGGTGGCCAAAATTAGTGTGCCACTACAAAGATACAAAGAAAAGAGTCATATCAGCTATAAGATCCAACGAAATATCATGCAATATATTTCAGGCTAGTGTGTCATTGGATGAGTACAAAATTGAATTCAGAGATCACGTTTCAACATAATTTGCCCCAAAGATTGTTTTGAACACATGATCAAGAACTTTCAGCTACAGAGCATTGACCAAACTTTAGTTGATAGAAAGTGCCCAGTATTGTTATTGAATCAGAGCAAATTCCCATGCTTTTAAAAAAGATGTTACTTGCAGCGTTTATCTTAGTTTCAGGATTTGTAGGCCTCCTGATCGGTTTATTTTACTCTTCTTCGACTATTGATATCTGGTTCAATAGAGCACAGGTAATAACGTCGGTACTTGCTTCGATTGCGACTGTTCTTGGGGTTGTGTTGGCGTATCGCGCTCTTGACGCATGGAAGTCCCAGTTAAGAGGAAGCCACATTTATAACCTATCCTCAGAACTTCAAGACGCGTTGCTAACCACATTAACCATCGCTTTCAACAAAGATACACCGATCATTGGTAACCAAAAATTCGGTGAAACAGGATTTAGAATAACCAGACTGAGTCTTGAGTTAAAGTTAAAAAAATTTGAGCCTGAGATATTAACTAAAATATCCGATGTTCAATCAATGATTGAAAAAGATGTAAGGGATAGCAATGTCATTTCCGACAACACCATGTCAACACTCCTCACCATTATAAATGAACTAGAGCGAAATCTTAATCATCAGTTTAAATAACAGACAGTAAAGAAAAGTAAGAAAAAAGTAGCATCCTTAAGTTCATCACTACTCACGATTCAGTTCTTTGGATTATTTTTATTTATCCTAAATGAAGATTATCCCGCAAAAACTTAGCTCGTTTTTGTCCAAAAACGTGCTGTTTATTTCTTTAAAACTTACTGACTACGCCAATGCTAGAAAGGTGAGCCATGGTGATTAGCGAGACGACCGTCCGCCCCATGGACGGGGCGGTCGAGCATCCAAGGACGGACTTGCTGCGTGTCGGTGAGCGAATGCCATGGCTCATCATAAGCCAGCACTTAAAGAATTAAATGACCAAGTTTGATCCTTCAGCAGTCTATCCAGAAATTCTTAAAGTACTTCTGTCCAAAAGTGAGTTGTGTGGTGTCGAGTGGAGATTGTACGATTTAGTCACTCGATATAATCAAAACTGTCAGTTCGTGTATGAGTTACTACAAAAAAGGGGAGTCAGTTAACCTGACTCCCCTTTTAGCTGAGCTATTGTTGCCGTTAGCTTTTAGAACAGTAAATGCGCCACACCTGCGATAACAGGCAGTGTCACTAAGGTACGTAGAATAAACACTACGAACAGCTCAACAAAGTTGACGGGGATTTTACTGCCGATAAGCAATGCGCCCACTTCGCTCATGTAGATCAACTGAGTCACAGACAAGGCCGCAATCACAAAGCGAGTCATATCCGATTCAATTGAGCTGGCCAGAATTGACGGAATAAACATATCCGCAAAACCCACCACAATCGTTTTAGAGGCTTCAGTGGCTTCAGGAATATGCAGCAATTCGAGTAATGGAATAAACGGCATACCCAGATAGTTAAAGATAGGCGTGTGCTCGGCAATAATCAGCGCCAGCGTACCAATTGCCATTACCACAGGGATAATGCCAAACACCATATCGACAACGTTTTTAACGCCTTCATTCAAAACGGCTTTGATGCCACCGGCACTGGCGGCTTTTTCTAAGGCTTTATCAAAACCCCAAGAGAAAGCATTATGACCCGCAGGGATCAACTCATCATCTGGCATGCGTGGGGTATCGTCGATGTAGTTGTCTTTCTTCCACGACAGCGGTGGCAACTTAGGCACAATCACAGCCGCCGCAAAACCGGCGAGACACACAGTCAAATAGAAGGGCACAAACATGTGCTCTAATTTAACCTGTGAGATCACCACTAGACTGAAGGTAATCGATACCGCCGAGAATGTGGTGCCGATAACCGCCGCTTCTCTTTGGGTATAAAAACGTGCTTCGTATTGTTTGCTGGTCAGCAAAATCCCCACACTGCCATCACCTAACCATGAGGCCATACAATCAATTGCACTGCGACCCGGTAGATTGAACACGGGGCGCATGATTTTGGTTAGCAGTGTGCCAAAGAGTTCGAGTAGACCGAAGTTCAGCAGCAGCGGCAACAACATACCCGCAAAGATAAACACGGAAAACAGTACAGGCAGTAAGTCGTTTAAGACTAATGCACCTGTGCTTGAGGAGTTAATAGCCTCTGGGCCTAAGCCTAAATAGGTTAGCACGACAAACACCGCACCTATGATCCGCGTGATCAACCATAAAGGACTGACATTTAATAAGGCATTAAGGAAGTGATTCTGGGCCACAAACTTAGGCTTAAATGCTTTTGACAGCGAAGAGGCCAGCGCCGTAGCCACGATAATCATCGTCACTATGAGGGTTAACACGCCGCTCAATGCACCTTGCAGTGCTTTAGAGATAATCGCGATTGGAATAGTGATCGCATCGTTGTAGCTGATAGGGGTCATAAATAACAACAGACCGATCAGCGAAGGGACGATAAAGGTGAGTATCGTCTTAATGTTTCGATTTTTATTTTCAGTAGTCAATTTTGTACACCTTAAAGTACGAGTCGTACATGGTAAATTTGAATAAATAGCCGCACGTAACGCGCTGTTGACGCCAATTAAGGTGCATTTAAATTCAACTCAAAAACGAGAATGGGGAAGATTACTCGCTTAGCTTGTCTATGTAAAACGATTCGCTAGTTAGTTTGATATAAGCAGCAAAACAGCATAGTTATTTTACTTAAGTTGTCGGTGATATTATGTCGATACTTCTGGATGGTTTCACATAAAAAATTATTATAAACATGGTGTTATGGGTTGTTGTTTCTGGCAGGTTAATCGCTTGTATTATGATGTGGTTAAAACGATTGAGATGTTATTTTTGCACGAAAAAACATCAGCAACTTTAGCCTTACAGCCCTCTTGGTTGGTTTTTTGTGCGATTTAAGCGGACTGTCGTGATAACACTTTCTATATAGCGTGGGTAAGCACTGTTTAAGAATGCCACGCTTATGTTCAGTGTATTTTGCTGCTCGGCACATTTTTATGCGACAAGCAGTTAAATCTGCTTAGAGATAATAGTGATCTTCCTCAGCATCTTGATGTTTTGGAGGCTGACTAAAAAGTCGCTAATAACGATGAAAGTAAAAATATTATTCATAAAGCGGATACCCGCCGCTTTAAATCATCTCATTTCCATGTAAGTTAGTATCATTCCTATCCAACTCAAGTATTCATGACTGCAAAAGTAGAGAAGGTTAAGATTAAAGGCGGCTCGACACTGGCCATTAAGTTTGGTTTTCTGGGGATCTTTGGGCTTTTAATCGGTATTGTGATGACTGTTTTAGGATTCGATGATGTCGAGTCCCATCGCTTTAATTTTTTAAATCATACCCTAAGCGAATTGGGGACTTATGGTCATTCATCTTTTGCTGTGATCCTCAACGGGGGATTGTTCTTTGGCAGTTTAAGTCTCGTCTTCTATTGCTTGTCTTCGTTACAACAGGTGACATCTTTCTGGGGATATCCCTTCTTTATCAGTCTGGCATGCACTTTTCTGGCCTTAGCGAGCGTGGGATTATTTCCGGTGAACGTGTATCACTTGCACGTTTTAGGGCTAAAATGGTTTTTCTATCTGGGAAGCTTAAGTGCGATTTTCTACTTAGCCTTGGTCTGTTTCGGTAAGTCTCATTTTGGTCGCTGGACTGGGTTGTTAGCCCTCATTGTGCTGTGCAGCATGATGACGTTTCTGTATGCGCCGCAATTGGATTTAGGTTTGACCGAAGGGGATAGGCCGTTTTATCAGGAGATGGTATTGCAGCTACCGCGTCCTAGTTTGTGGTGGCCAGCCCTACTGGAATGGATAGGGTTGGGGAGTCTATTGTGCTGGACCACTGTGCTGCTTTTGAGTCAGTTACACTCCAACCAAGAGCGAACCAGCCAAGAGTGAAACCTCACTGGTTAAACTCATTCCTTAAGTTAACTTCGATGTTGGCTTAAATCCAGATTATGTTTCCCGCTCCGATTCTCACTTAGATTAAGCTCTGGCTCATGTTTAGGCCCAAGCTCAGTCTCATGTTCAGACTCTGGCTCAGACTAAGGCTCAGGCTCTTAGTCAGGCTAGGGATTGGCATGCACAGCAAGGCCTGCTTCTCCAAACCAGTAGCCGTTACACTGGGTTCTCTCTAGGTTCGCATCGCTGCCAATCGAGAAGTCTTGAGCATTTTCAGGCGTGTTAATCGCATCGACCAAGGCATTGGCTGTGGCGATGCAGTCAAGGCTGCTGGGTGATACCCGAAACACATCGACCCCCATCTTTGCCATTGTCGTTATTTCACTACGTAAATCTAAACAACTGGCGGATTGAGTTTGGATCCCATTGAGTCTGAGCAAAGGCTGCTGCTCTTGGGTTTGCGCGACTAGTCCTTTACTGTATTCACGGCACACCGTTTCACAATGATCTTTGGTGAGCTGTTTGTGCCTAGCGGTAAAGCAGCGCGCCGAATGGGCGAGGGGTAAATAGCCGTGGCCGAGCACTTCCACTTCAAATGACGGCTTTTGTTGGATCACTTGGCTAAGCCAAGCTTTTGAAAGTTCCACTGGCATCACAAACCTTTGCATCCCAAATCGCTGCAAAATGTCTAAACTGGCGCGATTGTAGTTATTGATACTCGCGCCGCAGACGAAGGGCAGCTTGTGCTCGTTGGCGAGATAGACCGCCGCCATATCGTTCGCTTCGACCATAAATTCGCCGTTATCGACTTGGCGTTTAAGCTCAGTATATTCCGATGGTGCTTCGATTAACGCCAGCGTTGAAATCACCACTTCTTTACCGGCCTGCTTGAGCATTTGCGCCAGCTCCAGATAATCGCCCCATTTGAGTTCGCGCCTGCGACTGCAAACGGCCTCACCTAAATACACTAAGGGGATTTGACTGGCGGCAACTTGCTGATAAAAATCTGTGACCTGTTGTTTTTGCCAGCAATACAACAGCGGGCCTAGGGAAATATGCATAACTTGTCCTTTGTTAATCTGGCGCTCTGTTCATTAACCTTTATTGCCAATCACGCTCATAGGCGCCAAGTGTGGTGATTTGACCCTCGGAAACTTTTGCAAGGGCTTGTTCCCAATGGGGTTGGTTCTGGCTTGTTGAGTACAGCTCAGGATTATCCAGATAGGTGTCTATGGCTTGGCGCCAAACTCTCGTGACTTGCTCAACATAGGCAGGGCTGCGTTGACGGCCTTCGATTTTCAACGACACTATGCCCGCCTTGGCGAGTTCGGGCAGTAAGCTTAAGGTATTTAAACTGGTCGGTGATTCGAGCAAATACTGCGGCGAATCTTGATCTTCCGTGATGTAACGGCCTTTACACACCACGGGATAGCCCATCTGTTCATCGAGGGCCGACTTATCAATCAACACATCGTTGAGCAGCGTTAATCGGTTCTGTCCTTCTTCCTGCCAGCGCACGTGTTTTGCTGGTGAACAAGAGCCGCCCGTGTTGGGCGATTGACCCGTCACATAGGATGACAGTTGGCAACGCCCTTCGGCCATAATGCATAGGCTACCGAAGGCGAACACTTCTAAATCCACTGGGCTGACCTTGGCAAGGTCACGCACTTGTTTCATGGATAACACCCGTGGCAACACGACTCGGGCGATGTTAAAAGCTTCTTTATAAAAATTCAGCGCACCCAGATTGGTCGCACTGGCTTGCACCGACAAATGCAGCGGTAAGTGTGGATAATGTTTATGGGCATAATCGAGCAAAGAAAGATCGGCAACAATCAACGCATCGATACCCAGTTTTGCCGCTAAATCTATGGCTTGATACCAACGATGTTCTTCGCCGGGCTTTGGGAAAGTGTTTAAGGTTAAGAAGATTTTCTTACCGTATTTTTGCGTGAGCTCAGTGGCTTCTTGCAACTTTGCGGGGGTGAAGTTTAATCCTGCAAACGAGCGCGCGTTGGTGTCGTCTTTTAGTCCCAGATACACAGCGTCGGCTCCGGCATGCAATGCCGACTTTAGCGAGGCCAGATTTCCTGCTGGACACAACAGCTCCATAGTGATGCTCCCGATAAAATGATAGCCGCTGAGTGTAGGTAAGATTGAATGGCGATGAATTGATTTAAAACAGGTTTAAGATCATAAAATCCCGATAAACTGGGAGATATATGTTTTATTCTTGTAGGGTTCCCGCCATGTCCGCTGTTTTTTCCGCAAAAATCGCTCAACAACTTTTAGAATTCACCCCAAAAGCCATCGGCTTTCCCCTCGCTAAGTTGCCTTTTAGTTTCAAAGCGAAAGCCATCAGCCAATTACTTGGGCTGTTACTCGCCGAACAAGCGGCAGACGATGAACTCGGATTTTTGACTGATAAATGGGTCGCGATTCAAGTGGAAGACTTAAACTTGGCCTTTGAGGTGAGTTTTAATGGCAAGTGGCAAGTCAGAGCGTTAACCGATGCGCAGGTGACCTTTAGTGCCAACTCAGCCGAACTCATACTCGTGGCAGCAGCAAAGGAAGACCCTGACACGCTATTCTTTCAGCGTAAGTTGAGTATTGAAGGCGATACAGAATTAGGGCTCGAAGTGAAAAACCTGCTGCTCAGCATCGAATTTGCCAGTATGCCGACCCCAATTCGCCTCAGCATTTCAAAACTCGCCGCTGTGATTGAGCGTCTGCAAATCGAAGCAAAACCAACGGTTATCCTCGCTAAGTCTCCAAGTTATTGATCAAGTGATTAATGCCATTTCGCGGGATTGGCTTCTGAATAAACCACTAAAAAGCCCACTAAGTTGTTACCTTAGTGGGCTTAAGTGTGAGTCAAAACTGACTGAGCTGATTTACTCGCTAGTAGCTTGCACTCAGTTGAACGCCCGAGTAATTAGCATAACCACGTAACATCACATGGTAAGTTCCCGCTTGAGTCACGGTGATTGAACAGCTTTCATTATTACCGTTTTTATAGGGACGACAATCATAGCTGGTGGTCGTTGGGACAGTCCCTGCTTTGACATACAGATCCACGTCTCCAGTCCCGCCACTGGTGGTAATACTGAGTTGGCTATTCGCTGGGACGACGATTTTATACAGGGCTTCAGTTCCCGTTGCTCCGCTTAAATTCGTGACGGGTACGCCATTGGTTAAGCAGTTCGCATCGGTACAATTTCCGCCGCCATTGAGGTTGTAGCTAGCTGTCAGCTGGGCGTTGGCATAATTGCTATAGCCTTGAACCATCACGTACCAACGACCCGCCGTAGGTGCAGTGAAATTACAGCTCTCATTGTTGCCATTTTGATATGGGCGGCATTGATAGCTGGTCGTAGTCGGTTTTTGTCCTTGGCTCACATAAATATCCGCATCGCCAGAGCCCCCCGCGAGGTTGATGCCTAAACTTGCCGCATTTGCGGGGACATCGATATAGTAATAAGTCGCTGAACCTGTGGCTCCACTGATCGCAATACCCACATTATTTTGCAGCTGAGTCTCGTCAACGGGGCAATCATTGCCACAGCCACCATCATCGTTTGCAAGTGAAAACAGTAACTTATTCGGTGAGCCTGTCTTAGCATCTGTGACTTTGTCCGCAGTGGCGCGCGTCTTGAGTAAGTTAGTCACCTGTGCGGGGGAGAGGTTAGGATTTTCATCTAAGTATAATGCCGCCACGCCTGCCACATGGGGGGATGCCATTGAGGTGCCACTAATGGTATTGGTCGCTGAATTTGAGGTATACCAAGAGGAAGTTATGCTCGAACCGGGCGCATAGATATCAAGGCAAGTCCCGTAGTTAGAAAAACTCGAGCGGGAATCGTTACTGGTGGTTGAACCGACAGTGATGGCATCTGCGGCACGAGCTGGGGAGTAGTTACAGGCATTACTATTATCATTGCCGGCTGCGACGACGAAGGTGATCCCTGCGGCAACAGCGGCATTGACGGCATCATCCGTGGCTTGGGAGGCACCGCCCCCTAAACTCATGTTCGCTACAGCGGGGCCTGAAGCATTGTTTTTCACCCAGTTTATCCCTGCAATCACGCCAGAGTTACTGCCAGAACCTGAACAGTTGAGCACTCTGACGCCCACCACATTGACGTTTTTCGCGACACCGTAGGTTGAGCCGCCAATCGTCCCCGCCACATGGGTACCATGACCGTTACAGTCAGTCGCATCGTAATCATTATCGATAAAGTCATAGCCACTGCTTGCGCGGCCGCCGAACTCATTGTGTGTATTTAGCACCCCAGTATCAATAACAAAGGCGGTCACACCTGAGCCATCGTAATCCGTGTGATAGTTGTTATCCAATGGCAAGTTGCGTTGATCGATTCTGTCTATGCCCCAGGTCGGACTCGGTTGGTCCGCATTGGCTTCCATCATGGGCGTTACTGACATCACTTGATCTTGTTCTACGTACTTCACGTTTGGATCTTTAAGCAGTGCTTTAACTTGTTGGGCACTGGCATTGATGAGTACACCGTTGAGCACATTGCCAAAGTTTTTCATCACTCTGACATCATATTGATTGACTAAACTCTCGGCTTGTTGAACCGCGAATTCAGCTATGGTGTTGTTATTACTTAGATTAAGAACACTTGGGGTATTGAATACAACGATGTAAGTATCTTTGATGGCTTTAGATTGTGGGACACTTACCATAGTCGCTTGGTATTCATTAGCGTTAACAGGGAAGTAAGCAAGTCCAGTTGCGACTGCGACTGCTATTAAATGTTTCTTATGCATGTTGAACTCCATTTTCTTTTTATGTCTCCACGGACTTCGAGACATAATCCAATGTAGAAGGTATTTTCAACCTGCCCAGTTTAATGCTTAAGGCTTACCTCATTCACAATATCAAAATGTAACACTTGATTTACAATTTGGGCCTGAGTGAATTTTTACTGGAATGATTTTTTAGCTGTACAAATAAGCGTCAAAATAATAACTCTCAGTCTATTAAAGTAACAATGTTTGTAAAAGTGGTGATTTATCAAGCGACATTATGTCTTGAACTATAAATTGCGAAGAAGGGATAAATACCGTCTGTTAGTTTTTTGACAGGCAGAACTAAATCAAAGTCAGTCTAAAGTAGTGTTTTTAGTAAACCAGGAATGAATGCTCGGATTTATGCGCTTAAATAGTTTTGCATACTGTTTATATGCATGTCTGTTGCATTGTTTTAGGCGGGGATGAGGTAGATTTGACCGAGAGGTTAGATAACCACTCGGTCTGGCGAAGTGATTAAGCTTTTTGCGTTAACACGGCAAATTTCACTAACAGTTCGTCGTTGGACTCGACGCGGTTTGGATCTGGGTCGATGCAATCAATTGGGCAGACAGACACGCAAGTCGGTTTGTCGTAATGACCCACACATTCGGTGCAGCGGTCGGGATCGATTTCATAGATCTCTTCGCCCATAGTGATGGCCTGATTAGGACACTCAGGCTCACACATGTCGCAGTTGATGCAGCTATCGTCGATCAGTAATGCCATGACCTTAACCTAGTTCATGTGGGTTGCGCGTATCCTGACCTTGGGGCAGGTTACGCAGCAAAATACCGTGGCTCAAATCGACTTCTTTTGGCACGGGCAGATACACAGTGTGCCCAGAACCTAAGCCCGCTGCAACCGCTTCAGCCTTGCGATTTTCAAGTTGTTCAATCGTCAGACTGATATTGCCCTGTGGCGTCATCAGTTCGACACTGTCGCCAACGGAAAACTTGTTCTTCACTTCGATTTCAGCCAGTCCCGCAAGGTTGCGTTTACCCGTTAGCTCACCCACAAATTGTTGGGTGTCACTGACTGAGTAGCCATAGTCATAATTTTGATATTCATCATGCACATGGCGACGTAAAAAGCCTTCGGTATAACCACGGTGGGCTAGGCCTTCTAATTGATTCATTAGGCTGCGGTCGAAATCTTTACCCGATGAAGCATCTTCAATCGCGCGGCGATACAACTGTGCGGTGCGGGCGACGTAATAGAAAGACTTAGTGCGCCCTTCAATTTTAAGTGAGTCTATACCCATTTTGGTCAGGCGCTCAACGTGTTGAATCGCACGTAAGTCCTTAGAGTTCATGATATAAGTACCATGCTCATCTTCAAAGGCTGGCATGTATTCGCCGGGACGATTGGCTTCCTGTAGTAGGAAGATTTGATCCGTGGGCGCACCCGCACCTAAAGTTGTCGGCGTTTCGATTTGTACTGCATTAGGCATGGCAATGATGTCGCCGCTGTCGTTTTGCTGCGCTTCGTGTACATCGTATTTCCAGCGACAAGCATTAGTACAAGTGCCTTGGTTTGGATCGCGTTTGTTGATATAACCCGAGAGCAAACAACGGCCTGAATACGCCATGCAGAGAGCGCCATGCACAAACACTTCGAGTTCTATATCTGGGCAACGTTGACGAATTTCTTCGATTTCATCTAAGGATAATTCGCGCGACAGGATCACACGTTTAATCCCTTGGGTTTGCCAAAACTTGACTGAGGCCCAGTTGATGGCGTTTGCCTGCACGGATAAATGCACCACTTGATCGGGAAACGTTTCACGCACCATCATGATTAAACCCGGATCGGACATGATCAGCGCGTCTGGCTTCATCGCCACTACGGGTTCCATGTCCTTGATATAGGTTTTTAGCTTGGCATTGTGGGGCGCTATGTTGCTCACAACATACAGCTTTTTACCCAGCGCATGGGCTTCTTGTATGCCTGTGGCAAGGTTTTCCATTTTGAAGTCATTGTTACGTACCCTTAGGCTATATCTCGGCTGACCGGCATACACGGCATCTGCACCATAGGCAAAGGCGTAGCGCATGTTTTTCAGGGTTCCAGCTGGAGACAGCAGCTCAGGTTTAAACATAATCACTCTCAAATTGGTTAATTAATCGATGAATAAATGGCGCGGTGCGCGGGGGCGGGATTTTACACAATGAAAGTAGGGTTATGCAAATTGCCCTTACTAACTTTAGTGGTACTTCACATTTTACGAATATAGCGCGTTTAGCTTTGAGCAAGCAGCGAGAAACATTTCAGCTCTGGTGATGATTGATGCAGAAGATTACAGCCGATAATTAAGCCAAAATTGATAACGCAATCATACAATTTATTAACGTCCGTTGCTTTTTTCTACGTATCTAATGACGGTCAGCTGATATACTCCAACTATCCAATGTTCATGTTTACAGATTGATGGGAGCTAAGATGTCTACCGAACATCTACTGTTAGTCAGTTTATTAAAAAAACTAAAAGATGATGCCTTAGTGCTACCGACGTTGCCTGAAGTGGCGATGCGGGTGCAAGAAGTGGTCGGACGCTCCGATGCGAGCCTTAAACAAGTGGCTGAAGTGATCGGTCAAGATGCGGCGATTTCTGCCCGTATCATTAAGGTGGCCAATAGCGCCTTATACAGCCGAGGCGTACCCGCTGAAAGCATTAACAGTGCGGTTTCTCGCATTGGTTTAATTCAAATTAAAAGCATCGCAACTTCGGTGGCGATGGAGCAATTGTTCATTTCCACCAATGAAATGGTGTGGGAGGTCATGGATGAAGTGTGGCGCACCTCGATCGATGTGACCGCAGCCGCCTGTGCCATGTTGCAGATGTATAATAAACGCCATTCAACCAGTCGATTAAATTTTGATACCTTAACCTTAGCCGGACTCGTACATAACATTGGCGCTTTACCTGTGTTGACCGAAGCTGAGGCGCAGCCGCATTTATTTACGAGCATTGATCAATTACGCGCGCTCGTTCGTAAAATGCAGGGGCCCTTAGGTCGTGCTGTGTTAAAGAGTTGGGATTTTTCTACCGAAGTGATGGAAGTGGTTGAGCGCTGGGCCGATTTACCTTATTTGCCCGATCACGTTACCTATCTCGACTTTATCCGTGCAGCGGCCTTCTATACCGGTGAATTACGTGCAGGCACTGAATTAGAACAACGTCTTGGTGTGTTTGTCGCCCGCGGGTTACCCGTGACAACCGATGATTTAGCCAGTGATGAATTTATGGAAAAATTCCATTCAATTAGAGAAAGTTACCAATAATCGTTAGGCCTAAATGGAACTCAAATGGCACGTGAGCACTGAATTGCAGTGCCATTTGATAAAAAGCTTACGCGGTAAAGCAGAGGCCAAGGTATGTTCGAAATCGGGTTAGTTGTTGCTTCTCTCATTTTATTGATATTTTCATTATATATACTGCAGGCAAAATATAGATCGCAACGGTCACAGCAAAAATTCTTAGCTCAACTTTGTCTCCAGCTAGAGCAACAAAAGGTTGAGCGCCAAGCATTAAACCTTGGCACGGTTCCCCAAGAGTTTGCGCCTCTCTACCATACCTTAGATGAATTATTGAAGGCCTTACCCGCAAGCGCAGGTAAAGACAAGTTGACTGGACTAGTGAATCGCGTCGGCCTTAAACGTACGCTGACCTCCATGATGCCGCTGACTCAAGGGACATTAGTGCTGATTGATATTTATCGATTTCGCTATGTGAATGATCTCTTTGGGTTTGTGTTTGGCGATATCCTGCTAAAGCAATTTGCGGAACGGTTAAACACCTTAAGTTTATCCCCAAGATTAATCGCACGGCTCAATGGTGATGAATTTTGCCTATATTACGAGCAAGCGTTGACTGAAGAGCAATTAGTCCATTTAAGAGGTCGTTTGCAGGTGCCTTTTAGCATTAAGAACACGCCAGTCAGCGTTAAACTTCAAATCGGCTGTGTGCATTTACAAGAACACCACGCCGACACGAGTCAGATGTTACGTCGCGTCGATTTGGCGCTGAAGAAAGCCCGTCACTCTCGTAGCGCGATTGCTTACTATGCCGAGAATGATGATATTCAACAGTTAAGAGAACTGAGAATTATCGATAGCTTGCCTAAAGGTTTGCAACGCAATCAAGTGTATATGGTGTATCAAGCGAAACAGGATATTGCGACGGGACGGTGTTTTCAGGTTGAAGCCTTGATGCGCTGGGAACACGACGAACTTGGGGTTATTTCTCCGGGTGAGTTTATTCCCTTAGCCGAATATGCCGGCATGATTGATTTAGTGAGCCAATGGGCACTCGATCAGGTTTTAGCGCAGCAGGCAAAATGGCGCGCGGCAGGAATACAATTGTGCGTCGCAGTCAACCTATCAACACGGGATCTTGACAGTGAAACCTTGCCCCAAGAAATTGCGGCGAGATTAGCGCATTACAAACTTCCGCCCGAATCCTTAATGATTGAAATTACGGAAAGTACCTTAATGGCGGATTTAACTAAGGCGGTCGAAACCTTAGATAAAATTCGTGCGTTAGGGGTTAGGCTCGCAATTGATGATTTTGGTACCGGTCATTCTTCACTGGCTTACTTGAAGCATCTACCCGTCAATGAAGTCAAAATCGATAAAGCTTTTCTAAAGGATCTTGAGCAGGATAAACCGTCGGAATATATCCTCGAAGCCAGTATTAATATTGCTAAAAAACTCGGTTATGAGGTGACTGTCGAAGGGATTGAAACCCCTGAAATTAGGGAGATACTCGTCGCTATGGGCGTCGATACCCTACAAGGCATGTATTATGCTAAGCCCATGAGAGCAGCAGAACTGGAAATGAACTGGGCCCGGCTGCATAACGCCATGTAAACCCAATGCTCATTAACCCACGGTCACTAAGGCTGCTCAACAGAGCCTTAGTGTGTTGCTAACTCACCTTTTCAAGTTGCCGTTGTTTGAAGTGGTTTTGCAGAGGCTTTTGTTGCAGTCACTTTTGTAACAGCTACTATTTGTAATCGCCGCTTACGCTTATGTCGAAAGTCAGCTCAGGAAATCGCGCGTGCAAGTGTATGTAACCTGAGCTCGGGATAAGCAGAGCCGCTGAATAGGCATCTTTTCGGACCTCTCTGCGTTGCACTGCACTGTCTAACCATAGCTCGCTATGGCGTACGACAGAGCGCCTTGATATGCGCAAAAATCTGCGCATTCAGTCATAAAATAGATTTTTTGTTTCAAACTAATCATTTATAGCATTGATTTAGTTTGTTAAATTTAGATTTTTCGACACTCGTTATCCCGAGTTAAGGTTATGTAAGAATATTAGTTTTGTTCATTTGAGACAAAACCCTGACTTAAAACGGCGATTAAATCTGCCGGCATAGGCGCTAGTTGGCGGGCTTGATTCATACATACCATCTCAATTGTGGCAGTGACAGCGGGCTTTTTACCCTGTGGACGCCAAATCTCCTGCTGCCACACAGTGCGGTACTTACTCTCAAAGTAAAACTTAGTGCGCACATCGATAATATCGGCAAACTCCACCCCTTCATGGCACAGCATATCGCTACGATACACTGCAAAACCCAGTTGGTTTTGTTGCCACAACGCACTTAAACGCTCGGCACCAATCACATGCTCTCGGGCGCGCTCGAAGTATTTCAAAAAGTTGGGGTGATACACCACGCCAGAAAAATCAGTATCTTCATAGTAGATTTGCACTGGGAAGGAGAAGGTCGGGCTAAATTGCGGCATGGGTTACGGCTATTTTAGATAGTTTTATTGCGCAATAGTTTAGCGGCTTATCTCTTTAAACAAAACCTTTAAAACGGAGATACAAAAGCGCTGTTATGTGAAACGCAAAGGCTATTTGAGGTTGGCGACAGGCAGGGTGAGTTTGATCATGATTTAAATGTGATTGCTGAAAAAGCAATGAGATTCGATTATGGGACGTTTTCCTCTTTTTTCGATAAAAGTAAGCCTCTGATTAATCCATGCTCAAGAAATATCACGCTAATCAGGCAGTAAAATCACACTATCGTGTCTAAGTGCGTGCCTAAATCATTAATCCCTTCCTATACTGATAGCTGGAATACCTTTCTTAAGTTGATTTGCTAGGTTGAGAGCTTTATATGAGCGAAATAAAAAAATCAGAAATATTGACCGAAAGTGGCACAAATGAACTCGAAATTATTGAGTTTCATCTGCATAAGATACTCCCTAATGGGGGCCATAAAGTGTGTCATTACGGGATCAATGTCGCCAAAGTGAGGGAAGTGATTAGGGTGCCAGAAACCTCTGATTATCCCAATGCTCAGCCGCACATGGTGGGGGTGTTCTCGTTGCGAGAAAAGCTGATCCCTTTAGTCGATCTTGCCGGTTGGCTCGGGATCTCTACACCGGAGGATTTAACCCACAAAGTCGTTATCGTCACTGATTTTAATAAGATGATTAATGGTTTCTTAATTGATAGTGTTCGTAGCATTCATCGTGTGTCGTGGGAGCAAGTTGAATCGCCGAGTCAATTTTTAGAAGCGGGTGAAAATGATTGTGTCGTTGCTGTGGTTCGCCGTGATGGTATGCTGATTATGATATTGGATTTTGAGAAGATTATTGCCGATATCAATCCTGAACTGAGTATGGATAAGTACGATGTCACGCTCGATAGGAGTGTGCTGATTAATGACAAAATGCTGGCCAAACGTGAAGCGAAAACGATTTTAATCGTCGATGACTCTGCCTTCATTCGTAAAATGATTGAAAATACGCTCCGTAGCGCAGGCTACAACATTATCACCGCTAAAGATGGTGGTGATGCTCTTGAAATGCTAATGGAATTTGAGAGCCTGGCTGAGCAAGATAATGCCTCTATTTCTGATTTTGTCAGTGCTGTTATCACGGACGTTGAAATGCCTCGGATGGATGGGATGCATCTGGTTAAACGATTAAGAGAATCCAAGGCATACCAACAAATGCCGATTGTGATGTTTTCTTCCTTAATGAGCGAGGATAACCGCACAAAAGCGATGGCATTGGGGGCAAATGACACTATTACTAAACCAGAAATTGGCCGTATGGTCGGTATGATAGATAAATACGTATTCGAAGAGTAATGCCATTTCATTACGCTGCGATATTTGAATATCAGATACTTAGTACTAGATATGTGAATCGCAGCTACCAAGGTCTTGAGAGATTCTTCAATGACAAACGATATAAAAGTAAAAAGCCATATTCAACGAAGCGAATATGGCTTTTTTGTAGGGTAAACTTCGCGACTAGCGGATGATCATTTGATCGCGCTCAGGTCCAACAGAAACCATGCTAACGCGCACACCCATTAGGGCTTCAATACGTTCAACATAGTGTTGTGCTGCCACTGGCAGGCTCTCGAAGGTGCGACAACCGGTAATATCTTCGCTCCAGCTTGGCATTTGCTCATACACTGGGCTCAACGCGGCAGTTTGTGGCCAAATTGGGTTCTCAGTGTGCTCACCTTCATAGGCTACGCAGATTTTCAGATCTTTCATGCCTGACAGGCAATCAATCTTAGTCAGGGCAATTTCAGTTGCCGCTTGCAGCTCCACACCATTACGGGTGGCAACAGCATCGAAGTAACCCATGTCACGTGGACGGCCTGTGGTTGCACCAAATTCATTGGCGTTTTCACGGAAAGCGTCTTGCTCTTCCATAGCTGTCACTAAAGTGCCAGTACCCACAGATGAGCTAAAGGCTTTCGCCACAGCAATCACGCGCTCTGGGCGCAGGGCAGGTAAACCACTACCGATACCTGCGTAAGCCGCAGTCACGTTTGATGAGGTGGTATAAGGATATTCGCCGTAGACTAAGTCGCGGCCAGCACCTAATTGCGCTTCAAACAGTAAGCTTGCATCTTGTTTTTGTAATGCTTTTAATGGCTCAGTCACATTACAAATAAATGGACGCCATGGCGCAGTCACTTCTAACAACCATGCGGTCATTTCAGCGGCGGTTTGATTAAAATCGCAGCTTGGATAAAGTGCCTTTAATTGTGGCATTTTCCAGTCGAGCATAAATTGAATACGTTCTTGCAGCACTTCAGGTTGGTTTAACCAACCGACTAAAATGCCTTTTTTCATCACGCGATCACCATAGGCAGGTGCAATCCCTTGACGGGTTGAACCATAGGCTAAATCGCCAAGACGTTGTTCTTCTAAGGTATCTTCTAATGCATGCAAAGGTAAGCACAGGGTCGCACGGTCAGAAATGCATAACTTAACATCAACACCAGTCGCTTGTACTTCAGCAATTTCAATGCTGAGCTTTTCTGGACTGATCACCATGCCAGGGCCTAATACTGCAATGCAGTTAGGGTTGAAAATGCCACTCGGTAATTGGTGTAATTTAAAGGTGCCATAGTCGTTGACTACGGTATGTCCGGCGTTGTTACCGCCTTGAAAGCGAATACTGGCAGCGGCATCCGCGGCTAAATAATCTACGATGCGGCCTTTGCCTTCATCACCCCAATTTGCACCCACAACCACGATCGACGGCATAACAACATCTCCTCATTGATTAAGACGCTATGCTAGACCCGTCATTTGAATAAGAGAAATTAATTATGGTTATCATCTCAATAAGGATTTCATATATCATTGGCTATAATTAACGCGAATACACAGTAAAAGGGGGTTTTATGCTCGATATCCATTGGTTAAAGACCTTTGTGACTTTGGCTGAACATAAGCATTTTGGCAAAGCGGCTACGGCGCTGCACATGACGCAGCCTAATGTTAGCTTGCATATTAAGCAGTTAGAGCAAAGCACTCGAGTCAAGCTGATTGACCGTAATCCCTTTCGATTAACGCAAGCGGGATTTCGCCTGTTAGAGAGCAGTCAGAAGACGTTAATGGAGCTGCAAATTTGTCAGGCGGACCTCAATGCGATTAATGACCTTAGCCAAGGCACCTTAACCATTGCCGCCAGCGACATTATCTCGCGGTTATTGTTGATCCAGCCGTTTCAGCTCTTTAAGGCGGAGTTTCCGGGGATTGATTTCTCGCTGCTCAATACCACATCATCCCAAGCTTCTGAACTGGTGAAAAATGCTGAAGCCGATTTAGGGTTTGTGATCGCGCAAAAGGAGAGTCAGCCGCTGCATTTTACTGAGTTACAGCAGATTAAATGGTGTGCAATAGGGGACAATTTACAGCAATGGCAGCAGGCAAATCTCTCTGTGGATACGCCATTGGCCGAGCAACCGACGTTAATTCTACTGGGTCACGATACGCGAACCCGTGAATTGCTGGACCCCGCACTGCCGTCGCTGAGTTTGCCGAATTACCGAATTATGGAGGTGGGCAGTGTTGACGCGCAAATCGATTGGGCCGAGGCGGGGTTTGGGGTAGCGATCGTGCCGGAGTTTTCGGTTTATACTAAGGCGAATTTGACCACTAAAGTGACTCCTCTGCCACAATTTCCCACAACCAGTTTGGGCTATATTGTGCGCCAGAATCAGATCCTGTCTAAGGCCATCAAGCAGCTGTTATATTGGGTAAATCAAGAGATCATTCGCTCGCAGCGGTAATCTATCATTCGCTTGCAGCGATAGGGAATTAGTCAGCGACTAAGAGTAGCTTTTCGTATTGGCCTGTGGCTTTTAGCTGTGATAAGCCCGCGTCGAGTTGGGTCGCTAAGGTCTGCGCCTGTGGGTTTTCCTTCGAGAATGCCAAAAAAATATCGCTGCTGTGGTTAGCAAATACTGGAATGACATCATCATCCACGCCCATTTTTTTTAGGTTCTCCTTGGCGACTAAGTCAAACATCAATGCAGCATCTATGCGGCCAATCAACAATAAATTGATTAGCTGCTGCTGATTAGCGACGGTGACGATATTGAGCTGTTGCTGTTTGACTAACTTGGGAAAATCATCGCCATACTCATAGCTTTTAATCACCCCAATAACCGTGCCTTTAGGTAGCGCCCATTTATTATCAGCCAAAATAGGCTTCTGTTTCTTTTGATAAAAAGATGCGGTGGCGATAAATAATGGGGTTTTACCGAAGATGAAGCGCTGTTCGGTGCTGTTCTCGCGAGTGACGTTAAATACCCCGTCTACGGCGCCTTTTTCCGCCATCATTAAGGCGCGAGAATAGGGCACGACTAAGCTATTTACTTCAATATGCGATTGTTTAAAGGCGGCTTGGATTAAACGATGGGAAATGCCTTGGCCAAATTGATTGGCAAAGGGCGGCCAACTGTCTTCTGCGGCTAAGGTTATCGCCTGAGGCTGCGATTCTGCGGGCACGGCATTGCTTTCTTGGGCGAATGCCATGTTGTAAGTCATGGATGCGAGTAATAAAACGATGCTAAGTATCAATGCTGATGGCAAATTTAATGCCTGCTGCATCCTGAGCTTCACTCTGTTCCCTACACGCATTTTGCTGCCATCTCCCTGCTTAATATATGGCTTTTATAGCATAAAGAATTATATCTAGACTAATGATTTGAATATTAATTATTGATAGCGAGTACTTTTGTGATGTTTATATGATCTTCCTACAGCCTCAGTTCACCGTGTGGGTCTATTACTTTTGTTTACTGTGTTTACTGTGTTTACTGTGCTTAAGTGGGATTTTGCGCTGGGCAACGAATGAACAGGATTAGCATTTTTGCTGATTAATTGAAATGGATAGGTTTCAAAACGGCCATCAAACGAACCACTAAAGTGCTTTGTGAGGTTCGTTTGATGGTGTGTTGTGTTGATGTTCGCTGGGCTATTTGACCTTGGTGGCTTGCATCGTAAACCAAGTCTTATAGGGCTGATACTTGTCATAGCACCAATGGAATAGCGTGCTGTAGAAGAAGAAAAAGATCAAAAAAACTGCTTCTAAGCCCATGGCTGCCAACCAGCCTATCTGTAAAAACCAAGCGATGGTCGGTATGCTAATAAAAATAAGTCCCCCTTCAAATCCAAAGGTATGCAGTATTCGGGTTTTTAAAGTGCGTTGCTCTCGATTTGCCCCAAATACCCTGTCGAATCCTAGGTTGTAGAAGTAGTTCCA
This sequence comes from Shewanella sp. SACH, assembly GCF_001887095.2. NCBI lineage: Bacteria > Pseudomonadati > Pseudomonadota > Gammaproteobacteria > Alteromonadales > Shewanellaceae > Shewanella > Shewanella sp. SACH. The sequence continues at coordinate 804,062 of NZ_MPDG02000002.1, forward strand.
TACCACGGTATAAAGACTCAAAGCGATACCGACTATGACAAGCTCACTGGTTCCCTTGCCTGATATGAGGGCAGAAACCGGGATAATAATCGCGAGTGCAATCGCTTCAAAGAGTAAGGCGTTAAAGATACGTTCTGTCGTTTTCATGGCTATTCCCATTCATTCAATGTGACTATGGCCATAATTTTATCTAGTATAGGGATAACTAATAGTTAGATAGTATCGGTAAAAGCGATATGTTTAGTCTCGAACAGCTTGAAGCCTTTATGGAAACCGTAGAATCTGGTTCATTTTCGAATGCCGCAAGGCAACTTAAGAAAGCACAATCCGTGGTTAGCCAGCATGTGATGAATCTTGAAATTGACTGTGGGGTTGAGTTATTTGACCGTTCGGGTCGTTACCCAGTATTAACGGCCGAAGGCAGTAAATTACTGCCCTACGCAAGAGCGACGATTCTTCAACATCGTAGACTCAAACATACCGCCTTATCGCTTTTTGGTCGTCAATCTTCAGAAGTGTGCCTTGCGATGGATGAAGGCATTCCTATACAGAGAATATCGGAAATCATTCAGTTGTTAGAAAGTGATTTCCCTAATATCGAACTCGAGTTTCTCAGTGCCTCAAGCATAGATATTATCGACATGGTGCATTCGGGAAGAGCATCTACAGGACTGATTTTTAGCGAATTATCTATGCCAAGTAGTATCGATTTTGAGAGTATTGGTGTGATTGAATTCAATCTGTATGTGGCGAGTTCGCATCCCTTAGCGAAATCAGTTGCACCGAACATGGACTCATTGCGTCTGTATCGACAATTATGCATCCGCTCACGTAATACTAAAACCAGTAGTTTTCAGCAGGCATTCAGTCCTGATGTTTGGTATGCCGATAACTATTATGTGTTATTGGAGCTCGCATTACAGGGCCATGGTTGGTGTCTGTTACCAGAGCATATGGCATCCAGCTCAGTTTTATCGGGTAACTTGACTCGGGTCCCCATAGAGTTTGAGCAGATAGGCTGGTATGCAAACGTCGATGTGATCCAGCATCAAGATAAAAGCAGCCTGCCATTATTGAAACGACTCAGGCAACTGTTTAGAGAACTCTTGGTTGGACAGAAATAAATAGTTGGACAGAAATAAAGCAAAGCATAAATAAAACCCCAGTTAAGTGAGAACTCAACTGGGGTTTATTGTTTGTGCGCATCAGGATTTATGGATCAGGACTCATCATTGCGCGGAAAGTTAGCGAGCACTAGCTCGGCGACTTTGCGTAATTCATTCGGGCAAATCCCACTGGTCGCTTGTACGGCCATGCCTTGCAATACTGTGCCGACATAACGGGCAAGCAGTAACGGCTCGGCATCTGCGGGCAAATCCCCTTCATCTTTGGCGCGTTGCAATCTTTCGCACAGAGCGATTTCACCGTCGCGGCGACGATTAATCAAAGTGTCTTTAATCGCTTGCCCTGCTTCACTGCAGGTTAATGCCCCTTGAACAATCAAACATCCCTGTGGATGGCTTTTATCCACCAAAGAGCTCGCTGCCCCGAGCAGCATTGACTCGACCACTAGATAGGCGGTTTTCTGCTCCAGCGCGGGATAGAAAAACGCACAGGGGCGTTGTTCATATAATTCTATCGCTTTGAGAAATAACTGTTCTTTATTGCCGAAGGCGGCATAAAGGCTTGGCTTATTAATGCCCATAGCTTGGGTTAAATCGGTTAACGATGTACCTTCAAAACCTTTGCGCCAGAAGACTTCTAAGGCTTTGGCTAATGCATCGTCAGTGTCGAAGGCACGTGGGCGACCTACACAGGGCGTCTGGGTGACGGTTGACATCATTAGGCTCCTCAATTCTCAATTGCCCCTAGGATAGACATGGGTTTAGTCCGTGTCCAGCCACACTTGCTGACTGATGACCGACTAAGGGGATTTGTCTACTTAGTCATCCAAGGTGTCACCTAAGTTCAGCATTCAATCCGTGTCAGTCAGCGTTCGCCTCAATATTCATAAAAATGCTTTGAAGATCAAACTTGTGGCTTTCCGCCTAAGGGCGCATTGCAAAGTAAAGGTCAGTGCGCGCTTTTAATTTAATACCAATCGGTACATAAATTTGTTGACAGAGTCATTTTACGCTATATATTACCGTCCAGTACAGAATATTTTTTACCAGTCGGTATTTAAATGTGTGTGGTTCGAACAGCGTGACATGCCCGCCACTTTGAGGATAGTAATATGAAGAGCAATAAACCCTTACGAATAATGATGTTAACGGCTGTGGCCGCTTTCGTTCTTTCTGCTTGTGGTGAGCAAACAGCGCAGCAGGGGCCAGCACCAAGTGCGCCTATGGTGGATGTCGCCCAAGTATTGCATGAGCGAGTGACCGAATGGGACGAGTTTACCGGCCGTTTACAGGCGCCAGAAAGTGTCATCCTTATCCCGCGTGTATCTGGATATATCGACTCAGTGAATTTTAAAGAAGGCGCCTTAGTGAAAAAAGGCGACGTATTATTCCGCATCGATCCAAGTGTTTTTGAAGTGGAAGTGGCCCGGTTAAAAGCAGATCTTGCTAGCGCACTCTCTGCAGAGCAACTGGCCACAAATGACTTTGAACGAGCCCATAAATTGTTTGACCAAAAAGCGGTGTCTGCCGAGTTACTCGATACCCGTGAGTCAAACAAACGTCAGACCGCGGCTGCAGTGGCTTCGGTGAAAGCGGCCCTGATGCGCGCCGAGCTTGATTTAGCTTATACCCAAGTGCAAGCGCCGATTGATGGTCGCGTGTCCTACGCAAATGTCACCGCGGGCAATTATGTCACCGCAGGGCAGAGTGTGCTGACCAGCTTAGTCTCTACCGCCAGCATGTATGCCTATTTCGATGTGGATGAGCAAACCTATCTTAAATACGTGAAATTAACGGCCGAGAAGAAACGTAACGATCCCCGCGCTGGCGACAACCCTGTGTACATGGCCTTAGCCAATGAGCGTGATTATCAACATATCGGTATGGTCGACTTTGTTGATAATGCGATGGATAAACAGACCGGTACCATTCGCGTGAGAGCCTCTTTTGACAATGAAGACAATAGCTTATTGCCTGGCTTGTTTGCTCGTCTTCGCACCGCAGGTAGTGGCGCTTATGAAGGTATCTTGATTGACGATAAAGCCGTTGGCACAGATCTGAATAATAAGTTTGTGTTAGTGGTGGGCGCCGATGGTTTAGTTGAATATCGCGGCGTGACCTTAGGCGAAAAAGTCCAAGGACTGCGCATCGTTACCCAAGGTTTGATGGCCGAAGATAAGATCGTCGTCAACGGTATGCAGCGCGTGCGTCCTAAGATGCAAATTGATCCGCACATGGTTGAAATGGTCGACAGCGACAAGCTCGAAGCATTACGCCAAGCCCAGTTAATCCTAGATAAAAACCAAGATACTTTGACGGCGCAAGCGGTCGAAACGGCTAGCCGCGGTTAAGGAATAGAACACCATGTTATCGCAGTTTTTTATTAAAAGACCGATATTTGCAGCCGTACTCTCACTGCTGTTTTTTATCACAGGGGCGATTGCCGTTTGGCAACTACCGATCACTGAATACCCTGAAGTTGTGCCGCCCACCGTCGTGGTGACCGCTAACTACCCAGGCGCTAACCCTAAAGTGATTGCCGAAACCGTGGCTTCGCCACTGGAGCAGGAAATCAACGGCGTCGAAGACATGTTGTACATGTCATCGCAAGCGACGTCCGATGGACGCATGACCTTGACCATCACCTTTGCCATTGGCACTGATGTGGACAGGGCGCAAACCCAAGTGCAGAGCCGAGTCGATCGCGCTATGCCGCGTCTGCCGCAGGAAGTGCAACGCTTAGGCATAGTCACCGAAAAGTCATCGCCGGACCTCACCATGGTGGTGCATTTGCTGTCACCGGATAACCGTTATGACATGTTGTATTTGTCTAACTATGCGGCGCTGAACGTTAAAGATGAGCTCGCACGGATTAAAGGTGTGGGCGCGGTACGCTTGTTTGGCGCTGGGGAATACAGCCTGCGTATTTGGCTCGACCCGAATAAAGTCTCGGCGCTGGGTTTATCACCTGCGGACATTATTGCTGCCGTGCGTGAGCAAAACCAACAGGCGGCAGCGGGCAGTTTAGGTGCTCAACCAAGTGGTAGTGCTGACTTCCAACTCTTAATTAACGTAAAAGGTCGTTTAACTGAACTGTCTGAATTTGAAGATATCATCATCAAAGTCGGTCAAAACGGTGAAGTGAATCGTTTGAAGGATGTGGCTCGTATCGAGCTGGGTGCGACGAGTTATGCGTTGCGCTCACTGCTGGATAACAAAGATGCCGTGGCGATTCCAGTGTTCCAAGCATCGGGTTCAAATGCGATTCAGATTTCCGATGATGTGCGCGCCAAAATGGCTGAGCTGTCTAAAGGATTCCCCGAAGGATTAACGTACGAAATCGTTTATGACCCAACCGTGTTCGTGCGCGGCTCGATTGAGGCGGTGATGAAAACCTTGCTTGAAGCCGTGTTGCTGGTGGTGTTAGTGGTAGTGCTGTTCTTGCAAACGTGGCGCGCTTCAATTATTCCGCTGGTGGCTGTGCCTGTATCGTTAGTTGGTACCTTTGCCTTTATGCATTTGCTCGGCTTCTCACTTAACGCCCTGTCGCTGTTTGGACTCGTGCTCGCCATCGGGATTGTGGTGGACGATGCAATTGTGGTGGTCGAAAACGTCGAGCGTAATATTGCCGCTGGTTTAAGCCCTGTTGCGGCAACGCAAAAGGCGATGAAAGAAGTGACCGGCCCGATTGTGGCAACCACCTTGGTGCTGGCGGCGGTGTTTATTCCTACGGCGTTTATGAGTGGTTTAACTGGGCAGTTCTATAAACAGTTTGCCTTGACTATCACTATTTCGACCTTTATTTCGGCGATTAACTCACTCACTTTGAGTCCAGCATTATCCGCGTTATTGCTCAAGAGTCATGATGCGCCGAAGGATGGTTTAACCCGTCTAATGGACAAGTTGCTGGGTGGTTGGTTGTTCACGCCTTTTAACCGCTTATTTAGCCGTGCATCCGATGGCTATGGTTGGTTAGTGCGTAAAGTGATCCGTTTTGGCGGCATTATCGGCCTAGTGTATTTAGGCATGGTAGCGCTAACTGGCGTGCAATTTGCTCATACACCAACGGGTTATGTACCGGGTCAAGATAAACAGTATTTAGTGGCGTTTGCTCAGTTGCCCGATGCGGCATCCCTTGAACGTACCGATACCGTTATCAAAAAGATGTCTGAGATTGCCCTTAATCACCCAGGTGTGGCGCACTCTATTGCCTTCCCAGGCCTTAGCATCAACGGTTTTACTAATAGTCCTAACTCAGGCGTTGTGTTTGTCGCGCTTGATGATTTTGAATTGCGTAAGAGTCCAGAGCTGTCGGCGAATGCCATTGCTGGACAATTGAATAAAGAGTTTGCTGGTATTCAAGACGCATTTATTGCCATCTTCCCGCCGCCACCTGTGCAAGGCCTCGGTACTATAGGAGGGTTCCGTCTGCAAATACAAGACAGAGCCAACCTTGGTTATGAGGCCTTGTATCAGGTGACCCAACAAGTGATGTACAAGGCGTGGGCCGATCCTCAATTAGCCGGAATTTTCTCTAGCTATCAGGTGAACGTGCCACAACTTGAACTGGATATTGATCGAACTAAAGCGAAACAGCAGGCAGTGTCGCTCGATCAAATCTTCCAGACATTACAAACCTATATGGGCTCGACCTATGTCAACGATTTCAATCGTTTCGGTCGAACCTATCAGGTGAATATGCAAGCCGATGAGGCGTTCCGTCAAAGCCCGCAGCAGATAAGTCAGCTGAAGGTGCCAAATCTGAATGGTGATATGATCCCGTTAGGGTCGTTTATCAACGTCAGCCAAAGCTCAGGCCCAGACAGAGTGATGCACTATAACGGCTTTACGACCGCTGAAATCAACGGTGGCCCAGCAGCAGGTGTGAGTACCGGCCAAGCGCAGGCAGCGATTGAAAAAATCCTCGCCGAAACGTTGCCAAACGGTATGACCTACGAATGGACTGAGTTAACTTATCAGCAAATCTTAGCGGGCAATACGGGCTTGTTAGTCTTCCCGCTGGTGATCTTGCTGGTGTTCATGGTGCTCGCAGCCCAGTACGAGAGCTTAAGCTTGCCATTGGCGATTATCTTAATCATTCCAATGACCTTGCTCTCAGCCCTCAGTGGAGTATTAATTTACGGTGGCGACAACAATATCTTCACCCAAATTGGCCTGATAGTGCTGGTGGGACTCGCGACTAAGAATGCTATCTTGATTGTCGAGTTCGCCAAGGAGAAACAAGATCACGGTATGGCACCTATGGATGCGATATTAGAGGCAGCAAGATTACGTTTACGTCCTATCTTGATGACATCTATCGCCTTTATTATGGGAGTGGTGCCTATGGTATTCTCCACTGGCGCTGGCGCCGAGATGCGTCAAGCCATGGGCGTGGCAGTATTCGCCGGTATGATTGGTGTGACAGTGTTCGGCCTTATCCTAACGCCATTGTTCTACTACGCACTGGCAAAGCGAGGCAGTAAAAAAGTCGAAGAGCATAAAGAGCTAACCGTCAGTTAAGCTTGTTTCTCGCGATGGATAAATGCGTAAAAAAAGGCCTACATCAAGTAGGCCTTTTTTGTTTGTTCGCGGCGAAAATCATTAGCGTTGACTATAGTTTAATCAGAGTAAAAGGACGATTGGACAATTGTAATGGACACTTTTCAACCCCATGAACTAAAAGTGAAAATTGATGTAAGACATGCTTTATTAGCCGTAGCTAAAGCATTAGATTTTGTGGGCGTTGATGACTTACACCATGGGCACAGGGTCGCGTATATGGCCTATAAATGTGCCTCGGTGTTAAATTGGCCCGATGATAAGAAGCAGTTTGCCTATTTTGCTGGGCTAATTCATGACTGTGGTGTGTCCTCATCGGAGGAACATTTACGCCTACTCAAGCTGATGCAGCCAGAGGGTGCCAACTCCCATTGCGAACGTGGCTATCAAGCTTTAGTAAAGTGTCCACTATTGGATAAGTTTGCAGCCTCAGTGCGCTATCATCATACCCCATGGATAGAGAGTCAGAGCCTAGTGTTGTCAGCGTTTGAGCGAGATATTGCTGCACTGATTTTTCTGGCAGACCGTACAGACTTTTTACGCGCTCGATATACTCAAGGTTATCATGAGGAACTCATCACTTTGCATGAGAGCTTAGTGGCTGAAAATTTAAGGGTGCACAGTGGCAGTTTATTTGAACCGAATATGGTTGAGGCTATGTGCCAACTGGTTAATAAAGATGGTTTTTGGTACAGCATGGACGTCAATAGCATAGAGCAGATGGCCGTTGATTTTGAGATAAACCATTTTTATGACAAAGAATTAGATCTCGACGGTGTTATTCAGCTGGCAAGATTTCTCGCAAAAATAGTCGATGCCAAAAGTCCTTTTACTTTCCATCATTCCGATAAAGTGGCCTTGCTCGCAAAACTGGTTGCCCTCGATTGTGGCGTGCCAGCTCTCGATGCCGAGTTGTTATATGTCGCCGGTTTATTACACGATGTCGGCAAACTTAAAACCCCCGATGCGTTATTACACAAAGAAGGCAAGTTAACGAAAGAAGAATATTCCATCGTAAAACGCCACACAGTCGATACCGAAAACACCCTGAAATGTTTTTTCCCAAAATCAGTGATTGGTGAATGGGCTTCAAACCATCATGAACGTCTCGATGGTTCAGGTTATCCCTTTAGCAAGCGGCAGGAAGAGTTAGATTTACCATCACGAGTTTTGGCTATCGTCGATGTATTCCAAGCACTCACGCAGAAACGGCCTTATCGGGGCTCATTGAAACTGACAGAAGTCTTTGAAATTATGACTCCTATGGTTGAGCAAGGTAAGTTGGACTCGTATGTCTATGGTGTGTTGCAAGCTGATGCCGATAGTTTTTATCAGTTATCTACCCAAGAATATAATGAAACGGAAGTGCCAGCGTTGAGTCAGTATGGTTCGATTTAAACGTCGTGGTTATCCGTGCTTTAAATGTGTGTATGATGTTGTTTATCCATTATTTGTGGTCACTTTCGTGCGTAATGGCAGTTGGACGATTAGAATGATTACTGTTTTGGCGCTCTTCTATAGGTTCCAATGGAATATTCGATATATTAGTGATGTACAATGCTAGACGAATAAAAATAGTTTGTTTTACGCCGTACTCAGCTAAGGTACTTGTTGACCTTGCATCACTATGCCCGAGGTAACTGATGATCTTAAATCGCGCTTTATTTGCTCTAGTTCTGAGTGTTTCTGCCTCTCTGACGCCTCAAGTCATGGCCGCTGAGCTCAATATTAAGCTGGTGGATTTACAGCAGCAGGCGATTGCCGATACTGTCGTGGAGTTGATCCCGGCAGTGATGCCCGATAAGGCTATGCCTGTTGGACATTATGAAATGTCACAAAAAAATCGAACCTTTATCCCTTTTGTGTTGGCGGTCCCTAAGGGCGCCAAGGTGGATTTTCCTAACCTAGATCGCACTCGTCACCATGTGTATTCCTTTTCCGAGGCGAAACCTTTCGAACTTAAACTGTATGTGGGTCAAGCCGAAGCGCCGATTCAGTTCGATAAACCCGGCTTAGTCGCACTTGGCTGCAATATTCACGATTATATGCAGGCATTTATCTATGTGGCGGATAGCCCCATTGTCGCGGTGACGGACGAAAAAGGTGAGATCCAGTTTAAGGATCTTACGGCCGGTCAATATAAAGTCAAACTCTGGCATCCATGGCAGAAGGCGGCCTCCGAGCCGACTGAGCTAATGTTAACCACTGGCGCGAATCAACTCAGTTTGTCCTTAGACATTGAACGCCAAGCTAAACCGTCAGCCCCGCCGTCGGGATTTGGCCACTACGATGCTCAAGGCAAGCCATTACATGCTAAATAGTTTTCGCGCACGGCTGATTTTAGTTTTCTTTATTGTGCTGACTCTAGTGCAGTTTGCCACGGCATTTTCCGTATTGACGGCGACCGAAAGGGACAACTTTTTACAACAACAAAAAAGTTTAGATATTGGTGCCAATGTGTTTCTCGAAGTCCTTTCGAATCGCGGTATTCAGCTCAGCCAAAGTTTGTCCGTGCTCAGTGCCGATTTTGGTTTTAAGCGCGCGATTGCCACCGGCGAGCAAGAAACCATTGAGTCAGTGTTATCCAATCACGGCTCTCGTATCGGCGCCGACGCTGCAGTATTGTTGTCTCCAAAAGGAGAGCTCTTGACCTCGAGTCTACCCGGACTAACTCAGGATGACATTCAATCCTTATTCGATATGACCACCAGCAATAACAATGCTTTAGCTATCCTCAATTTTGATCATGCCAGCTATCAGTTTGTGTTGCAGCCCGTGAAGGCGCCGACCTTGATTGCTTGGGTCGGAATGGGGTTCCTATTGGATGAGAAAGTCGCCCAACAAGCTAAAGCCATTACCGGTATCGATGTCAGCTTTGTCAATCAAGCCACAGGTCGCACCGAAATCGCGTCAACCTTATCCGACGATGAAAAACGCAGTGTGGTAGAGCAGGCGAGCCTATTCCCCAGCCTACTGAAAATGCCCAGTGAGAATATTCCCGTGGATTATCTGTCCATGGCGATCAAACTTTATGATCATAACGGCAGCCAATTAGCCCTACTGCATCAGTCAAACCTTAAGTGGCAGCAAAGTTATCAGCATCTACGCAATAATATGTTACTGATTTTTGCCTTGACCTTAGCGCTGGCGATTGTGATTGCAATTTGGTTGTCGGGCAGTTTGACTGAGCCCGTTCATCAACTGGTGACCTATGCCCGTAAAATTGGTCAAGGTAAGCAGCCTGGCAATATTCAAGGTGCGCCAGCAGAACTGCGGGTGTTGGCCAAAAGTTTGTCCTTGATGCGCGACGATATTGAAGCGCGGGAAAAGGATTTAGTCTATCAATCCCGCCACGACAGTTTGACGGGATTGCTCAATCGTTTTGCGGCAAAACAGCATTTAGCGGATCTTAAAAATGAGCTATCCGGCGCTATGGTATTGCTGGATATTAAACATTTTCGCCATATCAACGACATTATCGGTTTTGCTAACGCCGATACTTTGTTGCTGCTTTTTGCCCGTCGCTTAGAGCAATTAGCCCCCACTCCAGATTTACTCGCGCGATTAGACGGCGACTCATTTTTACTCCTGTATAGTCAAGGTATTCGTCCCGAGCACTTGCTGAAATCATTGGATATGTTGGAGTCGCCATTTCCAATCCAAGGCTCAAATATCTCTCTTACCGTGCGGGCGGGATTACTTGAAATCGATGGCAACGGTGCCGATATCGATGTGTTAGTGCGCCGCGCCGAAATTGCCCTCAATCAAGCCTGTCTCGAGGAGCAACGCATCGTCAGTTATCGTCAGGGCGCCGATGAGAAATACCAGCGTGAGCTGACTATTATCCGCGATTTACCCATAGGTTTGGCGCAAAACCAACTCTATCTCGTGTTTCAACCTAAGGTGGATTTACACTTAAATCAGTGTACTGGCGCCGAGGCACTGATCCGTTGGCAGCATCCAACCTTAGGGTTTATTCCGCCCGATGAGTTTATTCAACTCGCAGAAAACTCTGGCAACATTGACATAGTCAGCCAATGGGTGTTGAAGCAGGCGATTAAACAATTAGTCGCATGGCAGCAGCGGGGTATGCTGCTAAAACTGGCCATTAACCTGTCGGCCCATGATTTAGTCGATACCCGCTTGCCGAATCAAATTGCTAGTTTATTAAAAGATAATAATCTGCCAAGCGGCGCACTCTGTATTGAAGTCACCGAAGGTGCTGTGATGAAAGATGCACAGACTGTGGTGAGCGTATTGCAGCGATTCCGTGACATGGGTGTATCCGTCGCCATCGATGACTTTGGCACAGGGCATTCATCCTTAGCTTATTTGAAAATTTTGCCCGTCAATGAAGTGAAGATTGATCGTAGCTTTATCAAAGACATGCTCACGAATAGCCAAGATGTGATGATAGTGAACACGAGTATTCAGTTGATCCACGGCCTAGGTTTTACCGTCGTGGCCGAAGGGGTTGAGGAACCAGAAGGCGTTGAAATCCTGCGTAACCTCAATTGCGACATCATCCAAGGCTATGTGTTTTCAAAACCCTTAAAAGCGGCTGAATTTGATCTGTGGTTCGAAGCGTTTAACCATACAAATCCCTCTGACGCATAAGTTAATTTGCCCAAGAAAGCGCACAAAAGGCGTTAGACTTAGGCGTCTTCGAAAGAATAAAGCGGAGTAGCGAGTGAACATTGCCATGAATGCATTGAAGTTGAATTCATTAGCTTGGAATTATGTGAAGGCTTTGCCTTGCCTGTGTTTACTGTTGGGCACAGTTCCTGCTCCTGCGCTTGCCGAAGGTAGCCGTGTGGTTGCGACTGGCGGCGGGACGACGATTGAGGGCAGTGCTGGCGGTGGCATAGTGCCGTGGGCGGTGATCAACGGTTATGGCAGTAGCGATGAATGGTCCGCTACGGCGATGGCGACAGGCGTTTATGTCGATGACTTTACGCTGAAAGTGATTGGCGCTTCATTGAGTTTTGATAATCGATTCGAGCTCAGCGTTGCACGGCAAACCTTTGATTTAGATACTATGGGCGGCGAGTTAGGCCAAGATATCTTTGGGGTAAAATACAAGCTTGCCGGCGAGTTACTTTATACGGCTATGCCGCAAATCACCTTAGGTGCCCAGTATAAAAGAGTCGATGACTTTGCGCTTCCTCAGGCGGTTGGGGCGCGCTCTGATTGGGGGTTAGATGTGTATATTGCTGCCAGCAAAGTATTTTTCGATGCGGTGGCGGGGCGCAATTTATTACTTAATGGTACCGTGCGCGCGACCAAGGCGAATCAAACGGGTTTATTGGGTTTTGGTACCCAAGCCAGTAATGATTACCAGTTTGTGCTCGAAGCGTCTGTGGCGGTATTGCTGACGGATAATGTGGCGCTGGGTATCGAATATCGCCAGAAACCCAATGAGTTAGCTTTTGCCCGTGAAGATGATTGGCAGGATGTGTTTTTAGCTTGGTTTATCAATAAGCATCTTTCCGTGGTCACGGCTTATGCGAATTTAGGCAGTATTGCGGGTTTTGCCGATCAGCAAGGTTGGTATGTGTCGGTGGAGGGAACACTATGAGTCGTTTATTGCTGAAGCTATTACCTGTCGCCGCTTTGCTTTTTTTCACTGGCTGCGCAGTGCAAACGGCGGAATCATCGGCGCCACAGGTTAACTCAAATAATGACACCTCAAGCCCGCAAACCTTATACCAAGCGCTAGGTGGTGAAGTCGGTTTATCGGCTATTGTCGATGGCTTACTTGCCCGCATAGCAACCGATCCACGCATAGTGCATCACTTCCAAGAGACGGATATCGCGTTATTTCGTGAGCGCGCCATTGAGCATTTTTGTCTGGTTGCTGATGGCGGTTGTGTGTATCACGGTGAAAATATGTCACTGAGTCATCAAGGGTTGAATATTACTCAGGCGGATTTTGATGCCTTAGTCGGCCATTTAATTGAATCGATGAAGGAGCAACACATACCATTATCGACCCGCAATGCCCTCCTAAAACGTCTCGCACCTATGTATTCGGACATTACCTATCATTAGATGTGTTGTCACTTTGATGGCTAAAATAGTGAATTTAAGATGCTGCTGTCGTGATCGATAGCAGCATTTTTTATGGGTGCTAGAGCAAGAGCGCTTCATCGATGGGGTGAAATTGAGACGCTGCATCCCTTAAGGATTTAGCCGTCAGGGTAGGGACGCCATAGACTTGGGTTTCAACGCCATATTTTTGATGGATTTTTTGCAGTAATAAATCGAAATCGCCATCACCAGACAATAAGATCACAGTATCGACTTCACTCGCCGCTTCCATAATATCGATAGTGATCCCCACATCCCAGTCGCCTTTGGCCGAGCCATCGCTGCGCTGAATAAAAGGTTTTAACTTCACCTCAAAACCTATGTGCTTTAACGCGTCCTGGAATTTTAACTGCCCATCGTCCCCCTTGTGGATGGCATAAGCCATGGCCAACGCTATGTCGCCTTCGTAACCTAAGTGTTGCCATAATTTACGGTAATTAAATTGGCGGCCATAGGCTTCACGGCAGGTGTAATAGATGTTTTGTACATCCACAAATAAAGCGATTTTCTTCACAGAGTACTCACGTCAGTAGCGGCTAAGGGATGACTATAACACAGACTGGTGTGGCGGTTTTGAAAGGCGCGAAAGTGTGAACTTTACTAAGTCATTTCCAGCGCGAGCCTGTTCTCTGTACTTACATTTTACGCTCATAATGCCAATGAACCGTTTGATTTATCAGCATTGCGACTTCATATACTACTGAAAAATAATTCCTTTAATGCCGAGTTTAACCAGCGCGCCTAAACGCAGGCTGTGGGCAAAGATTAACGCAGGATTGAATCGAGCAGGGAAATCGTTTGAGTACCTTAGCGGCCTTGATGATGTTTTTGATATTCGCCCGGTGACATGCCGCTGAGTTTTTTAAAGTAACGGCCCATATGGCTTTGATTGGCAAAGCCATTATTGAGGGCGATATCGGTCAAGGATTGCGTTGAATGACTCAAGCTTTGTTTGACCTTTTCGATGCGCACTTGCAGCAAATACTCCTGCGGCGTCATCGCAAATTGGCATTTAAACATGCGGCAAAAATGGTACTCGCTAAGCTGGGCAATCTCGGCCAGTTCAGACAAGTAAATCTGCCGATGTGAATGGCAATAAATGAACTCTTTGATCGCTTTAGCAACTTTAGGTGCTAGCCCGCCCTTGATTGGCCCCACCGACAAATTAAAGCCGGAACTTTGCAGTAACGTCACCAGCACAGTGTCTGTTACCTGTTCCATTATTAGATGGTTATCACTGGTCTGCCAATTGAGCCCGGCAACTTGATGCCGAAATAGCGCCTCTAACCTCGGATTGTCGACAAAGGTCAGCTCAGGTAAACGCACTTGGCGTGGATCTTTATCAAAGACTCGCACGGCCAATTTCTTCAGATGTTCATCGCTAAAATACAAATGCATAAACTGCTGCGGTTGTCCCAGTTGCCAATGGCTTTGGCAGCCTTGGGGCATAAGGCAAAACTTGCTGGGCGCGCCATAGTCGGCTTTGATATCGGTTCTGTGGGTTTCGTATCCGCCATCCAGATACATGCTCAGCGTGTGTTGTGTGTCGTTTTGGTAATACAAACGCTCGCCCGCATTTTGATAATGGGCCCAAGATAAATCCTCCGTAATCACTTGTTGGCGAAGACAGGTTTTAGCAGATTTATCAAAACTGGTGTATTTGGGCTCCATGGGGTCCTTGTTATCTCACAGGCTAAGTGTTTTGTCTGTCCAAATTATCGCACTTATTAACGCGGCTCAACGTTCGCTCGCGATTAAAACCGCAATATCGTGTTATGACCCACAAGATGGTGACATAAGGACGAAAGCCATCGCTGTATAGTCCGCCTCATTAAGTATTTTATGAAGGTGAGGGGGACTCATTATGGCTGCTGTGATGTATTTGCTGATGATTTTTGTGTGGGGTTTTTCGTGGATTGCCATTAAGTGGCAGCACGGTGAGGTGGCGACGGAAGTCTCGATTTTTTATCGCTTCGCGATAGCGAGCCTGTTGATGTTCGCCATCGGCTTTGCCTTTAACAAGCTGCAAGCGGTAAAGCTTAGGCAGCATCCTTGGTTTGCACTGCAAGGCGTGTGTCTATTTTGTTTGAATTTTATCGCGTTTTATACTGCAACCCATTATATAGCCAGCGGTTTAACGGCGGTGATTATGGCCACTGCGCCCATTTTTAATGCGATACATGGCCGCATTTTTTACGGCACGCCCACTACCCGCAACTTTTGGTTAGGAGTCAGTATCGGTCTGGGGGGCATTATCTTACTCTTTGGTGCCGATTTGCTCGCGACTCAGTGGTCACAAACCTTAGTGTTGGGCTTACTGTTTTCGCTGCTAGGTACGTGGTTTTTCTCGATTGGCAATATGATCAGCATGCGTAACTCGCGCGATAATGTGTCGCCTTTTACCTCGACAGCATATGCCATGTGCTACGGCAGTGCGGCGTTACTGCTGATCATCTGGTTTAAAGGTTTAAGCTTTAGTTTACCGCTAACAACGAGTTATCTTGGCAGCTTGTTCTACTTAGCCGTTATCGCCTCTGTGATTGGCTTTACCGCTTATTTGATCTTGGTTGAGCGAATTGGCGCTAACGCAGCGGCGTATCTGTTGGTGATAACCCCTGTGGTGGCGCTTAGTGTATCGAGTGTGTTTGAGGATTATCACTGGACTTGGTATTCAAGTGTGGGACTCTTGCTGGTCGCGCTCGGTAACATGTTAACGCGCCGCCAACGACCGCTTGCTTGGTTTAGGTCTTCTACCACGCCAGCGCTGAAAGCCTAACGTCGCAGCTAGCGTCATGATGCACATGAGGAAAGGCTCGATTCGACGATTGTAAGTCAGTCGAGCCAGTACTTATTTGAAATATTGTGCCGGTGTGGTGCCAGTATATTGCTTAAAAAAGCTGATAAAGGCACTGTCACTGGAAAATTGTAGATTAAAGCCCACCTGCGCCACCGATTTCCCCGCCGCCAATTGTTCAATGGCCGAGAGTAAACGCCATTGCTGGCGCCATGCTTGATAAGCCATTCCCGTCTGTGCGCTAAAAATGCGGCTAATTGTGCGTTCACTGGCTCCGATTTCTACTGCCATATCCTTAAGATTGGCTGGCGGTTTTTGGTGTAGCTGCAGTTGCGCAAGCCAGGTTTTTAAACGTTTATCCTGTGGGAGGGGTAAAGCCAGATTTTCTTCCGCGGCATGGCCCAATTCTTCGCAGAGCAGCAAAAAGGCATTGTGCTGAGTGCTTCTTGGTTTGTCCCATGGCCAAAATGACATAGTGTCGATTAACGCTTTGAGTAGCGGGTTTACATGGAAAATAGTGACTTTATCGGGCAATGAAGTGACGGTTTCTGGTTCAAAGTAGAGTGAGCGATAGGCAACCACATTACGCATGGTGACGCTGTGCTTAACGCCAGCTGGCAACCAAGCCGCACGCGTTGGCGGTAACACCATTTGAGTATCGGCTAGGGTGAATCTCATCACGCCTGTGGGGGCGTACAGCAGTTGCGCCTTCCTGTGGTGATGCACTCCCGAGTCGTGTTCGCCCATATCTGCGGCAATGCCAATGACCAGATTATCCAGCTGGTCTGGATTAAATTGCTGTTCAGGTAGAATAAAGGCCATTTTGTCCTATTTTTGATGTTTTTTGTCTAAGTGTTGCTAATGGACACATTTGGATTTTATCTATACTGCGCCATCTTTGACAAGTATGGAGCGACATTTCGGTAAACCAACTCATTTGGATGACTGAAATGGACTAAAAATCATGAATATAAAACCACCATTAGGGCTCGTTGTGCTGCTAATGATGTTTCCGCAAATTATGGAAACCATCTATAGCCCAGCTTTGCCTAATATTGCAGAAAACTTTGCGGTGTCGGTTGCCGCTGCATCGCAAACCTTATCTGTGTACTTTATGGCCTTTGCCATCGGCGTATTTTGCTGGGGCCGCTTAGCCGACATTATTGGTCGCCGTAAAGCTATGCTCGCGGGATTAGTCTGTTATGCCATTGGCTCAGCATTAGCCTTGATGGTTAGCGACTTTAGCCTGTTGTTGATGGCCCGCATATTGTCGGCCTTTGGCGCGGCAGTGGGTTCTGTGATTACCCAAACTATGATGCGTGACAGTTATAGCGGAGAGGAATTAGCGAAAGTTTTTTCTGTAATGGGGATGTCACTTGGAATAAGCCCAGTTATCGGATTGCTATTGGGCAGTATTCTCAGCGCGTATTGGGGATATCAAGGGGTGTTTGTCGCACTCATGGTCTCTGCAATCGTATTATTATTTTTGTCGGTAAAATCTTTACCCGAAACCAAACCCGCACACACCCAGAAAATCGAGATAGGCGAGTTAGCGATTAAGATGCTTAGTGACAGCGGGATTATTAAGAACACCTTGTTGGTGGCGGCGTTTAATCTGATGTGGTTTAGCTACTTTTCACTGGCGCCATTTATGTTTGAGGCACAAGGGTTATCGACGCTTGCCTTTGGTACCAGTGGCTTACTGTTAGGCTTTGGTACATTCCTTGGCAGTTATGTTAATAAAATAATGCTGGGTCGAGGCCACACTGGTGCACGACTGGTTCGCTTAGCCAGTGCTATTGCACTTGTCGGTGGATTGGGGATTTGGCTGATCCAATCGACCTTTATAGGGCTGAATAATGTTTACTTTTTAGCGCCTATGCTGTTGATTGTGATTGCTTACGGTATCGCGATTCCGAACATACTCAGCTCGGCTTTAGCAAACT
This sequence comes from Shewanella sp. SACH, assembly GCF_001887095.2. Classification (NCBI taxonomy): domain Bacteria; kingdom Pseudomonadati; phylum Pseudomonadota; class Gammaproteobacteria; order Alteromonadales; family Shewanellaceae; genus Shewanella; species Shewanella sp. SACH. The sequence continues at coordinate 821,578 of NZ_MPDG02000002.1, forward strand.
ACCGCACCTATGCGGGCTCTGCTGGTGCACTTTTCGGACTGTTTTATTACATTCTGTTGGGACTGGGTTTAGGCGGCACGGGAATCGTTCACCATTTAGGTATGGTGATTACGTTAAGTGCACTGCTTTGTGTTGGCTTAGGTTTACATTTAGGCTTAGCCAATAAAGTAAAAAATGCTTAAGACGTAAATGAGAAAAAGCCAAGGCACTGAGTGCCTTGGCTTTTTGTTATGTGATTATTAACAGCTATGATTAGCGTTAGGCTTTAGGCGCAAGCTCCTGCTGCTTTGCCGCCGCCTCTTGGGCCGCTAACTCTTGCGCTTTAATTGCCGCTTCGAGTTTAGCTTCAACATATCCCGGTGAATGGGTCGCTGCCGAGATTAATCGATACATGGCAGGGATGACGAGTAGTGTCACAAAGGTGGCGAATGCCATACCGAAGAACACTACAGTACCCACAGCGATACGACTTTCTGAGCCTGCGCCCGTCGAGAAAATTAACGGTACAGCGCCCACTAAGGTGGTGAATGCTGTCATTAGGATTGGCCGTAAACGACGGGATGAAGCGTCGATAATGGCTTTATCGAGTTCAAAGCCGCGGTCACGCAATTGGTTAGCAAACTCCACGATAAGGATACCGTTTTTGGTCACCATACCAATCAACATGATCATGCCTATCTGACTGTAGATGTTGATCCCTTGACTGGTGATCAATAGACCTAAGAAACCGCCAAATACGCCCATAGGCACAGTAAACATCACCACTAACGGGTTGATAAAACTTTCAAACTGCGCGGCTAACACTAAGTAAGCGACCAGTAAGGCCAAACCAAATACGATGAAGATACTGCTTTGGTTTTCCTTGAAGTCTTTGGATTCGCCGGTGTAACCAATGGAAATATCCTTAGGTAATAATTCAATGGCTTTAGCATCAAGAAACTTTAAGCCTTCACCTAAGGTGTAACCTTCACTGACGTTAGCCTTGAGGGTGATCGATTTTTGCTTATTGGTGTGACTTAATCTTTGTGCCGAAGCAATCTCTTCGATATGGGTCACTGTATCAAGTGTCACTAATTCGCCTTTACCGGAACGCATGTAGATTTGGCTAAGATCGCCAACGTTGTTAAAACTGTTTTCATCACCGCGCAAGTACACATCGTACTCTTCGCCGCGATCCACATAGGTGGTTTCGGTGCGACCGCCGAGCATCACTTCTAAGGTTTGCGAGACGTCATCGACACTGATCCCAAGCTCCGCAGCGCGTTCTTTATCAACAGTAACGATAAGCTCAGGTGTGGTTTCGGCGTAGTCTAAATCGGCGCCTTCCATCATAGGGCTGGCATTGGCTTCTTCTTTGAGCACCTGCGCCCACTTAAAGAGTTCGGCATAGTCCGAACCACCAAGCACAAATTGCACCGGTTCGCTCGATTGGCCCCTAAAGCCTGGCATCATAGGGCGAACCATCACATCGGGAATGTCCTTCAATGCTTTGCTAATAATCCCAAGCGCTTGCTGTGCGGATTCGGTGCGTGTGCCCCAATCTTCAAGCTGCATGATCACAAAGCCCGTTTGATCGCCCGCACGGCCACCAAACGCGGGGGCTTGCACGCTGAAGGATCGCAGCACACCTTGACCTAGCAAGGGCATGAGTCTGTCTTCGACTATGTCCATGTTGGCTGTCATACGGTTATAACTGGTGCCTTCGGCGCCTTTAACAAAGGCGAACAACACACCGCGGTCTTCCTGCGGCGCCAGCTGTGACGGCACTTGTTGCATTAACCAAGCACTGCCGCCGATACAGGCGAGAATAACTAAGGGCGCGAGTAGACGAAGTTTAATCGCCCGAGTAACGGCGACGCGATAGACGCTTTCCATGCGGGCAAAACCGCGATCGACCCAACGATTAAAGCGATTCGGTTTGACGTTGGCTTTAAGTAATTTGCTGCTCAGCACGGGCGTAAGTGTCAGTGCCACTAAGGAGGAAAACAGCACCGACACCGCCAACATCACGGAGAACTCGGTAAACAAGAGTCCAACCATGCCCTCCATAAAGGAAATCGGCAGGAACACCATGACTAATACTGCCGTGGTGGCGACAACGGCAAAGCCGACTTCGCGGGTGCCTTTATAGGCGGCGAGTAACGGCTCTTCGCCTTTTTCGATATGGTGGAAAATGTTCTCGACCACCACAATCGCATCATCGACCACTAGACCGATGGAGAGGATTAACGCCATTAATGTCAGTAGGTTAATCGAATAACCTAGCATGTTAGCGGCGATAAATGCCGAGATTAACGATACCGGAACCGTTACCGCAGGGATGAGTGTCGCCCGCGCTTGTCCGATAAAGATATACAGCACGAGTACCACTAAGGCGCCAGTGACATAAAGGGTGCTATAGACCTCGTTAATCGAGCGGTCGATAAATACGGTCGAGTCGAAGTCGACCACTAGGCTAGTGCCTTCGGGCAGGAAGTCTTGTACGCGGTCGACTTCTTTGTGCACTTCTTTGGCAACGAGCAATGGGTTGGCATCGGACTGGGCAATAATGCCTAAACTGATGTTAACGATACCATCGCTTTTGAAGGTCGAGTTTTCGTTTTGTGCGCCGACAGCCACATCGGCCACATCTTTTAAGTAGATAGGCGTGCCATCGCTGGCGGTACGCACCACAAGGTAGTCAAAATCCTTTGGCGTGTAGTACAAGCGTTTGGTTCGCACCGACATCACTGTGGTGTCGTTTCGCACTTGGCCGCCGGGTGTTTCGATGTTTTCTTTGCGCAGCGCGTTCGTTATGTCGGTGACTGTTACATTGCGGCCCGCCATTTGCTCGGGTCTGAGCTTGACGTACATCACCTTGTACAAACCGCCGGAAATACTGATCGAGCTCACGCCGCTGATAAGGCTAAATCTGTCCTCTAACACGCGCTGGGCGTAATCCGTTAATTGAGTGCGGTCCATCACACTCGAGCTTAAATTCACATAGACGGAGGGCTCGCCCGAGCCGTTGTCTTTTGAGACGACAGGATCTTTCGCATCTTCAGGCAGCCTGCGCTGGGCACGGGCCACAGCATCACGCACATCACTTACGCCTTCGGTTAAGTTCCACCCGAGGAGGAATTTCACTGTGATACGCGAGCTACCATTACGGGTGGTCGACGTGATTTCGTCGATACCACTGATCCCCGTCAGTTCATCTTCTAGGGTCTTAGTGATCTGGCTTTCCATAATGGCCGCCGATGCACCCGAGTAACTGGTGCTAATGGTGACCACAGGGCTTTCAACGTCGGGCATTTCCCGTATCGACAATTTAGAGAAGGAGACTATGCCGAATACGCACAGCAGTAAGCTTAAAACGATGGCAACGACAGGGCGTTTAACCGAAACATCGGATAACCACATTATTTAGTCTCCGTAGCTTTTGGGCTTGAAAGCTCAGCCGCACGGGTAGATGCCTTGGCATCGAGCGTCACTTCATTGATTTTCAGGCCATCGCGCATATTCACTAAGCCTTGTACGACGACTTTGTCACCTATGTTCAAACCGTTTTCAATCAAGACTTGGTTATCAATACGCGCACCTAACTGCACTTCGGTGCGGTTGGCGATGTGATCGGCGCTAACCACGTACACGTAACGTTTAGTGCCTGAATATTCAAGGGCTTGTACTGGCACCATAGGTGCTGAAATTGCAGGGAACGTGATAGTGGATGACATCATCATGCCGGGTTTTAAGCGATTTTTGGGGTTGTCGAATTGCACCCGCACTTTAAGGTTTAAGGTTTCTTCATTGACGCGTGGATCGATAGCGACAACTTTGCCGGTAAAGGTTTCATCCGGCCAAGCGCGGCTGGTGGCCGCCACTTGCATACCTATGCTCAACTGCGACAGGAAATGCTCTGGCACTTGTAAGTCGAGGCGCATGCTAGATAAATCATCCAGCGACATTAATTCAGTGCCTATGCTGACCATCTTGCCTTCGCTGAAATTAATCAGACCCGTATTGCCCGCAAACGGCGCAATCAGCGAGTGGTAATGTAAATCGGCTTGGGCTGAAGCTAAGCGTGCTTGGGCGATATCCACACTGGCTTTTTGTGCGTCAATCTCGGTTTGGGTGATGGCGTTACGGCTGATCAGTTTTTCAAATTCTTTGAGTTTACGTTTTTCATCGTTGAGAAACGCATTAGCCTCGGCGACGGCGGCTTGGGTTTTCATATCATCGAGTTCGATGAGCAACTGGCCTTTTTTCACTGCTTGGTTTGAGGTCACGGCGACTTGCTTAATCTTACCTGTGACTTGCGGCGCGATGATCACCGCGCGTTCGGCAGCGAGTTTGCCGATAAGCGAGATAGATTGCGCTAACGGATATTCAACGACTTCACCCGTGACCACTGGAACGGTACGCATTAGGTGTGGGGCGCTTTCGGGTTTGGCTGCTTGAAGGACATCACTAAAACTCACCGCTGTGGCGATAACCGCAAGCAGGGCAATGGCAATAATGGTTTTTTTCATTGTAATTATTATCTCGCGCAAAGGCAGTTGAAAAAGGTGATAGCTCTAATGGGGCTATTCTAGTGAATAACCTACCTGAGTTGGGTAAAAGTTTGTAAAGGTAAGCAAACGAAAATGAAAGAAATTGTGTTTTTTGAGCATTAAGCACAATTCAACGCGGCTTTTGCGGTTTTTTTGTGCAAAGGGCCAGTGCGAGAAGACCCTCGTGCGCTAGGGATGGACCTCAGTACGCGTTTTTTCCACTGGGGCTTGAGTCGTTTCAACCTGAGGATATTGGCTTAAAATGGAAGCTAATCGACCATCGCTGCGCATACTTTCTAAGCCTTGATTAAAATCCGTTACCAACTGCTGATGATCTGTCACGGCCAGAGACACCCCTAAGTGAAATACCTCTGTCGCTATGGGTTGACCGACTTGCTCAAAGGCATCGTTATATTCAGCTGGGCCTTTTTTAATTAAATACCTCGCTAAGTTATGGCCAATCAAGACTAAATCAATACGCTTTAAAAACAGTTTTTTGAGGTTCATTTCATCCGAATTACCTTCTTCGGTGGTGAGCCCAGCGGCGAAGATTTCGGGTGGATTAGCGTAACCGCGACCTATGCCGATCGTGTAGGGCTTGAGCTCAGAGAGCTGGCTGAAACTCAGCGGCGCATCTTTACGTTTATAAAACACGATTTGTACGGGTTGGATTGGCGCAGAATATTGGGCCCATTGCTCACGCTCTTTACGATACCAGAGTCCAATAATGCCATCGGCTTTGCCCGTTTTAACGAGTAGGGCTGCGCGAGCGAAGGGATAAAACTTGAGGCTGGCATTATAGCCTTGGCGTTTAAAGGCTTCTTTGACCACTTGGGCGACGCCGCCCTGTTCGGGTAAAGCATCGGCATAAAAAGGAGGGTAGTTTGTGGCGACTAAATGGAGTTCTCGCCCCGCAAACGCGGGCTGGATAAAGCCGAGCATAAACAAGCAAAAGCCAGATAATGTGAGTAATTTTTTCCCCATTTCTACTCCAGCACTTAGGTGAGTCGCACTTGGCTTGAGTATAGTCAGAGTTAATAAAAACTGGCGAACTTATGAATATTAAGATGCGTGCATGTTGAGAGCCATATAGATTTAGAACTATGCCGATTTAGAGCCATTCAGATTGAGAACGCTACAGATTTAGAACCATGGTGGGTGCCCGTTTACCTTTGCTTATTCATGCATTCGCGCCCTAACTTATGCATGCATTAGGGCGCTAGGGCATTCACGTATTATGGCGAAGATATTAGTGAGGTATCTTATAGCGAAACCTGCTCACCCTGATACAGACCGCGGGTGAGTTTGCCGGCGTCGATAAGTAACAGTTCACCGGATTGACCATTCTTAATGCTGCTGTCTATCGCAATGATTTTATTGTGATAGAGGCCAAGTACTTGCTCCTGCGATGTGTGTCCAACGACAATATGCTCGACTTTGAAATAGCTCAGAATGCTATCGATATCCGACTCTTTCAGTTCATCTTTAAAGTAACCGCGATACCAAGTTGGACCATTGGTAAAAAACAGAAAGTTGAGTAAATCATCCTTTTTCAAATCAGCTTTTTTATCATCTAAATGCTGACGAAATAGTTGGTTAGCCTCGCTGATATGTAATTTACGCTCGACCCATTCAGGGCTGATGCCCCCATGCATAAACAAGATATTATTGATTTTGACTAAGGTGTGTTTGCTGCGAAGCCATTGGCCGATTTCTGTGTCTTTGTTGTAGAGCGCATCGTAGTGGCGTTTGAGTAAATCGGCCGAAACTTGGTAGCGTTCGTTGACGTAGCGTAAGTCGCCGCGAAACACCATTTGCTCGTGGTTGCCCATGAGTAGATGTAAGCGCCCGCCCGCAGCTTGGGCTTCTTGATCTAAGGCATATAAAAACCACAATACTTCATTGACTTGATGGCCACGGTCAAACATGTCGCCCGTCATCACCATATGACCGTCATCAAAGGCCCAGTGGTTATCTTTGTCGATAATCTTATGGGCTTTTAGTAAGTTAATCATCACATCAAATTGGCCGTGCACATCGCTAAGGGCGACAATTTTGCTGACATGAGTAAAGGTATCGGGCTCAACCGTGGCCGCTAGTGTGTGAAGATGGGGCTCTGGTAATTCACCGCAACTGGCAGGGCGAGTTAACTGCGCCTTCGCAATCGGCGTTTGTTTTAGCTCACTCTGGCAAATCCAATAGGCAGTGTCTTTTTGAGCATTGTTTAAAAACACATAAGGGCCATCGGTGACGCTGCTTTCTTGAATCTTTAGTTCTGGCTCGGCCTCACTTGCATTGGCCGCCAGCGAGGTAAAAGAGAGTGAAACAAAAGGGAGTGCGGTGACAAGCCATAACAGGGGCGTGAATTTTCTATGTTGCTTGAGTATCCATTGGCTGGCTCGGCTCAGTCGGGTGATAGAGAGTATGATTGGGTTAGCCCCGACAGACATCGAATTGATTCGCATTAGACCGCATCCTTGTTCTTGTTTTAGTTATTCATTCTGTCATTTTAGACACTTGAGTTGATGAGTCTTCGAATGTGTAACTTTACGAAGCTAATCTCAAGTGTTCAATTTCAAACGCTTAATCTTAAGTACTTAATGTCAAGTGCTCAACATATTGAAAAGACTAAATCATACGGATAAGGCTTAGGGTCGACAAGTCACGAGGCGGGCTAAATGAAACTTGCCCGCCTCATTATTCAGTTATTTCACACTTGTATGTCTATAGCTGATGACTTTAGTTGCATGGCATTAACAGTTGCATGGTATTAGCCGTTGCATGCATTGACACTTACATGGCATTGACGACGGTATGACTATCGACAAACTGTTCGAAACTGACGATTTTGCCGCTGTGTATCTTCCATAAATGGGCGACTCGGGCGCTAAAATACTTGCCCGTTTTGACATAGGTACCTGAATAAGTGCCGAAGGCAAAAACCTTATCGCCTTGGGCGACATAGTCTTCGATATCGACGCGGTAGTTATCCCATTCAGTTTCGAGGCGAGCGAACACCTTGGTGGCTATCGCGCTAAAGCCTACGTAAGTGCCCGCATAGGGAAAACCTGCCGCCTCTGTCCAGCGTGCGTCACTCGCTAAGGCATGCTGAAGATTTTTGGCGTTCTCGGCTGAGCTACTTCCCTCATAGGTGCTTTTAACCAGTGCAAGATTCGCATCAGTCTGCCTTGCTGTTTCTATAAGACTTAACTGAGCTGGTTCACTCATTAATGAACCTGTTGAAACACCATTAAGCATTGGCATAATTATGACTCAAATTGCGCTTCAAGATGGCTTAACCACTGGGCGGGTTGGCCGTAGAAGCGGTTGATATTAATGGCGGTGATGTTGCCGTCATCATCCTCTATAGCCATCGAAGGGAAACCTTGGGCACCTATCAGATTCAATAATGCTCTGGATTCAACGATATGCTCATACAGCTTGTCTTCACCTTGGGCATAATGCTGCGCAAAGCTCATAGGGTCGAGCCCAAGTTCAGCGGCTAACCTTGCGAGATTACCTTCATCACTGGCGCTGTGACCATCGCGGTAATGGGCCAGTTGTACTGAGTGCAGATAGGCCAAACTGTCGCCGCCCATGGCCTCGACTGCGAGCATGGCTTTAATGGGGGGCGCTGAGTCGAGTACGACTGTGGTATCGCGCAGCAGACCATCAAAGTAGTTTTCACCAAAAGGCTGTCCGGTTAGCTCGGCAATGCGCAGATCGTGGGGCATAACATAGTCGCGCCAGTTGGCATCGATTTGTTTGCGTCTTGGGCCTGTGAGCATACCGCCGCCGTGGAGCTTAATGGTAAAGCCAGCTTTGGCTGCAGCATCGAGTAACGGCGCTGCGGCATAACACCAACCACATAAAGGGTCGATAATCGCGTGCAGAGTACGCACTTTGGCCGCTGGTGTGCTGTTGGCCGTGCTAGCAGAATGAGTTGTTGGGTGAGTCATAGTATTAAACCTTTTGGCTTAAGTTCGTCGCTACATTAGCGACTTAAGCCCTTTGATATCATCGATTAAAATCGTTAGTTTGGTACCGTTATTTAGGTGCAGTCATTTAGCTAAAAAAATGGCACGCAATCGCTCACGTGCCTGTCTTTAACTGTTTGCACTTAACTATCTTTTACACCTAACTAGCTGTACCTCATCGCCGAGATAGGTATGGCTGGACTTACATAGGCCAGGTCATTTCGCCCATGTAAACTTTGGCGCTGATTTCAAGCCCTGCATCGGCTGGCATTTGTGGGTATAGCGCCAGCATCTTTTGGATTAATTCGGCTGAATCTTTCGAGGCTTTTGCTGCGACTTCAAAAGCTTTTACATAGTCACGGGTAAAACCGATGGCGCGGGTATCAAATCGCGCTTCGCCTAAATAGTGCCCCGGGATCACTGTGGTCGGCAGCAGTTTTTCCATCGCATCTAAATGAGTTAACCATTCCTGACGCTCTGCGGTAGTTTGAGTGTCAGCCATCCAAACATGCGTGTTATCAAATACTTCTACGCCACCTGTAATGGTTTTTGCCGATGGCACCCACAGGAAAGTGTGTTTAGGATGTTTGTCATTGAAACCTTCGATAATCACTTGCTCACCGTCGATGGTGAAAGAGTCGCTGTGAATCGCCTTAGGTAACACTAATTCACTTGGCGCATTGTCCTTTAAAATCGGACCCCAGTAGGCGAGCTTGCCTTCCATTGAGGCTTTAATGGCATCGACTGTGGTTTGAGTCGCGACAATTTGTGCATTGGGGAAATTCTTTTTAATCACGGCTAAACCGAAATAAAAGTCAGGATCGCTATGACTGATATACACCTGAGTCAGCTTTTTACCGCTGGCCTTGATGGTATCAACCAAGGTTTGGGCATCGTTATTTTGAAATTGTGCATCGACTAACATCATTTCGTGTTCGCCGCTGATAAAGCTCGATGACACGGCAAAGATGCTGTTTTCGCCTGGATTAAAATGGCTCACTTGCAATGGTGCCGCATTGACCGCGCCCAGTCCCGCTAGCAGTAAGGTAGCGGCTAGACTGATTTTAGACGAGGCCTTCAATATGGCGTTTGTGTTGCGTATAGCATAGGTCGATGTGTTCATTTTTGGCTCACTTATAGTCACAGGATGAAAGAGTAAAAAGGTTCGATTTAGCATTCATTGATTTGCAGCTGCTGCAAAAAGTGAGTTAAGTATAGGTTGCAATAATCAATAGATAAATGCGAGTATCTGCCCATGTTTGTTGCATTAATCGGACGAATGGCCGGATGTACTCTTAGTTATTATTCATGTGGGGCGCGAGAATGTGAGTGAGCCTTCGAGTGATTGAAAGTGAGTGATTAAACGTTATTGATTGAACGTGAGTGGAGATAAATCATGGATAGACTCGAAGCGGCTAAGGTGTTTGTGACTATTGTCGAGCGCGGCAGCATGGTAAGCGCCGCCAATGCTTTAGATATGTCGCGTTCTATGGTGACCCGTTACTTGAGCGAAATGGAAGAATGGTCCGGCGCTAGATTGTTGCATCGCTCGACGCGCAGTCTCAGCTTAACGCCAGCGGGTGAGCAAGTGCTGGACTATTGCCATCGACTGCTCGAATTGGCTAATGAAGTGCCGGCGGTCAGTCATGCCGCTGTGGCGATTCCTCGGGGATTGTTGCGTATTAGCTGCTCCCAGTTTTTGGCGCATCAGATTTTAGCGCCCGTGGTGCGCCAATACTTAGCCAGTTATCCGCAGGCGAGTGTGAATTTCCACGTGAGCAGCCAAACCGTCGATCTGGTCGCCGAGCGGATTGATCTGGCGATTCGCATCACCAATGAACTCGATCCCAATCTTATCGCAAGGCGCTTGGGGGAATGTGAATCTGTGGTGTGCGCTGCACCGAGTTACCTTGCCGCGCGCGCCGCCGTGCTGCATCCCGAAGATTTGACCCAGCATAATTGCTTAACCTATTCCTATTTTGGCGATGTGATGTGGCGTTTTTATCAAACCGATCTGGCTGCGAAACAGACTCAAGTGCTGAACTCTGATCCTAAGTTAAACCAAGGGCAGGCGTTTAATGTGCCTGTGAATGGTAATTTTAGCGCCAATGATTCTATGGTGGTGCTCAATGCCACGCTGGCAGGCGAGGGGATTGCAATGCAACCGCTGTGGGCGGCGAAACCCTATTTAGATTCGGGTCAGTTAGTGCCTTTGTTAACTGAGTTCATGCCGCAGTCACTGGGTGTGTATGGCGTGTATCAATCCCGCAAACATATGCAGCCTGCACTCAGGGTGATGATGGACATGCTGGTGGCTTATTTTGCCAGTTTGAAAAGCTGAGTTGTTTTATAGAAGCTATTCGATAGCACTCCACAAAACTAGCCCATAAAAAGCATCCAATAAAAAGGAGCGCAGATCCTTAGACCTGAGCTCCTTTTTTGCTTAATCACTTATGTATATACCCAAGCTACCTGAAGATACGAGTTTCAGAGCGCCTAGGGTGCTCCAATTAAAGGCGCATCAGGCCACCTTTTGAATTGATGCAACACGGAAGTGGAGTGCCCTAGGCGCTCCGTCCCGGCGGGTTGTAACGCACTTTATGCCGTGTTGGTTATTTTTAACTTAGCCCACTAGGTCTGCAAATAACCGCAATCGCCATGGATGGCGTGAATGCCATTTATGCAGGAGCAATAAAGGGCCTTGCCTAAAGTGCGTTACATTCCCGCTGAATCCTGCATCTTCAGGTTGTTTGGGTATATAAGTGCTAAACCGACTACTTAATCATGCGCTTGTATTTCAAGCGGTGTGGCTCAACTACATCGGCGCCATAGGTATTTTTCAGCCATGCCGAGTATTCTGTGTAGTTACCTTCGTAGAAGTTCACTTGACCTTCGTCACGGTAATCCAGAATGTGGGTCGCGATACGGTCGAGGAACCAACGGTCATGCGAAATCACCATAGCGCAACCTGGGAATTCCAGAATCGCTTCTTCCAGTGCACGCAGGGTTTCAACGTCTAAGTCGTTGGTGGGTTCGTCGAGGAGTAAGACGTTACCGCCTGCTTGCAGCAGTTTGGCTAAATGCACTCGGTTACGCTCACCACCAGACAAGGTGCCGATAACTTTTTGCTGATCGCCACCACGGAAGTTGAAGCGGCCTACATAAGCGCGGCTCGGAATTTCCATGTTGTTGATACGCATGATGTCTTGACCACCGGAGATTTCTTCCCAAATGGTGTTCTTATCATTCATCGAATCGCGGAACTGCTCAACCGATGCCAGTTGCACAGTATCACCCAGCTCAATACTGCCGCTGTCTGGCGTTTCAGCGCCGGATAACATGCGGAACAGGGTCGATTTACCCGCTCCGTTGGCACCGATAATACCGACGATAGCGCCCTTAGGCACAGAGAACGACAGGTTGTCGATCAATACGCGGTCACCGTAAGACTTGGTCAGGTTATTCACTTCAATAACCTTGTCACCTAAACGTGGTCCGGGCGGAATAAACAGCTCGTTGGTTTCGTTACGTTTTTGGTAATCGTTAGTGTTCAGTTCTTCAAAGCGCGCCATACGGGCCTTGCCCTTAGACTGACGGCCTTTCGCACCTTGGCGTACCCATTCCAATTCCTTGGCAATGGTTTTTTGACGAGCACTTTCGGTAGCCGATTCTTGCTTCAGACGGGCATCTTTCTGCTCAAGCCATGAAGAATAGTTACCTTCCCACGGAATACCTTCACCGCGGTCGAGTTCTAAAATCCAGCCAGCGGCATTGTCGAGGAAGTATCTGTCGTGGGTAATCGCGACCACAGTACCAGCATATTCCTGCAAAAAGTGCTCAAGCCACGCCACAGATTCAGCATCCAAGTGGTTGGTCGGTTCGTCCAGTAACAGCATTTCTGGCTTTTCAAGCAGCAAACGACATATCGCTACGCGGCGACGTTCACCACCGGATAACACTTCGATTTTTTCATCCCAATCCGGCAGACGCAGGGCGTTGGCGGCGCGCTCAAGGACGTACTCTAAGTTATGGGCATCTTGGGCTTGAATAATGGCTTCGAGTTCGCCTTGCTCTTTTGCAAGGGCGTCGAAATCGGCGTCCGGCTCGGCGTAGGCTGCATAAACGGCATCGAGGCGAGTTAGGGCATTTTTTGCCTCTGCAACCGCTTCTTCAATCGCTTCACGCACGGTTTGATTCGGATCGAGTTTAGGTTCCTGCGGCAGGTAACCAATTTTCAATCCCGGCATTGGGCGCGCTTCACCTTCAATTTCGGTGTCGATACCCGCCATAATGCGCAGTAGTGTCGACTTACCAGAACCGTTGAGGCCGAGTACGCCAATTTTGGCGCCGGGGAAAAAGCTTAAAGAAATATCTTTAAGGATCTGCTTCTTAGGCGGAACAATTTTACCCACCCGCAGCATGCTGTAAACAAACTGAGCCATTTTTCTCTATCTTAAGTGACTAATGATGCGGCTAATTCTACTCGATTGCGCGCCGAACTCAACTCGACAATGAGCCAAGTTCAAGCTAAATCCATAGGAATTTCATGTTTCAAATACTGGGATTGTGGTCGCGTTCCGAGTAGAATACGGCGCAACCCTACCTATAAGAATTGGCAGCTGGAGTAAGCAATGCTGAAAAAAGATATGAATATCGCAGATTATGATCCGGAACTGTTTAAGGCAATTCAGAATGAAACTCTGCGTCAAGAAGAGCATATTGAGCTGATTGCTTCTGAAAACTACACCAGTCCACGCGTGATGGAAGCGCAAGGTTCACAGTTAACCAATAAGTACGCTGAAGGCTATCCAGGCAAGCGATACTACGGTGGTTGTGAGTATGTGGACGTAGTTGAAACCTTAGCGATTGAACGTGCTAAAGAATTGTTTGGCGCAACTTACGCTAACGTACAACCTCATTCAGGTTCACAGGCAAACAGCGCTGTTTACATGGCATTGTTAAAACCTGGCGATACCGTACTGGGCATGAACTTAGCCCACGGTGGTCACTTGACCCACGGTTCACCCGTAAACTTCTCTGGCAAACTGTACAATATCATTCCTTACGGTATCGACGAGTCAGGTAAAATTGACTACGACGAAATGGAACGTCTGGCCGTAGAACATAAACCTAAGATGATGATCGGCGGTTTCTCTGCCTATTCTGGTATCGTTGACTGGGCAAAAATGCGTGAAATTGCTGATAAAATAGGTGCTTACCTATTTGTCGACATGGCGCACGTTGCCGGTCTTATCGCTGCTGGCGTTTATCCAAACCCAGTTCCACACGCACACGTTGTGACATCAACGACCCACAAAACTTTAGCCGGTCCTCGTGGTGGCGTGATCCTGTCTGCTGCTGACGATGAAGACTTGTACAAAAAGTTGAACTCTGCGGTATTCCCAGGCGGTCAAGGTGGCCCATTAATGCACGTTATCGCTGGTAAAGCGGTTGCGTTCAAAGAAGCACTAGAGCCAGAATTTAAAGTGTACCAACAGCAAGTGGTTAACAACGCTAAAGCTATGGTTGAAGTGTTCCTTGAGCGCGGTTACAAAATCGTCTCTGGCGGAACCAGCAACCACTTAATGTTAGTTGACCTGATTGGTCGTGACTTAACGGGTAAAGAGGCCGATGCCGCCTTAGGTAGCGCTAACATTACCGTGAACAAAAACTCAGTGCCAAACGACCCACGTTCACCTTTTGTGACCTCAGGTGTGCGTATCGGTACGCCAGCCATTACGCGCCGCGGCTTTAAAGAAGCGGAATCGAAAGAGCTGACTGGCTGGATTTGTGACATCCTTGATGATGCAAGCAATCCTGCTGTGATTGAGCGTGTTAAGGGCCAAGTATTGGCACTGTGTGCACGTTTCCCTGTTTACGGCTAATTTGCTGACGCATCTAGGTTTAAGTGCGTATGTGCTTAAGTAGATGATTGGCTGAGAGTGATCGCTTGCTGACTAGGTAATTACATGAGGTACTTACATCAGTTACTTACATCAGGTACTTAGCACCAGGTAGTTAACCTCAGCCCATAAATAGGATAAAATCCCATGGCCGCATCAAGCGGCCATTTTTATTGGTAAAATCTTAGGCTTAAATCCATTGTGTTTAGCTGAGATTTAACAGGTAAAGCCATTAACGCTTTACTCGCATTCACTGGCAGGAGGCTCAATGCATTGTCCATTTTGCAGCGCGACAGATACTAAAGTCATCGATTCTCGATTAGTGGCGGAAGGCCATCAAGTGCGCCGTCGCCGAGAATGCACCGAATGCCATGAAAGATTTACCACCTTCGAAGGCGCCGAGTTAGTCATGCCTAGGGTGATTAAACGTGATGGTTCACGCCAACCCTTCGATGAAGAAAAACTCCAAGGTGGCATGCTGCGCGCCGTTGAAAAACGCCCCGTGTCTATGGATGAAATCGAGCAAGCGCTTAGCAAAATCAAATCGACCCTGCGCGCCACTGGCGAGCGGGAAGTGCCCTCAGAAATGGTCGGTAACTTGATGATGGAGCAATTGATGAGTCTCGATAAAGTCGCCTACATTCGTTTTGCTTCTGTGTACCGCGCCTTTGAAGATGTGTCTGAATTTGGTGAAGCCATCGCCAAACTGCAAAAGTAGTTATTCGATTTTTGTGGTCTGAAGAGCAGATGTTTGGTTGAGCTAGCTTTAAAAGAGGCTTTTGATTAATAGCTTCTGCAAGACAGGTTTTAAACACAGATTTACAAGACTGGTGAAAGCCGAAACCTTTAACAACAGGGTTGAACATGAGCTTGAACATAAGTTGGTCCGTACTCGATACCCAAATGATGAGCCGCGCGATTCAATTGGCGCGTAAAGGCTTTTACACCACGAGGCCCAATCCCAGTGTGGGCTGCGTTATCGTTAAAGATAATCAGATTGTCGGCGAAGGTTATCATCAAAAAGCGGGTGAGCCCCACGCCGAAGTGCATGCACTACGTATGGCTGGCGAACACGCCCGCGGCGCAACAGCCTATGTCACCTTAGAGCCCTGCAGTCATTATGGCCGCACGCCGCCCTGCGCCTTAGCACTGATCAATATTGGCGTTAAGCGTGTGGTGGTGGCGGTTGAAGATCCAAATCCGCAAGTGGCTGGTCGCGGTATTCAAATGCTGCGCGACGCCGGTATTGAAGTGGATGTGGGATTACACCGCGATGAAGCTTATGCCTTGAATTTAGGTTTTATGAAGCGCATGGAATCGGGTTTACCCAGAGTTACAGTCAAATTGGCTGCGAGTCTCGATGGTAAAACCGCGCTGTCTAACGGTGTGTCTAAATGGATTACCGGGCCTGAATCTCGCCGCGACGTGCAGCGCTTACGCTTACGTTCCTGCGCGTTGGTCACTGGGATTGAAACCATACTGGCTGACGATCCCTCACTCAATGTGCGATATCAAGAACTTGGCGGCATAAAAGACAGCGTAACCGAGGCGCAATTACTGCAGCCATTAAGAGTCATACTCGACAGTCGCGCCCGTTTGCCGTTATCGGCTGCCTGTTTGGTTATCGTATCGCCGATACTCTTGGTCTCGACCGTGGCTTATCCCGCAGAGTTTCAAGCACAATTGCCCTCCCATGTGAGTTGCCTCGTGTTACCTGCAATTGCAGGTCGCGTATCCTTACCTGAACTATTAAGCTATTTAGGCCAAAGTTGTAATCACGTGCTGGTGGAAGCGGGTGCAACCTTAGCGGGCGCTTTTTTAGCAGAGGGGCTGGCCGATGAATTAGTGCTGTACCAAGCGATGAAAATCCTCGGTGGGCAAGGGCGTAATTTATTGCAGCTACCCGATTATCAAACCATGGCGCAAATTCCTGCATTAACGTTGGTCGATGAGCGCAAATTAGGGCCAGATACCCGTTTAATCTTGAGCGTTATGCTTGATACTTCTTTATTTAATTAAGTGAGTTAACCATGTTTACTGGGATTATTGAAGCCGTTGGCACCCTGCGCAAACTGGAGCGTAAAGGCGATGATATTCGTCTTACCGTGGCGAGCGGCAAACTGGATTTAAACGATGTGCGTTTAGGCGACAGTATTGCCACCAACGGTGTGTGCTTAACGGTTGTGCAGCAATTAGCCGACGGTTATGTGGCTGATGTCTCTGCCGAAACAGTGATTCTCACCGGCTTTGCTCACTACAAAGTGGGCACTAAGGTGAATCTTGAAAAAGCCGTCACCCCAACCACACGTTTAGGCGGACACATGGTCAGCGGCCATGTTGACGGTATAGCTATGGTTGAGCAACGTCTAGTGCGCGGTCAAGCTATCGAGTTTTGGTTAGCCGCACCCGCAGAGCTTGGGCGTTACATTGCCCATAAAGGTTCCATCACCATTGATGGCGTGAGTTTGACGGTTAACGAAGTGGACGGCAGTCGATTCCGCCTTACCATAGTGCCGCATACCGCAGGGGAAACCACGTTAATCGATCTGCAAGCGGGCGATATGGTGAATATCGAAGTGGATTTAATCGCCCGTTATCTTGAACGCTTGATGAATTATGATGGCAAAGACAGCAAGAGCGGTGGTGTCACCATGGAAATGTTAGCCCGTGCCGGCTTTGTGCGTTAGTGCACTGGTAATCGTACTGCTAAGGTATAGAATTTCATAACAACAGCAAAATCATAAGGTCCTACAATGGCGCTGCACAGTATAGAAGAGATCATCGAAGATATTCGTCAAGGCAAAATGGTTATTTTGATGGATGACGAAGACAGAGAAAACGAAGGTGATTTGATCATGGCGGCCGAAATGGTCACGCCAGAAGCGATTAACTTTATGGCGAAATATGGCCGTGGACTCATTTGCCAGACCATGACCAAAGCCCGTTGCCAGCAGTTAAATCTGCCCTTAATGGTGACGAATAACAACGCCCAGTTCTCGACTAACTTTACGGTTTCTATTGAAGCAGCCGAAGGCGTCACTACCGGTATTTCGGCCCACGACCGCGCGGTAACAGTCAAAGCGGCTGTGGCTAAAGAGGCTAAAGCGTCTGATTTAGTGCAACCTGGACATATCTTCCCGTTAATGGCACAGGACGGCGGCGTATTAACCCGCGCAGGCCACACTGAAGCTGGTTGTGATTTAGCCCGTCTTGCGGGACTTGAGCCATCGGGCGTTATCGTTGAGATTTTGAACGAAGACGGCACTATGGCACGCCGCCCAGATTTAGAGGTTTTCTCCGAGTTGCATGGCATCAAAATCGGCACCATCGCGGCATTGATCGAGTATCGCAACACCAAAGAAACCACGGTTGTGCGTGAAGCTAAATGCAAACTACCGACCCGTTTCGGCGAGTTCGACATGGTGACTTTCAGAGACACTATCGACAATCAACTGCATTTTGCCTTAGTCAAAGGTGAGGTGAAGAGCGATTGTTTGGTGCGCGTGCATCTGCAAAACACCTTCAACGATTTACTCCATTCAGAGCGCGATCAGCAACGTAGCTGGCCACTCGAAAAGGCGATGGAGCGTATTTCTGCAGAAGGTGGCGTATTGGTTTTATTAGGGAATCAAGAACATCCCTGTGAAATCCTCTCTAAGGTGAAAGCCTTTGAAGCCGAAGATCAAGGCCAAGCGCCTGCTTCTGCAAAATGGCAGGGGACGTCGCGCCGTGTGGGGGTGGGTTCGCAAATCCTCGCTAGCCTTGGCGTGACTAAGATGCGCCTGCTCAGCTCGCCTAAACGCTACCATTCACTTTCGGGCTTTGGCCTTGAAGTGACTGAGTATGTGGCGGACTAAAACCCAAAGTTACACTGAAGTAAAATTAACAATTTCTGATAATTTGCATAGGGCTCTGGGCAATTGGCTGTGATATCATGTCGCCACTTTTCGCCCCGAGCTGGGTGCTTTAGCTAAATTAGGTAAGATAATGAACGTAGTTCAAGGTAATATCGAAGCGAAAAATGCCAAAGTTGCGATTGTAATTTCGCGTTTCAACAGCTTTTTAGTTGAGAGCTTGCTTGAAGGTGCACTTGACACGCTGAAACGTTTTGGCCAAGTCAGCGACGACAATATCACTGTTGTCCGTGTACCAGGTGCGGTTGAGTTGCCGCTAGCTGCGCGTCGCGTAGCTGCCAGTGGTAAATTCGACGGTATTATCGCATTAGGTGCGGTGATCCGTGGTGGTACTCCTCATTTTGATTTTGTTGCAGGCGAATGTAATAAAGGTCTAGCTCAAGTTGCTTTAGAATTTGATCTGCCTGTTGCTTTCGGTGTTTTGACCACAGATACCATTGAACAAGCTATTGAACGTTCAGGTACCAAAGCGGGTAACAAAGGCGGCGAAGCTGCTTTAAGTCTGCTTGAAATGGTCAATGTTCTGCAAGAACTTGAACAACAGTTGTTATAGTAGGAAAAATAATGAAGCCTTCTGAGCGCCGCAAGGCCCGCCGTTTAGCCGTTCAAGCCATCTATTCATGGCAACTAAGCGGGAATAATATTGCCGATGTCGAGCATG
The DNA here is from genome assembly GCF_001887095.2 of Shewanella sp. SACH. NCBI lineage: Bacteria > Pseudomonadati > Pseudomonadota > Gammaproteobacteria > Alteromonadales > Shewanellaceae > Shewanella > Shewanella sp. SACH. The sequence goes on from NZ_MPDG02000002.1 coordinate 840,565, forward strand.
AGTTTTTAACTGAACAAAGTCTCGACGGTGTTGATGTAGCTTATTTTCGTGAGCTATTTTCAGGCGTTGCAACGAAGAAAACCCAATTGGATGAGCTGATCATCCCGCATCTGGAACGCCCGATTGATGAAGTGTCTCCAGTAGAGAAAGCCATAGTTCGTTTAGCGACCTATGAGCTGACTTTCCGTAAAGATGTGCCATACAAGGTCGCGATTAACGAAGCGATTGAGTTGGCAAAAGCTTTCGGTGCGGACGAGAGTCATAAGTTTGTGAACGGACTGCTCGACAAACTGGTTGCACGCAAGTAATAAAGACAAACGGTATCTTAGGATACCGTTTTTCATTGCTAACAAAGGTGGCCGATGTAAGTCGTGCCAAACTGTACAGTGAAAGAATTCCAATTAATTGAATGTTATTTTAGCAACCGCGGCCCCACTCGCCGTGATGTGAAGCTTGGCATCGGTGACGATTGCGCTTTAGTGCAACCCGCAGAAAATAAGTCGATTGCTATCTCCTGTGACACCTTAGTCGAAAATGTCCATTTCTTCCCCGATATGCCTCCTGCTGCCTTAGGTTACAAAGCCTTAGCGGTAAATTTATCTGATCTGGCTGCCATGGGCGCTGAACCCGCGTGGATGACGCTTGCCTTGACGCTACCCGAAGTCGATGAAACTTGGCTCAGTGGTTTTAGCGAAGGTTTATTTGAAGCGGCCGATTACTATGGCATCGCCTTAATTGGCGGCGATACGACTCGTGGCCCACGGGCGATTAATATCACAGTGCACGGCCAAGTCCCACAGGGTAAGGCACTGACGCGTCATGGTGCTAAAGCCGGTGATTGGATTTATGTCACGGGCACGCTCGGAGATTCGGCCTTAGGTCTGGATATCATTCGCGGCGCGCAACAGGCTAGAGCCGAGCATAAAGAATTCCTGATCAATCGCCATTATCGTCCAACACCAAGAGTCTTAGCGGGCCAAGCATTGCGTTCGCTTGCCTCCAGTGCTATCGACCTTTCCGACGGGTTTATCTCGGATATCGGTCATGTACTTAAGGCTTCGGCAGTTGGCGCGGTTGTAGATGTTAATTGCATCCCGCTTTCGCGCGCGATGCAAGATACCGTCAGCGAGGAGCATGCCTTAGGTTATGCACTGACAGGCGGCGAAGATTACGAATTGTTGTTCACCGTTCCTGAGGCGCAAAAAGGCGCGCTTGAGACGGCATTAAGCCATGCAGGAGCAAAGTTTGTTCGTGTTGGGCAAATTTGTGCGGGCAGTAAGCTCAAGTTACAACTCAATGGTGAGCCGTTTACGCCTCCATATCATGGTTTCGAGCACTTCTAATGAAATGGTTGTCAAAGGATCAGGCGTTAACGCGCCTGTCATTAAAAAATCCTGTCCACTTTTTGGCACTCGGTTTCGGTAGCGGACTCGCCGCTAAAGCGCCCGGTACTTTCGGTACCATAGCTGCTATTCCCCTCTATTTACTGATGGCGCCATTACCACTTGCTTGGTATATCGGCTTAACTTTAGTCAGTGTATTTGCAGGATTTTATATCTGTGGTAAAGCGGCACATGACATGGGCGTACACGACCATGGCGCGATTGTGTGGGATGAAGTGGCTGGACTGTTGATCACTATGATAGCGGCACCAGCGGGCTGGATTTGGCTATTAGTGGGCTTTGGTTTATTTCGCTTTTTTGACATCATCAAACCTTGGCCAATCCGTTGGCTCGATGCCAAAGTCGAAGGTGGTTTTGGCATTATGATTGACGATGTTTTAGCGGGTGTATTTGCCTTTATCTGTCTGCAAGGGCTAGTCTGGTGTGTTAGCTAACATGATAGCTAAATTGGCATGATAGTTAACATGGCCAACAACTAACCCTTAGCTTTTGATTTCGCATTTTTCTGATTGAAGGGATTAGCTGAACATCCCTTACCCCTTTTCTGCTTGATTCTACTATTGCAGCAGTTCCCTTGCGTTTGCTAGGGTATTGCTGGTGATAGTATCGCCACCTAACAGTCTTGCAAGTTCTTGAATGCGTTGCTCACGATCGAGCGACTTCATTGTAGTTTCTGTACTGCCCGCCTTATTAAACTTATCGACGAACATGTGTTGATGACCATTGCCCGCAACTTGCGGCAAGTGAGTCACGCACAGTACTTGGGTCGATTCCCCTAAGCTGCGTAACATGCGGCCAACCACTGCGGCGGTGGGGCCCGAAATCCCGACATCCACTTCATCGAAAATCAATGTTGGCGTAGCAACTTTCTTCGCGGTGATCACTTGAATACCTAACCCTATCCGTGAAAGCTCGCCGCCAGACGCGACTTTCGAAATCGGCTGTAAGGGTTGGCCTGGGTTAGTGGTGACCATAAATTCGATATTGTCACTGCCGTTGGCCGACATTTGCTCTGGGTGGAAATTGACTTCGATCGTAAATTTACCCTTAGGCATATTCAGTTCATGGATTGACTGAGTCACCAGCTTGTCGAGTTCTTTGGCATATCTAGCGCGGCTTTGGCTGAGCTTTTGCGCATGACTAAGGTAAGCGGCTCTACTTGCCTCGACCTGTAGTTGAATTTCTTCGAGTTTACTTTCGTCACTGTCTAAGGTGCTCAGCTCTGTCTTGAGTGCTAAATGATGTTCGGCCAGTTTATTTGGGCTGACATGGTGCTTACGCGCCAGTTGCATGGCTTTTGATAGCCGTTCTTCTAAATAGGCAAAGTGGGTTGGATCGAGTTCAAGCTTACTCAAATAGTGCTGTAATTCGCCTGCGCTTTCTTGCACTTGGATTAAGGCATCATTGAGCATAGTGTTGATATTGCTTAATGCAGGATCGTAGCTTTGCAGATCTTCGGCGAGGGAAACGACTCGGTTGAGCAGCGACTCTATATTGTTCTCTTCGCCCTCGGTGAGTATATCTAAGCTCGCCTGACAGGTATCAATCAACTCAGTGCCATTGGCAAGACGTTTGTGCTCTTGCTCAATTTCATCGAACTCATCGACTTTAAGATCAAACTCATCGAGTTCTTCTACTTGATATTGCACTAATTGCTTACGGGCAATACGTTCATGCTGGGAGGCTTCGAGTTGCTTTAGATCGGCCTCAATTTGTTTGCAGCGTTGAAAACTGGCGGCAACCGTATCGATAAGCAATCTGTGGTTGGCATAACTGTCGAGCAGGGTGAGTTGGTGTTCACTTTTTAACATCGCATGGTGCGCATGTTGGCCGTGAATACCGATGAGCAACTGACCCAGTAATTTGAGTTGCGTCAGCGGCACTGGATTACCATTGATATAGGCACGTGAACGGCCATCGCTACCAATAGTTCGACGTAGGATACACTCATCATCGAGTTCAAGATCGTTATCTTCTAACCAACGTTTTGCCAGTGGAATATCATCCAAGGAAAAGCGAGCGCTAACCTCGGTTTTATTGGCTCCGGGGCGAACACTGCTGGCATCGGCGCGATTGCCTAGGCACAGGCCTAGCGCATCGATGGCGATTGATTTACCCGCGCCGGTTTCACCTGTGATGCTGGTCATACCGGGGCGAAAATCCAGTTCTAAAAAACGGACGATTGCGAAGTTATTAATGCTGAGTTGGCAAAGCATAGTGAATTCCTGTCGAAAAACATACCAAACCACTGTATTGATAAACAGTATATACTGATTTTATATACAGTAAAGTGGCTTGGGTAAATAATCGGCATTATCGGCAGTAAATATTTTTAATTGACTGATTATGCATGGGTTCTTACTAAGCTTTCTAAGATAGGTAAACTGAAGAAAGTGACTAAGGTGCCAAATAGAATGCCCTGAGCACTGGTTGAAGCTTGAGTGTTATAGCGCTGGGCGAGCAAGTACACGCTAGCGGCTGTGGGCAATGCGCTCAAGATCACGCCCATGATCAGGTAGTCACCGCTCACACCAAAACGGTTAAGCATAAAGTAGACGAGTGCCGGTTGGACAACTAGCTTGAAGAGGTTAATAAGGCTCAGTTCGATAAAATTCTTGGGGCTAAATACGCTGCTATCTTTCTGGTATCGCATCGCTTTGGCGAGCACCATGCCGATGGCAAACAGCGCGCACGGGCTTGAGGTATTGCCAATTTGTTGGATCATTAGCGCCAGCCCTGAGGGCAGTTTTATCTCTAGCGCCGAAATGCCGACGCCAATCAAGCTACCAATAACGATAGGGTTTTTACCGACCGCCATCATCATTATGACTATGGCGTGGTGTTGTCTTTGGGTGTTTGTGGCCAGTTCCATCGAGACTAAGGCCACGGCAAACATCAGCACGGATAATAAGCTGGCAATCGCGGCGGCAACTAACGCACTTTGCTGCTGCGGGAATAAGATGATGAGCAGTGGAATACCAATAAATGCGGTATTACCAAAGGTGGCATTAAGGGCTCGAATGGCGGCAACCGCATGCTGTTTCGGGTTAGCAAGCAGCGAGAGCCCAAGGCAGACAAGATAAGTGATCACCATAGCCGTGCTGTAGCCCGCAATAAATCCCCATTGCAAAATCTCGCCAATTGGCTGCTGGGCGAGGGCGATAAGCATGATCGCAGGGAAAGCAATATAGTACACATACTGGTTTAGCACTTGATCCGTATCGACGGGCAAGAGTTTTAATTTTTGCACTAGTGTGCCGAGCAACATGATCCCGAAGACGGCAAACAGAGGGGTTAAAATGGTCATTTCCCTCACTCATCCTTACGATTAAATTTGAATAAACTCAGCCACCACCGTCATTTCTACTATCGCTATGATTTTAGGTGGGCGCTTGCCTTTTTTATGTCACGTTAGAACCAGAACTAGCGCCAGCGCAGTAAAACTCGCCACAAAATAACATATCATTTCAGTCTAAGGCTATTGCGCTATGGTCGTATAAGTGGATTAATTGATGTTTAAAACACAATGACTTAGCGTACGCTGTGATTGTTGATGACTTTATATAGTGCCTAAAGTGGGCAGCTAGAACAGAATTAGGACATGCAATGAGTGATGATTTAGGCGCTGAACTACAACTTGTCTATCTTTTTGTGCATTTAGTCAATGCGGGCAGTTTTTCACAGGCGGCGAAGGAGCTTGATATGCCCATTGCCACAGTGAGCCGCAAGTTAGCGAAGTTGGAAGACAAGCTCGATAAACAGCTCTTTATGCGCAGCACCCGCAAGTTGCGACTGACTGAGGAAGGACTGGCGCTCTTTCAACGCTACCAGAGTGTGGTTGCCCAATTTGATGAACTGAGTGGTGCGGGCAGCGATAAACCCGAGGGCACCCTGCGCATCGCCGCGCCGATTTCGATTATTTCCATCGTGTTTATTCAAGCATTGAATGAATTTGGCCGCCTGTATCCCGATATCCGTTTGCACATTTCCCAGAGCAATGAGTTAGTGGATTTGATCGACAAAGGCATAGATGTGGCGATTGTCGGCGGGGCTCAGCCTGATTCTTCTTGGGTGTCGAGTACCTTAGGCGAGCTGGATTATTGCCTGTTTGCCACGCCAGAATATTTGGCTCAAGCACCTAAACTTGAGCATCCCGATGATCTCGAAGCCCATCAGCTGATAAAAGTCTGGCCGCTGTTTAATTGGCATTTAAAGCATCCGAGCGGTGAGTCTTTCTATTTTAATGGCCCAACTAAGTTGACCCTCACGGATTTACACGGTGCGATTCAGGCGACCTTAGGCCATGGCGGGATCTTGTATGGTCCTGAACTGTTTGTAAAACAGCAGATTAAAGAAGGGAAACTTAAAGTATTATTGCCAGAATGGATTGGCGAGCAGAGGCGGATTTCGATTTTATATCATCAGCGCAGCCAGCAGCCGCTAAAGGTCAGAGTCTTTATTGAGTTTATGCAGTCAAAGGCGCCAGAGTTATTCTCTATGCGTTGATTTAACGAGGGGGAACTGATTTTTAACGTCTTTTAGGTTTTACCGTGTTTTTGCTCATAGTATTTTGCGTTTGTTTCGCGTCCTGCAAGCTGGAGCGTGTCGCGGGTAATATACCGAGTTCCAAGAAGTATCCCACTAAACGCCGCAGTTCGAATAAAGAACCGATACGCTGCTGATCTTTGATAGTCAGTTTCCAACTGTCGGTTCGTCCTTCGCTATTGGTTAAAACAAATCCTTGATAAACAATCTTTTTCATTGGAATAACTCAATATTGGCTGATGGAACTTGCTAGCTTTAGTTTTACTCGTTTTGGGCTTGCTTGAAAGTGATTGCAGTCGAGACTAGAGGCTTATTGTTTAGAAACATTGTTTAGAAACATTGTTTAGAAACATTGTTTAGAAACATTGTTTAGAAACATTGTTTAGACATATTGTTTAGGAATAAGGGTGCCTGAGTTACCCCAAGCACCCTATCAATTAAGCGACGCTGATGCCGATATTTGATACGCCCGCTTCGATAATGTCTTTGCGTAAACCTTTGACCAGTTCCGCCGTGATCTTTGGATTTTCTTCGATAATTTCCAGCAGAGAATTTTGTAATTCTTTCTCTTCTTCCATGACTTCATGGGCAAAAACAAAATCATCTAATGCTTCATCGACTAAATCGACATCGCTGATGGCTTCGATATAGTTAGCCACTGTGCTCGATGACAGTTTGCTGATATTGACGATATCTTCTTCAATCTTGCCTTGAATCGCACCCAGTAAGGTCGATATGGCGACCACAGCGTCCATGGCTGGATAGACGCCATAGGCTTCAAAATCAGCGGGTTCAGGGGTGTTATCTTCAAGACGTTGCAGATGCACATCGATATTGAATTTAAGCTTAGGATCGTACAGGGATTGCCACAGTAGCTCTAATGCAGTGCTTAACACTGCAGGGTCACCAAACTCACAGACTTCGGAAAATAGTTGATAGTTGGGCAACATGCGTTGGCAAAGTGCAGTGGCGAAGAGTTGTTTTTGTGGCAGTGTTAACGCCTTAAGACGTTTAAAGAAGCCCGTTTTTTTGGTCATCTGTTATTTCCGCTGATAGCTGTGATATCACTTGATTTGCCGCAGATTCTACCTTAGTTAACTCATCAAGTAACTCTAGTATTTCGGGTTCGAGATCTTCGACCGCTGTTTCACGTTTTAGTGCCGATTCAATTTCTTGGCATAATCTTTGGGTTGTAGGCACGCCGCAGTAACAACTGGCCCCATGCAACTTATGGATAGTACTGAGCATGACGGGGTGATCGTTTTGACTCAGCGCCGTCTGAATTGTCGTCACAGTTTGTGGCAAGGAGTCGAGCAGCATTCTCAGCATGTCTAAGGCGAGGTCTGCCTTATGATTTGCTTGGGTTAAACATAAATCCCAGTTCAGCGTATGCAGGTCAAAATGGGTGAATTTAGGCCGAGTGATCCAGCGATGGATAACGTCTTTGAGCGCCGCTTCATCAATAGGTTTCGGTAAATATCCATCCATGCCACTGCCTAAAATCAGCTCGCGTTCTTCAGCAATCGCATGGGCCGTCACGGCAATAATTGGCGTGTTACGGTTCATCGAGCCTTGGCGAATTTGCTTAGTGGCGCTGATACCATCTGTGCCTGGCATCTGAATATCCATAAAAATCAAATCAAAGGTGCGCGTCTTCGCCTGTTTAACTGCTTCATCGCCACTGTTGACTGCAACTACCGTTGTCACTAACTCGCTGAGCAAGGTGTCGATTAGCTTTAAGTTGGCAAAGTTATCATCCACCGCCAGTACAGTTAATGATTGGCGCGCCGCCGGCGTGGCTATGGTCACTGGGGCTATGATGTCGTACTCCATCGGTGGATAGAGTAAGTTGCGGGCAAGCTGGTGCTCACTCACGGGCAGAGACAACACCACATCGGCATTCGGGCGGATAAACTGGGTTAAGGCGTCTTGTTCTTGGCAATCGTATAGCACCACAAGGCAATCGGTTTTGGTCTTTGCCAAGTTAAGTGTGCTTACCAGTTGTCCTGCATCGCTAAACCCATGGCAACTCAATAGAACATAGTCGTATGGCGCTTCGGCCGTGTTGAGTGTGGTCAGCAAGCTTGGGATATGCTGATGGTGAGTCACTTTGGTATCCCATTGTTTCAATTGGCGACTCAAGACTGCATGAGTCAGCACTCTGGGCTCATAAAACAGTATGGTTTTGTCTTTGAGTTTTTCGAGCGGCAGTGAATCACCGATTTGGAACTGACCTAAGCCGAGCGGCAAACTGAACCAGAAGTTTGAGCCTTTCTCTGGGGATGAGGTAAAGCCGATTTGGCCGCCCATTTGATTCACTAAACGCTTAGTGATCACTAAACCTAAGCCTGTGCCACCAAAGCGGCGGGAAATCGACGAGTCGGCTTGGCCAAAGGCTTGGAATAAAAAGTCCTGCTGGCTTTCATCGATACCGATACCTGTGTCGACCACATCACAACGCAGTACCACTTGTTCTTCCGACTGGCTTTGCAGTTCGATTTTGACCATCACGCTGCCAGAATCGGTGAATTTAATCGCGTTACCGACCAAGTTATTGATGATTTGGCACACGCGCATGGCATCGCCATTCACATTGTCCGGTACGTTAGGAGCGATATCGACGACGAGTTCTAGGCCCTTGGCCTGAGCGCTGCCCGAGATTAGCGTGATGGTATCGCCTATGGTTTCCCTTAGACCGAAGGGCATGTTTTCCAACACCATTTTACCGGCTTCGAGTTTAGAAAAATCGAGAATATCGTTGATGATGCCCAGCAGGTTAGTGGCGCTGCGTTCAATGGTTTTGATGTAATCCACTTGGCTCGAATGCAAAGGGGTTTTCACCAATTGCCGCGCAAAACCGATAACGCCATTGAGCGGCGTACGTAATTCGTGGGACATGTTGGCTAAGAATTCTGATTTAATTCGGCTGGCTTCTAGGGCGCGTTTTTTCGCTAAATCTAACTCGACGTTTTGGATTTCAATCTGCTCTAAGGTTTCCCGCAGATCCGAAGTCGCTTGGTCGATATTTTGCTGCATCTCATCATGGTATTCCGACAACGACCCCGCCATGGCATTGATACCGCGTTTGAGTAAGTCGAGCTCACCAATCAAGTTGCCATCTAAGCGGGCGTCCAATTTACCTTCACGGATTTTAGCGACGACGCGCACCATTTCAGTAATGGGCTGAGTGACGTTTTTCACCAGCCGGAAAGTGAACAGCAAGTTCAACTGCACCCCGATTAACACGATAATAAAGGCGGCGACGGCGGCTCTATGTTGCTCAAGTAAAGCGCGTTCTTTATTGATGATGATGGAGATATAACCTAACAGCTGACCATCGTCTGTTTGGATATCGTAATTAGCGGGAGCGGCGCTGGGCCCGGTGGAGAAAATCGGTGTCCGTAAAATCAGGCTGTCGCCCACATGCTCTATTTCGGTTTTATGCAGTGTGTTAAGCGCTTCTTTGTAGCGCATAATTTCAAAATCTTTGTGGTAGTGCGAGGTCACAAAGAGTTGATTATTGGCGTCGAAAATCGCGATGGATTTCACGAGGGTAGATTTGTTGAGCTGCGCCGCGGCGAGTAAGCGTTTGGTTGCCTCGCGATCATTGGCCACTAAACCGATTTCACTGGCAATCGACAGCGGCTCAATAATATTGCTGCCCTGTTCGACGAGCGTATCTTCGAGCTCATAAAAACGGTTTATGGTAAAGTAGCTGCCCAGAAGGATACCGACCAAGATTGTTGGCGCGAGCGCCAGTACAAGAACCCAAGAACGTAGGCTGTATTTGGTCATGTTGTTGACTGGGTTCATAGCAGCGGCGGTGTTTCCTGTGACAGAGACTAAGATAATTTTATAAGACTGCCAGAAAGAGGGCGGTCTTTGCCAGTATTTTATTGATTTAGAGGCCGAAATGGCGCAATTTTTTAAAGCAAAACCAAATAGTTCCAAACAGTTGTCGGCTAAGTTATCGCTGAGCGTCAATCAGCTCGATCACTTAGGGGCAGGTATAGCACAACATCAAGGTAAAGTCGTGTTTATCCCCGGCGCACTGCCCGATGAAACCGTGACGGTACAGCTCACCGAGCAAAAGAAAAATTATGCCCGCGCCAAGTTAATTAAAGTCGATACACCTAGCTCTGAGCGCGTGGAACCTGAGTGTCCACACTATCACACCTGCGGCGGCTGCGACTTACAGCATATGTCATTATCGGGTCAGCGGGAGCATAAAGAAGCGGCGCTGCTGGATATTATGGCGAAGTTTGCCGGCGCCGAAGGCGGCACGTTATCGCCCGCATTAACGGGTGAAGGTTGGCATTATCGTCGCCGCGCCCGTCTTGCAACTTTATTTGATAAAAATACCAAGCACTTAAGTTTAGGCTTTCGCGCCGCTAGTAGCAGTAATGTGGTACCAATCAGCCAGTGTCAGGTGTTAGCTAAGCCGTTATCGGACTTGATCGTCCCCTTTGCTAAGTTGCTGAACCAATTGTCGGCTAAAGCCAGCTTAGGCCATCTTGAGTTGATTGCCGCTGATAATGGTCACTTTGCCGTGCTGCGGATCACTAAGGCGTTAAACGATAAAGATCTTGCTAAGCTGTCAGCCTTTGCCGAGCAGCATCAGATCCATATTTGTCTGCAGGACAACGAAGGCCAATTCCAAGGCGTCGGCGCTGAGTTAGTGTTACCTGTTTATCAGCTGTTAGATGACAAAGCTGAGTCGGATGCGGTGAGTTTAAGTTTCACCCCAGGTAACTTTGTGCAAGTGAACGGACAGATTAACAAGGCCATGGTCGCGCAAGCGATGGATTGGTTAGCGCCAGCGCCAGATGAGCGCATTTTGGATTTGTTCTGCGGCATGGGGAATTTCAGTTTGCCCTTAGCGAAAATGGGCGCTGATGTGATTGGCGTCGAAGGGGTTGCCGAGATGGTGACTCAGGCACGGGTGAACGCGAAAGCTAACAACCTTGATAAACTGACCTTTTACCATGGCGACTTAAGCGCGGATTTATCCCTTGAGCCTTGGATGGGTAAAATTGATAAATTACTGCTCGATCCTGCCCGTGCTGGGGCGTTTGAAAGCTTGCAATGGCTAAAGAAAATGAAGCCGCGCAAAGTGGTGTATGTTTCGTGTAATCCTGCGAGCTTGGCTCGCGATAGCGCAGTGCTGTTAGAGCGCGGTTACCGATTACAGCAATTGGGACTTATCGACATGTTCCCACAAACACACCATATCGAAGCCATGGCACTGTTTGAATTAACCAAGTAATTTGCGCTGGCAAAGTAAGCAAAGCGTTTGAATAACGTAAAAAATGTGATTATTACGTCGGTTGGGTTTGACAAGTTCGCGCCAATGCTGAAGATAGGAGAGCTGAAGTGGTGCCCACTTTCTCTCTGAGCACGGATAAGGAAATAAATTAGATGGTCTCTGTTCGCGAAGCGCACTTTAATGATCCCGATTTTCACTTAGAAGATTGGGTGGCTCGCTATGTCGGTCATGCCGATGAAGCGCAGATGCTGCTCTCCTTGATAGGGCAGATTGACGCCTTACCCGCCAAGAGTCCTGCGGCGAAGAGAGAACTGCTCGAACGTGCTCGAGAGATGATCGAAATCCTCGCACCGCTGAACATGGACATTGAAACCCTGCAAGCGGCGATTTTGTTTGTGGTGTTCGATGCTGGGTTACTGACCGAAGAGGCCATCAAAGAGAAATTTGGTGAGCCGCTGGCGCGTTTAGTGGCGAGCGTTGTGACCATGAATGCCATCGGCGCGTTGAAAATCAATCCCAACAGCCGCTCCACCGAGCCGCAAATCGACAACATCCGCCGCATGTTATTGGCGATGGTTGAAGATGTGCGTGCAGTGGTGATTAAACTGGCCGAGCGTGTGTGTTTGCTGCGGGCGGTGAAAAATGCCGACGAAGAAACTCGCGTGCTACTGGCCCGCGAAATTGCCGATATTTATGCGCCGCTGGCCAACCGTTTAGGCATAGGTCAACTAAAGTGGGAGCTGGAAGATATTTCTTTTCGCTACCTGCATCCAGATACCTATAAAGACATCGCTAAGCAGTTAGACGGCAAACGACTGGACCGTGAAGTCTTTATCGACAAGTTTGTCAGCCAGTTGCAACAAAGATTAGATGAAGACCAAATTCGCGCTAAGGTCTACGGCCGGCCAAAACATATCTACAGTATCTGGCGCAAGATGAAGGGCAAACACCTTAAATTTGATGAGTTGTTTGACGTGCGCGCCGTGCGTATCGTGACCGATCGTCTGCAGGATTGTTATGGCGCGTTAGGTGTGGTGCATACGCTTTGGCACCATATTCCGCGGGAATTTGACGACTATGTCGCCAACCCTAAACCTAACGGTTATCAATCGATTCATACCGTAGTTGTGGGGCCTGAGGGCAAAACCGTTGAAATTCAAATTCGTACCCAAGACATGCATGAAGATGCAGAGCTGGGTGTGGCCGCGCATTGGAAATACAAAGAAGGTAATAATCATTCCGGTAAGCAAAGCGGCTACGAAGAAAAAATTAACTGGCTACGTAAAATTCTGCAATGGCAGGAAGACGTGGTCGAAAGTGGCAACTTGGTCGAAGAAGTCCGCAGCCAAGTGTTTGAAGACAGAGTCTATGTGTTCACCCCAAGCGGTGAAGTCGTCGACTTGCCACTGGGCTCAACCGTGCTCGACTTTGCCTATTACATTCACTCCCAAGTGGGGCACAAATGTATTGGTGCTAAGGTCGATGGCCGTATTGTGCCGTTCACCTATCAGGTTGAAACGGGCGAGCGTATCGAGATCATCACCTCGAAACAGCCCAATCCCAAGCGCGACTGGCTTAACCCTAACTTAGGTTATATCCGTACCTCGCGGGCGCGTTCGAAAATTCAGCATTGGTTTAAGCAGCAGGACAGAGACAAGAATATTGTCGCCGGCAAAGAAATGCTTGAATCCGAATTGGCGCGGGTGAGCCTTAAAATTAAAGACGCGGCCATCGCGGTCGAGCGCTTTAATATGGCGAGCATGGATGATTTACTGGCGGCGATTGGCGGCGGTGATGTGCGTCTGCATCAAGTGGTTAACCATATTCAAAGCCGTCTGCGACTCGACGAAGTGTCAGAAGAAGATGCGGTCGAAGAATTAGTCAAGAAAGGCCAACATAAACCGACCTCCAGTGGCCGTGGTCAGGTTGAAGTCAACGGTGTGGGTAACTTGCTTAACCATATCGCCCGTTGTTGTCAGCCCGTTCCCGGTGATGAAATCTTAGGTTTTATCACTAAAGGTCGTGGTATTTCTGTGCATCGCGCTGATTGTGAACAAGTTAAAGAGTTAATGCGGGTTCACCCAGAGCGTGGTGTCGATGTGGTCTGGGGCGAAAATTACTCCGGCGGTTATCGAATGCGTTTGCGGGTATTAGCCCACGATCGCAGCGGTTTATTGCGTGACTTAACCTCAGTGTTGGCTGCCGAAAAATCCAATGTATTAGCCATGAGTTCGTCATCGGATACTAAAAACCAGACCGCCGCGATTGAGTTGGAACTAGAGCTTTATAACCTTGATGGTTTATCGCGAGTGTTATCTAAACTGACCCAGGTCGATAGCGTGATTGAGGCAAGACGACTTTAAGGCTTGTAACGCCTTTCGAAGCGAGCGATATCTAGAAACCATCTAGAAGCAAGAGATAAAGGATTGAGGCGGTAGGGAGGCTGTTCATCGTTCTGAGCAATGGTTTGCCATGGCATTTGCTCCCCGACGCGCAGCCAGTCCATCCGTGGATGCTCGACCGCCCCGTCCATGGGGCGGACGGTCGTCTCGCAAATCACCCTTGCTCACCTTTCACGTATCAGCGTAACCAGTAGGTTCAAAAATTAAGTTATGAGTATTTAGCTTAATTGTTCAATCTGATTTGGTTTGAGCGAAGTCATTCGATTGAGCATAAGAAACTTTGGGACAGAAGTGCGATAGATATATAGCTCAAACACGATACCCTCAGATGAGATAATGTCCTCGGTCCTGCTGTCCCGTCCTCTTGTGACTTATTCCTGCATTTGCTTAACTATCGACAGTTCTCATTTTAGATAATAGCATTTAGAGGAATGTCATCAATAAATTGGGGGAGTGACTTGCTAAATCCGGTTTTGTGGATACCAAAGAGGTGTAGATAAAAAATCGCTCTTAGCAGAGTTTCAGCGCAAAATTGTACCGGACAAAAACTTAACTTCTCATTAATCGAATTACCATGCACAATTCTTGAACGTGCATTGTAAAGCTCAGCAGCCATTTTAGCTTTGTCCTCACAAATACCTTTGTGAGTTATATTCAAATTTCTAACCCTAGTCTTGAATGTTTCAGTTGTAGTAGCTTCTTTAAAATTTACTATTGCTTCTAATGAACTCACCATTTTTTGTATCTGTAAATATGAATTTGAGTCGGTAGAGGCATCACCATACCATAGCAGTGAGCGCTCTAAGCGATCTACAACCCTTTGTTGCTTCATATCTGGGACTAACAGCAATTCAGGTATGTTGAACGCAATATTTATTAGGCTATTGGGTAAGTCCTTTTCGTCATTGAAGTGCTGCCAGAACTCCTTAGAGTCCTTTTGGAAGACAGGAAAATGAATACTCGTATCAGTGTGTAGTGCTTCAACATTAATACCTGATCTATGGAAATAAAAGTGATGAAAGGTTCTGTCATTAGCAGATAGTAGCGGTACTGCATTTGTGGAATATCTAGTTGCCAATAACTTTAGGACATTATAGGCCGTATCACGCGCTCTCTCTGCCAATTCTATAGAAAGGCTTCTACTGCAAGGCGTATCAACACTGACCTCAAGATAATAATTTGGTGCGAATGACCTAGAATATTTAAATTTAGATAATACATTTTCTTTTAATTTTTCTGGTATTAGCGGTATGAGACGAATGTTCTGACTCAAGTTGAGTGCATTCTACAAACTGAAAACAATTACTGGAAATTGATATACAAGTTTTGAAAAAGTTGCTTTAAATTGCTGGATTCTGCGGTTGAAAATTTTATCAAATATCTCGTAATTTGGCTTATAAAACACACCGTCATTATCAAAACTATCGGCAAAGCTATTGAGGTCAGCATTAAAATATTCGTAGATAATCCCCTCTAAAATACTTTTTAACTCGTAAGAGTGGCAATTTAGATTGTTCTGCTTTCTAACTTCTTCTGATAACTCTCTAATTTGAACTAATGATAGGTTGGAATGATGTAGTTGAAATACACAATGCTCATCTGCATGAAACCTATCATTCATTTCTTTAGCAAGGTCGGCGGGAGCGTTTATGCTTAAAAATAAACGGTCTATTCCAGTAAATTCTTGGAAATAGGCTTTATGATCTGTGTGCCAGAGCTTGTAACTTTTTACCATTTCCACAAGCAAGGAGTTCAGAGTTTTCTTACAACTATTGGATAGCTTCATCAGCCTGCTCATAATAAAATACACACTGTAATATGGATAAGATCCGGTATTATAAGCATAAAGTCAATTTGGAATGAATCGCCACTACTTCATGAGATACAGACTCTCATATTATGGTACTGAATGATTTTTAAGATCATGATTTTATTTGCATTAAAATATCAATGCCATTAGTGGAACTCAGCAATGATAAATAGCCCCCATTAGGTTTTAACACTTCGTTATTGAACAAAAGTGTTGGTGCTTATTGCTGTCGTCTAGCAATAAATTCTAGAAACGATGCTGAAACTATATAAAAATTCGTAACGGGTGAACTACTATTTGACCCTACTCATCAATAGAAATTTTATGGCAAATTCTGATGCCCCAAAAAATAACTGATTAATTGTACTAAGGAGGATGGGGCAAATATGTGTAACTGGCAATATTACGAACTGTCTCTAGGGGGAAACTAACTCGACAATATATTGCTTCCCCTGCTTTTCCCTATCCCGAGTTCTGGTTAATCAACAACGCCATGCTAATCGATCATGAATATGGCTCATGTTGTATGTGAAATAAAACCGTTTTTGTTCATGTGCCGAACCACGTATAAATGATTCCAAGCAAAATATTAGACAAGCTTGAAGTTGCACCCTAGCTAAGCCATCAGGGCTAAAGTCATCGGCACTTAAGTTAAAAGTAAGTCGCCCCTAAACGACTGTGAGACAACTGAGTAAGAACCTCAGGACAGAAACTCAGACAGAACACGAATAATGTCTATCATAGTCGGGTCAGAAGCTAGAAGAGCAGGGCATAAACTCAGGTTTTAAATCAGACAATGGGATACTGGATCACTATGAATAAGCATTTTACATTTACGATTAACAGCATTTGTCTTGATGAAAATTATCATCCCTCAGACAAGACGCGTATCACGACCAACTTTGCTAATTTGGCCAGAGGCAGCCATCGCCAAGCGAACTTACGCAACGCGTTAAAGATGATTGATAACAGTTTTAATGCCTTAGCGCATTGGGATAACCCTAAAGGCGATCGTTATACTGTCGAACTTGAAATTATCTCCGTTAATTTGGATATTGACGGCAGCGGTCAAACCTTCCCATCAATTGAAGTTTTGAAAACCAATATTGTTGATCATAAAACCAATAAACGTATTGAAGGTATTGTCGGCAATAACTTTTCATCTTACGTACGCGATTATGACTTTAGCGTATTACTGGCAGAGCATAATAAGGGCCAAGCCAAATTTAGTATTCCAGATGATTTTGGTGGTCTACATGGCAAGCTATTTCAGTCTTTTGTTAATTCTGATGCTTATAAACAGAATTTTAATAAGCCACCGGTTATCTGTCTCAGTGTTTCGGATAATAAAACCTACCATAGAATTGAGAATCAGCATCCCGTATTAGGGGTTGAATATCAGCCAAATGAATCGTCTTTAACAGAGCAATATTTCAAAAAAATGGGCTTACAGGTGCGCTATTTTATGCCGCCCAATAGTGTGGCGCCGTTAGCTTTTTATTTCTTTGGTGATTTACTCAATGATTACACCCATCTTGAGTTGATAAGCACCATCAGCACTATGGGAACTTTTCAAAAAATCTATCGCCCTGAGATTTATAACGCCAATGCTGTTGCAGGTAAATGCTATCAACCCAATTTGAAAAATCTGGATCATTCACTGACTCAAATTGTTTATGATCGAGCAGAACGTAGCCAATTGGCGAATGAGCAAGGCAAATTTGCCGCTGAGTACTTTATCAAACCCTACCAAAAGTTTTTTGAACAATGGTCTGCTAATTTCGTTTAGTCGCTCTGCACTTAATCGTCACGCTCAATAATTAACCCAATACGGCATCAATATCATGACAACACTACTTAATAAAACACCGCTTAACAAAACATTGCTTAACCAAACCCTGTTACCGACTTCAACGGCAGGTAGTTTGCCTAAACCTGTGTGGCTGGCAGAGCCTCAAACACTTTGGTCTCCTTGGAAATTACAAGGTGAGGAATTAATTGCAGGTAAACACGATGCACTGCGTTTGTCATTACAGGATCAACTACACGCAGGGATTGATATTGTCAGTGATGGCGAGCAAACGCGGCAGCATTTTGTCACTACCTTTATTGAGCACCTCAACGGCGTTGATTTTTCAAAACGTAAAACCGTGAAAATTCGCGATCGTTATGATGCGAGTGTACCCACGGTTGTCGGCCCAGTGAGTCGCCAAAAGTCCGTGTTTGTTGAAGATGCCAAATTTTTACGCAAGCAAACTACGCAACCAATTAAATGGGCGCTGCCTGGCCCAATGACCATGATAGATACGCTTTATGATGACCATTATAAAAGTCGCGAAAAGCTTGCGTGGGAATTTGCCAAAATTCTAAATGAGGAAGCCAAAGAATTAGAAGCGGCGGGTGTTGATATTATCCAATTTGATGAGCCTGCCTTTAATGTGTTTTTTGATGAGGTAAACGAGTGGGGGATTGCCTGTTTAGAGCGAGCCATTGAAGGGCTTAAATGCGAAACGGCGGTGCATATTTGTTATGGTTATGGCATCAAAGCCAATACTGATTGGAAAAAAACCTTAGGGTCAGAGTGGCGACAATATGAGGAAGCATTTCCTAAACTGCAAAAGTCTAATATCGATATCATCTCGCTAGAATGTCACAACTCCCATGTGCCAATGGAGCTACTTGAGCTCATTCGCGGTAAAAAAGTCATGGTCGGCGCGATTGATGTCGCCACCGACACGATTGAAACCGCAGAGGAAGTGGCTGACACCCTACGAAAAGCCCTTAAATTTGTCGATGCCGACAAGCTCTATCCTTGTACCAACTGCGGCATGACGCCTTTATCCCATCAAGTCGCAAGAGGTAAACTCAATGCTTTGAGTGCAGGCGCAGAGATCGTCAGAAAAGAACTCTTGGCATTAAGATAAGACGCGATAAGTGCTGCTGTCTTTTTTACCGCAGCATGTTTTATAGCAGCATGAGTCCAGTTTTGTTGGAAGGGTATCTACATTGGTGTTAAAAAAACGGGATTGGCAAATTGATGCCAATCCCGTTTTCATTTCTAAGCTCATGCATTTAGTGCTTACATTTAGTGCTTACATTTAATGCTTACAGTTAGTGCTTAGGTTTATGTATTGTCTTGGCGCTTATTCACCAAGCTTTGGCGTGCGTGGCGGGATCATGCGCCTTTCACCTGTCGACTCAAATGCACCTGCAAATTTAAGCAGGTTATTATCGTCATAGGCACGGCCCGCGAAGGTCAAACCCACTGGCATGCCAATATCGGCCATCACGCCCATAGGTACAGTCACAGTCGGTACCCCTAAGTGACGAATCGCAAGGTTTCCGTTTGCTACCCAAACCCCGTTACTCCAAGCGATATCGGCTGAAGCCGGATTCACATGGGCATCGGCAGGGCCTACATCGGCCACGGTTGGGAACAGCACGGCATCAAGCTTAAGTCCGTCCATCCAGTCTTCGAGATCTAGCTTACGGGTCTTCTCTAAGCCACGTAGACCATCGGGAATACTGTCGATCTGGTCATAGGATTTAAGACCACGCTTAGCCATGTTGACGTACTCTTCCATGCCTGCCGCTAAGTCACCTTCACGGTTTGGCAAGGTGCCTAAGTCGTGGGGGAAAATCAAATGCCCAACAACATCAGCAAGTTTGTTGAGTTTAGGGTCATTGTTAGCACGCAGGAATTCATCGAACGCCCAACCTGAGAGTTCCCATAATTCATCATGGAGGAACTGAGGCGTGACTATGCCACGGTTAAACACGGTCGGCGCGCCTGGGCGGTCACCTTCGCAATTTGATACCAACGGGAAATCGACTTCAATCACTTCGGCGCCAGCGGCTTCTAAGGCTTTACGAGCCGCTTCCCATAGATCGATAACCGATTGGCGGGTATGAATACGTTGACCCGTTGGCCCCCCGATACCTGGGTTTTCGCTGGTTCCCGCCAATTCATCCTTATTGATGTACATGCACGGCACACCAAAACGCTTACCTTTAAGCGTGTCGGCTTGAGCGGCAAGCTCCAGATAAGATGCTGGACGGACACTCGATGCTTTAGGGATTTGTACCCAAGATTGCAGACGCCAGAGGTCGCCACGGGTAATTGGGTCATCGGCCACAATGACATCCAACACTTCAAGCATATCGGCCATAGTGCGGGTATAAGGCACGACGACATCCATGGTCGGCGTTAACGGCCAGTTACCGCGCACCGAAATCACGCCCCGTGACGGAGTGTAAGCACACAAACCGTTATTGGACGCAGGACCTCGACCGCTTGACCAAGTTTCTTCAGCAAGACCAAAAGCAGAGTAACTTGCCGCTGTGCCCGTGCCTGCCCCATTGGAAGAGCCCGAAGCGAATGGTGCAGTAAGATACTCAGCATTGTATGGGCTTTCAGCGCGGCCATAGTGACCACGCTGCATACCGCCATTGGCCATAGGTGGCATATTGGTTTTGCCAAGGCAAATGGCACCCGCGGCGCGTAGGCGCTCAACGGCAAAGGCATCATATTGCGCCACTAAATCCTTAAAGGCTGGACTGCCAGACGCCGCCGTCAGTCCCTTCACCAAATAGCTGTCTTTGGCGGTATACGTAATTCCCTCAAGTGGGCTTAAGGTTTCACCACGCGCTCGGCGAGCGTCTGATGCCTCAGCTTCTTTGAGCGCATCGGGATTGCGGACCACTAGCGCATTCAGCTTGGTCTTCGTAGCTGGGCCGTCATACGCCTCAACCCGTGCGAGATAAGACTTCACCAGCTCAACTGCTGTGGTGCGGCCGGATTCGAGTGCAGCACGCAGCTCGGCAATAGAAACTTCAGTGACTTCAAACATTTGACTGCCTCCAGCTGAAAGCCAATTGTGGTGCAATAACAGTGACATCAAGCGTCATGCTGTTCTCCTTAGATTACTTTCCAGAGGGGATCTGTTGGGTAATACAATGGATATTACCGCCACCTAATAAAATCTCACGGGCAGGCACACCGACAATCTCATGCTCAGGGAAGATTTCCTGCAGTTTTTGTGCGGCGATATCGTCGGTTGCAGGATCAAGCTGCGGGAACACGATACGATTATTGGTGATTAAAAAGTTCACATAAGAACCCGCTAAGCGCTCACCTGCCGTGCGTGGCACGCCAGTGCCTTCGGTCACACCTTTGGATTCTTCTTCGGTGCAATACAGCGGACCCGGTTGTGGCAATAGATGGATTTTTAACTTACGGCCTTGTGCATCCACGGTATTTTGCAGCACACCTAGCGCAGCTTTTGAGCGCGGATACTGGGGATCGGTTTCATTATCAGTCCAGTGCAAAATCACTTCGCCTGGGCGAGCAAAACAGCACATGTTGTCGATATGACCATCGGTCTCATCCATATACACGCCATCTTGTAACCAGATAAACTGCTTAACATTCAAATAGTCACGCAGTAAGTCTTCAATCTGTTCTTTCGTCAGGTCTGGGTTGCGGTTGGCGTTGAGTAAACATTCGGCACTCGTCATACAGGTGCCTTCACCGTCAACATGGATAGAACCCCCTTCGAGGATCAGCGGCGCGCTGTAACGGGCAAAACCATGCTGCGCAAGCATTTGCTGTGCAACTTGTTCGTCTTTATCCCATGGGAAGTACAAACCACCGTTATGGCCGCCCCAAGCGTTAAAGCCCCAGTCAACGCCACGGCATTCGCCATTATCATTCACAACTACGGTTGGCCCAGTGTCACGCGCCCAGCAATCGTTACTGTCCATTTCAACCAAAGTGACGTGGGATGGCATTACCGTTTTGGCTTCCGCTAAAAAGGCTTTAGGTACACCCATATAGACGGGCGTCGCTCCACCAATGGCATCGGCCACTTTAGCAAAAGTCGCTTGAGCATAAGCCCCAGCAGAGCGCCAGTTGTCAGGACGATGTGGCCAAATCATCCACACCGCTTGCTGCGCTGCCCATTCGGCGGGCATGTGGAAACCATCTTGAGATGGCTTAGTCGTTAACGGCGTGGCATCCACATTCGCGTTTGTCATGAATTTTGTCTCCAGTAATGCTCAAATCTATAAGGGAGTACGCCCCATTTTGGGCGACAGAATAGAAATACACCTAACATAATCAAATAAATCGAATGACCGTATTCATCACGCTGCGCTCATCACGAGCATTTATTACATGCATTCATAACATGTATAGTTAGGCCGAAATTGTTAGGTCTTCACCCAGTGAGTTTTAGCTTCATTGAAATATTGCTGCGTATCTTATCATTTAAGATGGCTTGCGCTAAATACTTGTATGCAGGACATAGATGAGAATTTGTTGGGGCGTTAAGTCGTCAGTTTATTGCTCTTTGGGGGAATTTCACCACTACAATGGCGCGAATGCACTTTTAGTTAAAATAAGACCTGTTAAATAAGAACCCTAAGATCTGATTTCAGCATCAAAATAGCGCTTTTATGTTACCTCGCTTATCATCATCGCTTTATTATAGCCTTTCGCTAATCAGCGTTGCTGAGGCGTATTCTTTTTGTTCTTCCTCAGTATTTAGCCTGTTTTAGCATTTATCTTTAAAGGAGGTAAGCATGACTTCCCACACTGCGCCATTAACTTCATTTTCAATTACGGGGCTTTCTATAACGGGCCTTTCTGCTACAGATGTTGAGCCGCTGCTTAACATTATGGAAAAACTGCGCGACCCGCAAACAGGTTGCCCGTGGGACAAAGCGCAAACGTTTCAAACCATAGTGCCTTTTACCTTAGAGGAAGCCTATGAGGTTGCTGATACCATAGAGCGCTTAGCCTGGGATGAGTTACCCGATGAACTCGGGGACTTATTATTTCAAATCGTATTCTATTGTCAGCTCGGTAAAGAGCAGGGGCTGTTTGATTTTTCCACTGTGATTGAGAAAATTAGCGACAAGTTGACGCGCCGTCATCCCCATGTGTTTGGCGAGCAAAATCCGCAAATAGGTGATAGCGCCCAAGCGATGAAAGCCAATTGGGAGGCGATTAAAGCGACTGAACGCGAACAAAAGGCGCAGCAAGTGGCGGGTGAAATCCAAGCTGACACTGTGGTTTCTGCGTTAGACAATATTCCGCGTACCCAACCTGCGCTGTCGCGCTCAATCAAAATTCAGCAAAGGGTGGCGCGAGTCGGTTTCGATTGGGCCGAACTTGAACCCGTGGTCGCTAAAATCCACGAAGAAATCGATGAAGTCTTACATGAAGTGAATCAACCCGAGCAAGACCAAGCGAAAGTGCAGTCCGAAATGGGCGACTTATTATTTGCTGTGGTGAATCTAGCCCGTCATCTTAAGGTCGATCCAGAGCAAGCGTTGCGTCAAGCCAACCTTAAATTTGAACGCCGTTTTCGCGGCGTAGAACAGTTGGCGAGTGAGAGCGGTAAAAGCATGCAAGAGCACACATTAATGGAGCTTGATGCCTATTGGGACCAAGTAAAAGCGACAGAGACGAGATAAACGGCAAATTATCCCGATTGGTGTTTGTCGAATCGCGCCGCCTTTGGTATACTACTGCCCCGTCCTAGTGCTTTCTTACAAGCACGTATTTTCAAACTCATTTTCTCAGGTTCAGCATGACTACAAGGTATATCTTCGTTACTGGTGGCGTTGTTTCATCACTAGGTAAAGGCATTGCAGCAGCATCATTAGCTGCAATTTTAGAGGCCCGCGGTCTCAATGTAACCATCATGAAACTGGACCCTTACATTAACGTTGATCCGGGTACCATGAGCCCAACCCAACATGGCGAAGTATTTGTTACTGAAGACGGTGCAGAAACAGATCTCGACTTGGGTCACTACGAGCGTTTCATCCGTACTAAGATGAATCGTCGTAACAACTTCACTACCGGTCGTATTTACGAAGAAGTATTACGTAAAGAACGTCGTGGCGATTATTTGGGCGCAACCATTCAGGTTATCCCACACATCACTAATGCGATTAAAGAAAAAGTATTAGCAGGTGGCGAAGGCCATGATGTGGCTATCGTCGAAATCGGCGGTACTGTGGGTGATATCGAATCCTTGCCGTTCCTAGAGTCTATCCGTCAGCTCGGTGTTGAGCTGGGTCGTGATCGTACTCTGTTCATGCATTTAACCTTAGTGCCTTTCTTAGGTGCTGCTGGCGAAGTGAAAACTAAGCCAACTCAACACTCAGTGAAAGAGCTGCGTTCTATCGGTATTGCACCAGATGTGCTGGTTTGCCGTGGTGATCGTGCGATTCCTGCTAATGAAAAAGCCAAAATTTCGTTGTTCTGTAACGTCGAAGAGCGTGCGGTTATTTCATTAAAAGATGTTGATAGTATTTATAAAATCCCAGCTTTGTTACGTTCACAAGGTTTGGATGACTTAGTGGTTAAGCGTTTCGGTTTAGAATGCCGTGAAGCGGATCTGTCTGAGTGGGAAAATGTGATTTATCAAGAAGCTAATCCAAACGGCGAAGTCGTTATTGGTATGGTGGGTAAATACATTGAACTGCCAGATGCCTATAAGTCAGTTAACGAAGCATTAAAACACGCAGGCCTTAAAAACCGCGTATCTGTGACCATCAAGTACATTGATTCACAAACCGTAGAAGCCAAAGGCGAAGAAGTCTTACAGGGCTTAGACGGCATCTTAGTACCAGGCGGTTTTGGCGAGCGTGGTGTTGAAGGTAAGATACTGGCGGCAAAATTTGCCCGTGAAAACAATCTACCGTATTTCGGTATTTGTTTAGGTATGCAAGTTGCCCTGATTGAATTTGCGCGTAATGTTGCAGGCATGGCTGATGCACATTCAACTGAATTCAATAAAGAAACACCATTCCCAGTCGTGGGTTTGATCACTGAATGGATTGACGAAGAAGGTAATGTCGAGCAGCGCCATGAGGCGTCTGACTTAGGTGGCACTATGCGTTTAGGCGCTCAATTGTGTCATTTACTCGATGGTTCAAAAGCGGCTCAAGCCTACAAAGGCAATAGCTGTGTAGAACGTCACCGTCACCGTTATGAAGTGAACAACAAATACAGAGAACGTTTAGAACAAGCTGGCATGATCTTCAGCGGTTTGTCTTCTGATCGTAAGCTGGTGGAAATGATCGAATTAAAAGATCACCCATGGTTTGTTGCAGGTCAATTCCATCCTGAGTTCACCTCAACTCCGCGCGATGGTCACCCATTGTTCGAAGGGTTTATTGCTGCGGCAAGTGCGCATCAAAAACGTGATCTGAAGTAAGAATATTTGAGGCCGGACCCGCGACAGTGGGGCCGGCCTTTTGCTACACTCGTCGCTACTTGAAACATAAGAACTTAATACCTCTGGGTATAAACAGCATGCGTATTAGTTGCATCTGTATGGACGCAAACCGTAAATGGAATTTTGTTATTTTCTGCGGTATGTGACTTCCATTTATTCCCATAGGTATTGGTTTTTTCTTTTATCTTTAAACTTAAATCGAGGGTGTTATGGCTAAGATTATTAACGTGATTGGTCGCGAGATTATGGATTCTCGTGGTAACCCAACTGTTGAAGCCGAAGTGCATTTAGAAGGTGGTTTTGTGGGTATGGCTGCGGCGCCTTCTGGCGCATCTACCGGTAGCCGCGAAGCGTTAGAATTACGTGATGGCGATAAAAGCCGTTATTTAGGCAAAGGCGTATTAACGGCTGTTGCCAACGTAAACGATTTAATCCGCACTGCGTTATTAGGCAAAGATGCCACTGCACAAGCTGAGCTTGATCAAATCATGATCGACTTAGATGGCACAGAAAACAAAGACAAGTTAGGCGCAAACGCGATTCTGGCTGTGTCTTTAGCGGCTGCCAAAGCGGCTGCAGCATTTAAAGGTATTCCTTTATACGCGCACATCGCTGAATTGAACGGCACACCAGGCCAATATTCTATGCCTGTGCCTATGATGAACATCTTAAACGGTGGCGAGCACGCGGATAACAACGTTGATATCCAAGAATTCATGGTGCAACCCGTTGGTGCGAAAACTTTCCGTGAAGCACTGCGCATGGGCGCTGAAATCTTCCATACGCTGAAAAAAGTATTGCACGACAAAGGTCTAAGCACTTCTGTGGGTGACGAAGGTGGTTTTGCACCTAACTTAGCGTCAAACGCTGATGCGTTAGCCATTATCAAAGAAGCGGTTGAACTGGCTGGCTACAAGTTAGGTACGGATGTGACCTTAGCGCTAGATTGTGCCGCATCTGAATTCTACAAAGACGGCAAATACGATTTAGCGGGCGAAGGCAAAGTATTCGA
Organism: Shewanella sp. SACH; assembly: GCF_001887095.2. NCBI lineage: Bacteria > Pseudomonadati > Pseudomonadota > Gammaproteobacteria > Alteromonadales > Shewanellaceae > Shewanella > Shewanella sp. SACH. The sequence continues at coordinate 866,257 of NZ_MPDG02000002.1, forward strand.
CTCGAACGGTTTCTCTGATTTCTTAAAATCATTGGCTGACCAATATCCAATCGTGTCTATCGAAGACGGCTTAGACGAATCAGATTGGGATGGTTGGGCTTACCAAACTCAAATCATGGGCGACAAGATCCAATTAGTGGGCGACGATTTATTCGTAACTAACACTAAAATCTTAACCCGTGGTATCGAAAACGGTATTGCTAACTCAATCCTTATCAAGTTTAACCAAATCGGTTCATTGACTGAGACTTTAGCGGCCATTCGCATGGCGAAAGAAGCGGGTTACACAGCAGTTATTTCACACCGTAGTGGTGAAACTGAAGATTCAACTATTGCTGACTTAGCCGTAGGTACTGCAGCAGGCCAAATCAAAACCGGTTCACTGTGTCGTTCTGACCGTGTTGCTAAGTACAACCAATTGCTGCGCATCGAAGAGCAATTAGGTGAAAAAGCCCCATACCGTGGTTTGAAAGAGATCAAAGGTCAGGCGTAATTTAAACTTTGATGTAAAAAGGCCACCACTTGGTGGCCTTTTTTGTTGTACTATCTGCTGTATATTTTTTTAATCCAAGATACTGACGCTAATTCCTCCATGAAATTTTTTGTCATTGCACTCATAGTGCTACTCGGTTTACTGCAATTTCGTCTTTGGTCGGGAGATAATAGTCTTCCTGAATATTTCGTCCTGCAAAAACAAATTGCCGCGCAGCAAGAAGGTAACGCCAAACTCAATGAGCGTAACCAAGTGCTGAAGGAAGAAATCATCGATTTGAAAAGTGGTACCGAAGCCATAGAAGAACGTGCGCGTAACGAACTTGGCATGGTCAAAGAAGGTGAAACCTTCTATCGCGTCGTGGGTGGTGATCGCTCAGTATCGAGTCCATCCCAGTAATATGGAGTTAGGATGTCAGAGCTAGGACATTTAGATCTTGGATTAAGCGAGCAATCCAATCCAGGCAGTCAATCTGAGCCGGTAATGCAAACTGAATTGCAGCGCCAAGCTGAGCCTATCACTCAAGCTGTGGTGGCTATCGTTCCCGCTGCGGGCATTGGTAGTCGCATGGGCGCCGACAGACCAAAACAATATCTTGAAGTGTGCGGCCAGAGTATTCTCGGCCATACTCTAGATAAGCTGTTGTCTCACCCGCACATTTCCCACGTCATCGTTGCCTTACATCCGAATGATAATATCTTCAATACCCTGCCACAGGCCGTGCATCCCAAATTGACCACAGTATTAGGTGGCGGTGAGCGCGCAGATTCTGTGTTGGCGGCGCTGCAAATTGCGCCTGAGCACAGTTGGGCCTTAGTGCATGATGCGGCAAGACCTTGTTTAACCGCGACGGATATCGATAAGTTACTCGCATCCAGAGTGCAATTTCCCCAAGGCGCGATTTTGGCCATGCCAGTACGCGATACCATGAAGCGCGCCAATAAACAGGGCGAAATCAGCGCTACTGTGTGCCGCGATAATTTATGGCATGCACTGACGCCGCAGTTATTTCAGGCAGCGCAGCTAAAAGATTACCTCAATGCCGCTCTGGCGGCAGGTGCTGTGGTGACAGATGAGGCTTCGGCGATGGAGTGGGCGGGCATTTCACCCGGACTCGTTTCGGGCCGTGCTGACAATATAAAAGTGACGCATCCCGATGATTTGGGATTGGCCGAATTGTTTTTAATGCGTGCCGCAAAATAGTCATAATCCAAGTAAAATAATACGTTAGGAATATTAAATGAAAATCCGTATCGGCCATGGTTTCGATGTGCATAAATTTGGTGCTGCACGACCCCTCATTCTTTGCGGCGTCGAAGTGCCGTATGAAACTGGCCTAGTCGCACATTCAGATGGTGATGTGGTGCTGCATGCGATTTCCGATGCGATCCTCGGCGCACTGGCGCTGGGTGACATAGGTAAACATTTCCCCGACACAGATGCCGCCTATAAAGGTGCTGATAGCCGCGTATTGCTGCGTCATTGCTATGCTTTAGCGAGGGCGAAAGGCTTTGTGCTGGGTAATCTTGACGTCACTATCATAGCGCAAGCCCCTAAAATGGCGCCGCACATTGAGGCAATGCGCCAGATATTGGCCGCCGATTTAACCTCGGAACTTGACGACATTAACGTCAAAGCGACCACGACAGAACATCTAGGATTTACCGGGCGTAAAGAAGGTATTGCGGTAGAAGCCGTGGTATTGATGACCCGTAAACACGATTAACTTAAGAGTAAAAAAGTCCCATGAGCGAATTACATTATCTGTATGGCAAGCCTTTAGGTACAGCAGATTTAAGAACCCAAAATAGCGATTTTATCGTGAAAGAGATTTTACCTTTTAGCCCAACGGGTGAAGGTGAACATCACATGCTGCATGTACGCAAAGAAGGGCTAAATACAGTACAAGTCGCTGAAATGATCGCTAAGTTCGCTAAGGTGCATCCAAAGGAAGTGACCTACGCTGGGCAAAAAGATAAAAATGCCATCACAGAACAATGGTTCGGTGTGCGTATTCCGGGTAAAGAAACGCCGCTTTGGAAAGATCTCAATAGCGAGCGTTTGACTATATTGTCGAGCAGCCGTCACAGCAAAAAACTGCGAATTGGTGCTTTAGTCGGTAACCGTTTTATTCTTACCCTGAGAAATGTCACCCAAGTTGAAGACATTATCAGCCGTATCGAAAAGGTCGCTCAAGTGGGCGTACCCAATTACTTTGGTGAGCAACGCTTTGGTCACGATGGTAAAAACTTAGTTTTTGGTCGCCAAATGATGGCGGGTAAAAAAGTCAAAGATAGAAATAAGCGCAGCATGTATCTGTCTGCGGTGCGCTCAAATCTGTTTAACACTGTGGTGTCGTACCGTTTAGCCAACCATGGCACTAAGCCGCTAGCGGGTGATTGTGTGATGTTGGCGGGCAGCAAAAGCTTCTTCGTTACGCCTGAATGGGATCTCATCGTATTGAAACGTCTGATTGAAAAAGACATTCAACTATCAGCACCATTATGGGGCCGCGGCATGATGCTGCCTCAAGGTGAAGCTGCTGCGGTGGAAACCTTGGCCATGAGTGAGTTGGCTGACGATTGCTATGGCCTTGAACATGCGGGATTAGAGCAAGAGCGTCGTCCGTTACTGCTTGAGCCCCAAGCCCTTAAATACGAACAAACTGCCGATGGTCTTGTGCTGGAGTTTGTGTTGCCTGCGGGCAGTTTTGCCACATCCTTGTTGAGAGAGTTAGTCAATTATCAAGATGTTAAAGAGCAGCAATGGCAAGCGACACTGGTGCAAGAGCCTGCACCCGAGGCAACGAATGCTAACGTTGCGGCTGATACAATTGAAACTAAGACTGAAGCTGCGCCTAACACTGAAGCAGAGTCATGATCCGCATCTTAGTGAGCAACGATGATGGGGTTAATGCTCAGGGGATCAAAGCCTTAACTGAGGCCTTGACCGAAATTGCGACTGTGCTGACAGTGGGGCCAGATCGTAATTGTTCTGGTGCGAGCAATTCATTAACCTTGACTAATCCATTAAGAATTAATAGGTTAGATAACGGTTACATTTCTGTTCACGGTACACCGACCGATTGTGTGCATTTGGCTATCCGAGAATTATACGATGGCGAACCCGATATGGTGGTGTCTGGCATCAATGCGGGCGCGAACATGGGCGATGATACCTTGTATTCGGGGACTGTTGCCGCCGCGATGGAAGGGCGCTTTTTAGGTTTTCCTGCTGTCGCAATTTCGCTCAATGGCCGCAAATTCGAACATTATCAATCGGCAGCGGTTTATGCTCGGCGGATAGTTCAAGGCTTGTTGGCCCAGCCTTTGGCAAAGGATCAGATTTTAAATGTGAATGTGCCAGACTTGCCGCTTGATCAAATTAAAGGCATTAAAGTGACTCGCCTTGGTGCTCGTCATAAGGCTGAAGGCATAGTACGAACGCAAGATCCCGCTGGACGTGAGATCTTCTGGCTCGGCCCACCAGGACAAGAGCAGGACGCCACTGAGGGCACTGATTTTCATGCTATCGCCAATGGCTATGTGTCAATTACGCCTTTGACGGTTGATTTAACTGCCTACGGACAACTAACGGCATTGCAAAATTGGGTAGATAAAATATGACTCGAGTTGCCTTAACATCGGCGGTGAACTTAGCTAAAAAGCTTCATGATGCGGGGATCCGCAATCAAGCCGTGTTAAAGGCGATATCGCATACGCCGCGGGAAATGTTTCTCGATAATGCGCTAGCCCATAAAGCCTATGAAAATACCGCTTTACCGATTGGCCAAGGGCAAACCATCTCGCAGCCTTATATCGTCGCCCGTATGACCGAACTCTTACTGCATAAGATGCCCCAGCGCGTATTAGAAGTGGGTACAGGATCGGGTTATCAGGCGGCAATTTTGGCGCAATTAGTGCCGCAGCTTTGTACTATCGAGCGAATAAAAGGCTTACAAATTCAAGCGAGACAGCGCTTAAAACGATTAGATTTACATAATGTGTCGTTTAAATATGGTGATGGCTGGTTAGGTTGGGCGAATCGTAGCCCGTTCGATGCCATTATGGTGACCGCTGCCGCTTCGACTATACCTGAGGCCTTACTGTCTCAATTAGCCGAGGGCGGAGTGTTAGTTCTGCCAGTCGGCGAAGATACCCAGCAATTGATGCGAATCACTCGTACTGCGGACCGCTTCAGTTCGGAAACAATTGAAACGGTTAAATTTGTCCCTTTGATTAATGGAGAGTTAGCTTAACCTTGTGTTGTGCTACTGTCTCCACTGAACAGCTTGTCTTGCAACGAGGGCATTGTTTTCTCATCATAAACAGTAATACAGCCTCACCAAGGAGTTTTTATTGTTGAATGCGGGTTTAGTCTTAAACCTCTGCTTTATATTTCTGCTTGCAGGCTGTAGCTTTCAGGCCAGCCGACCCGCGCCCGTCGAAAATATTTCCCATAGCTACTCTAAAAACAACAAAGGCCACATTAAATCGAATTCATATAAAGTTAAGAAAGGCGACACGCTTTACTCTATTTCTTGGGGAGCAGGAAAGGATTTTTCTGAAATAGCTAAACTTAATCAATTAGATAACCCTTATACAATTTACCCCGGACAGATTTTATATTTAACGAATGCTAAGTCGAGTAGTCAGTCAAAATCTACAACTTTAGATGGAAGGAAAACGAGCTCATCGGGTAATATTTCTAGTAAAAATGATAAAAAACAAACAGATAATCAAAGTTCTCAAACCGACGCTAAGTCAAGTAATGATCTGAAAAAAACACTTGATCAGAAAGCTAAGCCCGCGTACCTTGTAACAAGTTCCCAACAAAATGTTAACTCGATCATGGTTCCACCGACTTCGACACTACCAACCAGTGTGAGTCAGTGGGAGTGGCCAGTAAGAGGGAAGTTAATCGGGACTTACTCTGCCAATGAGCAGGGAAATAAAGGCATTAAGATCGCGGGGAATCGGGGAGATATCATCAAAGCTGCTGCAGATGGGCGGGTGGTATACGCAGGAAGTGCTCTTAGGGGTTACGGTAATTTAGTGATTATTAAACATAGTGACGATTACCTTAGTGCTTATGCTCATACGGACAAGATCTTAGTCAAAGAAAAGCAACATGTCCTCGCAGGGCAGACAGTTGCAAAAATGGGTAGTACAGGTGCCAATCGGGTAATGTTACATTTTGAAATTCGTTACCATGGACAGTCTGTAAACCCACTTACTTATTTACCCAAACAATGATTGCTTGGGGCCTTGTTGGCAAATGGAGGATAGGAAATTGCACTAATTCAGCAGTTTAATCAGGTTTGGGAGATTTAATCATGAGCCGCATAAAAAGCACTGCCGCAGAAGCACTAGTAGATTTATCCGTAGACACCGTTGACTTCGACCTTGAAAAAGAAGAAGTTGCATCCGATTTAGTTCAAGAGCTAGGAATAGAACAACAGGTTCAAGATGACCTGCAAAAAAATCTTGATGCCACTCAACTTTACCTAGGTGAGATTGGTTTTTCCCCACTGCTTAGCGCAGAAGAAGAAGTTTACTTTTCCCGTAAAGCCTTAAAAGGCTGTGCAAAATCCCGCAATCGCATGATCGAAAGTAATTTACGTCTGGTCGTAAAAATTGCCCGTCGTTACAACAATCGCGGCTTAGCACTGCTTGATCTTATCGAAGAAGGCAACTTAGGCTTAATTCGTGCCGTTGAAAAGTTTGACCCAGAAAGAGGTTTCCGTTTTTCAACCTACGCGACTTGGTGGATCAGACAGACCATTGAGCGCGCCATTATGAATCAAACTCGTACTATTCGATTGCCTATTCATGTTGTTAAAGAACTCAATGTTTACTTGCGCACCGCTCGCGAGTTAGCACAAAAACTTGATCACGAACCTACGGCCGAAGAAATTGCCGAAAAACTACAAGTGTCGAGTGCTGATGTCAGCCGTATGCTTAAGCTGAATGAGAAAATCACCTCTGTCGATACGCCTTTGGGGGGCGATAATGACAAGGCGCTGTTGGATATTTTAGCCGATGACGATAACGTTGGCCCTGACTACAAAGTGCAAGATGAAGATATTTCTAATTCAGTGGTCAAATGGCTAAATGAGTTAAACACTAAACAAAGAGAAGTGTTAGCCCGCCGTTTTGGTCTGTTAGGTTATGAACCTTCTACACTCGAAGATGTGGGTGCTGAAATTGGTTTGACTCGTGAACGTGTACGTCAAATCCAAGTAGAAGCATTGAAACGTTTACGCGACTTATTAGGATCTCAAGGTTTATCTGTTGAAGCATTGTTTAGAAACTAATTATTTCGAAACTAATAAATGAGAAACTAAGATCAGTTGTTCGTTGATCTCTATGCCTAGCTCCTAGCTAAGGTCTAGTGATTTAGTCTAGTGCTTAGGCCTAGTCGATAAAAGTAAACGCCCACAACAGAGTGGGCGTTGTTGTTTCTAGTCTTGTATTGCTGATAATATCGCTTAGCGAATATCACTCGCTCACAGAACTTTAGCTCAGACGTTTCAGCTCATAGAGCAAATCAAGTGCTTGTTTTGGCGTTAAGTTATCGGGATTAATGCTACTTAACTTCGTTAGCGCTGGATTCTCAACCGGTTCAGGTAACGCGAGTAAGCTTTGAATAGGCGTCCTCGTTCCTTCAGCTTGATGATCGCGACTCTCCAATTGCTGCAACTTATGTTTAGCGGCTTTAATCACTTTGTTTGGTACGCCGGCAAGCGCCGCAACTTGTAAGCCGTAGCTTTTACTAGCGGCGCCTTCTTGCACTGCATGCATAAAGGCGATGGTATCGTCGTGTTCAATGGCATCGAGGTGCACATTGTAAACACCGGCCATTAATTCAGGCAACTGAGTTAGTTCAAAATAATGGGTGGCGAATAGGGTCATAGCGCCGACTTGCTGGGCTAAATACTCTGCCGCCGACCAAGCAAGTGATAAACCATCATAGGTGGATGTTCCGCGGCCGATTTCATCCATTAACACTAAGCTACTGGCGGTGGCGTTGTGTAGAATGTTGGCGGTTTCTGTCATTTCGACCATAAAGGTTGAACGACCAGAGGCCAGATCGTCTGATGCGCCAATACGGGTAAAGATACGATCGATAGGGCCGATCAGTGCGCGATCTGCTGGCACAAAACAACCAATATGAGCCATCAGCGTGATCAAAGCGACTTGACGCATATAGGTCGATTTACCGCCCATGTTAGGTCCGGTGACAATCAACATACGTCTTTGATTGTGCAAGGTGACTGGGTTAGCGATAAACGGTGTTTGACTCACACGTTCCACCACTGGGTGACGACCAGCCTCTATCTGTACGCCGATATCTTGGCTCAGCTCAGGGCAAGTGTAGCCTAAGGTTTCGGCGCGCTCAGCAAAGTTACTTAACACATCAAGTTCTGCCGCCGCTCGAGCAAAAGCTTGTAATTCATGTAATTTTGGCAGAATAAGATCAAATAATTGTTCCCATAACTGCTTTTCGAGTGCCAGTGCTTTACCTTGGCTCGAGAGCACTTTTTCTTCGTACTCCTTAAGTTCGGGCGTGATATAACGCTCCATATTCTTAAGGGTTTGACGTCGTTGGTAATTGAGTGGCACTTGCGAGGATTGCAAGCGACTCACTTCGATGTAATAGCCGTGTACACGGTTATAGCCGACTTTAAGTGTGTTGATACCTGTACGTTCTTTTTCTCTGGCTTCGAGTTGAACTAAGTAATCGCTCGCACCTTCGCTAAGACCGCGCCATTCATCTAATTCGCTGTTGTAGCCTTCACGGATCACTCCGCCATCGCGGATAAGCATGGGAGGATTATCGACTATCGCGCGCTCAAGCAAGGCTTGTTCAGCGGGGAACTCACCTAAGTGTTGCCGTAATTGAGTCGTGTGCGGTGCGCTCAGTGTGCTTAAACTTTGTTGTAATTCAGGTAGTAAGCCCAGCGCTTGACGTAAACGGGCAAAGTCTCTTGGGCGAGCGGTACGCAGTGCGAGTCTTGCCATGATACGTTCAATATCGCCAAGTGCCTTTAACTGTTCATGCAAACCTTCGTGGGCGGCGGTATCGAGTAGTTCAGTCACCGCCTGTTGGCGTGCTTTGATGTGTTTTGGATCTCGCAGCGGCTGATGGATCCAGCGTTGCAACATACGACTACCCATAGGCGTTGCCGTGTTATCTAATACTGCGGCTAAGGTATTATCGCGACCACCGGCAAGGTTTTGAGTGAGTTCTAGATTTCGGCGAGTTGCCGCATCGAGCACTATGCTATCGGTTTGATTGAAGCGGGTAATGGCATTGATATGGGGCAGGGCTGTGCGCTGTGTGTCTTTGACATATTGCATCAAGCAACCCGCAGCTTGCAGTGATAAACGTGCATCTGCGATACCAAAACCATGCAAGTCTTTCGTGCCAAACTGAGCCAGCAGTAACTTGATGCTAGTGTCGTAATCAAATTCCCATTCAGGGCGACGACGTTTACCTTTAAAACCGTTTAGTAGACCTAGTTCGCCAAAGTCTTCACTGTAGAGAATTTCAACGGGATTAGTGCGTTGCAATTCAGCTTCTAATGACTCTCGCGTGTCGAGCTCGGCAATCACAAAACGTCCGGATGAAACATCCAGAGTGGCATAACCAAAACCGATTTTACCTTGATAAACCGCTGCCAATAGATTGTCTTGGCGTTCCTGCAGCAGGGCTTCGTCGGTTAAGGTGCCAGGCGTGACGATACGCACCACTTTACGCTCAACAGGCCCTTTAGAGGTTGCTGGGTCGCCAATTTGTTCACATATCGCAACCGATTGACCAATTTGAACTAATTTCGCAAGATAGCCTTCCACAGCATGGTAAGGCAGTCCCGCCATAGGGATAGGATCGCCACCACTTTTACCGCGTGCCGTGAGTGAAATGCCTAACAGCTCAGAAGCACGTTTAGCATCGTCATAAAACAACTCGTAGAAGTCACCCATGCGATAAAACAGCAACATGTCGTGATGTTCTGCTTTCATGGTCAAGTACTGACGCATCATAGGAGTATGTTTTTCTAAATCATCGGTATCAATTACATTCATTAAATCGTTATCGTCCGTTGTGACTGCCGTGGTTATGTGGGATTAAGCGCTATGGAAGCAGAAGTCTGCTGTACAATTTTCAGCTAAAAAGACCACGCAAAATTTGCTGTGCCAATCTTAGCAATAATTTACCGAAAATTGAGCCCTTGATGACGGATATTCGTCAAAGGGATGCAATATCGGATTTGATATTCGCTAAAACCTTGGCCATATTAAAAAATCCCATTACCTAAAAATAATTCAGTCACAGGTCTTGATACTGTATGATTGTACAGTATACTAGTCAGCAGAATTAAGACAAAAAGCGCGGCTTTTTGAATTACCCGTTTGTAAATTGAATATTACTTTTGACAGCTTAAGGCTTGTCTTGATGAGGGAACTGGAATGAAGGTCGATCCAAATAAAGAGAAAGCACTTGCTGCGGTATTGATCCAAATTGAGAAACAATTTGGTAAAGGCTCCATCATGAAGCTGGGTGAAGATCGCTCTATGGATGTTGAGACCATTTCTACCGGTTCTCTGTCTCTGGACGTTGCTTTAGGTGCTGGCGGTTTGCCAATGGGGCGTATCGTTGAGATCTATGGTCCTGAATCATCAGGTAAAACGACACTGACTTTAGAAGTGATTGCCGCAGCGCAACGTGAAGGTAAAACCTGTGCCTTTATCGATGCTGAGCATGCACTCGACCCTATCTATGCTAAAAAATTGGGCGTAGATATTGATAACCTGCTGTGTTCACAACCAGATACCGGCGAGCAAGCGCTTGAGATTTGTGATGCATTAACTCGCTCTGGCGCTGTTGACGTCATCGTCGTCGACTCAGTGGCGGCATTAACGCCTAAAGCTGAAATCGAAGGTGAAATTGGTGATTCTCACATGGGCCTAGCGGCACGTATGATGAGCCAAGCCATGCGTAAACTTGCGGGTAACTTAAAGCAATCTAACACCTTACTTATCTTCATCAACCAAATCCGGATGAAGATTGGTGTGATGTTTGGTAACCCAGAAACGACAACCGGTGGTAACGCGCTGAAGTTCTATGCTTCTGTTCGTTTAGACATTCGTCGTACTGGTGCCATTAAAGACGGCGATGAAGTAGTCGGTAACGAAACTCGCGTTAAAGTGGTGAAAAACAAGGTTGCAGCACCGTTCAAGCAAGCTGAATTCCAAATTCTTTATGGCCAAGGTATTAACCGTACTGGTGAGTTAGTTGACTTAGGCGTAGCCCATAAGTTGATTGAAAAAGCGGGTGCTTGGTACAGTTATAAAGGCGATAAAATCGGTCAAGGCCGTGCTAATGCGGGTAAATATTTGACTGAAAACCCAGCCATTGCTACTGAAATTGACAAGACATTACGTGAGTTACTTTTGAGCAATCCTAGTGCACTGGCTGCCAAAGCTGATGCTAGCACGGAAGATAATGTTGATTTAGAAACAGGCGAAGTATTCTGAGTCAGTCAGCCCGTCAAATCGCGGTTGCGCTGTTAGCGCGCCGCGATTATTCCCGCCTACAAATCCGCGATAAATTGCTCGAAAAAGGTTTCGAACTGAATGATATCGAACCTGTACTCGATGCTTGCGAATCCTCCGGTTTTATCAATGATAATCGCTATGCTGAACTGTTGGTCCGTAGCCACATTAGTCGAGGCCACGGTGCCATCCGCATTCGCCAAGCGATAGCGCAAAAAGGCCTGTCTAAAGATTGCATTGAAGCGGCGATAACCAATAGTAATTGTGACTGGTTTGAGCTAGCAAAAGATAAAGCCACTAAAAAATATGGAATTCCTCGCGTAACAGAAGTGAAGGGCTCTAAAGCCCGGGATCTCATCGCGAAGGAAAAGGCCAAACGAGTGCGGTTTTTAATGGGCCAAGGCTTTAACTACGATCAAATCTCTTATGCGTTAGATTCAGATCCCAATGATCTCGACGACGATTATTAATTGCCTCAACTCATCGATTGCGATGTAACCTTAAGACTGTAAAAGCTCCTTTAACAAGTCCTCAGAAAATCTCCTCTAAAATGTCATCAAATGGGCTTTGTTGCTTTCGTTCCCGACACTTTACCCACTTGCTCAAATACTGTACTTTTTGCACCTAACCCGCAGAGTCTGTCATTGTCCTTTATTATTGCTGTTTTGCCTCTAGCTACTCTGGTATGGGCTATTCACGCAAAAATATTAAATTCCTGATGTGTATACCCAAGCCACCTCAATATACGAGTTTCAGAGCGCTTAGGGCACATCAATTCTAGGCGCATCAATGAAAGAATGTCGGCCACCTTTTGAGTTGATGCAACACGGAAGTGAAGTGCCCTAGGCGCTCCGTCCCGGCGGGCTTTAACGCACTTTATGCAGTGTTGGTTATTCTTAACTTAGCCCACTAGGTCTACAAATAACCGTCTTGCCTAAAGTGCGTTAAATCTCCGCTGAATCCTGTATCTTGAGGTTGTTTGGGTATATATCACCAATCAAGGCTGGTCGTCCTTACTCAGTCTGCTTATAATGCTGGGCAAATAGAAATACGGCTAGCCTAAGGCGTAGCTGGTAATGCTTACCCAATTCAGGATGATTTCATGTATCAAACTACAGCAGAGCTTAGAAGCGCTTTCCTCGAATTTTTCCGCAGCAATGGTCATCAAGTTGTGGACAGTAGTTCATTAGTGCCAGGCAACGATCCCACACTTTTATTTACCAATGCAGGCATGAACCAGTTCAAGGACGTGTTTCTTGGCATGGACAAACGCAATTATACGCGTGCGACCACTGCTCAACGTTGTGTACGCGCCGGTGGTAAGCATAACGATTTAGATAACGTCGGTTATACAGCACGTCATCACACCTTTTTCGAAATGCTGGGTAACTTCAGTTTTGGTGATTATTTCAAAGAAGAAGCGATTCGTTTTGGCTGGACTTTCTTAACTGAAACTTTAAAGCTGCCGAAGGAACGTCTGTGCGTCACGATTTATCAAACAGACGATGAAGCCTTTGAAATCTGGAATAAAAAGATTGGTGTTGCTGCTGAGAACATTATCCGTATCGGCGACAACAAAGGTGCTGCTTATGCGTCAGATAACTTCTGGCAAATGGGTGATACCGGTCCTTGCGGCCCATGTTCTGAGATTTTCTATGACCATGGCGACCATATTTGGGGCGGCCGTCCTGGCAGTCCTGAAGAAGATGGCGACCGTTTCATCGAAATCTGGAACATAGTGTTCATGCAGTACAACCGTCAAGCATCGGGTGAAATGCTACCTTTGCCTAAGCCATCGGTTGATACCGGCATGGGGATTGAGCGTATTGCCGCGATTATGCAAGGCGTACATTCTAACTACGAAATCGATATCTTCCGTACGCTGATAGCCAAAGCGGCAGAAATCATCGGCGTAAGCGATTTAACCGAGAAATCACTGCGCGTCATTGCCGACCATATCCGTTCATGTGCATTCCTTATTGCCGATGGCGTTATGCCGTCGAACGAAGGCCGCGGTTATGTGCTGCGCCGCATTATTCGTCGCGCCGTTCGCCATGGTAACAAGTTAGGCGCGACCGAAGCTTTCTTCTATAAGCTGGTTCCGTCTTTGATTGCGGTGATGGGCGATGCGGCCAAAGGGTTAGCTGAGACTCAAGCGATTGTTGAAAAAGCACTGAAAGCGGAAGAAGAGCAATTTGCCCGTACGCTTGAACGTGGTTTAGGCATTTTAGATGCGGCCTTAAACGAGTTAAAAGGTAATACCTTAGACGGTGAAACGGTATTTAAGCTGTATGACACCTATGGCTTCCCAATGGATTTAACCGCTGACGTGTGTCGTGAGCGCAACATCATTGTCGATGAAGCAGGTTTCGAAGTCGCCATGGCTGAACAACGTAGCCGCGCACAAGCTGCCGGTAACTTTGGTGCAGATTACAACGCGGCGCTGAAAATCGATGCTGAAACCGCATTCAGTGGTTACACCGAATTAGCGGGTCAAGCTAAGATCACCGCGATTTATCAAAACGGTGAGTCAGTGACGGCTATCAAGACGGGTGACGAAGCCGTTGTCGTACTCGACGTGACACCTTTCTACGCGGAATCTGGCGGTCAAGTGGGCGATAAAGGCCAACTGGTTGCGAGCGGTGTTGAGTTTACGGTTAACGACACGCAAAAGTACGGTCAAGCAACGGGTCATCAAGGTGTTTTAGCTACAGGTAACTTGAGTGTTGGCCAAGTTGTTGAAGCGAAAGTCGACAAAAAACTGCGTCATCGTACTCAGTTAAACCATTCTGTTACGCATTTACTGCATGCCGCACTGCGTCAAGTGCTCGGTTCTCATGTCTCGCAAAAAGGTTCTTTGGTTGATCCTGAGCGTTTGCGTTTTGACTTCTCCCATTTCGAAGGCGTAAAAGCTGCGGAATTAAAAGAAGTTGAAGAATTAGTTAACACTCAAATTCGTCGTAACCATGAGCTGAAAACCGCTGAAATGGGTATAGATGAAGCCAAAGAGAAAGGCGCAATGGCGCTCTTTGGTGAGAAATATGACTCACAAGTGCGTGTTGTGACTATGGGCGATTTCTCTATCGAATTGTGTGGTGGTACCCATGTGGGCCGCACGGGCGATATCGGCTTATTCAAAATCACCTCTGAAGCGGGTATTGCTGCAGGTGTTCGTCGTATCGAAGCCGTTACTGGCGCTGCGGCTATGGCCTATGTGGCGCAGCAACAAGCTGAACTGGAAGAAGCTGCAGCCTTATTGAAAGGCGATGCCAACTCAGTTGTCGCTAAGTTAAAAGCCCAGCTCGATAAGATGAAGCAACTCGAAAAAGAAATGGCGCAGTTGAAAGATAAACTCGCGGCTGCAGCCAGTGCTGATTTAGTGGGCGATGCCGTTGTGGTTAATGGCGTTAACGTACTGATCAAAAAGTTAGACGGCGTTGAGGCAAGCTCATTACGCGGTCTGCAAGATGAATTAAAACAAAAATTGAAATCGGCCATTATCGTTCTTGGCACTGCGCAGGAAGGGAAAGTTAACCTGATCGCCGGTGTGAGTAACGATCTTATCGGCAAAGTCAAAGCGGGTGAGCTAGTCGCTATGGTCGCTGCACAAGTGGGCGGTAAAGGCGGCGGTCGTCCTGATATGGCTCAAGCGGGCGGTAGCCAGCCAGAAAATCTGGATGCGGCATTGGCTCAAGTATTACCTTGGATTACTGAGCGTCTAGCTTAAGAGGTTGCTGTGCCCCAAAAACGAAAGCTTAGTGGTAGCAAGCTTTTTGTGAAAAAGTTCGGCGGCACTTCGGTGGGTTCTATTGAACGTATCGAAGCGGTCGCTGAGCAGATTACAAAGTCAGCTCACAATGGTGAGCAGCAAGTCTTAGTCTTATCTGCGATGGCGGGTGAGACTAATCGCCTATTTGCACTGGCAGCACAAATTAATCCGCGGGCCTCGGCGCGCGAATTAGACATGTTAGTGTCAACGGGTGAGCAAGTGAGCATTGCCTTGATGTCGATGGCGCTACAGCGCCGCGGTATTAAGGCGAAATCCCTTACGGGCGATCAGGTACAAATTCATACTAATAGTCAATTCGGCCGTGCCAGCATTGAGCGGGTGGATACTGAGTATTTGCAATCCCTGTTAGCCGACGGTGTTGTGCCGATCGTCGCAGGGTTTCAAGGCATCGATCCTCAAGGCGAAGTCACAACCTTAGGACGCGGTGGTTCAGATACCACTGCTGTAGCCTTAGCGGCGGCGTTAGAAGCCGATGAATGCCAGATTTTTACCGATGTGGCAGGGGTATTCACCACAGATCCGAATATCGATAGCAGCGCGCGTCGCCTCGATGTGATTGGGTTTGATGTGATGCTCGAAATGGCAAAGTTAGGCGCTAAAGTATTGCATCCCGATTCAGTCGAATACGCCGAGCGTTTTCGCGTGCCATTGCGAGTCCTGTCGAGTTTTGAAGCTGGGCAGGGGACGTTAATCCAATTTGGCGACGAGTCTGAACTCACTATTGCCTCGTTAGTCCAAGGTATTGCGATTAATAAGGCGCTGGCAACGCTGACGATTGAAGGGCTGTTTACCACCAGTGAACGCTATCAAGCGCTGTTAGGCTGTTTAACGCGATTGGAAATCGATGTGGAATTTATTTCCCCATTGAGGATCCACGAGGATGATCCTTCGGGTCGAGTCAGTTTTATGCTCGCTGAAGCTAAGGTTGATACTCTGCTTAATGAGCTCGAAGGCTTAAGCGAAAGCCTTGCTCTCGGACCATTGATTATCGAACGGCAACGTGCAAAAGTATCTTTAGTTGGCAAAGGTTTACAGGCAAAAATGGGATTATTGACTAAGATGTTAGAAGTCTTGGGTAATGAAACTATTCATGCTAAGTTACTCACGACGTCAGAGAGTAAATTGTCAACCGTTATCGATGAAAGGGACTTACACAAGGCGGTTCGGGCGTTACATCACGCTTTCGAGCTAAATAAGGTGTAATTAAATAACCGTTTGAGTATTGAATACTATTAATTTGTACTAAGCTGACCTTATAATAAGCCCATCTACCGGATGAGTGCCGTGTGTAAGCTGAATTAAGAAATAAAGGAGCTATCGAATGCTGATTTTGACTCGTCGTGTTGGCGAAACACTGATGATTGGTGATGAAGTCACAGTTACAGTGCTAGGGGTAAAAGGCAATCAAGTGCGTATTGGTGTGAATGCACCAAAAGAGGTTTCTGTTCACCGTGAAGAAATCTACCAGCGCATTCAATCTGAAAAATCAGGTACACCATCGGAAGGTGGTAACTTTTAGTACCTTGTCTTGGCAAGCGTATTACGGCAACAGAAGAGTCAGTTTTTTAACTGGCTTTTTTTATTTTTTAGACCGAAAGATTGGCGCAAATCAATACATTGGCTTGATATAACAGCAATGTGATTAAAAACAGTTCAAATGGAATCTGTTTCGGAAAAAGGGTTTGACTTATTTTCGTCAAACAGTAATATGTGCGCCAAGAAAACGGAGAGGTGGCCGAGTGGCCGAAGGCGCTCCCCTGCTAAGGGAGTATGGGCTTTAACTCCCATCGAGGGTTCGAATCCCTCCTTCTCCGCCATTTCTTACCGATAGAAAACAATGCGCGTGTAGCTCAGCTGGATAGAGTACCTGGCTACGAACCAGGCGGTCGGAGGTTCGACTCCTTCCACGCGCACCATTTTTTATTGAAAAAGTAAATTTAGATACAAGTCGCGCGTGTAGCTCAGCTGGATAGAGTACCTGGCTACGAACCAGGCGGTCGGAGGTTCGACTCCTTCCACGCGCACCAAT
>NZ_MPDG02000002.1:883135-893609 GCF_001887095.2 Shewanella sp. SACH
GCGCGTGTAGCTCAGCTGGATAGAGTACCTGGCTACGAACCAGGCGGTCGGAGGTTCGACTCCTTCCACGCGCACCATATAGATAAGCCCTGCAAGCAATTGCAGGGCTTTTTTATTTTTAGTCTGTAGTGGTTTAACTCATTATTGCTTTATCCGTTTCGGCTTACCTCTCTTTACCTCTCATCTCTTGGTTTACTTATCCTTCGGCTGATCATTCTATGGCTTAGCTATCTTCGGTTTAGCTTTCTTCAGTCATTTCGCTTTTAACACTTCTCTTTCTAGGTTCTACTCACTAAATAATCTGTTTTTGCCTGTGTCCAGAGTCTATGACGACATTAGATATCCATGTCAGCACTCAATGTCAGCTCTCTCAGTGCAGCCTCGAGAGGTATTAGCTGCTCTTTGGTCTGCATGTGTGTTGTTTGCTCATGCAGGCAGTGATGGGCGACTTGTGAGCTCATGAGCGATAGACCACGGGGAGTGATTAAGATGAATGGTGAGGTGGTTTCAACGCGGTGCAGTAAGTTAAAGGGCAGTGTTGAGAATGGGTTTGGATTTAGTACTGCATCTGGCTCAAAAGCGAAGATGAAGGCTCATAATCGCTCATAGATTGCAGCGATATAGATACAAGAAGGGCAGCCTAGTGGCTGCCCTTCATTCAGTTAGAACCAATCATAACAAGTGAATCAGAGTAAATGAGAAGCTTAAGCTTCTAACTTAGCGAACTCTGATTTTTGTTCGTTGAGCTTGTCCATGTCACGCTTGAGATCGGTCATCTTAGCGCGCTCTTTGTCGATAACCTCGGCTGGAGCTTTTGCCACAAAACCTTGGTTCGACAATTTGCCTTCGATGCGAGCGATCTCTTGGCCGAGTTTTTCAAGCTGTTTGTCGATACGGGCCATTTCGGCGGCGACATCGATTAAGCCTGCCATAGGGATCAGCAGCTCCATTTCGCCAATCAAACCTGTAGTCGACATAGGCGCAGTTTCGCCATCAGCTAAAATGGTCATGCTTTCTAAGCGGGCAAGTGTGGTGAAGAAGGTTTGGTTGGCTTCAACACGGGCTTTATCCTGTGCGCTAACACCACGAAGTAGGGCATTTAGCGGTTTAGATGGGGCAATGTTCAGTTCGGCGCGAATGTTACGCACGGCGGCGATCACTTGCTTAACCCATTCTAAATCGGCCATTGCTGCGCTATCGACTTTAGCGGCATCAAATGTTGGGAACGGTGCCAGCATGATGGTATCACCAGCGACACCAGCTAACGGTTTAACGCGCTGCCAGATGGTTTCAGTGATATACGGCATCATAGGGTGCATCAGGCGTTGCATCGCTTCGAGCACTGTCACTAAGGTGTGACGGGTGCCGCGCATTTGTGCTTCAGTGCCGTTTTGCAATACCGGTTTAGTTAATTCTAAGTACCAGTCACAGAACTGGTTCCAAGTGAACTCATACAGGGTATTGGCTGCTAAGTCGAAACGGTAAGCTGTCATGTGATCGTCAAAGGTCTTAACGGTTTGATTGAACAAGCCAATAATCCAGCGATCGGCCAACGACAGTTCCATTTCGCCGCCTTTGTGCTCTGGTGAGCCTGGGCCGCAATCTTGATCTTCTGTGTTCATCAGCACGTAGCGTGAGGCGTTCCATAACTTGTTACAGAAGCTACGGTAACCGTCTAAGCGCTTCATGTCCCAGTTGATGTCACGACCCGTTGATGCCATTGCCGCAAGCGTAAAGCGCAGTGCATCTGTGCCGTGGGCTTCGATACCATCGGCAAATTCTTTGCGAGTGCTCTTTTCAATCTTGGCTGCCAGTTGTGGCTGCATCATGTTGCCGGTACGTTTCTCAACTAAATCTTCAAGTCCGATACCGTCGATCATATCTAATGGATCGAGTACGTTACCCTTAGATTTAGACATCTTGTTACCCGCTTCATCGCGGATAAGGCCGGTCACGTAGACAGTTTTGAATGGAACTTGTGGCTTGCCGTCTTCATCTTTGATGAAGTGCATGGTCATCATGATCATACGGGCAACCCAGAAGAAGATGATGTCAAAACCTGTCACCAACACGTCGGTTGGGTGGAAGGTTTTTAAATCTTCTAAATTGTCAGGCCAACCTAAGGTTGAGAACGTCCACAGGGCTGAGCTGAACCAAGTGTCCAGTACGTCTTCGTCTTGGCGCAGTGTCATTGAGTCGGCGATATTGTGCTTAGCACGGACGTCGGCTTCGTTGCGGCCGACATAGACTTTGCCGTTTTCGTCGTACCATGCAGGGATGCGGTGACCCCACCACAATTGACGCGAAATACACCAGTCTTGAATGTCACGCATCCACGAGAAGTACATGTTCTCGTATTGCTGCGGCACAAATTTAATGCTGCCATTTTCAACGGCTTCGATAGCGGTTTTCGCCATTGGCGCAACAGCCACATACCATTGGTCGGTCAGCATAGGCTCGATAACTACACCTGAACGATCGCCGTAAGGCACTTTCAAGGCGT
Organism: Shewanella sp. SACH; assembly: GCF_001887095.2. Classification (NCBI taxonomy): domain Bacteria; kingdom Pseudomonadati; phylum Pseudomonadota; class Gammaproteobacteria; order Alteromonadales; family Shewanellaceae; genus Shewanella; species Shewanella sp. SACH. The sequence goes on from NZ_MPDG02000002.1 coordinate 885,639, forward strand.
GAGGCGCGATTTTTTCGAGCAGACCTAAGGTGTCAAATTCGGCGACGATAGCATCGCGCGCTTTAAAACGGTCAAGTCCGGCAAAACGTTCAGGCAGGCTGCCATCGAGCGTTTTGTTAAAGGTACCGTCAGAGTTCACCACTTCGGCACTTGCACGAATGGCGGCATCTAAGGTCAGCACGTTGAACATTGGCAGGTTGTGACGTTTACCGACTTCATAGTCGTTAAAGTCATGGGCTGGGGTGATCTTCACACACCCTGTACCAAAGGCCATGTCGACGTAATCGTCGGCCACGATAGGAATGCGGCGGTTAACAATCGGCAACAGAATAAACTTACCGACTAGCGCTTGATAGCGTTCATCATCGGGATGCACTGCAACTGCACTGTCGCCGAGCATAGTTTCTGGACGCGTGGTAGCGACTTCTAAATAGTCTTTACCATCGGCAGTCAGTTCACCGTCGGCCAGTGGATAACGCAGATGCCACATGTGGCCCTGTTTTTCTTTGCTTTCCACTTCTAAATCAGAGATAGCTGTGTGCAGCTTTGGATCCCAGTTGACCAAACGCTTACCGCGATAAATCAACTCGTCTTCGTACAGACGTACAAACACTTCTTGCACGGCCTTAGATAAGCCTTCGTCCATAGTGAAACGCTCGCGGTCCCAATCAACCGAAGCGCCCATACGACGTAGCTGCTTAGTGATAGTGCCGCCCGATTGCGCTTTCCATTCCCACACTTTATCCATAAAGGCATCGCGACCTAGGTCATGGCGATTTTTGCCTTCTTCGGCTTCAAGCTTACGCTCAACCAACATTTGGGTGGCGATACCCGCGTGGTCGGTACCGACTTGCCATAGGGTATTTTTGCCTTTCATCCGTTGGTAACGGGTTAAGGTATCCATAATGGTGTCTTGGAAGGCGTGGCCCATGTGCAAGCTGCCCGTCACGTTTGGTGGCGGGATCATGATGCAATAATTGCCTTGGGATTCATCGCCGTGTGGCTTGAAGTAACCTTGCTCTTCCCAGTTTTGGTAAAGAGTTTGCTCGATGGACTGCGGATCGTATGTTTTTTCCATGGGAACGTGTCTGTCTCAAACTAATTAAGTGGATGTGTTGCTAAGTCTTGGGTCTGTAAATTGACCCCTAAGCCGCGATACTGTCGATAACGTTCGCGAGCGACCGCTTTATGCTGATCGTCATTGGCAACAAAATCGATAATGTGGCCAAAGTTTACCGCAAATGGGGGCGCTTGGTCTGCAAGATTAATCAGAACTTGGCGACTTTTGTTGGCGCCGAGGCGATCAAAACCAATTTCTACCGGCGATCCCGTCATCGGGCCTTCACCTTTGAGGTTATGAGGTACAAAGGCACTTGGCTCAAACTGCCATAAAAGTTCATCAATCGCATGGGCTTGCTGCTTATCTTGGCAATGGATATAGACCCATTGTTGCTTCACAAAAGCCTGCTGCGCTAGTTGGCATGCCAGAAGATGCATCTCGCAAAGCGCAGGGTTTGCATTCGCGGTTGCAACAGGTGAATCAACCTTGGCCTTGGCAGGTGATGCCACTGGCGGCATGAGATAAAACAGCACTTGAGTCATGATTTCAATGCCTTGCTTCACTTGTTTTAGTGGCGAACGAAAGCAGCAGTTTACACTAAAAGTCAGTATGGGTTAATGCTTGGGGCAAACCTTGCGCTGAGCTTTTATCTATCACTGTCTTACGGGACTTAATGGGATGCTTTCAAGTCACTTATGATGACTTAGGTTTTGTTGTTACCTGTTGAAAATATTATTTAATTGTTTCTGTCTTTTAGGTTTTCTAACTCAAGTCCTTATTCAGGAGATTGATTTTCAGCATAAAAAAGCAAATAAAAAAGGCGAAGATTTTCATCTTCGCCTTTGATTTATCTGGTCTTTAAAACACTAAGACCAGATAGTCGGCTATTCGCCGAGTTCAACGCCAGCACGATTGATCAGGAACTGAGTCAATAGTGGCACTGGACGACCCGTAGAACCTTTGTTAGCACCGCTATTCCAAGCTGTACCTGCAACGTCTAAGTGAGCCCAGTTGTACTTTTTAGCAAAGCGCGAGAGGAAACATGCTGCTGTGATAGCACCTGCTGGACGACCACCTAAGTTGGTCATGTCAGCAAATGGACTGTCGAGCATATCTTGATACTCATCCCACAATGGCATGCGCCATGCGCGGTCACCACTTTGCTCACCGGCACTTAATAGCTCGTGTGCCAGTGGGTTGTGCGATGAGAACAGACCCGATGCGTGTTTACCAAGGGCAATCACGCATGCGCCAGTCAGGGTTGCAGTATCGATAACCAGTTCAGGATCGAAACGCTCAACATAGGTCAACACATCACACAAGACTAAACGGCCTTCAGCATCGGTATTTAACACTTCAACGGTTTGGCCTGACATAGTGGTCAGAATGTCACCTGGACGGTAAGCATTACCCGATGGCATGTTTTCACAGCCAGCCAGAATACCCACAACGTTGATAGGTAACTTCATGTCACAGATAGCTTTCATGGTGCCGATAACACCTGCTGCGCCGCCCATGTCGTACTTCATTTCGTCCATGGCTTCGCCAGGTTTCAATGAAATACCACCCGAGTCGAAGGTTAACCCTTTACCGACTAATACGATGGGTTTTTCAGTGCTATCGACAGCGCCCTTGTATTCCATCACAGTCATGATGGATTCGTTGGCACTGGCGCGACCGACTGCAAGGTATGAGTTCATGCCCAGTTTGGCCATTTGCTCTTCACCAATAGTGGTTACATGCAGTGTGTCGTGTATTTCAGCCATTTGGCGAGCTTGAGAAGCTAAGTAGGCTGGATTACAGATGTTAGGTGGCATGTTGGCCACATCGCGACATAAGTGCATGCCGGCAGACACAGCCATACCATGCTCGATGGCGCGCTCACCTAAGGTTAATTCACGGCGAGTGGGGACATTGAACACTAATTTACGCAGTGGACGGCGAGTTTCACCTTTGCGGGTCTTCAGGGCATCAAAGCTGTAAAGACTGCTATTGGTGGTTTCAACCGCCTGACGTACTTTCCAATAAGTATCGCGGCCTTTCACGTGCAGTTCAGTCAAGAAGCAAACCGCTTCCATTGAACCTGTTTCGTTAAGGGTGTTGATTGTCTTAGTGATGATTTGTTTGTATTGGCGTTCGTCTAGTTCTCGTTCTTTGCCACAACCCACTAATAATACACGTTCACTCAATACGTTAGGAACATGGTGCAGCAACAACATCTGGCCAGGTTTACCTTCCAGATCGCCGCGACGCAGTAGGTTACTGATATAACCTTCGCTAATTTTATCTAATTGCTCCGCGATACCCGACAGACGACGGGGTTCATAAACACCGACCACGATACAGGCTGAGCGTTGTTTTTCGGGGCTACCGCTCTTTACGCTAAACTCCATGAGCACTCCTAGATTCTTAAAGACAAATTTTTATATTTATTGGATAATGTCTGCTTGTCCCGAAAAGGGCCTAAGTTATTACTCCAAAGGTGATTTATTCTCGGCGCTTGAGTCACGCATTTCGTGACGTTAAGTTTACCTAGAACCCCTGAAGCTGGTCAGAAAACTATCAAAAGTAAACAGTTTACATGAAAGTTAGTCTGTTACCAGCAAAAAGATAAGTTTAGAGACCGGATCCTGCCTGTGATTGTATTTAAATACCTTATTCGAGAAGTTTTAAAGGCACAAATTGCGGTACTTTTAGTGCTGTTAACTATTTTTATTAGCCAGCATTTCGTGCGTATACTGGCCGATGCCTCCGACGGCGATTTTCCCGCCTCTTTAATCATGACACTGATTGGGCTTAACTTGCCTTATCTGGTGATCTTAGTCCTACCGTTAAGTTTGTTCTTGGGGATTTTACTGGCCCACGGCCGTATGTATTCCGAAAATGAGATGGTCATTCTCCACGGTGTTGGGGTCAGTGAGTGGTATGTCACCCGCGTGACGCTGATTCTTGCCGTGATCAATATGTTGTTTACCGGCTATTTATCCCTTTATGTCGCCCCTTGGGCAGAAGAGCAGCAAAACCAAGTGCTCGAAAAAGCCCAGTCCGAAGCCGGGCTTGCGGCCTTAGTACAAGGGCGTTTTCAGGCGAGCCCGAATGGTCGCGCGGTATTATTTGTCGAACGTATCGGTAAAGATAACGAGTTAGATAAGGTGTTTGTGGCCCAGTTGCCAGACCCTGATGACGAAACCGGCGTCACCAATGTGGTGGTGGCCAAAGGTGGGCGAGTGCAGGAAGATAGCTCTGGTGCTCAGCAATTGAACCTGAATGATGGCGTGCGTTATCAAGGCAGCCCGAAGGCGAAGGACTACCAAATGATCGAATTTGGTGGTTATAAAATGCAAATTAAAGAGCAGCAAGTCGACGAGCGTCGGCGTAAGTTATCTGCGCTGCCTGTCGATGAACTCGTAAAAATCGAAGGGGCGGAAGCCGTTGCCGAATTCCATTGGCGTCTTGCCATTCCGCTGGCGATTCCGATCATGACCTTGATTGCGGTGCCACTGGCGCGGGTGAATGTGCGTCAAGGTAAGTTCGCTAAAATGTTCCCTGCAGTACTCTTGTACCTTGGCTATTTTGGCCTCATGGTCGCCGGACGTAAGGCATTGCAAGATGGGATTATTCCATTGTATTTAGGCATGTGGTGGATCCATATTTCAGCGCTCTTGATGGGGCTGTTCTTGCTCGGCAAAGATAGGCCTATATTTAGTCGTATCTCGACCCTGTTTGCCCATAAGAAGGTGGCGGCATGAAGATATTAGACCTTTATATCGCCAGAGTATTGTTAAGCACTTCAGCGCTGTGTTTGCTGGTGTTGACTGGCTTGTCGGGCATCATCAAATGGGTTGACCAGCTGCGTTTAGTCGGTCGTGGCACCTACAGCATGATGGATGCGGGCATCTATGTGTTGTTTTTAGTGCCACGGGACATCGAAATGTTTTTCCCTATGGCCGTGTTGCTGGGCGCGTTGATTGGCATGGGAATGCTGGCATCGAACTCTGAACTTGTGGTGATGCAAGCTTCTGGCATGTCACGTTTGCAGATCACTATGTCGGCGATGAAAACCGCTGTGCCCTTGATGTTGCTGGTGATGGTGTTAGGGGAATGGGGCGCACCGATTGCTGAGCAAAAGGCTAATGAGTTGCAAGCCATTAAACTCTCAGGCGGGAGTTTAATTAAGTCCCATCGCGGTATTTGGGCAAAGGACGGTGATTTGTTCGTGAACATTGGTGAAGTTGAAAACATCAATAAACTCAACAACATTACGCTTTATAAGTTCAATAGCGAACTCAAGCTCACCAACGTTGTGCATGCGGACCGCGCGGTGTTTTCCCAAGACCGTTGGCGTTTATTCGACGTCAAACGTACTGATTTAAGCTATGAGAAAGTCGTGCTTGAATATCTGGAAGAAGATCAATGGCAGTCGAGTTTAACGCCGGATAAACTCAGTGTGGTTTCGATTAAACCTGAGGCGTTATCTATCCGCGGTCTAGTCGGTTATCTCGATTACCTTAAGACCAACAGCCAAGATCCGAGCCGTTATGAGCTAGCGCTGTGGCGCAAGGTGATGCAGCCGGTGACTGTTGCTGTGATGATGTTAGTGGCACTGTCGTTTGTATTTGGGCCGCTGCGAACTGTGACTATGGGCGCGCGGGTATTGCTCGGGGTTGTGGCGGGTTTCAGCTTTTATATCAGTAATGAGATTTTTGGTCCTATGAGCATAGTGTATGAGTTACCTGCCTATGTGGGGGCTGTGGCACCAAGCTTGCTGTTTACCGGCGTTGCCTTCTACTTTATCCGGCGATGATACTCATCTTATTACTCCCCATTTAGTTTATAAGAATAGTTTATAAGAACAGTCCCTAAAAAATAGCCCATAAAAAACGACGCTTTTGCGTCGTTTTTTTATGCTAACAATTTACTAGAAACTAAACTTAGGCGCCGTGCCAGTTACGCATTTGGTTGGCTTCTTTAGACAAGACAACCACTTCTGAGCGGGTCATACTATCTTGTAGGGCAAGCTTATTGCCATTGATGAGGATCCACAGATTACCAATGCCGAGCAGTGACCAAACAATACGCGCATAAGCTGTGATCATGCTTAAGTTTTGGCCGTTTGGATGTTGAATCTTAAGCCGCCAAGCGCGCATCCCTAAGGTTTGACCGCCCTTACTCCAGAATAATGCGTAGAATGTGCCGACACACAAGACGAGCCAGAGTTGGTAAATACCGTGGTAAATCGGTGTGCCATTGAGCGCGTCAGAGACATGCTCAAAGCCATTCATGCCAGCCAATCCTGAAGCCGTAAGGCCGTAGAAAATGCCAAAGCCCACAGCGCCAGAAACCATATAAACGGCCACGGCTAACAGCGAATCGTAAACGGCAGCACCTAAGCGGCGAAAGAATCCCGCACGGGGAAAGTTAGCATGTTCGGTATTGAGCATCACAGTGTCCTGTTTTTAAAGTGCTTAAAGCGAATACAAAAATGAATAACCTGCCTAGGCTTCGGGTTCTTCGTCTCTAACAAAGTGGATATTGCTAAAGCCAAAGCGGGCAAATTCTACTTTTCTGAATTCTTTTTCAGCCTTAGCACCCTTGCGCGACGTCATGGCGACTTGTTGCTCCATGGCCAAAAACTTGGTCAGATCGATACCTTCGGCTTCGGCCACGGCTTCATATAAATCATGGTGTTTGTCGTAGCTAAAGGCGATGGTTTTAGTCGTACCTTTGAAGGTATAAGTGACTTGACGGGCCATGGGGGAGCTCTCCTGAAATAAGTCTGAAATTAATTAAATTCACTTCTAAAAATAAAATACACAGCACCTAATATGCACAATCCTGCCCACAGATAATCGAGCTTCAATGGCTCTTTCATATAGAAATAGGCAAAGGGGACGAACAGACTTAAGGTGATGACTTCTTGTAAAATTTTTAACTGGCCGACATTCATGACCGTGTAACCGATACGGTTAGCGGGCACTTGCAGCAAGTATTCAAATAGGGCGATGCCCCAACTCACTAAGGCGGCGATAATCCAAGGTTTTGAACCTAAGGTTTTCAAATGCCCGTACCAAGCAAAGGTCATAAAGATATTGCTCAAGCAGAGTAAACCAATAGTCGTCAGGGTTGGATTCATCTTTCATCTCTATGATTAAATTTATAAATCATATACATGGCATCGTCGGTATAGCTGCCAAGGCACTTGTCTATGGCCTGAGGCTTAAAGCCCATTTTTAGCCAATAACTGTCGGCGCCTTGAACGGCAACGAGGGACAAGGAATTGAGATTATATCGATCCGCCAGCAGTGTTAAGCGGGTGAGTGCCTTAGCACCTGCGCCTAAACCTTGGGCTTTGGCTGAAAGCGCAATATCGTGCAGGTATAAAGTATCAGCCTTAGGTAAATGGGTGATGGGCTGATAGAGCGCTGGCGGCATATTGGTGGTCCAAGGGTGAGCCAAGCAATAACCGACAACTGAGTCATTTACTTCGAACACAAAACAGGACTGTGGCGATACCTGCCATTTACTTTGCAGCACGTGCAATGGCTCAGGATCCAATTGTGAGTAACACTCATCTTGGATTGCTAAAATGGCATCCCAATCCTGTGGGGTGATTGCTCGCAGTAACATGGCCGACAATTATCCTGTTTCAAAAGTCCTGTTGAAGGAACTCCGTTGAAAGAGTCCTGATTCAAATAAGCTCGGCATTATAACCTCAAGCGGCTTCAAAATGCAGGCTCCAGCGGCAATATAAAGCGCTTTAAAACCCGTATAAACTGAGCTTTCAGCGCTTGTATACCCAAACAACCTGAAGATGCAGGATTCAGCGGGAGTTTAACGCACTTTAGGCAAGGCCATTTATTGCTCCTGCATAAATGGCATTCACGCCATCCATGGCGATTGCGGTTATTTGC
>NZ_MPDG02000002.1:893618-1081617 GCF_001887095.2 Shewanella sp. SACH
AACGCACTTTAGGCAAGGCCATTTATTGCTCCTGCATAAATGGCATTCACGCCATCCATGGCGATTGCGGTTATTTGCAGACCTAGCGGGCTAAGTTAAAAATAACCAACGCAGCATAAAGTGCGTTACCCCGTGGTTAACATCAGCCGCCGGGACGGAGCACCTAGGGCACTTCACTTCCGTGTTGCATCAATTCAAAAGGTGGCCGACATTCTGTCATTGATGCGCCTTGAATTGATGCACCCTAGGCGCTCTGAAACTCGACTCTTCAGGTAGCTTGGGTATAAGCGTTCGCAGCGGTTAAATGCTCAGATATCGTTGGCGCAGGTGACGCTCAAGATATTGACCATTTAAGGTTTCGCCCGTTGCTTGGCGGATCAGTTCATCGGTCGTGAGCAAGGATCCCTTTGACCAAATGTGCTCGCGCAGCCACTGGAATACCGAGTCCAACTTGCCTGCGTCGATTAGGGCTTCAATCGGCCCTAAGGCTTTTTCCATCGCAAAGCGACATTGGGCGGCATACATGGCGCCTAAGGTGTAACTTGGGAAATATCCTAGTTCACCGACAGCCCAATGGATGTCCTGCATGCAACCGTCGCGGTAATTGCCATCAGTATTGATCCCCAGTAATTGTTGCATCTGCGTCGACCAGAAATCAGGTAAATCATCGACGGTTAAGCTGCCGTCGACAAAGGCCTTTTCTGCCTCAAACCGCAGCAAAATGTGGCAAGGATAGGTGACTTCATCGGCGTCGACGCGAATAAGTCCGGGATTTACGCGGGTATAATGTTGCGCTAATTCTTGGGCACTGAAATGACAGTTAAGATGCTGCGCGATTTTAGGCTGCAACTGACGTAAAAATGCCGGATTTGCCCCAAGCTGCATTTCGCAAAATAGACTTTGGCTTTCGTGGACGCCCATAGAACGTGCAAGCCCAGCGGGTTGACCGCGCCACGCTTGAGGTAAACCTTGCTCGTATCTGGCATGGCCTGTTTCATGAACTATGCCCATGATTGCGCTACTGAAATCGGCCTCATTGTAGCGGGTCGTTATCCGCACATCGCTTGGTACGCCGCCACAAAATGGATGGCTACTCATATCCAGCCTGCCGTGATTAAAGTCAAACCCCAAAAACGCCATGACGTCACGTCCAAGGGCTTGCTGCGCGCTGATATCGAAGGGGCCATTGAGCACAAGCTTTGGTTCGTTTGCCTGCTTAGCCAGCACTTCTTGGATGAGTGTCGGTAGCCAATCTTTCAGGCCGCCAAATGTTTGTTCTAGCTTTGCCGTGGTCATTCCCGGTTCAAATTTATTGAGCAGGGCATCATAGGGCGTGATATTTTGCGCTTCGCCGCGGATCTGCGCTTCTTCCTTGGCAAGGTCGATGACCGCTTTTAGATTGGGCTTAAAGCCCTGCCAATCATTATTTTTACGCTGCTCGCGCCACGCATTCTCGCATTGATAAGCCATCTTGGTTTTGGCTTGTACTAGGTCGCCGGGCACTAAGTTGGCCTGTTGATACTGGTACAGTATTTCCCGCAGATTGGCTTCTTGCTCTGTTGAGAGTGATTCGTCCTCCGCGCCGTGTAAGTGCTCGGCTAAGGTGTCTGAGGTTTTGAGACCGTGGATATGCAGCGCCAGTTCTGCCATTGCATCGCCGCGATCTAGACCACCGCCCATCGGCATCATCGCCGCTTGATCCCAGTCACCCAAAGCGCTGAAATGTTCAAAGTGAGAAATTTTCTGGAAATGTGCCGTCAGTTTGTCGTAACTTGGCGTTGGTACTTTAGTCTTAGGTGTGCCCATGGGATTTCCCTTCTGGCGCATAAAACCTGCGCGAATAAATAACAATAACAGGATGATAATACAATGAAGTCAAAATCATATAGCACTAAAACGCTAAAGGCCGCGCTGTGCCTGACCCTCGCTGCTATCGCTTCGACGGCGCAGGCGGGGGCCGATAAATTTGTCGCAGGGCCTGCTATTCCTGAGTTTGGTCAGATTGCCAAAGTCGACAGCATGATGCCCATTCCTAAGGGCATGAAGTTTAAAGTGGCTTTTGATATGAGTAAGGCGGCCGATGTGGGCAAGACGAATCGTCAGCTCGAAAGTTTAGCGCGTTTTATCAATATGCATGTGGCGGCAGGCGTTAAAGAAACGGATATCGAACTGGCTATGGTGGTGCACGGTGGCGGCATCAGCGATTTAGCTGATGATGTTTTTTATGCCAAGCAGCATTCAGGTGCCGTAAACGCCAATCGCGCTTTGGTTAAGGCTCTGGTTGATCACGGCGTGAAGTTTTATATCTGCGGACAGAGCGCCACCTATTTTGATTTGACCAATGCCTCATTATTACCTGGTGTTGATATGGCATTATCGGCGATGACAGCCCACGCTATTTTGGCGCAGCAGGGTTACAGTGAAAATCCATTTTAGGGTAAATTTTTAGTTTGGAAATAAGGCTTGGCTTGCTATTCTGTGGCGCATAAGTCGATAATTACAGTGAAATAAATGGAATGCTGTATTGTTCAAGGAGATGACTATGTGGGCGTTTTTAGTTGAGCAGCCTAATTTACCTTACACCATAGCTTTTGCCTGTGTTCTGGCCCTCGGTGTGTTTGAAGCCTTCGCGTTAGTCATTGGCTTAAGCATGATGAGTGCGCTAGACCAATGGGTGCCTATCGATGCGGATTATGACGCAGATGTGAGCCCTGGCGGACTTACTGGCATTGCCGGTTGGCTGTGCCTCAATCGACTGCCGTTATTGATTTGGTTTGTGCTCGCGCTGACCAGTTTTGCGATAGCGGGTTATATCGTCAATTTTATCAGTTTCAATGTCGCTGGCCTTTTACTGCCGCAACTGTTCACCTTACCCATAGCCATAGTTGCGAGTGCCTTTTCTTGTCGTTATTTCGGTCGAGTGCTGGCTGATCATCTGCCGAAAAATGAATCGAGCGCAATTTCGCTTGATGATTTGAGCGGCTATGTCGCGACTATTACCTTAGGCTGCGCCATTAAAGGCATGCCCTCTGAAGCCGTTGTGCGTGATAAACACCAACAAAAACATTACGTCTTAGTCGAGCCTGAAACCTCGGGCATCGAGTTTGCCTCTGGCACTCAAGTAGTGCTACTTAAGCGTGAAGGCCGTGTCTGGTCTGCTACGCGTTTTGATAATTAATCGTCCCCAGCCATAAATCAATTGAAAGGAAATCAAATGGATGTGTTAACTGATATCGGTTCATCCGGTAGTTTTATTTTGCTCGTTGCCGGCATGGTGTTACTTGGCTTCATCGTGATCGGGTTAATTTTTGCCAAGTTATATAAACGTGCAACCAAAGAAATGGCCTTTGTGCGTACCGGCTTTGGCGGTGAGAAAATCATTAAAGATGGCGGCGCTATCGTACTGCCAGTGCTGCATGAAACCATTTCGGTCAACATGAATACCCTGCGTATCGAAGTGGAAAAAACTCAGAAAGATGCGTTGATCACTAAAGACAGAATGCGTGTCGATGTGAAGGCCGACTTCTACCTACGTGTTGCCCCAAATTCCGATGGTATTTCGATGGCGGCGCAAACCTTAGGTACGCGCACAAACCGCGTTGAAGAGCTTAAAAAGCTGATGGAGTCTAAGTTTGTTGACGTACTCCGCGCCGTTGCCGCTGAAATGACCATGACAGAAATGCATGAGCAGCGTGCCGATTTTGTGCAACGTGTGCAAAACAACGTGGCTAATGATCTGGAGAAAAACGGTCTCGAACTCGAGTCGGTTTCGTTAACCGGTTTTGACCAAACTGATCTGCAGTTCTTCAATGAAAACAACGCATTCGATGCCGAAGGTCGTGCGCGTCTGGCGAAAATCATTGAAGAGAAACGTAAAGAAACCAACGATATCCAACAGGATAACCGGATTAAGATCGAGCAACGTAACCTCGAAGCCGAAAAAGAATCCCTAGAGATTGAAAAGTCGGAAGAAGAAGCGCGCTTGATCCAGCAACAGTCTTTGGAATTTAAACGCGCCGATCAAAAAGCGGAAATCATTAAGCAGAAAGAAAACAAGGCCCGTGAAGAACGTGAAGCCGAAATTGCTAAAGAACGCGCTATCGAAACGGCTCAAATCGAAAAGACTAAAGATATCGAAACCCGCGAAATTGAAAAGTATAAGTCGATTGAGCAATCGCGCATTCAACAGCAAAGGGATATCGAAGTTTCTGAGCAGGAAAAACGCATTGCGGTTGCGGCGAAATCTGAAGAAGAATCTGCTGCCCGTGCCCGTGCTGCTGAAGCCGAAAAACTGAAAGTGGAGAAAGAAGAAGCGGTAATCACAGCGCGCCAAGTGGCCGAAGCGAATCGTCGCAAAGAGATTGAAGTGATTGACGCCCGTAAAGAAGCTGAGCGTGATGCGGTAGGTGTAACTGTACAAGCCGAAGCCGAGAAACGTGCCGCTGAAGACAGATCGAGTGCGATTTTGATTGAAGCGCGCGCTAGCGCCGATGCGAAAAAACTGCAGGCCGAAGCAGATGAGAAAGTCTATGCCGTTGAAGCTGCGGGTAAGCAAGCACTTTACGAAGCTGAAAACGTCTTGAGTGATGAGCAAATTGCCCTGCAAAAATCCCTCGCGATTTTAAAAGCGTTGCCTGAAATTGTGGCACAAGCCGTTAAACCGTTGGAAAACATCGAAGGCATTAAAATTCTTCAAGGCTATGGCGCTGGCAATCAATTTGCCGCGGGTGGCGAAGGCGCTCACCATCAAGGTGGTATTGCCGAGCAAGTCACCAGTGCCGCATTAAACTATCGCGCTAATGCGCCGGTTGTTGATGCCATGCTTAGAGAGCTGGGCTTAGTGAACGGTGATACTGGCACCTTGAATGATTTATTGAACGGCAATAATACGTTAACCGCCGAGGCGTTAAGTGGTGTGAAGTCGTCTCATGCTGAGCTTAAAGATTACAGCCAAACGCATGTGGTCGAGAGTCAAAGCGTGCCTAAGCTGTAAGGTCGACTTAGCGAACTCTATGAGGTTAGCTTGATGACTGAGCTTTATGAGATTAAATTCGCCAAGTAAGCTTTTGCGCTGAGTGAAGTCAGCACTGACTCAAGGCTTGGTAAATCAGCTTGATAAATAAGCCTGATTAAATAAAACCGCTCGCATTATTGCGAGCGGTTTTGTTTTTGGGGGAGATGAAATCTACCAGCCTATTGGTGCACCTTATCGACACCCGATGAGCGACCTTCGGCGTGACAGATGGCGCAGGATTCTTGCCCAGCTTGGTAAATACGTCCTCCGCTGGCATCGCTTTGATAAACCCCACCAAAGCCACGTGCGTGAACCACTAAGCTATCCGTTTGCGTATGGCAGGCGGCGCAGGTTGCCAAGGTTGGCGAATACTCGGCAATTTGACCATTGTTGACGGCATCGGGTGCGGCAACTAACAGGGATTGCTCAGCACTCAGTCCCGCGAGATCCAGTTGCCCAGCGCTATGGCAAACACTGCAGTTGTTTTTCGCATTCGGGTAGGTAAGTTCTGGGCGTGGGTTGTCAAAACCGACGACAGTACGGGTTCCTGCGTGCAGTGAATGCACTAACTCCCTGTAGCTCAAGGTATTGTTGATGGTGCGATAGGGCTTGATTTGGTCGGCACCGGGAGTATGTATTATGCCTGCATTGAGATACATGATTGCATCATTGCTGTGGCAGCTTTGACATTGTCCATCTGTTAGCGCGGTTGCGGTTTGCGGTGCATGGCAGGTGCCGCAGCTGCTAGTTGGCTCAAAAATCCCCCTCATTTGATGCGCCGACAGGACTCTGTCCTCTAAGCCTTGATCATGACATTGGCGACAGGCTTGTTCATCGACCTTAACCTTTTCCGTAACCGTTTGACCTTGCAGGGTTAGGGTGTTCAACGCGCTGAGGTTCACATTGTGATTGGCGATATTACAGTCAACGGCAAAGCCAGTGTTTTTATCGGCGCAGAGCACCAATTTACTGTAGAGCTTAGATTGGCTCAGATCGCCAAAGTCAGCAGTCGATAAGTTAGATATAGTGACCGTTAACTGATTCGGCGCCGTGATGTTTAAGGCAACATCGCTCGTGTTTGCCAATAAATCCCACACTTTACGCTGGCCATTATTGACTAGCATGTTGGCGTGATTGGTTTCACCCGCGGCAATTAACCAGAAAGATTTAATCATGGCTTGAGTAGCGGGAAGTTGGTCAAGTTGCTGCACTTGCAGTGTGACGACTAGAGTTTGCGCCTCAACACTGAGCTGCGAGCTCAGTAACTTAACTTGGTAATCGCTCGCCAGTTTAGCGGCTGTGTTCACTGCGGCATTGTGAAATAGCCCAACACCTTGGGGATTATTACTATCGGGATGACACCCGCTGCAGCTGAGTGCCCATGGCTTGGCAAAAATCTCCCTATTATGGAATAACCCCGCGACAGTGCCATTCCAGTCGGCGGGAATTTGCGTTTTATGGCAGTCAAGGCAGGCGGTTTTACTGGGGATATTGTAATTGCTGCTTTGCGCCGCTGCGTCAGCGATATGACATTGCTGGCACTGTGTCATGTCGCCGGGAAAGGTCACATTGGAGAAGTCATATAACTGTCCCTTGTGGCCGACGATTTGATATTTAGCTTGGTGGATTTGGTGCGTCAATGTCGCCATATCTAAGCTGTTACCGGTTTCAGGATCGCCAGAATAAGTCGTGTGACACACCACGCAGCCCTCAAAGGCAAAACGTTTACTGCCGTGCATCAAAAGACGGGTATCGGTATTGGCGAGATCGGCATTATGGCAACGAAAACAGGCTTGCTCAGGTGCGATAACTTTGCGGCCCATGTCCGCTGTGACGGTTTGTCCCGTGGCGGGAACAAAGTCGTATACGCTGTTGATCAACTGAGTGTCGATTGGGCTATTGGCTAACGGTTTGAGTTCTAGGTAAATCCTGTGGGTCAGCTCAGGCGTGTATTGGGTATCGAGCCCCGCAAATTGCGGATAAGCCGTTAGAGTTTTGCTAAAGGTATAACGGTAAAGACCCGCGCCTAGCGAGGTTAAACACGCCGCTTTACAGCTGCTTTCTATGCCCGCTTGAAATTGTGTTACGGCATTAGTTTGGGCATTGGTCGCGGGTTCCACTTGGTTGTTGATGTAGCTGGTCCATTGCAATGCGGCATCTGTCGTACTGGTGGTCTCACTCGTTGTGACAGCACTCTTATGCGCCGCAGCGTCAGCTGTGGCTTGAGGGATGTGATAGTGCGCCTGCGGCGGTGCAAGCTTGGCGATACCAAGGCCTAAGGTGTCGAGCTCCTTAAGGTTTTCTAGTCCAGTGACGGCAATGCCATTGGCGTTACTGAGAAAGAAATCGACCTGCACTTGAGTTTGCGCATCGATAGCGACTTTTTCGATTGTCGCTTTAAGAGTATCGGCCTGTTCTATGCTGATACTCACAATTCCAGGTGGGCCTTCTTTACCCTCTTCACCATCGGAACAGGCGGTCATCAGACAGACTGCAACAGCAATTGGCGTAAAGATTTTCCATTGAGAACGGGTATTCGTGTTCATCATTTTCCATTCCTTTTTAATTAGATTCTGTCGGGACTCTAATCGGAATGTATGCGTTTTAGATATTAACTGAGTTATGCGTTGAGTGGCAGTTAATTAACCGCTTTTAAACCTTTTTGATTAATTATATTGAGGTAGTTTGAATTAAATCATTATTTTAATTTTCGATATATTTAATTGTTAATTCTTAAAAGCGTTAGTCAGACACAAGTCGTGTAACTTGATCTAATACTGCCCCAATTTGGGTAAGTGTGACGCAGACGTAAAATAATAATAGATATTACTCTAGCATAAATTGTCGGGAATCAAAGTGTATGCATATTTTAATTATATTGCTTTGACTAATAAAGGATCGAATATGATTACCAGAAGAGGAATACTTAAAAGCAGTATGGGCGTTGCTGTCGGTACTGTATATCACGGGACACTGATTAGCTTTCTTACCGGTTGTGGCAGCGACAATGACAGTCAGGAAGTCGTAGAAGTCATGGCCGGTGGTTTAATGGTGGTCAACCCTGTCGTGTGTGTGAGTTGTCGACGCTGCGAGATTGCCTGCAGCTGGAACCACGAGGGTGACAGTAGTCCAACGCTGGCGCGCGTAAAAGTCGAACATAACATGAACTTCGGCCCGCATGGCATGCAATTCAACTATCACATACAGCATGGCGAATGCGGTGATGGCACCATAATTCCTGCCACTTGCCGCCAATGTGAAGTTTGTACACAAGTGTGCCCGCAACAGGCTATTTCAACTAACCCGCTAACCGGCGCCAAAGTGGTTGATGAAGAACTCTGTGTTGGATGTGGTTATTGTGCGGATAAATGTCCGCAGCAAGTGATTAAAGTCGTCCGCAGTAAAATGAAAGCCGTGAAATGCGATTTATGCAATGGCCAGCCTGCTTGTGCTCAAGTTTGTCCTACTGGGGCAATTAAATTTTATCCTTGGGATGAAGCCGAAGCTGCATTAGAACAATATGAAAAATATACCGGCTTAGTTTCTTGAATCGAGGTGAAATATGATGAGTAATATAATTGGTGGTTGGGCAGGAAAAGTCCTTAGAGTTAATTTAACGACAAATACGATTTCGTATGATCCCATAGAAAAATATTATGACTATATTGGTGGTATGGGTATTGGCTATAAAATATTGTGGGATGGTCATAAGGACAATATAAAGGCAATCGATCCTGAGAATATTATTGTCTTCTCTGCGGGGCCATTAACGGGTTCAGGCGTGATTTGTACTGGACGAACAACGATTACTTCCCGTAGTCCCGTAATTGAAAAACACCTTATTGCCGACGGTCACTTTGGTGGCCATTTTTCACCTGCAATGAAATTTGCCGGCTTCGATGCGATTGCAATTGAAGGCAAAGCGGCGAGCCCTGTGTGGCTAAAAATTGTCGATGACAAGGTCACCTTAGAACCCGCCGATGCACTATGGGGCAAAGGCATATTCGATACCCACGCCATGATAGCGCAAATGATGGGTCCCAATGCACAAGTGGCGGCCATTGGCCAAGCGGGCGAAAACCAAGTGCCGCTGTCTGTCATCATGACTCAGGGCGGACACTCTGCGGGTGGTCATGGCTCAGTTATGGGCTCAAAAAATTGTAAAGGGATCGGCATTATCGGTACCGGCGCCGTCAAAATTGCCGCCAATAATGAAAAGATGCGCGCTTTAGATGACCATATTTTAGGGATTATCGGCGCCAATAATAATGGTGTGGTGCCTTCGACGCCGCAATCTTGGGCCGAGTACTCAGCCCCTATTAGTCGCTGGAAATCACGACCTGGCCTTAAGTGGGGCGCCGCTGATCAAGAAATCGATTTAGGCGAAGTGCCTTGGAATGAGCGTAATCGCATTGGGTTTCGCACTTCGATGGCCGAAAGCTACATAGGCGTCGAATATGCCAACAAGTGGATGAAGCGCACTGGCGGTTGCCATTCATGCCCAATACGTTGTTTCTGCGAGCTTAAAGTCCCTGAACTGAAGAGTAAATATGGTCGTAAGACCGAGCATATTGCCAACGTCTGTATGGGATTCCTCGTGCCTCAGTATTTGATGGGCACTACAAACGGCTCTGAAGCACATGCAATGGCGGGAGCCTTGGGGGCACAGATCCTCGATGACTACGGCATTTGGTGTAACTATGGTTTGATTTCTCATATCTTTAAGTTTTTAAAAACACACGATATGTTCAAAGATTTACTGCCAGAAGAGGAATACAAGAGCATTCCTTGGGCGCTTTGGGATAATCAAGATCCTGCTTTCTTAATCGATTTCTATCGCCGCATTGCCTACAAAGAAGGCGAAATTTCCCATATGGCGGATGGCTTATATGACTTAATCGCGCGTTGGGGTTTAGATGGCACAAACCCCGCATTAGGGTATTGGGACATACATAAAGAGAGTAAAACCAAGGTCTTTAACCGAAAAACCAACGCCGCCGTGCACCATGCGAGTGAAACTGCAGGTCAGGTGGGCACCTTAATCAACGTCGTCTTTAACCGCGATGCCCAGTGCCATTCCCACATCAACATAGTTAATAGTGGGTTACCCCACGATATGACAGTCGCTATCGCCGAGAAAAAATGGGGCGAGGGCGCCTTTGATAAGGTGCAGTGGTATACCCCTATTAATGCCGCTAAGGTTCGTTTCGCTAAGTGGTCTTTGGTGAAAAACGTGCTGCATGACTCGCTGACACTGTGTAATTGGATGTTCCCGCTATTGGCATCGCCCGATAAGAACCGTAATTATGAAGGCGATAGCACCATAGAATCGCAAATGTTCAGCCTAGTCACAGGGATTGAAACCAGTGAGACTGAGTTAGATTTCAAGGCGGAAAGGGTCTTGCATCTTCACCGCGCCTTAACCATGTTGCAGATGAATGAGGGCAATATGCGTGAAGAGCATGATGTGCTCAGTGACTGGGTTTACGATATGGACCCAGACAAAAACTTTGGCGAAGAGGGCACCATCAAGATGGACCGCGCCGACATGCAAACCTCGCTGGACATGTTCTACGAAGCCTTTGGTTGGGACATTCAAACGGGAGCGCCAACGCGGGCCACGCTCGACAAGTTTAGCCTGGGCTTTGTCGCCGACAAATTAGCGGCGCGAGGTTTACTACCCGCTTGAACACTCTAGTTGGGCACTATGATTGGCGTTATGACTGGACATTATGAGTGAACACTATGATTGGACATTATGAGTGAACAAATGATTGAACTCGTCGGTTATATCCGAGTATTTAGCCAACATGGACGTTTAGTCACGGCGGAGCAAATTGCCGCCGTGGCTGGGTTGGACTGGGATAATAAGCAAACGGTTGCGTGTTATATTCAGCTGATCCTCAATGAGGCTTATGCGGATGTGCAGATGCGTTTGTCGGATAAGCGGCATTTTTTCTATTCCGACAAAAGTATCGTTGAGCGCTATGCCGAGCAATGGTTAGCACTGGAGCGCGGTGATGCATTTGAGGCCATCATAGCTCAAATTCGCCGCAATAGTTGCCGCCATACTGAGGTGTATCAGGAGAGTGTGCTGACCTTTGCTCCTTATCTTTATGATGAGCCCCAATTAGCCAATGTGCGTGAGCAATTGCCGCAGCAGCTTGGGGCTGAGGATATCCATTATGCCGTGGATAAACAGGGCAAAGGTTACTATTACTCGACTCAAGGATTGAGCCACAGCTATGCCGCTGTCCTCGCCAATTACGATCCCTGTGAATGGTCAAACTGACATTAAGCTGATTCTATTGATCAACACTGATAAGTGTTGATAAACCTTGGATCTGTATCGATAAGCGCCTGCGGGCGCTTTTTTATTGATGACGGGAAATGGGGACTGATGGCATGCCGATGATGTTACAACGAAAGAAAACGATTGAGCTAAGCCCAAGCTGTAACTGTGAGCTTAATAACGCCAATGCTTGAACATAGGATCAGCTTGCCAGTGTTTGGGTGTATTTTTTGACTATCGCATCAATCTTACCGTTGGCTTTTAGGGTCGCAATCGCTTGATTGATGGCAGGCAGCAAATCGGCATGTTCCTTACGTAACCTAAACACTAAGTCTCCATCGGAATGCACCGCCGCAAGGGCGACAGGGATCCGCAACTGAGTCGACCAATACAAGGCTGGATAATTACCGGAAATAATCGCATCGACTCTGTGTTTATCTAAGGCTTTGACTAACTCTTGCTCAGAGGTAAAGTCGGCACGGATAAAGTCCTTATCGTCGTGGTATAAATAACCGCGCACTGTCCCGATTTGTTTACCTTTTATCTGGTCGATATCCTTATATTTACTGACATTTTCAGGCAGGGTGACCACATATTCGGTGATTTGCATTATGGGAGCGGATTTAACAAACAGCGGCCCCAAATCCTGCTTTTCAAACCAACTCGGGCTGACGATATCAAAGTCGAGTTGACCAGTTTCCAGAGCGTTATTAGTGCGCTTTGGCGGCAAGGTGAGGATTTCACCGTCGATTTTAGCTAAGGATAGAATCATCGGGATAAGCTCAGTGATCATCCCCGGCGCCTCGGCTTGATCACCGATAAAATACGGATACCAAGAATAGGAGCCAGTGATATTGTATTTGAGCTGCTCCGCATAGGCGTGTGGTTGAGTAAAGCAAAGGGCAAACAAGGCAAATCGAACTAAGTGTTTATACTGCAAACATCGCTTAACCATATTGCTTTTATCCTTATTATCTCTGCTTTAGCCAAGGCCTATCCGATGGCCATTCTACCTAAACTGTGTGAATAAATTGTTTATTGGGTCACAATCAGTCACATCAGCCATAGTTAAACAGTTTTCAGCTTTACGCCATTACACTTTACGCTATGACACCTAAGCCAATAGCTGACACAGGGCGGGCTGCTGATTATGCGGGAAAATTTGGTAGGTTTTATGGTGCTTAACCAAGCTGGTTTTCTTATTGCCTTGGCTGAGTAATAACCCATGGGATAGGGCGATACGCGTTAGGGTCTGTTCATCGGCGCGGACATATAAGTTGATTGGTTTGACTAACTGATTATCTTTAATATGTTGATTAAATTCTTTTGCATCAATGACTAAGCTAGATTGACCATCACCATCGAGTTTGAGCTTGGCGCTGATTTCAGTGTCAGTAAAGACTAACCATTCGGCTTGCTTTAAGGTTGCTATCATGGCATTTAATGCCGTACCTAACGCTTGCTCTGATGTCTCAACTGTTTGATATTGATGCACTATCCTTTCTAGCAAATGCTTGAGTTCGGCGCCCGCACCTTGGCTGCGAGCCAAACGTATCCAAGCCGTCAGATCGTCGGCTACCAGTTTAGAAAAGCGTTTTTCCTTTAAGGACTCGACCATCCAATTACACAAAAAATGACTTTCCTGCGCAGAAGTGCGCTGGGCTTTCTTGGTCTGTGCTGAAGCGGTTAAATCGGCAAGACCCGCAAGGGCGAGTTCGAGCACAGCTTGGTTATAGGTTTGAGAATTCATTATGACTCCGCCGCGGGCTGAAGTGATGTTATCTATTTGAACTTGGACGATATTGATTGCGGCGGAGCTAGTTTAGCAAAGCGGTCGATAAACCGATATTTATTCTTGCGATCCCACCAAACTTGCGGCGGTTAAGATCAGCTTAGGTGCGGGTCTGACCTTGTAGTTAGGATTCACATATTGGAAATGAATCAAACCTTTATCATCGCTAATATAAATGGCGGGCACAGGTAAGACTAAACGTTTGGCTCCCTCGGGAGTCGTCCACATTGGATTATCGACATGAAGACGCGAAGTATAGATTTCAGTGACCTTTTCGCTTGTGTAAAAAGCTAAGCCAAAGGCTTGCGCTGCCAGCATTTTTTCATCGGAAAGCAGCAGATACTTAAGCTCATTTTTTGCCGCCGAAGCCTTAAGTTGCGCAGGTGTATCGGGTGAAATACCCACTAACTGAAAGCCCATTTTTAATAATTCAGGCTCAATCGCTTTTAGTTGCCCCATTTGATTGTTACAAAATGGGCACCAGCCGCCGCGGTAAAAGAAAAAGATGGTCGGTTTTTGCTGGGTTAATTCGGCTAAATCGACGGTTTTACCCTTGATATCTTGCAAGTTTACCTTAGGAATTTGCTGACCATTGAGTAGCGGGCTGATGGAAAACTCATCTCTGGCAATGGGCTGCGCCAGAGTCGTAAAGCTAGTGAGCAATAAAGTGCCAGCGAGGCAAAGTGTTTTTAGTATGGTCGACATGGGCGTTCCTAACGTTATCTTTCAATGGCTGCGTTTCTAAGCACCGACAGTTATCTTTTGTCTGCTCTAGTAATGAGATCTGCTTGCGTGATCTGCTTATGTAATTTGTTGCTTAAGTCATATTCTTTTGCGACATCTTCGCTTAAGTGTTTTTTGTGTAAGTGCCATTGCGCGGTCTTGCTGTATTGTTCGTATTGGCCAAGGCGCTCTCAAGCGAGTCTCTAGAGGAACGGGGATTAGCGGAAGTTATTACATAACCCAGCAAATTAGCTGTCATGCGGAGTTTTGATGAATAAAATTAACCCTAAGAAATTACTCAACAGTAAGTGGACCGCCGTTAAGCCGACCAATAAAGAAAAACATTTTTTAGTCACTGAGATTGAGTTTGATGAGGAAGGCGTAGTGATCTCGTGCTCAATTGAGGCTGTGATGTCAAAGCGAGTTATACCTATAAACTGGCATGATTTAAAAGATGAAATCCTTTGGTTGCAGGGCTGGAAATAGTTAAACGAATTGGGTAAATACCAATCTCATATTATCCAAAGACATGGAGGGCACTCATCTTGTTCTCCAGTTTTTTAACCATCATCTTCTAGGTTCTCTAGTTCATTTCGCAGCAATATCATTTATCAATGCCCTCATCATGCCCTCCATCAATGTCTTCCATCAACGATCCCATCAATACCTCGTCTCTTGCCGTCAACTGGGCATGTTTTCGTAGCGCAGCGGCATCCATTTATTCAAGTTTGAGATTAATCCGTGTTTTTTACTGATATCGATTGCGGCTAAATCGAGATTCCGTTATTTTGTTGTAGCCATCTAAACGTCTAGATGGTTTTGCAGTTATTAAGGTACTCACTGAAGCTATGCATTGTCGTCATCGAACGCAGTAAGGTGCTAGGTAGCAGGATTCTCATTAACTATGAGTGCCTTAGTAAAACGAAGTCGCATAAAAAGATTGAGGTAAGCAAGATGGATAAGCAGCAACTGTGGGTTTTGGATGGTGGCATGGGGCGTGAGTTGGCAAGACGGGGCGCACCCTTTCGACAGCCTGAGTGGTCGGCGTTGGCCCTGATAGAAGCGCCACAAACCGTGACTGAGGTACATCAAGCCTACGTAGCCAGTGGGGCCAAAGTCATCACCACCAACAGTTATGCACTCGTGCCATTTCATATCGGTGATGAGCGTTTTGCCGCCGAGGGTGAAGCGCTGGCTGCATTGGCGGGCAAATTGGCACGGGATGTCGCGGATGAACACGCAAATGCGGTTCGCGTCGCGGGCTCATTGCCACCCTTGTTTGGCTCTTACCGTGCCGATTTATTTGATGCCGCGAGGGTGAGTGAGTTGGCGCTCCCACTCATTCGAGCGCTGTCGCCCAGTGTCGATCTCTGGTTAGCCGAAACCATGAGTTTGATTGCCGAGCCTTTAGCCATCAAGGCCTTGCTGCCAGAAGATGGCAAACCATTTTGGGTTTCTTTTACCTTAGAGGACGAGACGTTAGGTAGCGAACCGACACTTCGCTCCGGTGAGCGGGTGGCAGATGCTATCGACACGTTAGTAGCAGTCGGTGTGGATGCGATTCTGTTCAACTGTTGTCAGCCTGAGGTGATTGAGGCGGCATTACAGGTGGCCAGCGATAGATTGAGTGCTCTGGGGCGTGCCGATATTCGACTCGGTGCCTATGCCAATGCGTTTCCTCCTCAGCCGAAAGAGGCGACCGCTAACGATGGTCTGGATGAGATCCGTGCCGATCTTGGGCCGCTCGATTATCTCGGTTGGGCTGAGCGTTGGCGCGCGGCAGGGGCTTCGCTTATCGGTGGTTGCTGCGGCATTGGTCCCGAACACATTCAGGCTCTTTCTACTCGTTTGCGCTAAGGATTTTGTATGAAAGAGAACAGGATAGGTCTCTGGTCACTCACAGCCCTAGTGTTCAGCTCTATGGTAGGTGCGGGGATTTTTAGCCTGCCGCAAAACATGGCCGAAGTGGCGGGTGTTCGAGCAGTGCTGATTGGCTGGGGGATCACAGGTGTGGGCATCTTGGCATTGGCTGCGAGTTTCCTCTATCTGTCGCGCTTGAAGCCTGAGCTTGATGGCGGCATTTATACCTACGCCAGAGCCGGTTTTGGTGAGCTGGTGGGCTTTTTTTCTGCTTGGGGCTATTGGCTTTGCGCCACCATCGGCGTGGTGGGATATTTAGTGATTGCGTTTGCCGCCCTTGGCAGCTTTGTCGATACGCCGCAGCAAGTTTGGTTTGGCGAGGGCAATACGCTGGCCGCTTTTATCGGTGAGTCGTGCATTTTGTGGGCGGTGCATTGGTTGGTCTCCCGCGGCGTACAGCAGGCCGCCATGTTCAATCTGGTGGCGACATTAGCCAAGAGTTTGCCGTTATTGCTGTTTGTACTGTTTGCCTGCTATTACTTCGACCCTGTGACTTTTGCTCAGGACCAAGCGGCCAGCACTTTAGCTGTGCCAGTGTCTGAACAAGTGCGTAACACTATGCTGATCACGCTTTGGGTATTTACCGGTATCGAAGGTGCGGCTGTGTTATCGGCGCGTGCTAAAAATAAGTGGGATGTGGGCACGGCGACTGTCCTTGGCGTCGTGCTGGCGCTACTACTTTATGTGCTTATCTCTGTGTTAGCGCTGGGGATTTTAGCTCGTCCTGAACTTGCTGCACTGCCTAATCCCTCTATGGCGGGACTGATGGGACACATGAGCGGCTCTTGGGGTAAGGCGCTGATCAGTGTCGGGCTTATTGTTTCTGTGCTGGCTTCTTACGTGAGTTGGACCCTGTTCTCGGCAGAGGTGCCTTTCAGCGCAGCCCGCCACGGTGCTTTCCCTGCCATCTTTTTGCGGCAGAATCGCAATGGCACGCCGATCGCTTCCCTCTGGTTATCTAGCTTAACAGTGCAGTTTTGTTTGATACTGGTTTGGCTGCTGGGTAAGGGGTATACCAATCTGCTACTCATTTCTACGTCGATGATTTTAGTGCCTTATCTATTGATTGGACTGTTCCTGCTGAAGCTTTCTTTGGGTGGGCAGGGCAATGGACTGATGAGAATCGTGGCGCTGGTGGCGAGCGGTTATGGACTCTGGTTACTCTATGCCGCAGGTGTCGAGTATCTGTTGCTGTCCTTGCTACTTTACTGCCCCGGGTTACTGCTGTTTCTTTACAGTCGCCGCCAACTTGTCGATGGTAAAAAGCTTAACGGACGTGAGCGATTGCTCGCAGGGGCGACGTTGCTGAGTTTGTTCCCCGCGTTATGGTCTTTTTGTTATCAATAAAGGATTGCTGTTGGTTAAAGCGGGCTGTGCTTTATCGAATTGGGCATAAAAAAAATCGGCCACAACAATTGTTGTGGCCGATTTCACTAAAACACGTGGGATGGGGTTAAACGCTATGCGTTTTACACCGCCCGATTTAGCGATTACTTAAGTTTTTTCGCTTTGCTCGGTGCTTGACCCACCTTCATTTTTACGCGGCGGCCTTGCATGTTTTTCTCAGCAGTAACTTGAGCGCCAACGTTGTCGGTTCTTTGTTGCTTCTTGGCAAAGCTACGGCGGGTTTGCAATTGCTTTAATAGCAATTCGCGGCTGCCTACTTCATAACCTGGTACAGTGACGCGGCGAATTTGTTGACCGATCAGTTTTTCGATATCGGCTAAGGTACGTTCTTCTTCGCGGCTCACAAATGAAATGGCTACGCCAGTTTTACCCGCACGGCCTGTACGACCGATACGGTGGACATAGTCTTCGGCGAGGAAAGGTAAGTCATAGTTGACTACGTATTCAAGGCTTGGGATATCCAGACCACGGGCGGCAACTTCGGTGGCAACCAGTACGCGTACATCACCTGCAACAAACTCACGCAGGGCGCGGCGACGACTGCCTTGGCCTTTATCACCGTGGACCACTTCAGATGGGATCCCATCTAAATTCAATTCTTTGACTAGCGTATCGGCGGCATCACGGGTCGCGGTAAATACCAATACCTGTTGCCAGTTTTTCTTGCCAATTAGCTCAGACAGCAGTTCGCGTTTACGGCGTTGTTCAACCGGATAAACCACTTGGCTAACCGTATCGGCCGTAGTGTTTTGCTTATCAACGCTGATCACTTGCGGTTTAACCATCATGTCGTTGGCGAGTTTTTTCACCGCACTTGAGAAAGTGGCCGAGAACAACAGGTTTTGACGTTTCTTATTTACCGCTTGCAGGATCTTTTGGATATCGGCGCTAAAGCCCATGTCTAACATACGGTCGGCTTCGTCTAGGACTAAAAAGTCGACGTTCGACAGGCTTAAGTTACAGGCGGTAAGGTGCTCAAGTAAGCGACCTGGGGTGGCAACAATCACATCGGCGCCGCGTTTCAGCTTTTGCGCTTGTGTTTCTATCTTTACGCCGCCATAAATGGTTAACACGCTGAAGTTTAAGTACTTGCAGTAAGCCGTAACGTTGTCAGCGACTTGAGCCGCAAGCTCACGGGTCGGCGTAAGAATTAATACGCGGGCATTCGACTTTAACGTTTCGCTTGGATTTTCAACCATCTTTTGCAGGATCGGCAGCGCGAAAGCGGCGGTTTTACCCGTACCGGTTTGGGCACTGGCTAAGACATCTTGGCCGCGGCGGATAGCAGGTATCGCTTGCTGCTGAATAGGCGTCATTTGTTGATAACCGCAATCTGAGATAGCGCGCAAAATCTCGGGGGAAAAACTAAAAGATTCAAATCTCATTTTGGATTCCTATCGTTCACTTATTCAAACATTCAAGCACCGCGAGCCTCTATTATTTACTCGACTAAGGAGAGAGGCGTGCCGACTGGCTCATTCTTCCACACAGATTTTATAAGAAAAATGGCGGGCGCGGAGTATAGCAAAAATTTCGGTTAAAACCTGAACTTTTTAGTGTTTTGGCATTTTATCTGCATCATTTTATCACCAAGAGATAAAAGCCTTCGCGACGGCTCAGGCGGGATAGGGCCAATTCTGCAAGCACTGGGTTGGATCAGTACTGGATTGAGTATGCTCTTAGCTGAGTATGATTTAAGGTTGAGTGACGGCTGGCGCAAAGAATGGGCTAAAAGAACGCGATAGAAAAATGCCGCAGTTTTGGCTGCGACATTTTATATCTTGCTTATGACTAACCGAAAGTGCGTCTCAAGCCGAGGGCTTTCTCGGCATTATGCTTAAGCAGATGGGCGGCATCACCAATCAGATGGGTTGCGGCCAAGTTCTCTGCGCTTGAATGGGTGATGGAGTGTATGTTGCTGGCAATCTCGTTGACCACTTGACGCTGTTGATCCGCTGCGACCGCATTTTGCTGGGCAAAGGTGTGGATATCACTCACTTCTTGGTAAATGGTATTCACATTGTCGGCGGACAGTTGGATGTCGCTAGCGCAGCGCTCCGCGTGTTGGCGGCTTTGTTCCATTTCTTTGGCCCATGCGTTGAGCATAGTGAACATCTTATCGACACTCTTTGAAATACTGTTGGTCGACAGTTGGGTTCGGCTCGACAGCGCGCGCACTTCATCGGCGACCACGGCAAACCCACGGCCTTGTTCACCCGCACGGGCAGCTTCAATGGCCGCATTGAGGGCGAGAAGGTTGGTTTGCTCGGCGATGGAGTCAATTTCGCCCATCGCATTAGCAACTTGCTCGGCTTCTTTATTTAATT
The DNA here is from genome assembly GCF_001887095.2 of Shewanella sp. SACH. Lineage (NCBI taxonomy): Bacteria > Pseudomonadati > Pseudomonadota > Gammaproteobacteria > Alteromonadales > Shewanellaceae > Shewanella > Shewanella sp. SACH. The sequence continues at coordinate 913,094 of NZ_MPDG02000002.1, forward strand.
GGTGGGCATTGTTAGCTGCATCGGCAACAGACTTGGCCAGTTGTTCCACTTTTTGAGTATTGGCCTTCATATTGGCGCTGCTTTTAAGGCATAGATCGTAGGCGGTATTGATGCTGGTGGACGTGAGATGGGTATTCTGCGCCACTTCTGTAATGGTTGAACTCATTTCTTCCATCGCGCCAGAGAGCTGTTCTAACTGACTTTTCTCTTGATCTAGGCTGACATAGGTTTGCTCGGTCGCGACCACCAATTGATCGGCAATTGCGTGCAATTGATTGGCTTGATCTTGTGTGCGTCCCAGTACGCCATTCATTTTGGCCTGCAGCATGATGAGCTGGAAGTCGAGGATAGAAGACGTATCGGCACCCGAGTAGATGTAACGACTGATAGAGTCGTATTTGGTTTGCATTTCAATCAGTTTAGCGGGAATGCGAAAGGCCTCATCGTAGAAAATAGCCAAGTTTAAACTCATCAAAACCGCCCCAGCGATAATCACGCCCCAGCCCCAAAAGTAGCCTGCGATCAGCAGGCCGGTCGAGGCGACAACCGCCGAGAGGATACGTTTCTGCATTAAGCTTAAGGGCTTAGAAATGGATTTATCCAGTTTAAGTCTTTGGTATATCTCATTTGCTTTGCTGACGTAGGCGGCCTGAGGCTGAATACGCACCGATTGATAACCGATAATGGTGCCGTTTTCAAACAATGGCGAGACAAAGGCATCGACCCAATAGAAGCCACCATTTTTGCAGCGGTTTTTCACTATGCCGCGCCAAGATTGGCCCGACTTAAGCTTTTCCCACATTTCTTTAAAGGCGGCGCTCGGCATATCGGGATGACGAACCATATTGTGGGCACTGCCGACTAACTCTTGGGCGCTATAGCCTGAGACTTCGGCAAAACGGGCATTAACGTAAGTGATAACACCGCGAGTGTCGGTGGTGGAAATGAGTTCGTCCTGTGGTGTTAAGCGAATTTCTTGATCTGATCTCTGTGTATTCAGTGTTCTGTTGGCAGACGCGTTACTCTGGCTCATTTTGTGTGTCCATTCAGGGCCGATATGGTTCATTGGGGTTCAGGGGCGCGGTGTTAGGCGCTAATTTTCTTGCGCTTACTCTCATTGGGGTAAGCTTGTTATGTGATAAGACTATCATTTTTGTATGGGTATAGGAGAGCGCTTTTTGATGGCTTACCCATGAAAATCAATCGTTCGTTGTATTTATAAGCTATTGCAAAATATAAAATTTTTAAGTATTGCGAATATAGAATTAAACGAGCGTTTATCCTGCTAAAACGCAAATTTCAGTATTTTGTATAGGGTTATTTTTCCTCAGATATTGAGTGGATATTAGACGCTCATGTTATCGACTAAATCTGCTCGGCGACATTGGACTAATGTCGTTGATTCGGTTGCCATATCGCGGCATTCATTCGAGCGCTTTATTAGTCTTAGTCTATTCTTTAATGGGCAACAAACTATGACTTGCTGAGCGTGTGATTTATCTGGCTTTGCCTCAGCTTTATAATATTATCCGCACCCTTTAGTTTATTAACTCATGTTCATTAGCTTAGGTTCATAAGATCAGCTTCATTAGCTCATAGCGGGAATGCAACATAAGAGGATTTTCCCATGGCGATATCACTTAGACGTGGCGTAGCTAAATTGGCTACCGCGTCCTTGGGGACAGCAGCGGCACTTCCCCATTGGCGACGTTTGATTTTTGAACGTCTATTTGGCTTTCTTGCGCTTCTCTGCGTGCCCGTATATATCACCAGCGTGTATTTATGTGTCATCGCCGATCTTTGGTCTATGGTGGTATTCGATACGCTGGCTTATCTTTTTTTACTTTTTTTGCTGTATTTTCCTAAGCTTGCTGATAGTACGCGTTTTGGCTGTGGCTGCTTCTTGGGGTTTGCTATCGGCGTTGGTTTTTTGATTGCGATTGGTCCATCGGGTGCGGGGTTCTTCTGGTTATTTATCTTTCCGCCATTAGTTGGTATTTTCTTAGGAAGTCGCGCGAGCTTATATGCCCAATATTTAAATGGGCTGAGTCTGGTACTGATTGGGCTTGCCTATCACTTTGGCTGGTTAAACTGGCCCGATATTCACGGTTACAGTTTGGGTATTTGGGCCGTTGTCGTGGTCAATTTTATTGTAACCAATGCCATGTTGACCCTAACCATCACTTACTTATTAGGTAAGTTGGCGGATTCACTCGATTCAACCTTAGCCTCACGCCAAGCGACTGTATTAGGGTTGGCCAAACTTGCCGAATACAGAGACAACGAAACGGGCGCGCATTTATTACGTATGCGGCAGTATTCAAAAATGCTCGCGGCGCAGCGACTGCAGGCCGACAATCCACCGGCGGAATTGAACGATGATTTTATTCAAGATATTAGTCTATCGGCCATTTTGCACGACATAGGTAAAGTCGGTATTGCCGATGCGATTCTGCTCAAACCGGGTAAATTAACCCCGCAGGAGTTTGAGCAGATCAAAGCCCACCCTGTGATTGGTGGGCAAGTGTTACGCAGTTTGTTGGAATATGCGCCCCAATGTACTTTTATTCAGATGGGCCAAGATATTGCTTCGGGTCACCATGAAAAGTGGGATGGTAGTGGTTACCCCTTAGGGTTGAAAGGTGAGGACATTCCGCTTTCGGCGCGCATCGTTGCCTTGGTGGATGTCTATGATGCACTCACTTCACCGCGATGTTATAAGCGACCCTTTAGTCACCAAGAAGCCATCGATTTAATGATTGAAGGCAAAGGTAAGCATTTCGATCCTGAATTAGTCGATTGTTTTATGGCAATTCATCAGGAGTTTGAAGTGTTATCTAAGGCATCGCTGGATGATGCTTATCAGCCTATGGCGCAGCCTACTATGGTTTAGCGACTCGTGTTTTTAATCATGTTTGAAATAGAAATCGTGTTTTGAAACCATGTCCTGAAAGCATACTATTGAAATAGGACTAGGCTTGAAAGTACAGAAGCAGTGCTAAAAAAAAGCCCAAGGCTCATAGTCTTGGGCGCTTTATTTTGTAGCATATAACGGATGTATAAGATGATTTAAATGACGACTTAAATCGCTACTTACCCGCAGGAGTGCTAAATCGCTCTAAATCGCTTTAGTCACTTGCGTTAACCACGCGAGTTCATCACCGGACATCAGCGGCGAAAGTGTATGGAACACTTGTTGATGGTAAGCATTGAACCAGTCGATTTCCCCTTGCGTTAGCAGGCTCTTATCGATAAGGCGAGCATCCATAGGGATCATCGTCAGTGCATCGAACTCATACATCTCACGCTCAGCGCCTTTCAGTGCTTCACAGTGTTGCACTACGACTAAGTTTTCTAAGCGAATGCCAAAACTCTCAGCGCGGTAGTAACCCGGCTCGTTGGAAAGCACCATGCCGGGCATCAGTGCGATACCGTTGACATTTTTACCTATGCGCTGCGGACCTTCGTGCACACTTAAAAAGTGACCCACGCCATGGCCTGTGCCGTGGTCGTAATCAAAACCATGTTGCCATAAATACTGGCGGGCGAATGCATCGAGCTGCTGGCCTGAAGTGCCTTTAGGGAAGCGAGCTTGGTCTAGCGCGATATGACCTTTTAGCACCAGCGTGACCATTTTTTTATGTTCATCAGTTACTTTGCCAATCGCAATAGTACGGGTCACATCTGTGGTGCCATCAATATACTGCGCGCCAGAATCCACTAAGTAGATGCTGTCCATCGTCATCATCGCAGGTGTGCCATTGTTGTGATTGTAATGGCACATGGCGGCATTGGGGCCTGCTGCTGAAATCGTGTCGAAACTTGGCTCGCGATAGCGCTCATCCTGCAGGCGGAAGCTTTCTAATTTATCGGCAAGCGTGGCTTCATCGTGCATACGCTTGGCGGCGACTTCGGCATCTAACCATGCAAGGAAGCGGCTCACTGCAACGCCATCACGAATGTGACAAGCGCGCATTCCGGCAAGTTCTGAAGGATTTTTCTGCGCTTTAGGCAAAGAAACGGGATCGATTCCAGCAATCAATTTAGCCCCCGCTTCACGGGCGAGGTTTTGTGCCCAAGCGTTAGCCGAGTTCGGATCGGCCAGCAGTTTGACGCCTTGCAAGCTGGCAAGGGTATCGGCGAGCGTGGCTTCGTCCTTAAAGCTAACGCCTGCACTGACATGCTCCTCAATGCCCTCAGGGAGTTTGCTTAAATCGGTAAACAGCTGCATATCGCCATTAGCATGAAGCAGGGCACTGCCGAGCACGACAGGCAGACGCGGAATATCGTTACCGCGAATGTTTAATAGCCAGCAGAAAGAATCTAAGGCGGCGATCAAAGCAACATCACCACCGGCTTTTTTTACTAAGGCGCCAATTTCAATGCGTTTTTGTAGACTGGTTTTACCGGCACTCTCGTTACTGAATAACGTGATTGGCGCACTCGATGGTGCGGGGCGATCCTGCCAATGTAAATCGATAGGATTTTGCTCAACCGCCACTAATTCGATTTGGGCTTTGTTTAAGGTCGCTTTGGCATTTTCAAACCAAGCTAAAGTATGCAAGCGTGCATCGAAGCCAACGCGAGATCCCGCTGGCAGCGTGTCACATAACCACTCAATTTGCGGTGTGTCTGTCAGGCTTTCATAGCTGAACAGTGCGGCATCCACTTGCAGACGAACTTGAACCGTATAACGGCCGTCGGTAAAGATAGCGGCTTTATCTTTCAATACGATAGCCATACCTGCCGAGCCAGTGAAGTTGGTTGCCCAGTACAAACGTTCGTTATGTTCTGGCACATATTCGCCCAGATACTCGTCGGCGCGGGGAATGATAAAAGCATCGAGATTGGCGGAAGATAATTCGCTGCGAATGGCACCGAGGCGGCTGGCAATTGAATGTGACATATGGGCTCCAAGTGAGACTTGCACGCTGTGCGAGTCGGTAGGCAAAGCTTGCCTAAGGATAAGTAGGTATATGTTTATTTGAGTTCTAACCAGCTCGGATTATCGCAAGCCTAACGCGCTGGATGCAAGGGGAGCGAATAAAGGATTTTGTATACAATCGTGAATTTGTGCTGACTGTGATGAGCAAGCTAAGTGTTTTACCCTTAATTTATTTGTGTGATTCTTAGCATAAAACCTGAGTAAAACAAAATGTCAGTCATATTTTTTGTAGACTTGTTCCTTACAAATTAGCGACTTAAGTTTTATTCAATCGCTAACATTTGGACCCTATGCTAACATTTGCCATCTCCGCTCGGGGTCAGAGTGGGGCGCATGTATCAGTGGAGTAAGCGATGCAAATACTAACAATAGATGTGGGCGGTACGACAGCCCTGTTCGAACTTCAGCTCGCGGGACATACAGAACAATATAAAATCCCCACAGGCGAAGGTTTTAAAATTGAAGAGTTAAATAATCAAATCGCTGCGCTTGAACGCGATTACGATTTACAGCATTACCAATTAGCGATTGGCGTACCAGGACTCGTACAAAATAATCGTTTGGTTGCCTGTAAATCGTTACCCGGACTCAATGGCTTGAGTTTTGACACAGTGAAAACTCAAGGCGAGCTTAAGTTTATTTGCAACGATATGGATGCGGGTATGCAAGCCACGTGCGATGCCAAATATGCCTGTGAGTTGTTGGTCATGTGCGGCACCGGGATAGGGATGTCGATTGCGTTTAATGGGCAAGCTTTTACAGGTGCGACGGGGGTTGCAGGGGAGTTGGGGCATTGCCGCGTGATGACTGAATCAGGCGAATTTAGTTTAGAGCAACTCGCCAGTGGCGATTCTGTGCGTAGCCGTAACATCACTACTCAGGATGATTTATACCGTGCGGGCAGTTACCTTGGTATGGGGCTGGCGTGGACAGTGAATTTATTTAATCCCAATCGGATTTGGCTCGCGGGTAACATGATGAACAGTGCTCCTTACTACAAAGGCTGCCTCGAAAGCTTAAAGCAAATGGCATTGAGCGCGCCCTTAGCTGAGATGAAAATCAACCGCGTCGATGATATGGAAACCTTAGTGTGCAGAGGTTTATCTGTGATGCTCGCAAGGGATTATCCACGCGTATAAGGATCATAGATGCTGTTTGCTTATGATTTTGAATTATTAGAGTTCAGCGGCTCAGCCCTAGCAATTTAAGCAGTATTCGCAGCATAAATAGTGAAATTGATAACAGGACAGGTGATGCCTTTGGCTTATCGTGTCCTGTTTTTTATGGCTAAAATAGTCAGCAAATCCTTAATTATCAAAGTAAATATTAGAAATAGTTGAACTGTATTTAATTGCTTTCTTATCAGACCACTACCTTAGTTGATAATATTTTGTTGCATTTTTATTGCGCTTACGTCTATGCTGATTATCGCAATGACAACGTTGTCATTGCGTGTAAAAGGCAAACCAGTTGAAAAACTGGGACGCAAAGCCTCCGGTCTAAGGGTTCGTCTGTACCTATGATAGCGGGGATACCACAGGTTTTTCTTCGTGCAATTGTCAGTCGTGTTGCATGGTCTTAAGAGAGTGTTGTTTCCTGTCTACGCTTTGTTTGCCTTATTGATTCATATAAAAAAATTCAATAGGGATATCTCATGTTCAAGACTCAAATTTCAACATCAGTCTTGCTGGTGGCATCGGCGCTGGCATCTACCGTGAGTGCCAGTGCATTTGCCGCAGCGCCCGGCAAACCGACTATAGGTTGGGGCGAAACCAAGTTCGCTATTATCGAAGTTAATCAAGCCGCTACGGCTTACAATCAGTTGGTGACCATTAAAGATGCTGCCGACGTGTCCGTCAGCTGGAACCTTTGGAGTGGTGATGTGGGCAATAAAGCCCAAGTGCTGCTCAACGGTAATGTAGCTTGGGAAGGCCCCTCAGGCGCTTCGGGAACCGCTAACTTTAAGGTGAACAAAGGCGGCCGTTATCAGATGCAAGTGCAACTGTGTAACAGCGATGGTTGTACGGCGAGCGATGCCAAAGAAATCCTCGTGGCCGATACCGATGGCAGCCATTTAGTGCCACTCAATGCTCCGCTTAAAGAAAACAATCGTCCATACGTTAACAAGTCGGGCAAAGTGGTCGGCAGTTACTTTGTAGAATGGGGCGTGTATGGCCGTAAGTTCCCTGTCGATAAAATCCCAGCACAGAACTTAACTCATATTTTATATGGCTTTACCCCTATTTGCGGTGGTGATGGCATTAACGATAGCTTGAAAGAAATCGACGGCAGTTTCCAAGCGTTGCAACGTGCCTGTAGTGGCCGTGAAGATTTTAAAGTCGCTATCCATGATCCTTGGGCGGCGGTCCAAATGCCACAGGCGGGCGTGAGTGACTACTCCGATCCCTACAAAGGCAACTTCGGCCAATTGATGGCGTTGAAGCAAGCCCACCCCGATCTAAAGATTTTACCTTCGGTCGGTGGCTGGACGTTATCTGATCCCTTCTTCTACTTTGGCGATAAAACTAAGCGCGATACCTTTGTCGCATCGGTGAAGGAATTCCTGCAAACGTGGAAGTTCTTCGACGGCGTTGACATTGACTGGGAATATCCAGGTGGTGGCGGTGCGAATCCAAACTTAGGTAATGCCAATGACGGTGAAACCTATGTAACCCTGATGCGTGAACTGCGCGCCATGCTCGACGAGTTAAGTGCTGAGACGGGTCGTACCTATGAACTGACTTCCGCAATTGGTATCGATGCTCAAAAAATGGCAAAGGTCGATTATCAGGCTGCTCAGCAGTACATGGATTACATCTTCTTGATGAGTTACGACTTCAATGGCGGTTGGACAAATACTGAACTCGGTCATCAAACCAATCTTTATGAGGCGAGTTGGGATCCTGATACCCGCTACACCACAGACAAGGGTATTAAAGCTCTGTTAACTCAAGGTGTAACCCCAGGGAAAATTGTGGTTGGTGCTGCTATGTACGGCCGCGGCTGGACAGGCGTGAATGGCTACACGGGCAATAACCCATTCACGGGGACAGCGACGGGCAAAGTGAAAGGCACATGGGAAGATGGCATAGTGGATTATCGCCAGATAGTGAACGAATACATGGGGAGCGGTTGGACTTACAGCTATGATGAAACGGCCGAGGCGCCATCATTGTTCAAGGCATCTACGGGGGATTTAATCACTTTCGATGATGCTCGTTCCGTTAAAGCTAAGGGCCAATATGTGCTTGCCAATCAGTTAGGTGGTTTATTTGCATGGGAAATTGATGCCGATAACGGCGATATTCTAAATGCGATGCACGAAGGTTTAGGTCATGGCGAAGGAACTACGCCACCGGTGAATAAAGCGCCGATTGCCAATGCGGGTGCGGATGTGAATGTCACAGGTCCCGCCGATGTGGTGCTCAATGGCAGCGGTTCGCGGGATCCTGAAAATGAGGCGCTGACGTATCTTTGGACTCAAGTGTCTGGCCCAACGATTGCCATCACAAACGCGGATATGGCGAATGCGGCGATTCAACTGAGTGCAACGCAAACCGATGTTGCCTATAGTTTTAGCCTCAAAGTGACAGATCCAGAAGGGCTATCTGCCACAGATTCAGTGACAGTGACCAATAAGGCGGATACTCCGAACCAAGCTCCCGTGGTGAGTGTAGCTGCCACTGCAACAGTGGAAGCGGGTAAAACCGTTAGCATAGTGGCGAGTGCCTCTGATGCCGACGGTGATGCCTTAACTTACGCTTGGACTGTGCCCGCTGGCGTGTCGGCAACCGGACAAAATAGTGCCACCTTAGTGGTCACTGGGCCTAATGTCACCGAAGCGACCAGCTATGGTTTGAGCGTGCTGGTTTCCGATGGTGCCTTGGATGCGAGCGCATCGACGAATCTCACCGTGACGCCAAAAGTGATCGGTGGTGGTTGTGATGCAACCGATCCTAATGCCGGTAACTATCCTACTTGGCAAACCAGTGTGGTGTACAACACGGGTGATACTGTGAGCCACAGTCAGTTGGTATGGAAAGCGAAGTACTGGACGCAGGGCAATACGCCATCTCGCACCGCTGATCAATGGCAGCTACTCAGCCAAGTTGATCTCGGTTGGGATGCGGGTGTGGTGTACAACGGCGGTCAAACCACCAGCTATAACGGTCGTGTGTGGAAGGCGAGTTACTGGACTAAAGGTGATGTACCAGGCGTTGCGGCGGTATGGGTTGATATTGGTGCAGCAAGCTGTCCTTAATCATCCAACATACTAATATTATTTGAGTTATAGGACAAAAAGCCCTGCGATAATGCAGGGCTTTTTATTATGCGATTAGGCTCATTGAAGACAGATTTAATCGATCTTAAGCAGTTCTACATCAAAAATGAGCGCTGAACCACCGCCAATCTTGCCCGTGCTGCTGTTGCCGTAGGCGAGTTCACTTGGGATAAAGAAACGCACTTTATCGCCAACGACCATAAGTTGTACGCCCTCGGTCCAGCCTTTAATCACCCGATTAAGCGGAAATGCGATAGGCTCGCCGCGATCAACTGAACTATCAAACACAGTACCATCGATCAAAGTGCCATGGTAATGCACTGTCACTGTATCGCTGGCTTTAGGATGAACGGTGCCATCGCCCTTAGTCAATACTTGATATTGCAAACCCGAAGCTGTGGTGATGACACCTTCTTTGGTTTTGTTTTGCGTTAAAAATTCATTGCCTAAACGGATATTCTCTTGGGCGGCTTTTTGGCCGTTCATCGAGGTAAAGAAGTAAAAAATCACCCCAGCAATTACAGCAACGGCAAGTAACATTTTCATATAAAGAGCACCTTAGTTAATTTCCGCCATATTATCAGTTTTTTAGCTTGAGATGCTATCGGCACTCACACCTGCATTGAGGGGGATATCTGTTGCTACCACTTCAAGGCGTTAAAAATCCCCTCAAGACTTTATCCCGCTTTAGAGATCGCTTAACCTGTGGGCTTAAGACTCAATAAAAATTCAATAAAAACAGATAAAAACTAGAATTTAGATAATAAACAAGGAAAGTCTATGCTAAACAAAGCGGCAAAACCTTTGGTCAAACTCGTCGACCGATATCTACCCGATCCCTATATTTTCGTCCTTTTACTCACCTTAGTGGTGTTAATTGCAGCTGTGGTCGCAGAACACAAAACTCCGCTGGAAGTCATCAATTATTGGGGCGATGGCTTTTGGACCTTGCTGAGTTTTTCGATGCAGATGCTGTTAGTGCTGGTGGCGGGATTCATGCTGGCAAGCTCGCCGCCGATTAAAAAGCTGCTCGATGCGATTGCAGGATTCGCTAAATCGGCACCGCAAGCCATTATTTTAGTAACCTTGGTCTCACTGGCCGCCAGTTGGGTTAACTGGGGATTCGGGCTAGTGGTGGGCGCGTTATTTGCCAAAGCCTTAGCGCGTAAAGTGAAAGTGGATTATCGGCTGCTGGTCGCCAGCGCCTATTCTGGCTTTGTGGTTTGGCATGGTGGGCTTGCGGGTTCTATCCCATTAACCATAGCAACGGCGGGGCATTTCTCCGAAGCACAAATTGGCATTATCCCCACTAGTGAAACCATTTTCGCGGGCTTTAACTTATTGTTAGTGGCGATTCTTTTTGTGGTCATGCCATTAGTGAATCGCTTTATGCTGCCTGAAGACAAGGACAGCATTTATGTCGACCCAAGCGCCCTTGATGACAAAGGCAGCGAACCCGCAGCTTCGGCGTTGGAGCTTAACCCTGCCAATGTGAGCGAGCGTCAGCCTGAAAACCGTCCTGCGGATAAGTTAGAAAATAGCCGCTTACTCGGCTGGAGTGTCGGTGGCGCTGGGCTTGTGTACTTAGGCTATTACTTTTGGGTACAGGGTGGCAGCTTAAACCTTAACTTAGTGAACTTCTTATTCTTGTTTCTCGCCATCCTCTTACATCAAACGCCACGCAGTTTATTAACCAGCTTGAATGAGGCCATTAAGGGCGGGGCAGGGATTGTGATCCAATTCCCTTTCTATGCGGGCATTATGGCGGTGATGGTGCAGTCGGGTTTAGCCCAAAGTGTTTCGGAAGGTTTTGTGGCCATAGCCAGTGCCGAGAGCCTGCCATTTTGGAGCTTTATTAGCGCGGGAATTGTAAATATTTTTGTGCCATCGGGAGGCGGTCAATGGGCCGTGCAGGCGCCGATTATGTTACCAGCTGCCGAAGCCTTGGGCGCCGATGTTGCTCGGGTGGCTATGGCCGTAGCTTGGGGCGATGCCTGGACTAACCTTATTCAACCTTTCTGGGCACTGCCCGTGCTGGCAATTGCAGGCTTAAAAGCGCGGGATATTATGGGATTTTGTTTAATGCAGCTGATGATCACAGGCGTGATTATCAGTATCGCGTTGAGCTGGTTTTAAAGATAATAAACAGTGCAAAACTAAACAGGGTAATTCTATGATTACCCTGTTTTTTAGTTAAGGTTTCAATGATATTAATCGCTTGAACCATTTACTTTTTTTGTTGCTTCATCAGCAGTGATTTGACCAAATAGAGCTGACATCATATAGCTAATACGATTCGCAGCATTACCAAACTTACTCGGGTTCGCAGTATAGGGTACTTGAAACTTAACACTGCCAACTCTTTGGCCATTCTGAAATGCGTTAATTTCAGCGCTTTTTAAATATAATGCCAAGTCCCAAGTCCAATTACCTTCATATTCTAATGTGAGTTTATTTAAATCATGTTTAGAACCATCAGGCTGCACTGTGTAGGTGTAATTATTTGCTTTTAGCCATGTCTCCATTGTTTCTTGGAAGCCGTCACGTGTTTCTTTATCTTTAATAATGACTATTTCTACATTGTTAGTATTTGTTTCTATTGGTTTTGCTGTATAGCGAGGTGCGGCACAACCCGATAGTATTGCAACACCCAAAACTGCAACTAAAAATTTTTTCATAATTTAACCTTTTGTTTTTGTATTAAAATAAGTTAAAGCGTATTAGTGACAAACTTTAGATTTTCATAGAATCCATAGCTTGCTAGATAAACATATCTACGGCGCCGGTTTTTATGCCATAACCCAGCACGGCTAAGTTAGCGACAACGGTGAGCCAGAAGACGTTTCTAAATGAGGCTTTAACTGACTTGTGCCTTAATACGTTTTGGGCAAACAGGGCGCCCGGCCAACCGCCCATGAGCGCCAGCAGATGCAAAGTGCTTTCTTTAGTGCGCCATTTACCGCGTTTAGCGGCGGATTTATCGATAGCGTAGGCGATAAAGGTCAGCAGGCTCAGTGTGAGGTACATGCCCGCAATGCCGTAGGGCAGCATATGTTGCTGCGCTGCGCCGATTAAGCCTGCAAGAAAAATCACCACCAATAACAGCGGCATAAGGCTTGATCCTGAAGTGGCTGCATTTGATTTTTGAGTACGACTACTTTGGTCGCGATTGTTTGTTTGAGCACGATTGTTTGAAGTGCGACTGTTCTGAGCGCGATTGTTTTGTGGTCGACTCTTTTGAGCACGATTTGTTTGAGGTGAAGTGCTGTTGCCCGTTTTGGCCGGTTTTTTGTTCGTCATTATCTGGTATCAATCTCGTGTCAGTGTTTTTAAGCTTGCTTGTGTTCTTGTGATGCCGCGTATTTTTTAAACGCGAGATGGCGCCAAAGTTTTTCCAATGGCCCTTGCTTGAAATAACGTAAGTACAGGCTGGCTAACAGTAATTGCATTACTGAATAAACCAGTGCCATGGCCATGTATCCCCATCTGTCTAGACTCAATAGCAGTTCGGGGGCGAAGTGCCTAAACACTAACACGCCAACGATAGATTGCAGAATATAGAGGCTAAAGGCGAGTTTGCCAACATTTTGCAGTGGCGTGAGTCTATTAGGATTATTTTGGCAAATTTTAACCATAATATGAATGTAAATCAGCGCCATAGGAATAGCGCTTAGCATGATTAACACATCTGAAAACGTGACTAGAATAGGATTGTTCGTAAAGTCTAAACCGGTATCGAGTAGCGATACCGTCACGCTGGCTAGCACTAATTTCAGCAGTTGTGGCTTGCTAAAACCCCGCTCAAAAGTCCCCTGTTGATACAAGGCCATGCCAAGCAGCATCAAGCCCGCAGTAAACCACATTATGGTAAAAGGGATCACCAGCGCCATATAACCCACTTGCATCAAATGCAGGAACAGTTGATCGGCATAGCCTGAGGTCCATGCGCTGTATTGCTCTGCAAATAGACTCGATTCTCGAGTGAAAGGTTCATCGCTGCCCGTAAGGCTAATCAACGTGATGATTACTAAGGCGCTTAAAATAAAAATATTCGCTTTGCGCTTAAGGGCTTTAATACTTAAATCTTTGTAACACAAAGCTAAAAATCCGCTGATCCCATAGGTTAATAAAATATCACCAGGCCAGACAATGATGCCGTGGAGTAAGCCAAACACCATTAGCCATTTCAAACGTGAGCGCAGTAAAGGATATGCTTCTAGGCCTTTGGCGCTAAATCGCTGATATTGAATAAAAAGCCCGACGCCAAACAAGATGGAAAACAGACTGATAAAGCGCGCCTCGATGAAAAAGTTACTGAACACTTTGATTATGTGATCCGACAGCGGCGGCGTTTCGTGGGGCGCATAGCCAAAAAAAGTAATGCCCATAAAATAGATATTCATAAAAAATATCCCCAACACGGCTAAGCCGCGAATGGCATCGAGGTTGGCATTACGCTGTGCAGGAATCGCCATTACGACTGGCTGCGTGGAGTCTGTTCTTGACCAAGGGTCTTTAGGTAAGTTGGTTGGCACGTTAGCAGAGTTCCTTTCGCTAGTTGACATGTTCCACTTTTCACTGGGATTTGGGAGGGCTAGCCTAGCAGGCGCTAGCCCCCAATGAAATACAGCCAATACAAAAAGTGAAATACAAAAAAGATAGCAAGTGAAATATAGAAAGTGACTGAGAAGAAAGCTTATCCACTACTCGCCGATATCTTCGTTCCAGAGTGTGGGATGGCTGGCGATAAAGTCGTGCATCAGTTGTTTGCACTCGGCGTTATCGACCACAGTGACATCGACACCGCGGGATTTGACATAGGCTTCTGGCCCTTGAAAAGTGGTGTTTTCACCGACGATGACTTTAGGTATGCCATAAAGTAATACTGCGCCGCTGCACATATCACAGGGCGATAGGGTGGAATACAAGGTTGCTCTTTGGTACTCGGCGGCGCTAAATCGGCCGGCATTTTCGAGGCAATCCATTTCGGCATGCAGTACTGAACTGCCTTTTTGTACCCGTTTATTGTGTCCGCGCCCGACGATTTTGCCATCGATCACTAATACCGAACCAATGGGAATGCCACCCTCGGCCAGTCCTTGTTTGGCTTCTTCAATGGCTGCCGCTAAAAATTCATCCATCTTGATATCCTTAAAATATGAACCCTGAATATTAAACTCAGCATAGCACTCGTTTGGGAGACAATCTAAATGGTTTTGATTTGTTGCTTCAATAAGTCCCTCAGGCTATCGAGAATCGGCAGCGAAGCCATTTCTGGCCGATAAATCAGGCAGATATCGGCGGGAATAGTTTGTTTTAATTTAATAAACTTTACCCTAGGCCAAGGTTGTGAAGCATAACTTTGCGGCACTATGGATACCCTGTTATCGCCAGCGATGATCGCCATCAAGCTATTGGGCTCGACCATTTCCTGTACCAGTTGCGGCATAAATCCTGCGGCCTGACAGCTGGCGATAATCAAATCGCTAGAGGCGGAATTGGCACGGCAGAGTAAGGTAAAGGGCTCATCTTTGAGTTCACTCAAGTCGATGCTTTTACGTCTGGCTATGGGATGTTTATTTGCCAGCGCTAACACCATAGGTTCGCTGGTGATGGTTTCGGCGATGAGGTGCGGCAGATTTAAGGTGTCGGCGTAGCGCACTAGGCCAAAATCGATTTCTTGATGCGCTAAGGCGACTTTTTGAGTTTCAGGTGATAACTCTTGAAAGATCAGCTCATTATCAGGGCATTGCTTGCGAAAGCTTTTCAGTATGTCACCAAATCCCATCCAAAACAGCGAGCTCATGATGCCAATCCGAATATGGTTTCTATCGAGTCGCCCAAGCTGAGCCACTTGCTCCAATGAGGTATTCACCAGCTCGAATATTTGCTCGCACTTCTCTCTTAACAATTGACCATAGGGCGTGAGCTGGACTTGCCGAGTACTGCGGGTAAACAGCTCAACACCAAGGAGTGATTCTAACTCTTTGATTTGTGCACTCAGCGGAGATTTCGATAGATGCAGTTGCTCGGCAGCAGCGGTAAAGTTTTTCACTTCAGCCACTCGATGAAAATACCGCAGCATCTTCAAGGTGACGAGTTCTGGTGCGTTTATCTTGCTCATCTCAGGCTCACTGCTTTTTAGTTATTGTCCTTTTTATCAGCACAATAGTGCGATTAATCGCGATTATTTGCAACCCTAAGCCCGCTTATACTGAGGGCGTTTACTCTTTCACTCCTTTGCTATGAGGTACCTTGTATGAGCCATGATCCTGTTATTAATGCCCTTGCGACGATTCGAGCCCGTAAACCCAATTTCTCTCCCCGCGCTGCTATGATTTTGGGCTCAGGGCTTGGCGCGTTTGCCGATAATTTAGATCACAAAGTGGTGATTCCCTATGAAGATTTAGATGGCTTTCCCGTGAGTACCGTCGTCGGCCACTCGGGAGAGCTCGTGCTCGGCAGCTTACATGGCATCGATATAGTGTGCATGAAAGGCCGCGGGCATTTTTACGAGCACCAAAGCATGAAGGTGATGACGACGCCGGTACGTACTTTCAAACGCTTAGGGTGTGAATTGTTACTGGTGACTAACGCTGCGGGGTCATTACGACCAGAGCGGATCGGCGTGGGTTCATTAGTGATTTTCAGCGATCACATTAACACTATGCCGGGTACGCCCATGACGGGCGCAAATGATGATAGTTACGGTCCACGCTTTTTTAGCCTAGCCAATGCTTATGATAAAGACCTGAGAGCAGAAGCCTTAAGTGTCGCAAAAGCGGCTGGGATTGCAGTGAATCAAGGGGTATTTGTGTCTTACTCTGGCCCGTGTTTTGAAACCGCGGCTGAAATCCGCATGATGCAAATCATCGGTGGCGATGTAGTGGGAATGTCTGTGGTGCCAGAGGTGATTTCGGCGGCGCATTGTGGTTTGCCCGTCTTGGCTGTGTGTGCCATTACCAATATGGCCGAAGGATTGGGGGATGTGCAGTTATCCCATGAACAAACCTTAACATGTGCCAAGCTTGCCGAAGCCGACTTTATCCGTTTGATTGAGCGTTTTACCGCCAGTCATTTTGCTTAACATCTTGTTTAACTGGGCTGCTATATAGGGTAGTGCTGCGATAAAGGGCTGCTATTTTAAAAGCTCGTATTTAACAGGTCGAACTAAGCTCTCGTATTTAAGAGCTCATATTGAAGAGTTCGGATTTAAAAATCCGCACTTAAAAATCCTTACTTAAAAGTGAGCGAGCAAGGCGCCGTGCAATTGCGCTAACCGAGTTTTTTAACGAAATACGGCTGAAGGCTAAAAAAGTAAAAGGGAGCTTAGCTCCCTTTTTAGATGCTGACATTAAGCACAGCGCTCGTGTAAAACGCTTATTTCTGTGGTTTTTCTGAAATCCACAACTTGATATGTCCTTTCACCACAACCACACCTTGGGTGTCGTAGGCGGTAACGGGGACGAGCATATCGCCGGGAGTCCATTGTTCTGGCGTCACTTCGGCGATACACAAAATATCGCTGCCGGCTTTAGCGGTATAATCCAAACTCATGCCCTTAGGGATCCAACGTAAATGCTTTGGAATTGAGGCTTCGGCCATCACGCCCATGGCCATTTCTAGGCCGTTACAAATCGCAATCACATGCACAGTTTTTATATGATTATGAACGGCATGGCGTTTTTTAATTAAACAGGCGCAATGATTAAGGCGTAATTCAGTGATCAGTGGTTTGATGGTGCCGAAATAGGGCGCCATGCGTGAAACCATGATTGAAAACAGTTTTTGGCCGAAGGGATAACGGCGCGTCTTATGGTAGAGCGCGAGCACTTTATTTGGTTTTTGTTCTGCAGTGCTAGAAGAGTCTGTCTGGCTCATGGTCATCCTTAATAATGATGCAAAAGGGTATTGTTATCTTGAGCCTGTTCCAAGTTGAGCTTGGACTGCTCTGGTCGGATGAGTGTAACATTAGGATAACAACAAATACCAGTCGGCTTAATTAAGCAAACTTCATTTCGCGGTTTTTAGTGTAACACCGTATAATTGCGGCCAATTTGTCGTTTAGCGGCAATGGTATATTGATTTAACTACAAGGACTCACAGTGAAATATTTGCTGACGTATTTTAAGGGAATGGCCATGGGCGCTGCCGATGTCGTGCCAGGCGTTTCGGGCGGCACCATAGCGTTTATTACCGGTATTCTCGATACCTTGCTCGACAGTGTAAAACGCATCAATCCTTCCCTTTGGGGCGTGATTAAGTCGCAGGGCATAAAAGGGGCATTTGCCCATATTAATGGTGGCTTTTTAGTGAGTCTGCTGGCGGGGATCCTGACCAGTATTTTTACCTTTGCTAAGCTGATATCTTGGTTACTGGCGACGCATCCGATCCCGATTTGGTCGTTCTTTTTTGGGCTTATTCTTATTTCTGTTGTGCATATGCTTAAGCAAGTGAGTGGTTTCACTGTGGCACGTTTAGGTTTATTTGCCTTAGGTGTGCTGGCTGCATGGGCGATAACTGTGCTGAATCCGGTCGCGGTAGAAGCCAGTTACATGAATATCTTCTTCGGTGGCGCGATTGCGATTTGTGCCATGGTATTGCCGGGGATTTCAGGCAGTTTTATCTTATTATTACTGGGTTTATATCCCGTGGTTTTAGCAGCGGCTAAAAATATTCAGCTGGATATTTTGGGCTGTTTCGCCGTTGGCGCTGTGATGGGATTACTGACATTCAGTCATCTATTGTCGGCACTGATGCGTAAGCACCACGATGCCACTATCGTGTTTCTAACCGGATTAATGTTAGGCACCTTAGGTAAAATTTGGCCATGGAAAGAAACCTTAACTTGGCGGACTAACTCCCACGGTGAGCAAGTGCCTTTGCTGGAGCAAAATATTTCGCCGCTTAATTTTGAGCAAGTGACGGGCCTACCTTCGCAACTCGCCTTTGCGATTGTGTGTATGCTGGCAGCGATTGCACTGGTATGGGGTTTAGAGAAAGTGGGTAAAAGGGATTAGCTCTTTGTTGCCTCAACATCATATTCAATAAAAGCAGCGAGATAGGCTGCTTTTTATTTTTTTGCTCATATGCTCATCTTACTTGAATCTGGTCAGTTTTGATTTTAGGGCAATGTCATTTAGCCCCGTTTTGGTTACAATCACAGTTCACATTTAGCGTCCTCAGTCGACGTTATGTTTCAGTTAAAACTCAGTGAGAGTTTGCAGTTACGATAAGGATATACTTGTGGATAAAAAACAGGTCTCATGGGGCGGTGTAGCGCTGGCGATTTTTGCCTTGGGTCATGTGGTTAACTTACTCATAGATAAACAGGGCTCTGATATATCGCCCGAATTAAAACAGCAAATTTCTGACACGATCTTGGCTCACAGACCACCATCCGCCGCGAATAATTCATTAACGTCCATTCCGAATAATCTTCAAGTGGCTGACGAGTCGTCCAAAATCCGGATGCCCGCTCAGTTAGCCCAAGTGAGTCAAATCTACAGTAATCTCAGTGCATTTGCGGCGCTCAAACAAGATGGCACTGTGGTTGCGTGGGGCGATCGTGACTGTGGTGGCGATATCAATAATGCTGCTGAGCCTCTGGTCAATGTAAAACAGCTATACACGACAGAGAATACCTGTGGTTTTGCGGCCTTAACCCGTGACGGTAAACTTATCCCCTGGGGGAGGGGGATAGGAAGGAAGCAAGTGCAGACGGGCGTTCGTTCTTTTGTGTTGGGAGAGGGGCTTTATGCGGCCATTAAACAAGATGGTAGTGTAGTCAGTTGGTCTATCCTCGATTCAACACCACTTGCACAGTTCTCGGATCTATATGCAGCGCCTGCGATGACCCATGTTGACTCTGTGTTGATTAACGAAGGGGCCTTTGCTGCCTTAAAACAGGATGGGACTGTAGTAACCTGGGGAGAAGAAGCTTATGGCGGCGATAGTCGCCACGTGGCCTCTGAGCTTAACCATGTCGATCTGCTCTATGCCAACAATAATGCTTTTACCGCGAGGACTGCGACGGGAAAATTAGTGTCTTGGGGCGCTGTCAGCGATGATCAGAAAGGCCGCGAACAACTGGCAAAACTCAACCAATTAGCGCCTGCAGTGAAAGTTGTCAACACTGATTATGGGTTTGCGGCGCTGCTGGCGGATGGCAGCGTATATACCTGGGGTGAGGGCGAATTGACTGAGCATCATGTCGCGTTTCCAGATCGTTTATCTACCACAAACCACGCCGATAAAGTGATTGATATTTATGCAAATCGCGGCGCATTTGCAGCCCTAACCATCAGTCGTCAACTCTACGTATGGGGCAGTAAATTCAATGGTGCTGATACATCAGTCCTACAAAATAAGTTGCAAGACGTGCACAAGGTTTATCCCGTTGATGAGGGCTTTGTCGCGCTACGTAAGGATAATACCGCGATTGCTTGGGATAGTTGGGACTTGGTAGACAAGCAACCACATTATCAAGAAGTCACTCAGGTGAGCAAAGTGGTGACTTATGAGCGGGAGTTTGTCTTTTTAAAACAGGATGGCACTGTGGTTGATGGCCACTCTGGACCCAAAACTCGAATCACTCAAGCAACGGATATTTTCCCTACTGGCTTTGGGTTTACGGCTAAACGCCAAGATGGCTCGGTTGCCGTGTGGATGGGAGGTAATCCAGCGCTGACCATCAATAAACAATTCGTTGATTTGAGCCAAATGCGTGACATTCGCAGCAATTTGATTGATGCCATTGCATTAATGGCCGATGGCCGAGTGCAGGCATGGAATATGAGGGGCCATAGCGGACAATCTACGGAATAACAAGTGCAAAAATAATAAAACGCAAGGGCTAAGGTTATTTACACCTTAGCCCTTTCTATTTAGGCGAGGTTTTTCTTGCTTTAAGCTTGATTGGCTTTAATTTCCCGCAGGTAACGATAAATCGAATGCACCGAAATCCCCAATCGAGTTGCTGCTACTTGGGCACTGTCCTTGAGCTCAAAAATACCTAACTCATGCAATTGATTGACGATTTCACGGCTCTTCTGTGAGGGTGAAATCCCAGGGTTGGAGCGCACTTCATGGTTGATACTGTCAATCGTGCTATGCAGCGCTTCATCGATATTGCGGGCAAATATCTCTGGTGAGCTGGTTACTTCAGTGCTGAAGAGATTATCCGGCATCATAGTGCGCAGTACAGATTGCAGCGGCGCATCCATGTCGCTGTTAATGCACAGCAAACCTATGGGCTGATTTTTACTGTTGCGGATAACTGTCGTGATCGATCTTAGCGTCTTACCATTGGCGCATTTAGTTAGGTAAGAGTTAGAAATATCCTGACCTGTCTTGAGTTTAAGCAAGGCAAGGTTGGTTATCGGCGCACCCACTTCTCGACCTGTGACATGGCCATTGGCAATTTTGACCACAGACGGATGTTTCGCATCTAGGCTGTGCAATACCACTTCTGTGTGCTGACCATACATAGCAGCGATGCCATCGACGATATTTTCGACCGATTTCAGAATATCCAGATCACTTTGCGTTAAATCTTGCAGTTTCACAATTTCAACCTTTGGTTATTAACCCGCCATTATTCAGCGGGTTAAAATCATTATGCCGACATAATATCGATAATAGTGACATCTGTGGATGACATGCCATTGAGGATCATTTTGCCAATGTTTTTAATGGTTTTTTCAACATCGGTAGCAATAATACCTTGGCCGGAGACATTGTGACTACTGAGCGCCATCAAAAATGAGCGTACGGCCGCACTGGAGGACGTGCTGACCTTCATGGCGCAGGAAGCTTTAGCACCGTCACACACCATGCCCGAGCTGTCACTGATCACGTTTTGAATCGCGAAACAGGATTGTTCGAACGAACCTCCCGCCAAATACACCATGGCCATAGACGCGGCGGCGCTGGTGACTGTATTACCACAAAATGCTGACAGCGGCGGATAGTGGGACTTGATATAAATTGCCCCGAGATGGCTCATGATCAACGCGCGGGCGAGTTGTTCTTCAGAAACCTTGTAACATTGCGCCGTTAATACCACGGGAATGGTCGCGGCGATGCCTTGGTTGCCACTGCCAAGATTACTCATGGCGGGCAAATTAGCACCGCCCATGCGCGCATCTGAGGCTGCAGCCGTTAACATCACGATTTTATTGAGTAAATCTTCACCAATAATGCCGGCGGCTATGCCGCTTTTCATGGTGCGGCCGACTTCGAGTCCATAGGGATTGGCCATGCCTTCATCGGATAACTTGCCGTTTAACTCAGAGGCCTCGAGGATAAACTTGATCTCTTCGAAGGGGACTTCTTGGGCGAAGCGATAAATGGATTCGATAGTGATATCCACGCCTTCACAGATGGAACCCGTGGCTTTAGCTTGCGTGCTATCGACACTGAAGACGGATTCGCCGTTGAGGCGCTTTTCGGCAATAAGCGTATGGCCACCACAGATTTTCACTAGGGCTTCGCGGTCGCCTTTTTTTGCGATAACGCAGCAATAAATAAATTCTGCGGTTTCAGTGCGCTCGACTGTGACTTTACCCGCATCGATCAGGGCCTGTGCTCTGGCGACTTGTTCCGGTGTGATCACTGCCAATACTTCTAAGCCCGCATCAGGATTACCGGCAATGGCGCCTGCCGCTGCGGCAATTGCCAGACCGATTTTGCCTGTACCAGGCACAAACACACCCATAGAGTTTTTATAAAGATTGTCAGACACTTGTACAGCAATTGAATCGGGCTCAACACCCAGTAAGGCGCGAGCGACGGCGGCGGCGTAAGCGGCGGCGATGGGCTCTGTGCAGCCTAATGCGGGCTTAACGACCTGTTTGATGATGTTAATATACTGCTGCCATTGGGGTTTCATCAGCTTACAACCTTTTGTTAATACTTAAATTTTCACGTGTGCTATCGCTTCAACTTCCACTTTAACGCCCAGTGGAAGATCCTTCACCGCAAAACAGCTACGCGCAGGGCAGTCGGTTTTAAAATAGGTTTTATACACTTCGTTAAAGGCGGCAAAGTCACTGATCTCAGCAAGATAACAAGTGGTTTTGAGAACCGTTTCTAAGCTACCGCCACCCGCTTCAAGCACGTATTTGAGATTCTCTAGCGACTGAATCGATTGTGCGGTGATCCCACCGTCAACCACGCCGCCTTTCTCTTTACAAACGGGTAGTTGGCCAGAGGTAAAGATGAGATTGCCATAGCTCGTACCGTGTGAATAAGGGCCAATGGCTGCGGGAGCGCTTTCTGCGTGAATAATGGTTTTCATTGTATCTCCAACGTGCAAATAAAATTGAATGCCGCGTTCGGCCTATGTGCAACATTATTTGTATTTTTTGCATTTATTGCAATTATTTTTTAATAAATTTCACTTGTCACTGTGATTTGTGCGCTATTTATCCCGTTTTTAGCTAAGTTGTGAGCGTTAACTCTTTGTTCAACAAAAGTTGAGTATAATGGTTGCTGAGTTTGTTTTGTTCAAATATATTTGCACAAAATAATAGCAACAAGGTAAAGGTGAAATAATGGATGCAACAATTACTGCTGCACAGTGGAAAGCAGATACCCGCTTCGATAGTACGGATTGGGGCTGGATAATCATGAGTATCGGTATGGCAATTGGCGCGGGGATCGTGTTCTTACCTGTACAGGTCGGTTTAATGGGGTTATGGGTGTTCTTACTGTCAGGCATTATTGGCTATCCGGCTATGTATATGTTCCAGCGGTTATTCATCAATACCTTAGCTGAATCACCTGAGTGTAAGGATTACCCGAGTGTGATTTCGGGTTACTTAGGTAAAAACTGGGGCATGTTGTTGGGCGGTTTGTACTTCATCATGCTGGTTATTTGGGTGTTTGTGTATTCAACGGCCATTACTAATGACAGTGCTTCTTTTTTACAGAGCTTTGGGGTGACGAAAGACTTGTTGTCACATAATCCCTTCTACGGGTTAGCGCTGATCTGCGGCTTAGTTGCTTTAGCATCCCGCGGCGAAAATCTACTGTTTAAGATCTCCACTTTTATGGTGCTGACTAAGCTGGGCGTTGTGGCTGTGTTAGGGCTATTGATGGTGGATAAGTGGGATATCAATAATATTGGCGCTATTCCGGCAACGGGAGATTGGTTAAAAGATGCGGTCGTTATGCTGCCCTTTACGCTGACATCGATTCTGTTTATTCAAAGCTTAAGCCCTATGGTGATTTCATACCGTTCGCGGGAAAAATCCTTAGCCGTGGCGCGCTTTAAAGCGATGCGCGCCATGAATATTGCCTTTGGTGTCTTGTTTGTCGTGGTGTTCTTTTATGCTGTGTCATTCACGCTCGCTATGGGTCATGAACAAGCGGTGCGTGCATCGGAAGAAAATATCTCAGCCTTAGCCATGGTCGCCCAAGGTATGCAGGGACAAACACTGAAATTACTGAGTCTGACACTGAACATTTTTGCGGTCATGACGGCTTACTTTGGGGTGTATCTTGGTTTCAGGGAAGCTTGCCAAGGGCTAACCATGAATATGCTGCGTCGATATATGCCTGAAGATCGCATCAACAAAAAGCTTGTGGGTTACGGCATCATGATTTTCACGATTCTACTGTCGTGGGGCGCGATTGTATTGAATGCGCCAGTGCTGAGCTTTACATCGATTTGCAGTCCAATCTTTGGTTTGGTCGGGTGTTTGATCCCTGCTTATTTAGTGTATCAAGTGCCTTCACTGCATAAGTACAAAGGTGCGTCGCTGTACATCATTATCATCACAGGTTTATTGCTGTGTGTATCACCTTTCTTGGCGTTTAGTTAGCAGGTTTAAAATGAGGGAAGTTAAGCCTTGATGCATAAAAAATCGGTATTGAGTTACTCAATACCGATTTTTTGTGGAGGAAAACTATCTCACACAATGGTCAAAGTTTGAATTGTGAGGTGGCGTTTTTCAGTTCATCGGCAAAATCAACTAGCCCTTCGGAAACATTGCGAACCTGCGACAGAATTTGCAATGTCTGTTCGAATGAAGCGTTCATGTTGACGACATTATCGACCACTTGGGAAGCGACTGAGGCTTGCTCTTCCGTTGCCGAGGCAATGTGGGTGTTCATGCTATTGATACTGACAATCTGCTGCTGAATCGATTTTAATGCACTGCCTGTGTTTTGGGCATTGGTTTCATTTTCTGAAGATTTCGACATGGCCACATTCATGGTATTGACCGAAGAAATGGCCGCCGTTTTAAGGTTTTGCAGTACATGACGAATTTCTGTGGTTGCATCTGCGGTTTTAGAGGCGAGGGCACGGACTTCATCCGCTACCACGGCAAAGCCCCGTCCTTGCTCACCCGCGCGAGCAGCTTCGATGGCAGCGTTCAGTGCCAACAGGTTAGTTTGCTCAGCAATCGAGGTAATCACATTTAAGATAGAGGTGACATTTTCAGTGTCTCTGGCAAGTTCATTAATCGAGTTAGAAGCGGCCTGAATCCCCGTATTTAATTCCTGTGAAATATCAATAGTCCGCTGGACGACAGTCATACCTTGCATGGCTTCTTTTTCGGCTATCTGGGCAGCACTGGCGGCTTGGCGCGCATTTTGTGAAATTTCGATGACAGAGTGGCGCATATCTTCCATTGAGACTTGCACAGCACTGGCATCATGGCTTTGTTTCTGAGTTGCATGCGTTGCATCTTCCATACGTTGTTTGAGTGAGTGCGAGCTTGCAAGCAAGGGATCGGTAACATTCACCACTCTGCGAATTGAATCACCGAGTAACCCAAGGAATCGATTGAAGTTACTCGATACTTGGCCGAGTTCATCACTACCAGACACGTTAAGTTTATGGCTAAGATCACCCTTACCATCGGCGAGCTCACTCAATGATTGGGCAACATTACGGGCGGATGAGCTAATGGCGCGTGCAATGGCGATAGTGACAATAAACATCACGATCAGCAAAGCGATACCGATGGAGAGGGTGAGCCATAAGCTTTGCTCCGATCTGTCGCCTGCTTCTTTTATTGATTGTTTAAATTCGAGTACTTTTTCTTGTTTGTAGTTTTGTATTTCATTGAGTACGGCTTCATAGGCTTGGGATTTTTCTTGGCTGATTTGGCCAATATTTGCCATATCAATCGTACCTGCCAGCATGCCTTTAGCCAGCTTAATTGTCATATCGTTATAACGGGTTAATTTAGCCGATAGATTGTTGAGTTGATTGGCTTGTGAGGGATCGACGTTGTCTAACTGTTGGAGGTTTTTGCGTAAAGATTCGTACATAGTACCTGCATTGGTTAACAGGTCTTCGTCGGCAAAAGAAACGGATTGAGTATAAAGCTCATCGAGTCGTTGGATAAAAAACACGTTTTGATTGGCGAGTTCAACCCTTTGGTAAACTTGCTGCTCCATATAGTTAAGAGTGGTGCGATTTTTATTTATGGAGATAACACTAATGCTTAAGTTTAAAGCGAAAATGATGACTGCTAAAATAAATATCGCGATAACTTTTTTAAAAATAGAAATGTTATTAAAGAAATTCATCCCTTGCCCCCAAGTTGTGCCGAGCTAAAGCCCGGCACTCCAATCTAAAACTCGGCAATAACTTTTACCGAATCATTGGCCTCACTACTATCAATATAGCCAATAATATTAGGGTTAGATGCAACTAATTTTATCATCTCCGCCCCACTACTGACCTCCTTGGGTGGCGTTCCTTTGCCTGTAAACACTTTCTGTGACCAATATGACTTAAGTTGGCTGGATGACTTGCCCAATACTTTAGTGTCAAATGTCTCCCTTAAGGGCATAGCGCTGTCAAGATTTACCGGTACTGCTTGGGCTCCTCCTGGGAAGGTCTTTGTTTTTCCTAAAAAAATATTCTCGATTGATTTTTGATCTATTGTATCCGTATTACTGGGATTCACTATGACTACTACGCCAGCAAATAATGGCATTGAGAGTAAACTGAGTAGGATTGAGCAAAGTAATTTTTTCATATCTCTCTCCTAAAATACTAAATCAATACCAAGACTGATGGATTTCGAATCCCCTGCGATTTTCAAGCCTGGGCCACCGTCATCTTTAACATCATCATATTGAATTTTAAAGGCTGCCGAGGGGTGGAAATCCCAACGTATTCCTACTGAACTCGTATGGTGCACTTCGAGATTTTTACCTTCATTGAAGTCCGAATAGGAAATGTATGGCATCACTGAATCGATACGGTAGCCGAAAGTGAGCAAGTAAGTATCTAGATTGCTACCATCGAGATCTAAGCGGTTCAGCTCTGATAGAAAGAGGAAGTTCTCATAATCTATGTTAACTGACAGGCCATAAAATTTGCCTGAACGTTGGGTGCTGCCATTCCATTCCTGCTGAATTCCACCAATATAACGTTCATTCGTGTATTGCATATGTGTAAGGCGAATATCTAACCAATCTTTATTGAATTGGACAACAATACCGCCTATGTCCTTCCACACTTCTCGGGTATTTTCGAGGAAGAAAAAGTCAGATAACAGTTTATTGGGTTCACTATCTTCGCTACCGTAATAGACTTGCCCTGACATGGTCCAGTCGCCAATTAAATAGTTATATAGCGCGCTGACACCTGTGTAGTTAAATATTTGCCATGTGTAGTTATCTGCGGGTGGACGTATCCAAGGATAGGCATATCCAACATCAAAGAAATCACTGTAATAGTAGAGAGGTAGGCGTTTTTTACCGCCTTGTACTGTCCAATGATCATTGATCTCGTAGGATAAATAAGCCCATTCAAAACTTGCTGAAAAATCATCGGCACCGCGTGAGACGACCTGTGCTGTGGCTGTTAATCCTTCAAGTAAATCCGCTGAAAATTGGATTCCAAATAAGGTATCCGGTTTAAAGCTAATATCTTCATCGTAGGCACCAACGAGTGGATAGTCGGCGAGAAAGGTGGGACCTAAATCAAACTCAGCAACGCCAGAACCTTCGAGAACTTGACCCGCGACAACTGAGGCAAAACCTGAAATGTTCACTTCTGCATAAGCGGTGGAGCTGAGCAAGAGTGAGCAAAGACCTAATGAAAACTTATGTTTCATAAAAAAGCCCTTTAAAGTGAGGTATATTCGTTTTTAAGCCTAGAACAGGTGTGAACATACGCAAACTTTTATGGAACATTTTTGCAACACAGTGGTCTAAGTCCCATTTCGGACGATGAGTTTGGAATTTATGTTGTGATTATTGAGTTGAAAGTGAGTTGAAAGCGCTAGATGCGCCAAATATCTAGACCTGAATTCGGGCAAGTTTAGAGGTCGCAATTTTAGTACACACTTAAATTGCAGATTTAAGCGTATAAATTTTAGTCACTAAATTCGAATTCTGTTTCATTTTTGCAGATGAAAATGTTGTAAAGCATATTTTGTAAATAATAGTTCGGCCAAGAGAATAACTCATTTTATTAAATGAGAACTCTGCACGTTTGCACGATAAATAACTAGGAATTATCTCCCTCATAAATATTAACTTCGACTAATGTTGATATTTTTTGCGGTGTGATTATAAATGAAATACGAGTGATACTTGTTTTAGTAAACTTAAATTTGTTCGGTTTATATAATCCTCTTAATTTTTTATCGTTTTAGTCTTCTAAAATTGCTCTTCTAAGAAAAGTCGACATTTATCCCATTTTCACGAGTATGTAGCGCTGCGGCATATTTTACTGCGTCTTTTTCTCCGATTTACGGCCTTTGTACTGTATGGTGAGCAGCCTAAATTGGGTTTGATTGCTGCATAGGGCCATAGAACCTATAATCTTGCTCTGTGATGTTGAGTTCTCTTCTTTCTAACATGATCCAATAAAAGGAATGTCATAATGCAAAGACGCAATTTTTTAAAAAGTGCGGCTATTTTGTCGACTGCGGGTTTTATCACGCCGGTACTGGCATCTTCCTCTAAATCGAGTGTCGTTGAACATAGCTCAAGCGATGGACGTCGCCGTTTTATCTTAACCAACACTTACCATCTTGTTGCTCCTGAAGGCTCTGAGGGCGTGGTTAAGTTGTGGATCCCTTTGCCTGAAGACACGCAATTCCAACGGGTCAGTAAGCTGAATTTCACCGGCAGTTTTAAAGATGCCTATATCAGCTCAAACAACAGTTATGGCGCTAAAACGCTGTTTGCGACTTGGCCAGATGCCAAAGACAGCATGACAATGACCGTTGAGTTAGGCATTGAAACCTTAGATTGGGAACCGCTTAAAAGCGGCGCTTTGACTCACTATCGCACACCAACACAGATCCACTATCCTGCAGATGTAGAACGTTATTTACTGCCGACTAAACATATGCCGATTAACGGTATTGTGAAGCAAACGGCAGATAAAATCGTCGGTAGCGAAACTGAGCCACTGAAACAAGCGCGACTGATTTACCTTTGGGTTAGCGCCAATATGTTCCGCGACAATAGTGTGATTGGCTGTGGTACAGGTGATGTGGCCAGCATTTTAGAAAGTGGCAAGTTAGGCGGTAAGTGTACCGACATTAACTCGGTATTTGTGGCGTTAATGCGCGCTGTGGGTATCCCTGCCCGTGAAATGTTTGGTATTCGCTTAGGTCAGGCGATCAAGATGGGTCATTACTCTAAAAAGGCCTTTGGGAGCGCCGATGACAAAGGGGCTGCCGATGTCAGTGGCGGTCAACATTGCCGCGCTATGTTCTATTTAGCGGGTTATGGTTGGTTGCCCGCCGATCCTGCCGATGTGACTAAAATGCGCTTAACAGAGAAAAAAGAGCACAGCGATCCTGCGGTTCAGGCAGTGAATGATTATCTCTTTGGTAACTGGGAAATGAACTGGGTTGGCTTTAACTATGGTCGCGACTTTGATTTATTCCCTGAAGCCGAGCAGACACCACTGAATAACTTTGGTTATCCGTATGCGGAAGTCGATGGCGATCCTGTGAATTATTATGAACCAAAAGTGTTTGCCTATGACTACCAGTCAACCGAACAACGCTAAGGGACTCTTAGCGACGATGGCCGCCGCAGTGATTGCTGCGGTTGCTTCAAGCCTATGCTGTATTGCCCCGCTTATTTATCTGGTGTTCGGGGTGTCGGCCGCGAGCCTGTCGGGGATTGAGCAGCTGAGCTGGCTGCAAGTGCCCATGTTGATACTGTCTACTGGACTTATCCTGATGGGATTTTGGCGGCTCTATTTTGCTAAAAAACTATTTTGTACTGCGACGTTGAGTCGTACTCAGATGGTGTGGCTGTACTGGTTAACTGTGCCTGTCGTGCTGGCATTTCAGTTATATCCTTTTGTATTACCTTGGTTATTAGAGGTGTTCGAATGAAGTTAGTGTTATTTCTCGCCTTTAGCCTGTGTTCAGCGTCGAGCTGGGCGGCAAACGTGCTGGTTACCTTGGATGTTAAGGGCATGACTTGTCCGCTGTGTGTCACTGTCGTGAATAAAGCCCTGCGTAAAACCGATGGGGTGATTAAGGCCAAAGCTTCGTTGAAAACCGAACAAGCAATAGTGACTGTGCCAGAGGATTTTAATCTCGATAATTTGCTCAAGGCCGTTGATGAAACCGGTTATAAGGGCAGTATTAACAAGATAGAGAAACAAGCTTAAGCGTCTTAGAACAGTTGCAGGTAACGCATTTTAGCAGCTCGTTTTTAGCCACTTTCTATTAGCCAGTTTTTAGCAAAAGAGTGAGCCGAAAAATATTAAAGATCAGCCTAGGTTCAAATGCTTAGGCTGATCTTTAACGAATAAACTAATCTTCACGTCATCAGTTTATCTTCCACACCCGCTTACACTTCTCTCAATACTCAATACACCCCATTCCGCTTCACGCCTTGGCATTCCATTGCTTTGTTAGCTGTAATACACCTCGGGTTCGACACTGCGCTGCCTTTGTTCATTTTTCTCTGAAGACTCCTTTATCAGATCCATTTTTTGCGCTTGCAGTAACTCTAGCTGCTTGGCTTTTTCTTCATCAGACAGGCTTTCATCGTTGGCAATTTTTTCCATTTCAGCCTCTAGCTGCTTCAGTTTTTCCCTATCGATACCTGTACGCTTATCGAGGATCGTCTGCATGGCTTCAGCCAATTTGTCGGTGCTTTTATCTGACTCAGGGGTGCCAGCAATGGCTTGCACATTACCCGTATAGCCTTGTTTGGCGTTAGGTGCGAGATGGCTATAGGTATCGGCAGTCGCTAGAGGCACAGAAAAGGAGAGGGTTACAGTATCTTGGCTTGCTGCGGGACCCGATGCCTTAATCAAAGTGGGATCATTGGCTTGGCTACTCTGGCTCGATTTGAGTTGCGTGAGTGCCAAATTAGCATAGGGATTGGTATAGCTGTTGGGGTTGATTGTGCTCATGTCCGATTCCTTTTGGTATGGCCCAGTGGTTGCGATTGAGTCCCTTGGTCACCTTTGGCTTTAATGTTGTGCGGTTAAATGGTGCTACTGGGCGTTCAACTCAATCTAATGATGACTCGGTATTTTATTAAGCAAGTTAGAGGCCAGCTCAGGCTTATGTGAGGTTTATGTGTGGTTCATTTGTAATTGATTTATCAGAAGTCACGCTTGAACGAGACTTTTAAAAAATATTTATACAAAAACTTGATCCTTGTACAACTATGGTCCGTAATTAAAGACATAGTGATACAAGGAGTCGACTTATGTACAAGTTTAACCCGCAGCGAATTCAGATTGGGATCAGTGCTTGCTTATTAGGGGAGAAGGTTCGTTTTGATGGCGGACATAAAAATTCTACCTATTGTAATCAAGAGATTAAGCAATTTTTCGATTATGTGCCTATCTGTCCAGAAATGGCGATTGGCCTAGGTGCACCCCGAAAAAGTATCCGTTTAGTCCGTGATGGCGAAACCATCTTGGTTCAAAGCGGTGACGGTAGCTTAGATGTGACCGATAAGCTCAATGAATACAGCGAAAACAAGGTTGAAGAGCTCGATTTCCTCGGCGGATACTTGCTTTGTGCTAAGTCGCCAACCTGCGGCATGGAGCGGGTGACAGAGTACAAAATTGGCACTAACAATGGCTCTAAGTCGGGGATTGGTGTGTTCGCCCGCAAGTTGATGGAGCGATATCCACTATTGCCTGTGGAAGAAGAAGGCCGCTTGCATGACATGGTGCTGAGGGAGAACTTTTTCACCCGCGTTTATGCCTATCACGATTGGCACCTGATGAAGCATGAAGGGCTGACTAAGCATAAGTTAGTGAAGTTTCATTCCCGCTATAAATATTTATTAATGGCGCATAGCCCTACATGGTATCGCGAGCTTGGTCCGATAGTGGCCAATATTGAGGATCTTGAACAAAGCGCAACCCGCTACTTTGAAGGCTTTATGACGGCCCTCAAAATCAATGCGACCCGTAAAAATCATACCAGTACGCTGCAGCATATTCAGGGCTACTTTAAAAAGCATTTGAGCAAAGAGCAAAAGACAGAACTGTCTGAAGCGATTATGAAATATCGCGAAGGTTTATTGCCTCTGTTAGTGCCTATCACGCTTATCAACCATTATCTGCGGGAATTCCCAACGCCTTACATAGAAGAGCAAGTGTATTTGAATCCTCATCCAGAGGCGTTGAAGCTGCGCTATGCCTATTAGTATTTTTTTGCCGTACTGAGTAGTTTTTAGCTTTGAATTTAGTGAGTTATTACTGATATATGAAACAAGATACCCAGTCCATAACCAACGATGAGCCCAATGATGGAGTATTACTCCCCATTGGTGAAGTGTCGGCCTTAACGGGCGTGAATGCTGTGACCTTAAGGGCATGGCAGCGCCGTTTTGGTTTAGTGATCCCTGCGCGCACGCCCAAGGGACACAGATTATATACGAGTAAAAATATCCAAGAAATCCACGAGATTAATACATGGTTAGCTAAAGGTGTTGCGATCAGCAAGGTTAAACCTTTGCTGATGAGTGCCGCCAAATTATCAAGTGAAATGATTGAATCCCAAGTTGTCGATCTGTGGGGCGAGCAAATTATTGCGCTGAATGCAGCATTGTTCGACTTCAATCAGCATAAATTGCAGCAGATATTAGACGATGCATTTGGCTTATATCCGTTTCAATTAGTGAAAGAAAAGTTACTGCAACCTTGGCTTAATCAACTCGAAGACTTAGTGGATGAGCGGCTCGATGCCGAGTTAATTCTCGCTTGGTTAAAAAGTGAATTACTCAGCCGAGTTGGTGGGCGTTATGCCTTTACCGGACAGGCCATTGCGGCGCGAATGGCTGTGGTGCAGTTATCCCGCGGCGCGTCCACTCCGCCTAATTCTTCCCGTACTAAAAGCTTGTTTTCTCAGCTCTTATCGCTCGAGTTAGCGTCGCTTCGAGTATCGGTTATCGACCTTGGCGAGCAGGCCATAGGTAGTTTACCGCTGCTGCAGGGTAGGCTTAACGTCGATGCACTTTTGCTGATCCCTGATCCAAATCATTCGGGGTCTGAGCAGACTGAAATGCTCACTGTATTGGCACAAATGAGTTTCCCCTGCCGATTTGTTGGCCCCTTTGTACCGACGTTGACTTCCTTATCGGCTTTCTGGGCGCCTTCGATGACTGACTTTATTGGACAAATGCCGTCTCGCTCAGTGGGGAAGGTCAACAGAAGTCACAAAGGCAAAGGGAAAAGTATTGGCGTGAGTCAAAGCGAGCAGGGCAATAGTGGAGAAAACAATGACATCAGTTAACGATTCAATGCCAATAGATTCAATGTCAATAAAAGTGCAGGGCAATAATGCATTGATGTGGTTTCGCCAAGATTTACGCCTCGCCGATAATCAGGCGCTAACCGCTGCTTGCGATTGGGCTCGGGAGAATGGCGTGGCACTTAAGGCGATTTATATCGCTACGCCAACCCAGTGGCAACGCCATGATGTGGCGCCCATTCAGTTGGATTTTATCGAACGTCATATTAATTTACTTGCCCAAGGGCTGGCGAGTTTGGGGATTATATTCGAATTAATTCAGTTAGATACCTTTGCCGATGTGCCAGCGTTTATCCGTGATTACTGCCAGCAGCAAGGTATTAGCCGCGTGTTTGCCGGCAGTGAGCCTGAGATTAACGAGCAACAGCGTGACCAAGCCTGTATTCAGGCGGGTATTCCTCTGGTATTAACCGATGAGCATTGTTTGCTTAAGCCGGGCACAGTGCTGAACTTGTCCGGCGACATGTATAAGGTTTTCACCCCTTTTAGCCGTAAGTGGCGAGAAATTGCCGCTCGCCATGCCATTTTGCCGCTTCCAGTTCCGGCGCCGCTTGGACCTGTGTTGACCGAGCCAAAGCCACATTTGTTTAACAATGTCACTAAAGTATCGAGTGAACTTTGGGCTGCGGGAGAAGGGCAGGCAAAGCGTTTGCTCTCGGCCTTTATTCAGCAGAAAGTGCAGGATTATAAGCAAGATAGGGATTTTCCCGCCATCGATGGCACCAGTTCAATTTCACCTTATCTGGCCATTGGCGTCATTAGCCCAAGACAATGCGTTGCCGCGTTGCTGCATGACTTCCCCGAGGTGATTGTCGACGATACTAGTCCAGCCCGTACTTGGTTAAATGAGTTGATCTGGCGTGAATTCTATCGTCATTTGCTGGTGGCATTTCCTGACTTATCTAAAAATCATAATTTCAATCGACAAGCCGACCATGTGCAGTGGCGAAACAATCCGCAGGAGTTTGCCGCTTGGTGTGAAGGTCGTACTGGCTATCCGATTGTTGATGCGGCAATGCGTCAGCTCAATCAAACGGGTTGGATGCACAACCGTTTGCGTATGGTGGTGGCGAGTTTCCTAACTAAACATCTACTGATTGATTGGCGTTGGGGCGAGCGCTATTTTCGCCAAAAGCTTATCGATGGTGACTTGGCTGCAAATAATGGCGGCTGGCAGTGGTCCGCAGGTTGTGGCTGTGATGCCCAGCCTTATTTTCGCATTTTTAATCCTATGAGCCAGAGTGAAAAGTTTGATCCAGATGGCAGCTTTATCCGTAAGTACTTACCAGAGCTCGCATCTTGGGGAATTAAGCAATTACATCAACCCAGTACAGCGCAGACACCGTCCTTGTTTGAACAGCCGTTATTTAACACTAAAGCGGCTTATCCGAGTGCGATTGTCGAGCATAGTGCAGCAAGAGCAAGGGCGTTAACCGTACTAGGCGTATTGAAAAAGGCCGCGGCCCAATAAATAGGATCAGGAGCAATAACCAGATGACAAACCAAGCGACGACTGAGACTAATACGCTTGTTGATGATTTTATTCAGCTTTATCAAGCCTTGAATAAAGATAACTTGCACCTGTTGGGCCAAGTTTACGACGACAGTATTAGCTTTACCGATCCTATGCATCAAATCACAGGGCTAGAGTCGTTAACTCAGTACTTCGCGAAGTTATATAAGAATGTTAAGCATATTCAGTTTGAGATCAAAGAAGTACAGCAGGATGCGAATCAAGCCGCGCTGTTTTGGCAGATGGAATATAGCCACCCTAAATTGAATAAAGGCGAACTTATCCGTGTTGATGGCATGAGCCAACTTAAATTCAACGACAAGATTTATTTTCACAGGGATTACTTCGACTTAGGACAAATGTTGTATGAGCATTTACCTTGCATGGGCGGGCTTATCCGCTTGCTTAAAGACAGGGCGGCTAAGTAATGGACGTTGTTAAGCCATTGAAAATTAATACCGTGCTTATTACAGGTGCAAGCTCAGGCATTGGGCTGCAACTGGCGCAGGATTATTTAGCCTTAGGTTGGCACGTCATTGCCTGTGGCCGCTCCCAAGAAAGATTAGATGCGTTAGCCTTGAATGAACTCGTAGGTGCCACGCTGTTAATTTTTGATATATCCCAGCGCGACCAAGTTCAACAAGCTGGCCAAGATTTAGCCGAGCTGTTGGCGAAAACCGATTGTCAGCTCGATTTGGTGGTTTTGAACGCGGGCAGTTGTGAGTATATAGACGATGCTAAGGCCTTCGATGATGTGTTATTCGAGCGAGTCGTCCATACCAATTTAATTGCGATGGGATATTGTCTCAGCGCATTTTTACCTTTAATGCCAAGGGGTTCACGTATTGGCTTAATGAGTTCCAGCGCTATTTATTTACCTTTCCCTCGCGCTGAAGCCTACGGCGCCTCTAAAGCTGGCGTGCAGTATCTCGCTTCGAGTCTCTCGCTTGATCTTGCTAAGAATGACATAGGTGTGAGCTTGATTTGCCCTGGTTTTGTGGCGACGCCACTGACCGCAAAAAATGATTTTTCTATGCCAATGCAAGTGAGTGTACAAACCGCTTCTAAGGCGATCCGCAATGGGCTGAAAGGTGGTAAGCGCGAGATCCATTTTCCGCGACGCTTTACTTATCTATTGAAATTGATGTCGTTTTTACCTGCCTTTGTGTGGCAAAAAATGATTGCAAACGATACTCAAGCCAAGCCGCTTAAGGACAAGAGTTTATGAAAAATA
Source organism: Shewanella sp. SACH (assembly GCF_001887095.2). Taxonomy (NCBI): domain Bacteria; kingdom Pseudomonadati; phylum Pseudomonadota; class Gammaproteobacteria; order Alteromonadales; family Shewanellaceae; genus Shewanella; species Shewanella sp. SACH. Next base: position 948,803 of record NZ_MPDG02000002.1, read on the forward strand.
TCGCCATCGTCGGCACCGGCATTTCTGGATTAACCTGCGGCCATCTATTAAGCGAGTCGCACAAGGTCACAGTGTTTGAGGCCAATGACTATATCGGCGGCCACACGGCGACAGTCGATGTGGAGCACCAAGGCCAAACCTACGCTATAGACACAGGTTTTATCGTGTTTAATGACAGAACCTATCCACGATTTGAGCGTTTATTGGCTCGCCTTAACGTGACCATATTACCGACTGAGATGAGTTTCAGTGTCCATAATGCGCTGACAGGGCTTGAATATAACGGCCACAATTTAGGGAGTTTGTTTGCCCAAAAGCGTAACCTGCTGAATCCGCGCTTTTGGGCCTTTTTAAAAGAAATTCTGCGTTTTAATAAAGGCTGTAAGGCACTCTATCAAAAGGATATTTACCCTGAAGGCAATTTAGGTGATTATTTAGACAGTGAAAATTTTTCGCGCTTTTTTGCCGAGCATTATATTTTACCCATGGGCGCGGCAATTTGGTCTTCGAGCATAGAAGATATGCGTGCGTTTTCGTTGAAGTTTTTTATTCGTTTCTTCCAGCACCATGGTTTATTAAATGTCAGTGATAGGCCCCAGTGGTATGTGCTAAAGGGCGGCTCGCGGAGCTATATTCCTGATCTTATTGCGCCCTTTAAAGACAATATTCGCCTTAACTCCCCCGTGACAGGTATTGAACGTCATGGCAATGGGGTGAAGCTAGAGGTTAACGGTGAATGGTTGGAGTTTGACGAGGTGATTTTGGCCTGTCATAGCGACCAAGCACTGCGGATGTTAAACGATCCCACGCCCACAGAACTCGCCATTTTAGGCGATCTCAGCTACCAGAATAACGATGTGGTGCTGCACATGGATACGCGCATCTTGCCTAAGCGAAAAGCGGCCTGGGCGAGTTGGAACTATCGGTTAGATGGCAATCTAAAACGCCCAGCGTCAGTGACTTACAACATGAACATACTGCAACAGTTACCAGCCAATGCACCGACGTTTTGTGTCACTTTGAATCAGTCAGAGTTGATTGATGAGGCGAAAGTGATACGCCGCTTCAATTATGCCCACCCAGTGTTTAACGAAGCCAGCCTTAAGGCGCAGGGCCGCCGTGAGGAAATATCGGGTCAAAATCATACCCATTTTGCTGGAGCCTATTGGCACAATGGTTTCCATGAAGATGGTGTTCGCAGTGCACTGGATGTGTGTGCCCATTTTGGTGTCAGCCTATGACCGATCTAAATATGACAGAGCTAAATAGCGGCATTTATTATGGCACTGTATCCCACAGCCGTTTTACGCCGATTAAACATAGCTTTAGTTATGCAATGGCGCTGCTGGCGATTGACTTAGATGAAGTCGATAAGATCAGTGCCATGGGGCGAGTTTTTGCCAGTCAGCGCCGCGCTTTACTGAGATTTAATCCGAAAGACTATTTAACTTCTTTTACGACCAAATCCAATAACAGTGGTGAAGTGGCAGTTGCCGATCCGAGCGCCGCGGCACTTAAGAGTCGAGTGTTAGCGCAAGTGGCTGAGTTAGGTGCAGATAAGCTGTGCGACCGAGTTTTGTTTGTAGGTCAGATCCGTCATTTTGGCGTGTATTTCAGCCCAGTAAATTTCTACTTTTGTTATCAAGATAAAACGCCTTTATACATGTTGGCCGAGGTGAGTAACACGCCTTGGGATCAACGCCATTGCTATTTAGTGGATGTAGCCGCGCCCAAACCTTCTGACAAAGTGTTCCACGTTTCCCCCTTTATGACCCTCGATATGCGTTATCTCTGGCATGTGGCTGCGCCGAGTGAAGACTTAAATATTGGTATTGAAAACAAGTCGATGCAAGGGAATGGTAAAAAACTGTTTAATGCCAATCTAATGATGAAACGCCAACCGATCACAGCGGCCAATTTACGGACGCTTTTATTTCGCTTTCCTTTTATGACTCTCAAGATCTTCTTCGGGATTTATTGGCAAGCGCTGAAACTCTTTTTCAAACGTGTGCCCTTTGTGCCGCATCCAGCTCAGATGGAGAAATAACATGGAAAATACTGCTTCGCAAACCTCAGTCGCCACAGGGAAACTGCCCGACAGTATTGCGCGTAAAGTCTTGCTCAAGGCGCTGGAAAGTCTGCCCCACGGTTGCTTGACCTTAGTTGAAGGTGACAAGAGCTATCGTTTTGGTGAGAGTCATACCGATTTACATGCCACGCTTGTGGTTAAACACCCCAGTTTTTATCGTCAAATAATGCTTTCAGGCTCCATTGGTGCGGGAGAAGGTTATATTCAAGGCCATTGGACAAGCCCAGATCTCACCAAAGTCGTGCAACTGTTTGCCCGCAATTTAGCCTTGCTCGATAGGATTGAAGCTAAGTTTTCTTGGTTAACCGGCACGATAAACCGTGTTAAGCATGTGCTGAATCGTAACTCGCAGGAGGGCTCAAAGCGCAACATTCTGGCCCACTACGATTTGGGTAATGCCATGTACGAGCAGTTCCTCGACCGTGAAATGTTGTACTCGAGTGCGCTTTATCCCCATGAGGAAGCCAGTTTGCAGGAAGCACAGCTGTTTAAGCTGATGACTATCTGCGAACGACTCGATTTACAGCCCGGTCAAACCTTGCTTGAGATTGGTACTGGCTGGGGCGCACTGGCTATTTATGCGGCCAAGTACTATGGCGTGCACGTGACAACGACGACGATTTCAGATGCGCAATACGCCTATGCCAAAGCGCGCGTTGAAAGCGAAGGCCTGAGCGATAAAGTGACACTGCTGACCGAGGATTATCGCAATCTGACGGGGGAATACGACAGGGTTGTTTCTATCGAAATGATTGAAGCGGTAGGGCATGAATATTTACCGGGTTTCTTTAAAAAGCTGGAATCACTGTTAAAGCCCCATGGGCGTATGCTGCTTCAGGCGATAACGATTGCCGATCAACGTTACGACAGTTATCGCAAAAGTGTGGATTTTATTCAGCGCTATATTTTCCCCGGTGGCTGTTTACCTTCTGTTAGTCAAATGGTCGGTCATATTGCCAAACAGACGGATATGGTGGTCTGGTCGCTCAATGATATGGGGCTCGATTACGCTAAAACGCTGAGGCATTGGCATGAGAATTTTGATCATGCCGTGGGTGAAATCCAAACCTTAGGTTATGGCGAAGATTTTATCCGCATGTGGAAATTTTACCTAAGTTATTGCGAAGGTGGATTTTTAGAACGCACCACAAGCACAGTGCATTTAGTTGCCGTACGTCCGGACTATCGCGTTCTAGGCAATAGTCAGCCTAGCTAGGCTGTTCCTGCGGCAATCCGGTTAGATTAGCCGTTGAGAGTAGTCTGTTTAGGTGCATCCGTTCAAATGAAATTGTCGCTGTAGTTGTAGCAAGATAAAAGTGAGGCAAAGATGAAGTCAATGTTAGCTAACTCTCGGCATCTGCCTAAACATCAGGGTTTTATTCTCTATAACGCCCTGAGTTTTCAGGCTGTGTGGTGGTCTAGTGTGCTTTGGCTTAACTTGTCACTGCTGCTAACTATACCTTTATTATTGCTTCACTTTATCCTGTTGTCCTCGTCGGGTAAGGGCCAATATCGCCAAGTGGATTTACGATTAATTCTCAAGGTTGCAGCCCTAGGGATCGGCATTGACACTGTGCTGTCGGTTTTAGGCCTGTTCGAGTTTGCAGCCTTCCCTTGGTGGCTTGGCTGTTTATGGCTGCACTTTGGCTTGAGTTTAAATCATAGCTTAGCGTTTATGCGACCCTTACCGCTGATATTGCAGGCGTTACTCGGAGGAATATTTGGCACGTTAAGCTATGTCGCGGGCGCGCAGTTTAATGCGGTGACTTTGCCCTACGGCAATGTCATTTCTGCTGTGGTGTTATTTTTTGTTTGGCTAGTCTTGCTGCCATTTTTAATCCAACTTGCTAATCCCTATGGATTTAATCGAAGCACTAAGGCTCGCTCTTTTACTGTATTTGGACGTTAATTATTGAAATCTAGGAATTGAGTCCGGTTAAGTCATTTTTTAGTCAATACGTGTTGTAAGACATCATGCAGTCAAAGGGGATCCTATGTCGTCAGTTCGTAATCGCAGCTCAAATCTTGGTTTTTCATTTTTGAATTCAAGCTGCTTAAGTTTATTGGCGCTCAGTTTATTGACCGCACCTCTAAAAGCATTAGAGGCGAAAACGCCAGATTTTGAAAACATTACTATCGAGCTGAATGATGCCGCCGATGTGACGCAGACTTTTCAGGAAGTAGGGCGCGGAGAAATGGATTGGCTGTGGTTTAGTTTGTATAAGGCGAGACTGATGACGGTAAATGGCCGTTATCAACAGGGGCAATATCCTCTACTACTAGATATTGAATATTATCGAGATATAGAGTCTGAAGATCTGTTAGAAGCGACCAAGGATCAATGGCAGCATCTAGCGTTTGCCGAAAATGATATCCAGCGTTGGTTGAGTTTATTAACCGCCACTTGGCCCGATGTGAAGCAGGGCGACCATTTAAGTTTTAAGGTTATGGATGGGCAAACGAGTCAGTTTTTCTTTAATCATCAACCACTCGACATTATCCACGATGCTAATTTTGCTGAGGCATTTTTAGCGATTTGGTTATCGAAAGACACTAGCCGTCCGAGTTTACGGGCGCAATTACTCGGAGAAAAACCATGCGATTGTTAACACGACTTATCGGTCAAAAGTTATTGTTAGGCCTAATAATGATAGGTCTGCTATCGAGTTGCTCATCGGTGGAAGTGACGGATTATAAAGATACTCATCCTACACTGGTGTTGGAATCATTCTTTAATGGGCCATTAAAAGCGTCTGGAATAGTGCATGATTTTAGTGGCAAAGTGATCCGCAAATTCAATGTCACTATGGAAGCCAGTTGGCAGGGAAGCGAGGGCGTCATCAATGAATGGTTTGTTTATGATGATGGCGAAACTCAAACTCGTGTGTGGCGCATTAAAGCGCTAGGGGAAGGGCGATACTCGGGAACTGCAGGTGACATTATCGGCACCGCCGATGGTCAATCCAGCGGTAGTGCGCTACGTTGGAAATACGATATGTTATTACCCGTGGATGGCGATGAATACCAAGTTCATTTCGACGATTGGATGTTCTTAGTGAATGACAATACCATTATAAATCAGAGCGATATTATTAAGTTTGGTATCACAGTCGCCCAGGTGACTTTAGTGATCCAAAAATAACATGAGCCAATTTTTGCCTAGGTTGGCTTAGCTAAGCTTAATTACATTTATCTCAGCTTGTCTTGGATTAACTAGGCCTATTATGGCTTACATGTTCATTAAGGCCTAAATTTTTATTGAGACTTAACTTGAGTTAAACAGTATAGCTTGGCTAATAATCACCTTTTGTCTGCACTAAAGTATTCAGCTCAAACCAAAGTGGCAGCTAGGCATTTTTTGCTAGCGGCATAAAGTGATAAATATAATAGTCATGTTGGTGTAACTCATTGTTTATTATTTTAATTATTCCGAGTTTAAGTTGGTATAGATAAATGATTAAAAAACACTTAGTTCTATGGGGTGCCTTGTTGAGTTTATCGTTAACTGCTTGTTCATCCTTTGATGTTATGTTTGAGGAACAAGCTGAGACAAAAGCCGATCCCTATCAACCAGCCAGCGATCCTATGGTGCAAGATAATGAACGCCGTATTCGAGATGCGAGGGAAGATGGTCGTTTAGAATCCGATTTTTTAAAACCTTGGTATCCGGTTAAGTTTAAATAAGAAGAGTGGGTTAGGGACTCGCTGCAACCTCAATACTTAACCTTCAACAAGCATTGAGGGTTAAGTATTGAGGTTGCTAGGGGAAAGGCGAAGAACTAGCCTGCTTGACGACTGTTATCTATCGACTTTTTGTCATAATATTCAAACGGAAACAGATTACGTATCCTTTGCTTCACATTGTCACTCACGTTGGCAGAAATATGTAAGCGTACATCTCCAGATTTTTCAGCCCTAACAGTACACGTCAGTTTTTCTGCTTTAGCAATGTGGCGACATTCCCGCTCGAATCGTTCGGGGATCTTGCCCTTATGCAGAGTCATGCGACCATCTTTAAAATGCATTTCAAAAATAGTCAGACCTTTCTTGCCACCAAATATCAGTTTGTAAACGAGAAATATACCAATAGCGACAAAAATGAGTTTGAAAATATCGGCTGTCATAACGCCTCCTATTTTATGTTTATAGGTCAAAGATACTCCTGAGTGACTTGTTTTAACAGTGCGCTAACACGCAATTTTGAATTGGCAATAAAATCATTCCCGCCTAGACTTAACTGGCTAAGGAAAAGTAACCCCTCAGTTAAGGAAAACGCCATGTACTTATCAAATGCAGATCGTTGGTCATTATTGTGTAAGAAGCAAATCGATGTTATCGAAAAACTTTCTGCGCAATTCCCCGAGAGAAAAGCACATCTTAGTGAGCTCACTCAAGGGTGGCGCCATGTTCAACATCAAGTTCAAGCCGGTGATAGGCCTATGCCACTCGAGCTAATTAAATAAGCGCGAGCTGCTTGATCTGATAGTTTGTATAAGAGCCCAAAGTCACTCAATGAGTGGCTTTTTTATGCGGCGAATATTTACGCTCTGTTTATGCAATTTATCGAGTACTTGGATAAGGCGGGTTTCGATAGTAAGTTCTTTTCAGGATAAGTAACACATAAACTGCTGGTGTTGACGTGAGTTAGTAGCGATTGACTACAGATTTCAGATACAAAAAAACCACTCATTGAGTGGCTTCGTTGTTATATGGTGCCGGCACCAGAGTCGAACTCGGGACCTACTGGAATTATCGAGAGTAAGTCAGTTGCACTTTGCTTTAAACTAACTCAATTTTTAGATACAAAAAACCACTCATTGAGTGGCTTAGTTGTTTATATGGTGCTGGCACCAAGAGTCGAACTCGGGGCCTACTGGAATTATCGAGAGTAAGTCAGTTGCACTTTGCTTTGAACTAATTCAAATTTCAGATACAAAAAAACCACTCATTGAGTGGCTTCGTTGTTTATATGGTGCCGGCACCAAGAGTCGAACTCGGGACCTACTGATTACAAGTCAGTTGCTCTACCAACTGAGCTATGCCGGCTAAATTGTGGTGCCCGAACCCGGAATCGAACCAGGGACACGAGGATTTTCAATCCTCTGCTCTACCGACTGAGCTATTCGGGCAACTAAAATAAGTTTTAGTTGACTACTTTGAACTCGCTGGCTGAGCCGTCTTGTTCGAAGTGCGGCTATATTAGCTAGTGAGTTTCACCTCTGCAAGTGCTTTTTCCTAATTAATAACTCGTTCGGCGGTTTAATGTGCATCTTGGCTGTTTTTTATCTCTTATTCTGTGAATTCAGGTCAATTTCATTCGTTGACTGTATTTTTCAAGTCAGGGGGATGCTGATGTTTACTATAGATTTGTGCTCATAAATCCTAATTGTCGGCTTACTTTCTAAAATTTAGAAAGATATGAGCGATTTTTACTGATTTTAGTTTTTAAAATTAGACTTATGATAATGAATATTATTTCATGGATGGCATGAAGAAAACGCGAATACGGAGTCGCAGTATGTTTCGAAATAGTAAGTTGGCTTATGGGATAACCGCAATTGTGACTCATTGGCTGAGTGCGATCGTCGTCATTGGGTTGTTTGCGGTAGGTGTGTGGATGGTGGAGTTAACCTACTACAGCGCGTGGTACAAGACAGCGCCACATCTACATAAGAGCGTCGGGATTTTACTCTTGGCAGTGACGTTATTCCGTCTGTTGTGGCGCTTAGTGAATCCTAAGCCCGTACCAGAGGCGAATCATAAGCCTTGGGAGAGGCTGGCTGCTCATATTGCGCATTTAGCTATTTATGTATTGCTGCTGGTGATCATGTGTGCCGGCATTCTTATTTCAACGGCAGAAGGCCGTGGAATTATGGTGTTTGACTGGTTTGAACTACCAGGATTTGGACCTTTTTTTGAAAACCAAGCTGATATAGCAGGCGATATCCACCAATACGCAGCTTATAGCTTAATCGCACTCGTAGTGATCCACGCTGCTGGTGCGTTAAAGCATCACTTTATCGATAAAGACGCAACTTTACTCAAAATGATTAAATTTAATCGAGGATAACACAATGAAAAAGCAACTGTTAAGCGCACTGATTGGTGCATCTCTATTGGCTCCGATGGCGGCTTCAGCGGCGGACTATGTCATTGACCGTGAAGGAGCACATGCCTCTATTACTTTCAAAGTGAGCCACTTAGGTTATAGCTATGTCGTTGGTCGCTTTAATGATTTTAGCGGCGACTTTAGCTATGACGCGGCTAAACCCACTGCGGCTAAAGTGAATGTGACTGTAAATACGCTCAGTGTAGATTCAAACCACGCCGAGCGTGATAAGCATATTCGTAGCGCCGATTTCCTTAACACGAGTAAGTTTGCGCAAGCGACGTTTACCTCAACCACAGTTGAAGATAAAGGTAATGGCGACTTAGTGATTAACGGCAACTTAACCTTAAATGGTGTCACTAAGCCATTAGCGATCAATGCCCATGCAGTGGGCGAAGGTCAAGATCCTTGGGGTGGCTACCGTGCAGGTTTTACTGGCACAACCACGTTTGCGATGAAAGATTTCGGTATCAAAATGGATTTAGGCCCAGCGTCTAGCCATGTTGAGTTAGATCTTGTGGTTGAAGGCGTGCGTAAGTAACGCTCAGTTATTCTTCACGAGATGAATAAACAAAAAGCGCCGAAAGGCGCTTTTTTGTAAGCTTTGTCGTTAAGTTAACGACAAGAATTAATCTTGGTCTTTTTCAGGCACAAAACCTTCAATTTCTACTTCTTTACCTTCAAAGAGGAAAGAGGTCATTTGTTCTTCAAGAAACTTACGATCATCAACATTCATCATGTTGAGTTTCTTTTCGTTAATCAGCATGGTTTGCTTTTTTTGCCATAGGCCCCAAGCTTCTTTGCTGATGTTATCAAAAATGCGCTTACCTAAATCACCTGGATACAGTTGAAAGTCTAGGCCGTCGGCTTCTTTATTTAAATATACGCAATTGACTGTACGCGCCATGATTATTCCTTACTGACTGCGGATTGAACGAGTGATCCCAAATTGGCTAGCACGCGCTCGGTGGCGGCGGCGAGTCCCACTTTGGAAGGATGACTTATGTTATACCAGAGAGACTGGTTTTGTTCCATGACAGCGCCCACGCTCTCTTTATTGCCGTGGGTGTTATCTAAATTAAGCATCATGGGCTGAATATCTAAATGGAAGTGGCTAAACGTGTGCCTAAAGCCAGTTAGCCATTCGAGAGGCTGCGCAGCAAACCCTTGCTCTTCGAGGTGGGTTTCAAGTGCGGCTTGGGTGGCAAACTCAGGGAAACACCAAAGTCCGCCCCAAATTCCCGCTGGCGGACGTTTAGCTAAAAACACTTGGTTGTCTTGCATTAGCACTAACATCCACGCCGCTTTGGTCGGTATGATTTTTTTAGGCTTCTTGCCGGGGAAATCGGTTTGTCTGCCAATCAGCTGAGCTTTGCAATCAATCGCCACAGGGCAAGCGGCGCAGTTAGGTTTACTACGAGTGCAAATACTGGCGCCGATATCCATCATGGCTTGATTATATTTCTGAATATCTTGCTGCGGCGTATAGGTGTCAGTTAGCTGCCAAAGCTGCGCTTCGACCGTTTTTTGCCCCGGCCAACCTGCTATGGCGCCGTGTCTTGCTAACACGCGTTTGACGTTACCGTCGAGGATCGGGTGATGCTGGCCAAGAGACAGTGACAATACCGCGCCTGCTGTCGAGCGACCAATGCCAGGCAGCGCAAGAACTTGCTCAAAATCCTTTGGAAATAATCCCTTATAATCGTCGCGGATCATCTTGGCTGCTTTATGCAGATTACGCGCCCTAGCGTAATACCCAAGGCCAGTCCAATGATGCAACACCTCATCATCTGGCGCGTTAGCAAGTGCTAACACATCGGGAAAACGCGCCATAAATTTAAGGTAATAGGGAATAACAGTCGCAACCTGAGTTTGTTGCAGCATGATTTCAGAAACCCATACGCTATATGGGGTTTTATCTTGCTGCCAAGGGAGGGTTTTACGACCGTGATTGTCGTACCAAGAGACGATACGTGTAGCGAAGGAGGCTGTAGATTTCATCGGCGCAGTGTAGCGGCAGTTATCTTCTTAGACAAGCTCAAAGACAAGTGGATAAGGGCTAAAAAGCCGAAAATCACTGCTAAATTCGCACTCTCAAATAATCTTGGTATACTTTCGCCCCATTAGTGCTTGCACTGTATGTTGAACTTTGGATAATGCCCTTCTTTTATGATGGTGCTGTCCACTAGACGAGGCAAAAATGAGCGAAGTCACTACCGCTGAATTTAATGAAGAAGGCAAGTATCTGCGTAAGATCAGAAGCTTTGTCCTAAGAGAAGGTCGCTTAACGAAAGGCCAAGCCCAAGCTATTGAAAGCCAGTGGCCAACAATGGGCTTAGATTACAGCCCAACGCCATTGGTTCTGAGCGACGTTTTTGGCCGTGAAGCCGATACTGTGCTGGAAATTGGCTTTGGCATGGGCGCCTCTTTAGTGCAAATGGCTAAAGACGCACCAGAGCAAAATTTTATTGGTATTGAAGTGCATAAACCGGGTGTCGGTTCTTGCTTAAGCGATGCCGCCATCGCGGGTGTGACTAATTTACGTGTGTATCACCATGATGCCATGGAAGTATTAGAACATGCGATTGCCGACGGTTCATTGGCCCGAGTGCAATTGTTTTTCCCCGATCCTTGGCATAAGAAACGTCATCATAAGCGTCGTATCGTACAAGCTGAATTTGCTGAACTGATCCGCCGCAAGCTAAAAATTGGCGGCGTGTTCCATATGGCAACCGATTGGGAAGAATACAGCGAGCACATGTTGGAAGTGATGCAAGCGGCTCCTGGTTATCAAAACCAGTCGAGTGACGGCACTGTGGTGCCACGTCCTGATCATCGCCCACTGACAAAGTTTGAAGCCCGCGGCCATAGATTGGGTCACGGTGTATGGGATCTGATGTTTGAGCGTATCGCTTAATCTAGATATTTCAATTGATTAATTAGTTTTTTAACACAACGGGGAAAGTCACTATGGCAACTAATCGTAGCCGTCGTTTACGTAAGAAAATGCGCGTTGATGAATTCCAAGAGTTAGGTTTTGATATGGCTTGGACTTTTGATGCATTTGTATCAGAAGCCGATATCGATGCAACTGTGGATAAATTCATCGATGAAGTGATCGAAACCCGTAAGTTAGGTTTCCATGGCGGCGGTCACATCGAATGGGAAGGCATTATCGCAACCCAAACGATCGGCAAATGTACCGAAGAAGATATTGCTGCAGTTAAGGCATTCTGGGCGAACCAAAAAGTTTCTCAGGTTGAAGTTAGCGAACTGTACGACATTTGGTGGGGTTAATGCCCGAGTTGGCATTACTTGAGGAAGTGGTCGAGAAAGTTCGACCCTTGCTCGGCCAAGGAAAGGTTGCAGATTACATCCCCGCACTGGCCAGCGTTGATGCTGGAAAATTAGGCATTGCCGTTACAACTGTTGATGGTGAAACCTTAGGTGCGGGCGATTACCTTGAGCCGTTTTCGATTCAAAGTATCTCCAAAGTTTTCAGCTTAACCTTAGCGTTAACTTTATATGAAGAAGCCGAAATTTGGTGCCGAGTTGGCAAAGAACCTTCGGGCCATTCATTCAACTCTTTAGTACAAGTCGAGTTAGAACGTGGCAAGCCGCGCAACCCATTTATCAATGCTGGCGCGTTAGTGATTGCTGACTTATTGCAGAGTCGTTTAGGTGCACCTAAACACAGAATGCTCGAGTTAGTCAGGCAACTAAGCCAAAACGATAAAGTGAGTTTCGACAAACAAGTGGCCGACTCCGAATATCAGCACAGTGCGCGCAATGCGGCGATTGCTTATTTGATGAAGTCGTTTGGTAATTTTCAAGGCGATGTCGATACTGTGCTGCGCACGTATTTTCATTACTGCGCCTTAAAGATGAATTGTGCTGACTTGTCTAAGGCCATGTTGTACTTGGCTAATCGCGGCAAAAGCATAACGGGGACTGAGCTTATCTCTCAGGTGCAAACTCGGCAGCTTAATGCCCTGTTGGCGACCTCGGGCCTATACGATGGTGCAGGTGAGTTTGCCTATCGTGTTGGTATGCCAGGTAAAAGTGGCGTCGGTGGTGGCATCATTGCCGTTATTCCTGGGGAACTGTCGATTTGTGTTTGGTCGCCAGAACTCGATGGCAATGGCAATTCGCTTGCTGGCACTGCCATGCTTGAGCACTTAAGTCAGCGTCTTGGCCGATCTATTTTCTAGCTTTACCTATCGTTTTTTTATTAGCACTATCAGACTAAAAGTTAGCGAATTTCGCTAATGACCTTTTAGTGCTAACTTTCCTAAATCCAATATAATCATATTGTTATAAAGTTGGCACGTCTCCTGCTTTAAGCTATTCAGTAGTTTAGGTTTATCGAATTATTCAGATTAAAGGACGAACAACATGAAATTAAATAAGCTATTAACTGGATTCGCCTTATCCGGCGTGATTTTAGGGGCATCTAGCCTACAGTTGGCGCAAGCGCAAACAGAGCCTCAAGTCGATGAGCGCTGTGAAGTCTCTTTAAATTATGACGTTATGGTTGAACCTAAAAAATTAGTCATGAGCGAGAAGGGCACAGAAAAGTATCGCATCGAAGTCGATAAGTTATTTGTTGAAGGCAAACAAGTAAACTTAACCGATAAGCAAAGAAAGTTAGTGACTCAATACGCCGATGAAGTGTCGACGCAAGTGCCTGAAGTGATTGAAGTCGTGAACGAGGCCGTCGCATTAGCGTCCCAAGCGGTGAGCATGGCGTTAACCCCTTTAATGGGCGATGCGGCCGGTGCTAAATTCGATGAAATGATGGCAGGTGTCCAAAAGCGCGTTGATTCAGTGGCCTACCGTCATGGCGATAGCTTCTATCTCGGTGCGACGGAAGACTCAATTCAGAACACCTTTAACGACGAATTCGAGCAGGAAATGGAGCAAATTGTTCAGAACTCAGTGGGCACCATTATGATGACCATAGGTGGCCAAATCATGTCGGGTGACGGTGATAGTTTTGAAGCCAAAATGGATGCCTTCTCTAAGAAAATTGACAACTTAGGCCAAGATATTGAGCAACAAATTGAGAGTCAATCTAAGGGGCTGGAAGCTAAGGCTGACCGTTTATGCGACCGATTTGAAAATCTGTTAGTGCTTGAAAATCAATTACGCCAAGAAGTACCAGAACTCGCGCCTTATGCGTTGACACAAAACTCAACCAAGGAGCTGCGTGAATAGTTCTTGTTAATCGTCCTTGTTAATAGTTTTTGTGAATAGCCCTGAGTTTTAACTGCAATAACTTCTATCTCCTTGTGCATGAGTCAAATTTGAATGCTACGCCCCTAGTCAATTTATCGCCTAGGGGCTTTTTTATTGGCTAATTCTTAGTGGCGAAAGCTATGAGGATAAAGTCGATGTGGCTTGTAGGCTTGGCTTGCAGCGATTTAGTTCGGAATGTTACAGTCTAGAGACGAATATTTGGTATACTCTTAAAATATAATTAAAAGCTGGCATATCAGTCAGATATAACACCCTACTTTAGTGGACTTTTTCGGTCTAAATCTCTGCGTTATATCACTTTAATGCGAGATATCAATGCTATGGTTATTTTAAAGCGATGATTACGCTAACCACTGCTACTCACCGAAAGTTAATATCATTGTCGTAAACAGCTTAAGGCGACTTCCATGTTAGAACTGTTAGAACCTATTGCGATTTTTACTCATGTGGCCAGAGCTGGTAGTTTTAGTGCCGCCGCAAGAAGGCTTGGGATCTCTAAGTCTAAGGTCAGTACACAAGTCGCCGATCTTGAACATAGACTTGGTGTTCAATTAATCCAACGTACCACCCGTAGCTTAAGCCTGACTGAAGCAGGGCATTTGCTGTATCTGCAAGGTGAAGAACTGCTGCGTGACGCTGAACAAGCGATAGCCAGCGTGCATAACTTAAATGATGCGACCCGCGGTGTGCTCAAGGTGGGGATTTCCCAATCCTTTGGGGTGATGCATATCATTCCTGCGCTGCCATCCTTTATGGCAAAACATCCTGAGCTTGAGCTACAAGTGAGCTTACTGGACCATAAAGTAGATGTAGTGAGTGAAGGCTTAGATTTATTGTTAACTATGTCGGAGCAATTACCGCTTGGCATGGTTGCTAGACCTCTGATGAAGTGCCAATTCCTGTTAGTTGCTTCTCCAGGCTATATTGCTCAACATGGCGAGCCAACACGACCTGAGCAGTTAGTTGACCACAATTGTTTGGTCTATCAAGGCGAGTGGCACGAGCACAGCATGTGGCAATTTAAGAAGGGTGATGATTACTGTGAAATTGGCGTATCGGGCAATTTCAGGGTAGATAACGCGCCAGCATTAAAATCTGCTGCAATCAGTGGTCTTGGGGTTGTGTATCTTGCAAGTTATTTGATGGAAGATGAAATTGCCAAGGGAACATTAGTGCCTTTACTGAAGGATTGGCAATTGACCCACCATCTGCCATTGCAGGCGGTTTATCCCCGTCGTAAGCACTTAGCACCTAAGGTCAGTTCTTTTATCGAATTCATCAAAGATCACATAGGAACGCCGCCGTATTGGGATGCTCCCTATGTCGAATTATTCAGTAAACGTCAGTAAAATAGGAAACATTGTTCTCAAAAGCAGTCTTATGTGATTTTAAATTAACCAAGCACTTTTATGTTCATTTAAAATCAATACTTTAGATTGAGTTGATGAGTACATTTGCTGATGATTTTTTAGGGTGTTCTAAAGCACTTTTTTATAACATCCTTGAACTCTGTTCTTAATTGAATACAATGGTGGCAGTTGATTCGGAATGACCTGAGTCCTATACGTTTATTGGAAATGACCCCTTTCAATTTTTGTGTACAGGTCGGCATTAATGCAGTTTTGGATCACAGCCAACAGAAGTTTGAGAACTAAAACAATGTTGGCTCTTTAAACCATCATCCTAGTTTTTGGTTTACCTCAGCCTTATCGCTGAGGTAATTTTTTATTGATGGTTTGTGTAGCCTTAGGCAAGCGTTTTGTCTCCCTGTACCCTAAAGTCGCAACTGTGTGTTAAGTGTGTGAAGGCGAGTGCTAAAGCATAAATTAATACAACAAATATAGTGACCCACAGTGAGAAGGGTTCTGTTATCTAACGGGATAATGGTACCAATAAAAAAGCCACTTTCGAGTGGCTTTTTTATTGGGCGTAGCTATCTATGTCGCTTTAGTCGTGAAGCAGGTTAACAATGCTTCACGACTCAGCATTAAGGCATTAAAACATTAGGGTATTAGGCCTTCTTCTTACTGGCTATCCAGAGATCGACTTGTTGTTCTAACACATCCAGTGGCAATGCGCCGTTAGCAAGTACTAGCGTATGGAAGTCGCGGATATCAAATTGACTGCCAAGCTGTTGCTCTGCTTTATGTCTGAGTTCCAGCAGCTTAATCATGCCCACTTTATAGGCTGTCGCTTGCGATGGCATAACGATATGGCGTTCAACCATTTTCACCGCATCTGATTTAGCATTGGGCGTATTATCCACGTAATAGGCAATGCCTTGCTCTCGGGTCCACTTTTTAGCGTGGATACCTGTATCAACGACTAAGCGACATGCACGCCATAGCTCCATTGCTAGACGACCAAAGTCAGAATAGGGATCGGCGTAGAGTCCCATTTCTTTCGGGAAAGATTCGCTATATAAACCCCAGCCCTCGATATACGCGGTATAGCCACCAAACTTGCGGAACTTAGGAATATTTTGCAGCTCTTGGGAAATGGCGATCTGCATATGATGACCCGGAATACCTTCGTGGTAGGCCAGTGCCTCCATTTGGTATTTCGGCATGGCTTTCATGTCATATAGGTTTGCATAGTAGCTACCTGGACGCGAGCCATCCGGCGCAGGTTGCTCATAGAAGGCTTTACCCGCGGATTTTTCTCTAAAGGCTTCAACCTGTTTCACTATCATGGCGGCCTTAGGTTTTACTTTGAACACTTCATCTAAGCGCGATTTCATATTGTCGATGAGCTTAGTCGCCTCAGCTAAATAGGCGGCTTTGCCTTCGGCGGTGTTGGGGTAGTAGAACTGGGGATCGTCACGCATGAAGCTAAAGAATTGCTGTAAATCGCCTTTAAAATTGACCTTCTTCATGATGGCGCGCATTTCATTGTGAATACGTTCCACCTCAGAAAGGCCTAAGTCATGGATTTGATCGGCGGTCATGTTTGTCGTAGTAGTGCGAGCCAAGGCATTGTTGTAGAAGGCATCGCCGTTAGGGAGTTTCCACGCACCATCGCGGTCGTCAGCTCTGGTTGCTAAGGTTTTGATGTAACTGATGAGCTTGTTATAGGCGGGCTCGACTTGGGTCACTAGTGCTTGCTCAGCCTGTTGAATCAGTGCTTGCTTTTCCGTTTCTTGAATCGCTAATTCGCTCACTTTACGGCGAAAATCTGCGAGTAGCGCGCTGTCATCGCCCTTATCAAAAGGCGCACCTTTGATGATGTTTTGGCTGTCTGAAATCACATAAGCGAATACAAACTTAGGCGCAATAATGCCTTTATCTGCGCGGACTTCTAAAACTGTCTGTAATTGACTTAAACGTTTAGGCACGCCATTCAAGCGGCTGATATAGGCCTTGGCATCGCTGACATCTGTGATTTGATGTTGGTTAATTAAGAAGGAGGCTATCATAGAGTGGCCGCCATACATCTGATTCACAGGGTAATTATGGTAGCGCCATTGGTCATCTTCGATGTCATTTTGCAGATTTTGCTTCAGTAACGTAAGGCTAAGATGCGTTTGTGGATCGAGTTTGGCCGCATCAATCTGGTTGACCTGCGCCAGTTGTTTTTTCGTGCGCGCTAGGGCTTTATCATCGGCGGCATCACCCAGTTCATCCCATTTATCATAGTCTTGCTTGATCCCCATATAGGTTTGCGAAATGGGGCTCGCCATGATGTTTTCCATGAAGATGGTTTCGAACAACGCATTGGCTTTGTCTGACTCGGTTTGCACCACTGCATTCATAGGTTCGCTTGCACTGTGTAAGGCTGGCGAAGTTGATGCTGCATATGCGGGAATGGTCAGTAGAGCTGAAAGGGTCAGTGCGACTAAGCTGATTTTAGTTTTTATTGGCATGATCAGGCTTCCTAGTTTGAGTTGCATCAATTCTAAAGAAGCTGGACAAGAATGTATGGATATTAATGTTAGAAAATGTGTTAGCAGTAATAGTATTAAACTGCACGATTGACCACTAACACATTATTTATATAGCTATTTTAACGGCAGACTTAGCAGAATTGTGTCAGTAAATCATTAACAAACATGTGACCTTTACTGGTTAATTGCCAATGTTCAGCGGATTCTGTGAGTAAACCGCGTTGTTTGGCCTTTTCCATTCCTTCGGTCAATGTGTCTCTGTGCTGTCCGGTACGCAGTTCAAATTCTTGCTTAGGGATAGGTGTCATCAGGCGCAGGCGATTCATTAAATATTCAAGCGCGCGATCTTCCTCTGCCACATCAATCGATTCGAAGGTGTAGTTGCTGGCACTCAGATATCCCTTGGGATGTTTAATTTTTACCGTGCGTATAATGCGGTTTTCTTCTGGCAGCGTCACTTTACCGTGGGCGCCACAGCCTATGCCTAGATAATCACCAAACTGCCAGTAGTTGAGATTGTGCTTACATTGGTAACCGGGTTTCGCATAAGCGGATATTTCGTATTGCTCATACCCTAATGCGGCCAGCTTTTGTTGACCTTGCGCATAGATATGCCAGAGCGCTTCGTCATCGGGCAACTGCGGCGGTTTTGAGTGGAATAGGGTGTTGGGCTCAATTGTTAACTGATACCAAGACAGGTGGGGCGGATTCAGCGCCGCTGCCGTGTCGATATCGGCCATCGCTTCAGCAAAACTTTGGTTGGGTAATCCATGCATTAAATCGAGGTTAAAACTCAAGTATCCCGCTTGGCTGGCTTTTTGAGCGGCGACTTGTGCCTCGTTTTGATCGTGAATACGTCCAAGTAAGTTGAGCTTATCCTTAGAAAAACTCTGCACACCGATAGATAAACGAGTGACATCAGCTGCGCGATAGGCACTAAAGTCATCGTGTTCTAAGGTGCCAGGGTTGGCTTCCATGGTGATTTCGATATTGTCACTAAAGGGGATTAGCGCATTGGCACCATCGAGTATGCGTTTGATTTGCAAAGCATCGAATAAGGATGGTGTGCCGCCACCGATAAAGATGGTATGGATTTGCCGCCCTTGGACGAGATGTAAGTCTTGGCGTAAGTCTTCCAATAGCGCATCAACATAGGCTTCCTGTGGCAGCTCACCATTTTGACCATGGGAATTAAAGTCACAATAAGGACACTTTTGTACGCACCAAGGAATATGGATATACAGACTGAGTGGCGGCAGTTCAAGTTTCATCGCAGTAGTCACGGCAGTTGACGACATTATTGTGCATTCCCGCCAGTTAACACGCCTTGGGCTTGCATGGCAGCGATGAGTTGCACTAGGGCTTTACCACGATGGCTTAAGACATTTTTCTCGTTGCTGCTCAGCTCCGCCGCGCTACATTGATAATTTTCAGGGATAAAAATCGGATCGTAACCATGGCCATTGGCGCCACGTTGGTTAAAGTCGATTTGGCCTTCCCATGCGGCTTGGCAAATAATTGGGGTTGGATCTTTGGCGTGGCGCATATATACCAGCACGCATTGGAATCTCGCACTGCGAGGTGCTGGCTGGTCTTTTAATGTCTCAAGTAGCTTCAATACGTTGTCTTGATCTTTGGCATTTTCGCCCGCGTAACGCGCTGAATAAATGCCGGGAGCGCCTTGGAGTAAATCCACTTCTAAACCTGAATCATCGGCAATGGCGGCAAGTCCGGTGATTTCGGCTGCATGCCTGGCTTTGATAATGGCATTTTCGACAAAAGTGGTGCCCGTTTCGGCCACTTCGCTGACATTAAACTGACTCTGCGGCAGTACAGTGACACCGTAGCTGGCGAGCATTTGATCGAATTCGGCGAGTTTGCCTTTGTTGCCACTGGCGAGGACGATTTGTTGCATGGAACACCTATATCATTGGGGCGACTTATACTGCGGCAATGATACCCAAGCTGCGAGCTAAAGGACAGGAAAAGGGCGGGGCGGTACAGACTTGTACCGTCCTAAAGTGGTGTATGACTTGCGATAATCTTAGCTTGGCTTATTCGACGTAGAATTTTTGCTTGAACTGCAAGTTGGTATTTAATTGATTACCATGCTTGATCGCGATATTGAAGTTGATCTCTTGATCATCGCGGTAAGGGACTTCGGCAATATAATAAATCGCATCACCTTCACGGATCTCTTTGAAGGTTAAGTTGATTCGAGCATCTAATAAGTTATTGGCGACACCGGTAATTTCAACGGGTACTGCGGGTTTATTCGCTTCGCTGATATCTAACACGGCAATGTTGATAATGCCTGTATAGCTACTGCGCTGAATGCCATAGGATTTGGCTATGCTAGGCGTTAAAAATGTACTGCCAAGTGCCATGTAATGAATGTCAAAATTGCCGACAGTTTCTTTTTGCTCTGCGTTTGCAACACCACAAAGGCTAGCGGTGAGGGCTAATACAGCCAGAATATTACGGAACATGATGGGATACCTCATATTAGGGAATGTTTGAGTATAGGTCGCTGTGACTATTGTTTATGTTTATCTGTTTATCGATAAATTAACCGCATTCAAAGAAATTTGTTGGTTTTCAGCCTTTCAATAGCATTAGCTCAGCTAGTTTGTCCCATCAGCTCAGTAATGACGCTTGGGATGATCTTGGGGTCAATCACGCGGATTTGCTTATGCCGACCAAGTTCACCTTTCATTATATGAATGTCGCTCTTGGGCACTTTAAAGGTCTTTGCTAAGTACTTGCTTAAATGGGCATTGGCCTTGCCATCAATAGGCGGCGCAGTGATGGCTACTTTTAGCTCATCACCGTGCAATCCTACTATTTGATCTCGGCTGGCCTTAGGCTGAATGTAGAGATTAAGCAGCAAGTCACCTTGCTGCAAAGTCACTGCACTCATTAGATCACAGCCCAATAAGGGATATATTGGGCAAGTAACATATTGAGGAAATTCATACCAATAATCACCAACATTACCGATAAATCTAAGCCACCAATTGGCGGTATGATACGGCGGATTGGCGCTAATACGGGTTCAGTTAACTGACCCATGACCATCACTATTGGGTTATAGCCTTGATTAAACCAGCTCAATATTGCGCGTATCAACAGCATCCAAAACAGCAAGACCCCTGCTTTTTTGATCACAGATACGACGGCAAACATCAAAAACAGCAGTATGTCTATGCCACCGCCCGCGATAAGGCTGATCAGCAGTACTTTGACCATCACGACCAGCAACGCGAGGACGAATGATGCGGTATCAAACCGTCCTAAGGAAGGCAGAATACGGCGCATTGGCGCGATGAGCGGGTGAGTCGCTTTGACAATAAATTGGCTAAAAGGATTGTAAAAATCCGCCCTTGCCAGTTGCAGCCAAATCCGCAAAATCACCACCATCAAATATAAGTCGAATAGTGTGGTGATTAAAAAGGTAAATGCATTCATCGAGATTTCTACCTATTAAAGTCCGATATAAAAACGCGTTAGTGGAAATTAAAATGTCTTAGCCATTTCTTCTGCACGTTTAATGCAGTTTTCCATGGCTTTTTTTACTAAACCACGCATATCCGCAGCTTCAAATGTCGCCAGCGCCTGTGCGGTGGTACCGCCCTTTGAGGTGACATTCTCCCTTAGATTACCTAAGTTCAGTTGTGGATTTTGCTTTGCCATCATAGCAGCGCCGAGCGCGGCTTGCTGCACTAAAGTTCTGGCTTTGTCTTCATCCATTCCCATTTCTTTGCCTGCATCTATCATAGACTCCATTAGCAAAAAGAAATAAGCCGGTGAACTGCCCGATAGTGCAATCACTTGATCTAATTCTGACTCTTCATTAACCCACACAATTTCGCCGCCGCTTGACATCAAACGATCGCAAATGGCTTTTTGCTCGGTAGAAATAGCCTGAGGCGCATAGAGGCCAGTCATGCCCACACTAATCTGCATCGGTGTATTGGGCATAGCGCGGATAAGCTTAATATCCTGCGCCAGATAATCGGTATAACGCTTTGCTTTAATGCCTGCAGCGATAGTGATGACTAACTTTTGCGACATATCGACCGTTTGTAATGCTTCACACACTTGCTGCATCAATTGCGGTTTTACCGACAGCACTATGACATCGGCAGCTTTTGCTGCAGCTAAATTATCTTGAGAAACCAAAATCCCTAAATCGGCTTTTAGTGCATCGAGTTTTCCTTGGCTAGGATTGGTCGCTTGAATGAGTTGAGCAGGATAGCCGCTATGAACTAGGCCACTGATGATGCTGCGCGTCATGTTGCCGGCACCGATAAAGCAGATTTTCTGTTGATCCATTTGATTCTCTTCAGTGTGTTAACCGTTAATTTGTAACAGACTCACCTTAAATCAAGATGATAAAACGGTTAGTCATTTGAATGTCAGAGCCAGATTAGTCGACTCTCGCTAATTGAACTTAAATGTCGTGATCTTTAATACAGTATTTGGGCATAAAGCGCTAAAAACAAGGTCAAGCCCACACACTGACCTCAAACTTCATGCCTAGAGTGAGTTTACGCCGCGTAATTGCGCTCACCAAAAATGGCACTGCCAATGCGCACCATAGTAGAACCACAGCTAATCGCTGCATCTAGGTCATTACTCATCCCCATGGAAAGCGTGTCTACACTAGGGTAATGCGATTTAAGTTCTTGAAATAGATTGTTTAACATAGAAAACTCTTTAAGCTGTAACTCAGTATCTGCGGTAGCCGTTGGGATCGCCATTAGGCCTCTCAGTGCGAGATTAGGTAGCTGAGCGATTAGCTCGGCCAGTGGCAGCATTTGCGCCGCATCTATGCCAGATTTTGTGTCTTCAGCACTGATATTAATTTGAATGCAGACGTTTAATGGCGCTAATTCAGCTGGACGTTGGTCATTGAGACGTTGGGCAATTTTGTCGCGCGAGACAGTGTGCATCCAATCGAAATGCTGGGCGACTATGCTGGTTTTGTTGGATTGGAGTGGCCCGATAAAGTGCCATTCAATGTCCGGAAAATCCCCCTTTAGTGCGGTAATTTTCTCCGCGCCTTCTTGGACATAGTTTTCGCCAAAGCAACGCTGACCCGCTTGATAGGCTGCTATAATGTCTTCAATAGGTTTGGTCTTGCTGACGGCAAGTAAGCGAATACTGCTAGGTTGGCGTGCACATTTTTGCGCCGCTTGTGCGATCCTGCGCTGGGCGATTGCGAGTCTGTCTGCTATTGTTGTCATGATGTAATTATCTAGTTGCAAGGATATCCCAAACGATGGAAATCACTGAGTTATTGGCATTTAGTGTAAAACACAAAGCCTCGGATCTACACCTTTCTGCAGGGATATCTCCCATGATCCGTGTCGACGGTGAAGTGAGAAAAATTAACCTGCCCGCGCTCGATCACCAAGGCGTACACAGCCTAGTGTACGACATAATGAATGATAAGCAGCGCAAGGACTACGAAGAACATTTAGAAATCGATTTCTCGTTCGAAGTCCCTAATCTTGCACGCTTTCGTGTTAACGCATTCAATCAATCCCGTGGTGCTGCGGCCGTATTTCGTACCATTCCTAGCGACATCTTGTCACTTGAGCAATTGGGTGCGCCGGAGATTTTTAAAAAAATCGCCAGTTTCCCTCGGGGATTAGTCCTAGTGACTGGGCCAACGGGTTCGGGTAAGAGTACCACACTTGCCGCTATGGTGGATTACGTTAACGAAAATCGACACGATCACATCTTAACCATTGAAGATCCTATCGAATTCGTACACCAAAATAAGCAATGTTTGATTAACCAGCGTGAAGTTCACCGCCATACCCACAGCTTTAATGCGGCCCTTAGAAGCGCACTACGTGAAGATCCGGACGTGATTTTAGTCGGTGAGATGCGTGACCTTGAAACCATTCGTTTGGCGATGACCGCTGCAGAAACAGGCCACTTAGTGTTTGGTACCTTGCATACCACCTCTGCCGCGAAAACCATTGACCGTGTGGTCGACGTATTCCCCGCCGGTGAAAAAGACATGGTGCGCACTATGTTGTCGGAATCGCTGCAAGCGGTTATTTCGCAAACCCTGATTAAAAAGGTAGGCGGAGGCCGTGTCGCCGCCCATGAAATCATGATGGGTACTCCCGCTATTCGTAACCTTATTCGTGAAGACAAAGTGGCGCAGATGTATTCGGCGATTCAAACCGGTATGGCCCACGGAATGCAGACCTTAGAGCAATGTTTACAGAACTTAGTCAATCGCGGTCTTATCACCCGTGAAGATGCAATGGCGAAGAGTTCGAATAAACAAGCGACATTTTAAGGATTTATGATGGATGTTCTTCCGTTTTTAAAAGTGATCGTTGAGCGCAAAGCCTCCGACTTGTTCATCACAGCTGGCTTTCCGCCAAGTGCCAAGATTGACGGTGAATTGCGTCCCTTGGCCGAAAGTGCCTTTACTCCGGCACAATCACTGGATTTTGTTGAATCCTTAATGACCGAAGCGCAGAAACAAGAGTTTCATTCGAGTCGTGAGTGTAACTTTGCTTTTGCGGCAAAGGATTTAGGTCGTTTTCGGGTGAGCGCCTTTTGGCAGCGTGAATCGTCAGGCTGCGTGATGCGCCGTATCGAAACTAAAATCCCTGACGTCGATGATTTAAAACTGCCACCCATTCTGAAAGATCTGGTGATGAGTAAACGTGGTCTCATCATTATGGTGGGCGGAACGGGTACGGGTAAGTCAACATCTCTGGCGGCCTTGGTGGGATATCGTAATGGTCATGCTCGTGGTCATATTCTCACGATTGAAGATCCAGTCGAATTTGTTCACGACCACAGAAAAAGCATTATCACTCAGCGTGAAGTGGGCATAGATACTGAGTCTTTCGATGCGGCGCTAAAAAGCTCCCTTCGCCAAGCACCCGATGTGATCTTGATTGGTGAAATTCGTACCCAAGAGACGATGGAGTTCGCCCTGTCGTTTGCGGAAACGGGCCATCTCTGTATGGCAACCTTGCATGCCAACAACGCCAACCAAGCATTAGACCGCATTATGCACCTCGTGCCTGAGAGTAAACATCAGCAGTTATTGTTCGATTTGTCATTGAATTTGCGCGGTATTGTGGCGCAGCAATTAATCCCAAAAGTCGATGGCACTGGGCGCCGCGCCGCGATTGAAGTATTGATCAACACCCCAAGGGTGGCGAGTTTAATTGCGAAGAACGAGCTGCATTTGCTCAAAGAAACCATGGCTAAATCCAACGAGCAGGGCATGCAGACGTTCGATCAGGCCTTGCTCAAACTTTATGTCGATGGCGAGATTAGTTACGCTGATGCGCTGCACCATGCTGATTCACCGAACGATTTACGTTTGATGATTAAATTACAGAATAAAGAATCCACGGGCTCAGGCTTTATGGAAGGTGTCACCTTAGACATGGACTAACGCGAGAGCCAGGTTCTAGGTTAAGCAGCTCTTTATGGGCTGCTTTTTGTTAGTGTCGTTAGATTTTCGTTCAGCTCAATCGGTTTTACTTCATCGCTATGCGGTCGTTAACCATAGCTTTTATTTTTTAATTCAATATGATCTTTACCTAGTACGTTTACGTAATGTACCGGTAAAGGAGAAAGCAATGAAAAAATTACCTATGATATTCGCTATGACAGCGAGCTTGATGAGTGTTGGCGCTATGGCGGCCACTTGTCCCGAGTATTTGAACCTTGAAGTACGAAAATTACATTCTGAAGAGACAGTTAATCTGTGTGAATTGACTCAGGGAAAGCCAGTGTTGATTGTTAACACTGCAAGTAACTGTGGTTACACCCCGCAGTTTAAAGCGCTCGAAGCATTGCATGAAAACTATAAAGACAAAGGCTTAGTGGTTATTGGTTTCCCATCAGATGATTTTTTCCAAGAAGAAAATGATGAGAAAGACACGGCTAAGGTGTGTTACATCAATTACGGTGTCACTTTCACTATGTTGTCGACTTCGGCTGTGCGTGGCAGTGACGCCAATAGCGTATTTAAATACTTAGCCGAAAAAACCGGTGCGCCTAAGTGGAATTTTTATAAGTATGTCGTTAGCGGCGATGGCGCGGTTGTGCAACAGTTCAATTCTAAAGTGAAGCCAGATAGCGAAGAGCTTAAGCAAGCAATAGAATCTGTACTTTAATTTTATAAGTATTTATTAATTAAGAGGCTGTTTTGGCTAAATTTTCAGGCTTATCCAAAGAAGTTGGACACGGACAACGCGGCAAAGTGGGCGTGCTGTTATTAAATTTAGGTACGCCAGATGCGCCCACAGCATCGGCTGTTAGGCGTTATCTAGCTGAGTTCTTAGCGGATCCCCGCGTAGTCGAAATCCCTAAATTAGTGTGGATGATTATTTTACACGGGATCATTTTGCGGGTACGCCCAGCAAAATCGGCGGCGTTATACCAGAAAGTATGGACGGCGGCCGGCTCACCGTTAATGGACATTAGTTTGCGTCAAACGGCGAAGTTAGCGGATAAACTTAAAGCCGATAACCATGATGTTTCTGTGCATTTAGCAATGCGTTATGGCAGTCCATCGGTTGCCAGTACCTTGCAAACTATGCATCAAAATGGCATTGATAAAATCGTGGTGTTACCTCTGTATCCCCAATATGCGGCGCCCACTACGGGTTCTGCTTTTGATGCGATTGCGGCTGAGTTGTCCAAGTGGCGCTATATTCCATCGTTGCATTTTATTAATACTTATCATGATAATGCTGATTTTATTAATGCTTTAGCCAGTTCGATCACGGCTGATTTTGAAGCCCATGGTAAACCGCAAAAATTGGTGTTGTCTTACCATGGTATGCCTGAGCGTAATTTGCATTTAGGCGATCCGTATTATTGCTTCTGCACGAAAACGACTCGACTGGTTACCGAAAAGCTTGGGTTAGGCAAAGATGAGTTTGTGATGACATTCCAATCGCGTTTTGGTAAAGCTAAATGGCTACAACCTTATACCGATGCGACTTTGAAAGCGTTGCCGCAACAAGGCGTGCGCGATATTGCTATCGTTTGCCCCGCTTTTAGCGCCGATTGTTTAGAAACGCTGGAAGAAATTGTTGGTGAGAATGGTCATCTCTTTGCCGAGGCGGGTGGTGAGAAGTTCCGTTACATTGCTGCACTAAACGATGATGATGCGCACATTACTATGATGGCCAACTTAGTGAAGCCACATTTTTGATCCGGTAATTTATCGGGTTAAATATCAAACTGAAAAGGATAAGGCAACTTATCCTTTTCTTTATATATGGTTTTTTATTGTGGCATTACTTGCTGAAGTTATTTTCGAAGTAGCTTTCAATAATCAGTACGGCAGACACAGCATCGACTTGGCCTTTGGTGAGCGCCTTGAATCCGCCTAACTCGAATAATCTTGCCTTAGCATCGGTAGTGGTTAATCGCTCATCTTGAGTGGCTATTTTGACTTTGAACTTAGCATTGATACGGTTCGCAAATTTACGCGCCCTGTGGGTCATATCTTGCTCAGTGCCATCCATGTTTAAGGGCAGACCAACAACCACTAGGTCGGGTTGCCACTCTTTGATTAAATCGCCTATCTGATCCCAGTTGGGGATCCCATCGACGGCTTTGATTGACAATAATGGCGTGGCGCTAGCGGTGATTTCTTGGCCTATAGCCACACCAATACTTTTAGTGCCAAAATCAAAGCCTAATACGGTTTTCGAATTCATAGTGTGCTGACTTATATTAAGAAATAGGCTTAAGCGTGACCCGCTTGAGCTGAAACCTGCCAAGCATCAAATCCAAGAGCTCGGCTGGCCTGTGGCCAACGGTCTTCGTGTTTAATGTCAAACAAGAGTGCATTGGTTGCTGGAATCGTTAGCCAAGAATTATCGGCAAGCTCTTGTTCGAGCTGATCTTTGCTCCATCCAGCATATCCTAAGGCGACGAGGAATTTCTCTGGCGATCTGTTGCTTCCTATCGCGGTTAACACATCGCGTGAGGTAGTTAGCATTAAACCACAACCCAGATCTGTGCTGTTGGCCCAATAGGGCTGAGAGGTATGCAGTACAAAGCCACGATCTTGGGAAACGGGTCCGCCCATCATGACATTGGCATTGAACGCTAAATCGGTGGAGACTTGCTCAGCTGGCAAATCCATTTGTTCTAATAGCGAATTAACTTCGATACCGAGCGGTTTATTGATCACCAGTCCCATGGCACCTTTGGCATCATGTTCACAGATATAGATGACTGAGCGTTCAAAAAACGTATCGTGCAGTGAAGGCATGGCAATTAAGAAATGGTTCTGCAAACTCTCCATTTAACTACTCCGTTCGATGTGGCTAAGTTGATCTAGCATGCTGCTATATTGCTAAGTCGGGCGAGATTAACCGCCAGCTAATTTAACTTTGTAGTTCTGCTTCTCAAGCAATAGCTTTAATTGCTCGCGGTTATCTGTTTGGACCTCAATAGTGAAATCTTTAACCGTGCCACCACAACCACATTGTTTTTTAAGGGTCTGAGCCATTGCTTTTAACGCGGTTTCATCGAGACCTAGGCCTGAGATAATCGAAACGCCTTTGCCTTTGCGGCCCTTACTGTCTCTATGGATCCTGACTATACCGTCGGATTCAGGAATCGCTTTAGTGACGGGCTCTGCATTAATACGGCCTTTGTCGGTGCTGTACACTAAGGATACATTAGGATCTGCTTTCATAGATTTCATTCATTGGTGTTAAAAGATGACTTATACCCGTTCAGTTTATCAAATTTGAAGGGGTTCTGGGAGGTAAAAAAAGACCACTTGAGGATTATCCTTAAGTGGTCTGAACAAAATGCTAACTCTTTGCAGGGAAGTAAGCATATTTTAGAAAAAGGGAGCGTTATCAGCCGTTTTAATTTATGCGCATAAAGACCATGACGATCAGCGCTACTGCAGTCAGTAAGGCGCTGGGCATAATAAATTTATGCAACTTAGGTAACGCAATTAAGCAGGCGGTAGTCACAAAGCCGAATGCGGCGACTGTCGCATAATTAGTGCCATTCGCGACGGCATCGATGACCAACCAGCCAAGTACAACAAGAGGTAAAATCAGTAAGCTGACAGGCAAATGGCGCTTTATTTTTGCGTTATTTGCCTCGAGTGAGATTTTTTCTGGCGCAAGGAAGAAAATGGCTGATGCAACCAAAAACGCGCTAATAAACCAGTACATTTCATTACTCCTTTAACCTTAATTGATAATCATTATCATCTTTGATTTTGCTGAAGTCAAGCTGAATGAGATGCTGCTTTTTAATCAATTGAGTTGTAGATCAGATGATTGCTCTGTAAGCTAAATTCATATCTCTGATACTTGTCTTTGTTCGGTTCGAACATCTGAGGAAATTAAGATGAAAAATATTTTTGTAGCTTTAGCCGTGCTGGCATTAGGTGCCTGTAGCTCGATGAAGTCTGGCTGGGACTATGATCCTAGCGCTAATTTTACCCAATATAAAACCTATGCTTGG
This sequence comes from Shewanella sp. SACH, assembly GCF_001887095.2. NCBI lineage: Bacteria > Pseudomonadati > Pseudomonadota > Gammaproteobacteria > Alteromonadales > Shewanellaceae > Shewanella > Shewanella sp. SACH. The sequence goes on from NZ_MPDG02000002.1 coordinate 977,651, forward strand.
GTTGCTCAGAAAGCCGATTCTGCCGGATATCATCTTGATGGCTTGATGGACCAAAGAGTAAGAGAGGCGGTTAATAGCCAGTTAGCGAGTAAAGGCATGACATTAGTTGATGCGAAAGACGCTGATGTATTGGTTAACTACCTGACCAAAGTCGATAAGAAAATCAATGTTGATACCTTCAATAGTAATTTTGGCTACAACCCATACTATGGTCCAGGATGGGGTTGGGGCGGCAATATGCAGACCCAAACTACAGTGAGAGAATATGAAGTTGGTACGCTGATTATTGATTTAGTTGATAATAAAACTACTAAGCTTATTTGGCGTGGTTCTGTTGCCGATACCATTCGCGACAAAAATACCCCTGAAGAAAGAGTACAGATCATCAATCAAGCTGTGGGCAGTGTGATGGCAAATTATCCCCCTAAGCCTGACACTAAGTAGTTCTGACTCCGTTTGAATGAAAATTAAGCGGCCTGATGGCCGCTTTTTTGTGGCTGATTTTTATGCGTTTTGCCCATTCGATTAGATGATCTGCAGTTATTTATCATCTGATTGAATTTACGTTATTAATACTTATTAAAAATTTTGGTTATCTAAATAGTCGTGAGAAGTAGTTTTACGTATAACTGGCTATTTTGTTTGCAATTTATACAGTGCTATTTTGTGGTTGTAGGTGATGGTAATCCATTATTGATGAAATGATGAATTAATTTTTCTAATGATGAATTCAAAATAAAATCATTATAGAACTGAGGGTTTCTCAGGCAGAATCTGTTTCTTTACCTTGTTGGTAGTAGCAAAGATGCATGAGACGCAGATTATTGGATTACTTTGGCTGATTGGTATCATTGCCGAGGCTATGACGGGCGCTCTGGCGGCGGGTCGCAAGCAGATGGATTTGTTTGGTGTAGTGATCATTGGCTGCGCAACGGCGATTGGTGGCGGCACACTAAGGGACATGATGCTCGGCAATTACCCCTTAATTTGGGTTGAGCACGTGAATTACCTTATTGCGATTGCATTCGCTTCTTTGCTCACTGTTGCTATCGCCCCTGTGATGCGTTATCTGTCTAAGTTATTTTTGGCTATCGATGCCTTAGGCTTAGCTGTGTTCTCTATCGTGGGCGCGCAGAAGACCTTAATGCTGGGATTTAGCCCAACGATTGCCGTGGTGATGGGATTGGTGACGGGCGTCTTTGGTGGCGTTATCCGCGATATCCTGTGTAATCAAGTGCCTTTGATTTTTAAGAAAGAACTCTACGCAGTGATTTCACTACTGACGGCAGGCTTGTATATCGTCTTAAAAGCCTATCAATTAACCGAGTGGATTAATCTGGTTATTTGTCTGAGTGTTGGTTTTAGCCTGCGGATGTTGGCGCTGCGCTATCATTGGTCTATGCCGACCTTTGATTATCAGGCCAATGGCGATCAGCACACACATTAGATCGTAAAACCAAATCGTAGATATACAATCGTAAAACAAAAGGGCAGCTAAGGCTGCCCTGTTTTTTAGCGGTAAATTACTGCTGTGCTTGAATGGTTTTCAGCGCTTCAAGTGCGGCATCATAGTTAGGATGCTCGGTGATATTCGGTACTAACTCTTGGTATTGGAGTTTACCTTCGGCATCTATGATGAAAATAGCTCTCGCGAGCAAGCCGTAATCTTGAATCAACAAGCCATATTTTTCACCAAAATCACGCCAGACGGAATCGGATAGTACTTTGATTTTATCTACGTTTTCTACTTTGCAGAAACGTTTCTGTGCGAAGGGTAAATCGGCACTGATGGTTAGCATGACCACGTCATCGGAAAAATGGCCTACTTCGCTGTTGAAACGTTTAGTTTGTAGTGCACACACGCCCGTATCTAAGCTTGGTACGGCACTTATCAGCACGGTTTTACCCTTAAAGTCGCTTAGCATAACTGGCGCAAAATGATCATCAACCACTTTGAATCCTGGCGCCATTTGCGACAGCTTAGGTAATTTTCCTTCTAAGGTGACGGTTTTTTCACCCATAAGAACCTGGGTTTTCTCACTGGCAAGCACATTGGGGCTTATTAGCACTAAGCCATAAATGCAGCTGGCGGCTAAAAATGATACGTATTTTTGCATTGGATTTCCTCGCACATGAATATCTGTGCCTTCGCTAATATCTGTCCTTTAAGGTACGCTAAAATGCTACGTGGAACCATAAAAAAAGGCCGGCAATTGCCGACCTTTGTTATTCATTTAGGGTTATTTGCTGAGTGGCAATTCTTTGACATGAATATCCATTTGTGGGAATGGAATACCGATATCGGCTGCATCTAATGCATTTTTGATTTGCTCAAGCAGTTGGAAACGAGCCGTCCAATAATCAGCTGTTTTTACCCAAGGGCGAACCACGAAATTAATTGAAGAGTTCGCTAATTCAGCCAGTCCAACTGTATATGATGGCTCTTTTAACACATATTGGTTGTTGTCTAAAATCTCAGTTAAGATTTTCTTCGTGAGTGCGATATCGGCAGAATAAGATACGCCAATCACTAAATCGATACGGCGAGTATCCATTGCCGAATAGTTAGTGATAGTACCATTCATGATGGATGAATTTGGCGCCACAATAACCTTGTTGTCTGGTGTACGAAGCTTGGTTGAGAATATAGTAATTTCATCAACAGTACCGGCAATGCCAGCGGCTTCAATATAGTCACCAACGCGGCAAGGGCGGAATAACACCATTAACACGCCCGATGCGAAGTTAGACAGAGAACCCTGTAGCGCTAAACCCACCGCTAAACCAGCGGCACCGATAACGGCGACCAATGATGCGGTTTGTACGCCAATTTGGCCTAAGGTGGCAATCACTGCGAAAACAAACACAATTGCCCAAGCGAGGTTTGCGACAAATGAAACAACGGTCGGATCAACTTTACGGCTGTTCAGTAATTTACGAACCAGCTTTTGCGCTACGCCGGCAAAGTATTTACCAACAAAGAAAATGATAATGGCAAATAAAACTTTTAAGCCATAAGTCACAATTAGATCCGGTGCTTGCTTTAATAAACCTTCAAGGTTTTCCATTGAATAACTCCCTAAATATACGCTAACTAAAACTATTTATTATTGACGATAAATTGTACTCGTCGATTTAAACTGCGCCCTTCGCTAGAACGGTTGTCCGCTACAGGTTCAGATATACCTTTACCCATTACGGTAAAGCGATTTGGATTAAAGCCATAATCTTCAACCAAAATACGTTTCACATTTTGAGCGCGCTGAAGTGACAGCTGATAATTAAACTCAGGCGTGCCAACGATATCCGTGTGGCCCACTAAGGTTAATGCGACATCATTCGCTGCTAAATATGCTTTCACTAAGGCTAAAGTTTTCCATTGCGAAAAGTCAACTTCGGCAATGGCAAATTCAAAATACACCACAGCGGTAGAAATATTATGACAATCTGCGCTGAACTCAGCATTGGGATTACTCGTACTACAATCTGCTGATGCAGTCGCTTCCACCTCTACCTCTTCAACACAGCCATTGGCCATTACTTGCGTGTCTGGCGCTGTGTTAGGGCAGGCATCTTTGATGTCAGGCACGCCATCTTGGTCAGTATCAGACCAAGCGAATACCTGCGATGTCAGGCTTAAACTTAATAGTAAAAGTACCAGCTGAATCCATCGAGATTGGGAATTTTTCACTACAAATCACCTATTGAACGATAAGTACTAGTCAAAATTACTAAAGTGATCGCATGGTTGTAGCATGACCATCTTAGTGCGGCATTCTATCGACTTAGGCGCATTTCGCCAAGTGAAACGCGTTCACGCGTCAACTCATCGACAGGCATATATCGGCAATATCTTGAGTATATTTATGTTTTTATTAGTTGAAGCCAATATTTAGATCATCACTTCGCCCATGTATTCACGTTTGGAGTCAGTAACATGATGAATAAGCATGATGATAAACTATACAAAATAAGCCTTTGGCGCTAGAGTCTTGAGCCCATTAAGCGCCAACCAAACCTTAAGTTGAGGACGAGATGATAGATTTACGCAGTGATACTGTTACCCAGCCAACAGCAGCGATGCGATTAGCCATGTCCAGAGCCGAAGTAGGTGACGATGTTTACGGTGATGATCCCACGGTAAATAGTCTGCAGGATATGGCCGCAGAGATGTTTGGCTTTGAAAGCGCATTATTTACCTGTTCAGGTACGCAGGCGAATTTATTGGCTTTGATGGCCCACTGTGAGCGTGGTGATGAGTATCTGTGTGGCCAGCAGGCCCACAATTATAAATTTGAGGGTGGCGGAGCCGCCGTCTTAGGCAGCATTCAACCCCAACCTTTGTTGAATCAAGTCGATGGCACCATTGCCTTGGCCGATATTGAAGCCGCCATTAAGCCTGACGATATCCACTTTGCCCGCACGCGTTTGCTCAGTTTAGAGAATACGATTGGCGGTAAAGTGATCCCGCAAAGCTATTTAGCGGACGCGCAGGCATTGGCCTTTCATCGCGGATTAAAAATCCATCTCGACGGCGCGCGAGTTGCTAATGCGGCTGTGGCGCAGAATATCGCGATAAGTAAGATTACGGCGCATTTTGATTCTGTGTCGATTTGTCTGTCCAAAGGGTTATGCGCGCCAGTTGGCTCATTACTCTTAGGTGACGAGCGTTTGATTAAGAAAGCGATTCGCTGGCGTAAGATGCTCGGTGGCGGTATGCGTCAAGCTGGGATACTTGCAGCGGCAGGTAAGCTCGCCTTAACTGAGCAAGTGCAACGACTGAGTGAAGATCATGACAACGCGGCGTATTTGGCTCGCCAGTTGGCAGAGTTGAGTGAGTTCGACGTCGATTTAGCCGCAGTACAAACCAATATGTTATTTGCCAAATTAGCGCCTAAAGTTGATGCGGTTTTATTGGCGAAACACTGTCGAGCTGAAGGCATTCTAATAAGCCCTGGGCGCACGATTCGGCTTGTGACTCACAAAGATGTGAGCCGTCAGGACATAGATAAAGTGTTGCGGGTTATGAAGCAGCACTTCACCGCCTAAGCGCTGCTTGTTTTAAAACCTCTAAATACCCGGGCTTTGTCTCGGGCATTTTTATTTGCGGGTATAACTTGATGTTGAATTATTGAGCAATTAACTGTTGATTGGTGAAAACAAGCCTTAGACCACGGGCGAAATATTTGTGCTTATCTATACTCAAAACAATAAGGTTTTATTGCTAAGGTAAATTTGGGTTGAAGCCTAATAACAATACTAATAAAGGGGTCGATTATTGGACAAATCGGATCAGTGAATTAGAAATGCCAGCACTGTGTTCGACTGTTAAATCGCTAGAAAAGCTCGCCAAGGATGACGTTTCCTCTCTCGCATTACTTGGGCGTAGCGTGATGCACGATAACGCCTTAACCTCTCGTATTCTTCGAGTCGCCAATAGTGCTATTTATCATAAGGGGAGTAGCCAAATCTCCACCGTTAGCCGCGCCGCCATAGTGCTTGGTTTCGATGCGGTGCGAAATATCTGTATTACAGCTAAGTTACTCTCAAGCTTGTTGGAGAGTAAAAATCTCGCGCCCAATGTCTATCAAAGATTAATTAAGTTGATGGCCAAAGCATTTCAAGCGGCCATGATTGCGCGGATGATGTTGAGTCATCATGACGAGGAGATGCAGGAGGAAGCCTTTATTGCCTCTTTGTTGTATCACATCGGCGAGAGCGCTTTTTGGAGTATTGGGGGCGAATTTACCGAAGAATTAGACTTAACGCTCTGCCAATGTGAAACGCCCGCCGAAGAGAGAAGTGCTACCCGCGAAGCCCTTGGTGCTTCTTTTTTGCAGCTCACCCAGAGTATTGCCCGCAATTGGGGATTGGGAGAGTTGCTGATCCAAGCGTTGAATTATCCAGAGGATCAGCGGCCAGATATTCGGGCTATTTTTCTTGCCGATAAGCTCTGCGACATTTTATCGCAACCCGTTCTCGATAAGCTCGAGTTAGCGAAACGTATGACTCAAGCGGCGATTTTTACTGGGCTAGAAGAGAAAGAGTTTTTGGTGCGAATGCAACGCTGCGCGAATGCGACCCATAAGTTGGCAGAAGTATACGGTGCTAAAGTGTTACTCGATTATCTACCCGATCCTAAACGTATTGTCGCCGCTGAACCCGATCTACCTCCCATTCCGTTAGATATGCCAGTCTATCAAGTTAACTTGAATATTCAGTTAGCTAAGTTGCGTGAATTGACAGGTTTTGCCATTAATAAAGCTGATTTTAACCAGATAATGCAGACGGTTCTTGAAGGTATTCTTGAGGGCGTTGGTGTTGACCGCTGCGGCGTTTTGTTGTTATCGCCCAGCCGTAAACAGCTCCAACCTAGGGTGATATTGGGCCGTGATGCCGATGCGATAAAACAAGAGTTTATTATCGATTTGAGTGACAAACGTGGGCTATTTCATCAAGCGATGGAGCATAAGGCGCCACTTTGGGTGGATGATCCCAGTTCCAAAAAATGGCAGGAGCAGTGCAAGGAGTTGCAGGCGCGGCATGTATCACGGCAGGGCTTTTTACTTGCGCCTTTATTGATCGACAGCAAAGTGATCGGGTTTTATTACGCTGATCGGGGTCCTTCACAAAGGGCGTTTGAAGAAGTGGATTTTCAAAGCTTTATTCACTTCTCCCAATTGGCGAATGTGTGTTTCACCGTGTCTTTAAGATAGCGTTTGCTTTTAGCAGCTTTATCTTAAAGCTGCTTTTTTGAAACCGTACTCTTTGAAACTGTACAATTTGAAACAGCGATGCTATCGAAATCTCACTTTTATAAATTGTACGCTTTCGAAACCCTATTCAGGGGAGTGTGGCATTACTGCTTGTTTGCGGCTTTGATCTCGATGGTGATCTGTTTCGCTATCTCATTGGGGATTGGGAAACTTAAGTGGTATTGCGCAATTTTCCAGTTACCATCGGTTTTGATCAAAGTACCGGTTCCTCGGCTGACGCCATAGGCGGGGCTATTTAATAACTCGTCGAACAATATGACGTCGCCATGTTGGATTAAATGCCGCTCCGTTAAATCATAGCGCCAACCTTTTGTCGGGCGGGAGTAATGTTCAAACTCCGCCATTCCCCAACGTTCACTCGCATCCGTCCCAATAAAAATGCCGTCTTTTCGGTACAGGGCAAAATACTTATCCCAATCGGCATCGCTTGAATATTGGTTGAGTAAATCCAACACCTGAGCTGCCGCTTGTTGGTCTGAACTCGATGTTGTTTGAGCGCCTTGGACTTGAGTGTCTTGTGTTTGAGCGCTTTGTGTCGGCGAGTCCTGTGCCTGTGCGCTTACATTAAGTCCACCAAGCATTAATACGCTGAGTAGTAACCCCAAGCTAGCGCGATTAACACTAGTGGCACGACTGGTATTAGTCGCGCGACTCATATTAGCGGGGCGATTAACAGTGGTGCCTTTAACTGCAAATGCATGAGTGTCTTTGAGCATTTAGTGTGCCTCTACTTTTATGGGTTAATGCCAGTTTATCGGATCGAGTTGATAAAAGCGGCTCAGTTCCCGATACAAGTCTGGGTGTTGTTGGTAGAAATCCTCTGGCTTTTCAAAAAAGACTTCAGTAATAACGGCAAAAAATTCAGCGGGATTCGTCGCACCATAGTAATTAAATATTGAGGGTATGCCAAAGTTTGCGCTGTGCTGTAATTGGGTGAAAGCCTTGCTTAGTACTTCGGACCAAGTGCTGTAATCGGCAAAATGTTGCAGTATCGGCGCGCCATTGGCTTGGCCGTCTTCTTGATCGAGCTGATGGGCAAACTCGTGGATCACGACATTATTGCCATCGTGGGGATCGGCGGCGCCGTCTAAGGTATTTTTCCACGAGAGCACCACTTTGCCGTATTCCCAAGATTCGCCCGCCAGCACATTACGCTGTTCCCACACGATACCGCTCGTGTCTCTATGTTGATTATTAACGATAAAGGCATCGGGATAGACCAAAATTTGTTTCAGTTTGGGGTAAAAGTCTGTTTTTCGATTGAGCAGCAGGAGGCACGCCTGTGCTGCGATAGTGACTCTCACTTCATCGGTGATCTCGAAATCATCGCAGCCAACAAACTCCTTTTCATCGATGAAGATTTGGATAAGCCGTTTGAGCTGTAGCTGTAAATCTGTCGGTAACGCATGGAAGTAAGGCAGTCTTTTTTTGAGAATGCTGCGCCATTCTTTAGGAAAGGGTTTGGCCGTGACTCGGCGGCGGTGCAAGGTTTTGCGCCAACGACTTGAAAGTAGCCAAGCGATTGCCCCGACTCCGAGGATAAGCGTGATAACAATGGCGAGCATACTTTCCCTGACCTGATCCTGATTAACTTAGTATTAGCTAATGGGGGTGAAGAGGACTTAACTCAATCCTTTGCCGGAAAAAGAAACGTTTCTGCCGCCGCGATTGGCGCCTTAGGAATAGCGAATGGGTTGGCCGAGGAGGGCTTCTGTGCGGTTGCGCCCCGTCAGTTTGGCATGATAGAGGGCTTCATCGGCTCGATTAATTAAACTATTTGCATCTAGCTGTTGCGGTAGTTGCCAGCAAGTAATCCCCGCGCTGATGGTAAGTATGCCCGCATGGGGAGAGTCTTCATGGGGAATTTCTAGGCTGATGATTTTCTCCCGTAATCGTTCGGCAAATTGATAGACCTCCTCGAGATGACTCGATGGCAGCACTATCATAAATTCCTCACCGCCATAGCGGGCAAGCATGTCAGTTGGGCGTTTTAAGATGGATTTAGCGGCGTTAACAATGTTCTTCAGGCATTGATCGCCGGCGACATGGCCATATCTGTCGTTGAATTGTTTAAAGTTATCAATATCAAACAGAATGATGCCTAGGGGCATATTGTGATCCCTTGCATACTCGAGTTCTTTTTGGAGTTGTATATCTAAATAACGGCGGTTGTAGCAGCCCGTTAGTCCGTCGGTTTCCGCCATTCCTTTAACCTGGGCCGCATAGCTTTTTAGGGTTTCTAAAGAGTTCACCATTTGCTGCAGTTCTAGGTTGTCAGTGACTGGCATGTGGGTGTCGAGCTTTTCATTGGCGATAGCGTTCATTGCATCTCGCGTCGCCATCACAGGTTTGATAATGCCCTTAGTGATAAAGTGCCAGCTGGTGAGCCAGATGAAGAAGCAATACAGAATACCACTGCAGAAAATCAATATGATAAATGCGGTGCTGTCGCTTTTAAGTTCGCCGCCCGTTTGTTGGATTTCATTCTCGACTTGGTTGACCAGATTTTGGGTATAGGTCGCGACAATTTGCGCGGCATCGGCTTGGTACTCTAAATGCGCATTGGCGATATGCGTGCTTTTAATGGCCTTGCGTGAAAGTTCAAAAAGGTTATCTTCACCGACCATGGTCTGTTTTATTTGCGATAACAAATTGAAATATAAACTGGTATCCCCGCTAACGCCTTCGAGAATCGCCTCCATATTTAACAGCAGCCGCATCGCTTCTCTTTGGGTGCGGTTAAGCTCAACCAGATTGTCGATAATTTTAACCTGAGATAGGCGGGTAAATAAGTGTTCCCCCAAATGACTAAATTGAGACAATTGCTGGTTGGTATTGATATTCATCGCAATCTTGTCAAAATTTTTCAGCTTAAGCTGACGTTCTGAATCGGCATTGATGCTGTGAAATTGGGTTTGCATTTCATCGGTAAATCCCGATGCCATTGAGGTTAAATTGGCTTGAATATTTGTTGCTTGTAAATTGGCTTGTAGGGCGGAATTGGTTAACTCGGCAAGTAATGGCAGCTGTTGTAAATAATACAGTTGAATATCTAACGCGTGATTCAATTCTTGCTTACTGACAGTAGAGGTTTCAATCAAGGCCAGTAATCGGGAGTCATTAATTAATAGTTCCCACTGCGCCGAGAGCTCACTCAATAGGCGAAGTCTTTGCTGTTCATTATCATAATGATTTAAACGTGCTGTGATGATTTGCAGTTTTTCACTGTTTTTTGCCAGTTGCAGCGCAGTGGTGACTTTAACAACATCCACTCCCACTAAATGCTCAATTTCTGATTTCAGTTGCTGTGACAGCAGTATGGCGACGACACCATTAAACAGCGCCATGCCCACTATGATATAGAAGGCTAAGGTTATTTTTTGTTTTAGGCTTTTCAGCGGTTTAGTGCTTGTCATTGGTTTTCTTGTCAATCGCAGGTACCTCTCCATAGGTATTTTGGAGGTGTTTTATCTCTGCACTTAGTTTAATGAAAATATCCTCGCTGTCAGCGGGCCTGCGGCTAGCGCGATAACAAGCATGGCTGAGTTCAGGGTAAATCTGTCCCATGGCGGTACTGGTAAAATGCCCAAGTTCTAGCACTTTAGTTGACCAAAACAAATTAGCGATATGGCTTGCCTCGAATGCGCCCGCTATGGTCCTTAACGATTCACTTTTAAATTCGGGGGCGGTCACGACATCCATACGACAGGGATTACCGCCGCCGAGAGCATAAGCGTGTTGTGCTTCATAGGTGCCCATGTACTTGATGAGCCAATAGGCCGCTTGGGGATTTTTGCTGTCGTAGCTCACGGCAAAAGCATAGGCGCCGTTATAGGGATAACCGCCGGGCACTTGACTCACCGCAAGGCGTGCGCCGGGAATATTTTGTTCAACTTTAAAAGATTTGTGCCACAAATTATTGTAGGCAAAAGGCCACATTGCCGCTTGGCCTGTAGCGATTGCATTGGCGGCCTCATTGAAGGCAAATTGCTCGTTAACAGGTACGGCATAGGGCATTAATTCGCGGTACAGCTTTGCGGCTTCTATTGCCTCATAGTTGATACTGGGGACTTCAAAATGACTGATCTGTTTTTGGTCGTTATAAATTGGCTGCATCCAAGCGCCGCCTAAGCTCCAGATCATGCTGGAAAATTCATCGTTAATATGTGGCTTATCGCCCGACATTAGCGCTAGGCCATAAAAGTCGTGGGTTAACATTTTATCCGCCAGCATAGCGCCCGCTTTACGGGTGAAGAACTGGGCTTGATCCCGTAACTCGGTTAAGGTTCTTGCTGGCGCGAGTGGGTAGCCGAACTGGCTCTGAAAGTGTGTTTTTTCGTTTTTATTATCGAAGAGATCTGCTCGGTAATGATTGCCCATCACATAGTTGTTGTAGGGAATCGCATGGATTTCACCATGGTAGGACAAAATATTCAGTAGCGATGGATAATAGGGTTCTAGGTATTTCTCCATGGCCTTTTCGCCATCGGGATCGTACAGTTTCGCGAGTTCGACTAAGGGCACAGTGTAGCCATTGGCGGCCCATTCTTTTGCCCAGCCAGCTTCCATCGTTAGTAAGTCGTATTTGCCCGAACCTTGGAGTAAATCTTGGGTCTGTAAGTTAAACATAGTGTCTAGCTCAGTGCTGATCACTTGCACTTTGACGCCAGTTTTTTCGGTAAATTTAGGCAACATTTCTTGGGTTAAATAGTCGGTCCAAAATCCCTTTTCTGCGACTAAGGTAATGGGCGTTTTGTTCGTGAGCGGCGGTATTTGTGCCAATGAAAACTCTGCGTAGCAGGGCATCAGAAACACGGCGCTTAAACAAAGGCAAATAAGTCGGATCGGCTTTAACAAAAAATACACCTTAATGTTGCGTGTTAACCCTGAATAAATATCATTTATTCAGCATTCTGTACATTTAAGGATAGGTGGGATCAGAACTTATGCCGCGATTTTATTGTGGTTTTTATCTTGGTGCTTGTTCTTAAGTAAAAAAGCCGATAACCCGAGCTTAGCTGAGTTACCGGAAAAGGGTGGGAGTATTGCGAAGCGTTAACGGTTTTGGAACTGTTGTTCTCGTAATTGCCTCAGGGCAATGGGCAGTTCGTAATGTTGTTCAATCAAGAATCGGAGCAGTTTCGATTTGGAGAGCGTGCTTTCGTCCGACAAGGTAGCGAGCTGGCTAATAGCCGCTTCGCTGAGTGAAAAGGTTGCCTTGCGATAGTGAGTTTTAGCCTCTACTTTTGCTGGCGATAAGACTTCAGTCCCTAAGCTCTGCTTGTGCAAGATCAGCACATTGGAATGACTTAGCCCTATGTCAGCGACCTTCAAGTCAGCGGTGTTAGCGTTTGTTGCATCCGCTTCAAAAGCGAAATGACTGCTTTTTGTCTTATTTAGGCTTTGTCCCATGGCATATAAGTTTGCGGCCTCAATAAACTCATCTAACGAAAGCGACGGTTGTATGCTGCTAGATGGCATAGCGTTTTTCTTGAGGTCGCTGAGTCCCATTTTGCCCCCTTTGTTGAGTGGTAAGGTGAGTGGGTTGAGTTTGATGGATCAAACCATTATTGAGCAAACCATTATTTGTCAAACCATTATTTGTCAAACCATTATTTGTCAAACCATTGTGCATCTGACCCTTACCAGCACTCTGAGCGAGCAGTGTAGGATGTAACCGGTCTTCTAAATTGGCAGCGCAATCAACTTGGAACAGTTCACAGGCGATAGTGCGGATTTCGTCGGCGGCCTTTCCGTTAGGGTCGATTTCAATCACTGACAGCCCTGACTCTTCACTGTCATCATACACATTGCGGCAGTACGTTATCGCATCAAGTACATTGATATCATAGGTTTTACAGACTTCTTTAGCTTCTAAAATTCGGTTAGCTTGATTAGGTAAACTTGGACATTGGGTGATCACAAATGAAGCCCGTAACTTAGGGTTTATCATTTTACAGGTCGCGACGATATCATCCATGTGGCAAACGGTTTTCAAATCGCGGCGCTTAGGTCTTAAGGGCATTAAAATGTAAGCGGCGACTGACATGGTTGCTCGCAGCGCTAGGTTGTCTTGACCACCACAGTCGACTATGACCACATCATAATGTTGTTCAAGACTGAGCAAGTCATTACGGATCTTGCCGTAAAGCTGCACACAATTAATGCTGGCCAGTTTGGGATTGTTATTTCTCGCTTGGATCCAATCTGATGTGGTGCGCTGGGGATCGCAGTCCACCATGATGACCGAGGCATTGCATTCTGTGGTTAGAAAAACTGCTATGTTTTGGGCTAAGCAACTTTTACCGCTGCCGCCTTTTTCTCCGCCGATTAACACTATCATGACGCATTCCTTAATTCTTTTGATGACCCTTGGGCAGCGAGTTGATGAGTTTGGAGCCACACCGCATTTGTGCTCGAAATCGAATGTAAACCTTATGTTAACCTCGGTCAATTGGCTGATTTTTGACGGTTTTTGATTAAATTGTCGCACATCTTTTTCTGTCAGTATCTGGTCAGGCGCCGTTAATTTGACAAGCAACAGGTGAGGAGGAATGTATTAGTGTGATTTTTTATCTTATTGGTTTTAAATGGTATTATTTATTTTATATCTACTTGCAGGCTTGTTTGTTGTAATCAATGGCTATGCACAGGATGTGAATTCTGGTTTTTTATCTCTCTATCGGTATAAATGTTAATTTTATATTGCTAAATGTTATTAACAAATCTGTGTAAAGAATCGGCTTCTCAGTCGAAAGTGGTCTTGTTTGGCGCGGTGCTTGTCATCAAACTGCCAAATGCTGGCTTTATCATCTCTATAGACTGCCGTCTAAATCGCTTGAAATTTCAACCATGAGAGAAGGGACGCCAAATGGATATCAAAACTATTATGCCTATTAAGTTTGAACTCGTTGAAACCGCACCGTTATTCCATGAACTCCTCAATTTGCGTAGCACTGTGGGCCGCCCTTCCATCGGCGTTGAGCTTGCGGATGTACAGGCACTGTTTTGGGTCTCTATCCGATTGAGTGACAATGCTGAAATAGAGCATGCTGGCGCGGGAGTCGCTAAGTCTAATCTGTTAGCAACGGCGTGTGTTTACGGCAATAAGCCTGGGCATTTGGCCATTGAAGATTTTATCGTGTTGCCTGAATACCAATCCTATGGACTGGCGAAGATCATGCTTGAGCGAGTGATGGACTTTGTTGATGGACACGCAAGTTCTGGAACTTGTATCAGCATTACCGCCCATGGCGAGTCTGAGCGTTTATGCAGTGAATATGGTTTTCAATATGCGCCATGCGCTAACTTAGGGCCAAATCTATTAAAGATTGTTGCTTAGGGTTCTGTGTGGAGCATTTTGTGCGTCGATGATGCTAACTTAGCCTTTGAGTGTAGGGTCACTTTTGTGTGCTTTTTTGTATGAGTTAACGGCGACATTGATTAGCTTATGTTGTAGCATCCGTGGGATTATCGGGACGACCTGCACGAGATAACAATTTATGGATCAGCAACTACTCATCGACGCTGTAAATCAAAAAATGCCCTTTGGTAAGTACGCTGGACGTAAGTTACTCGAATTACCCGAACCTTATTTGGTGTGGTTCCATAAGCAAGGTTTCCCCCAGGGAAAACTCGGTGAGCAATTAGCCCTAATGTACGAAATCAAGCTTAATGGTTTAGAAGGCATGCTAAAACCGCTGTTGAAATGAGTTCCCCTCTTTGAAGAAAAATACTGCTTTTGCGATAAGTGTTGTATTTCGTGATAGAGATTAGCGATTTATTGTTTTTAGCGTGCTTTAATGCAGCATATTAGCAAAACAAAAGGAACGCAGGCATGATGGCAAAATGGGTAAAATTAGCGGCGGTAGCGACTTTAGCGTTAGGCATGTCAAGTGCTTGGGCTCAGGGTGTCACCCACGAAGGTACTGTTGTTGATACGATGAACGGTGGTGGTTACACCTACGTACAAATTAAAGAAGCTGACACCACTTTTTGGGCTGCAGGTCCTCAAACTGAAGTGAGTAAAGGCGATAAAGTGGCTGTGGTTGAACAAATGTGGATGAACGAATTCACTAGCAAAACCTTAAACCGCACCTTTGATAAACTGTTATTTGTCGGTCAAATCGATAAGAAGTAACAGTAACGAGTGCGCTAACCTGTGCGCCTCTTTAATCCAACGGCTTCGATACTTTCGAGGCCGTTTTTGTTTTTAGCCTCCAATACCGCAAAATTTGAGCTTATCTCGATTAAGCGAAACGCGGCAAAATAGCGCTATTGCTAGCGGTTATTACTTAACAGAGAACACTTAAGTGACGGCGTTTGAACAGTTCGAGATCCAGCCTTATCAGTCATGTTATGCCCGTGAGGTGAGTGAGTTATTTCATCTTTGTGTGCATAACATTACCCATGCTCGTTATTCACAGGCGCAACTTGCAGCTTGGTCTGCGGCGCCAAGATCGGCTAAACATTGGGATTTGCGCTTAAACCGCTCGAAGGCGTGGGTAGTATTAGTCAAAGATGCAGCGACAGCTTCTTTAATTTGCTGCGGTTTTATCAATGTCGAAACCCATTTTGCGCACCAAGGTTATGTAGACAGCTTATATATCCATCCAGATTATCAAGCTAAGGGATTGGGTGAGCGTGCTTATCTTGTATTAGAGGCGTGGGCTAAGGCGCAAGGCTATGCGCGCTTGAGTGTGGACGCCTCTTATCTCTCTAAAGGATTGTTTACCCGTATGGGATTCATTCAAATACAGCGTAGTTATCAGCAAAAACTAGGGCAAGTGATCCCTGGCTTCTATATGGAGAAGAATATTTAACGTTAGCTTACTAGGGTTTCAACCAAAAAGTGATGTAAGGTATTCCACAGTAAAACATTAGCTTAACGCCGTTGAGTGACACTATTTAAGTTAAATCAGCACTATTTAACTTAAATTAGAATACGGTTAATCTTAAGCGGTTAACAATTCAAGATGGAGGGCAGAGAATGAAGATCCGACTATTTACGCCATCGGATGTCTCGCAGCTGGCGGCGATCTTTGAGGCGAGTGTAATGCAAGGCTCTGGCGAGTTTTACTCGTTTGCCGAGCGCTCTGCTTGGGCTTATATCGAAGGTGAGATCCGCAGTGAGAACTATTGGCTCGAACGCTTAAAGGGCACCACGATTTGGGTTGCTGAAGCCGATAACATGCTGGTGGGATTTATCAATCTTAAGATAGGTGCCGACAGTGAAGTTGAAGCCGCTGCCGAAGTGGAATGTCTGTTCGTTCATCCCGAATATGCCCGTTCTGGGGTCGCCACCTCTTTGTATTTTGCGTTGTTTGAAGAAGTTAAAATTTTAGCGCTGAAACGATTAACGGTTGAAGCATCCTATCTCGCGCGACCTTTTTTTGAAAAACAAGGATTTCGCAGCATTCGCCGTAATGAACATAAGCGTTTTTTGAATGCGGCGGATAAAGCACAGGGCCAAGCCCAAGTGTTGGTCAATTTCAGCATGACACTCGCGCTTTAACTCAGCTTATTAAAGTGCTGGTCTGGTTCGCTCAACGAGGCCGTTAGCACTGCTTTTATAACATCGCCTTATAACATGGCCATCAAAACGCCAATAAAAAACACTGCCAAAGATGACTTGTGGCAGTGCTTCTAGGTTTTCTAGGTTAGTGCTTATCAAGCTGGCATGTAATCACTTACTCAACAGTTTGCTCAATGACTTACTTAATTGTTTACTCAATCGTTAAGCGGTTTTACTGAGTGGTTCAGTTAAGCCATTCGCTCGTATTACGCGTTAGCCGACAAGTCGAATACTAGTGCGGTGACTTGTCCGCTTGTTGCCGTAAAGTCGACACTGGCGAGTTGGGTCAGATGTGCGCCGTCCCCCGCCGTGAGTGTTGTGCCATTGATATCTAGCGTACCTTCAATCAATTGAACATACAGATGACGACTCGCTTGTTCGGCGGTTCTGCCCATCGTCACTTTTTCGCCTTCGCTTAACACTAAACGATATAGGGTCGCATCCTGTTGTACTTTCAGCGTGCCATTTTCACCGTTTGGTGTCACCACAGCCGTCAGCGGTGAGCTCTGCTCAAATGCCTTTTGCTGATAACCCGCATCTATGCCTAAAGTATCTGGGCGGATCCAAATCTGTAAAAAGTGTAGCGACTCAGTATTAGAAGCATTGAACTCGCTGTGGTAAATGCCTTTACCCGCCGACATTAACTGAAACTCACCTGCGGGTAAGGTTTTGATATTGCCGAAGCTATCCTTGTGAGCGATAGTGCCGGATATCACGTAACTGATGATCTCCATGTCTTTATGGCCATGGGTATCAAAACCTGCGCCGGGCGTTACTCTGTCATCGTTGATGACTCTCAGGGATGAAATCCCCATGTGCTCTGGGTCATAGTAGCTAGAGAAAGAGAAGGTATGTTGACTCTTTAGCCAGCCTAAATCTGCTTGACCGCGGTCCTGTGCTTTTCTTAATGTGATCATCTTGCTTCCCCTTTATTTGATGCGGTTAGCGAATAGGTTATCGACAGCGAACTTACCAGCACCTGAAACCGCCAATGACACTGTGGCTGCGAGTAGGGCGAGACCAAATTCGTAACCGTTGTTAGCAAGGAACAGACCGTTGCCTATGTGTACTGAGAAAATCGCTATTATCATAGTGAATGACAATACGAGGGCGGTTGGGCGAGTCAGCAGGCCGAGTAACAGGAATAGGCCGCCGAAGAATTCACTTGAACCTGCCATCAGTGCCATTAAGTAACCTGGCGTCAGACCAATGGATGCCATCCATTGTCCAGTGCCTTCTAAGCCGTACCCACCGAACCAGCCAAACAGTTTTTGTGAACCATGGGCGATTAAGATAATCCCGATAGGAAGACGCAGTGCCAGTGGGGCAAGACTAGGAGCTGATTTGAGTGTTTTTGCGATGAGTGCTTTCATGGGGTATTCCTTATTTCAAATTATTTAACAAGTGTTTAAGTATGTTGTTCAATCAGTTTTAACTCAGTTTTTAAATCTGTTCTAACTTAACTTTACTCAGTGTCTACATCCGATTTCGGCAGTGAGTTCCGTAGAACCTCTCCATTGCTAAGCAGTGTAGACTTGACCTTTGGCAAAGAAAATCAGAACATTTTCAATATCTACTTCAAATAATTTGAATGTGAGGTTTTTATGTTGCCATCTATTAGTCTCGATGGATTAATCGTGCTCGATGCCATTGATAAGAAAGGCAGTTTTTCCGCAGCGGCCGAGTCCTTGTTCCGAGTGCCGTCGGCGCTGACCTACACAGTGCAGAAACTGGAAAGCGATTTAGGTACAAAATTATTTGAACGTAAGGGCCAACGCGCCGAGCTGACCTTAGTCGGTCAACTTGTGCTGCGCCAAGGTCGGGAAATCCTTTCGGCAACGTCTAGGCTGGAAGAAGCTGTGCGTCAACTCGAGACTGGCTGGGAGTCTTCGTTAACCTTAGCGATTGATACTGTCGTGCCGGATTTACCCCTATTGCAGTTGATTGGGGAATTTACTGAGCTGGGTAAGCAAGTGACGGTGAATATCAGTGAAGAGTCCTTAGGTGGCGGCTGGGATGCACTCTATTCTGGCCGTGCCGATATTGCCATCGGCGTGACGGGGGAACTGCCAAAAGGTCAATATCATGTGGTCGAAATCGGTGAGTTGGAGTTTGTGTTTGCCTTAAATCCCGCCCACCCATTGGCACAACATGCTGGTCCTATTCCGACCGAGGCATTGCTGCAATTCCCTTCTATTGTGGTGGCTGACAGTTCGACTGCCTTGGCGCAGCGATCGAGCGGTTTATTTGATAGTCGCCAAGTGATCCGTGTGCCGAATATGCAGACCAAGATTAAAGCGCAGCAATTGGGACTTGGCGTAGGCTATATTCCAAAACACTTGATTTTGGATGCGTTGGCGGCGGGAAGCTTAGTGGCTTGCCATGTGGAAATGCCGCGCCCACCCCAAGCTGTGTTTATGGCGTGGCGTAAAGACGCGCAGGGCAAGGCAAAGGATTGGTTTACTGAGCGCTTGCCACAATGCGACTGGCAGTTTTAGGCGCCTAGCAATTTTAGATAGCTGACCATTTTAGATCACGGGCAATGAGAGCAACGTTTGTTTTGCATCACTGCCTATTCAACGTTTTCTATGTAGTCACTCATTCGTTTACTTTGCTCCTCACTGCATCAATGTTGACGCCATGAGGAGCATTGGCACTTAACCCATACGTTGGCTGTGGCTGGTGTAATGCACGTGCTGTGACAGTAAATCAGACAGATTCGGTGAGCGATTTAAGAATCGAATAAAGGCCTGTGGCAACGTCAGAGACTCCATCGACTCCTGCCAGCGAGCTTGCAGTAATGGATGATAGCCTTCCTTACCCGCAGCAGTGTAAGAGGTCGATACTCCGACATACAGTGACTCAGGCTCAACCGGATACCAAAGAGATTGGCTGTCCTGCTGCATCATCTCCAATCTAAATAAACGCTCGCCCAGTGGACGCCGGCCATCGTAGTAATACCGTAAGCCGTAGGTGTAAGGGAAGCTACCCGCACCAGTGCCACGGACGCTGTTGTTGGTCGCCGCGTTAATCGCCGACTCGAGCGCTTGATAGAGGAACTGGCCTTGAATTTCATACTTAACCAGCGGCAATTCGAAGGGCAGTAACTGCCCCATTACATCCGCCAGCGTCAATTGGCCTTGTGCCACCGACTGGCGCACACCGCCGGCATTATGCAGGGCAAAGTTCACCCTAGGATCGACAAGCTTAGCTTCTTGGAACATGCTGCGACTGACCCATGGCGCAATTTCACTGCCGTGGGGCAGGGCTTTAGAGGGCAGGCGTGTATGGACTAAGTTTTTTGGCACCAGTGCTAAGACTTTGTTCTCCATATCCGCGATGGCGGGTTTGTAGATGTCTCGGATCACGCCATCAATATCGGCATCGGCATCATCCCAAAGGACATTCGGGTGCTGACTGAGCTGTTGACGCACCGCTTGGTAATCTTGATTATCGACAGCTGTGTTAGCACTTAAGATAAAGTGTTGATCCAGCATGAAATAGTTGCCGCCTGTTAGGCTCAGCACTTTACCTTCAGCATCAAACGTTATCTCGGCTAAGCCGACGACTTCGGCATATTTACCCGCATGCACTATCGGCGTGTTGTTGATGACTTCACCGTAGGGCAGGTTGCTCAAACCTAAGGCGCGAAAATCGCCCTGTAGCGTATGCGTGTGACCACCGACGATAAGGCTAATACCCTCCACTTCGGCCGCGAGGCGTTTATCTTGATCTAAGCCTAAGTGGCTGAGCACTATGATATGTTTAATACCTTGATTTTTAAGGTGCTCAACCGTGCGTGCGGTTGTCGCGATAGCATCGACAAAATGAGTGTCAGGATCGGGGCGCGCGATCTCTTTCATTTGATCTAAAGTAATGCCGACAATGGCTAACGTCTTATCGTGGAAAGGCTTAAGCAGGTATTTCGCGCGTTTTTGCTGGTGATCATAATCCAAGATATTAGGCAAACCGCGCAGACAACCGGGTTTTTTGAGATCTTCTTGGCTTAAATCCATGTTGCCCGCAAGCAATGGGAAATCAATCTGCTTAGCAAACTCGGCAAGTCTGGCGTTACCTTCATCGATATCGTGGTTGCCAATGACCATAGCATCGGGCGCTAGCAGATTGAGTAAGTGGGCGTTGGCCTTGCCTTTAAAATGGCTGAAATAAAGCGTGCCTTGGAAGCTGTCACCACCGTGCAAGAAAATAAACGGCGTATCGGTTTGTGCGGCGGCTTGACGTGTCTTACTGATGTGATGGCCGATGCGGGCATAACCACCGCTATGGCTGGTTACATCAAGCTTATGCTGGCCGATGTTAAGGTTAAATTGGACGCGGCTGGGTTCAAAATTCGAATGGGTGTCATTGATGTGCGCGAGTGAGAGTGTGTAACCCTGTGTCATAACTTACCTCTATTACGGCGGGTGAGTATATACCCAAGCGACCTCAAAATGCGAGGTTCAGACAATTCTGAGTCATTTGCATTCTAAAAGAATAAAGGGAGCTAGGCTCCCTTTATATTAACAAGCACTAAATTTGCTTAGCCTTCAGCCGGATTTGGCTTCGTCATCATCGGATGCAGCTTCAAAATCACCGTCATCGGATAGGCGAATGCCTTTTTGCTTCATGCGCTTAGTCCAAAGTTTACGTGCTAATTGCTGCATATCGGTCGCGGGATCGTTTAAATCGACAATCTCTAATCCTAACATAGATTCGATAATATCTTCTTGAGTCACGATACCTTGGCTACTGCCGTACTCGTCGACCACCATAGCAATTTGGGTGTTACGCTTAATCATACGCTCAAAAAGTGGCAGAATTTTTGCGGTTTCAGGCACCACAAATAAACTCCGTTTAAGCTCACCAATCGGCGCTTCTGGCGTGTAACGCTCAGCCAGCAACACATCGGTGCGGGTAATGTAACCAATCACATCATCATGATCTTGGTCGTACACGGGAATACGGGTAAAAGGTTTGTCGCGATATTGGCGCACAAACTCATTTTGAGTCAGATCCACTGGCAGCGAGAACATCACAGTGCGCGGCGTCATGATTGCCGTAACGGGCATATCACGTACCTTGAGCATTTGTGTCAGAATTTTTGACTCTTGCTCGTCAAGCTCACCGGATTCATGGCCGATTTTGGCCATAGCGCTCATTTCTTGGCGGATATAATGGCCTTCATCACCTTTGCCCATCAAACGAGTGACTTGCTGCGACATCCAGATCAGCGGTCTAGTGACACGCTTCATCCACATCACGGCAACAGACACGCTCGGTGCGAGGCGACGCCAATGGTTGGCACCTAATGATTTAGGAATAATTTCTGAGAAGAACAGAATAATAAAGGTCAATACGCCCGAGAAAACACCCAACATATCGTCACCAAATATTTTCGCTGCTTGCGCACCCGCAACGGCGGCGCCGACGGTATGGGCGATAGTATTCAACGTAAGGATTGACACCAATGGGGCTTCGACATTTTCTTTCAGTTTACGCAAGCGCGTGGCTGCGGCACTGTCAGTTTGTTCGAGTGATGCGATATAACTTGGGGTAACCGATAGCAGAACAGCTTCGAACACACTGCACAGAAAAGAAACTCCGACAGCGACAAGCACTATAATGATGAGGGTTAACATATAGGTGGAATTACAACTCCGTATTTTAGGCCAACATTAGCCCGTGGAGATTCTAGCATAGGTTAATTGAGTTACTGGCTAAAATTTATTTGCGTCTGTATAATTCGCCGCCCTGTTACAGGATCCGGTTTTGGTGTTGAGGTTAGCTATATGAGTGAAAAGAAGATCAATTTATTAGACCTTGATCGTAAGGCGATGCGCGCATTATTTGCGGACATGGGGGAGAAACCCTTTCGTGCCGATCAGCTCATGAAATGGCTATATCATTTCGGCGTCAGTGACTTCGAAGAGATGACCAACATCAACAAAGTGTTACGTCAAAAATTGGCGGCACGCTGCGAGATCGTTGCGCCGGAAATTTCGAGCTTCCAAAAATCGACCGATGGGACGATTAAATTCGCGATCAACGTTGGTCAAGGCCAAGAAGTTGAAACGGTTTATATTCCTGAGGATGACCGCGCGACCTTGTGCGTTTCATCCCAAGTGGGTTGTGCGCTGGAATGTACTTTCTGCTCTACTGGTCAGCAAGGGTTTAACCGTAACTTAACGGTTTCTGAAATCGTCGGCCAAATTTGGCGTGTATCGCACTTTTTAGGTTTTGCTAAAGACACGGGCGAGCGTCCGATCACTAACGTGGTGATGATGGGTATGGGTGAGCCATTGCTCAACCTAGCCAATGTCATACCAGCAATGGACATCATGCTCGATGATTTTGGTTTTAGCTTGTCAAAACGCCGCGTGACCTTATCAACCTCAGGCGTAGTGCCTGCGTTAGATAAACTGGGCGATGCCATTGATGTGGCACTTGCCGTCAGTATCCATGCGCCAAATGATGAGCTGCGTGACATTCTGGTCCCAATCAATAAAAAATATCCGCTGGATGAGTTTTTAGCGGGTATTCGTCGTTATATCGCTAAATCTAATGCAAACCGTGGCCGTGTGACGGTTGAATACGTGATGCTAGATCACATCAACGACAGCACAGATCAAGCCCATGAGTTAGCTAAGTTGATGAAAGATACACCTTGTAAGATAAATCTGATCCCATTTAACCCGTATCCAGGCTCGCCTTACGGCCGTTCATCTAACTCTCGTATCGACCGTTTTTCTAAGGTGCTTATGGAGTACGGTTTTACTGTGATCGTGCGTAAAACCCGTGGCGATGATATTGATGCCGCCTGTGGTCAGTTAGCTGGGGATATTCGCGATAGAACGAAACGTTTAGCAAAAAAACGCATGCAAGAAAACCAGATTTCAGTCACAATGAATTAACTCTTTGTTTGCACAGATTTATAGGCTTGCCCATGAAGCATGGATTGCCAAGGTTTTCGTTGATTTTAACCCTGTCATTATTGATGACAGGGTGCGTCACTGAGCGTACTTATACCGGGACAGATATTCCTGTTTCGGAACGAAAGTTAGACAAAGTCGCCGCCGCGCGCGAACGTTTGCAGCTCGGCTTAACCTATTTAAATCGAGGTAACTCGGAACAAGCCAAA
The DNA here is from genome assembly GCF_001887095.2 of Shewanella sp. SACH. Taxonomy (NCBI): domain Bacteria; kingdom Pseudomonadati; phylum Pseudomonadota; class Gammaproteobacteria; order Alteromonadales; family Shewanellaceae; genus Shewanella; species Shewanella sp. SACH. Next base: position 1,001,139 of record NZ_MPDG02000002.1, read on the forward strand.
TACAATCTTGATAAAGCATTAGAATATGCTCCAGAGCTCGAAGATGTGCATACTGCTTTGGCTTATTACTATCAAACCGTGGGCGATCTAGTACGTACCGAAGAGTCGTACATGAATGCCATTAGTACCAAGGACGCCTCTGGCGATTCCATGAATAATTTCGGGGTGTTTTTGTGTCAACAAAAGCAATACGACAAAGCTGAAAAAATGTTTTTGGCCGCAATCGAGATGCCTAAATATACGCGAACGGCCTCAAGCTACGAGAACTTAGGTCTCTGTAGCCGTGAAGCAGGACAAGCAGAAAAGGCACGACAGTATTTTCAGATGGCGTTAAAGTATGACCCGAGAAGATCGGTGTCGTTGCTGGAGATGGCAGAGTTAGAAGTCGACCAAGGTGATTTTATTCAGGCGCGAAACCAATTAGCGCGATATCACCAAGTGGCTGAGCAAACTCCAGAAAGTTTAGCGCTCGGAATCAAAATAGAGCAGGCAGTGAATGATGATGCCGCTGTGAAGAGATTTGGTATTTTATTGCTTGCCAAATTCCCAGCATCACCTCAGGCCAAGCAATACAGAGTTAATTTGCATCAATGAAAGATCATGAAACCAATGCGCCAGTTGAGTCGGTAGCTCCGCAATCAGTCGCGCTAGATGTAACGCTTGGAACCTTATTAAAAGACGCCCGCGAAAAAATGGGCCTTAGCATTCAAGATGCAGCGGTTAAACTGCATCTACGTCCTCGCATTATTGAAGACATTGAAGCTGACAATTTTACCAATATAGCTTCATCCACTTATGTTCGTGGTTATGTGAAAAACTATGCCCGTATGGTCAGTGCCGATGCGGGCTTGATTGAAGCGTGTTTAGTGCGGCAAGTGCCGGTGGTGACTGAGCCTGCGATGCAAAGCTTTTCACGTAAGACGACTTACCAAGCTAGCGATACACGTTTAACTTGGCTGAGTATTTTTATCGTTATTGTGTTACTCGGCTCTTTAGTCGTCTGGTGGATGCAAAAAACGACCTTGTTAAGCACTATCGATGTGTCACAGCCTACGGCCGAAGAGGTCGCTGCGGTGAATCAAACGCTGCCCGGTGACGTGCTATTGACCGAAACTGATGCCAGCCAGCAATTGACTGAAATAGCGGCTAACGGCTCTATGTCAATCGATGGTCCGATTAAAGATACCGATGCCAGTACTATCGACGTGAGCACTGGGCCTACTGACAACAATTATTCTCAAACGGCTGATACGAGCAATGAAGATGGTGGCTCCGCTATTGCAGCCGCCACTGGGCCGCAAACGGCGGCGACTGTAGCTCAACAAACTGTTGCGCAACAGACTGTAGTTCAACAACCTGTAGCTCAACAGCCAGTTGCCACCGCAACGCCTTCACCTGCCTCAACATCGCCAGCCACTTCAGTCAACACTCTGGTCGCTGTTGCTGGACAATCAATTATCGATGTTCAGTTAACCGGTGATTGCTGGATAAACATTGTCGATGCTAAAGGCAAAGCCTTAGTCGATGGTGTGAAAGGCGCCGGCGCTGCAGTACAAGTGAGCGGTGTGCCACCGTTTAAAATTATTTTAGGGGCGCCCCATGTGGCGACCTTAAGCTTAGATGGTCAAATGGTTAGCTTAGCGGATTTCCCCAAGGGACGTGTCGCACGTTTAACCTTGCCGAGAGCCTAACGACCGCGTAATGATCTGCAGCACGTACCGAAATAGAGCGTATTAAGCATGTATAATGAAACTCCCATAAAAAGACGTCCTTCCACCCGCATCTATGTGGGTAATGTACCGATTGGTGATGGGGCGCCGATTGCCGTTCAGTCAATGACCAATACTAAGACCACAGACGTTGAAGCGACTATCGCTCAAATTCGTGCCTTGGAAAAAGTCGGTGCCGACATAGTACGTGTCTCAGTACCGACTATGGATGCGGCTGAAGCTTTTAAACTCATTAAGCAAGCGGTCAACGTGCCTTTAGTGGCCGACATCCATTTCGATTATCGCATTGCCTTAAAAGTTGCTGAGTATGGTGTCGATTGCTTGCGTATTAATCCGGGCAATATTGGCAATGAAGAGCGTATTCGCAGCGTGGTTGAATGCGCCCGTGACCACAATATTCCCATCCGTATTGGGGTGAATGGCGGTTCATTAGAGAAAGATCTGATGGACAAGTACAAAGAGCCCACGCCACAAGCATTGCTCGAATCAGCCATGCGCCATGTGGATATTCTGGACAGATTGAACTTCGACCAATTCAAAGTCAGCGTGAAAGCCTCCGACGTGTTTTTAGCGGTTGAATCCTATCGTTTATTGGCAAAGCAAATTCGTCAGCCTTTGCATTTGGGTATTACCGAAGCGGGCGGCGCACGCGCAGGTTCTGTTAAATCGGCAGTGGGTTTAGGCATGTTATTGGCCGAAGGCATAGGTGATACCCTGCGTATTTCCCTAGCCGCCGATCCTGTCGAAGAAATTAAAGTCGGTTTTGACATTTTAAAATCGCTGCGGATCCGCAGTCGTGGCATTAACTTCATCGCCTGCCCATCTTGCTCCCGTCAAGAGTTTGATGTGATAAGCACAGTCAATGAGTTAGAGCGTCGCCTCGAAGACGTGACTACTGCTATGGATGTGTCTATTATCGGCTGCGTAGTGAACGGTCCAGGCGAAGCCTTAGTGTCGCATATCGGTTTAACCGGCGGACACAATAAGAGCGGATATTACGACGAGGGCGAACGTCAAAAAGAACGTTTTGATAACGACAACATTGTCGATTCCCTCGAAGCGAAAATTCGCGCTAAGGCCAGTCAAATGGCGAACCGGATTCAAATAAAAGACACAACTGAGTAATATGCATCTGCATTTGGGCATAGATTACGCCTAATGATTTTGAGCTAGGCCCCGAAACCGACGGGGTCGTTTTACGTTTTACGTTCAAAAGCCTATAATGCGTGACATTTTTTATTAATTTAGCTAAATCGGACGAGTCGATACAGTGGCAAAACAGATCCAAGCGATTCGCGGAATGAATGACATTCTGCCAACTCAAAGTCCTCTATGGCAAAAAGTGGAAGCGGTACTACGTTCGAGCGTCAGTGCTTACGGTTACAGCGAAATCCGCACTCCAATAGTGGAAAATACCGATCTCTTTAAACGCTCTATCGGTGAAGTAACTGATATTGTTGAAAAAGAAATGTATACCTTCGCAGATAATAACGGTGATAGCTTAACGCTGCGCCCAGAAGGTACGGCATCGACAGTGCGTGCGGGTAACGAAAACGGTCTGCTGTATAACCAAGAACAACGTCTTTGGTATATGGGTCCTATGTTCCGCCACGAGCGTCCACAAAAAGGCCGTTATCGCCAATTTAACCAATTTGGCGTGGAAGTGTATGGCATAGGCACGGCGGATATTGATGCTGAAGTCTTGATGCTATCAGCCCGCCTGTGGGAAAAACTCGGTATTAGCGATCACGTATCGTTAGAGCTGAACACCTTAGGTGATCCTGCTGAGCGCGCGGTTTACCGTGATGCTTTGATTGCGTTTTTAGAGCAGCATAAAGATGCGCTCGATGAAGACAGCAAGCGTCGCATGTACAGCAATCCGCTGCGAGTATTGGATTCAAAAGACCAAAATGTCCAAGCTATTTTGGCTGGTGCACCTGAGTTGATGGATTTCCTCGGTGAAGAATCGAAGACACATTTTTCACAATTGCGTGAACTACTTGACGCAGTGGGTATCAAATACACCATTAATCCGCGCCTTGTTCGTGGTTTAGATTACTATAATCGCACTGTATTTGAATGGGTTACATCGAGTTTAGGCTCGCAAGGTACAGTACTTGCGGGTGGTCGCTACGACGGCTTAGTTGCCCAATTAGGCGGTAAAGATACCCCAGCGGTGGGTTTCGCTATGGGCTTAGAGCGCATTGTCTTGCTGCTTGAAACCTTAGAGCTAAACAAAGATATTCCGTCAGAAGTGGATGTGTATGTCACTGCAATGGGCGATAGCTGTCTGATTGAAGCGATCAAAATAGCGCAGGAATTACGCAGCGCGCTGCCAAACCTTAAAGTGATGAGTCACTGCGGTGGCGGCAACGTGAAGAAACAAATGAAACGTGCCGACAAAAGCGGCGCGAGTGTGGCGTTACTGATAGGCGAAGATGAACTTGCCGAAGGTATGGTGACGGTTAAACATTTACGCAATGACATCGAACAACAACGGGTAGCTCGAAGTGCCTTAGGCGCATTTTTAGCTGAACTGGCCATTAAGTAATAGATCATATAAGGGGACGTGCGCGTGGAAATTTATAGCACAGAAGAACAACAAGTTGATGCTATCAAGCAGTTCTGGAAAGATTACGGAAATTCAATTTTAATCGGTGCCGTCGTCGGTTTAGGCGGCCTGTATGCGTGGAATTATTATTCTGACGTTAAAGTGGCCCAAGCGGAAGAAGCCTCAAAAGCCTTCCACGAGTTGACCACTAAATCAAGCGACGAAGCCGCAATGCTTGCGGGCGTCGCCGAGTTTTCTAAAAGTCATGATCAAAAGGGCTATCAAGCGCTGTTAGAACTGATCGTGGCAAAAACGGCGGTAGAAGCCAAGGATTACCCTAAAGCAATAGAAGCCTTGAACAAGGTTATCGCGGCTAAGCCAGGTGCTGGTTTAGATGTGATTGCCACTTTACGTGTAGCTCGAATCCAAGCTGAGCAAGGTCAAATTGACGCCGCTCTGGCGACCTTAGAACAAGTCACAGATAAAGCCTTCTTCGCCCAGCGCGATGAATTAAAAGGTGATTTCTTAGTACGTCAAGGTGAAGTTGAGAAAGCGAAAACAGCTTATCAAGCTGCCATGGACAATGGTGGTGTGGTGACAAGCCCAGCGCTTAAAATCAAACTTGATAGCCTAAATCAGGCATAAGGGATCCCTTGATGAAGTCTTGGTGCAAAAACCTGCTAGCCGCCGGATTAAGTCTGGCCATGTTATCCGCCTGTTCGTCGAGCGATGTTGAAGACGAGCCTGTCAGTGAGTTAACTGCCATTCAGGCGACAGTGTTCCCTGAAGTAAGTTGGAGCGCCTCTGTCGGTGATGGTGTGGGTGATTATTATTCTCGCCTCGCTCCTGCCGTCCGTTATGGAAAAATCTTTGCTGCCGATCGTTATGGCGAAGTCACCGCGTTTGATGAAGCGACTGGCGAGCGCGTTTGGACTAAAGATTTCAGCGAAGAATTTCGTGATAACGCGTTAGCAAAAAACAAAGGTGCGCGTATTGCCGCCGGTGTGACTGCTGCGCGTAATAAAGTCTTTTTAGGTGGTGAAAGCGGGCTGTTAGCTGCGCTGAACGCCGAAGATGGCCAAGTGTTATGGCATGTGATTGCGGGCGGAGAATTACTGTCTGCACCAACAGTTGCCGATGACGTCGTGGTTGTCAGCACCAGCTCAGGTTCACTCGAAGCCTTTAACGTCGATACTGGCGCTAAGTTATGGGTGTATGAAATGCAACTGCCGAATCTGACCCTGCGCGGTACCGGTTCTGCAGCTTATGAAGCGGGTGGTTTCTTCATCGGTACTGCCGATGGCAAAGTGGCTGTTGTGATTAAAAACAATGGTCAAGCTGCATGGGAACAGGCGATTTACAATCCAACTGGCGGTAACGAGTTTACGCGTATGGCCGACGTGGATATGACGCCGCTGATCCTTGGCGACAACTTATATGCGGTGAGCTACAACGGCAACTTAGTGTCGATGGAACTGCGCACGGGTCGAGTTGTGTGGACACGTAAGTATTCTAGCTTTAACGAGTTAGCATCAGCGGGCTTAAGTTTGTTCGTCGTTGACGACCACAGCCGTATCTACTCAGTTGATAAACGTAACGGTCTAGAACTGTGGAGCAACTCTGAGTTAGCTAACCGCACTCTGACGTCACCAGCTGTGTATAAAGACTATTTAGTTGTGGGTGATTTCGAAGGTTATTTACACTTCATCGATCGCAGTACAGGGACGATTGTGGGTCGTGTCCAAGTGGACAGCTCTGGATTATACAGCCAGCCATTAGTGGTTGACGATAAAATCTATGTTCAAGGTCGCAGTGGAAAGTTAGCTGTTGTAACACTTCCATAGTTAAAAGTGTTATCCTTGTAGAGCCCCTGGAAGTGTGTTCCGGGGGCTTTTTATTGAAAAGTTTTTTAGAGGCAAAATCATGATCCCTGTAGTGGCCCTTGTTGGTCGGCCGAACGTCGGTAAATCCACCCTATTTAATCGCCTTACGCGCACGCGTGATGCGCTGGTTGCTGACTTTCCTGGCCTAACACGTGACCGTAAATATGGTCGAGCATTCTTATCCGGCTATGAGTTCATTGTGGTCGATACCGGCGGTATCGATGGCACTGAAGAAGGGATCGAGACGAAAATGGCTGAGCAATCCCTTGCCGCCATTGAAGAAGCCGATGTCGTTCTATTTATGACAGATGCGCGCGCCGGTTTAACTGCTGCGGATCTGTCGATTGCACAGCACTTACGTAGCCGTGAAAAAACCACTTTCGTGGTTGCGAACAAAGTTGACGGTATCGATGCCGATTCGGCCTGTGCTGAGTTTTGGTCTTTAGGTCTAGGTGAAGTTTACCAAATGGCGGCGTCTCAAGGACGCGGCGTGACCAACATGATTGAATACGCGCTGACACCTTATGCCGAAGCGATGGGCATTGTGCGTCAAGGTGAAGACGAAGTTACCGAAGAGCGTGAATATACCGAAGAAGAAGCGGAAGCTGAGCAAAAGCGTCTGCAAGATTTGCCTATCAAGCTGGCGATCATCGGTAAACCTAACGTCGGTAAGTCAACCCTGACTAACCGTATTCTAGGTGAAGAGCGCGTTGTGGTATTTGATGAACCCGGCACGACCCGTGACAGTATTTACATTCCAATGGAACGTGAAGGTCGCGAGTACGTGATTATCGATACCGCGGGTGTTCGTCGCCGCAGTAAAGTACATCAAGTCATTGAGAAATTCTCAGTGATCAAAACCTTGAAAGCAGTTGAAGATGCTAACGTGGTGTTGCTTATCATCGATGCCCGTGAAGGTATCGCCGAGCAAGATTTAGGTCTGTTAGGTTTCGCACTCAATGCGGGTCGCGCTTTAGTTATTGCCGTCAACAAGTGGGATGGTATCGACCAAGGTATTAAAGATCGCGTTAAGAGCGAGCTTGACCGTCGTCTTGGCTTTATCGACTTTGCCCGTATTCACTTTATTTCTGCGCTGCACGGTACTGGTGTTGGCCATTTATTTGAATCAATTGAAGAAGCTTACGACAGTGCTACGCGCCGCGTCAGTACTTCTATGCTGACACGTATCATGCAAATGTCGCAGGACGATCACCAGCCGCCATTAGTGAATGGTCGCCGTGTGAAGCTCAAATACGCTCACGCCGGTGGTTACAATCCGCCAATCGTGGTGATTCACGGTAACCAAGTGAGTAGACTGCCTGACTCGTACAAGCGCTACATGATGAACTACTTCCGTCGTTCATTGAAAGTGGTGGGTACGCCAATCCAGCTACGTTTCCAAGAGGGTGATAACCCATTTGAAAACAAGACTGAGAAGTTGACTATGAGCCAAGAGCGTCGCCGCAAGCGCGCACAAAGCCATATCAAAGACAGAAAAACCAAATAGTGTTTTTTACCAGACACATTTGAAACAAAAGGAACCTTAGGGTTCCTTTTGTGTTTTAAGACTATTTCAGCGTCATGTAGATTTATTCGAGCGGCTTGATCTGAGTGACGGTTGAAATCACTTGTCCATGGCGTAAGCGGGTTTGCAGGCTATCACCGATTGTCAGTTTATCGGCAGAGTCGACCACTTGATTGTGGATGTCAGTGGTGATGCTGTAACCGCGGCTCAAGGTGGCAAGCGGGCTGACGGTTTCAAGTTGATGGGCCGCGTATTTTATCCGTTGCTCACTTTGGCTCAGTTTGTCCTGCAATGCATCCTGTAAGCGACTCGCAAGATAACTTAGGCGGTTACCCTCAATGGCGAGCTTATGCTTGGGAGATTGCTGTTCAAGGCGACTTGCGAGCAACTGCTGACGGCGGCTGAGTATGTGCAAGCGATTCGACAGCGCCGACTCAAGTCTTAATTGCATCTCATCGAATCTTTGCTCAAACTGCTGCAAGGTCCGTTTGGGATCTTGGCGCTGCAGTCTGTGCTCAAGCAAACTGAGTCGTCTTTCTTGCTTAAGTTGATAATGTTTCGCACTTTGTTGCAAGCGCGATAAGGCTGTTGCGAGTTTTTGCGCCTTATTGTCGCTATCTTGGGATAACAACTCGGCACCAGCAGATGGTGTTGGGGCGCGAATATCGGCCACGTAATCACTGATGGTGGTGTCGACTTCGTGGCCGACGGCACTGACCACGGGCAGGGCGCTGTTATAAATTGTGTGGGCGAGGGCTTCGCTGTTAAAACACCACAAATCCTCAAGCGAACCGCCGCCACGGGTAAGCAGTAATACGTCGACTTCTAAACGCTGGTTGGCGATATTGATTGCTTGACAAATACTCTGCGCTGCAGTTTCGCCTTGAACCTGAGTCGGATAGATAATGACTTCAATCGAAGGGTCGCGCCTTGCGAGTACGTGTAAGACATCGCGAATCGCCGCGCCGGTTGGCGAAGTAATAACGCCAATGCGTTGGATATTTTTCGGCAATGGTCTTTTGGTGTCGGCGGCGAATAATCCTTCGGCGGCGAGCTTCATTTTGAGTGCATCGAACTGCTGGGCGAGTAATCCATCCCCTGCAGGCAGCATGGACTCAATTAATAATTGATAGTCGCCTCTGGGTTCATACACGCTGATCGCGCCTTTGACTAACACCTGCTGACCATTGATGGGCTTAAAGCTGACCGTTTGGTTACGGCCTTTAAACATGGCGCAACGGATCTGGGAAGAGTGGTCTTTTAAGGTGAGATACCAATGACCTGAGCTGGGGGAGGAAAAGTTGGATATTTCGCCATTGAGCCAAATTTTACCCAGTTGTCCCTCGAGAATTTGTCTGACTTCACCATTGAGCCGCGAGACAGTATAAATATTGTTTTTGGTGCCTTGCATCGAATTACTCAATTAAATGGGGATATTTGCTATTTTCCATTTACCAGTGCCGATATGCAAGGTATAATCCCGCCGCAATATTTCACCTCTAAATCCTACTCAACTGGGGAGATGTTGCATATGCTACGTTTAATTAAAGAAGCGCTTACTTTTGACGATGTGTTGCTTGTTCCTGCGCATTCGACTGTACTCCCAAATACCGCCATTCTTAAAACTCGCCTGACCAATACCATTGAATTGAATATCCCACTTGTGTCTGCCGCTATGGACACAGTTACCGAAGCTCGTCTTGCGATCGCTATGGCGCAGGAAGGCGGCTTAGGCTTTATTCATAAAAACATGAGCATTGAAAAACAAGCCGAAGAAGTTCGTAAAGTAAAAATTTATGAAGCGGGCGTGGTTCAACAACCTGTGACTGTGACGCCATCAACGACTTTAGCCGATCTGAAAGTGTTAACACTGAAGAATGGTTTTGCGGGTTATCCAGTGGTTAACGAAGCAAACGAGCTGGTCGGTATCATTACTGGCCGTGACGTACGTTTCGTGACGGATTGGAGCAAAACGGTAGAAGAAGTGATGACGCCTAAAGCGCGTTTAGTCACTGTTGCCGAAGGCACTAAATTAGATGAAGTGCAAAAATTGATGCACTCACACCGTATCGAAAAAGTGCTTGTGGTTGATGATAACTATAAGCTGAAAGGCCTCATCACAGTTAAAGACTTCGAAAAAGCCGAACGTAAACCTAACGCCTGTAAAGATGAGTTAGGCCGTTTACGTGTTGGCGCTGCAGTTGGTGCGGGCGCAGGTAACGAAGAGCGTGTTGACGCACTCGTTAAAGCTGGTGTTGACGTATTACTTATTGATTCTTCCCACGGACATTCAGAAGGCGTTTTACAACGCATTCGTGAAACTCGCGCTAAACATCCTGATTTGCAAATTATCGGTGGTAACGTTGCCACGGCTGAAGGCGCATTAGCGCTGGTCGAAGCGGGCGTTAACGCAGTTAAAGTGGGCATTGGCCCTGGTTCTATCTGTACGACTCGTATCGTAACTGGTGTTGGCGTGCCACAAATCACAGCCGTTTCAGATGCTGCCGCAGCCATGAAGAGCCTAGGTATTCCTGTTATTGCCGACGGCGGCATTCGTTTCTCTGGCGATTTAGCCAAAGCATTAGCCGCGGGTGCATCTTGCATCATGGCGGGCTCAATGTTTGCGGGAACTGAGGAAGCGCCAGGCGAAACTGAACTCTATCAAGGCCGTGCGTATAAATCCTACCGTGGTATGGGGTCATTAGGCGCTATGTCTCAAGGCTCTTCTGACCGTTATTTCCAATCAGACAATGCTGCCGACAAGTTAGTCCCAGAAGGTGTTGAAGCGCGCGTGCCTTACAAAGGCAAGTTGAAGGAAATCATCCATCAACATATGGGCGGTCTGCGTTCATGCATGGGCTTAACGGGTTGTGCCACCATTCTAGAACTGAATGAAAAAGCCCAATTTGTGAAAGTGACTTCAGCAGGCATGGGCGAGTCTCACGTGCACGATGTGACTATCACTAAAGAAGCGCCGAACTACCGTTCAGGTTCTTAATCGTTTGATAAGAGGGGCGGCGATAGGCCGCCCCCTTTGTAAAGCGTGTGATCCAATACTCAAGGCTGGCCCTCGCCGCGTTGAGCAATGTTAAAACAATAGATGAGATAAAGGTTACCCATGAGCGATATTCATGAGCACAAGATACTGATCCTCGATTTTGGATCTCAGTACACTCAACTGATTGCCCGTCGTATCCGTGAAATCGGTGTGTACTGTGAATTATGGGCTTGGGATGTAACAGAAGCCCAAATCCGCGAATTTGCCCCGAACGGTATTATTCTTGCTGGCGGACCTGAAAGTGTAACGGCTGAAAACTCGCCGCGTGCGCCTGAATACGTATTTACTGCGGGTGTGCCTGTACTGGGCATTTGCTACGGCATGCAAACCATGTCTGAGCAGCTGGGCGGTAAAGTGATCCAAGGTGTGGGTGAAGGTGAATTCGGCTACGCTCAAATTGAAATGCTGACAGATTCCTTGCTATTCAAAGGTATCGAAGACGCAGTTAACAGCGAAGGCAAACCCTTACTCGACGTATGGATGAGCCACGGCGATAAAGTGTCGGCCATTCCTGAAGGGTTTGTGGCGGTCGCTAAAACGGATACTTGCCCATTTGCTGCTATGGCAAACGAAGAGAAGCAATTCTTCGGCGTACAGTTCCACCCAGAAGTGACCCACACTCGCCAAGGCATGCGCATGTTATCGCACTTTGCCTTAGACATTTGTGGTTGTGCGGCCAACTGGAAACCTTCCTCTATCATCGAAGATGCGATTGAGCGCTTGAAGAAGCAAATCGGCGATGATGAAGTGATTTTAGGGCTATCGGGCGGTGTCGATTCTTCGGTTGTGGCTATGTTGCTGCACCGCGCTATCGGTAAAAAACTGACCTGCGTATTCGTTGATAACGGTTTATTGCGTTTGAACGAAGCCGAGCAAGTGATGGAAATGTTTGGCGATCATTTCGGCCTGAATATCATCCACGTTGATGCGGAAAATCGTTTCCTCGACGCGATGAAAGGCGAAGCCGATCCAGAAGCTAAGCGTAAGATCATCGGCCGTGTATTCGTGGAAATTTTCGATGAAGAATCGAAAAAATGCGCTAATGCAAAATGGTTAGCGCAAGGCACGATTTATCCAGATGTGATTGAATCTGCTGGCAGCGCCACAGGCAAAGCACATGTGATTAAATCTCACCATAACGTTGGCGGTTTGCCAGACGATATGGAACTAGGATTAGTTGAGCCACTGCGCGAATTGTTCAAAGATGAAGTGCGCAAAATTGGTCTTGAGTTAGGTCTGCCATACAACATGCTTTATCGTCACCCGTTCCCAGGACCGGGTCTTGGAGTGCGTGTATTAGGTGAAGTGAAGAAAGAATACTGTGACTTATTGCGCCGCGCCGATGCTATCTTCATCGAAGAACTGCATAAAGCTGACCTGTACAATAAAGTCAGCCAAGCCTTTACCGTGTTCTTACCTGTACGCTCAGTTGGCGTGATGGGTGATGGCCGTAAATATGATTGGGTTGTGTCACTTCGCGCCGTTGAAACCGTTGATTTTATGACGGCCCATTGGGCACATTTGCCGTATGATTTCTTAGGTCGCGTATCAAACCGCATCATCAACGAAGTCGATGGCATTTCCCGCGTGGTTTACGATATCTCTGGCAAGCCGCCAGCGACGATCGAATGGGAATAAGTTAATTATTTGAATTAACGATTAAAAGGCGCCTAGTGCGCCTTTTTTGTTGTTTGATAGATTAACTTAAGTTGAATGACTCAACCGTGAAATATCTGTGTTTGACTGATATAATCCGGCATTATTTTTTGGCTAATCGGTAGAGGGCATGAGTGGATCAAACGCAGCAAAATGAACAATCGCAGCAAGACGAGCAATGGATGCAAGTCGCGATGCTGATGGCCGAGAAAGCCGAAGCTGAGGGCGAAGTGCCTGTGGGGGCGGTATTGGTCAAAGACGGCCAGCAAATTGCGACCGGTTACAATTTATCCATTAGTCAGCACGATCCTAGCGCCCATGCGGAAATTTTATGTTTACGGGAAGCGGGGCGTTTGGTCGAAAACTATCGCCTGTTAGACGCGACTTTATATGTCACGCTTGAACCTTGTGCTATGTGTGCAGGTGCCATGGTGCACAGCCGGATCGCGCGGGTGGTTTTTGGTGCTCGGGATGAAAAAACCGGTGCAGCGGGGACTGTAGTGAATTTACTGCAACATCCGGCATTTAATCATCAAGTTGAAGTGACATCGGGTGTATTGGCCGACGCCTGTAGCGCGCAATTGAGTCGTTTTTTTAAACGGCGTAGAAAGGAGAAAAAAGCCCTGAAACAGGCTCAAAAGGCGCAGCAAGCGATTGAGTAAACAGCGGTAAAAGCGACAGGATTAATCCTGAGACTGAATAAAAGTAAAGAACAGTTTCTGACGATTCAAAATACGACGATGGCGAACTTTGAGTAAAGTGCGACGACGCGCGACAGTATTGCTGATGGTTTTTCTTCTCATATTGACCCCATTCATTGTTATTATCGATGCCCTGCAGAGATGTATCACAGGTTATAACCCCAAGACAGTAGCAGTTGCACATGAGTGCAGCAATAGCACTGGTCAGATAAGCTGAACTAAGTGATGTTTTAATCGTAAACCTGAGTTGGATTCAGCCCAGTTAAGCCAGCTTGGCTCTAGTTTTGACTCTAGCTCTAGCTTCTAAACCTAAGCTCACTGAGATCACTGAGCTTAGGTCTAGAAGCTCGGCTCTTGACCTAAGTGTCTAGAAACCTAGCTCTAACGCTTGGCTCAGGCGATGCAGATTACTTAGGTTGTTCTGGGCTCAATGTTCCAGCGGGAATGGCGGGTTCTTCCGACGCAAGATCGCTCGGTTCTTCCTCGGGGTTTTGCTGTTTCGACTGATTATCTACCCAGACTAATGTGTCGTAGTAGCGACGAATACTGTCGACATAGTGCACGGCTTCACTGCCGCGAGCATAACCATAACGGGTTTTCTGGTAGTATTTACGTTTCTGCAGCAGTGGCAGTACCTTTTTTAAATCCCGCCATGCATTCGGATTTAATTCCATCGATTCAGCGAGTTTACGCGCATCCTCCACATGGGCATACCCTATGTTGTAGGACGCCAGTGCAAACCACATACGTTGACTCTCGGGAATGGATTCCGGCAGACGATTGATCATATCGTTCAAATAAGCCGCGCCGCCGCGGATACTTTCTTCCGCATCCAAACGGTTGGTGATGCCAATTTCTTTTGCCGTAGGTTGAGTCAACATCATCATGCCGCGCACCCCCGTTGCCGATCGGGCATGGGGATTCCAATGGGACTCTTGATAGCTAGTCGCCGCAAGCTTACGCCAATCTAAATTGCCCGCATGGGTTTCAAATAACTGACGATAGCGAGGCAAAACGGTTTCGATAGCGCGGATAAATGCCCTAGTATCGACATAATCGAAGCGCTTCACATGGCCAAAGTATTTCTCGTTGAGATGATCAAGCGTACCGGCAAGCTTCTCTTGGTGCCAAAAGGCCAGTAATTGACTCATGAGTTCATCACTGCGGGTTGGTGGCAACAGCCAGACCACATCGAGCTTTTCTTCAAGTACGGGGCCTGAGCGCAGATCGGGCAAGTAGCGGCGGTTGATTTGTACGCTGCTGGAGTCTGCGATGGTGTAGTCAATTTCTTTGTTGGCGATCATGGCCAGCAATTCTTCGCTGTCTTTGTCGGTAATTTGATCCCACACCAGCGTTGGATAATGCTTTTGCAACTGAGTTAATGTCTCGACAAAGGAAGAGTCGGCGATGACAGTGATCTTACCTTTTAAGTCGCTGATGTCTTTGGGCGCTGGCATGCCTTCGCGATAAACCAATACTTGATTAACGCGGTACAACGGCGGCCCTAGGCGGAACTGTTCTCGCCTTGCGGGTGTTTCTGTCATGCCCGCAGCAATCAGGTCGATTTCATTCTTTTTAAGGGCTTCGTACAGCTCGGTGCGGTTAGTGTAGGGCACCATTTTTAAGGGCACATCTAAGTATTCGGCGAACAATACCGCCATATCGTAATCGAAACCGCTATCACCTTGGCCCGATGTCATATAAATCTGTGGGCCGTAAAGTGTGCCGACTCTTAACTCAGTTAATTTCTTCGGCACGAATTCTGTTTCGTCCACGGTCACCTGCTGACAGGCAGTCAGTAAGAAACCTAAGATAAGAGCGAACAGGAATCGAGTCATTAAATGTGCTTATAGTAAATAAAATCAATATTATAGATAGCGAGTTAACAGTGGGGCATGCGTGGTGAACTGGCCGACATTGGTGGGATTATATCCGTTTGTCTGCGATAACGTAAAAAAATCATTCGTGGGGGAAAATGGCTACTTAAAATGGTCGCGTTTTTTATATCACAGGAAACACTGTTTTGCGTAAGGTCACAGGTGATTTGTGGCAGACATTTCCTTATAATAGCGCCACCTCTGACCCCTGCAATAATAAATAATAAGGTGAATAGACGTGATGGAGATCATCCGCGGAGCCCCTGCACTCTCGACGTTTAGGGTGCAAAAGCTGATGGAGGCCTGCGAAAACGCTGCGCTTCCGGTACGCCAAATCTATGCTGAGTATGTCCATTTAGCGGATTTGAGCGAGTTGCTCGATACAAATGAACGCCAGCAACTTGAAAAAATTCTCACCTATGGACCTGCGATAGAAGCTCATATCCCCCAAGGTTCACTCCTGTTTGTCACTCCTCGCCCCGGTACTATTTCTCCTTGGTCTTCAAAAGCCACTGACATCGCGCACAATTGTGGCCTTGGTAAAGTGAAGCGTTTGGAGCGAGGCGTTGCGTATTATGTCGAGTCAGATGCACTGACAGTGGCGCAGCAACAAGCCTTAAATGCGCTGTTGCACGATCGCATGGTTGAAATCATGCTTGATGATTTTGCCAAATCCGATGTGTTATTCAAACGCACTGAGCCTGCGCCGTTTAAAAGTGTCAATATTCTTGCCGAAGGTCGCCGCGCACTTGAAGTGGCTAACACAGCATTGGGCCTTGCCTTAGCCGAAGATGAAATCGACTATTTAGTCGAAAACTTCGTCCGTTTAGGCCGTAATCCCCATGACATCGAATTGATGATGTTTGCTCAGGCGAATTCTGAGCATTGTCGTCATAAGATTTTTAACGCAGATTGGACAATTGACGGTGAAGTTCAGCCTAAGTCATTGTTCAAAATGATCAAGAACACCTTTGAAACCACACCAGATCACGTGTTATCTGCCTACAAAGATAACGCCGCTGTAATGGAAGGCTCGGTAGCCGGTCGTTTCTTCCCCGATCCTGATGGGGTGTACAACTACCACACTGAACCTATGCACATCCTGATGAAAGTGGAAACCCACAACCATCCAACCGCCATCAGCCCCTATCCTGGCGCTGCAACCGGTTCAGGTGGTGAAATCCGTGATGAAGGCGCGACGGGTCGTGGTTCTAAACCTAAAGCAGGTTTAACGGGCTTTAGCGTATCAAATTTAAAAATCCCAGGTTTTGTTCAACCATGGGAAGGTAACTACGGTAAACCAGATCGTATCGTTAGCGCGCTCGATATCATGACCGAAGGCCCACTGGGCGGCGCGGCATTTAACAACGAGTTTGGTCGTCCTGCACTGGTCGGTTATTTCCGTACCTACGAGCAGGAAGTCAGCAGCCATAACGGTGTTGAAGTGCGTGGTTACCACAAGCCCATTATGTTGGCCGGTGGTTTAGGTAACATTCGCGAAGAACATGTACAGAAGGGCGAAATCACTGTTGGCGCTAAGCTGATTGTGCTGGGTGGCCCTGCGATGAACATTGGTCTTGGCGGCGGCGCCGCTTCATCTATGGCATCGGGTCAATCGAGTGAAGATCTCGACTTTGCTTCTGTGCAACGTGAAAACCCAGAAATGGAACGTCGTTGTCAGGAAGTGATTGACCGCTGTTGGCAGCTGGGCGATAAAAACCCTATTCAATTTATCCACGATGTTGGCGCAGGCGGTTTGTCGAACGCTTTCCCTGAGCTTGTGAATGACGGCGAGCGCGGTGGTTTATTTAATCTGCGTAACGTGCCTTCAGATGAGCCTGGTATGAGCCCGCTGGAAATTTGGTGTAACGAATCACAAGAACGTTATGTGATGTCCGTTGCTCCTGAAAACCTCGCACTATTTACTGCCATCTGTGAGCGTGAGCGCGCCCCGTTTGCGGTTGTGGGTGAAGCGACGGCGGAGAAACACCTGACGCTTAGCGACAGCCATTTCGATAATAATCCTATCGATTTGCCGCTCGAAGTCTTATTAGGTAAAGCGCCTAAGATGAGCCGCGATGTGGTATCAGCCAAAGCGGTATCGCCAGCGCTCGAACAAAACAAGATTGATGTTAAAGAAGCGGTTAAACGCGTGCTGAGCTTGCCTACAGTTGCGGATAAAACCTTCCTTATCACCATTGGCGACCGCACAGTAACGGGTTTAGTTAACCGTGACCAAATGGTGGGTCCATGGCAAGTGCCTGTGGCCGATTGCGCGGTCACTGCGGCAAGCTTTGATACCTACGCCGGTGAAGCAATGTCACTGGGCGAGCGTACACCGCTGGCACTGCTTGATTTCGGCGCATCTGCCCGTATGGCAGTGGCAGAATCAATTATGAACATCGCTGGTGCCGATATCGGTTCATTTAAGCGTATCAAGCTTTCTGCCAACTGGATGTCTGCCGCGGGTCACCCCGGTGAAGATGCGGGTCTTTATGAAGCGGTGAAAGCCGTAGGTGAAGAACTGTGTCCAGAGCTGAGCCTGACCATTCCGGTCGGTAAAGACTCTATGTCGATGAAGACCGCATGGCAGCAAGATGGCGCGGATAAAACCGTGACGTCGCCCATGTCATTGGTCATCACTGCTTTTGGCGTGGTGCAAGATATTCGCAATACAGTGACGCCAGAGCTGCGCACAGATAAGGGCGAAACGTCTTTACTGTTAGTGGATCTCGGTGCGGGTAAAAATCGTTTAGGCGGTTCTTGTTTAGCCCAAGTGTTTGGTGAGCTGGGTGATATTGCGCCGGATCTTGATGATACTGCACTGCTGCGCGGTTTCTTTGAAACCATGCAAAATCTAGTGGCTAAGAAATCCGTTATCGCTTACCACGACCGAAGCGACGGTGGCTTATTTACCACCTTAGTGGAAATGGCCTTTGCGGGTAATACTGGCTTAGACATAGATGTAGAAGACTTGCAGGGCACGGATTTAGAGCGACTCTTTAATGAAGAGCTCGGCGCTGTGCTGCAAGTAAGCCGCGACAACGCTGCGAAAATTGCTGCTCAGTTTGCTATCGCGGGCGTACCTTGCCATGTAATTGGGACTCTCGCCGACGATCAACGCATCACCATTAAAGATGGCGCGCGTGAAATTTTCAGTGATACCCGTGTTGCGCTGCGTACTGTGTGGTCAGAAACCACTTATCGTATGCAAGCCATGCGTGATAACCCAGCGTGTGCACTGGAAGAGTTCAAACTTAAGCAAGACGAAAGCGATTTAGGCTTAACCGTTAACTTAAGCTTCGATCCAAGCACTGACGTTGCCGCGCCTTATATCCTAAAAGGCGCTGCGCCTAAAATGGCGATTTTGCGTGAGCAGGGCGTTAACTCCCACGTGGAAATGGCTGCTGCCTTTGATCGCGCTGGATTTGAAAGCCGCGACGTGCACATGTCTGACATTTTATCTGGCCGTATCAGCCTAGAGGATTTCCAAGGTCTAGTGGCCTGTGGTGGTTTCTCTTATGGTGACGTATTAGGCGCAGGTGAAGGTTGGGCTAAGTCGATTCTGTTTAATGACCGTGCGCGCGATGAGTTTTCACGTTTCTTTGAACGTGACTCAAGCTTTGCTCTCGGTGTGTGTAACGGCTGTCAAATGCTGTCAAACCTGAAAGAAATCATTCCAGGAAGCGAGCATTGGCCACGTTTTGTGCGTAACCGCTCAGAGCGTTTTGAAGCGCGTTTTAGCTTAGTTGAAGTGCAACAGAGCCCGTCGTTATTCTTCCAAGGTATGGCAGGTTCGCGTATGCCTATCGCTGTATCGCACGGTGAAGGTTTGGCTGAGTTTGCCAGCCCTGAAGCGCTGGCGATTGCCGAAGCGTCAGGCACAATTGCCCTGCGTTTTGTCAATGGTAAGGGTGATATCGCGACTCAGTATCCACAAAATCCGAATGGCTCGCCAAATGGCTTGACTGGGATTTGTACGACTGATGGCCGCGTAACCTTGATGATGCCACACCCAGAACGTGTGTTCAGAACTGTCGCGAACTCTTGGCATCCAGATGCTTGGGGTGAAGACAGCCCTTGGATGCGTATGTTCCGTAATGCGCGAGTGACCTTAGGTTAAGCGAGTAAACTCAGCGGCTTTTACCTGTATTGATGGGTAAAATCGGGTTTAGTTAATCGTAAAAAAGGAGCGATAATTTCGCTCCTTTTTTTATATTTAAAATGCACTTTTATGAAATATCTTGCATTTCAAATCATTAACACTTGTTGCAAGCAATCTAATGGACCAAAGTGATAAAACAGCATCTTTTTACGGTAAATACCTATTAATAGGTATGTTGCGTACTTGATACTGAGAGTGAGGTTTTATGGGGTTCTAGAGTTGAAGGCAGATGTTGCGGCTTTAGAATAGAAAAAGCCCCCACTCTCAAGGAGAGGGGGGCTCGTTTTGCGCTAACAAAACTTCAAATTAATGCAATAAATTTCACGAGTAATTCGGGGAGTTATTTCAGCTCATTAGCTGTATAAAGTTCAACAAAAACACGCTTGTAGCTGTTAACCACACGTTCAAATAATTTAGTCATATCGATATCTCCACACCAAAAGTTAATACCTATGTGCGCGAAGTTGGCATTGACTGGGCTACGACACCAGTTCTACCAAATTGTCTCCTTAACACAGGACATATATTAAACAACTTAGGTAAGCTTCTCAAACGAGAAAAAATACAATTATTCATTATTAAAACTAATGAATTTTAATGCTGTTTTTATATCTTTATTTCTATATTTGGATTTATTTATTGATTTTAAAGGTTTTAAATTAATTTTCGCTGAAAATATTTTTAAGTCTTTTTAGTTAATTTGTTGCAACATTATTTGTTTGTTAGTTTTTTGGTAGCTGGAGCTGATTTGTGGCGACTAATCAATAAAAGTAGGGGTTTACATTAATTAACGCTTGCTCACTACTCCTGTTTTATGTGGTTGTCAATCCCTCTCAATGGGGAAGTGTGTGCCTCACCGCAAAACCCACCTAAACCACTGAGTTTGATTGATTTGCATCAAAGCGAGGTGGTATAAAATAGCCACAAATGAAAACGAATAAATATCTTAACTATCTGATATTTATATCGATGAGATCATTTGATTGATTGAGTGGTAAGGTGTCGGTCTCAGTTACTTGCGATAGTGTGACTCGCGTCTCAATATGCGACGGATATTGGTACTTTTTAGCCCTTGCTGCTTCGAACTAATGCAAAAGATTAAATTTAACGGTTTATACTGATGTTCAGATATAAACACAAAATGAAAACTCACTATCCTACAAAGGCACTTGCTGTGATTGACGCGGGTTTTATCATAGCAATTGGACGCACCAAGTAAGGAGTCACCGATGATTGTTGAAGAGGTTGTTGAGCTATCGCGGTTGCAGTTTGCGCTGACAGCCATGTATCACTTCCTGTTTGTTCCCTTGACGTTGGGGTTGGCATTTTTGCTGGCTATCATGGAATCACTGTATGTGATGACGGATAAACAAATTTATAAAGATATGACTAAGTTCTGGGGTAAGTTATTTGGTATTAACTTTGCCTTGGGGGTTACCACAGGTTTGGCAATGGAATTCCAGTTTGGTACTAACTGGTCTTACTATTCGCATTACGTAGGGGACATCTTTGGTGCGCCTCTGGCTATTGAAGGTTTAATGGCCTTCTTCCTCGAATCTACCTTCGTCGGTATGTTCTTCTTCGGTTGGGATCGTTTCACTAAACGTCAACATTTAGTGGTGACTTGGTTAGTGGCCTTTGGCTCTAACATGTCGGCATTGTGGATTTTAGTGGCAAACGGTTGGATGCAAAACCCTGTGGGGTCAGTGTTCAATTACGAAACCATGCGCATGGAAATGACCAGCTTCGCCGAAGTGGTGTTTAACCCTGTTGCGCAGGTGAAGTTTGTTCACACTGTGGCTTCGGGTTATGTCGCGGGTGCCATGTTTGTACTGGCAATCAGTGCTTATTACATCCTCAAGAAACGTGACTTACCTTTTGCCCGTCGCTCATTCGCGATTGCGGCAAGCTTTGGTATGGCGGCAATTCTATCGGTTATCGTATTAGGTGATGAATCTGGCTATAAAGTCGGTGAAGCACAGCGTGTTAAGTTAGCGGCGATTGAAGCTGAATGGCACACTGAACCTGCTCCTGCTGCCTTTACTGCGGTTGGTTTCCCAAATCAAGAAACCATGCACACGGATTATGCGATCAAAATTCCTTATGCTATGGGCATTGTGGCAACACGTTCATTGGATGAAGAAGTCACGGGTATCCATGACTTGATTGCTGAGCATGAAGTGCGCATCCGTAACGGTATGAAAGCCTACGCCATGTTAGTGAAGCTGCGTGCGGGTGAAGAAACACCTGAACTGCGTGCGGCCTTCGAAGAAGCGAAAGTCGACTTAGGCTATGGTTTCTTGCTGAAACGCTACACAGATAAAGTGGTCGATGCCACTGAAGAGCAAATTAAAGCGGCGGCTAAAGATTCTATCCCGAACGTAGCACCGATTTTCTGGAGCTTCCGTGTGATGGTGGGTGCCGGCTTTATCATGTTATTCGTATTTGCTGCGGCATTCTGGCAAAGCACACGTCATCAAATCGTCGAGAAGAAATGGGTACTTAAAGCTGCACTTTATAGCTTGCCATTGCCTTGGATCGCGATTGAGTGTGGTTGGTTTGTGGCTGAGTATGGTCGTCAACCTTGGACGATTTCTGAGGTATTACCGACCTTTATGTCTGCCTCAAGCTTAACGACTGGCGACTTATGGTTCAGTATCCTTTCTATCACCCTGTTCTACACTGTGCTGTTGGTGATTGAGATGTTCTTGATGTTTAAGTTTGCCCGCATTGGTCCGAGCAGTTTAAAAACTGGTCGTTATCATTTCGAGAACCTAGAAGCCTAAGCAGAGGATTTCATTATGTTTGATTATGAAATATTAAGAGTTATCTGGTGGGCTCTGATCGGCGTGCTGTTCATCGGATTTGCGGTTACTGACGGTTTTGACATGGGTGTCGGTGCGTTACTGCCAATCATAGGCAAAGACGATACTGAGCGCCGTATCATGATTAATACTATAGCTCCCCATTGGGACGGCAACCAAGTGTGGTTAATCACAGCGGGCGGTGCGTTATTTGCTGCTTGGCCTATGGTGTATGCAGTGTCTTTCTCTGGCTTCTATGTCGCCATGATGTTAGTGCTGTTTGCCCTCTACATGCGTCCTGTCGGATTCGATTACCGTTCAAAAATCGAAAATCCAAAGTGGCGTAAGTCATGGGATTGGGCCTTGTTTGCCGGTGGTTTTGTACCTCCGCTGATCATAGGCGTGGCCTTTGGTAACTTGTTGCAAGGTGTACCGTTTGAATTCGACGAGTTCCTACGTGCGACTTACCACGGCGGTCTATTCGGTCTGTTGAATCCTTTCGGTCTACTGGCAGGTCTTGTGAGCGTGAGCATGTTTATGATGCAAGGCGCTTCTTGGCTACAAATGAAGACAGATAGCGAGCTGCGAGTGCGTGCTGCGAAAGCGACACAATTCTTCGCCCTGTTAGTGGCTGTGTTGTTTGTTGCTGCTGGCGTGTGGTTAGCCAATGGTATCGATGGTTATGTAGTGACATCTGCCCTTGACCATAATGCGGTTTCTAACCCAGCAATGAAAACAGTCGCGATTGAAGCGGGTGCTTGGCTTGCCAACTATGACAAATACCCCATCACTATGCTGTTCCCTATCTTAGGTGTGGTATTGCCGTTGTTAGTGATTCTGGTGAGCCGCTTTAACCGTTCAGGTTTTGCGTTCCTATTCAGCTCACTGACTGTGGCTATGGTGATTTTGACTTGCGGTGCGGCTATGTTCCCATTCGTTATGCCATCGTCACTAGACCCTAACGTCAGTTTGACTATGTGGGATGCAACAGCCAGTAAAATGACCTTAGGTGTTATGACTGCTGCAGCTGCGATTTTCGTACCCATAGTGTTGAGCTACACTGTCTGGACTTACTACAAGATGTTTGGTCGTATCGGCCGTAAGCATATTGAAGATAACAAAGCCTCACTCTATTAGGCATTAAGGAGCATCTGCTATGTGGTATTTTACGTGGATATTAGGGGTTTTGTTGGCCTGTTCTTTCGGGATTATCAATGCCCTGTGGCTTGAGAATACTGAGAACATGGACAGATCGGCAGATGATGCCGAGTAACGTCTAAACTCGATTTAAAAAACCTCGCACTAGCGGGGTTTTTTATTGGGATTTATTTGCTGGATTAGGCAAGGTTTAACCTGTGCATCAGCAGAACTACCCTATTAGCCAGCATATCTAACTCCATAGAAGTGTGATGATGTAGCCGTGTGCTGAGGCAACGCAGCAGGTGCGCCTGATATCCGTTTTGTCGTGAGTGTGATGCCTGACAGATGTGGCGTCTAAGATTGAGAGGTTGTGACAAAGAGTGTGGATTATCAGGGCTGAATGCCTAAGTGAAGTTGCTACTGAGATTGAACAGGGAAGCATGAATAAGTGAGGCATGTCATTAAAGACACGTCATCAAGTGGCATCCTCTAAGACGACACCTTACCCAAAGGCATTTCACCCATTGAGGCTTTATCACTTCATCGCTTTTTGATGGCGATAGATACAGGCTATTGCTCCGTATTATTTAAAATCTTTACTCCTTATTCTTTTACATCGCGCTTTTAAAATAGCGAATATCAATAACTATCTCCTCAAGTCGCTTTCTTGAATGATGCCCCAAAACTGTTGGAATCGCGGCCATAAAAAATGCCATCCAGTGTGGGTGGCATTTGATAAACAACTCATTAAAAATTTGAGCTAATCGAACCCGTCGCGCTAGTCTAATTAAGCCTTAAACTGGCTTATTTGGCGTTTTAAAGCCGCGGCTAAGGAAGACAGTTCATTAGCTGAATGTACGGTTTCAGTGGCACGGTGCTCGCCCTCATTTGCTAGTTCACTGATCTGATGCAGATTGTGAGTAATTTCCTCTGCAACACTGCTTTGCTGTTCAGTTGCCGAGGCGATATTACGTGAACTAATGGCGAGTTCACCAATCCGGCGGGTGATTTCCTTAAGCTGCTCGCCGGTTGATTCGCCCTGTGCTGCGGATTCCATGCCTAATTGATGACTCTGACCCATTTGCTCTGTGGTGCTTTTCACTTGGGTTTGCAGCTTTCCAATTGTTTGGCCAATTTCTAAAATGGATGATTGGGTACGCTGAGCTAAGATTCTCACCTCATCTGCAACGACCGCAAAGCCTCGACCTTGATCGCCTGCGCGCGCCGCTTCAATCGCCGCATTGAGTGCCAGTAAGTTTGTCTGCTCGGCAATGCTGTTAATCACTTCGGTGACTTTACTGATGGCTTCACTTTCGTGACTGACTTTTTCAACCGACTGATGACTGTTACTGAGCTGTTCACTGAGCTTGAGTAAATCTTGCACCACTCTAACTTGTTGATCTTGTCCTTCTTTCGCTGCGGCATCCACTTGCTGACTCTGAACTGCGCCGTCTTGGGCATGATTCGCCACATCACGGATAGAGGTCGACATTTCTTCAATGGCAGTAGCAATTTGATCCGTTTGTAGCATCAAGGCCTGAGCTTCTTCGCCATTCTGTTTGGCGATACTTTGTGCCTTAGAAGCCTGCTGCTCTAAGCTCATTACCGAATCCTGCAGGGCAATGATTAACTGCCTTAACTCTGAGGACATGGTCGATACACTGGTGGTGATGCGATCAACTTCGTTTTGACTCTGTGGTTCTGATGGCGCTAAGTGATGACTGAAATCGCCACTGCCTAGTCTTTCCATATGCACTTGCAGGGCATGTAACGGTTTAAGTGCACGGATTAATACCACAGATAGCAGTGCTGTGATCAGCGCAATCCCTGTGAGTGCAACGATAGCGTTGATAGTGAGTAACTGCATACTTTCTTCATTGAGCTCACTCGCCTTAACTTGGCCTACCAACATCCAATTCCAGCCGGTTACGGTTTGGCTATAGGCAAACATAGGCTCATTTTTACTATTGATATAACTGTACTCAGAATCATCTTTCGTGGCCTCAGCCACACTTAACCCATCGAGCATACTTTCGGTGATAACGTCGCCCGCATTAAACTGAGGATGCGCGACAAGTACATTGTCCGCTTTGCGGACTAACAGAAAACGGCCGCTTTCTTCTAGGGTGAGTCGGTTTACTGCATCTTGTAATTGTTTTAACGAGCTGGTGATGTCAAAGCCAATATATAAGATACCAATGACTTGGCCTTGGACGTCCTTAACTGGGCGATAGACTGTCATATAGTCTTTGCCGAAGAGTTTGGCGTAGCCTTCGTATTCTTGGCCGCTGATCAGCGCTTGATAGCCTGGATGGGTTTTACCAAGGAAGGTGCCCAGCGCACGGCTTCCATCGGCTTTTTTGAGTGAGGTCGACACCCGCATAAAATCATCGCCATCACGTACGAATACCGTTGCCGTGCCGCCTGTCAGGTTAGCAAAACGATCGACTTTACTTTTTGAGGAGTTAATTTGTTCTTGTTCGTGCATGAGGGCGGGGGAGCTGACTCCCATCACATTGACGGTTTTATTTGGTTTACTAAATTGCCCTGGATACATTTCCTTAAACACATCGGCGTTGCGCCTTGCAAGCTGCAAAAGGCTATCGTATTGCAGTTCTAACATGTCTGAAACGGCACGCATTTCGGACTTCATGGCACTCATGCCTTTATCTTCTAATACATTCGAAGCGGCTTTGTAGGAAACGGTACTGAGTATGCCAAAAATGGTGAGTGTGAGAATAAACGCGAGGGCACCTATTTGTTTTGCAATAGGCCAATTTTTATAATTCATCGTACGATCCTATAGGTAACGGTTACATCAATGTAGCCTAAGTTTCACTCCATGGTCTTGATATGGGTCTAGTATTTAAGCAA
This sequence comes from Shewanella sp. SACH, assembly GCF_001887095.2. Lineage (NCBI taxonomy): Bacteria > Pseudomonadati > Pseudomonadota > Gammaproteobacteria > Alteromonadales > Shewanellaceae > Shewanella > Shewanella sp. SACH. Next base: position 1,027,103 of record NZ_MPDG02000002.1, read on the forward strand.
TTGTATAGTCAATTATTTGATATTTTAACAGTTTTAGACTTGAGTTAATGGATTCATTCCACAGACATGTCGGCAGATAAAAAGTCCTGCTAACTGGCCGTATTGTGATGGCATGGACTAAGCTGCTTAAGGTGAATGGAGTTCATTGAGTCAGAACCATTATAGGGGAAGTGTATATGCTAGGTGAGAATCATGCGTTAGTTTATGAGTTTCCTGATTTTGTCGATCAAATTAAGCATCTAAAAGTCAATAATAGCGCTTTTGCGACTATGGCCAGTCGTTACCATGAGCTCGACAATAAAATTAGGGCACTGGAGTTAACTAAAGTGCCCACCGCCGATGAGCACTTTTTAGCGTTAAAATTAGAGCGGTTAAACCTCAAAGATAAACTGTATCAATACCTAGTCCACGATGCGATTTAAGCTGGAATGGCGGACTGATTGTTCGCCTTACGGGTTTTCATCAACAGTAGATACATAGTCGGTACCCAAACCAGAGAGAGCAAAGTCGTCAGCAGCGTGCCGCCCGCGATAGCAATGGCAAAGGGAGGCCAAAATCCGCCGCCAGCAATGATAAGCGGAATAAACCCGCCCACTGTGGTGATAGTTGTCGAGCTGATATGGCGGCCACAACTGCTGACGGTTGAGACTATGGTTTCCATATCGCCGAGTCTAGCACTCGGCATATCCTCAAGTTCAGCCAAGATCACTATGGCAGCGTTAATGGCCAGTCCCATCAAGCCTAGTAAACCTATGATGACAGGGAATCCAAAGGGATAGCCGAACACAAACACGGCTAATAGGCCAAGCCCGGCTGATTGTATCGCGCTCAACAAAATGATGGCCGTGAGCCTAAAGGAGTTGAATGACAACACCACAGTGGCCAATAGCAAGGTGACGACTAACATCACATTGGACAGTAAATTGCCGACCGCTTCGTTACGTTTCGCGCTTTCACCGCCGATTTCAATGCGATAACCTGATGGCAGCGCGAGTTGTGCCACTTTATCTTTGACATCGTTCAGCACTTGGGCGGGTAACACACCACTGACAATATAGGCTTCTATGGTATTCACCCTTTGGCCGTTACGTCTTGGAATGGCGCCGCGGCTCACTTGTACTTCGTTGTGGGCGAGGGCTGAGAGCGCGACCGACTCACCCGAAGGTGTCACTAATTGAATTTCTGAAAGGCGGGTGACTTGTTCGCGACTGCCATCACCGAGTCGCACTCGAACGGGTAATGACTCCGTTTGCTCAAGCACGCTGCCACCGATAACGCCCGTGGTCGACATTTGGATCTGCTTGGCAATATCCGTCAGACTTAAACCACTCATCAGGCTGGCATCTTCATTCACTTGCAGCCACAGCTTAGGCGCACCGGCACTTAAAGTGGCTCGGGTATGGAGTACGTCCGGCGTTTGCGCGAGGATATTGCGGACTTCGTCGCCCAGCGATCGCAACGTATCGAGATTCGGACCGAAGATCATCAACTCTACCGGCGCATTAAAGGGCGGACCTTGCTCGAGTTTGCGTACTAGTACTTGTGCTTCGGGGAAAGCACTGTCGAACTGCTGTTGTAATTCGGGGATCAGCTCATTGGCACGTTCAAAGTCGGTCACTTTCACCATGGCCTGCGCATAGTTAGTCGCGCCCTGTTGGCGTTGCGTCAGGTTGTAATAAAATGAGGGCGTATTGCCGCCCACCACCCAATCGACTTGAGTTATCCCTTTGACGGCATGGAGCTTTTTATCCATCAGTTGCACTTGGTTCAAGGTGTTGTCTAAACTCACATGGGGCGCAAGATAGACTTCAATTTGGAACATGTCCCTGTCCGATGGCGGAAAGAATTGCTCTGTCATCTTGCCCGAGGCGTAAAAACCTAATACTGGCGTAATGCCGATAAGCAGCGCACTGATAATAGGGCGCTTAAGGGCGATTCTGAGGCTCGCTTGAAAATATTGGCTCAGCAGCGGGAGATTGATCCCGTGTTGATACCAGACATCATGTTTGCCTTCATGGCTAAATCGTCCCGCGAGTCCCGCAATTATCGTGTGGGAAATCAGGTAAGAGCCCAGCAGCGCAAACATCACTGACATGGCAATGCCACCGACAAACTCCCCAGCGGCACCGGGCATCAGTACTATGGGCGCAAAGGCTAAAATCGTGGTAATCGTTGAACCCGCTAAGGGCAGCCAAAGGTGGTGTATGGTTTCACTCACTGCGGCAAGGCGGCTCATCCCTTGTTGGCGCCGTTGTGAGATGGCATCGACAATCACAATCGCATTATCCACCATGATCCCAAGGGCGACGACGAGTCCTGTCACCGACATTTGATGTATGGGCAGGCCGATATATTTCATGCAGGCCAAGGTAAATAGTGCTGTAAGGGGCAATGAAATCGCCACTATGATGGCGTTTCGTAGTCCGAGGGTGAGTAGCAATACCAGCAAGATGATCACAAATCCTTGCAGCAGGTTAACCACGAGTCCGCCAAGGCGATCGCTGGTGTAACTGTTTTGCTCGAATAGCCATTGGATCTGGATATTGGCGGGCACTTCGCGATTAAGTTCATCGACGACGCTATTCACTTGTGCTTGCCAGAGATCGACACGGCTATTGTTAAGCATGCGCGCGGCGACAAAAACGCCTTGTTCACCATCGACTAAGGCTACGCTGTCCGCGGGCGTTTTGGCTTGGCGCGTGACAGTGGCAATATCCCCAAGGCGAATAATTTGGCCTTGGTTATCAATTTTGAGTGGCACTTGGCGAATGCGAGTTAAGGAGTCGAGTTCGCCCGAGACTTCGACTAAGGCGCGAAACTCACGATTGTTAATTTCACCCGCGGCAATTTTACTGTCGGCGCCGCTGAGAATATGGGCGATGGAAGCGGGAGTGAGTTGTAACTGGCTCATCTTGTTGCCATCGAGCTGCACTAGCATTTCTTCGGTCGGTGCGCCGTAGAGTTTGACAAAATCCGTGCCTGACAACAGCCTGAGTCTGCTCTGTAATTCCTTCGCGTAGCGGTTGAGCATATCGACTCGAACGGGCGTATTGCTATTCCACACTAAGCTTAAAATGGCGGTGTAGGCATAACCAATTTGATCATCGAGTGTCGGGGATGGTATGCCCTCGGGCAGATTGATTTTCGCATCGGCTAATAAATCCCGCGCCCGAGACCACACGGGATCTGTCTCCATGACAGTGTCTTTCAATTCTAACTGTATGACTGAAATCCCCGGCCGAGAGGTCGACTGGATCAACTTGATTTCTTCTAAGCGTCTGAGCTGATTTTCGAGCACTTCAGTGACTAAGGCTTCGACCCGCTCGGCCGAAGCACCGGGGTACGGGGTGATCACAGAGGCGAAACGGTTGGTTATGTGTGGATCTTCAGTACGCGGCAGACTCGAGATAGCGCCAAAGCCCGCGACCAGTAATAGTGCAATAACGAGGCTGACTAAGCGGCCGTTTTCAACAAAGGCTTTAATCATAACTACCTCGTGGCTGCGGCAATGGGAGACACAGCTTGGCCTACGACCAGCTTATGGAGTCCTTGGCTGACATAGATTTCATTGGGCTGAATCGCGCCTTGAATGTAGGCCATGTCTTGGGTTGTGTAGAGAATTTCCACATCTCGGCGCTCTATGATGGATTGCTGTTCATCATTTGCGATGACATACAGATTCCATAATCCGCGAATGCCATCCGTTAGCGCTGAAATTGGCACCCAATACCCAGCTTGCTCAATTTGCTGCTGTTGATGCAGATACGCAATTTCACCGTTAATCACACGGGCATCTTGGGGCAGGCTGATCCTAAGTTGTAGGGTGCGACTAACGGGATTGACTTCGGCGCTGACACCGGCAATTTCGGCGGTAAAGGTTTGGTCTTGCACGCTGACTTGTACTTGCTGTCCGGCGTGAAACTGCTCCGCTAACGCTACAGGTACGCCAATGTAGGCTTCAGGATTGATATTGCCCACTAAGGTGAAAATAGGGCTACCCGCAGCAACCACTTCGCCTAAGTTATGCAGTTTTTGGCTGATGGTGCCGTCAAAGGGCGCCATTAAGATGGATTTATCGAGCTTAAGTTGATTGGCATGCTGTGAGGCAAGTAGGCGGTTTTTCGCCGCGGCTAAGCTATTTAATTGTGAGCGGTTTTCATCTAATAGCTGCTCAGAGACATAACCCGATTTTTTCAATTCTTGATTACGTTTTAGAGTGCTGGTGGCCAGATCAACATCGGCTTGGATTTGCGCCAGACTCGCTTGGATCTCTTGACGCTCGGCTTCGAGTAGTCGGGTATCGAGGATTGCCAGTATTTGGCCTTGCTTCACTTTGATGCCGGAATCGGCCTGTAGTTCGTTTAACTTACCAGCCAGTTCAAAGCCGACGCCAGTTGTGTTGCCCGCACGGATAGTCCCCGTGAAGGTCTGCTCGTGCTGATAGCTTGGGGTCAGGATCAACGCTTGGCTCGTGACTGTGGGCAGTACGGTTGTCGTGGCGTGTTCAGTGACTTCCTTTTGACAGGCGGATAATGTGACTAAAGCAAACACGCAGACGCTGATAGTGCGCCAAGAACGTCGGGCAGTTCGATCCATTTTAAGTGCTTCCGCTGTAAGTTAAACGTTAATGCAATGTAACTAGACTTGCTAGTCTAGTTGTGCAGAACTAGACTGTCTAGTCTATTTTGTGCTTAACTAATGCCAATTTATTATGTCTATCTATTCGAGAGTCGATATGACGCATTCCTCTGAGACGCAGTTACCTCTGAGCCGTAGCGAACAAAAACGTCAGCAAGTGCTTGTAGCTGCTATTGATTTATTTTGTCGTCAAGGGTTTCCCCATACCAGTATGGATGAGGTTGCCAAGCTTGCGGGCGTGTCGAAACAAACCGTCTATTCCCATTACGGCAGCAAAGATGAATTATTTGTTGCGGCAATCGAATCTAAATGTGTTGGCCATAATCTTAATGATGATTTGTTAAGTGATCCCACTAAGCCTGAATCGGCATTGACTCAGTTTGCCCTGCAGTTTGGGGAGATGATCGTCAGCCCTGAAGCTATTACGGTATTCAAAGCCTGTGTGGCGCAATCCGAAAGTCATCCTGAAGTGTCGCAGTTGTTCTTCGACGCGGGCCCGAAACATATAGTGGGGTTATTGGCGGATTATTTAGTGACAGTAGAAGCCCTAGGGCAATATCACTTCGGTAATGCGCACCATAGTGCGGTGCGTTTATGTTTAATGTTGTTTGGTGAGCTAAAACTCAAATTAGAATTGGGCTTGGCGGCCGATGAACTCGTTGACGATAGAAATGAGTATATTTTGGGTTGTGCAGACATGTTCCTGAAGGCGCATCGGGTTTAATAAAACTTGCACAATATAAAAGTATCATTTTGTATCTCAATATTGAAAGCATGAACCTTTTAGCTTGATAGCGCGTATTATGCGCAAAAAATCTGTTAATCATTTTAAATGCAAGGAGCTGACGTGGCTAATCTAGAACTCTCACCATCGAGCGCAAAACTGCGCCTGCTGAAAAGCGCTGTATTACTGTTGCCGTTAATGAGCTGTGCTGCTATTGCAGCGGATAAACCTTCGCAGGAATACAAGCCTTTTAGATTAAGTGTCGCGCAGATCAGCACCCAGAGTGCCGAGGTTGCCAATGGTAATACTGAGCTACAAAGGGACAGTTTATTACTGAGTGCAGGGATGAATGTTCCGTTAAATCAGCAATGGTCTTTGGGCTTTCGTGTGGGTTACGACAGGCTGGATTATGATTGGCGCAATATCACGCTCACTGGTGCTAACAATGTCGCCCCGCTGTTTGGTACCGACGGGCAGAATTGGGATCATATCAATCGTTACCGTGCCGGAGTGTCGTTAAATTATCGCATGGATAAACATTGGGCCTTCTTTTTAGCGCCGCAGATCCAATATGCTTACGCCGATACTGCATCGGCCAGCGAAGCCCAGAGTTACGGTATTGTGGCGTCTGCCATGTATGCATTTGATTCGGGGAATATGATTGGCTTTGGCGTCGCGTATCTCAATGATATCGATGAAGTTCGCACTGTGCCTTATCTCGCTATGCGCTGGCAGATAGATGAACATTGGGCACTCGCCAATCCTTTCCAAGCTGGTTTTAGTGGTCCTGCAGGATTAGAGCTGAGTTATCGATTTAATTCCGATTGGAATGTCGGCTTTGGTAGTTCGCGTCGTACTGAGCGATTCCTTATCGAAGACGATGGCACAGTGGTAGAAACGAACGAATGGGTGAGTTATTTACGTGGAGGTTGGCAAGCAACCCCAGCATTAACAGTGAATCTTTACGCCGGTTATTACTTTGATGGTGAGTTAGAAGTGACCGACCAAGCCGCACTTGAAATGGATAGCCAAGGCGCTGCCGCCTTGGATATCGAATTCAAATTCTAACGTTAATGTCAGTTATTTACCCAGCATGGCCTCTTTGAGGCTTTTCTGGGCTGGTTTGTCACCTAGCCAAATTTTTAACAGTGCTTGACGGAACATTTCACCTTCGATGGTGGCTTGTTCCTGACCATTTTTATAGGCCGTCACGCCGCGGGCTTTATTGGCGACTAAGGTAAATTGGTCACCTTCTTTAATTTCTTCGTTAAACAGCGCCATAAAAGCATCGATTTGCGGTTGAATATCGGCGGTATTATCTGCCGTCGCGTGCTCAAAACCTTCGGTGATCGCATCGCGCATTTTTTCTGAGGTGATCATGCCAGAGGTAATGTTAAGGCGGATTGCCGCAATCGGAGCATCGATAACCGCTGCTGTGCTACTCAAGGCTGCTGGCAAATACAGACTGCCCACATATAAATCTATAAAGAACTTACTGCGAACGCCCGCGCCATTAAGCTGTAATGCTTGGCTATCTAACGTCACTGTATCAGCGACTTGTACACCTGATACTTCTTTGGCCATTAATGTGTGGGGTAATAACAGCGCGCTTGCTAGGGTAAGAGTGGAGAGTAACTTCATAATACACCTCATTTTCTATTTTAATTATTGGGTTTCATACCAATCACAATAAATATCTAATCAGTTCAGAGCCTCACAGGCATCCCAATCCAAGGCGCATTGACGTAGAAATGGTTATTCCCTTTTAAGTCAATGCAACACCGGAGTCGGATGCCTGTGAGGCTCCCGAAGGGTGGCTAATGTTAACGGCATGGCAACGCGCTTTATACTCCGTTCAAGGCTTTCGACAGAGCACCACTATGCCTTCAAGCCTTCGCCTTGTCTAAAGCGCGTTGAACTCCCGCTGAATGAACAGATATTTAATTCGATTGGTATAAAGCAGATTTTATGAGTATTTACAGCAGAAAGTTGACCCCAACTTCTCAAATACTCGGCACCGAAAATGGATGTTAATCTAAATAAGAGGGGAGAGATAGGCTAATTGTGCCTAAGCATCATTCGAAAATGGTTAAATATGGCATACTCATCATTAAGTATGAGCATGCCAACAAGATGACTTATCGCGTAAAAGTATTGACGTAACGGTATTGGCGGAAAACTATCGGCGGCAAATCATCCGCGTTAAACTCTCTGCGTGAAAATTATCCGCGAGTGCCTAGCTTGTACTGACCACTCTGTTCGAACATCACAGCTTGTTTCTGTTTTGGTGAGATCAAAATTGGACCGTCGTCGAAGAAGAGAAAACACTTCCAATTACGGACGAACACATCCCAACGAGTTTCAATAATCTGATATTTTTCATAGCAAAAATAGACGGTTGTCTCATCGGGCCATTGAATGAACTCGGCTAACATGGCGGGTAAACTGCTATCTTCACTATCCCAAGCACTCTGCCAATGATCTGTTTCCACCCAAGCATCAGCCTTCGCCGCCCAGTCTCCCTTAGTAAATTGCTCCGCACGATTACTCTTGTTGCTGATCCATTGATTCCAGATTTCCATCGCACTTTTATCTGTTAACGGCAGGATATGCGCCTTGTCCTCGTCAGTGACAGGCAAGTCTTTGTGGTTGAAAATCCACTTACGGCGGTAAGTTTCTAAAGGTATATAGGTATGAGCCAAACAAAATCTCCTAGGATATGCAGATGCGCAATGCTGAAACGAGGCTAATTATACGGTCTAGCGGAGCAATAGTGAAATCACCGAACACGAATATTCGAGTTCGGTGATCTTGAGCCTGTTATTGTGGGGTGTTCATTAGCCTCGTGAGTTCAGCTAAGTACTCCCGTGCGACTTGATTATCGGGATCGGCATTAATTGCATTTGAAAACGCAGTGTGCGAAGCTTCTACTTGATTGATTTCAAACATGAATAAGCCAAGTTTTATCCATGTTTGTGTATCAGATGGATACTTCTCTAGATAATCTAGGTAGACATTCACTGATTCTTGAATTTTGCCTTGGAGTTTTAAAATATGCGCATACTGAGGCATATACTCATCACTATGAGCCAATATTTTGACCAAAGTAGATGCCGCAAGCTCAAGGTAACTTAGTTTGAGCGCCAGTAAAATAATGTGCTTTAACTCCATCTCTGTGCAAAGTTCTTCAGGCAGAGCAAGTAAAGCATCTAATGCCTGCTGTGGCAGTTGTTCAAGGCTGAGTTGGAATGATAAGGCTAGGTGGTATAACCTTTGAGCTTCATTGTCAGATTCAATTAAGGGAAATAAGTTTTGGACTGTAAGTGATAATCCATAACTATTTTTATTAGAGTTAAGTCCCATAATTTTTTTATAGACGCGTTCCATTCCAGAGGCTTTATTTAGCGTATCGATATAAGCTTTTCGTACTTGAGTGATATCTTCTTCAAATTTTTCTTTTAATTGTGAAAAGATAACATTCTCATGCGAGTCAGATAATGAAACTTTATGGTTTTTACACCATAAAAAAACTCTACCAGGTTGACGGTTTTCTAGCCAGGTAGGGGCGAGTGGTGCTAATAAACTAGAATTAATTTCTAATATTCTAAAAACTATTTTTTCGTAAGAATTTATCACTAGCTTAAGAATGTTATGGCAGGTTGTATTGAATGCATCATAGTAACTTATAGTCATTTTGTTAATGTGTGACTGAGTCCAATTTTCTGTTTCTCTTGTAGTTAGAAATTTTGAAAACTCAAGATATCCATAAGTTTTAATTAATCTTGTTAGCTCTGGGTACTTAGAGTTTATACTTTTTTCAATTTTATTAACTTCATCAAGTATGACATCAGCGTTCAATGAGTTTAAATTGAGTTTTTTAGATAGTGTTAACGCTTTTTTTGTCAGCTTTAACAGTTTTGTGAGATCATCTTTAGCTTTTTTACATTCATTTAATGATTGTTCTAAGTCAATTTTTTTATTTTGGATGTTGCACTTTTTTAGGCTAGAAATTATTTTACTACCAAGTTCATCAAGAATGATTTTTTCAGGAGAAATGTGAGAAATACCTTCGATTTTTGCAGCACTGTTTGACAAATTGATGAAATTAACATTAGGATATTTTTTAGCCTCAGATGCTAGTGACTCCATCGCCTGCACAAGCTGTATTGGGGCTTCAGCTTGGTAGCCTGCATAAGTTTCAACCCATTTGTTATTATGTCCTAAATTAGGACCTAGATTAGCTTCAACTGTGCCGTTTGCATGGGTGTATCCAGATCTTGAGTAACAATAATCAACACCACTTAATAGTATTTTTTTGAACCCCATCTCAACAGCTAGGCGAATCGAACTATTAGTCACTGTCGGCCCGACAGTAATGATGTTATCGTGATCCTTTTTACCACTCCATGGATATCGTTGACCTAGATATGCACTTTGTCCTTGCCACTGCGAAAGTACTTTTGGACTGACGTGGTAAGAGTTTACTAGAAGTGTGTTTTCACTCAATGCAAATATTTCTCGACTCACATCAAAGCTAAACTCTTGTGGATCAACGCAAGTGATAATATCAACTGAAATAGACTTTTTAGCTAGCTTACCTGCGATACGCGAAACTGCGATAATGAAAAGATTGTCACTGTTCTTTATGATCCAATCAATATGGTCATCAAGTGAGGGACCGCCAGCAACGACTAAGCAAGTCTTCCCTTCAAATGTATTTCTAAGAAGCTTTGCAGGTGTGTGATTATCTGGAATATTTTCTAGCTGAGTCTGAAAGAATATTTTTTGGGTGAGTGAAACTCTATGATTAAAATATTCATCTTGGACTTTGTTTTCTATTCTACTAAATAGTGAATTATAGGCTTCTAGGTGTTGAGATGTGACACCAAGGGAAGCATAGATCTCATACTCTCCTTTAGCGAGATATATTTTTATATCTTCTTGCTCTAACTGTTCTGAAAAATCAGTTTCATTTACTATTTTAAAAAATTTTTGCTTAGATGTAGGTATGTCTATCACTAATAGTGGCAGTACTTCATCTAATTCGATGAATATAAATTTTGACCCTAAAGCTATTTCCTGTTCTAATACATAGCTTGCTAGCAGTCCTGAATCCATTCCAATAATAATATTAAGCTTATCTTTAAGCGAAAATGCCTTTCTAAACTTATGGTTATAAATGGTTTTTGAATCAATTTTTTCAAAAGTATGGCGATTTATGCTAGGTAAATAGTATTCATTAAATCGACTTATTGCGAAACTATTCAATATTTTGTTCATTAGCTATACATTCCTATTGGTCCGCAAGTAAGTCAATACGAGCTCTTATCTTATATGCCAAGGCAAAAATTTGCTCAGGTAGAAAACAGCAATAAATGCGCCATGTTATTTTTGACATTTAGTCCTCAGGCGTCGATTGACTAGTTAAAAAGGGCTGATTTGATGCAATAAAGCCGAAATTAGTCTATAAAATTATATAAATTTCACGAGTAACTACCTATACTAATGGAGCTTTACAAGTGAGTAAACTACGTTCTAGCATTGATTTTATGCCATGTTGGCTTGTTTTTTGCTTTGATTGCTTTAGCCGTAAATCGTCAAGGTATAGGTTGCTACGGTTACATTATCTAGATGGAAAGCTAAATTGAGCCACTGGGGAGGCCCTATGTTTGATAATAAAACAATTTTAATTACAGGTGGCACTGGGTCATTTGGGCAGAAATACACAAAAACAATTTTAGAAAGGTATAAGCCCAAACGGTTGATCATTTTTTCCAGAGATGAATTGAAGCAGTTTGAAATGCAGCAGATATTTAATGCTCCCTGCATGCGTTATTTCATTGGAGATGTGCGTGATGCAGATCGCTTAATGCAAGCATTGCAAGATGTCGATTATGTTATTCATGCTGCAGCATTAAAACAGGTACCTGCTGCAGAGTATAATCCCATGGAATGTATCAAGACAAACATTTATGGTGCAGAGAATGTTATCAAGGCAGCTATTGCCAACAAAGTAAAAAAGGTAATCGCATTATCGACGGATAAAGCGGCGAGTCCTATTAATCTTTATGGTGCGACAAAGTTGGCTTCTGATAAGTTATTCGTTGCAGCCAATAACATCGTTGGTTCAGGGAAAACACGCTTTGCTGCTGTCAGATATGGGAATGTCGTTGGTTCTCGTGGTTCCGTTGTTCCTTATTTTAAGCAGTTGATTGCTAATGGTGCTTCATCTCTTCCTATTACCCATCCCGATATGACACGCTTTTGGATTACACTTCAAGATGGTGTTGATTTTGTTCTTAAGAATTTCTCTAGAATGCAAGGTGGAGAAATTTTCGTACCTAAAATTCCTTCAATACGTATTTCCGATTTAGCGGATGCCTATGGTAATGGGTTACCACATGAGATCGTAGGTATTCGTCCTGGTGAAAAAATGCATGAAGTTATGTGTCCAGGTGATGATTCTCATCATACGATAGAATTCGATGATCATTTTGTTATCACACCATCAATTAAGTTTTTTGGTCGTGAAAGTGATTTTACAGTTAATGCTTTAAATGAAGTTGGCACTTTAGTTAATTCTGGCTTCGAATATAACTCTGGTAGTAATGTTCATTTTTTGACAGTTGAAGAAATATTAAAACTAGATGAGGAGTCATGTTTATGATTCCATATGGAAGGCATGATATTGTTGCCGATGATATTGCAGCCGTTGTTGAAGTATTGCAATCCGACTTTTTAACTCAAGGCCCTAAAGTTCCTGAGTTTGAAAAGGCCATTTGTGATTACACGGGAGCCGCATTCTCTATTGTCGTTAATAGTGCAACTTCTGCTCTACATATTGCTTGTCTTGCCTTGGGTGTTGGTCCTGGAGATCTAGTATGGACATCACCGATTACCTTTGTAGCATCGGCAAATTGCGCTTTGTATTGTGGTGCTGAAATTGACTTCGTCGATGTCGACTCCGAAACAGGTAACATGTGTCCTGTAGCCCTTGCCAATAAATTACGTAATGCTGAGCGTTTACCTAAAGTTATTATTCCTGTTCATTTAGCAGGCCATAGCTGCGATATGCAAGCAATTGGCGATTTAGCTAAGCTGTATGCTGTGAGTGTTTTAGAGGATGCTTCCCATGCTATAGGAGGAAGCTATCAAGACCAGAAGATAGGCGCATGTCAGCATTCTGATATTTGTGTATTTAGTTTTCATCCGGTAAAAATAATCACGAGTGCAGAGGGAGGGGTTGTTACTACTCAACAATCCGACTTGGCTAAACGTATGGTTCAACTTCGTAGCCATGGGATCGTTAGAGATCATACTGTTATGCTTAGGGCGGATGAAGGTGACTGGTATTATGAACAGCACGAGTTGGGGTTTAACTATCGCATGACCGAGTTACAGGCAGCGCTCGGCGTGTCGCAAATGAAGCGACTCGATGCCTTTGTTTTGAAAAGAAATGAATTAGCAGCACTGTATCGTAAACAACTAATAGGCCTAGCTTTTAGTTGGGTAGAGCCTTTACCTAATGTTCAAAGTGCTAGACATCTACAAATTATCCGCCTACATGATGCCTCTGCAAGAAAGCAGATATTCAACGATATGCGAGCTGCAGGTATACAAGTACATGTACACTATTTTCCTGTACACCTTCAGCCATTTTATCTTAAAAAAGGTTTCCAACGAGGAGATTTTCCATCTGCGGAGCACTTTTATGAGCATATTTTGAGCTTGCCTTTATACCCTGGACTAGAGCTCGATGAACTGAACTTAGTGATAACCCAACTCAAGATGCAGTTATCAAAGCAATGATAGTTTTATTTACGTGCAGTTAACCAGTAATAAGACTCGATTCTGCCATCTGTAAAGTTTTCATCAGTGACTTTCCCGATTGACTGAATGGTTAATCCTGCGCGCTCAATTAACTGACGTATCTCATTATCATCGTAATAGCTCTTCACTGTATCAACAGTTGTTCTGCGCTCTTCTTTTGCATTGAAAGAAATGATTAGACTTGCACCTAATTTAAGAACATGGCTAATTGCTTGAAGAGTAACTTCAGGTTGTTTCAGATAATGCATCAGCCCCCAACAGAGAACCATATCAAAGTGTTGGGCCGAGAAGGGGGTTAACACATCCGGTACCGAACCACATAAAAGTTGTTGTTGCGGTAATTGATAGCGAGATTTAACTATTTCAAGTGCTGCCGCACTTTGATCGGCGCCATACACTTGCCGAAATCCCATCTCCAACAATGCTCTGATGTTACGCCCTTCGCCACATCCAAGATCTAAAAGTCGTGCATCAGGTTTTAGGTCCAGTCTAGAAACCTGTCTTATGACATTGATATCCGGCCAAACTAAAGGTTTTTTTGCTCGTACTTCCCGATAATGTGTTTCCCAGCTCATTCTTAAGCTCCTGTATTAAATGAGAATGATTTTCCAGTTGTATTTGATAAAAATGCATTTAACTGCCATTGATACGTGAATGAGAGTATCAAGCAGCCGTCGACTTCTGCACATTCTTGGTATCCCGAATCTGGTAATTTGATCTTGTATTGTTCAAGTTTTTGCTTAAATAGCAGTAGCATGGGAACTGTTTTTTTTATCGACTCCGGGGATTTTCCGAGAGCAAGTTGAATGTTGTTTTCAAATACATCATAGCCATTGCTCATCATTGGAATGAAGATGTCATTGACTTTATCACCACCAATCTCCGCATGTACTTCGTAGATTTTACATTGCTTGTCAATTGGATTGAATTTCATCGCCGTTTGAAAAAAACCATGCTGAATTGTCAAAGCATTTTTCATACATGAAAACTGGCTTTGTGCCACTTCGTTTAGGTTTTGTGAGACGGTATACCAACCTATGCCGTCAAAGCTAGGTGGTCCGTTTGATATTTCACCTATGGTACATAGGTGCAATATCTGACTGTTATAAACGAAGTCAATTGAGACAATGTCCTGACCAAACAAGTACTCTTCAATATTTACCGAGCCATCTAAGGATACTGATGCCGCATTTGAGTAAGCTTGCTCTAAGTCTATGCTTGAATTACATAAACTCATTGCTGCGTGAGATTTTACAGTATTGGCAGGTTTTACAAAGACAGGATAATCAATAGGATTATGAATATCGAATATTCTTGGTGCGGCAATATCATGTAGTCTGAGCGCGTGTAATAATTTTTGTTTGTGGGTGAAAACTTCACTATTGTCTATATCTAGTCCAGGGAGTTTAAAATACTTAGCAATCATTGCGCAGCTAACCACTGGCTTGCCTGTTGATCTCGTTAGCACTGCGATTAATTTGATATTTTCTGCAACAATGGCATCTATGATCGGTGTCGCATCATAGGTACTGATATTGATAAACAGATCCGAAATCATCTTTCCTGGCGCTTGAGCATCGGCATCACAAGATACGACCTTAAAGCCCATTTCTTTAATTTTTAGGATCAGAGGAACTTGATTCTGCCCAGCTCCAACGCTGAGAATATATCCATCACAGCTTGACATGAGTATCCTCGATTAAACGGCTAACTAACTGACACAACTTGTTTCCCCCCTCCATTTCAAGGGAGTGCTGGCCAGCATTATTTAGACATCGCTCTCGAAACATTTGGCTTTCCGATGTAAATAGCGCTTGAATATCTTGGGTTATGGTCTCTCGTGAGCGACTAATGAGACAACATTCTGCCTTCTCTAGCGCATCCAGTTCTTGTGGTTCACAGAGTGAGTCAGTTGGCAGTAGCAGTGTAAGCGACCCAGAGGCAATCGCCTCAAACAGAGAAATGCCATAGCAGCAAATGACAATTTCTGACTTTGCCATTAGCTCGGATAAGTTTTCAGGGTTAATGACATGGGCCCATCTTTCTTGGTTAGGCAGTTTCGGTTTGTCTGCATAGGGCCCCTGTACCCAAGTTATTTTATAAGTTGCTGGGACCTGTGTTTCTATTATTGCAGGTAACCAAGAGCCATATTGCAATGCATCACTGCCGCCAGTGGTGATCAGTACTCGCTTTTCCTTGGGCACTATTTTCTGCGGTGTGAACAGGTAATGCGACCAGCCGTATGTTGTTTTATCTGAGGCTGACTGACAAAAAAATGCAGGTACAAATATGGCATCCACTAAGAAATTGATATCAGCATCGGTTTTGTCGATGGCCAGCAGTTTAGTGTTTGCTGATTTTGCCTTGGTTAGGGCTGAATTTAAAAGAACCTTGTCTATGTAATGTGGATGAATGTCTACTATCCAGAGTGCGGTGCTATCTGCTATCATTTTGGAAAGCGCCGATTGTTCGTTTTTGTACCATATTGCAGTACTTTGTAACCAAGGTAAGTCGGTGCGTTTGTCACCAACTATATGTAGAGTGACTCCTAACGATAAATGTTCTTGCAGTAAGTTAGCGACAAAAGCACTTCTCTTGAGATGCCCCATTCCGATATCTTTACCGACATGGCAGAGTATATGTGCCTTTTTATAGTGCGTATCTGGACGTTTTTGTTGTACGTGATTATTTAGAGCACGAAGTTCAGGATCCGCCAGAAGCTGCGACTGAACCCATTTCAAGTTCACAATAGAATCGCTAGTGTGCTCTTGGAACCAACGTTGGTATACCTTCTCCATGAAAAGGTAGTCGGCATGGGTATCGACTGAGATCCTATGCTTTATAGTAGAAAAATCATCACTGTCGGTGATGCTGAGTTTTTCTAAGACAGGTGTCAGTTTATCAGCATAGCCAACATGCTCACGAGACATGTCACTTTGACTCGCCGCTAACAGTTTCTTCCAACCCGTGAAGCTGTAAAATGCCATACCTTCGTGAATACTCATTATCCCCTCAGCAAGAATAATACTGTCTTTGATTGGATGGCGTTTTAATGCTTTGATCGCATGATCGATAAAATCTGGATCGACTAGGGGGCAATCGCCGCAGATGTAGACAATATATTGAGGTTGAAACGTATTTATGACTGCATCTAAGCGCCCCATGAGATCATTGACATCACCTTCGAAAGTAAAACAGTTTACATTTTGATCTTGCGACCAATTCACCAGTGGGCGGTTATAATCATCTGCCGTGGTAGCAAGTATGATGTCATCGATTTCCTTGCTGCTGGTTAACCTAAACCATAGCCGCTCAATCATAGGCTTGCCGGCGAGGTGCAACAGATGCTTTCCTGGCAGACGGCTAGAATTTAATCGAGCACCAACTATGGCAATGGTCTTCATTTGCGGGTCTCACATTGGAGTGAACACGGACTGATACTGTACTCAAAACTTGGCAAGTAACCATCTTCCTTAAGCGTTTCATCGGCTTCAATGAGTGAAAACCATAACCTATTAAGGTAGTTGTCATTAATTTTTTGGCTAGAAATCATAGGTAATGCTGCACAGTGTGCGGGATCCCATTTAAGTTTTACGCCAGAAGGCCCTGAACCGAAACGCACTTCTCCAGCCGTAGCGCCAAGTGCACTGGTAGCAGAGACAATTGATGATACTGGATTACCATGATTAAAATCATTTTTGGCCTGAAAGCTTTCCAAGGTATCGCTACCTAAGTGAGTTTGGTACCAGTTTCTTTGGCTGCAATCGAGTAATGTGACATACCCAAGCCGCAGTGATGCTTCAGGCCGAGTATGGTTATCAAAAGTGAAACCACAGGTTAGGTTTTCGCCACTTAATCTATACCATTTGCTTAATCCACCTGAACGTAATGATTGATGACTGAGTATAAGTAAGTCATCGGCATTATTTAAAATTTGATACTCAACTTTATTGAGGTCCGTAACTCTGTCTCTATGTCTAAATCTTTCCATCAATAAGTGGTTGCTAAAAAAATCAACGCCATAGCTGATGTGGTCAAAGTAGCCATGTGAGAGTGTGCCTAAAATGGGTGTGAATCCCTGTGACACAAAACTCAACTTTTCTATGCACAATCCTCTGTTTGCGTTGAGTATTAGATGGATTTCTGGTGTTTGTATGCTGAGTTTTCGTCTTGCTTCGTCAAATTCAATTTGGACATTATCAGGGATGATATTTGTCTGCTGTGTATTTTGGCTGATTAAAGTCGATAACTTAAATAATGGCTTTTGGACTGCCAACGCCTCAAATCGTTTTTGGGTTAAATGAGTTCGCAGATCGCTGGCCCAACGTCGGCACAACTGCCGCCATTGATGATCGGTTGCAGTGGCTTTATTCAGTTTTTTGAAGTCAGCAAAACATTCACTGTTGAGTTGTAAGTCATTACGCCCACTTAATGCCCAACGATTAATGTTATATTTTGCTTGTTTCTTTACTGAGACGGGATGTTCGGCATTAGTCAGTGTTAACGCAGGAGATGGACGCCATAATGTCATTACGTCACATGGAGGGCTCCATAAAAATCTTGCATCGCTATTTAATGTTTTAAATAGTAGGTCAATTCGTTGCCACTCTTTATCTGCTTGAACTGCTTCTGTGTTGTAACGTCCTGGGCGGTAATCGAACACTTCCGCATCACTGCCATAGAGAGGAAAAGCAAGGCATCCAGGTTGTATAACTTTATTGAGGTATTGCAGATAGTCTTCGAGTAATAATTCCCCGTGTACATAGCGCTGAAACTTTTGGAAGGCGATTGCATGGTTCCAGATAACCTTAATTTCGTTACCTAATGCGGTAACTAGGGACTGGGGACGTTTCAATAAATCAGTATGCCAATTAGGATTATGCGAATAGGGGTTATCCCATTCCACAACAACAGCATCAAAGCCAACTTCAAGGTAAATATCCAGTAGCCCTGCTGAAACAGCTTGCTCATTAAGATAAGCGATTGTTGGTTTGTAACCTAGAATGCGGTTGTAGGATACTTGCCCAAGTCGAAGATTATGACGATTAACATCGGCAGGTACTAGTGGGCCTATGATCTGGCTGTCGCCACTCGCAATCAGTTCACAACGATTTTCATTCAGTAACGTTTTGAAGCACTTAATCCAATCTGGGTCTACAGATTGAATTGCTTCAAGCGTGTATGCTGTCATCTCCAATCCGAGCGGAATCCCACTTTCGATCAGTTGCAGCAAAGGCCAATAGCATCGCTGTACTACTTCAAGATGTGATTCTTTCTCTATGGATGAGAATGCCAGATTCATATGAAAAATAGCGTAAATTTTTACTGGCGTCATGCCGATATCCTATTCATACGTCACTTTGACAAGTGATAGTGCAGCTTGAGCTAGCTCAATGGCCTCATGCTTGCTGGTTGCTGTGGTAATGACAAAACCGCTTCGTTGAGTATGATTTGACAGCGGAGCTATGATGGAACCCGGAGTAATGAATATTTTGAGTAACTGAACTCCTGGTGCTGTAGAAGCAACATCATGATTGAAAATAGATTTGACTTTACCTTCAGGAAGATCCAAATAACGTATGGCTACCGCCTGTTGTTTCGAAGGTGTGACTTCTTCAACAGATAGACTTTGTCCAAGAGCGAGTTTGATGGCCTTTTCGACAAAGTTTACCCCGCACGCAAGTGGAATTTGAGTGGTTGAAAAGTAGCCGCCTGAGAGACGACCAGCTATCTCGATCACCTTAGGACCTGTATCGGTAAATACCATGTCACCTTTTGCTACTCCGGAACAGATCCCCAAGGCTAACGCTGCATGCTCGACACATGAAATGACTGCAGAGCGAATACTTTCATTTGATGCTGTTGGAGCATCGCCACCATTTTCTATGATGAATGGCTTAGTGCGTTCAAGCCATTCATAGTTACGGTCAGCAAAACCTAAGGTATAACATCGGCTATTGTCTACTAGGGTTTCGGTACTAAATTGAGGACCTTCGAGATATTCTTCAAGCATCACACGGCCAGTAGGTGATTCATGATGTGCGAGTGTCCATGCTGCATCAAGTTGTGACGTCTGCTCAATGAGTTGCACTCCTCGAGCGCCTCGACTGTCTACGGGTTTTATCACCAAAGGGAAGCCAATCTCATTAGCGCATGTATGAAGTGAGGCTTTATTTGCCACGGCGCAAAAACGAGGAATAGGGATGCCCATTTTTTGGAGTTGTTGTTTCATTGCGAGCTTGTCAGCCACCCAATGGGCAGATTGTAGCGAAAGACCTGGCAGATTGAGTGCTCTTGCGACTATGGCGACGCTCATCGGCACATCTGCGCACATAGCAATGACGCCATGTATTTCGAGGCCTTTTTCTACCAGTGCTAAGGCTTGCTTTGCTATAGCTTCACCATCGTAAGTGCTTGCTTGGATAACGTGGTCTGCTTTGTCAAAACCGGGCGCTGTAGGGTTGCCATCAACAATAATGAGTCCTAGGCCCATGTCGCTAGCAAGGTTAATTCCTTCACAGGCTTCGATTCCAGCACCTATGATTAGTAGGTGCTTGCCTTGGTAGTCTTTATATTTAGCAGATATTTTTTGCATAAATGCAGATTTCCCTACCAATATTTAATGAAGCCAATGCGCGATACACTGCTCTCTTTGTTTCATTTAAACCTGCTTTGTCAAGTTGTAAGTCAAAGCGCATTCTTTTTTGATGACACGCACGTCCCAGTTGGTCATTGCCAACATAGGCATCGCCCATTAGTAAGAACATGTCCATTGGGAAAGTCGTTTCATTTAAGAAAACTTCCATACCAATGTTGTTTAGTAAATTAGCTAAGCTTTTGGGAGTGAAGTAATTGAGATGGTGCTTAGGGACTACCCACCAAGGTGAATACTCTCCTGATTTAACCAGTGCTTGTTGAAAGGGATTGTAGTCATTTGGTGCTGTGATACACATGATTCCATTAGGTTTCAAACACGTCCGAGCCAATGCTAGTAGCTCTATGGGGTTGGGGATATGTTCGAGCACCAAGCTTGCATGGATCACATCGAACTGTCCTAGTGTGGATGCAGTTGCTGGATTAAAAAAGTCATTGATTACATCAACACCCAATGAACGCGCATGTTGGCTCGCTTGGATAGAAGGTTCTATTCCAAGCACATTCCAGCCTCGTTCTTTACCGTGCTTTAGAAAGAAGCCAGGACCTGAACCTAAATCGAGTAAAGAGCGATTTTCGTCATCCAGTTGGTTTTCAAACGTATCATAGCGGTCGGAGTATTGCAGATTTAGCCATGCTTCATCTTCATGTTGCCGTTTAATGGAGAGTGGTTTTTCGACTGAATAAAACTCTTCTTTGTAAAATCGTTCCAGCGCTTCAGGTTCTGGCAGTGGAGTGACATGTTTAAAACCGCATTGAGTGCATTCAATGATGTCGAAACCGTCTTTGTTATCTATGACTGCGCCTGTATGTATTTCAGAGGTGTTCTTCATCAAGAAAGATCCTTTAGCGATTAATTGGCGGGTGTAGACGCAAAGTAATCACGCCTTTATCTCTTAGCCATTGTAAAGATTTATATATTTCTTCTTGCGAGGCAAATGAGGAGATAATTACTTTATCACCTTGTTGCCAGTCGATTTGTGTCGGCGGCTGACACTCCCAGTTTCCTTGGGTCATGTGCCACTTTATTTGACTCGAGTCGGTTAGTCCTGCAATAGGGACTGCATTAAGCAGTGTGGTGTTTGCGAGTAACTGGCATGTATGAATGCCTGCTCCCCACAGGTAAACGTTACCTGGACCTTGAAGCAGTTTCATCGCAGAATTGACACAGCTTTGCCAATACTCGACTTCGCCGTTCCAATAGTCCGCCAGAATGGTTTTATTCTTTTCTGCAGGCTCTGTAGATATTGGAAACGAGCCTTGTTTTTTTGTTGTGGCAAGTACACCTATAACGGGGGAGAGATTGCTATTTAAATGTTTAATGATAGAAATGGGTGTGTAGCCGGCCAGAACCAATGATTTCAATAAACTGAACTCGTTATAATAATTGGTATGCTCAAAAGTAAAAAAGCCTGGGCATAGTGTATTACTATCGGTTAGTAACGGCACTTCAATGTATATAAATCCTTCATTAAGCGAACATTGGCTTTTGTTGCATCGTTGCAATAGTTTTTGTGGTTCGTACAAGTGCTCTAAAACATGTGTCAGTAATATTAGCTCGAAACTGTCGGCAAATTGATATGTTTCGGCATTGGCATTGATGGAATGCACGCCATAACGTCGTCTAGCGATCGCAATTGCTGCTTCACTTAGCTCTATGCCCATCACTTCAGGCACACCTGCATTTTTGAATTGCGAGAGCGTAAAACCATCGGAACTACCGATTTGGAGTATGCTTTGTGGTAAGCGTGACATGCCTCTCTCAATAAAGTGCACTTGTTCGTTAACGTCTCGTATTTTAGAGGCTGAAGGAGCCTCCTCTCGACCAGGATTGGTGTACACCGCAGTGGTTCGATAATACAGATCCATCTTCTCCGGCGCTAACGCAGGGCTTTGGCAAACGCTGCCGCATTTCATACAAACTGAGTAGCCAATTTCAGTTTGCGGCAAGCCAGGGAGTAGCCATTGAGACTTAAAAATATTGTCTACTTTCCCATGGCATAGAAAACAGTTTCTGATCATCGTCTATCCTAATGTCAACTAGTTAAAGTACATGCCGCCATTAGCGTTGAGCGTTTGCCCGCAAAGATAATTGCTGTCATCGGAAGCAAGAAATAATGCGATGGCGTTTATATCGCGAGTATGGCCCAGTCGTTTGGCCGGAATTGCTGCCACTTTTTGTTTACCCAGTTCAGATGCTAACTCATTACGTGTCATTTCTGTTTCAACTAGGCCTATTGATATAGCATTACAATTTATGCCATCGGCTGAATATATTTTAGCAATAGACTTAGTTAAGTTGAGTAAACCGGCTTTTGCCGCAGCATAATGAACTTGGTTAAATCCTCCCCACTGTCCACCAATAGAACTAATGTTGATGATCTTCCCCCATGTATTTGCTTTCATTGCTGGAATACAGGCTTGCGTTAGCAGGAATGGTCCACGTAAATTGGTATTGAGCATCACTTCAAAATCGTTAGCTGTGATTTCTAAGTAAGGCTTTTCTTGCGCAATAGCACCATTATTTATAAGAATATCAATCGTACGCGAAAAATGATGTTCAATTGCGTTAACACAAGTACTTATATTGTCAGGAATAGACTGATCTAGATAAAATGCATACACATTTGGACCTAGTTCCTCTGCTAACTCAGTTGCTGCATTAGCATTATGGCAATAGGTCATTGCTACTAAATAATTATTAGCGGCAAAGCTACGCACCAATTCAGCACCTATACCACGGCTCCCACCTGTTATGAGCACTAGCTTAGTCATGGTTCTTACCCCTTGGCTTTCCTTGGGCATCAAAATATGGCCACATCTTATCTGTTGCTTGTCCACCAAGTAGCATAGGTAAAATATCGTGTTGAGGATTTATCTCTACATGGAGTAAAACAGCCCCTTTGGCTACGATGAATGCGGTGAGCGCTTGTTCTAGTTCAGCTTCTTGGGAACAATGGATCGCTTGAATACCGTAACCTTGGGCTATGAGGGCAAAATTGGGCGAATGTTTATTGCCGCATGCAGTATCTGTTTCCCAATTCATCAGCTGAAACTGGGAAACAAGTCCTAATCTATGGTTATCGACAACAAGAATTTTAATATTAAGTCCTAATTCACTGATGACGTCTAGCTCTTGGATATTCATCTGAAACGAACCATCCCCAGCAATGCAGAGAATTGTAGACTCAGGAGCGTGAATAGCTGCACCGATAGCAGTAGGGAGGTCATACCCCATAGTGCCATGTCCAGCAGATGTCAAAAGCTTGCGCTGCGGTAGTGCAAATCTGAAGTGCCTAGCTACCCAGTGTTGGTGTGCACCTACTCCAGTTGTGACTAAAGTACTTTCGGGTAAATTGTCACTGAGTTTTTTGAGTAGTTTATCTGGTGCAATACCTGGATATTCTGGATATGGCCAACTAAATTGGTCACGCCATTGCGTGATAGTGTTATTCCATTCAGAAAGTTCTGGAACTGATAATTTGTGTTGATTATTTAATAAAGTATCGAAAAACTCAGTAAGTCCAGAATGAACCGCTGCATGGTGTGCTATCCGGCTGTGGGCTAATTCACCTTCATCAATATCAACTCTGAAAATTTTTGCATTTGCTGCAAAATTCGCTTTTAGCGTACCCGTTTGGCGGACATCTAATCGAGAGCCTAAAACCAGTAATAAATCGGATTCTGCAATGGCTTTACCTGCAATTTGGCTACCAGTATGACCATGAAAGCCTAAACAGCAATTATCATCAGTGGGTAGAACTCCGATACCCAAAAGACTATGACTGACAGCCGCTGGCCAATGGATTCTCAGTTTATGTAATGCTTCTACTAATGCTGGAGTCGTCATGCCATTACCGCAAATAATGACTGGCCTTTGTGAAGTATTCATTGCTTCAATTAGGGTATCAACAAATACATCAAGTTCTGCTGTATTGGTTTTCGCTAATGCAGCTGTAATCAGCTTGATTGGCTCTGTAACTGCGGTGCGTTGCACATCCATTGGTAAATCAATGGAAACGGGGCCTTTTCTGCCTTCTAAAGCAAGAGCCCATGCTTGTGGAAGGATTTCGTATAATTCCACAATATTTTTGGGTTGAAACTGTGCTTTAGTGATCGGCTTCATTAGGGCTGGGGTATCGACCTCTTGGAATCCTGATTGACGAACAGACTTACTTCCGGTGAGATCTCCCGTACCTACTTGTCCTGTGAACACCAGCATAGGTATGCCATCAAAATAGGCATCAGCGACAGGCGTTAGCACATTCGTTACGCCAGGCCCCGATGTCACTGCAACAATACCGGGTAACTGCGTTAATTTCCCCTGAGCTAAAGCTGCGTAACCCGCTCCTTGTTCATTACGAGAAGTATAAACGGCAATACCAAATCGTTTGCATGCATCTAGGAGGGGAGCGATTGTTCCTCCTGGATAGTTATGGAGTGCATAAATACCCTGATGTGCCAAAAATTCGATAACAGCATCTGCTGCCACTGTGATGGGGGACAAACTCATTATTCTGATACTCCAAATTTCTCTCTTTGATGCCGCAATGGACGTAATCCATCAAGGGGATCCGCTCGCCATTCTCTATCTGAGGCTTCACTAGCAACAAATTGTTTTTCTGGCTTGCCATCAATCACATTGGCTAATTTTATACCTTGGATTACGGGTGCAATCTGTTGTGGCAGCCAACAATGTCCTGAAGCATATTCATCGCCTTTTTCATCTAAATCTAAATGAAACTCTATGACATCGGCTCGCCATTTGTGTACAGCTCGGTTAAGTACCGCACTAGAAACAGTATGATCAGACCAGCCAACGTTAACTTTATAGCGATTTCTAAAGCTTTCTAATACCGCAAGATTGCATTCATTCTCAGGAGTTGGGTATGCCGATACGCAATGGAGCAAGGTGATGTCTTTTGCACCATTTTCTTTTAGCGTGAGTACCGCTTGATCTATCTCTTCTAAAGTAGCCATGCCAGTTGAAAGAACGACAGGTAATCCCGTTTTTGCACAGGCTACCAGTAGATCCGTCCATAACAATTCGTAGGAGGCAATTTTATAAAAATCGACATATGGAGCCAGTTCTGCAACTGCATCTAAGTAGAATGGTGTGCATGAAAACTGAATGCCATATTCATCACAACTTTGTTTTAATTCAGGCAAAAAACTGACTGGGAGCTCCCAATCTTTGCGCTTTCGATGCGTTTCACTTTTCGCCAGAATCTCGGGAGCGAAAAGTTGCTCTATTTGGAAAAGCTGAAACTTTACGGCATCGCAACCAATGTCTGCAGCAGTTTTGATAAACTCAATACAACGCTGTAAGTCTCTATGATGGTTGCTGGAGACTTCAGCGATAAAAATAGGTGAATGTGTAGTCATAGTTACTCGCAAATGGCTCGGTATAGTCTATTAACGGCAAGTCTCTGGGAAGCTTGATGCCCTGGTACTCTTGCTTTATCAGACTAGTTCTATTAGTTCATACTCTAAATAATCGGCAAGGCTTAACCAATCGTGTTGCTCTTGTGCCTGAAGCATAGAAGGCAATATTTGCTGAAAAGTCGAATTAAGGACAAGTTCTGGGCAGTTTTTTTCTATTTTATCAAGACATAACCGTAACTCTACTGAAGCCTTTGCTTCTTGACCGAGTCTAAATAAACCTGCCGTTTGCCGCAGTGAATCTTGTAGACTTAAGCTCATAATATGAGGTCCTTATACTGAGAACCGCGAATTTTAGCGCCTGATAAACTCGCTTGGTAAAACTTTACTTCTGGATGCTTAGCGATGTAGCGTTCCAAGTGTCTGAGATATGCTCTTAAGTTTAGATCCGTCGCTATCCGCTGGCCTTTGCCATTGATCAACCAGTGTTTAGCTTCCTTCACTTTCTGAATAACCGCATTAACCCATATTTGTTCTTTTATATCGTTTTGACCAAATTTGTGATCATTCCAGAACGCATGACTCTTGTTATTGCAATAACAAAAATCACACCCTAATAGGGTAATTTCTTTTGCCTTTAATTTGATCGCTAAATCAATTGCCGGATGAATGACGCTTCCACTCGTGAACAGTCTTAGTTTGGGATATCGAGAAGTGAGCTTGTCGTATATTTGACTGCCTCCATAGGCAATAAATCTTTGGCCTAACCAAGCATTAAGTACCACTGGATCAACTCGGGGAAAATAAACAAGATTGATGTCATGAGTCGAGGCTAGCGGTAAATGGTATTCACCTATCAATCCGTCAATGCAGATCACAATATCTGGTTTTATATTATTGTGAAGTAAACCACGTAATGCAGTATCGGCCGCTATGATGAGTGGCCTATGGGAACTTGAACTAATTTGTTGCAGATAATCATAATGCTCTTCTAAAGAAGGACCCGAGCCAATCACGATAGCTTTATAGCTACTATGACTATTTATTAAGCTCGCGGCATCAGGATCGTGAGTAATATAAAGTTGGTTATCCTCGAAGCGTTTTAATATTGCAGGATCATCAGACTGATGTCGTTGATTAGAGAACTCACGATTGAGCTCCATAACTAATAAGTCTCTGAGAGTCGCATTTTCATCACTGACAAGAGTGAGATCTGGTGTAATTGCAATATTAGGAAAATTTAACTTTGCGCTTGGAAGCGCCGTTAAATTAATGTTTGGATGCTTTAACCATTCGCTTTGATCTGTGTAACTGATGAGGAGGGCAAAAACGCTGAGATTTAAAATGCAAACATCAATTGAAAGATACTGTGGATTATCGATAAGTAAACTTGGTACATCTCCCATACCGACACCGTAGACGGTTACGTGAGTTGCATCTGCAGGTAATGTGCTGATAAAAAGCTGGGCTTCGGCAAGGCGGTCATGGCGGCTGCTGAGTTGAATGCCATTGACACTGATAGTTTGATTGCGACCGTTGACAAGGTGGGCATCTAATTCATTGATAGTTTGGCTTTTGACCGCAGCTGCTACGATAGGCCAACGCTTGACGATAATATTGAGATTAGACGCAAATAGCTCGGTCATTCCGTTTCTCCGGAAGATTTCTGGGAGTTTGATATCACCAAGGTCACTATCTGGTCTCTCCACAGGGACTCGAACCCCGATCGGCCGCTTAGGAGGCGGCTGCTCTATCCTGTTGAGCTATAGAGAGACGACAGTGATTATACTGGTTTTATCTCTGATTAAAAGGCTTATGATTTAGTTGCTTAAATCTTAAGCGCTATGTCGTTTATCTGCACATTGTAGGCTGCATTTTGGTCTAAAAGTACTGCTGTTGAGCTTTCTTCACTCACTTGTTCAATTTTTACCGTGGCTCGACTTTTGGTTGCGACGGCGCGCATTTCATTGAGTCGATCGGGTAGATTTTGCTGTAATACGACTTGGAATTTATCCCCGACACGAATGCCATGTTTACGGCCGAGATTTAAAATGATCCTGTCCGCTTGGCGGCTCACGACTTGGCCGAGTAAGGGTCTGCAATTGAGAGTACTGTCCAAATCGTGGGTAGCCTGTTGCATTAACTTAGTAATATTTTTGCCATAGGATGATCGCCAGAATCTGTCCGTATTAGGGGCAATAATGGCTTGTTCTTCAAATTCCCATGGTGCCGATGTGCTGTAGCTTTTACTCCAAACTTCTTCGCCACTG
This sequence comes from Shewanella sp. SACH, assembly GCF_001887095.2. NCBI lineage: Bacteria > Pseudomonadati > Pseudomonadota > Gammaproteobacteria > Alteromonadales > Shewanellaceae > Shewanella > Shewanella sp. SACH. Next base: position 1,054,601 of record NZ_MPDG02000002.1, read on the forward strand.
ATCCCATGATAAAGGCTAAGTTTGAACTGGAATTGCCTAAGTGGAGCTTCATCCCAGAATCCTAGGAAGGTTGCCTGCACTGGCTCCATTGAGATATCCATGATTTGTGGTTGGAGGATATATTGGCTGTCGGTAATTTCACTGAGCCAGCTTGGGAGTCTATAACCGCGAATATCCACTAGATCTTGTTTAATATCGAGCAGCTCTTTAGCGTGAGTGTGGCTAAAACCTGTGGAAGAGTAATCTTCTATAACACTGCCTAATTTTTCTGAGATCACTTCTTCAAAGCCTGAAAGCTGTCCGTATCTGAGCTGAGTACGATCTTTGATTTGTGCTTGAGGGATTAGAATCGCGGCCTTTAATTGTCCATTTGGACACTGCTGCGTAGGATCATCATTTAGATCGAGTCGTAGGGACACATAAATTTTGTTTCCCTGGATTCGTTCGCTAACGAGTTGGATGCTTATGGCTTGGGCGTTGCGATTTATCGCGAAGTTATTCTGTGTAAGGTTTCCGTTAGAGGTTTGTTGTTCACTGGATATTTGAATGCCTGTGCTTAATGTAGCGTAGCTAACGGCTTGATTAATCGCTTCTTCCCTTGCTTGAGCCGTATTACCATTGATAATAGTCGCTTCACCACTGGCTTCCATCCATTCGGCCCGAGAAGGCAAAGACAGCAGTGCAAGGCTCAAAATGATGAGCGAAGCTGAACGTGGTATGTGCATCAATACAATCCTTATCGCTAAGCTATTGGCGAGCTTGCTAGTCGAGCCAGTTTCCTGACACTTAACCTAATATACCGATAAAGCAAATTTCATGCCTGACTAACGAGAGTTTTCGATAAAGTTTCCATTGGCGCAGTCGATATACAGCGTATGAGCATAATATTGTCGGGCTGGAGCAATTTTGGTCCGAAGATTGCTGGCTTTTGTTACTCACAAAAATGAGACGCATAGAGTGTGAGTGATTTAATTGCCAGTACACCCACAGATGAGGTAAATCCAATGCTAAAGCGTGTAATTATTCCCTTAACATTGATTATGTTAGGTGGATGTGTGGCTAAATCGGTTACACCGCCCAAGCCGAGTTTAGTGGATGGCAATGGGTTGCCGCCAACGGCAGTGATCAACCATTTAGCACAGCGAATTGTGACAGAGCTCGTTAAGCAAAATGATGCTCTGCGCTCTGATCAGCCAATTGTCGTCGCAACCCCAGTATTAGTGGGTGACATGAATGGCACAAATGCGTTGGCGCAGCAGTTACAGCAAGGATTAATGACGTCGCTCCATAGCTTTCAGTTTAATGTGGTTGATTTAAATTTAGCAGATGGCTTGAGAGTGACGGCTAATGGGGATTTTATTTTGACGCGAGATTGGCAACAATTGTCGAAAAATCTTCCCGTTGAGCATCTTGTCGTATCGACTATGAGCCCAGTTACCAATGGTATGGCGATCAATACTCGGATTGTGAACATAAGTAACAATCGTGTGGTATCGGCCTCTCAAACTTTTGTGACTCAAAAAGAGTTGGCAAACTACATGCAGCCTTCGGAGCAAATTGTGTCACAAAATGGCATCTTATATCGTCAGGCGAGTCCAGGCATGAATGAAGTGCGTGTTTTAGGAGATGGAAAATGAAACGCTACCTTTTAGTTATTGCGGCGCTAATGCTAACTGGCTGCGCTGCTAAAGATAGATATGTGCAATGGGAAGATGTGCCGCCGCCGAGTTTTCCTAAGTTAACGGCCATAGGATATGCGCCCTTAGCGACTCAACCGGCTAAAGAACAATCACAAAGAGTGTTGATGGCCATGCAAGCATCAAAAATTGTGGCCTATCGTGAATTAGCAGAACAAGTTTATGGGCAGAAAATAACGGCAAACAGCAGTGTTAGTGATTGGATGTTGACAGATGATAATGTCAAAGCGTCGGTTTCTGGCGTGATCCGTGGAGCGCGGGTCGTTAAGAGTTATCCGGCTGGCGATCATTATGTCACTGAGTTAGAGCTGGATTTTTCACAGGTATGGGCGCTGTATCAACAACAAAGTCGTCCACAGCGAGTCAAAGAAGTCACGTATTTCTAGTCATTTCTACATGACTCTATTGAGCCGCGTACTATACGAATAGTTATGCGGCTTTTCTTTTTCTGCATAAGTATCAAAGTCTAATCTTTAATCAGAGCAGAGCTTAGAAGCTGGAAATACAGAGTGGGAATTGATGCGCCTGTTAGGCCTTTAAATCATTACCTAAACTTGAGATAGTTGAGGTCTTGCCTTTATCGTTGTACGTAAGGCTGGAGGCGTTTCTGCTGGCTTGTAAAGCTTGAGCGAAGCGATTGATACTGGCTAAATTCATCTCAATTAAACTGGCATTTTGATCGTTCAGTTCTTTGCATTCAGTTAATGCGTCTTTGACAACGGCCATTTTATGCACGAGTTCACTTTGCTGAGTGAGTTGAGACTTATCAGTGTGGTTTGCCAGAATATCGTCATTAGTCTTGAGTTCTTTCAGACATTGTGATTTTTCGTTAGCAAGAGAAAGCAGTAAATCGGCGTTTTGGTCAACCAAAGCGCCTTTTTCCTTGAGTATGATTTGCTTAAGAACAGCCAAATGGGCGTGTTGTAGATCTACCAGTTTAGCTATTTCAGTCATAGTTACTCTTTATTCAAGTCATTAAGTTCGGCTTCAAAACTTGCAATATTGGCAGCCAACTTTTCTGGGTCAATTTTATAGCGGCCTTCGGCGATAGCCTGTTTAATTTCGGCTACTTTCTTTTGATCAACTTCAGGAAGGCTCGCCATTTTAGTCTGAGCTCCTTGAAGTTGTTGTGCTTGCGCTGTAATCACCACTGAGTCGCTTCTTTGTGGTGTTGTCGATTTTGTGGCAACTTGAGCAGATTGATCGCTGCTAGTTTTAGTTGCACCTGAACGAACTTGTGTGGTCGTTGCAGTGTTGAGTTTGCTAATATCAATTGCCATTTTCGGCTCCAGCGTCGTGTGTACGGGATTTCTTAACTGGGGTATCGGCAGCTTATAAAAAAGCTTTAGATTATTTTACATTCTTACTTCAACTTCGCCAATGCCCGTGACTATAGCATCTAGTTCTTTGTTTGAACTGCTATTTTTGACTCTGATCCGATCGCCTTTATTGCCATCTTGTAGGGCTTCGCCCGCAGTTTTAAGTTCGAAGGAGTTAGAACGAACATAAATAGATACCGAGTCGTTTTTACACACGAAGCATAAGTTATTGCTCAATATAGGATTATCCTTCGAGACGCGTCGTTTGACTCGCACACCAGCTAATTTACTTGGATCATCAAATTCAGCGCCTCGTAAACTATTTTGCTCAATGTAACGGATTTCAACTTGGCTAGGGGAGATGAGTTCGCCAGGCGCTAAGGTTTCAGTTGTGACAACAACGGGGAATAAAATATCCACTCTAACCGAGATATAAATCTGCCAAGGGTAAGCGAGCTCTTGCGTATTGCAGCTGACTTTTAGGGTGTTATTACGGCTAATTTCCCTGTTACTAGCCAATTCAACCTTAATCGGCGACGAACATTGTGACGGCAGCATTCTTGCGTCAACTATTTGCGGCGAAATATCGACTTTGGCATTTGCTGGCACGGATATCTTTTCTGAAATAAGCGCTTTAGCTAATTCTGAGATGGCCGATACGGTGGGAACAATAGGCTCTGCACTCGCAAAAGCGGGCATGAAGAGGGCGAAAACACTAAAAAAACAGACTAAATTTACTTTCATAATGAAGAGACTAGCTTGTAACGCCAGAATGCACCTATACTTTTATCAAGTTCGAAGCTGACCACTGTAATAATAATTTGCATCACTGTCAGAAGATTGACTCAGTTTCGACTATGTTTATCGATAGATAAGACGTAAGCAATTAATATGCCTATACTCAAACGAGTCATAGGGCCGTACATAAACAGAACAACAAGGCAGAGTTATGTCGAGTATTCTTGATTCAGTCAACAAACGAACCCAGCTCGTTGGTCAAAACCGTTTAGAATTGCTGCTTTTTAAATTAAACGGTCGTCAACGGTTTGGGATTAACGTGTTTAAGGTGAAAGAAGTACTGCAGTGCCCGCCACTGACAACTTTGCCTAAACTTAATCCTTATGTTAAAGGTGTCGCGCATATTCGCGGTACGACTATTTCAGTTATTGATCTGAGTGCGGCAACAGGTGGTAGACCTTTAGCGAGTACTGAAAACTGTTTCATCATTATTTCTGAATATAACCGCAGTGTTCAAGGTTTCTTGGTCAGTTCTGTTGAGCGGATTATCAACATGAATTGGGAAGCGATTATGCCTCCGCCGCAAGGTGCCGGTCGTTATTCTTATCTGACGGCTGTAACTGAGATTGAAGGTGAATTGGTTGAAATTCTCGATGTAGAAAAAATCTTAGATGAGATTTCACCGGTTAAAACCGCTATCAGTGAAGAAGCAAATGAAAAGCTGACCCTCGACAGAACCCAGCATTACCATATTATGGTTATCGATGATTCTGCCGTGGCGCGTAAGCAAATTATTCGTTCACTCGAGTCATTGAACTTACAAATTGATACCGCAAAAGATGGTCGAGAAGCGTTAGATAAGCTTAAAGAAATCGCCAAAGAAATGGACAATGTTGCCGATGAAATCCCTCTCATTATCTCAGACATTGAGATGCCTGAAATGGATGGCTATACCTTGACCGCTGAGATCCGAGACGATCCTAAGCTCAAGCATATTAAAGTGGTACTGCATACGTCGTTAAGTGGTGTATTCAATCAGGCAATGGTTCAAAAAGTGGGGGCCAATGACTTTATCGCTAAGTTTAATCCCGACGAACTGGCTGCTGCTGTGAATAAACACTTAAGTTTGTAAGTGCAGTAGTTAGTACCTAGATACGCTTTACGCTATAATCTCGACTTTATAACATGATGGTTTCGCACTGATTTTGGTGCTTGCTATAGGATTTAGGATGTGAATGTGCCAAATAAATCACTCGCTGAAGCTGAATATAATCAATTTAGGTTGTTCTTAGAGCAACACAGCGGCATCGTACTGGGTGAAAATAAGCAATATCTGGTGCGCAGTCGTCTAGCTCCTCTGATGGGGAAATATAACCTGCCATCCTTATCCGATGTGGTTAAGCATTCGATGAAGCCAACGGAACGTGCACTTCGGGCTGAAGTGATCGATGCTATGACGACCAATGAAACCCTTTGGTTTCGTGATCGTTATCCATTTGAGTTATTGCATAACGTTTTGTTACCTGAGTACAGTCGTTTAGGTCGTCCACTTAAGATTTGGTCAGCCGCGTGTTCATCTGGGCAAGAACCCTATTCATTGGCGATGACGATTCTTGAGTATCAGCAGAAGAAGCCTGGTGCGCTTGCGGGTAGTGCGTCAATTCAAGCCACTGATTTATCGCCTTCCATGTTGGAACGTTGCAAAAATGCTGAGTACGATAGCTTGGCATTAGCGCGCGGTTTATCCGAGGAGCGTAAGCGTCAGTTTTTTGATGCTTTGCCTTCAGGCAATATGAAGTTAAAGGATAATGTTAAGCGTTTGGTGAACTTTAGGGCACATAATCTGCTTGAAAGTTATAGCTTACTTGGTAAGTTCGACATTATTTTTTGCCGCAATGTGCTGATTTATTTTGCGCCTGAGGCAAAGGCAAAAATTTTGCGGCAATTCGCTGCCGCTCTTAATCCAAAAGGGATTCTATTTCTCGGTGCTTCTGAATCTATTGCTGGTTTAACGGATGAGTTTGACATGGTCCGTTGTAACCCTGGGATTTATTACCAGAAAAAGACTTAAGTCTGCTGCTTTAAAGAAAATTACCGACATTTGTCGGTAATTTTTTACCCATCACTTGCTCATCCCTATTGTTATTCTCATTATTCTCCTATGTTGGCACATGAATTGCTTTATTTCCGTGAGTAACACGAGGAGGCAATTTTATGGCGATCAATTTTGATAATGCACTGGGTGTGCATCAGTACACTCTCGGTATTAGAGCGCAGCGAGCTGAAGTCATTTCGAGCAATATCGCTAACGCCGATACGCCACATTATAAAGCCCGTGATGTAGATTTTTCTGCGGCAATGCAGGCCGCCCGTGGCCAACAACAGCAGCGTAATAGTCTTGAAATGCAAGAGGCAGACAAGCATTTTGGTCTTGCTGAGTTGACTGGTCAATTTGTTAAGTTCCGCGTGCCAAATCAACCCGATACTGGTGATGGTAATACAGTTGATATCCAACAGGAACAATCGGCATTTATGCAAAATGCCCTTGAATATCAAATGTCGCTTGGTTTTTTAGACAGTAAGTTTAGTGGCATGAAGAAAGCGCTGAGAGGGGATTAATCATGAGTTTATTTAGCATATTTGATGTTGCTGGCTCAGGAATGTCGGCTCAATCGGTCAGGTTGAACACCACTGCGAGTAATATAGCTAACGCTGATTCCGTCTCGAGTAGCGTAGATAAGACCTATCGTTCCCGTCATCCTATTTTTGAAGCTGAAATGGCCAAAGCCCAAAGTCAGCAACAAGCCTCTCAAGGTGTTGCGGTAAAAGGTATTGTTGAAAGTGATAAACCACTACTAAAAGAATACTCGCCCGATCATCCAATGGCGGATGCGGACGGCTTTATTTATAAACCGAATGTTAATGTCATGGAAGAAATGGCAGATATGATTTCTGCTTCGCGCTCATATCAAATGAATGTTCAGGTCGCTGAAGCAGCTAAGTCTATGCTGCAACAAACACTTGGGATGGGTAAATAACATGTGTTACTTAGGAGGTAAGCTGTGAGCCTCATTAATCAAATTAACCAAGCATCGGCGCAGACGGCTCAAAATAAGAGTCAGTCAAATGCTGTTACGACCAATTCATCAACCAGCTCAACGGGCAATCCGTTTCTTGATGGCATACGTTTGCCAAAAGATTCGATAGTACCGGAAGCGAAAAGCCAACAGTTAACTCAAGATGATTTTTTCTCGTTATTAAGCCAACAGTTATCGATGCAGGACCCTTTTAAGCCTGTTGACAATGATCAAATGATTGCGCAGATGGCATCATTTTCGACGGTTGATGGTATCGGCAAGTTAAATGATGAAATTGTTAACTTAAACAGTGTCATGACGTCGAGCCAAGCACTGCAGGCATCGGGACTTGTTGGTCGTAAGGTTTTGATCCCAACCGATACTGGTAATATTTCCGCAGAAAGCCCAACGATGAAAGGTGTAGTCAGTACCCCTGATAAAATTCCAGAGATTACTGTGCGTATCGAAGATGAGAAGGGCCAAGTTGTCACAACCTTTAAAGTCGATGGTAGCGATGGTGGTAACGTCGATGTGAACTGGGATGGTTTAGATAAGAATGGCCAGCCAGTGGTCGCAGGTAACTATACGATTAAGGCGAGTGGTTTAGTGGATGGGAAATCCCAAGAGCTGCCCGTTTCAACCTATGCTCATGTGAGTAGCGTTTCTTTAGGGACGGCCAGTACCGGCGCCATTCTTAACTTGAGAGGCGGTATGGGGATCAAGTTAACCGACGTGTTAGCTGTGTCTGAAACTTAAGTTTATACAAAATAATTTTGTAGAATCCGAATTGGGCGTTTGTTGTCCGCAATTGAATTGAGTCAAAAGTAGAGGTGAATTATGTCGTTTAACATTGCATTGAGTGGCATTTCTGCCGCACAGAAAGATTTAAACACCACGGCGAACAACATTGCGAATGCGAATACCATTGGCTTTAAAGAATCGCGAGCTGAATTTGCGGATGTTTACGCTAATTCTATTTTTTCAAATTCCAAAACAGCTGTCGGTGGTGGTGTCGCAACGAGTCAGGTCGCCCAGCAATTCCATCAAGGCAGCTTACAGCTGACAAGTAACTCCCTTGATATGGCAATTAAAGGCGGTGGCTTCTTTGTCACTGCCTCTGAGATCGGCAGTCTTGACCATTCGTTTACTCGTGCAGGGGCATTTAAAGTCGATTCAAATAACTACATGGTTGATTCTGCTGGTAATTTTTTGCAGACGTTCCCTGTGGATAAAGATGGTAACTCGACATCGGTAAGTTTGACTACAGCTAAACCAGTGCAAATCCCTGATACTGCAGGTAGCCCAATAAAAACTGAAAATGTCAGTTTACAAATGAATCTAAATGCTAAGGAAAGTACCCTTGACCCTGCTGCATTCGATCCTCTAGACCCTAAGACATACAATAACGTTACCTCAATGACTATGTATGACTCACTCGGTGAGCCACACATCATGACAACCTATTTTGTTAAGCCTAATGATGCCTCTTATAATGGAGAGAGCAATTGGGTGGCCTATTACGCTATTGATGGTAAACAAGTCGATCTAGATGGTGCTGCAGGTACTTATCAAACGGATACTACGGGCGATGGTAATCCTGACTCAACCAGTACAGCGCAAACAACCGGCGGTTGGAAGGGCTCTGTACTCAAGTTCAATTCTGTTGGTGTCTATACCGGTAGTGATCCAGCGGTCGTTAAGACTGAGACTTTAGGTGTGGGTGGTGCAGGCGTTTTAGGTGCTGGAGCTGATGGCACTCAAGATTTAACAATCAAGTTTAATGCGCCAACTCAATATGCTGCTCCTTTTGCGGCAACAGAGTTAACACAAGACGGTACTACTGTTGGTCGTTTAACTAACGTTGAAATTGGTGCTGATGGTTTAATTACTGCAAGTTACTCGAACGGCTCAAGTGTGCCTTTAGCGCGGGTTGCCTTGGTTCGATTTGCTAATGAACAAGGTTTAACACAAGTGGGTAACACTTCGTGGAAAGCTAGCTTGAATTCTGGCCCTGCTCTTGCTGGTGAGGCAAACAGCGGTACTTTTGGTAGCATAAGTTCATCGGCGTTAGAGCAATCGAACATCGATTTGACCACTGAACTGGTCGATTTAATTTCTGCGCAGCGTAACTTCCAAGCGAACTCTCGTACCCTTGAAGTGAACAACACGCTGCAACAAACCGTATTACAAATTCGCTAATCATTACATTGTTTGACTAAGTGTTGCCGCCAGTGGCAACACTTAGCCTTTATCTAGCTGTCAATTCACTTCATTTTCCTATTCTTCAATTCTATCAGTAAATTAAACGTCAATTTTGTTGGCATGATGCTTGCTTTGCTATTGTCATGTAGAAAATTTGACGGAGCAGTCTGTGGACAAATTCCTTTATGTCGCTATGAGTGGCGCCAAGCAAAATATGAATGAGCTGGCGCTCCGTGCGAACAACCTAGCCAACGCGAATACCGACGGTTTTAAATCCGATATGGCGCAAGCTCGCTCGATGCAGGCCTTCGGTGAAGGATTGCCGACAAGGGTGTTTGCGATGACAGAATCTCCGTCAGCAAATTTTCGCTCAGGTCCAATAAAAACGACTGGACGGGATCTCGATGTTGCCATTAAAGGCGACGGCTGGTTTGCCGTGCAGGCAAAAGATGGCAGTGAAGCCTATACCCGCGCTGGCAGTTTAAGTTTTGATTCCACTGGTTTATTACACAATGACAGGGGAAATCCTGTTATGGGTGATGCCGGTCCCATAGTGTTGCCACTTCCTATCGAGAAAGTTTCAATTTCTCAGGATGGCATTATTTCTGTGCGACCTCAGGGCGCTACTGCTGAAGTGGTGGAAGAGGTCGGTCGCTTGAAACTCGTTAATCCGGGTAATGCCGAGATGATGCGCGGTGAGGACGGACTGTTCCGGCTCGTGTCTGGCAATATCGCTCCTGCCGATCCTAGCGTAGGTGTTGAAAGTGGCGCAGTGGAAGGCAGTAACGTAAACCCTGTCGATGAAATGGTGTCTTTGATTGACCTTCAGCGTCAGTTTGAATTGCAAGTCAAGATGATGAAAACCGCGGAAGAAAATGATCGCGCTTCATCTTCATTAATGCGTATTAGTTAGGAGATAGATTATGCATCCGGCGTTATGGATTAGTAAAACTGGCTTAGACGCACAGCAAACTGACATTGCGGTGATCTCGAACAACGTGGCGAACGCCAGTACTGTGGGCTACAAGAAAAGTCGCGCAGTATTTGAAGATTTGCTTTACCAAACAGTTAACCAAGCGGGCGGTGTCAGCGCTTCTAACACTAAGTTACCTAATGGATTAAACATAGGTGCGGGTACCAAAGTCGTCGCCACACAGAAAATGTTTACCCAAGGCAACATGCTCACTACGGATAACTCATTGGATCTGATGATTGAGGGCCCAGGTTTTTTTGAAATCCAGCTACCCGATGGTACTGCGGCCTATACTCGAAATGGTCAGTTTACCTTAGACGATACGGGCCAGATTGTGACGCCTGGTTCTGGCTACTTGCTGCAACCCGCGATCACGATTCCTGACAATGCGACCAGTATTACCGTTTCCGCTGAGGGTGAAGTTTCAGTGAAAACCCCAGGTACAGCAGAGAACCAAGTTGTGGGTCAGTTGACTATGACGGATTTTATTAATCCATCGGGTCTGGATCCTATGGGACAAAACTTATATACGGAAACCGGTGCGAGCGGCACACCAATTCAAGGTACCGCTTCGTTAGATGGCATGGGAGCGATTCGCCAAGGCGCCTTAGAAACCTCTAACGTTAACGTGACCGAAGAACTTGTGAACCTTATCGAAAGTCAGCGCATTTACGAGATGAACTCCAAAGTGATTTCAGCGGTAGATCAGATGCTGTCTTACGTGACTCAAAATTTATAGAGGCAAACATTATGGCTAGATATCTTGTGTTGGCCGTCGCGTTATTGCTTGCAGCTTGTAGCTCGACGCAAAAGAAACCCCTTGCGGATGATCCCTTTTATGCGCCGGTATACCCAGAGGCACCGCCGACAAAAATTGCCGCGACTGGTTCTATTTATCAAGACAGTCAAGCATCTAGCTTGTATTCGGATATACGTGCTCACAAAGTTGGCGACATTATCACTATCGTTTTGAAAGAGTCGACTCAAGCGAAGAAGAGTGCAGGCAATCAGATCAAAAAAGGTTCTGACATGAGCTTAGATCCCATTTTTGCTGGTGGTAGTAATGTATCCATTGGCGGAGTGCCAATTGATTTACGTTATAAAGATAGCATGAACACTAAACGTGAATCGGATGCGGATCAGAGTAATAGTTTAGATGGCAGCATCTCGGCAAACGTGATGCAAGTGCTGAACAACGGCAGCTTAGTGATCCGCGGCGAAAAATGGATCTCAATTAACAACGGTGACGAGTTTATTCGCGTCACAGGTCTGGTTCGCTCGCAGGACATTAAACCTGATAACACTATCGATTCAACGCGAATGGCCAATGCCCGTATTCAATACAGTGGCACTGGCACTTTCGCAGATGCTCAAAAAGTGGGCTGGTTAAGCCAGTTCTTTATGAGCGACTGGTGGCCCTTCTAAGGAGTCGTATCATGAAATATAAACTGGTGTTAGCCGTTGCCGTGCTAGTGTTTTCTCTACCTAGTCAGGCTGAACGAATTAAAGATATTGCCAATGTGCAGGGTGTACGCAGTAACCAGTTGATCGGTTATGGCTTAGTGGTTGGTTTGCCGGGAACGGGTGAAAAAACCAGTTATACCGAACAAACCTTTATGACTATGCTGAAAAATTTCGGTATTAATCTTCCTGACAACGTCAAACCAAAGATTAAAAACGTTGCTGTGGTTGCCGTACATGCGGATATGCCAGCCTTTATAAAACCGGGTCAAGATCTTGACGTCACCGTATCTAGCTTAGGCGAAGCCAAAAGTTTACGCGGCGGCACCTTATTGCAAACCTTTTTGAAAGGCGTTGACGGTAATGTGTATGCGATAGCCCAAGGCAGCTTAGTGGTGAGTGGTTTTAGTGCCGATGGTTTAGATGGTTCAAAGGTGATCCAAAATACTCCAACAGTTGGCCGTATACCTAATGGTGCGATTGTCGAGCGCAGTGTGGCGACCCCATTTTCAACTGGCGATTATTTGACGTTTAACTTACGTCGTTCTGATTTTTCGACTGCACAACGGATGGCCGATGCGATTAATGAGCTATTAGGCCCTGATATGGCGCGTCCTTTAGACGCAACATCTGTGCAGGTCAGTGCTCCGCGTGATGTATCACAACGGGTGTCTTTTTTAGCTACGCTTGAAAACCTCGATGTTATTCCCGCAGAAGAATCTGCCAAAGTGATTGTTAACTCACGTACTGGAACCATAGTGGTTGGGCAAAACGTGCGTTTACTCCCAGCGGCGATTACCCATGGCGGCATGACCGTCACGATTGCTGAGGCAACCCAGGTTTCACAGCCAAACGCCTTGGCCAATGGTCAAACAACTGTCACGAGCAATAGTACGATTACAGCGACAGAAAGTGACCGCCGTATGTTTATGTTTAATCCTGGCACTACGCTGGATGAGCTGGTTAGAGCGGTTAACTTGGTCGGTGCAGCCCCCTCAGATGTGTTAGCAATACTGGAAGCGTTAAAAGTGGCAGGAGCTTTGCATGGTGAACTTATCATCATCTAATTTCTGTCGGGAAAATCATGGAAAAGCTTTCAAGTTCATCACATTTTCTTGACCTGGGCGGCTTAGATTCACTCCGCGCCCAGGCTCAGAAGGATGAGAAGGGCGCCTTGAAAAAGGTCGCCCAACAATTTGAAGGTATTTTCGTGCAAATGCTGATGAAAAGTATGCGCGATGCCAATGCGGTTTTTCAGTCTGATAGTCCTCTCAATAGCCAATACACTAAGTTTTACGAGCAGATGCGCGATCAGCAGTTATCGGTCGATTTATCTGACAAAGGGGTATTGGGCCTTGCCGATATGATGGTGCAGCAACTCTCCCCAGAAACCAGTCATTTCACGCCAGCATCGGTATTACGCGACGATGGCGGTATGAAAATGCTCCATGATGCTAAAGCCCTTAACGTGCCAATGCAGAGTCCAGTCGCGCCAGCGGTTGAACCCACAGTTGTTAATCATGGTGTCCCCGCTGCAATTGCTCGACCAGCATTTGAGCCCGATAGAGCCATGGATGCAAACTCATCAATGGACATTGATACGCCTAATCGTTTACTGGCGATTGATACACCTAAGCCAAGCTGGAGCGAACAGTCACTTTCTGTCGTCGACCCCGTGATTAGCGGCCAAGTTTTGCCGACGGCCGCCTTTAGGGAAACCCAGAAGATAGTCCGTTTCGGTAGTCGAGAAGAGTTTTTGGCGACCTTATACCCACACGCTGAAAAAGCGGCAAAAGCATTAGGTACCCAACCAGAAGTATTGTTGGCGCAATCGGCACTTGAAACCGGCTGGGGACAAAAAATTGTTCGCAGTAATAACGGCGCGCCAAGTCATAACCTATTCAATATTAAAGCTGATCGCCGTTGGCAGGGCGATAAGGCGAACGTCAGCACCTTAGAATTCGAACACGGTGTGGCAGTGCAGCAAAAAGCCGACTTCCGTGTTTACAGTGACTTTGAGCATAGCTTCAACGATTTTGTGTCCTTCATTGCCGAAGGCGATCGTTATCAAGATGCGAAGAAAGTGGCGGCGTCCCCAACTCAGTTTATTCGAGCTTTGCAGGATGCGGGTTATGCCACAGATCCTAGATATGCTGAAAAAGTCATTAAAGTGATGCAGTCCATCAGTGAAGAGCTGAAATCAATTCTGCCAGGAGAAGACAAATGATGAACCTTACAACCCTGTTTGTTCATAGGAGTGTCAACTAATGGCCGTTGATCTGCTGAATATTGCGCGAACTGGGGTGCTTGCCTCCCAGTCGCAACTGGGTGTCACCAGTAATAACATTGCTAACGCCAATACCGCGGGTTACCACAGACAAGTGGCAACCCAGTCGACTCTAGAATCACAGCGTTTAGGCAATAGCTTTTATGGCACTGGAACTTACGTTAATGACGTTAAGCGTATCTACAATGACTATGCCGCAAGAGAGTTGCGCATTGGCCAAACAACGCTTAGTGCCGCCGAAGCCAGCTACGGTAAATTGAGTGAACTCGATCAGCTATTTTCACAAATAGGCAAAGTTGTGCCACAAAGCTTGAATGATCTGTTTTCAGGGCTAAATAGCGTAGCGGACTTACCTGCAGATTTGGGTATCCGCAGCTCGACCTTAACGAATGCGCAGCAAGTCGCGAGTAGCCTGAATCAGATGCAGTCTTATTTGAATGGTCAGCTCGATCAGACTAATGACCAGATAACCGGCATGACCAAGCGTATTAATGAGATAGGTACAGAACTTGCCAACTTAAACCTAGAGTTGATGAAGTCGCCGAATCAAGATGCGCAGCTGCTCGATAAGCAAGATGCACTCGTTCAAGAGTTGAGTCAGTACGCCCAAGTGAATGTTATCCCTCAAGAAAATGGCGCCAAGAGTATTATGCTCGGTGGCTCTGTGATGCTGGTTTCCGGTGAGATTGCCATGAGTATGGGCACTCAAGCGGGTAACCCATTTCCCAAAGAGTTACAGCTTAACTCAAGTATTGGCTCGCAAAGCGTTACTGTTGACCCAAGTAAACTGGGTGGTCAGCTAGGAGCCATGTTTGATTATCGTGACCAGACGTTAATTCCCGCAGGTCATGAGCTGGACCAATTAGCTTTGGGCGTGGCTGATAACTTCAACAAAATGCAAGCGCAAGGCATTGACCTCAATGGGCAAGTCGGCGCCAATATCTTCAAAGATATCAATGATCCTATGATGTCCTTGGGCCGTGTGGCAGGTTTTTCTGGTAATACGGGCAATGCAACGTTAGGCGTCACCGTCGATGACACCAGTTTATTAACAGGCGGTGCCTACGAGCTGTCATTTACCTCGCCTGCCACTTATGAATTGAGAGATACAGAAACGGGGACGATAACACCGCTGACGTTAACGGGCTCGACATTATCGGGTGGTTCTGGATTTTCAATTGACATAAAAGCAGGCGCTATGGCGTCGGGGGATCGCTTTGCTATTCGCCCGACAGCGGGGGCTTCAAATGGCATTGAAGTTGTTATGAAAGACCCTAAAGGTATTGCCGCCGCATCCCCAAAGATTACTGCAGATGCCGCTAACTCGGGCAATACCCAAGTTAAGTTGACTCAAATTGGTAATCGCAATGCCGCAAATTTCCCTGTGACGGGCAGTGAATTGACGATCAAACTCGACACCACAGTCGTGCCACCCACCTATGAAGCATTTGATGCCGCAGGAACATCACTTGGTGCTGCTACAACTTATACCCCACCGAGTATCAGCGCCTTTGGTTTTACCTTTGAAGTGGACAGCACAGCTGCAGCGGGTAATGACAGATTTACCTTCGATTTATCCTTCGCGGAAGGCGATAACTCCAATGCTGTCGCTATGGCTAAATTGAGCGAAAGTAAGGTGATGAATAGTGGCAAGTCGACCTTAGCGGATGTGTTCGAGAATACTAAGCTAGACATTGGCAGTAAAACGAAAGCGGCCGAAGTGCGTACTGGTTCGGCTGAGGCCGTGTATCAACAAGCTTATGCGCGAGTAGAGAGTGAGTCGGGCGTGAACTTAGATGAAGAAGCTGCAAATTTAATGCGTTTTCAGCAAGCCTATCAAGCCTCTGCGCGGATCATGACGACCGCACAGCAGATTTTTGACACCTTATTATCCTCAGTGCGTTAGGAGATTTAACTATGCGATTATCATCCGCGCAAATCTTTAATCAAAGCATTACCAGTGTGCTGCAAAAGCAAACGGCGACCAGCAAAATTCTTGACCAATTGAGCAGTGGTAAGAAAGTCAATACTGCCGGTGACGATCCTGTGGCGTCACAGGGTATCGATAATCTGAATCAAAAAAATGCACTCGTCGATCAGTTTATGAAGAACATTGATTATGCAACGAATCGTCTTGCCGTGACTGAAAGTAAACTCGGTAGTGCTGAAGATTTAACAGGCTCGATACGTGAGCAAGTTATGCGCGCGATAAACGGCACACTATCTGGAACTGAGCGGCAAATGATTGCCGATGAGATGAAAGGCAGCTTGGAAGAGTTGCTTTCTATTGCGAATAGTAAGGATGAATCTGGCAATTATATGTTCTCCGGTTTCAGTACCGATAAAGAACCTTTTGCTTTTGATAATTCGACGCCGCCTAAAATTGTGTATAGCGGTGATTCTGGCGTCAAAAATAGCTTAGTGCAAACGGGTGTTGCCATGGGGACAAACATCCCTGGCGATAGCGCGTTTATGAAAGCACCCAATGGACTTGGTGATTTTAGCGTCAATTATTTGGCCAGCCAGCAGGGTGAGTTTAGCGTTAAAACGGCAAAAATTGCTGACGTTGCAACTTATGTGGCTGATATATATACGTTTAACTTTACTGATAATGGCGCTGGTGGCACGAATTTACAAGTGCTCGATTCTGCCAATAATCCTGTCGCAAACGTCGCTAATTTTGATGCGACCAATCCCGTTAGTTTTAATGGTATAGACGTTAAAATTGATGGAAAACCCAGCGCTGGCGATAGTTTCACCATGGAACCCCAGGCCGAGGTCAGTATTTTCGATACGATCAGCAGTGCGATTGCATTAATCGAAGACCCTAATTCTGCTAACACACCCCAAGGGCGAGCTCAGTTGGCACAGATATTGAATAACATTGATAGTGGCGTCAATCAAATTAGTTCTGCCAGAAGTGTGGCGGGGAATAATCTGAAAGTTGTCGAAAGTTACACAGAGACACATACCGAGGAGAAAGTGGTGAACACATCAGCGCTATCACTCTTGGAAGATCTCGATTATGCATCAGCGATTACGGAATTTGAAAAGCAACAGCTTGCATTGAACGCAGTCTCTAACGTGTTTAGTAAGGTGGGTTCTGTTTCCCTGTTCGACTTTATTTAACAGTAAGCAAGCACCTATCCATCTGTAAGATAAATTGTTAAAAATTTAGCCAAGCTCCAAGCCTTGGCGGTATAACTAGGAAGAGGAACTCAACATGGCTATTACAGTTAATACCAACGTGACTTCAATGAAGGCACAAAAGAATTTAAATACATCTAGTAGCGGTTTAGCGACCTCGATGGAACGTCTATCAAGTGGTTTGCGCATTAACAGCGCCAAAGACGACGCGGCTGGTCTAGCCATTTCTAACCGCTTGAACAGTCAAGTTCGCGGTTTGGATGTGGGTATGCGTAACGCAAATGATGCAATTTCAATTGCTCAAATTGCCGAAGGTGCGATGCAAGAACAAACTAACATGCTGCAACGCATGCGTGATCTGACTGTTCAAGCGGAAAACGGTGCAAACAGCACTGATGATTTAGCTGCATTACAAAAAGAGATGGATCAATTAGCAGAAGAAATTACAGCGATTGGTGATAGCACTGCGTTTGGTAATACCAAGTTAATGACTGGCGGTTTTTCTGCGGGAAAAACCTTCCAAGTAGGTCATCAAGAAGCTGAAGATGTCACTATTTCTGTAGGGACAACTAATGCTGCAAGTTTATCCGTCAATACGTTATCAGTAGCTACTTCAGGCGGTCGTTCAACTGCTCTTGCAAATATTGATGCCGCTATTAAAACAATTGACAACCAACGCGCTAACTTAGGTGCGAAGCAAAATCGTTTAGCCTATAACATTAGTAACAGTGCGAATACTCAAGCCAACGTTGCCGATGCTAAGAGTCGTATCGTAGATGTCGATTTTGCGAAAGAAACTTCTGTTATGACTAAGAACCAAGTATTACAACAAACAGGTTCCGCAATGCTTGCACAGGCTAACCAGTTACCGCAAGTTGCATTATCTCTCCTTGGTTAGTGTCACTGATGTGAAGTTGTATTGAAGTGCTTTTGCCTACTTATTTCTAGAATTCTCTAGGAAAGTAGGCAAAGTTTTTATTAAAGGGGATATTTATCTATTTGAAAAATTGATTATTTTTAAAAAATCATTATTTTTTAAAAATAATCCTAAAGATAAAAAAGGTGCTGCCGTTAAATATACTGTAACCACTAAGACCCGCCTGGCTTAAGTAGACAGGCAAGTTAACAAGCCAGGTATAAAGAGGAAACGAATCATGGCCATTACAGTAAACACGAACGTCACATCATTAAAAGCCCAAAAGAACTTAAATTCTTCAGCAAGCGGTTTGGCCACATCTATGGAACGTTTATCCAGTGGTCTACGTATTAACAGCGCAAAAGATGACGCTGCAGGTCTAGCGATTTCGAACCGTCTAAACAGCCAAGTGCGCGGTTTGGATGTTGGTATGCGTAATGCTAACGATGCAATCTCTATCGCCCAGATTTCTGAAGGTGCGATGCAAGAACAGACTAACATGTTGCAACGCATGCGTGATTTGACAGTGCAGGCCGAAAACGGTTCTAACAGTACTGACGATTTAACCGCTTTACAAAGTGAAATTGACCAACTTGCACTAGAAATCACCGCAATCGGTGATACTACAGCATTTGGTAGCACTAAATTACTTAATGGTAATTTCTCTGCAGGTAAGACCTTCCAAGTTGGGCATCAAGAAGGCGAAGACATTACCATTTCAGTTAAAGCAACCAATGCTGGTGCATTATCTGTGAATACATTATCAGTAGGAAGCTCTGCTGGTCGCTCAACCGCACTTGCTGCGATTGATAAAGCAATTAACACGATTGATAGTCAACGTGCAAACTTAGGTGCGAAGCAAAACCGTTTAGCTTACAACATCAGTAACAGTGCTAACACTCAGGCTAACGTTGCTGATGCTAAGAGCCGTATCGTTGATGTCGATTTTGCGAAAGAAACATCGCAAATGACTAAGAACCAAGTGTTACAACAAACGGGTTCTGCAATGTTGGCCCAAGCTAACCAATTACCTCAAGTGGCCTTATCACTACTGTAATATAAAGTAGTAAAGTCGATAAGTGATAAGGGAGGTTCGGCGACGGATCTCCCTTTGCCACATTAAAAGGTTAATTAAGCTTTATAGTGTATTTGTTTTGTTAAGTTTTATAAAAACAATTACTTAATTTGCTGAGGTATGGCTATGGATATCAATATAGCAAGTTCACCTTCTATGGTTCACAATAAGGTTGAATTAGCTCAAGTGCCGCTAAAAGCATCTGCTTCAGATGTGGAGTTAAAGCGGGATACTGCGGTGCCGGCTATTGAACAAACCGTAGAACAAGATGCGACTGAAAACGAACAGAATCCGAGTAAGTTGACTCAGGTTGCCACAGAGTTGTCTGATATGATGTCTATGATGCGTAAAGGCTTAGCATTTAAAGTTGATGAAAATTCGGGGCAAGCTGTTGTTACTGTGTTGGATAAAGATACTGGTGATGTTATTAGGCAGATGCCGAGTGAAGAAGCATTGGCTTTAGCCGAAAAACTATCAGAAGTCACAGGACTTTTGATGAAAACAGAGGCATAAATATTCGCATTGCTAAATAGTGATAGTTGAAGAGTAAGAGGTTTATATGGCATTAACAGCGACAGGCATGGGTTCTGGTTTAGATATCTCTAATATTGTTAAAGTGTTAGTTGATGCTGAAAAAACACCCAAAGAAGCGATGTTTAACAAAACTGAGGACAGCATCAAAGCAAAGGTTTCTGCTATGGGAACCTTAAAGAGTGCGTTGTCTACGTTTCAAGATGCCTTAAAAAAACTTCAAACAGGCGATGCTCTTAATCAACGAAAAATTTCTGTTAGTAATGAAACTTTTTTAGCTGCCACAGCGGACAAGACGGCTCAGGCGGGTAGCTATGGTATTAAAGTTGAGCAACTTGCCGTAAATCATAAAGTTGCTGGAACAAATGTCGCAAACCCTGCTCTGCCTGTTGGTGAGGGAAGTTTAGATTTTGGTATTAATGGTAAGAACTTTTCTGTTGATGTTTCCGCTTCCGATTCACTCGCTGCTATTGCTAAAAAAGTCAATGAGTCATCAGATAATATAGGTGTAACGGCGACAGTCATTACCAGTGATGCTGGCAGCCGGTTGATTTTTAGCTCTAATAAGTCGGGTGAAGATAATCAAATCAGTATTACAGCTAATGACACCTCTGGTACTGGTTTAAATGATATGTTTGGTGCGGGAAATATTTCCACGCTTCAAGATGCTAAAAATGCAATTGTTTATATAGATAATCAGCAAGTTACCTCACAAACTAATGAGATAAAGAATGCCATTACTGGTGTGACGTTAAATTTAACTGATGCTGATGTTTCTAAAACGACTACGTTAAAAATTGAACAAGATGACGATGCGGTAAAGACCAATGTGAAAGCTTTTGTCGATGCCTACAATAGTTTAGCGACTGCAGTTGATAAAATGTCGTCGTATGATAAGGATAAGAAAACCGCAGCAGCATTGCAGGGCGACTCTATGGTTCGCTCGATTGAATCACAACTACGCAGTATTTCGAGTGAACGAGTGCCAACTGATACAGGTAGTTCGATAGCCTTATATGACATAGGTATTAAAACAGATAGATATGGTAAGTTATCTGTTGATGATACGAAGCTTAATAAAGCGCTTTCTGAGGACATGTCTAATGTCGAGGCGTTATTTTCAACGCCCGATAAAGGGCTTGCCAATCGTTTCTATGATCTTGCTGATAGTTATGTTAAGTCACGTGGACTGATTGCTTCTCGCCAAACCGGATATACCAATCAGCAAAGTCAAATCGCAGATCAAAGAGAAGCTTTTACGCTTAAAATGGACCAGTTAACAGCGCGTTTAACTAAGCAGTTTAATGCGATGGATCTTGTCGTTGGCCAACTTAATCAACAGAGTAGTGGTCTTGTTGATCGTTTGAATTCGCTTCCAGGCGCTGTTAAAAAACGATAGTGAAATTATAAATGAGTAAGGGGAGTATAAGTGAAACAACTCGATGAGCTTAATGCCCTTTTGAGTGAAACCTTAAATAAATTGACTCAGATCCCTGCTGAAGAACCTCAAACTGACGAGTTGGTGTCGAACTTGCAAGTACTGGTTGGAGAGCGTCAACTTTTACTCGATGTATTAGTGGCTGATGCGAATATGACGGATGTTGAGTATCTTCAACATCAACTTGACCTTACTCAAGAGTACACAAGTAAAGCAAGTGTTGTAATGGCAGATAGGCAAGCATTATTACATGCAGGCAGTAAAAATAAACGCCAGATTAGTGTTTATAAGACTATAGATTCAAATAGGTAGGTGTTTATGAGAGGTTCACTGCAATCATACCGTAAGGTTTCATTAGAAAGTGAAATTACCGTTGCTTCACCACATCGTATTATTCAGCTTATGTTCGCGGGAGCACTGCAACGTCTAGCGCAGAGTCGTCTTGCGATTGAGCAAAATGATCTGTCTAATAAAGGTATGTATATTGGCAAGGCTATTGGGATTATTACTGGTTTAAACAATAGCTTAGATATGGATGCTGGTGGACAGATAGCAAGAAATCTGAGCGATCTTTATGATTTTATGTTGCGTAAAATTTCTGAAGCTAACATCAATAATGATGTGAAAGCGATTGATGATGTATGTGAGGTTTTACGTACCATCAAAGAAGGTTGGGATGCAATTCCTGCTGATAAACATAATATATCGGCACATTCTGAAGCTGGTTAATATCATGATTTATGATTAAAAAAAGACGCACTGGTTGCGTCTTTTTTTTGGCTTAAAGTCAAGTTTTTGACGTTTTTAACTAGAATCATGGCATAAATGAACTAAAATCAATTCAGTTTGGCATAAACCTCATCTGAGGCTTGCTTCTCGTCTGCTGATAATACAATATTCATCACAGTAGTGATGGTGGCACAGATTGTTACATTGAATTTGTTAAGCTTTTACAGCAACTAATCATAAATAATTAATGCGAATTAATACATATTAGAGCTTTACGGCCTACTGAATGATGCAAACAGATCAACGAATTTTACTTATCGGCCCCCCATCAGAGCGATTAAATCGCCTGTGTTGCATTTTTGATTTTTTAGGTGAGCAAATTGCACAAATTGACGCCGAAAAATTAAGTGCTAGCCTCCAAGATACTCGTTTTCGAGCTTTAGTTATCCTAACTGATGTTATGGATGCTGATGCGCTTAAAAACATCGCGGGTCAACATCCATGGCAACCTATGCTGTTGCTTGGCAACGTTGACGATCTGCAAGTGTCTAACATTCTTGGAAACATTGAGGAACCTTTAACCTATCCTCAACTCACTGAATTATTACACTTCTGCCAAGTATTTGGCCAAGTTAAACGCCCTCAAGTCCCCACAAGTGCAAATCAAACTAAGTTATTCCGAAGCTTGGTTGGGCGCAGTGATGGTATTGCCAATGTAAGGCACTTGATTAATCAAGTGGCGACATCTGAGGCGACTGTACTAGTACTGGGCCAATCGGGTACCGGTAAAGAAGTGGTCGCCCGTAATATCCATTATTTGTCTGAGCGCCGTGATGGCCCTTTTATCCCTGTTAACTGTGGTGCTATACCGCCAGAGTTGTTAGAGAGTGAACTTTTTGGTCATGAAAAGGGGTCATTTACTGGGGCAATTTGTTCTCGTAAGGGCCGTTTTGAATTGGCCGAAGGTGGCACGCTATTTCTCGATGAAATTGGTGATATGCCATTGCAGATGCAAGTTAAATTGCTTCGTGTACTGCAAGAACGGGTATTTGAGCGTGTTGGCGGCACTAAGACCATCAATGCCGATGTGCGCGTTGTCGCAGCGACACATAGAGATTTAGAAACCATGATCAGCGTGAATGAATTCCGCGAGGATCTCTATTACCGCCTAAACGTATTCCCGATCGAAATGCCCGCGTTGTGTGATCGCAAGGACGATGTGCCTTTGCTATTACAAGAGTTGGTGAGCCGAGTCTACAACGAAGGCCGTGGCAAGGTACGCTTTACCCAGCGTGCGATTGAGTCGTTAAAAGAGCATGCTTGGTCGGGTAACGTGCGTGAGCTGTCTAATTTAGTCGAACGCCTCACCATTTTATATCCGGGTGGACTGGTTGATGTGAACGACTTACCCGTTAAGTACCGCCATATTGATGTACCCGAATATTGTGTAGAGATGAGCGAAGAGCAGCAAGAACGTGATGCATTGGCTTCTATCTTTAGTGATGAAGAGCCGGTTGAAATCCCTGAGACACGTTTCCCAAGTGAGCTACCGCCTGAAGGTGTGAACCTTAAGGATTTGTTAGCAGAACTGGAAATCGACATGATACGTCAGGCACTAGAGCTGCAAGATAACGTTGTTGCTCGCGCGGCTGAGATGCTAGGAATACGTCGTACAACGCTAGTAGAAAAAATGCGTAAATACGGAATGACCAAAGATTAGTTTTCTATTTTATTGTTATATAAGTCGTTTTAACCTCTAAAGTTCAATTTCTAATTTGGCATAGATACTGCAGTCACTCCGTCATAAGCAATTTTTTGACGGAGTGACTATGTCAGCCAACCCACTAGCGCAAATTGAGTCATTCAAGCACACTAGCAAACAATGGAACCAACTGCGTGAGGCCGCTAATATGTCCAATCGAATGGAGCATATTTTACAGGCTATGCCATCCGGCGTGGTGATTATCAATGGCGACGGTATAGTCACGGATGCCAATCCGGTTGCAGTTGAATTACTTGAGCGCTCCTTGTGTGGCGTTCGCTGGATTGATGTGATCCACAGTGCCTTTGCGCCACAGGATGATGATGGCCACGAAGTGTCACTGCGTAATGGCCGCCGCGTTAAGTTAGCAATTACGCCACTGACGCCAGAGCCTGGTCAATTAATTGTGTTAACTGATCTGACTGAAACTCGATTATTACAGAAAAATCTATCCCATCTACAACGCTTATCTGCACTGGGTAAAATGGTCGCGACCTTGGCACATCAAGTGCGCACGCCTTTATCTGCCGCTTTGCTATATGCCTCTAATCTTGCGAGTCCTAAGTTATCCGATGCCGCTAAAGCGAAATTCCAGCAAAAGCTTGTTGATAGACTCAATGAACTGGAGCGTCAGGTTAACGACATGCTATTGATGGCGAAAGGCCGTCAGGATGAACTCGGAGATTTGATCACACTGGCTGAGGTTATCGACAATGTATTGGCAAATTGTGAGCCGATAGCGGCTAAGCAAGGTTGTGACTTGTCATTTGATGATGCATCAAGCAGTTCGATGTTAGCTAATTCCAATGCATTAAGCTCGGCAATCAACAATTTAGTGATGAACAGTATCGAAGCTGGCGCCACTGAGATTCGTATTCAGGCGAAAGAAGAGGGCGATCAGTTACTACTGAATGTCATCGACAATGGCAAAGGCTTAGATGCCAATATGCAGCAGAAGGTACTTGAACCTTTCTTTACGACAAAATCGCAGGGAACTGGGCTCGGGTTAGCGGTTGTGCAATCTGTGGTGCGTAATCATGGAGGACAACTGCAATTAAGTTGCTTACCGAATAAAGGTTGCACTGTGTCTTTAGTCTTCCCACGGGCTAAATCTGCGGTGATATTACCTTTGGAGATTACCCATGTCTGAAGCAAAGTTATTGCTCGTTGAAGATGATGCCTCATTGCGTGAAGCCTTGTTGGATACCTTAATGTTGGCTCAGTATGAGTGCATTGATGTTGCCTCCGGTGAAGACGCTATTTTAGCCTTGAAACAACATCAATTTGATTTAGTCATTAGCGATGTGCAGATGCAAGGCATGGGTGGGTTAGGATTATTAAACTTCCTACAGCAACATCATCCTAAGTTGCCAGTGTTGTTGATGACTGCTTATGCCACGATTGGTAGTGCGGTGGATGCCATTAAATTAGGCGCTGTCGATTACTTAGCGAAACCTTTTGCGCCAGAAGTCTTGCTCAATCAAGTGTCCCGCTATTTGCCGTTAAAACAAAATGTGGATCAGCCAGTAGTTGCCGATGAGAAGAGTTTAGCTTTATTAGCGCTGGCTCAGCGGGTTGCTGCATCCGATGCTTCGGTCATGATCTTAGGTCCTAGCGGTTCGGGTAAAGAAGTCTTGGCCCGCTATATTCATCAGCACAGTAGCCGTGCGGATCAAGCTTTTGTGGCCATTAACTGTGCAGCGATTCCTGAGAATATGCTCGAAGCCACCCTTTTTGGTTATGAAAAAGGCGCATTTACTGGCGCCTATCAAGCGTGTCCAGGGAAATTTGAGCAGGCTCAAGGTGGCACTTTGCTGCTAGATGAAATCTCTGAGATGGATTTAGGCCTACAAGCTAAGTTATTGCGGGTATTGCAAGAGCGTGAAGTTGAGCGTTTAGGCGGCCGTAAAACCATTAAGCTCGATGTGCGCGTGCTTGCCACATCCAATCGCGACTTAAAAGCCGTGGTAGCCGCCGGTGGCTTTAGGGAAGATCTCTACTATCGAATCAACGTGTTCCCCTTAGCTTGGCCCGCATTAAGTCAACGTCCTGCGGATATTCTGCCCCTTGCGCGTCATTTACTGGTTAAGCATGCCAAGGCATTGAATGTCGCCGATGTGCCTGAGTTGGATGAAAATGCACGTCGACGTTTATTGAGTCATCGCTGGCCGGGGAATGTACGTGAACTCGATAATGTGATCCAGCGGGCTTTGATATTAAGAGCCGGTCAAGTGATCACCGCCAATGACATTATTATCGATGCGCAGGATGTGATTTTAGGCGGCGAAGGCCTAGATCAATTTGCTGCCGAGCCAGACGGTTTAGGCGAAGAGCTTAAAGCGCAGGAGCATGTGATTATTTTAGAAACCCTTAATCAATGCCAAGGAAGCCGCAAACTGGTCGCTGAAAAACTGGGGATAAGCGCCCGAACCTTAAGATACAAGATGGCAAGAATGCGTGATATGGGCATTCAACTGCCAAATTAGTCTTTAAATTCAAGTTATAATCTTGCAGCCTCCACATGAGTGTGAGGCTGCATTTATTAAAATATACTACCGAAAAAGTGACCTATTTTATCCAGAATCCTTAGTTTTAACTTCTTCTTATCCCGTCAATTTGTTACCAATCACGGCCATTTGAAAACTTGGCCGTTATTTTGCATTGTCCCGTTATAGGTATTTTGATCGTCAAGAACTCGACGACTGGGAGCTCAGCATGCAAATAGGCGCAAATTCATTCCTGCAAGAAATGCAGAAACTCCAAGGCGAAATTACGCCGTCTTTTGGCGTTCAGCCAAATATCATGCAGCAAGTTAATAACACCAGTGGTGCGGACTTCGGTCAGTTACTCTCGCAAGCCGTCGGCAATGTCAGCGGCTTACAGTCGACATCATCAAACCTCGCGACGCGCTTAGAAATGGGAGATACTACCGTCACTTTGTCGGATACTGTTATTGCCCGTGAGAAAGCCAGCGTCGCCTTCGAGGCAACGGTACAAGTACGTAATAAGCTTGTCGAAGCCTATAAAGAAATAATGAGCATGCCTGTCTAGGCCAGTGAATAACCCAATTAGCAGGTACGAATCGTGAGCACAGAAATGATTGTCGGATCCAATTCCGGCTTAGCTGACCAAGGTGTCCAGCAAGAACATAAGTCAGGAATGATGGGAAACCTTGGCGGTGTCGACATGATGCGTCAAGTAACTATGATTTTAGCCTTGGCGATTTGTTTGGCCTTGGCCGTATTTGTTATGCTTTGGGCACAGGAGCCTGAGTATCGTCCATTGGGTAAAATGGAAACTCAGGAAATGGTTCAAGTATTAGATGTGCTTGATAAAAATAAAGTTAAGTATCAAATCGACGTCGACGTGATTAAAGTCCCCGAAGATAAGTATCAAGAAGTGAAAATGATGCTGAGCCGCGCAGGCGTTGACAGCCCTGCGGCTAGTCAAGACTTCTTGAATCAAGACAGCGGCTTTGGTGTCAGCCAACGTATGGAGCAAGCCCGTCTTAAGCACAGCCAAGAAGAAAACCTAGCCCGTGCGATTGAGCAACTACAAAGTGTTAGCCGCGCAAAAGTGATCCTCGCGTTACCTAAAGAAAACGTCTTTGCTCGCAATGCCTCAAAACCAAGTGCGACTGTGGTTATCAATACCCGCCGTGGCGG
>NZ_MPDG02000002.1:1081627-1173563 GCF_001887095.2 Shewanella sp. SACH
CCGCCGTGGCGGTTTAGGCCAAGGTGAAGTCGACGCTATCGTCGATATCGTTGCCTCTGCTGTGCAAGGTTTAGAGCCATCACGGGTGACTGTGACTGACTCTAACGGCCGTTTATTAAACTCAGGCAGCCAAGATGGCGCGTCTGCGACAGCCCGTCGCGAGCTTGAATTAGTACAGCAAAAAGAAGCCGAGTATCGCACTAAGATTGAATCGATTTTGGTACCTATCTTAGGTCCTGATAATTTCACCTCTCAAGTCGATGTCAGCATGGACTTTACTGCGGTCGAGCAAACCTCTAAGCGTTATAACCCCGATTTACCGTCTTTACGCAGCGAAATGACCGTTGAAAATAATACCACTGGCGGATCTTCGGGTGGGATCCCTGGCGCGCTATCGAATCAACCGCCAATGGAATCGAACATTCCGCAAGATGCGACTAAAGCGACTGAGTCTGTCACTGCGGGTAATTCACACCGTGAGGCGACCCGTAATTTTGAGTTAGATACCACCATTAGCCATACCCGTCAGCAAGTTGGCGCCGTTCGCCGCATTAGTGTGTCGGTTGCGGTGGACTTTAAACCCGGTGCAGCCGGAGAAAATGGTCAAGTGGCGCGTGTTGCCCGTACCGAACAAGAACTGACCAATATCCGTCGTTTACTCGAAGGTGCGGTAGGTTTTAGCTCGCAACGGGGTGATGTGTTAGAAGTGGTAACGGTCCCCTTTATGGATCAATTGGTTGAAGACTTGCCAGCACTAGAACTGTGGGAGCAACCTTGGTTCTGGCGCGCAATTAAGCTCGGTATTGGCGCGCTAGTGATTCTGGTGCTGATTTTAGCTGTGGTACGACCTATGCTGAAACGCTTAATCTATCCTGACAGTGTGAATATGCCTGAGGATGGCAGATTAGGTAACGAACTGGCCGAAATTGAGGACCAGTACGCGGCAGATACCCTAGGGATGCTCAATACCCAAGAGGCAGAATACAGTTATGCCGATGATGGTTCAATTCATATCCCTAATTTGCACAAAGATGATGATATGATTAAAGCTATCCGTGCGCTCGTGGCGAATGAGCCTGAGCTCTCTACTCAAGTCGTGAAAAACTGGTTACAAGACAATGGCTGAGAATAAAACGAAAGAAGTGGCTGCAGCGGCCCCACCTGCCTTTAACATTAAGGATATTAGCGGTGTCGAAAAGACCGCGATCTTACTCCTCAGTTTGAGTGAGGCTGATGCAGCATCCATTTTAAAACACTTAGAGCCGAAGCAAGTGCAAAAAGTGGGTATGGCGATGGCGGCAATGGATGAGTTTGGTCAAGAAAAAGTCATCGGGGTACATAAGCTGTTTCTCGATGACATTCAAAAGTATTCTTCTATTGGTTTCAACAGCGAAGAGTTCGTTCGTAAAGCCTTAACCGCCGCGCTGGGTGAAGATAAAGCGGGTAATCTGATTGAACAGATTATCATGGGCAGCGGTGCTAAAGGTTTGGATTCGTTGAAATGGATGGATGCACGCCAAGTAGCGACCATTATTCAAAACGAACATCCTCAGATCCAAACGATCGTGTTGTCCTATTTAGAACCCGATCAGGCGGCGGAAATTTTTGGTCAATTCCCTGAAAATACTCGCTTAGACTTGATGATGCGGATTGCGAATCTTGAAGAAGTTCAGCCCGCTGCACTGCAAGAGCTGAACGACATCATGGAGAAACAGTTTGCCGGTCAAGGTGGCGCACAGGCCGCGAAAATGGGTGGCCTAAAAGCGGCTGCCAACATCATGAACTATTTAGATACGGGTATCGAAAGTCAGTTGATGGAAACCATGCGCGAGTCTGACGAAGAAATGGCGCAGCAAATCCAAGACTTGATGTTCGTATTTGAAAACTTAATCGATGTTGATGACCGTGGTATTCAAGCCTTGTTGCGTGAAGTACAGCAAGATGTACTGATGAAGGCGCTTAAAGGCACAGATGATCAGCTGAAAGAAAAAATCTTGGGTAACATGTCAAAACGTGCCGCAGAATTGCTGCGTGACGATCTTGAGGCAATGGGCCCAATCCGTATCAGTGAAGTGGAAGTCGCCCAAAAAGAAATCCTGTCTATTGCCCGTCGCTTAAGCGACAGTGGCGAAATCATGTTAGGCGGCGGTGGTGGCGATGAGTTCCTCTAATCCGAGTGACAATAAACCGTCAAATAAGGTCTTGAGCGACGGAGATATTGAGTTTAGTCACTGGGCACTGCCAGATGTGACTGAAGCCGATGACGATTCTATCTCGAATTTGTTCGGCCATTCGAATCATCAAGCCGCAAAGCCGACGACAGTTGAGAGTGTTTCTCCGCCGACGATGGCCGAGATTGAAGACATTCGCGCCCAAGCTGAAGAAGAAGGGTTTGCCGAAGGTAAACAACAAGGTTACGAGCAAGGGCTAGAAAAAGGTCGCTTAGAAGGCTTAGAGCAAGGCCATACTGAAGGGCTCGCCCAAGGGCATGAGCAAGGATTAGAAACCGGTTTAGCTCAAGCCAAAGTTTTACTTTCGCGGTTTGAAGCCTTATTAACTCAATTTGAAAAGCCATTGCAATTACTCGATGGTGATATTGAGCTCTCCCTACTGAACTTGAGTATGACATTAGCTAAATCAGTCATAGGTCACGAATTAAAAACTCATCCAGAACAAGTGCTTTCGGCATTACGCTTAGGCATAGAGTCGTTACCGATTAAAGAGCAAGCGGTGACTATTCGGCTGCATCCTGACGATGTGATCCTTGTCGAACAACTTTATTCCACCGCCCAACTGACCCGCAGTAAATGGGAGCTTGAAGTCGATCCGACGTTAAGTGCAGGCGATTGTATTCTGAGCAGTCATCGCTCTTTAGTGGATTTAACACTTTCATCGCGTATCGATACTGTGTTTGAGTCATTACGAAATCAACATACGCATTTGAGTGATAAACAGCATCAACTGCAAGAGACGATTGAAGCTGAAGATACTGCCAAACAAGTGGCTGTGGCGCTTGAGTCTGAGCTTGATGATCAAACGGCGGATGACCAAGCTGTCGATACGGTTAACCAAGACACTGAGGACATGCAATCTGCCTCAAACACAGGTGAGCACTTAGATACCCAATCGGATGCCGGAACAGATGCAAAATCGCCAACACCAACTGCTGAATAGGCTGAATCATCATCAGGATAAAGTGCCGCCATTTCGTGCTGTGGCCAGTGGTCAGCTGGTTCGTGTTGTTGGCTTAACCTTAGAGGCGAGCGGTTGCCGCGCGCCTGTGGGCAGCTTATGTTCCATCGAAACCATGGCGGGCGAGTTAATTGCCGAAGTCGTCGGCTTTGATGGTGAACTCCTTTATTTAATGCCTATCGAAGAATTACGTGGGGTATTACCCGGTGCCCGAGTGGTGCCTTTAGGGGAACAAACTGGACTTAATGTCGGCTTGTCCCTGTTAGGACGCGTGCTCGATGGTAACGGCGTGCCTTTAGATGGTTTAGGTGCGTTGCAGACAGATCAACAAGCGCCAAGACATAGCGCTGCCATTAATCCCTTATCCCGCCGTGCTATTACCGAGCCGCTGGACGTTGGCGTGCGCGCCATTAATGCCATGCTGACTGTGGGTAAAGGCCAACGTATGGGCTTGTTTGCTGGTTCTGGTGTGGGTAAGAGTGTGCTCTTAGGCATGATGACCCGCGGTACCACTGCCGACATTATTGTGGTTGGGCTGGTGGGCGAGCGTGGCCGTGAAGTCAAAGAGTTTATTGAAGAGATTCTTGGGGATAAAGGTCGAGCGCGTTCTGTTGTTGTTGCCGCGCCTGCAGATACCTCGCCGCTGATGCGCCTTCGCGCCTGTGAAACCTCGACTCGTATTGCCGAATACTTTCGCGATTTGGGCTATAACGTCTTGTTATTAATGGATAGTTTGACGCGTTATGCCCAAGCGCAGCGGGAAATTGCTTTGGCTGTGGGTGAGCCGCCTGCCACCAAAGGCTATCCGCCTTCAGTGTTTGCCAAGCTGCCGCGTTTAGTTGAGCGCGCCGGCAACGGTGGCCCAGGTCAAGGTTCAATTACGGCATTTTATACAGTGTTGACGGAAGGGGACGATCAACAGGATCCCATTGCCGATGCATCGCGGGCGATTCTTGATGGTCACATAGTCTTGTCACGTTCGCTTGCGGACTCTGGGCACTATCCTGCGATTGATATTGAAGCTTCTATTAGCCGGGTAGCACCTATGGTGATCTCCAATGAACACTTGGAAGCGATGCGCCGCGTGAAACAAACCTATTCCTTGTATCAGCAAAATCGTGATTTGATTTCCATTGGCGCTTATGCCCAAGGCAGCGATCCTCGAATCGATAACGCGATACGATTACAGCCGGCGATGAATGCTTTTTTACGCCAAACCATGCGTGATGCATTCAGTTTTACCGATAGCCAAGTCATGCTCGGGCAACTTGCCGCACAGTGCAAATAATGGCGTCATCGAATTAATCGAGGTCTAGTATGGCTAACGCCGATCCCTTGTTGTTAGTGTTAAAGCTCGCCAATGATGCCGAAGAACAAGCGGCGTTATTGTTAAAGTCGGCGCAGTTAGAGTGTCAAAAACGGCTGAATCAACTCAGTGCACTCAATAACTATCGCTTAGAATACATGAAGCAAATGCAATCCCAGCAAGGCCAAGCCATTAGTGCCAGTCACTATCACCAGTTTCATCGCTTTATTCGTCAGATTGATGATGCTATTACTCAGCAAAATCGCGTTGTGGCCGACGGTGAAAAACAAAAAGAATATCGACAACAGCATTGGTTGGAAAAACAGAAAAAACGTAAGGCAGTGGAATTACTCTTAGCGAGTAAAGAGAAGAAGCGCCAAGTTGTTGAACAAAAACGAGAGCAGAAAATGACCGATGAATTTGCTTCTCAGCAGTTTTATCGCCGTCATCAGCGTTAGTGTAATGGTGCGTTAATTGATCGGTATCTTTGCCATTCACTAACTCGTATGAGTTCAGTTTTCTGTTGCCGCTTATGGTGCAGAACATTTGTTCGACTTCTTTCCCTGAGTTTTATTCTTTTCAATATGCTGCAGTAAAAACTGAAGTTTTGGCATCTTATTTGCTTTGATTTAGTCCATGACCCTGCAACCGCAGTGTTTAATTGACGTTTCTACCTAGCCATTTTCTTTTCTGCTGGGTGATGTTTGGGAGCACTTATGCAACAAATGACCAATATCCTGTTGAGTAAAACAGGCAACTCTGCGGCCAATTCCGCTAAGACATCTCCCCAAGAGTCTAATAATGAAGACTTTTCATCTACACTTGCGTCTGTCTCCGCTAGCTCATTTTCTATTTCCGCGCCTAAAAAGGCTACAGCGAATACTGACGATAAAGTGCAGATCGCCTCTACTGATAAAGTAAATGATAAAGACATATCAACGGATGATGCTGACGTAAATCTCATCTTCGCCCAGATCAGCATGGCAAATGACATGAAGAAAACGGCATCAGATGGAGAGAGTTTGCCGTCTGACTCTTCCCAAGGGGAAAATAATGAGTCTGGTGACCCTTTATTGAAAAGTGATGCATTCAGTACCGTTGAGCTGTCGGGTGTACAAGCTTCAATGAAAGCGATAAACACTGAGCTTCCAGTAGTCGACATCTCAGGCTCAGCGCAAGGTAAGGATGATATTTTAACGTTAAGTGAAGTTAACCTGGCAACTGAGAAAAGTAATAGCAAGTCCTCAAACGGCGATCTATTGAGTCTCCAAAAGGTATTGGACACTGATACTTCCTTTTCCTCAGAACTCAAAAAGTTAACCGAGCAGCTCCAACTAAATGCAGAGGCATCTGGTGAGACTGATATCACTAATAAAGTATCTGCTGACAAAGCATCGGTAGAGATAATGCAAAAAAATACTCTAGTAGCCTCCAGTGGAACATCAGCAGAGATATTACCCAAAGAAAGAGTGCTAGCGATTAAAATATCAGTAGATACATTGCCAATAGAAAGCGACAAACCAGCAGCAGACGTATTACCCGTTGAAGCAATCCAGGGGAAGAAAGTTTTACTTGATGAGGCAGTTGAGGCATTAAAGTCACAGTTATCTACGGATAAAAGCGTTGAATCTCATTCTGCATTTTTAAAGGGACAAGTCATTCCGCCGAACAGTAAAACATCTGAAAATTTGGATTTATCTGAATTTGTAGATACAGCAGAGACCGCGGAAAAGGCATCATCAAAAAATCTAGAAAGCGTGTTATTGAAAGAAGCAGATGTGACTGAACTTAAAGGCGATAAATCATTTTCAACGGACAAATATGCGCATCAAGTTGCGAGTCTAAACGCTGAACAGCGTGGTGCAAGGTTGGATCTTAATTCTGAGGCACTTGCAACCTCAGACGACGTAGATGAATCAATGTTGAAGCCTAATACAGCAAGCCAAACCTTAAAGTCAGAAACGCTAGCGCCATCGACTACTAAGAATGAAATGGCTGTAACATCTATAATCGCTGATGAAAGAGTGGATACATTGGACTTGGCAAGTCCCAAGGTGGCTGATACTTCTAACTTGGCTGAGAACGATGCGGATGACGTTACTGCCGAGAGCAATAAACCAACAGTGCGCAATGCTGAGATTGCAATACCTCAGCAAGTGAGTCGAAATTCCAATGTTGATGTTGATGTTGCGGTTAGTAAAGTAGAAGTTCAGCCTATAGTTACAACACTGGATGCACAAAACATCTTAGGTAACGCAGTTGATCCTAAGGGCAGCATGGTGAGTGATACTGAGGTCAATGCTGATATCTCAAAAGCGGCAATGGATGCGGGGACTTTGCTAAAGGATGCTAAATACAGTGTGACGCTTGATGCTCAAAGAGATGCTAAGCCATTCGTTATGGGTGATGAAGACAAGGGATCAACGACTGACATTAAGTCATTTGCTTCTTTAACTGCATCGACGCCACTACAAGTTAATCGTCAGGAAACAATGCAAGTTCAGCTGTCATTACATAAAGGTGTCGAACAACAGAATCAAATGCAAGAGATGATCCAACGGTTTTCACCCGTAATGAAGCAACAGTTGATCACTATGGTGAGTCAAGGTATTCAACATGCTGAGATTAGGCTTGATCCCCCAGAGCTTGGGCATATGCTGGTAAAAATCCAAGTGCATGGCGATCAAACCCAAGTACAGTTCCATGTCACTCAGACACAAACGCGTGATCTGGTTGAACAAGCTATGCCGAGATTGCGCGAGTTACTGCAAGAGCAAGGGATGCAATTGGCTGATAGTCATGTGTCTCAAGGTGGCCAAGGTGAACGTCGAGAGGGTGGTTTTGGCGATGGTGGCGGTTCAAATGGGGCTGATGTGGATGAAATCTCGGCAGAAGAGCTACATTTAGGTTTAAATCAAGCCACTAGTGTAAATTCAGGTATAGATTATTACGCTTAAGTCGGTAACCTATAGCAATGACTAACATAGTTACGTTTCCATATTAATTAAACGTAAGTGTTTCTGCTTAAATTAAAGAGAATAGTGAATGGCTAAGGAAGAATCGTTAGAACTTGAGAACACCGAAGCTCCCAAAAGTAAAAAAAAGCTCTTTATTTTTATTGGAGTGGGGGTGTTAGTTGCACTGCTTATTGCTGGCGCACTGTGGTTTTTCCTTGGTAGTAGTTCTGAGGACGCCGCTACGCCGACTGACGGAGCAGTCCAAACAGAAACACCTACTGAAAGTGGTGCGCTCACTACAGCTTCATATGTGCCTATGCCACGCCCTTTCTTATTCAACTTACCTGGGCCTGACAGAGCGCGTTTAGTTGAGATCAAAGTACAACTTATGGTGCGTGGTACAGACGATGATGTGCTGACACAAAAACACATCCCCCTGATTGAGGATGCGCTGTTAACGACCTTTAGCGGCGCTGATGTACAAAAACTCAGTACGCAGGCGGGGAAAGATGAGTTACGTCAGTTAGCACTCTTGAGTGTGCAAAATACTTTGCAGTCGGTTACTGGCCGTAAAGTTGTCGAGAAAGTGCTGTTTACTGGTTTTGTGATGCAATAACCCTTTAATTTCAGCACCAAAAGAGGCGAAGGCAATATAGTGAGTGATTTATTAAGCCAAGACGAAATTGATGCGCTACTGCACGGGGTTGATGACGTCGATGATGATGAAATTGACTCTGCCGGAGAAGATGCTCGCTCTTACGACTTCTCTTCCCAAGATCGAATAGTTCGTGGGCGTATGCCGACGTTGGAAATCGTGAATGAGCGTTTTGCACGCCATTTGCGTATCAGCATGTTCAATATGATGCGCCGCGCTGCCGAAGTGTCGATTAACGGTGTACAGATGCTCAAGTTTGGTGAGTATGTACATACGCTATTCGTTCCTACTAGCTTGAATATGGTGCGTTTTAGTCCGCTCAAGGGCACTGCATTGATCACCATGGAAGCTCGATTGGTGTTCATCCTAGTGGATAACTTCTTTGGTGGTGATGGGCGTTTCCATGCCAAGATTGAAGGGCGTGAATTTACGCCAACAGAAAGACGTATTGTACAACTGTTGCTCAAAATAATTTTTGAAGATTATAAAGATGCTTGGGCACCTGTAATGGATGTGGAGTTCGATTATTTGGACTCAGAAGTCAATCCGGCCATGGCCAACATTGTCAGCCCTACCGAAGTTGTCGTGATTAACTCATTCCATATTGAAGTCGATGGCGGTGGCGGTGATTTCCATATCACTATGCCTTATTCCATGATTGAGCCTATTCGCGAGTTGCTTGATGCTGGTGTTCAAAGTGACAAGCAAGATACTGACATGCGTTGGTCGCAGGCATTGCATGATGAAATCATGGATGTGAAGGTCGGGTTCGATGCCAACATTGTGGAACATGAATTAACGCTCAAAGATGTGATGAATTTTAAAGCGGGCGATATTATTCCAATTGAGCTGCCGGAATATATTATGATGAAAATCGAGGATTTACCGACATATCGTTGTAAAATGGGCCGTTCTAGAGATAACCTAGCGCTTAAAATACATGAAAAGATCCCTCGGCCAGAGACGGTTAAATCCGAGCTACAATTAGTGACGCGCAAGGGTAAATCTCGCGATATATCAGAATTATAAGGTGAAGTAAGATGAGCACAGACGATACGGATGATTGGGCTGCAGCAATGGCAGAACAAGCCTTAGAAGAAGCTAACGCGATTGAACTCGATGAATTAGTTGATGATTCAAGACCTATCACTAAGGCAGAAGCGGCAAAATTAGATACTATTTTAGATATCCCCGTCACTATCTCTATGGAAGTGGGCCGTAGCTACATTAGTATTCGTAACCTGTTGCAGTTAAACCAAGGTTCTGTGGTTGAGCTAGACAGAGTTGCGGGTGAGCCCTTAGATGTGATGGTTAACGGTACGCTGATTGCACATGGTGAGGTTGTGGTAGTAAACGATAAATTCGGTATTCGTTTAACCGATGTGATCAGTCAAACCGAGCGAATTAAGAAGCTTAAATAATTGTCTCATCAACGGAAGTTGGAACCAGAATGACCATATCGGTAATACTCAGTTTAGCTGCAGTATCCCAAGCAAAAACTGAGAGTCTTGTCGGCGATAGTGCTCAAGGCGTAACAGCTGTGACATCTTCGGCCGCAAAAATGGCTGAACCTTCTCAAGTCGCAACCCTAGCGAGTATGTTAGGTGGCTTAATTCTGGTTTTACTCTTAATTTTTGCGTTAGCTTATCTACTGAGACGGTTCAATTTAGTACCCACTACCAACGGTGTTCTAAAAACGATAGCCGTGACTTCCCTCGGTCAAAAAGAGCGTTTAGTCTTGGTACAGGTGGGGGAACAGCAATATTTACTTGGAGTTAGCTCGCAGCAGGTGAGTTTGATTGATAAGTTAGCTGAACCTATCCATATAGAGTCTGATTCCTTTGCGAGTCGGCTACGTCAGGCGAAATTAAAACAATGACAACACGTATGCTCGCGTTAGTTGGCTT
Organism: Shewanella sp. SACH; assembly: GCF_001887095.2. Lineage (NCBI taxonomy): Bacteria > Pseudomonadati > Pseudomonadota > Gammaproteobacteria > Alteromonadales > Shewanellaceae > Shewanella > Shewanella sp. SACH. The sequence continues at coordinate 1,091,645 of NZ_MPDG02000002.1, forward strand.
AGTTATTCTGTTATGTATGCCGTCGGCATGGGCTGCCGATGGTGTTTTGCCTGCGGTTACTGTAACAACAGGACCTGATGGTTCCACAGAATACTCGGTCACAATGCAGATTTTACTGTTGATGACATCGCTGAGTTTTTTACCTGCGATGCTCATTATGTTGACCTCTTTCACGCGTATTATCATAGTCCTGTCAATATTACGTCAAGCCATTGGGTTACAACAGACGCCGTCTAATCAAGTCTTAATTGGTATGAGTTTATTCATGACCTTCTTTATTATGGCGCCGGTGTTTGACCGGATTTATGACGAAGGGGTTAAGCCTTACATAGAAGAGCAGTTAACCTTGCAGCAAGCGTTTGAAAAAGGCAAAGAGCCACTCAAAGGTTTTATGTTAGGGCAAGTCAGGACCACAGACTTAAAAACTTTTATCGAAATTTCAGGCTATAAGAACATTAAGTCGCCCGAAGAAGCCCCGATGAGTGTGTTGATCCCCGCCTTTATTACCAGCGAGTTGAAAACTGCTTTTCAAATTGGCTTTATGTTGTTCGTGCCATTTTTAGTGTTAGATCTTGTGGTGGCCAGTATCTTAATGGCCATGGGTATGATGATGTTATCCCCTATGATAGTGTCGCTTCCATTTAAGATCATGCTGTTTGTGCTCGTCGATGGTTGGAGCTTGGTCCTAGGGACATTAGCGAATAGTTTCGGGTAGCCAAGGGAGAGTACGCACATGAGTCCAGAGGCGCTAATTGATATTTTTCGTGAAGCTCTCGCTGTTATTGTCATGATGGTGTCTGCCATTGTATTACCTGGGCTGGGTATTGGTTTGATTGTCGCCGTGTTTCAAGCCGCGACTTCGATTAACGAGCAGACCTTAAGCTTTCTTCCGCGATTATTAGTGACACTTTTCGGTTTGATGTTCATGGGACATTGGTTAGTAGAAACCCTGATGGACTTTTTTATCGAGATGGTTAATCGCATTCCGCAAGTTATAGGCTAACCCAATGGAGCTGCTGCTCGATACTTTAATGCAGACCATTGTCGCTTATATGTGGCCGCTGTTTCGGGTCGCGAGTATGTTAATGGTTATGGTGGTATTTGGGGCGGCAACTACCCCAAGCCGCGTACGTTTATTATTGGCTATGGCGATTACCTTTGCGATAGCACCAGTTCTTCCTCCCGTTCAAAATGCCGATTTATTTTCACTCAGCGCAGTATTTATCACCGCGCAGCAAATTATTATTGGTGTTGCCATGGGGTTTGTGACTCAAATGGTGATGCAAGTTTTTGTATTAACTGGGCAGATTATTGGTATGCAAACCAGCCTCGGTTTTGCCTCTATGGTGGATCCAGGTTCAGGTCAGCAAACTCCGGTTATTGGTAACTTTTTTCTATTATTGGCGACATTGATCTTCTTAGCCGTAGATGGCCATCTGTTGATGATCCGTATGTTGGTGGCGAGCTTTGAGACCCTACCCATTTCTAATCAAGGATTAACACTCACTAGCTACCGTGCTTTAGCAGATTGGGGCTCGTATATGTTTGGTGCAGCATTAACTATGTCGATATCCGCGATTATCGCCTTGTTGTTAGTCAATTTGTCCTTCGGGGTGATGACCCGCGCCGCGCCGCAGTTAAACATTTTCTCTATCGGTTTTCCGATCACTATGATTGGGGGGCTGTTTATTCTTTGGTTAACCTTAACACCAGTCATGGAGCATTTTGATGAAGTGTGGGCCGCGGCTCAAGTGCTGCTTTGCGATATGTTAGCGCTTCAATGTAACGCAGATGGCTTGATATGACGGCATTAGGAGCCGCCCATGGCTGAAGAATCAAGCGGTGAACGTAGTGAGGAACCCACAGGCAGGCGCCTCCAACAGGCGCGGGAAAAAGGGCAAATTGCGCGTTCGAAAGAACTCGGTACAGCAGCGGTATTAATTTCGGCGGCATGTGGTTTTTATATGCTAGGTCCGAGTCTGGCCACGAGTTTAACTCGGGTGTTTGAGACTGTTTTTACCATGGACAGGGCACAAATTTTTGATACCGAAGAAATGTTTAATGTATGGGGCGTTGTTGCGAGCGAAATCGCCTGGCCCATGGCAAAAATGATGTTATTGATTGTGGTGGTTTCTTTTATTGGTAATGTTTCCCTTGGCGGAATGAATTTCTCGACCCAAGCTATGATGCCTAAGGCCAGTAAAATGAGTCCTGCAGCAGGTCTGAAACGTATGTTCGGTGTGCAGGCGTTAGTCGAGCTGACGAAGGGTATTGCCAAGTTTTCTGTGGTGGCATTTTCAGCATACTCATTACTCAGTTATTACTTCAACGATATTATGTTGCTGTCTAGCGACCATCTTCCTGGCAATGTTTACCACGCATTAGATTTACTTGTGTGGATGTTTATCCTGTTATGCTCCTCTATTTTATTGATTGTCGTCATCGATGTGCCGTTTCAAATTTGGAATCATAACAAGCAACTTAAGATGACCAAACAAGAAGTAAAAGATGAATATAAGGACACTGAAGGGAAACCTGAAGTGAAATCGCGGGTACGACAGATGCAGCATGAGTTGGCGCAGCGCCGAATGATGGCTGAAGTACCCAATGCCGATGTCATCGTTGTCAACCCTGAGCATTTTGCAGTAGCGATTAAATACGATGTTCAGCGCTCCGCCGCTCCCTTTGTCATTGCTAAAGGCGTTGATGACGTCGCATTTAAAATTCGTGAGATTGCCCGCGACCACAATATTGCCATTGTCTCAGCACCACCGCTTGCGAGGGCGATATACCATACGACTAAGTTAGATCAACAAATCCCCGAAGGATTGTTTACTGCCGTAGCACAGATATTGGCCTATGTTTTCCAGTTGCGTCAATATCAGAAAGGACGTGGTCGTAAACCTATTCCTGTCCCGCTTAATCAGCCCATCCCTGATGAGTTAAAATATTAAGTTAGCAGCATCTGACACTCGTGAGCGAAAGTCAGATAATGTCACTTTGTATGGATATTCCACTGTTATTTCTTCTTTATATCAATAAGTCACTGATATAATTTTTCTTAATTAGTCTGATTTATTTTGTTGGCGCGTTTTTTGCTTTTCGCTTATTACACGTCAAAATTTAGGTTATAGCGAATGGATGTTAAAGCGACTCTTGGTCAAGTAAAACAACTGCGGCTGAGCTCATTCAAAGGCATTGGTACGCCTATGGTTGTGCTTGCTGCATTGGCCATGATTGTTTTACCTATCCCTCCATTTCTATTAGACATACTTTTCTCATTCAACATTGCCTTAGCGCTCATCGTATTGTTAGTCGCTATTTATACTGATAGACCATTAGATTTCGCCGCTTTTCCAACTGTATTGCTGGTGGCGACATTACTACGACTTGCACTCAACGTCGCTTCAACTCGTGTGGTATTACTCGAAGGCCATAATGGTGGTGATGCGGCAGGTAAGGTGATTGAAGCCTTCGGTTCTGTGGTGATTGGCGGTAACTATGCCGTTGGTTTAGTTGTTTTTATCATTTTGATTATTATCAACTTTGCGGTGGTGACTAAAGGTGCTGGTCGTATCGCAGAAGTGAGCGCCCGCTTTACCTTGGACGCTATGCCAGGTAAGCAAATGGCAATTGATGCCGATTTAAATGCTGGAACCTTAAACCAAGACCAAGCAAGAATACGTCGCGCCGAAGTGACCCGTGAAGCTGATTTTTATGGCGCGATGGATGGTGCTTCAAAATTCGTAAAAGGTGATGCCGTTGCGGGTATCATGATTTTAGTGATCAACATCTTAGGTGGTTTCATCATAGGTATTGTTCAGCATGGCTTAAGTTTCTCTGAAGCGGTTGAAATTTATACCTTGCTGACTATTGGTGATGGTCTGGTGGCGCAGATCCCAGGCTTATTACTGTCAATCGCTGCTGCCTTGATGGTAACCCGTCAAAATGAATCGGGCGATATGGGCCAAATGATGATGAGTCAGATGTTTGACAGTCATAAATCATTGGGTATCGCCGCCGGAGTGTTATTTGTCATGGGTATTGTTCCTGGCATGCCACATATGGCGTTCTTAAGCTTCGCCTTTATTACTGCGGGTGCTGCCTATTTTGTCTATAAGCGTAATGAATCAAAACGCATTAAAGCCCTAGAACAAGTCAAATCTGGCCCGATTGAGAGACAAGATAAAGAGCCTAAAGAACTGGGTTGGGATGATGTACATCATGTTGATACTATTGGGCTTGAGGTTGGATATCGCTTGATCCCACTGGTCGATAAGGGCCAAGGTGGCGAGTTATTAAGCCGTATCAAAGGAGTCCGTAAGAAGTTATCGCAAGAGTTGGGCTTCTTAGTACCTGCGGTGCATATTCGTGACAATCTAGATTTATCGCCTAATGCTTATCGTATTTCATTAATGGGCGTAGTCGTTGGTGAGGCGGATATACGTCACGATTGTGAATTGGCGATTAATCCCGGCCAAGTCTATGGCAAGCTTGACGGTATTGAAACGCGCGATCCGGCTTTCGGTCTGGAAGCGGTATGGATTGCCCCTGAATTACGTGAGCATGCACAAACATTAGGGTATACCGTTGTTGATGCAGCTACGGTTGTGGCAACCCATATTAGTCAATTGCTGACCAATAATGCTGCTAAGTTGTTAGGATACGAAGAAGTGCAACAACTGATGGATATGCTTGCGAAACACTCGCCTAAGCTGGTGGATGGCTTTATTCCTGATGTCATGCCGTTAGGACATGTCGTAAAAGTGATGCAGAACCTATTAAATGAAGGGGTTTCAGTCAGAGACTTGCGTACTATAGTGCAAACTTTGTTAGAATACGGCACTAAGAGTAATGACACTGAAGTCTTGACCGCTGCAGTGCGTATCGCGTTGAAACGTATGATCGTTCAGGAAATTTCAGGCCCAGAGCTAGAAATCCCTGTCATAACTTTGGCGCCAGAGTTGGAACAGATGTTGCATCAGTCAATGCAAGCAACCGGTGGTGATGGTCCTAACATTGAACCCGGTCTTGCAGAACGCATGCAGCAGTCCCTTGCTGATGCGGCTCAGAAGCAAGAAATGGTCGGACAACCCGCCATATTGTTGACGTCAGGTATGTTACGCGCGACGCTGTCACGCTTTGTTAAACATACTATTCCTAATCTCAGAGTCATTTCATATCAAGAAATACCTGATGAGAAGCAAATACGTATTGTATCTGCAGTCGGCCAGTAGAGGACGCATAAGTGAAGATTAAACGATTTTTTGCCAAAGACATGCGCGCCGCACTGGCCCAAGTGAAAGAAACACTCGGCTCAGATGCCGTCATTATGTCAAATAAGAAAGTGAATGGGGGCATCGAAATTGTCGCCGCCGTTGACTATGACGAACCTAAAGCGAAAACCGCAGCTACTGCGCCAGCGCCAACCTTTATGGACGTGAGTGACGACCTTGTGTCCTTGGGTGCTAAACAGCCAGTACGAGTAGAAACCCGTGCAAAGCCTGCGGCACCTGCTGACTCATTACAAGCCTTGTTAGAGAAGCAGCAAAGCCGTTTGAATCAACAGATGTCGCATCAGCAAGTTGATGCAGCGTTACCCGCATGGGCAAAGGGGTTACAAGCTCCGGTTGCGGCAAAAGTGGAGCGTCGCGAAGCGCCTGCTACGTTTGATAAGAAGCCACAGACATCACAGAAACAAAGCGCAGATATTGAGGCAATGCGTGATGAGTTAGCCTCATTGCGTAATTTATTGACACACCAAGTGTCCTCTTTGATGACAGAACATAAAAAACGCATCGACCCCGTCGGTGCTATGCTCGAGGCCAAGTTACTTGAGGCTGAATTCTCCCCTGCGGTTGCGAACAAATTAGCGGCGCTGAGCCAACACTATACGCCTGCAGAATTAGTTCGAGCTTTACCTCAAAGTCTCGCTAACATGCTTGATAATCAAGGTGATGATATTGTTAAACAGGGCGGAGTGGTTGCATTAGTGGGTCCAACCGGTGTGGGTAAAACCACGTCATTAGCGAAACTTGCTGCCCGTTTTGCTGCCCATCATGGTGCTGAGCATGTGGCTTTGATAACGACAGATCATTATCGTATCGGAGCCTATGAGCAATTAGCAACTTATGGCAAAATAATGGGCTGCCCAGTAAAGCAAGCTCATGATCTGAATGAATTAGAGCAAATTCTCTATCAGTTTAGGAATCGCAAGCTAGTATTGATAGATACGGCTGGCATGGGACAACGAGATATGCGTCTTTACCAGCAACTTGATAATTTAACTGCAAATAGCAGGATACCTATCCGCAGTTATCTGGTACTGTCTGCGACAGGACAGCGCCGTGTGCTGCAAGATGCAGTCAATCATTTTAAACGCATTCCCCTATCTGGTGTCGTTCTCACAAAACTCGATGAATCTGTGTCGTTAGCAGGGGCATTAAGTGTGTTGATCCAAAACGGATTACCATTAAGTTATGTTACTGATGGACAAAGAGTTCCTGAAGATATGAAAGTTGCGGATACCTTAGATTTAGCCCAGCAGGCACTCGCAGCGTTAGATAGTACAGAACAACAATCATTACAAGACACAGCGTGGTCAGATAATATGGCCTGTGCATTTGAGTAGATTTATGACCCTGGATCAAGCAAGTGGTTTACGTATGATGAATCAACCCTATAACGAAAAAGTGAAAGTAATCGCGGTCACAGGTGGTAAAGGTGGCGTTGGTAAAACCAGCGTCTCCATTAATACTGCTGTGGCATTAGCCGAAAAAGGCAAGCGTGTCTTGGTACTTGATGCTGACCTTGGCTTAGCAAACGTCGATGTCATGCTGGGTATTCGTGCCGAGCGTAACCTCTCCCATGTTCTCTCTGGTGATGCAGAGCTTGACGATATTATCGTTCGTGGCCCTAAAGGGATTGGCATAGTGCCAGCCACTTCAGGAACACAAGGGATGGTGGAATTAAGCCCAGCGCAACATGCAGGGTTAATTCGCGCATTTAGTGAGATGCGGACTCAGTTTGATATTCTAGTCGTAGATACTGCTGCTGGGATTTCAGATATGGTGCTCAGTTTCTCACGTGCATCGCAGGATGTGCTGGTCGTTGTTTGTGATGAACCCACATCAATTACCGATGCCTATGCCCTGATAAAAATCCTCAGCCGTGAGCATGGCGTGTTCCGTTTTAAAATAGTTGCCAATATGGTGCGTAGTTTACGCGAAGGTATGGAATTATTTGCTAAACTCAGTAAAGTGACCGACAGATTTTTGGATGTCGCCCTTGAATTGGTTGCAACAATCCCATTTGACGAAAACTTACGTAAATCAGTTCGTAAACAAAAATTGGTGGTTGAAGCTTATCCTAAATCACCAGCAGCGATTGCGTATCAAGGGTTGGCAAATAAAATTCTAAGCTGGCCTGTACCGCAGCAACCTGGTGGGCATTTGGAGTTTTTCGTTGAGCGTTTAGTACAACGACCAGATTTTCAAGAGGAAAAAACGAGTGAATAAAGCCGCTGCGTATACTTGTTTTGACAATAAATCGTCGATCGTTGAACAGTATGCTCCGTTGGTTAAAAGAATTGCGCATCATTTACTCGCCAGACTACCTGCCTCCGTGCAGTTAGATGATTTACTCCAAGCTGGGATGATGGGGTTATTAGAAGCATCATCCAAGTTTGATGGTGGCAAGGGTGCGAAATTTGAAACCTTCGCCGGCATACGCATACGTGGGGCCATGTTAGATGAAATTCGCCGCGGCGATTGGGTCCCTCGTTCCGTTCATCGTAACAACCGCAAGGTTGCACACGCTATAGATGAGTTAGAGCAAGCACTGGGTCGTGATGCACGCGACACAGAAATTGCAGAAAAACTTGATATGACGCTCGATGAGTACCATCATATTCTTAACGATGTTTCTGTCGGAAAAATCATAGGGATAGAAGACTTAGGCGTATCTCAGGATATACTTACAGTGAGTGATCGGTCCGATGATGATTCATTTGAAGCATTAGCTGAGAACCAATTTCATTCTGCTCTGGTTGAGGCAATTAAATTATTGCCTGAAAGAGATGCATTAGTGTTATCCCTGTACTACGATGAAGCATTGAATTTAAAAGAGATTGGCGCCATTCTTGAAGTCAGTGAATCGCGGGTTAGCCAGATATTAAGTCAGGCAATGTTGCGATTGAAAGCTAAACTCAAGCATTGGACATAAGTATAATTATTAATCGAGCACAGAATGTCAGCTCACCGGAGGAAACCTTGGACAAGAATATGAAGATTCTCATTGTTGACGATTTTTCGACAATGAGGCGTATCATCAAGAACTTGTTGCGAGACTTGGGGTTTAACAATACCCAAGAAGCAGACGATGGCTCAACAGCCCTGCCGATGTTGCAAAAGGGGGATTTTGATTTTGTTGTTACAGATTGGAATATGCCCGGCATGCAAGGGATCGATCTGTTAAAAGCAATTCGCGCAGATGATTCGCTAAAGCATTTACCCGTATTAATGGTAACTGCTGAAGCAAAACGTGAACAGATTATTGCTGCCGCTCAAGCGGGAGTGAATGGATATGTGGTTAAGCCTTTTACCGCAGCAACGCTGAAAGAGAAGTTAGATAAAATATTCGAACGACTCGCTTGAGCAAGGATGAGCTATGAAGTCACAAACATCAGGGCTCATCACGCTCGAGCAAGCTCAGCACTTTGTTGAATTATTAAGTGCAGGTGAGCAAAGTCAGGCAGATGATTTATTTCGGGAGCTTGCAGCTCCACTGCAACGCGAATTATTCGAAGAGGTAGGGAAATTAACTCGGCAACTTCATAGTGCGCTGATGGATTTTCAAGTTGATAATCGTCTTTCTGAATTAGCCAATACAGAAATTCCCGATGCCAAGCAACGTTTAAATTACGTTATTGACATGACTGAACAAGCGGCAAATAAAACCATGGATGCGGTTGAAGAATGTTTACCTTTGGCCAATGCCGTAACGGTTAATATTCAAAAAGTCATGCCATCTTGGGACAAATTAATGCGACGCGAGATAGTCTTAAGTGAATTTAAGGTTCTTTGTCACGATGTCCAAGATCTTATGTCCCGTAGTTCAGACGACTCGATTCGATTACGTGAATTGCTGAATCAAATATTGATGGCGCAAGATTTTCAAGACTTAACAGGGCAAATGATACGCCGTGTTATTGATCTGGTAATGGAAGTTGAAAGTAATCTGGTTTCTATGCTGACGGTATTTGGTGAGCAGCCTATGATTGAAAGTCAGATTGCTCAGAAAAATAATATTGAAGCGGAAGGGCCGATAATGAATGCCGAGCTTCGTCAAGATGTAGTAACGGGTCAAGACGAAGTGGATGATCTTCTATCGAGTCTGGGTTTCTAACTGGGAGTCAATTTGATGGCCTTTGATGTAGATGAAGAGATACTCCAGGATTTTTTAATCGAAGCCGGTGAAATTTTAGAGCTTCTGCAAGAGCAACTCGTTGCGCTTGAAAATAATCCTGATGACACAAACTTGCTAAACGCCATTTTCCGAGGGTTCCATACCGTTAAAGGTGGCGCAGGCTTTCTTAGCTTAACTCCCATGGTCGATGTGTGTCATGAGGCTGAGAATACCTTCGATCTATTGCGCACAGGCAAACGCAGCGTAAACGCAGAGCTGATGGATATTATTTTGCAGGCTGTTGATGCTATTAATACCATGTTTGCTCAAACGCAGCAGGGCGAACAACAAGATCCTGCTGAGTCAGGCCTGTTGTCTAGACTTAAAATGCTGAGTTCAGGTGCGCCATTGCCATCTGAAGTTGCGTCTGCAGAGGTGGTAGAAGTTGTCGAACCAGAGCCTGTCGTTGAAGCCATTGTTGAAACTCCCGTCCCACAAGACATTCCCGCAGAGATAAGTAATAGCTCATCTTCAAGTATTGATGATATCAACGATGCTGAATTTGAAGCTTTGTTAGATGCGCTTCATGGCTCAGGAAAAGGCCCTGCGGCTGCTACCGCTGTGGCGTCTGAACCTGTGGTCGCTAAGCCAGCTGCGCCAGTTAAAGCGTCTACAGCATCGGGTGATGACATCACTGATGATGAGTTTGAGGCATTGCTTGATGAACTACATGGTTCAGGCAAGTTTAAAGCTGAGGCAGAAGTGCCGGCTAAACCAAAGGTCGCTTCGGCTCCCACGCCTCAACCGATAGTGGATGCCGATGAAATTACCGATGACGAGTTTGAAAGATTACTCGATGAACTCCATGGTAAAGGTGCGGCCCCTGCAAAAGCAGAAGTAAAAGCGCCTACTGCACCAGTAACGCCTGCTTCGACTGTTGCACCTAAAGCCGCTGCGACTCCCACACCAGTAAAAGCCGCTGCGCCTGCTCCAGCTCCCGTTGTTGCCGCAAAACCGAAAGTGGACATAGCTGTTGTAGAGAAAGCGCCAGCTAAAGCAAGTTCAGCAAATGTGCCTCAAGGTGAAACGACAGTCCGTGTTGATACTGCACGACTCGACCAAATCATGAATATGGTGGGCGAGTTAGTGTTAGTGCGAAATCGATTAGTGAGCTTAGGCATCAGTCGTGATGATGAGGAAATGTCTAAGGCCCTTGCGAACTTAGATCTCGTGACAGCCGATTTGCAAGGCGCGGTGATGAAAACCCGTATGCAACCGATCAAGAAAGTGTTTGGTCGTTTCCCTCGAGTAGTACGTGATCTTGCGCGTACACTCAATAAAGAAATTGATTTGATCATGGTCGGTGAAGAAACCGATCTAGATAAAAACTTAGTTGAAGCGCTTGCCGATCCACTCGTCCACTTAGTGCGTAACTCTGTGGATCACGGTATTGAAATGCCAAATGAGCGTGAAGCCAACGGCAAGCCGAGAACGGGTACGATTACCTTATCTGCAAGTCAGGAAGGTGACCATATACTGCTGAAAATCGAAGACGATGGCGCAGGTATGGACCCTGAGAAACTGAAAAAAATTGCGATAACGCGTGGTGTACTCGATGAAGATTCAGCTTCGCGGATGACTGACAGCGAAGCGTATAATTTGATTTTTGCGCCCGGTTTTTCAACTAAGGTCGAGATTTCAGATATTTCTGGTCGTGGCGTTGGGATGGACGTGGTAAAAACCCGTATCACTCAGCTTAACGGCACAGTGCATATTGATTCTATGAAAGGTAAGGGCACGATACTTGAGATTAAAGTACCGTTAACGCTGGCGATCATGCCAACCTTAATGGTTGATGTCGCTAAACAAGTGTTTGCATTACCTCTGTCTAGCGTGAACGAGATATTCCATCTCGATCTCACTAAGACCAATATCGTCGACGGACAACTCACCGTCATAGTGCGTAACAAGGCTGTGCCTTTGTTCTATTTGGAGCACTGGCTACATAGAAACAAAACCACCTTTAAACATGGCGATAAAAAGCATGGTCATGTGGTGATTGTACAATTAGGTATGATGCAAATTGGTTTTGTGGTCGATGCCCTAATAGGCCAAGAAGAGGTGGTGATTAAACCCCTTGGCGCTATGTTACATGGCACTCCTGGGATGGCTGGCGCGACGATTACATCGGATGGTGGTATCGCACTGATCTTAGATGTCCCTGGATTGTTAAAGCATTATGCGAAAAGTAAGAATTAGTTTCCAAGCTAAGGAATGGAATGGCCATTAAAGTATTAGTCGTTGATGACTCAAGTTTTTTCAGACGACGTGTTAGTGAAATAGTCAATCAAGATCCTGAACTGGAAGTTATCGCGACGGCCTCAAATGGGGCCGAAGCGGTGAAGATGGCTGCTGAGCTTAATCCTCAAGTTATCACTATGGATATTGAGATGCCCGTGATGGATGGTATTACTGCCGTCCGTGAAATCATGGCTAAATGTCCGACTCCGATCTTGATGTTTTCTTCTTTAACCCATGATGGCGCTAAAGCAACGTTAGACGCTTTAGATGCTGGTGCGTTAGATTTTCTACCTAAACGTTTTGAAGACATTGCTACCAATAAAGATGATGCTATTTTATTGTTGCAGCAGAGAGTTAAGGCATTGGGACGCCGCAGAATGTTTCGTCCAATTGCACGTCCTGTCGTCGCTTCAACACCTAGCGTGCGCCCAACCAGTAGCGTTTTAGGGACAACGAGTATAGCGTCGCATACTCCAGCCACTGCTCCTGTGAGGACCTCAACAGCAGCGTCGATTCGTGCAAGTGGTAAGCAGTATAAAATACTGCTGATCGGCACATCTACTGGTGGTCCAGTTGCCTTGCAAAAAATTCTTACCCAATTCCCGGCAAACTATCCGCATCCGATTTTATTAATTCAGCATATGCCCGCAGCTTTTACGCCAGCATTTGCAAGTCGTTTGAATGGCTTATGTAAGATTGAAGTAAAAGAGGCCGCTAATGGCGATCTTCTTAAACCGGGTTGTGCGTATTTAGCGCCTGGCGGTATGCAAATGATGGTTGAACGTACTGGAGGTAGTGGTCGATTAAAAGTCATCGCTGGCAGTGCGGACATGAACTACAAGCCTTGTGTTGATATCACCTTTGCTTCAGCCTCTAAAGCCTTTAGCGGTGACGTGCTTGCCGTTGTGTTAACCGGTATGGGCGCGGATGGCAGAGAAGGTGCCCGCATGTTGAAAGCGGTCGGTGCGACCATTTGGGCACAGGATGAAGCCAGTTGTGTGGTTTATGGTATGCCACAGGCTGTTGCCAGCGCGGGTATTGCAACTCAGTCGATTGCCTTAGACAACATGGCTGAATGCATTTTAAAAGAGTCTGTTCGTGTCTAAGAGTCAAAATCCGATGAGCACGAATAGTGTGCTCATCATTTTGCTGATGGCTATTGCCATTTTGTGTCTTGGCGCCTTGAGTCTCGATTATCGGCACAAAAATAGTTTGTTGCGTGAAGATATAAAACGTTTGGAATCGACTCAGGTGCTGTTAATGGTCCCTGATGAACAAGCTGAAGCTATTGCAACCTGGTTAGCGTCTCATCCTGATCAGACTAAAGCTATGCTGCAATTGGCAGCTCCTGGTGAGCAAAAGGCTGTTGCTATAGGTCCTGAACCTACGCAGATTGGCATTCCGCCTTTGCTGGGTAAGCAAAGTGCAGCGATGGATACGGCGAAGGATAACGCTAATCAGCAACCTTTAGTACCGACACTGCTGCAGACGCCAGAAGCAGAAGTTAAAGCTGCTACTTCGCCAATTGGACCGAATAAAGCACAGATGCTACCTGTAGTGATTTCTGAAAATGCCGATGGTGTTAAAGTGATTAGTTTACCGAATGGTGGTATTCGAGTAACGACGAGAAAAGAGCAGTAACTTTTGGAATGTGTGTGCTCAATATTCTCATTCATTAGCATTTAATCAATTTATATGGGGGTCACTTCTTGAAAGTTTGGACCATAGCGAATCAAAAAGGTGGCGTAGGTAAAACCACAACGGTAGCGAGTTTAGCGGGAACATTGGCTAAGCGCGGCAAGCGTGTGCTTATGATAGACACCGATCCACACGCTTCGTTAGGTTATTACCTAGGCATTGATTCTGAAGAGGTTCCAGGCTCTTTATTTGATGTGTTTCTGGCCCATAAAAGCCTTTCCAAAGAACTCGTTTTATCCCATGTAGTTCCAACCTTAGTCGATGGTCTCGATTTATTGCCTGCCACTATGGCACTTGCAACGTTGGACAGAGCCTTAGGTCATCAAGAGGGGATGGGATTAGTACTGCGTAATTTATTAGCGCTAGTTGCTGATGATTATGATGTGGCTATCGTTGATTGCCCCCCTGTACTTGGCGTTTTAATGGTAAATGCCCTTGCGGCAAGTCAGCATATTATTATTCCCGTGCAGACTGAGTTTCTTGCCATTAAAGGGCTAGAGCGGATGATTAAAACGATGGAGTTGATGGGGCGCTCGAAGAAGACGCGTTACAGCTACACCGTCGTGCCCACTATGTACGATAAACGTACCAAGGCATCACCCGCCGCTTTGCAAGTGCTTGGCGCAGAATACAGTGAGACCCTGTGGAAGGACGTTATTCCTGTCGACACTAAGTTTAGAGATGCCAGTTTGGCACATTTACCAGCATCGCATTATGCGAGTGGTTGTCGTGGCGTGAAAGCCTATGAAAGATTATTAGATTTCTTATTAGTTGGGGAGTTTGGCCATGTCAAAATCGGTTGATGAAACTGTTTTTGATTTTTTCGCATTATTGCTGCAGGAAGATGACACTCCAAGTCAGGTTGTTTCCTCTCAAAGCATTGTAACAGCAGACTCAAATCAAAATGTTGCCGTTAATCAAACGGAGGCAGCATTACTTGATGCCGCAATCTTGGCTGAAAATGGTCGTACGACTGCATTACAAGCTCTAGATAGGACGATAACGCCGGCGGTACAGTTGCAGCCAAAAGCAACGCCAAGACAACATGAGTTTGTTGCTCCAGTGAGTAAGATTGCTTCTCAAGTGAACAAGCAAGCGCTAGAAAAATTGTTGGCGCCTGTACTTAAGACTCAAACATTAGCACCGACGCCACCTTTTGTTGAAGTTACGCCTGCAGTTGATGTCCAACCCGTAGTGGTGGAAGTACCGCAAGCCAAGCCTGTTATTGATGAAGCGGTTGTTGATGAAATAATTGCTGAAAAAGTCGTTGAGCCAGTGGTTGTGCCCGAAACACAAGTCGGCATTACGCCTCCTAGCGTGACAAAAGATTTGCAAGAAGTGCTCGATGATGAGTTTCAGGTACTATTCTTTAAAGTAGCAGGCCTGACATTGGCGGTGCCTTTGGTCAGTTTAGGCGGAATAGTTAAAATTGAGCGGATAAACCACATCTTTGGCCGACCCGCATGGTTTCTCGGTGTACAGACGCATAGGGAGGAGCAATTGAACATTGTTGACACTTGTGCGTGGGTTATGCCAGAAAAATACTCAGATAAACTGGCGCAATCGGTAAATTATCAATATCTTGTATTATTAGAAGGCAGTAACTGGGGATTAACTTGTGAGTCCTTAGTCAATGCGGTAAAAATTAATAAATCGCAAGTCAACTGGCGTAGTCAAGCAGGTAAGCGCCCTTGGTTAGCGGGTGTAGTGAAAGAGCAGATGTGTGGCATTTTGCACGTACAAGCCTTAGTTGAAATGCTAAATGCGGGTTTAGGTTGTCAGGACTCAATTGGTTGAGGTAAACATGAAAGATACAAGAAATGTAGCAGCAGTTGCTGCAAGTAAAGATGATGCAGTATTACAATGGGTTACCTTTAAGTTAGACCATGAAACTTACGGTATCAATGTAATGCAAGTGCAGGAAGTATTGCGTTACACTGAAATCGCTCCCGTGCCCGGTGCGCCTTATTACGTATTAGGTATCATTAACTTACGTGGTAACGTTGTCACAGTTATTGATACCCGCTCACGTTTTGGATTGCAGTCTGCCGAAGTTGATGACTCAACTCGAATCGTTATCATCGAAGCTGAAAAGCAAGTCATAGGCATCTTAGTGGATAGTGTTGCCGAAGTGGTTTATTTACGCCGCTCAGAAATCGACAATGCACCAAATGTCGGAACGGAAGAGAGTGCTAAGTTCATTCAAGGTGTGAGTAATCGCGACAATGAATTACTTATCTTAGTCGATCTTGACAAGTTATTATCCGATGAAGAATGGGCCGAATTGACTCAGATTTAATCGATTAGCGAGATAAGGCTGAATGATATTAATTCATTCAGCTATTTTGTGTATTTGCGAATAAATCGATGATTCTAAGTCTTTACGATTTATGGATAGACAAAGTATTTTTATCACAGCTTGAACAATGGCTAATTATATTGAGTCATTTAAGTACAGCACTTTGGAATAGATAACTCAGTTGGAATGCCTGCTAATTTATGGCTATGAATGAGTATAAGGATTTTTAATGGGCGATGAATTTTTGATCGCAGCGTTAGTCTATGTCATCGCATGCTTAGGATTAGTACTCTTTTTACAAAAACAATTGAGCAAACTAAGAAGCAAGGTCGAAGCGTTAACCGTTTTAGTCAAAGAAGGTGATCGTCAGCGAGAGTCATTTAAGCGTGAGTTACAAGAGTTGCGCAGTGGCACTATCGGAGTCGGTCGGCGTGTGATTGAGTTAGAAAAACGCCTACTTCAGCAGTCGGAACGGATAGAAGAGACGACTCAGCAGGATCCACAGGCAAAACTTTATACTCGAGCCATGAAAATGGTCGCGCTTGGCGCTGGTGTGGATGAGTTGATTAAAGAATGCGAACTACCCAAAGCGGAAGCTGAGCTATTGATCCGACTTCATCGCAAATGATCGCATAGAATTGATAGTGATACTTTGTTTAACTCTCAAAGCTAATTTGCCAAAATTAGCTTTTTATTTTATGCCTTCTCAACAATTTTTTGATGCATATTATTCCATTGCTCGGGAAACTTACCGTCGAGCATATACACAAATGCGATCAGTTCGGCAATTAGCAGATAAAGCTCCTTAGGAATTTCCTCTCCTAACTCTAACAACTGTAGAAAATGGCTTAGATGGGGATCTTGATGGATATACACGCCGTTAGCTTTGGCTAGCGCAATAATCTCTTCTGCGATAAGCCCTTCACCAGTCGCCACAATTTTAGGCGCGTTACGGCCATCGTAGCTCAGCGCGACAGCTTGTTTCGGTTCACTCTCTTCGCTCATTTGGTTCTTCCTAAAATTAGATGATGGATTCAATGTCCGCTTAGGTGTTTTTTCTAGCTAAGCTTTTGTCTTTACGAGGAAATGATCTCCTGGTAATAAGGTTGCTGGCACTTGCGCTATTTGCGTTGAGAGCTCACCAGGCGTAAACCCTAGCTGTGACAGTTTTTGGCTTAAGGGCGTTAAAAAGTTATTGACCTTATTAAGTAGCATTTGGCTATTGCCTTTAAACTGGATATCCAATTGTTGATTGTGCTGTTGCGCTGCAATCAGTAGCGGACCTTGTGCTAGATTAAATTTGAGCTGTAAACGCCATCCGGCTTTTTTCTCTGGATCATCAGGATCCGCTTCTTGCTCAAATTTCCCTTCCAGTTGCTCATGACGTTGGTTAATGCCATAGGGCAGGGCAAAGAACCACACTAAATTGCCCGCGCTCTCATTGCTTGCCTGTTGGTATAAATGCAAGTTAGAGGCTAGTTGTCCCATGCTATCAAGGCTGCCGGCTTTGCTCAGTTGGCCAAGTTGTTTAGTGGAAAAGCCAACTTTGGCTTGCAGTTGATCAAGATAATCTGCGAGCTTCTTACTCATTGAATTCGAACTATTATTAGCTTTAAAGCCTAGTAGCAGTTGAAATAATGAGGTAATCGCACTCGCATTCATAAACATTGAGGCTTGATTTGACTGAGGTGCGGCAAGGTTAAGACTTGCTAGTCCGAGAATATTGGCTTTAAGCTCATCTAAATCATTTAGCTGGCTCAGTGGTGGTAATCCTATATGCGGTAAGTGCTTTAACAACTCTGAGGCTAAATTTGAGCTGTTATTAGAACGAGATAGTTCAACAGGAAGTGCTCCCGCTTTATTGAATGCTTTTTGCAAAACATCAGCAACCTTCATAGTGCTGTCAGTTTTGGTATCATTCCCATGCCGTTCATTTTTTTGCGTATTGAGCCCTAAAATATTTTTTGGACTCACCGCAGCAATTTCCTCCGCAGCTTCTTCATTTTGAGCACCAATATTAGTGGCTACATTGGTAAGCGGAGGTGTTGGAGCCAAACTCTTGGGGTTTTGCATTACCAACACATTATTAACTTTAGGGTCTTGAGACGGGACATTTAACGATGCCGTTGCAAGGCTAAATCCCAATGGGGATGAGTTCCTTGTTGTTTGCTCGATGGTCGCGGTGGAAGAGCTAGGTTGATTTATTTGTGATTGTGTTGAATTAATCAGAACAGCTGGCGTAGCGAGTGACTGATTTGAGCCGCGAGCACTCAACATAGTTGGCATTGTTACTTTGACAGGTATAGCATCATTTGTTTTAGTTGCCTGCGTTGCCTGCGTTGCCTGCGTTGCCTGCGTTGCCTGCGTTGCCTGCGTTGCCTGCGTTGCCTGCGTCTGTGAATTTAGCGGATTTGATGAGCGCGATGAGCTGTTAAGGTTCGTGACAGGCCCTTTATTGGTATTTGAAAGCGGTATGCCAGCATCGTTTGCTATTTTGTTTTTGACGCCTTCTGTACTCGTATTTAACTTTTCTGGTTGAGTTGTGCTACCGCTAAGCATAGTTGCCGGTGTATCTACCTTTGTCGTGGCAGTTTGTTTTGTTGGCTCAGGTAAAGAAACGATAGTTTCAAGTTTTTTTAAAAAGGAAGCGATGATCTGAACCGGCTCAACTTTGGCGATCACAATGTCAGAAGACGATTTATTTGTGGGAACCTGAGTTTCATTTACTGGCGCCCCAATAACGATTTCGAGTTTGCTCTGTATTGGGGTGAGTAATAAAATAGGCCGCCCTTGCTGAAAGGCTATTTTTGCTAAGAATTCTCCTTGATTCAGCTGAGGTCCAGGATCTTGTGCTACAACTGTGCCATTAGCAAAATGAAACTCTTTGTTAATAATGGTGACGTTCGGTAACGGATAGCCTTGAGTTCGAGCCGCAAGAGCTGAAAGCTGTGCCTGAGATATGCCATTTTGTTGCGCCAAATTGATAACAGCTTCAGGGACTTTCAGAGCAATAGGCGTGGCTAAGGCAAGCAGTTGGCTGGTGGTATCTTGAGTCGCTGCAGCTGTCGGTGGAGTGTTTTGCGTATTGGGCGTGACTAGAAAAGTATTAGCCGTCAATAATATTTGCCGCTGCTGAGCGTTAACAAGCTTTAAATTATATTCTGTACCGTTTAGAATAATACTATCTCCCTCAGGGGAGGTTTGCACCTGAGCAGGAATAGCACGCGGAGTAGCACTGAGAGCATCAGCTTGGGCTGTCGCAGTGTGTAACTGCGGGTTTTGACTGCTAACAAGTGGAATCGACTCCATTTAGTGACCTTATATAGTTTATCTGGCGATACATTCGTTTAGTAAAATTAACAATTGACCAATTTTTTTTGCCAAGTATGCTTATGCGCCTTGTGACAACGGAACTGTCATACTGGATAGTATGCCACTAAGACGAATTATCTTTATATCGTCATTTTTGTATCGTCACTTTAGCGAAAACTTGATGCCTAAGCTGTACATTTATATTAAGAGAGCGATATGAAGTTGAAATGGATGGGATTATCTTTGGGGTTAATGCTGTTGCCTAAAGTGCAAGCGGCTGAAGTGCCCGTATCAGATACCATTCAGCAGGAAGCACCTGCTAAGGTACAAATCAGCTATGATGATCCCCGCGACCCGTTCGAAGGGTTTAACCGTGCAATGTGGGATTTTAACTATCTCTTTTTAGATAGATATTTATATCGTCCTGTTGCCCATGGTTATAACGATTATATTCCAATGCCAGCTAAAACAGGCGTCAATAATTTTGTACAGAATTTAGAAGAACCTAGCAGCTTGGTAAACAACGTGCTGCAAGGAAAGTGGGGCTGGGCGGCGAATGCCGGTGGACGTTTTACCATCAACTCTACAGTCGGTTTATTAGGTGTCATTGACGTCGCAGATATGATGGGTATGAGCCGTAAGCAAGATGAGTTTAACGAAGTGCTTGGTTATTATGGCGTGCCTAACGGACCTTACTTCATGGCGCCGTTTGCGGGGCCTTACGTCGTGCGAGAACTCGCGTCTGATTGGGTTGATGGTCTATACTTTCCCTTGTCTGAGTTAACAATGTGGCAAACCATTGTTAAATGGGGACTTAAAAATCTTCATTCCAGAGCGTCTGCGATCGATCAAGAACGACTCGTTGATAATGCACTCGATCCTTATGCCTTTGTCAAAGATGCGTATTTACAACACATGGACTATAAAGTCTATGATGGTAATGTTCCTCAAAAACAAGATGATGATGAGTTACTCGATCAGTATATGCAGGAGCTTGAGTAACCCTCTAGGCCGTACTTGACAGCATTTGTCGTTAGTATTCAAGTGTTAGCCTTATCGAAAAACGTTATCGGCATGTTCACTTGAGTAATGGTTAAGCGATGAACTCTATTCGGGAACTTTTATGGCGTTAAATGGTGTTGCGGTTCTTTTAGTTGAAGATGATCCGGTGTTTCGGCAGATTGTCGCAAGCTTTCTTGATACTAGAGGCGCACAAGTCACGCAAGCCTGTGACGGTGAAGAAGGATTATCACTTTTTAAATCGCAGCACTTTGATGTTGTTCTTGCAGACTTAAGCATGCCTAAGCTTGGCGGGCTCGACATGCTTAAGGAAATGACAAGGTTAGCGCCGCTTGTCCCTTCTGTTGTGATCTCAGGTAATAATGTCATGGCTGACGTTGTTGAGGCATTACGCATTGGCGCCAGTGATTATCTCGTTAAACCAGTATCCGATTTATTCATCATTGAACAAGCCATTAAACAAAGCCTCCATAGTTCCTACATTGATGATACCCAAGCTGCCGATTTTGAAGCCCTATCCCATCAAGAGTTAAGCGATAATCTCGCCTTGCTCGAGCAGAGTGTTGCTGCGGCAAAGCAAGTGCAGCAACAATTGTTCCCCGCTTCAAACATAAGCTATCCGGCGGCGAAGGTTGACTACAGTCTGTATAAAAATAGTGACATTAGCAGTTACTTTATTGATTCAACTATGGTCGGCACTGATCACTTGATCATGTATATGGCGCATTTATATCCCGAAGATAATCGAGCTGCTTTTGCTTGCGTTCTGCTGAGAAGTTTTGTTAATCAGAAACTTAAAGATTTTCGAAATGGCCAGAGTCAAAGCATCATTGAACCGTTCAATATGATGAGCTACTTGAATGAACGTTTAGTCAAGTCGGGTCTCGATATCAAAGCGGATATGATTTATGTCTCTATTGAGCTGACAAAGTACCGTGCTGCTATCGCGCAGGCTGGGAAGGGGCTGCGTTGCTATTTGCGTAATGACGAGGGATTAAGCCCGCTAGCACTCTCAGAGAGCCTTCAGCTGGGTGTATTAGATTGGGGTAAGCCGAGTATTCAGTTCCGCAGTCTTTTACCGCAAGAGCAGTTATGTATTGCGACCAGTGAGCCGGAACATAAACAAGCTTTGCTTGAGAATAAGTTTAAGGGATTGGTTTACGATGCCGCAATGCCCGAAGGTGGTTTCCTACAGTTGAGTCTTTAGTTCGTCGCTAATGTTATTATGAAGTTAGTATTCAATTCAAACACGACACAACGAAAAACGCCTTACTATTGCTAGTAAGGCGTTTTTGTTTTTACAGTCGAATAGCTAATTAGCGTTTTATTGCTTCATGTTCTGCAGTTACAGCAATTTCACTTTCTAATACTTCTGCTTCAGTCTGGTGCTTGCTTTCAGCGCCATGCATCCAGTCCACTAATTTATCAGCCATAAAATACAGAATAATGCCTGAAAGTGCCGCTGTAATGGCAATGCCAGAGAAGATCGCCATTGCATTCGCCAGTTGCTCTTCCTTTTCACCGCCATGGCCGATGAATGAGCCAACCACACCGCCAATCTTGTTGGCGGCAGCGACGAATAGGAACCAAGCGCCCATCATCAAAGAAGCAATGCGCAGAGGTGCTAACTTAGTCACCATAGATAAACCGATAGGTGACAAGCAAAGTTCACCCATAGTGTGGAAGAAATAAGCGCCCACTAACCACCACATGCTCGATTTAACCGATGCATCGCCACCCATCTGCATTACAGCACCTATCATGAATAGGAAACCGATCGCGAGTAAGAACAGACCAAGTGCAAATTTCACTGGAGAGTTAGGTTCATTCTTACCTAAGCGGATCCAGATAGAAGCAATCACAGGTGCAAATAATACGATAAAGATAGCGTTTAATGATTGGAACCAAGTCGTTGGGACTTCAAAGCTACCGACCATGCGATCGGTGAACTCGTTAGTGAACAAGTTCATTAAACCGCCAGCTTGTTCGAAACCAGCCCAGAAGATAATTGTGAACAAACCCATTACCATGATGACTTTGATACGGTCACGTTCAACTTTGGTCAGAGGTTCTTTACGTACTTCGCCTTTCTCTTCCGCTTTTTGCTTTTCAAGCTTAGCGGCGGGCACTCTGCCGATATCGCCTAAATACTTCTGCGCGAATAAAAATTGGATGATTAAAGAGAAAATCATACCAACACCAGCACAGAAGAAACCTGCTTGCCAATTGTTAACAAACACTTCTTGTCCATCAACAATAGTAGCGTGTCCGAAGCTAGTATAAGCCCAGGCAACAATAAAGCCTGACAGGGCAGCACCTAAGTTGATGCCCATGTAGAAAATGGTAAATGCGCCATCACGACGGTGATCGCCTTCTTCGTAAAGATCACCCACCATAGTGGAGATGTTTGGCTTGAATAAACCATTACCCAGAATGAGAGTACCCAGACCAATATAGAACACAGTTGTTTCTAAACCTGGGATCCAACTGTGCGGCGCGGCAAGTAAGAATTGACCCGCAGCCATTAAAGCGCCACCAAAATAAATGGCTTTACGTTGACCCAGTACGTTATCGGCTAACCAGCCGCCGATAAGTGGCGTTAAGTAGACTAACCCTGTGAAGGTACCATAAAGCGATAATGCTTCTGCTTGAGTCCAACCTAGACCATGCCCGCCATCACTCTGCACTTTATCGACTAGATAAAGTACCAAAATGGCGCGCATTGCATAATAACTAAAACGTTCCCAAAGTTCTGTTGTAAACAGCAGGAACAATCCCTTAGGATGCCCAAGCATCGTTCCTTGTGGTTTTGCTACGCTCATGAAGTCTTCCACCTTAAGCTCGTGATTGCCTGTGGGCCCCTGAAACAGGATGATGTCGCCACAGAAAAATGGTTGTTGCTCGTCCCAATATCGCCTGCAGGTTTAATCAGCAATCAATTAACACAAATGCATTCATTAATTGTTGAATAACCGCTAGTTACGTATGGGTTATTGTTACGTTCTTATAATTAAAGTAATGTATTTAGCTGTAAAATGAGTATTTTCGCTAAAATCCCACCTTATATACCCCTTAAAAGCAACCAAAGTCAATTTTGGTAAGCTAAGTGGTGACATTATCAGCAATATAGTGTTGCCGTGATTTTAGATGTTAATTCGCTAATGTAGACGTACATCGTCTGCATACCGAGCGAGAGGCTGGAATAGGCGAAAAACTACTTCCATCGACTTAGGCATCTTTGCTATGATTGCCGCCCGTGAATGGACGTCACTTAAAATAGGGTAGTGAGATTAGCGTATGAAGGCATGGTACCTTTTGTATTGTAAGCCTCGTAGTGAAGCGAGAGCGCAACAGAACTTAGCACTTCAAAATTTAGAGACGTATCTACCTATGGTCTCTGAAGAGAAATCTCAACGCGGACGGAAACAGGTCTGTCGTGTACCTTTATTCCCTAATTATTTATTCATCAATTTCGACCCAAGCCAAACAAGTGTTAGGCAGGTCCACTCTACTCGTGGTGTGAATCGAATCGTTAATTGTCAAGAAAAAATGACGCCCATTGACGACAGAATTATCCATGCCATTCGCATGAAAGAATTAACGCCTTCCCAAACGGTATTAGCCGAAGCATTAGAGCTAAAAACTGGGGAAAAAATTCGTTTTACAGATGGGCCATTTGTTGATCTAGAAGGTATTTTTCAAGAAAAATGCCCCAATAAGCGTTGTCATGTTCTATTCAACATTATGGGACAAATAAAGACAGTTACAGTGCCAGAGCAAAGCGTTGAAAGAGTTTGCGGTTAAGTAAGTGATGCAAGCGACATTGTAAGAATTACGATGATGTGTTTGTAGGATATTAGCTATTTTTACGGTTCATGTTTTTTGCCTGCAATTTATGTAGGTCATTTAAGGCATTATAAATCAATGGTTTATTTTGAAGTTGAAGTTGTTGTCTTGTTTGGTTGCAAACTGATGTTTGAAATTTGAACAAGCAGCTTGTTTTTGTTTGTTAATTAACCAGCTAAAACTGAAAGTTTACAGTAAACTTGTAAAACTCAATGTTGTGATAATGTTTTAATTAGCTGGCTAGCCCACAGTGGAGGCTAGCTTAGTGTTTAAAGTGGGTATTGAGGCGAATAAGATAATTAGTCTAGTTAAGCTATTTTGTTTTTGCTTACCCAAAGTAGAAATTGCTCGGCGTGTTTTCTCAAAAGTTTGATGACGTTACTCGCTAGGAATACTAAAGGATTAGAGCCTTACCATTCTTTACAGTAAAGAATGCTATAGCTTTATTGCTTGAAAAATATGAATTTTCGCATCGCGAAGGGCAATATAGAAGCCGCAATCTATGGGCGGTAGCGTGTCTGAAAGGTGAGAAACCGAAGGTTGAGCTCTCGAACGAGAGGTACGGATACCGAACTGGCAGTTATATAGGGATATATTTATCGAATGAATAGTTTCATTCGTTAAGCTGACGCCGAAGGCCTATGGCCGCCACGCGGATCGGTAGCGTGCCTGAAAGGTGAGAAACCGAAGGTTGAGCTCTCGAACGAGAGGTATGGATACCGAACTGGCAGTTATATAGGGATATATTTATCGAATGAATAGTTTCATTCGTTAAGCGGACGCCGAAGGCCTATGGCCGCCACGTGGTACGGTAGCGTGCCTGAAAGGCATTATGTATTTCTGGTTATGTAAAGACATCAAGCTGTTTACTGCTCAAACGTAGAACAAATTGTGCTACATCTGAATTCTAAAAAATAAGTTTTGCCCCAATTTTTATAAACGGAGATATCTGGTGCTACGACAAGTCAAAAAATTCATCATACTAGGCATAAGTGCCGCGATTTTGATGGGCGCGCAGGCTAATGCCATTACGCCATCTCCGCAGATGATCGAGCAGTTCAAAGCATTACCTAAGTCTGAACAAGAAAGATTAGCACGCCAATATGGTGTTGACCCTTCAATGATAACTGGGGCCGGTGCTACAGCGACAGTTGTTGAAAATCCTACTGTAGTTACACCACGCGCGGCGAAAAATAATGTGGTTGATCAATCGGAAAGCGACCAGTTAAATCAAGCGACTAAGTCAGAATCTACGGTTGAGGCAATTGAAGATAAAAAAGAAAATCAACTAAAGCGTTTTGGGTATGATCTGTTTGCTGGCTCGCCGAGTACTTTCGCACCTGTAAGTGATGTGCCCGTACCTGCTGAGTACATGATTGGTCCAGGTGATAGTTTAAATGTTCAGTTGTTTGGTAAAGAAAACAATCAGTACATATTAACAGTGGGACGTGATGGTGCCATTCAGTTCCCTAATTTAGGACCAATATCCCTTGTAGGGTTGAGTTTTGCTGAAGTGCGTGAATTATTACAGCAAAAAATTAGCCAAAGCATGATAGGTATAGAATCAAGTATCACTATGGGCGAATTACGCTCAATACGCATTTTTGTTGCTGGTGATGCCTTCCAACCCGGTTCTTACACTGTTTCAAGTTTGTCGACAATCACCCAGGCCTTATTTATCTCTGGTGGAGTCAACCAAATCGGTAGTCTACGTGACATTCAAATCAAGCGCGCAGGTAAAACGGTAGGTCGTTTAGACTTATATGACTTACTACTGCGTGGCGATGCCTCTGGGGATATTCGTTTACAATCGGGTGATGTCGTGTTCATTCCATCTTCAGGTGGTTCTGTGAGTGTGATGGGTGAAGTACGTCGTCCTGCTATTTATGAACTCAAAAATAATGAAACAATGGCCGATGTTATTCGCATGGCGAGTGGTCTAAACCCTGGCGCTTATCCTAAAGCCAGCACAGTAGAACGTTATAGTAACGAATCAGTTAAAACGGTAATCAGTGTAGATTTAACAGAAAATGTTGGTTTAAACACCTTAGTTAAAAATGGTGACCTTTTAAATGTAAGATCAGCCTCAAGTCGTATCGATAATGCGATTACTGTCGCAGGTGCTGTCGTTCGACCTGGTAAGTATCAATGGACGAAAGGTTTGACAGTTGCGGATTTACTCCCTTCAATTTGGGGTGACCTCACCATTTCAGCTGATTTGGATTATGCCTTACTAGTACGTGAGATAAATCAGCGTGGCGATATCCAAGTTGAGCGTATTGCCCTCGGACGAGCAATAGGTGAGCCTAAATCACACTACAATCCTCAATTAAATCCGCGTGATTCAATTATTGTGTTTGATTATGCAGACCGCGAAGCGTTACTAAAACCAATAATTCAGAAGCTGAGAGAGCAAAGTCGTTTTGGTGATGCTGCTAAGTTAGTTAACATTAATGGTAACGTGCGTTTTCCTGGGCAATACCCAATTACCATCAATGCTGATGTTAAAGAGTTACTAATCGCGGCGGGTGGATTAGAGGAAGGTGCTTATACACTTGCGGCAGAATTAACTCGTCAAAATGTTTCTGAGCAAAATGGGGTGTCAGTTGAGCATGTGCAGCTAAGCTTAGACCGCGTAATGCAAAATGATCCATCTGCAAATATTAAGCTACAAAGCCGCGACATTCTAACTGTTCGCACCCTTCCAGATTGGCAAGATACTCGTTGGGTAACCATTAAAGGGGAAGTCAAGTTCCCCGGTACCTATAGCATTCAACGCGGTGAAAGCTTAAAGGATGTTCTTGCTCGTGCAGGCGGCTTAACGAGTGATGCCGCTCCTCGCAGTGCGGTATTTTTACGTAAATCAGTAAAAGATAAAGAGCAACTTGAGTTATCAAAACTCGCTGATGAATTACGCCGAGAGATTGCCGCGAAAGCGTTGACCAAAGATACCCCAACTATTGGCTATAACGATGCGCAGCTGATGTTAAATCAGCTTGAAAATGTTAAAACTGTCGGCCGATTAGTTGTTGATATTAATGCCATTGAATTAGGTATTGATAGCGCAAACCTTATGCTTGAGGATGCCGATGCCTTGTACATTCCACCGACCAATCAAACGATTTCAGTCATGGGCCAAGTGCAACACCCAAGTACACACAGATACAAGCAAGGTATGACTTTCGATCAATATCTGGCTTTATCTGGCGGAGCGCGTAAACGTGCCGATGAATCACGCTCTTATGTACTGAAAGCTGATGGCTCAGTCCAAATGCCTGAATCATCTTTTTGGTTTAATGGCGGTAGTGCCATGGAACCAGGCGATACCATAGTTGTACCACTAGATACTGAATATAAAGATAACCTAACCTTATGGTCACAGATAACCGGCATTATTTATAATACTGCAATTGCTGTATCGGTAATCTCAGGGCTGTAAAACGAAGATGCAAGGGTGTTGCTTCGCAACGTCTAGGACGCTGCACAAAACGCTGCTGCTATGACGCTCGCAAGCTCTAGAATCTAGAAGGAGCGAGGCGACGCTCTGATTTTTCTAGACTATCGCGACTGAAAGGAGCCCATATGCGATTCGAACAATTGGATGTTTGGAAACGCGCTTCGCGATTATCTTGTCAAATATATCAAGTGACAGAATCAGTAAGTAATTGGGGTTTTAAAGATCAAATAACTCGTTCAGGGTTATCTGTCCCTTCAAATATTGCTGACAAAAGTGCAGGAGCAACTTTTGAACGATGTGACTTTAGCGTCGACCTCGAAGAGGTGAGGTACATGGATGTACCGAATAAGGTAAAGAGCGTGAAACACTAAAAGATCAAATTCGCTTTTTGTACTATGCCAAAGGCTCTCTAGGTGAGTTAGTCACTCAACTCTATATAGGTATTGAAGTTGGATATTTGGCAAGGGAACCCGCGTTACTTATGGTCCAAGAGGCAAAAGAATTAGCCAAAATCTTAGGTGCAATTATCAAACAAAAGCAAAGTAAGAGTAAAAGCTAAGAAGAATGCGGCTCTGCAGCGGCTAGAACGCCACTATGTGGCTCTAGAATCTAGAAGGGCGAAGCCCGCTCTGCTTTTAGCTTTTGCTTTTATAGAAGCGCAGCGCTCTAGCCGCGCAGCGTACTAGAATCTAGAATTTGAAGAGCCAATGAACACACAAATTACTCAAAATCCAAATACATACCAATCCGACGCAAGGTTTCCTCAAGTGCAAGATGATGAAATCGATCTACGAGAACTTTTTGCCGTCATCTGGCAAGGCAAATGGTTGATCATTGCCATTACAGCAGTATTCGCTATTGGTTCTGTGGTGTTTGCGATAATGCAACCTAATATCTATAAGTCTGAGGCATTACTGGCACCTGCTGCTGAAGAGCAAGGGGGAGGTTTGAGTGCGTTAGCCTCTCAATTTGGTGGTTTAGCCAGTCTTGCTGGAGTGAATTTAGGCGGTAAAGGGGGGACGGATAAAACCCAACTTGCTATTGAAGTATTAAAATCCCGTCAATTTACCAGTGATTTTATTCAAAAGCATAATATTCTCGCCGACCTAATGGCCTCCAAAAAGTGGGATAGAGATCAAGATAAAATAATTTATGACGAAGACGATTATATTAAAGCCACAAACACTTGGGTGCGTGAAGTTGAGGCGCCTTTAAAGTCAGAACCCTCAATGCAAGAAGCCTACAAAGAATTTAGCAAAATCTTTTCAGCAAGTACGGATAAAGAAACAGGAATGGTGACACTATCCGTAGAGCATTTATCCCCAACGGTTGCCGAGCAATGGGTCACTTGGTTAATTGAAGATATTAATAAAGTGATGAAAGAGCGCGATGTAGCTGAAGCTAATCGCAGCAGTGAGTTTTTAAATAAACAAATCGCCTTAACCAATGTTGCCGATATTAAGACAATTCTTTATAAGCTAGTCGAAGAGCAAGCCAAAACTATAATGTTTGCCGAAGTACGCGATGAATATGTATTTAAAACCATAGATCCAGCATTTGCACCCGAAGAAAAGGATAAGCCTAAACGCGCGTTAATATGTGTACTAGGCACAATTTTGGGGGGGATGTTAGGTGTGATGTTTGTATTGGTAAGGCATTTTATAAGAAAAGAAGATTAGGATTCAATTGCGTGTATTAGAATGGCTTTAAGCCTACTAGTACCAGAACCTATTAACAATTTGGTTTATTGTATGAATATACGTGTAAATGAAACGGTAGATACTGAAGAGTTTCAACCAATTAAAACAGTAATTAAACGTTTTAAGTCAAAACGACAGGTACTCACTCAGGAAGTTATTTATGTCTATTGCCCTAAAGATAGGGAATTAGAAATCGGTGAAATTATTGATGACTATTCATTTGATATGGTCGTTAATGACTACAGCATTACAGATCTAAGTTGCAAAGTAATTTGCCACTTTGAAAGTGCGCGTTTAACAAAAGAGCAAAGACAATTTTTAGTTAAAGCAACTGAGCTTGGCGCTTGGGTTGAACCTCTGGTCAGTTATTTAGACGAAAGACTGGGTTACACCGAAGTGCGTTTACTCCATAGTGGTTATTTTTTGCACCAAAAAGCTTTTTCTATTCTATCGACTAAACGTACTCAATTAGCAAAACGTATAATAGACTTATTTGCAGCGTTTTTACTCTGCTCTATCGCTGTACCTATTGGCTTGATAACTGCCTTAGCAATTAAATTAGAAAGTCCAGGGCCTGTGTTTTATAAGCAACGGCGTACTGGACAGTATAATGATGAGTTTGAAGTGATTAAATTTCGTTCCATGCGTAACGATGCTGAAAAATCAGGTGCGCAATGGGCAAGTCAGAATGATGCCCGTGTAACTAAAGTGGGTAACTTTATCCGTAAGACTCGAATCGATGAGTTACCGCAAATTATCAATATTCTTAAGGGCGAAATGTCAATAGTTGGCCCAAGGCCTGAGCGCGAAGTCTTTATAGCCGAGCTGGAAAAAGAAATTCCCTATTATCGTTTTCGACATGCGGTTAAGCCTGGTGTGACAGGGTTAGCACAAGTTAGTTATCCTTATGGAGCATCAGTTGAAGATGCAGTTTGGAAACATAAATATGATATTTATTATATTAAGCACCATAGCTCACTTTTAGATTTTAGAATTTTACTAAAAACGGTGAAAGTTGTGTTATTCGGTATGGGTAGATAGTTTTAGCTCTTATTTATAATTATGTAGGTCAAATTTAATGAAGATTTTAGTTACTGGTGGTGCAGGTTTTATTGGTTCTGCAGTAGTTCGCCATATTATTGGCAACACCCAAGATTATGTGATTAACGTAGATAAACTTACATATGCAGGCAATCTTGAGTCACTTTTAAATTTTGACAAAAATCAAAGATACGCGTTTGAGCAAGTTGATATTTGTGACAGAGCTGAACTTGATAGTATTTTTGTACTGTATCAGCCAGATGCTGTTATGCATCTAGCTGCAGAGTCTCATGTTGACCGCTCAATTACTGGCCCTTCAGATTTTATTCAGACCAATATTGTTGGAACCTACACTTTATTAGAAGCTGCGCGCCACTATTGGGCCCAACTCGATGCTAAGCGTAAGTCAGCATTTCGTTTTCATCATATTTCAACTGACGAAGTGTATGGCGATTTACCTCATCCGGATGAGCAAGAAGGACAAGCAGTAAATCAAGAGCTACCTTTATTTGCTGAAACTACGCCTTATGCACCTAGTAGCCCATATTCTGCCTCTAAAGCTTCAAGCGACCATCTAGTACGCGCATGGTTGCGTACCTATGGGTTACCGACGATTGTGACCAACTGCTCAAATAACTATGGGCCTTATCATTTTCCAGAAAAATTAATTCCGCTGGTAATTCTCAATGCACTCGAAGGTAAGCCTTTACCAATTTACGGTAAAGGCGACCAAATTCGTGATTGGTTATATGTTGAAGATCATGCTCGCGCGCTATATAAAGTGGTTACAGAGGGCAAAGTTGGCGAAACTTACAATATTGGTGGCCATAATGAAAAGCAGAACATAGATGTGGTGAAAACCATTTGTAGTATATTAGATTCATTGGTGCCAAAAGCTACGCCTTATGCCGAGCAAATTATCTATGTCACAGATAGACCTGGTCATGACCGACGCTATGCCATAGATGCAACAAAAATGAGTAATGAGCTTAACTGGCAACCACAAGAAACCTTCGAAACAGGCCTTCGTAAAACCATTGAATGGTATTTAGCGAATCAAGAGTGGTGCCAACATGTTCAAGATGGCACTTATCAACGCGAGCGTTTAGGTGTTTAATCTCTTTTAATACTTTTTATCGTCCTAGTTTTATTTAAACTTAGGCTCTATTTATCTAGGAACTGATTTTACTATGAAAGGAATTATTCTCGCTGGAGGTTCTGGCACACGGCTTTATCCTATTACTAAAGGCGTATCAAAACAATTATTGCCTGTCTATGATAAGCCAATGATTTACTATCCTATTTCAGTGCTTATGCTGGCTGGTATCCGTGATATTTTGATTATTACTACGCCAGAGGAGCAATCTTCTTTTCAACGTCTTCTTGGTGACGGTAGTGAGTTTGGTATAAATTTGCAGTATGCAGTTCAAGCAACCCCTGATGGCCTAGCGCAAGCTTTTATTATTGGTGAAGAGTTTATCGGCAAAGATCATGTGTGCTTAGCGCTTGGGGATAATATCTTTTGGGGCCAAGGTTTTTCACCAATACTTAAAAATGCTGCCGCAAGGCCAACAGGCGCATCAGTATTTGGTTATCAGGTCAAAGATCCTGAACGTTTTGGTGTAGTGGAGTTCGACCATAGTCAAAAAGCAATAAGCATTGAAGAAAAGCCTCCTAAACCTAGATCGAACTTCGCAGTCACTGGTTTATATTTCTACGACAATCGTGTCGTTGATATTGCAAAAAATGTTAAACCATCAGCACGAGGTGAGTTAGAAATCACCAGTATTAATCAAGCCTATCTTGAATTAGGCGAATTAAATGTTGAGCTGCTGGGTCGTGGTTTTGCTTGGTTGGACACAGGTACTTATGAAAGTTTATTAGAAGCCGCTTCATTTGTTGAAACAATTGAAAAACGTCAAGGTTATAAAATAGCCTGTCTAGAAGAAATAGCATGGCGTAATAAATGGCTGACTGATGAGCAGATAATCTCAGCAGCTAATCAGATGGCCAAGAATAGTTATGGACAATACTTGTCTGATTTATTGAATAAATAATTGAGATAAAAATGAGTTTGATTAATCTATTTGATTTCCCTGTGCTAGGTGATGATCGCGGAGCTTTGGTGGTATTAGAAGGCAACCACAATATTCCGTTTGAAATAAAACGTGTTTATTATATCTATGGGACAGTACAAGGCATTGCTCGAGGTTTTCATGCACACAAAACACTTAAGCAAGTAGCTATTTGTCTTAAGGGATCCTGTCGCTTTATTATGGATGATGGTAAGAACAAGCAAGAAGTAACCTTAGCCAGCCCTGATAAAGGGTTACTAATCGATTCTATGCAATGGCACGAAATGTATGACTTTTCCGAGGGTTGCATATTAATGGTACTAGCAGACCAGGTTTATGATGAGTCAGATTATATTCGCGAATATTCAACATTTATTGAGGCGGTAAATACTCATGTTTATTCATCCGCTAAGTGATGTACAGAGCAGGAAAATAGGCGAAGGTACTCGCGTATGGCAGTTCGCCATTGTGCTTAAAGAGGCCACAATCGGTCGCGATTGTAATATTTGTGCCCATACTCTGATTGAAAATGATGTGGTGCTGGGAGATAACGTAACCGTTAAATCTGGCGTATATATTTGGGATGGCACAAACATTGGTAATAATGTTTTTATAGGTCCTTGTGCGACCTTTACCAATGATAAAATGCCTCGTTCTAAAGTTTACCCTGATACATTCTCTAGAATAACCATCGAGGACCATGCCTCTATTGGGGCTAATGCGACCTTGTTACCCGGCATAACGATTGGCAAGCATGCAATGGTGGGTGCGGGTTCTGTGGTGACTAAAGATGTGCCAGCATACGCTGTAGTTGTGGGTAACCCAGCCAGAATCATTAAATATATAGAGCAGTAACATGATTAACTTCCTCGATTTAAAAGCTATTAACAATCAATATCAGCAAGAACTAAAAGATGCCTGTGCGCGAGTGATTGACTCCGGCTGGTATATCATGGGCAACGAGCTCACCCAATTTGAAGCCGAATTTGCAGCTTATTGCAGTACTAAACATGCAATAGGTGTTGCCAATGGTTTAGATGCATTAATTCTCACTTTACGTGCTTGGAAAGAATTAGGTAAACTCAAAGCTGGTGATGAAGTCATCGTTCAAGCCAATACTTATATCGCATCTGTACTCGCTATTACTGAGAATGATCTAGTTCCTGTATTGGTTGAACCTAATCCAGCCACGTTTAATTTAGACTTTTCTACTGTGAGAGCAGCGATTACATCTAAAACAAAAGCCATATTACCTGTGCATTTATATGGCCAAATTTCACCTATGCCTGAAATTATGACGCTTGCAGAAGAGTTT
This sequence comes from Shewanella sp. SACH, assembly GCF_001887095.2. NCBI lineage: Bacteria > Pseudomonadati > Pseudomonadota > Gammaproteobacteria > Alteromonadales > Shewanellaceae > Shewanella > Shewanella sp. SACH. The sequence goes on from NZ_MPDG02000002.1 coordinate 1,125,114, forward strand.
GACTTATTAGTACTGGAAGATTGCGCCCAATCACACGGTGCTGAAATTAACGGTAAACGTGCCGGGAACTGGGGTGATGCGGCCGGTTTTAGTTTTTATCCGGGAAAAAACCTTGGTGCTCTTGGCGATGCTGGTGCAATTACTACGAATGATGATGAATTAGCTCAAACTCTTAAAGCCTTACGGAACTATGGTTCGCATAAAAAATATGAAAATAACTATAAAGGTGTTAATAGCCGTTTAGATGAAATACAAGCCGCCATGCTCCGCGTTAAGTTATGCTATTTAGAAGCTGAAACCGCTCGCCGACAGCTGATTGCTCAAACTTACCGCGCTAATATCAGCAACTCGCTTATTACACTACCGCAAGTGGATAATGAACTCGTACACGTATGGCACTTATTTGTTGTGCGCTGTGAGCAACGTGAAGCACTACAAGCACATTTAGCTAAAAATGGTATCCAAACGCTGATTCATTACCCTATTCCCCCTCATAAGCAGCAGGCTTATAGTCATTATGCCGATATACAGTTGCCACTGACTGAGTTAATCCATCAGCAAGTGCTCTCTATCCCGCTCGATCCAACCATGAACGATGAAAATATAGCTAAAGTTATTGCGGCGATGAATGAGTTTGCTGGATGAAGCGTTTACTCAAAGTCACCGCGATGACAGGGCTACTAACCTTGTTAAAAATGGCGATGGGGTTTGTGATTGCAAAAGTGGTGGCTATTTATACTGGTCCAACTGGTTTGGCGATGCTTGGACAAGTTCAAAGCTTGGTGGGCAGTTTAAACGGCATCATTAATGCGCCAGCTGGAAGCGGTGTGGTGCGTTATACAGCAGAAAATAGAGAACAAGGGTTTGAGGCTTGCGCACCTTGGTGGCGCGCAGCTACGCAATGGATGCTGATCATCTCGGCTATTGCTATTCCTGTTGGGGTATTATTAGCCAAGCCGATTGCCAGTAGCTTATTTAAAGATGCGAACTTAGCTTGGGTGGTGATGGCTACCGTGTGCGTGCTGCCCTTTGCAGCGATTGGCACCTTGTGTAATTCGGTGATCAACGGCCAACAATTATATCGCCGTTATGTTGGCCTTGGCATGGTCTCGGCGCTAATTTCTGGCGGCGTAATGCTGGCGATGATTGTTCTGCACAATATTGAGGGCGCACTATTAGCCGCAGCAGTACAAGCGGCCTTGATCGGTGTGGTGATGTTAATTGCCAACCTGCGCCAGCCTTGGTTTAAACTGCGCTATTGGTGGGGCGCTGTGGAGCCTAAAGCGCGCAAACAAATTGGCGGTTATATGTTGATGGCGATCACCAGCGCCTTGACTGTGCCTGTATCGTTAATCTTGGTGCGCAATATTTTAATTGACCAAGTTGGCTGGGATGCTACCGGCCAATGGCAAGCGGTATATAAAATCTCTGAAGTTTATTTAGGAGTGATTACCATAGCGCTTGGCACCTATTATCTGCCGCGCTTGGCATCATTAACCGGTATTGATGCGATTCTTAGTGAAATTCATAAAACCGCGCGGGTGATTATCCCGATAGTCTCTGTTATGGCTCTTGGCGTATATTTATTGCGGGATGTTGCTATATCACTGCTGTTTACAGAAGAATTTCGTAGTGCTCGTGAATTATTTGGTATTCAATTAACCGGAGATGTGATTAAAATCGCTAGCTGGTTATACGCTTATCCTATGTTATCTCGTGGTGCTACTAAATGGTTTATGGGCACTGAAATAGTATTCTCGTTCTCATTTGTCGCCTTAACCTATTTATTTGTTGCTAATATGGGGTTAAAAGGCGCAACTATTGCTTATTTGGTCAATTACTCATTATGTTTTATAACTATCTACGTAAATGTAAAAAAATTCGCCCAATAATCACCATTAAACTACGGAATCTTTTTTTTAATTTTTCGTATAAAATCGGTCTGTTGCCTAGTGTTGTTTGTACTGGTAAAGTGAGGGTGGTTCAATCATTAAATATTCAAGGGAAAGGTAGATTCCTTTTAAATAATGGTTGTGTATTAGGTTGTTATCCATCGCCTAATCTCTATCATGGGGAGTTTTATCTTGAAGCAAGACATTCAACGGCTAAAATTAATATAGGCGAACGTGTTTTTATTAATAATAATGCTAACATTATCGCGGATAGAACAAGCATTACAATAGGTGATGATACTTTAATTGGGCCCAATTTTATCTGCTTTGATAGTAATTTTCACTCACTGCATCCAGCGAAGCGCCTAAGCAGCGATTACAACTGTAAACCCGTCAACATTGGCTGTAATGTTTTTATCGGCGCTAACGTGATCATTTTGCAAGGTGTAAGCATTGGTGATAACAGCGTTATTGGTGCCGGTAGCATTATTTCGCAAGATGTCCCCGCGAATGTGATTGTGAAAGCTGTGCAGGGCTTGGCTTTTTTTGATTTGAAATGAGATGTAAATGAACACTAATACGGTCAAAAAAAATAATAAACAAATCGTCACGGTAGCAGTTATTACCTATCACTCCTCTGCTACAGTGCTGGAAACTCTCGATAGCATCGTTAACCAAAACTATGGGCCAGCGAATATCGAACTGATCATTTCTGACGATGGTTCAAAAGATAATACTGTACGGGTTATTAATGATTGGCTGGTACAGCACCAAACCAAATTTCATTGTGTGAAGTTTTATGCCAATAAAATAAATGGTGGAATTTCAAAAAACTGTAACGTTGCATGGAAAGCCGCTACTTCTGAGTGGATTAAGACTATTGCAGGCGATGATATTTTATTGCCAAGTTGTATCGCTGATAATATTGAATATATTACAGAGTGCAAAAATGACGATATTGCAGTGTTGTTTTCAAAAATGCAATCGTTCAAGGTATCTGAATTTGGTATTAAACAAGACTTATCAATTCTGCCTACATTGGATGACCAGAAAATATTTCAATTATCAGCGATTGAGCAATTTCGCTATCTGCAGCGGCAAGGTATATCAGGAGCGCCTTCCGCATTCATAAATAGGATTAAATTAGCCGCTATAGGTTTTGCAGATGAAAGGTTTTCAATGATAGAAGACCACCCTCTTTGGTTTAAATATACATCTAATAAAAATAAATTATTTTTTATGAACTCAGTCACTGTTAGGTATAGGATTGGTGACAGCGTAAGTAGAAGTAAAACAACCTTGATTAATGAACGATTTATAAAAGAAATTATTAACATTGATGAGGAGATAATAATCCCATCATTAAATGATGGCGGTTTTTTACTAGTGATTAGAAAGAGGTTGTGGGCTAATTTTGCACTATTAATTTCCAGGGCTTTTAATAACAGAGTTAATTGTGTTTCAAAATTTTTACTTTTGATTGCATTTTCAATTAGACCTGGATTTGTTAAATTTCAGCTATCTAAGTTAAAGCGGAAGAGTTAAATGAGAACGCTTTCCTATCTAAGCCTGTTTTTATTGGTTTTTGACTTGGCTATTCCTTCAGTGAAGTTTATTGGTAGTGCCCCATTTTCACTTTTGATATCTTTATCTGTATTGTTTATTGGTAATGGTAAATTAAACATAGAGGCTCAAGTTAAATACTTTACAGCGCCATTCTTTGTTTTTTATTTTGTCATTATATGTTTTGCATTGTTTAGGATTTCATTTAGTGGTGAATTGAATTATTTATTATCCATTTCTAAATCCTTGGTCATTTTTTCGGCTACTACATTTTATCTGCTTGCCTTTGGTTGTGAGCGCATAAACGATAAACTAATAAATATTTTCTTTATAAATGGTGTTATTTGCCTTATTGCGGGTTCCATTCCGGCAATCTTAGAATGGGTATATTTTTTCAAATCTGGCGTGGCAGAGCAAGGGTTTATTCCTTATCGCAATGCATTTTTAGCTGGCTCTGGTTATTTTGGCATGGCATCGGCTTATGCTGTTATCATTTTGTTATGTGCACATAAGTTAGTTAAAGATGGTTTGTCAGTTAATTTTGCTATTAAGTTTATGGTGATTTTAGTCGCAGGTGTACTTGCGGGCCGCACAGCTTTTGTTGGTGTCGCCATTTCATTTGTCTATATTATGTCGCAAAGCGTGAAATACAGTGGGCTTGGGGTTTTGCTAGTTGCAGGATTGGTAGCCATTATTTTGTCGGTTGATGCTTTGTCTGTTTATGCTGGTTGGATGTTTGAATTTATCTCCTTTGATGGTGATTCAGTAGCATTGTCGCGTACATCCTCTACTGATGAGTTAGATAAAATGTATTTTATGCCAGCGCATGACAGTACTTGGCTGTGGGGCGATGGCCGCTATGTGGACGGAGAGGGCTATTATATGCACACCGATGCAGGTTATATGCGTAATCTGTTTTTCGGTGGCTTACCTTTTGTGATAGCTGTGATTGCTTATGCTTGTTTGTTTGCATTTAAATCAAAAAGCGTATTTTTTACATTGTTTATCCTGCCTTTAGCTTTTGCCTTGCATTACAAAGGTGCCTTTATTTTAAATAATCCAGCTAGTGTGCCTATGTTGACTTTATTGGCCTTTTGGTTTTACCACGAGAGAATTAATAAGAAATGTAACGCTGGTATAGTACAAGCAGCAGGTAGGAGTTGTATTTGAACATCACCCTTATCATAACGGGCCTTGGTATGGGCGGGGCGGAGAGGCAAGTGTGTGACTTGGCCGATCAATTTGCCGATAAAGGCCATCAGGTATTATTAATATCCATGACTGGCGAGGCGGTTAATAGCCCGCAATCAGCCAATATTGAGGTTGCCGAACTCTATATGGCCAAAACTCCCATGGGATTTATTAAAGCCTATTGGCAGGCTCGGCGGTTAATTAACCAATTTAAACCCGAAGTGGTGCACAGTCATATGGTGCATGCCAACCTTTTTGCCCGCTTGCTGCGTTTAAGCACCAATATACCAAAACTAATTTGTACTGCTCACAGTTCTAACGAGGGTAGCCGTGGCCGCATGCTGGCGTACCGCATAACCGATACATTGTGTGATCTCAGTACTAACGTTAGCCTTGAGGCTGTGAATATTTCGGTAAAGCGTGGCGCCGCGCCTGCGAGTCGTATTATTGCAATGCACAACGGCATTGATATCGTGCGTTTTACCTTTAATTCAGCCAGCCGTACTTTCTTGCGGGCGCAATTACAACTGGCTGATAACACCCCTCTCATCTTAGCGGTTGGGCGCTTTACAGAGGCCAAGGACTATCCCAACTTATTAACCGCTTTTAGCCGACTGCCCAGTGAGTTAAGCCACACGAAATTGGCGATCATTGGCACAGGTGAAGCACAAACCATCATTTTAACACTAGTCGCGCAATTAGGCTTAACTGAACGGGTACATTTTTTAGGGCTGCAACGCAATGTCAATGAGTGGATGAGCGCCGCGGACCTGTTTGTGTTGTCATCTGCTTGGGAAGGTTTCGGTTTAGTGGTTGCTGAGGCCATGGCCTGCGAGCGGGTTGTGGTGGCTACTGATTGTGGTGGTGTAAAGGAGGTACTGGGTGATTGCGGTATCTTGGTACCGATTAAAGATAGTACCGCTCTGTCGAGAGGTTTGGTACAAGGTCTTACGGTATCCCCTGAGACTGCAAAAATACAAGGTCAATTAGCACGAGAACGGGTTGTACAGAAGTATTCATTAGAGGCGGTCACTGACAAATGGCTGCAATTATATAATGCGTAACATGTACAATATTTATAACGTCAGATTTTAAGAGTTTACTTTGAAAACAATTGTTATTTCCTCTAACACTAGTTGGAGTATATTTAATTTCCGCCTCGAGTTAGTTCGTTTTTTAGCTAAAAGCCATCAGGTAGAAATCATCGCCCCTAAAGATCAATATAGCGAAAAACTGCGGCAATTAGGCTTTGTAGTGCATGATATCAATATGGCTCCTAGCTCCGTTGCGCCATTGCGTGATATCGCTACTCTGTTGACCTATAGTAAACTGCTTAAAAAAATCAAACCTGATTACTATTTAGGTTTTACTGCCAAACCGAATATCTATGGTGGTTTTATTGCAGGTCTTCTTGGATGTAAAGTCATTAACAATATTGCTGGTCTTGGCCGCACTTTTTCAGCACCAGGTCTGATTCAAAGCCTAATGCAACTGCTTTATCGCGTTGGTTTGCGCCATAGTAAACATGTGTTTTTTCAAAACAGAGATGATCAAATATTATTTGTGGAAAATGGTTTGCTTAAAAAATCAACTCACAGTGTTTTACCGGGCTCTGGAGTTAACATCAAGCGCTTCACTTGCAAAGTTGACAAGTTAGTGGATCACAGTAGCGCGGACTCAACCCAATTTGTGTTTTTATTCTCCGCTCGCTTGCTGCTCGAAAAGGGCATTCGTGAATACATTAGCGCAGCTAGTCAATTAAAAACCATTTATCCGCACTGTACCTTTCAAGTGCTTGGCAAATATAGTGGCACTGCGGCCGAATTGCCTAAAGCCGAACTTGACGAAGCTTGCCAAAATGGCACTATTAAGTATTTAGGTACCACTGATAACGTGGTATCAGTCCTGCATAATGCCGATTTTTTTGTTTTGCCAAGCTATTATCGCGAAGGCGTGCCGCGCTCATTATTAGAGGCCGGTAGCTGCGGTTTGCCTTTAATCACCACTGATTCGGTGGGTTGCCGCGAAACTGTGATTCATGGTCAAAACGGCTATTTAATTGCACCGCGCGACAGCCATGCACTGTTTATCGCAATGAAGAGTATGGTTGAGTTAAGCATTGAACAACGCAATTCCATGGGATTGGCCAGCCGCGATTATATGGTCAACAACTTCAGCGAAATTTTGGTGTTACAGCAATATCAGCAAGCCTTATCGGAGCAGTAATATGAAGTATTTGGTCACCGGCGCTGCCGGTTTTATTGGCAGCGCCGTTGCTAAACGTTTATGTAACCAAGGCCACCAAGTAGTCGGTCTTGATAACCTTAATGACTATTATGATGTAAGCCTTAAACACGCGCGCCTCGCCCAATTGGCCGCTCAAAAGCTATTTAGCTTTAAACAACTCGATTTGTCCGATCGCGATGCCATTACTGAATTATTTAAAGCGGAGCAGTTCGATCGGGTGATTCACTTAGGCGCCCAAGCTGGCGTACGTTATTCAATTGAAAACCCTCACGCTTATGCAGATTCTAATTTAGTAGGACATCTAAATATTCTTGAGGGATGTCGTCAGACCAAAGTCAAACATTTAATCTACGCATCTTCTAGTTCTGTCTATGGTTTGAATAGTAAAACGCCATTTGCTACCAGTGACACAGTTGACCATCCTGTATCACTTTATGCTGCGACCAAAAAAGCCAATGAGTTGATGGCACATAGCTATTCGCACCTTTACTATATGCCAACCACCGGCCTGCGTTTTTTTACTGTATATGGTAGTTGGGGCCGCCCCGATATGGCGCCATTTATTTTCACTAAAAAGATACTTGAAGGTGAAACCATTGATATTAATAACAATGGTGATATGTGGCGTGATTTTACTCATGTTGACGATATTGTCGAAGGGGTGGTTCGTATTGCGGATGTTATTCCTACACGAAATGATGCTTGGACTGTAGAAACAGGTACACCAGCAACTAGCTCAGCACCTTATGCTGTGTATAACATCGGACATGGTTCGCCAATTAATTTAATGGACTTTGTTAAAGCCATTGAAGATGAATTAGGTATTGAAGCGAAAAAGCATTTTCGTGAGATGCAACTGGGTGATGTGTATCAAACTTATGCTGATACCCAAGATTTATTTGCTGCGACAGGATATCAACCTAAAGTTGGGGTAAAAGAAGGCGTTGCTGAGTTTGTTGCATGGTATCGCAGTTATTACAAGATTTAAGTTAGTTAAATATTCTATTTTAATAATTTAAAAAGTAAGGCCAATTTTATGTCATACTTTACGTACCACGTAAAATAGCTAATTTGACGAGTACCGAAATGGATTCCCGCCTACGCGGGAATGACAGTATTTTAGGGAATGATTGTGCTCTAGGAAATGATGGAATTTTGAGTAGTATTTTTCGTGAGCAGTTTAAAATAGCTCGTGTGGATTAGGATATAAATAATGAAAATCGCTATTGCTGGTACTGGCTATGTAGGCCTTTCTAATGCAGTTTTATTAGCTCAGCACCATCAAGTTATTGCTGTTGATGTGATTGCTGGAAAAGTGGAGTCCATTAATAACAAACGGTCTCCAATAGTAGATAATGAAATTGAAGAGTTTTTAACTCATCGTGAGCTAAATTTAACCGCTACTTTGGACAAACAGTTAGCTTATCAGGATGCTGATTTTGTGATTATTGCTACACCTACTGATTATGATCCAAAAACTAATTATTTTAATACTTCCTCTGTTGAGTCGGTTATTCAAGATGTTATTGGCATCAACCCTAATGCGGTGATGGTGATCAAATCCACCGTGCCAGTGGGCTTTACTGCCAAGGTTAAGCAAAAATATCATTGCGATAATATTCTCTTTTCGCCAGAGTTTTTGCGTGAGGGTAAAGCGCTTTATGATAACTTGCATCCATCGCGGATTATTGTGGGTGAGCGTAGTGAGCGCGCTAAAGTGTTTGCTGATTTATTAGTGCAAGGCGCCATTAAAAAAGATATTCAAGTATTATTTACGGATAGCACTGAAGCTGAAGCAGTTAAATTATTTTCTAACACTTATCTTGCTATGCGCGTTGCTTATTTTAACGAACTTGATACTTATGCTGAAACTCATGGGCTAGATTCTCGGCAGATTATTGAAGGTGTGTGTTTAGATCCGCGAATTGGTGATCATTACAATAATCCTTCTTTTGGTTATGGTGGTTATTGCTTACCTAAAGATACCAAGCAACTTCGCGCTAACTATGCTGATGTGCCCAATAGCATTATTAGTGCGATTGTGGAATCTAATACCACCCGTAAAGACTTTATCGCTGACTCTATTTTAAGCCGTAATCCTAGGGTGGTGGGCATTTATCGACTGATCATGAAGTCAGGTTCGGATAATTTTAGAGCCTCAAGTATTCAAGGGATTATGAAACGCCTCAAGGCTAAAGGTGTAGAGGTCATAGTGTATGAGCCAGTACTTAAAGAGAAAGAGTTCTTCCATTCCCGCGTAGTTACTGATTTAACCGCTTTTAAAGGTGTAGCTGATGTAATTGTCTCTAACCGGATGGCAACGGAACTAACAGATGTTGCAGATAAGGTCTATACCCGCGATCTGTTTGGTAGTGATTGATTTTTGATATCTAATTGCATAGGACAATTGAAAAAGCCGAAATTGTATTCGGCTTTTTTCGTTTATAGCTGTTTTAAGGATTTTTCATGTCTAGGAAGTATTTTGGTACAGACGGTGTGCGTGGCAAAGTTGGTACTTTCCCTATTACCCCGGATTTCGCGATGAAGTTAGGTTGGGCTGCGGGTACTGTGCTGGCGTCTAGCGGAACGAAGGAAGTGCTGATTGGTAAAGATACCCGTAGCAGTGGTTATATGCTTGAGTCGGCAATGGAAGCAGGTTTTTCTGCTGCGGGCGTGAATGTTGCGCTGATTGGCCCTATGCCTACACCCGCGGTGGCTTATTTAGCCTCTACATTCCGTGCTGACGCAGGGGTAGTGATCAGCGCATCGCACAATCCATTTTATGATAATGGCATTAAGTTCTTTTCTAATTCCGGCACTAAGTTAAATGATGCCCAAGAACTTGAAATCGAAGCCTTGTTAGAAAAGGCGCTTAACCAGAATGCTATGCAGTGTGTTGCCTCTGAAAAGCTGGGTAAAGTGCGCCGTATTGATGATGCTGCTGGTCGTTATATTGAGTTCTGTAAAGGCACATTCCCAAATCATTTGTCTTTAACGGGATTCAAGATTGTGGTCGATAGCGCCCATGGCGCCGCATATCATATCGCCCCCAATGTTTACCGTGAACTCGGTGCTGAAGTGATTAGCATCAATGACAAACCTAATGGTGTGAATATTAATGATCACTGTGGGGCGACGCATTTAGATAGTTTGCAAACTGCGGTTATGGTGCATGAAGCTGATTTAGGTATTGCGCTTGATGGTGATGCAGACCGTGTCATGTTTGTCGATCACAATGGCCATGTAGTTGATGGTGATGAGATTTTATTTATTCTTGCCCAGGCAGCCCACAGCAAAGGTGAAATGACGGGTGGCGTGGTTGGTACCTTAATGTCAAATCTTGGCTTAGAGCTTGCGCTTAAGCAGATGGATATCCCTTTTGTTCGCGCTAAAGTAGGCGACCGTTATGTGGTTGAACAGCTTAAAGCGACTGGCTGGCAATTGGGTGGTGAGGGTTCAGGACATATATTGAGCTTGCAGCATGCTTCAACGGGTGATGGCATAGTTGCATCCTTACAGGTACTTAAGGCTGTATTAGAGTCCCAGAAGAGTTTGTCTGAGATTAAAGCTGGCATGACTAAACTCCCTCAAGTGTTAATTAATGTGCGTTTAGCCACGGCTGATGCTGATAGCATTTTAGCGAAAAGTAGCGTTCAGCAAGCAGTGATTAAAGCTGAAGGGATCTTAGGCGACCAAGGGCGAGTGCTATTGCGTAAATCGGGTACAGAGCCGCTTATTCGGGTAATGGTCGAATCTACTGATACTATAATGACGCAGACTCAAGCCGAGTTTATCGCAGAGGCAGTAAGAGCGGCATAAGCCTTATGGCTATTAAAGCTAACGGTTATACGTGTTCATTCAGGTATTGATATGCTGAATTACTAAGCCAGAAAGTTGTATGCTTTCTGGCTTTTTTTTTCTGCTCTTTGCTTACAGATTAGCCGAACACTCATTACATGTGACGCTGGTTTATCAGTTTATCAGTTTATCAGTTTATCAGTTTATCAGTTTATCAGTTTATCAGTTTATCAGTTTATCAGTTTAGCTTTGGGCTACATGTGCTTTTAATATACGGATAAATTTATTTAGGTTTTATTACAACAATCTTGCTGATAGTGATGACTAACTTGCCAAGCTATTTATAACTATGAAAAACTGATCCTCTCAATGGTGCTTAACGCATTTTCTGGGAATTACTTACCTCTGGATAGCAATGATTAGCCAGTGCACGGATGTAATTCTGATTATGTTCGTTTTACTTTTTAATTAAAGGCTAAGTGGGCGGGATTTATAATATTGGAGACACTAATGAGCAGAGTAATCTTGAGGTCGAACACTGAACTTGTGCTTTACTAGAGGAAGTTAGTGCCCACTTATTTGCTTGATGGTTAACAGGCCGTAATGGTGACGCTAAGTAATCGACTTGGCGTTGTCGTTGCAAACTTTATATCTTCGCCTGGTTTAATGATAAGCATGTCGTATGGCATGATCTTGATGAACTTGCCATTGTGCTCCCATGTCATTCTATCTAAGCAGCAGAGTAGTTGGATGATAGTTGTGTCAGCTTCAGTCTTGTGGTGCTCTTTTTTATTGTTGTTTGGGATAGCAGCATGTTCTTCTATAAATATGCTATCAAAGTTAAGCCTTTGAGTATGTGCTTTAAATACGCCTCGTTTAGTCATCACATTGAAATCAATAACATCACTACCCAATAGTTGGCTTGTTATTGAGGTTTCACCTGCAAAGCAGAATGCACTGTCTATAGCCGTGAGTTGTTTATACTCAGTTGTATCTGTGTCTCCCAGTATTCTTTCTTCGCCCCCAAGGTTATTTATCTGTTTTTCCCCTTCATGGCTATCGATGCTGAGTTCAACACCATCGCCTTCTAGGATGACCAGTTGTCTGTCTATGCCATTAAATATTGAAAAGGGTCCGTTACTGCTAATGCTTGCTATGCTGATCCGATAATCGAATTCAGTAAGTTCGGCATTGATGGGGGAAATAAGTAGCTGTTTTGTGCTCCCACCGCCATTTTTCCATGGCGTAGATGGGCAATCTTGATAGCGGATCAATTGTGCTTGTTTATTTAAAGTCATTCCTTTGTCTCTGTATTTTACCCTGTGATTCAGTAACTATTCGCTTGCTCATCCTTGAGCCTTCTATTCGTTCCGTGATTGAGCAGAGTAGATTTGATCTTTAGAGGGTTACTGCACGATTTTACAATCGAATAGCTATGATCCTCTCTTCAAAAAACACTCTGCTATTGTTTCTTTTTCAACACATAATTAGCAGCCAGATCGCCAGTAATTCTTTGGCCTTGAGTATCTAACATGATCAGCTGATTTTCACCGACCAGATATTGTGTACCATCTTCCAAGGTGATTTTTTGGCCTTTCTCATCCCACGCTGCTTTGCCCATCAGTTTTAAAATCTTCTCATCTTTGCCTAAATAAACCGTTTCTTGAACAAAGCTATTATCAGATTGTAATGTGATCAGGGTTTGAATACCTTCGCAACTGGCGCATGGCAACACACCTTCATAGCTGCCTGCCCAATCGAGTGAATTTTGGCTGGTATCGCCGACAGGGACGGTTTTAGCGGCGTCTGTTTGAACTTGGGCTGTATCGACTGCGGTTTCTTCTTTTGGGGCTTCAGAGCAAGCCGTGGTAAATAAGGCCAGAAGTGCGATACAACATAGTGATTTGTTCATAGTGGCTCCAATAGAATTTCGGGGTGTTACGGGTTAAGTGCATTCATCATACCCGCCAAGGCTGGCTTAGCCTAACTTTGGCTATTTCTATTTTATAACAATGGCTTAAGTTGTAATTGTGTTTGTTCTAAGTGGCGTGAGTGTTAGTTATTAGCCTAAAGTCTGTAACCAATAAGATGATAATTTATCCTTTAAAACTAGTCACTTTCGAGATTGAATCTATACTGAAACTTAACTATTCATCGTAGACGGTGGTTCTGTGGCGTTATTTAAGAAAAGTGCTGATGTTATCGAGGATAAATCCCATAAGCCTAAACAAGGCATTTGGAAAGTTGCCATTATTGATGATGAGCCTGGGATCCATGAGGTGACTCGATTTGCTCTAAAAAATCTGACTTTAGATAATCGGGTATTACAGTTCTATTCCTGTTACAGCGCCGCCGAAGGTTTAGCATTACTTCAAACCGAAACGGATATTGCATTGGCCTTTATTGATGTGGTCATGGAAACCGACCATGCTGGGTTAGAGCTAGTTCAAAAAATCCGTACTGAATTAAATAATCACAGCACCCGCATCATTTTACGCACAGGCCAGCCGGGACAGGCGCCTGAAGATCAAGTTATTCGGGACTTTGATATCAATGATTACAAGGCCAAGACAGAGCTTACCGCGGCTCGGCTTAAGTCTTGTGTCTACACTTCACTGCGTTCCTATCGCGATATTAAAATCATCGAGCAAAGCCAGAAGGGGATGGAGAAAGTCATTGCTGCCTCCACCTCGGTACTTAAAAGTCATACATTACATAATTTTGGCAGTGCGGTGCTTGAACAGACTTTACAGTTACTCAATCTTGAAAGCTCAGCCCTTTATCTCACAAGCTATCATCAAGACCTTTACCTCGATACCCAAATGAATCTACTGGCCGCCACGGGTGAGATGATCAGTTACTGCGAAGGTGGCAGTGTTGAGGCGCTACCTGGGGATGTACGTGAGTATATTATCGAGGCTATCGCGCTAAAAACCTCGCTCGTTCGTGACAATATTTACGTTGGGTTTTATGAGCTAAGTGGCCATGTCACCAGTATTCTATATTTGCAGCACAATACTAAGTTAACGGATTTTCAAGTCAGTATTCTTGAACTATTTGCGGCGAATGTGAGCTTAACCTTTGAGAATTTGTCGGGCCGTGAAAATGTGCAGCAGACGCAAAGGGAGCTGATTTTAATCATAGGCGATGCCATTGAGCAGCGCAGTAAAGAGACGGGAGCCCATGTACGTCGGGTTGCGCGCATGACTGAAATGCTCGCAATTGCCATCGGCATGAACGCGGACTTTATCGAAACGATTCGTTACGCTGCGCCGCTGCACGATGTGGGTAAAATAGGTATCCCTGAGAGTATCTTACATAAGCCGGGCAAGCTTGATGCCGAGGAATGGGCGATCATGCAAACCCATGCGGAGAAAGGCTATAACTTGCTCGCCGGCTCAAATCGTATTATTGCCAAAATGGGTGCCCGAATTGCTTATACCCACCATGAGCGTTGGGATGGGCAAGGGTATCCCCGTGGAATTGCTAAGGAAGAAATTTCCATTGAAGGCCGACTCATGGCGATTGTCGATGTGATTGATGCGTTGCTTTCCAAGCGCAGTTATAAAGAGGCGTGGTCAGTCGATGCGGTACGAGAGTATATTTTGGCGCAATCGGGTAAGCAGTTTGACCCCGTATTGTGTGAAGCGAGTTTAAAACTGTTAGATGCGTTTGCCTCCCTACATATCCATATTCCGGACGAACCCCTATGACCCGAATGCTTGATCGAATCCTATTTGATGTCAGTAAGTCTCAGGTTATTGATGAGGGCGATCTCATTCAAGCATCACAACTTATAGTGAGTTCAATCTGTAAGGGATTACAGATCACGCGGGCGGGCATTTGGTTGTTTGGTCAAGATAATCAGACTATTGCTTGTTATTATTTACTCGACCACCAACAGCCGCAAGAAGCGTTAGTGCTCACTCGCGCGCAGTTTCCCCATTACTTCAGCTTACTCGACAATGAGCGCACCATTGTCGCTAATAAGGCGCAAACGGATCCTGCCACCAAAGAGTTTGTCGACACTTACCTGAAACCGAATCAGATCACCTCTATGCTGGATAGCCCCATTCGTCACCACGGCAAAATGGTGGGGATTATTTGTTCTGAGCATCAAGGTGAGGCGAGGGAATGGACGCGGGATGAAAAGGCGTTTGCTTCGGCACTGGCCGATCTCTTTGGCCGAGCCATAAGTGCTAAAGAGATCCTCGAATACCAACAACAGCTCAAACTCATCAATACCGATTTGGAGCATCAAGTTGAACTGCGAACAACAGAACTTGAGACGGCACTATCGACCTTAAAATCGACCCAAAAGCACTTAATTGAAAATGAAAAAATGGCCGCCTTAGGTAGCTTAGTTGCCGGTGTGGCTCACGAGGTGAATACGCCACTGGGTATCGCGGTAACATCCGTGACCCATTGTTTGGATGAGTTATCGCTACTAAAAGGGTCATTCGAGAAAAACGATCTCGATGAAGATAAGTTTGTCAGTTTTATCAATACAATGCAGGATGGTTTATGTTTAATTGAGCGTAATCTTTCCCGCGCCGCAGAACTGGTTCATAACTTTAAACGCACTGCCGCAGATCAATCAATATTGGAACGTGAGCGCTTTAATTTAAAGAATTATATTTTCCAAATATTTAGTTCATTAAAGCCCTTAATGCGTAAGAAAAACATCACTTTAAAAGTCGAACTTGATGACAATATTTTCATTGATTCCTACCCCGGCGCCATCGCTCAGATTTTTACCAATTTAGTCGCTAACAGTTTTCGCCACGCTTTCCCTGATGATTTTGTCGGAGATAAACAGATTGTCATTGTGGTTGAACAGGAGGGAACACAGATCAAGATGACTTATCAAGACAACGGCATCGGCATGTCAGATGAAGTGAAAGCCAAAGCATTCGAGCCATTTTTTACCACGGCGCGCCAAAGTGGTGGCACAGGTTTGGGGATGTCGATTATTTATAATCTGGTCACCCAAAAGCTTAATGGTAATGTTTCACTCTTCTCTGCGCCGAATCAGGGGTTACGTATTGAGATGCTGATCCCTGAGCAGTAGCAAGGGCGAAGATTGGTGAGCGCTAGGTTCAGCAAATGCACTTGTCTTTATTGAATAGAGGATTCTCCATCTTACTGAAGCTGAATGGCTTTTAGTGCTTGGAATGCAAACGGCTATTGCGCCATTATTTTCGTTAATCGACTGACTCATCTCCTGTCATCCGTTCTTCCGGCTCGTCGTCTTTTATATGCTACAATCTGGACACTTCACCTAGCTTATCAATCTTAAATATTTCAATGAGAAAAGGCATTTTACTGGCGGGCGGTACTGGCTCGCGTCTTTATCCTATGACGCAGGTTGTCTGTAAGCAATTACTGCCCATTTACGATAAACCTATGATTTATTATCCACTTGTCACCCTGATGCAGTCTGATATTCGGGATATATTGATTATTTGCACTCCCCACGATTTGCCGTTATTCCATGGATTACTCGATAAGCAGGTATTTGATGAAATGTAGCGCAACTGAGTTAGCAGAAGTGTTGGTGTTTGAACCGCAAGTCTTTGGGGATGAACGCGGTTTCTTTATGGAGACGTTTAGGCAATCCTATTTTGATGCCTGCTTTGCACAGCGTGGATTCGAGTCATGTGTGTTCGTGCAGGAGAATCACAGCCGTTCGCAACGTAATGTCCTGCGAGGCTTGCATTTTCAACGGCGTAAACCGCAGGGGAAATTAGTGCGGGTCTGTGCAGGGAGTATTTTTGATGTGGCCGTCGATATAAGGCCCGACTCGGCCACTTATGGGAAATGGGTTGGGCGAGTGCTATCAGCTGAGAATCATCTGCAAATGTGGATCCCACCGGGCTTTGCTCACGGTTTTTATGTTCTCAGTGATTATGCTGAGGTTATTTATCAATGTACCCAATATTATGATCCTGAAGATGAAAGCGTTGTCGCTTGGAATAGTGCAGAGTTTGCCATTGATTGGCCATTAATTACCGCACCGATTTTATCCACGCGAGATAGCATCGCCAGTTCACCATCATAAAGCCAATCATGGTTTGTATTAAAAGGAATGACAATGAGTTTATTATTTTCGCCTTTAACCTTAGGTCAACTTGAGTTAGCGAACCGCATTATTATCGCGCCCATGTGTCAGTACTCAGCAGAAAACGGCCAAGCAACCGATTGGCATACGATTCATTTAGGGAGCATGGCGTTATCAGGCGCGGGAATGCTCATTTTAGAGGCCACCGCCGTTCTTCCCAATGGCCGAATTTCCTATGCAGATTTAGGTCTATGGGATGACAAAACGGAAGCTGCCTTAGATAAAACCCTCAAGTCTATCCGTAAATACTCAAATATGCCGATGGCGATACAGCTTGCCCATGCGGGGCGTAAAGCATCAACTCGAAAACCTTGGAAAGGTGGCGGCGCTATTGCACCCGACGAACATAACGGTTGGCAGACGATAGCGCCTTCCGCGCAGGCCTTTAATGAAGTCACTGCATTACCGAGTGCGATGACATTTGATGAAATTGATGAGCTTATCTTGGCATTTGTCAGTTCGGCGCAAAGAGCCGAACGATTAGGGCTTGATGCGATTGAAATTCATGCTGCCCACGGTTATTTGCTACACCAATTTTTATCCCCGTTATCGAATCAACGTACCGATAAATATGGTGGCAGTTTAGAGAATCGACTGAGCTTGTTGTTGGCCGTGTTTGATGCCATTAAGGCTGTGATATCGCCTAAAATGGCACTCGGTGTGCGGATTTCGGCAACCGATTGGGTCGAGGGTGGTTGGGATTTAGCCCAAAGCCTAGTGTTGGCAAAAGTATTAGAGAGCAGAGGTTGCGATTTTATTCATGTGAGTACTGGTGGGTTAAGTCCGCTGCAACAAATCCCTGTCGCTGAGCACTTTCAAGTGCCTTTTGCCGAAGCAATTAAAGCTGAGGTAAACATACCTGTGATTGCCGTGGGATTAATCACAGATGCTAATAAAGCAGAAACGATTTTGGTTCAAGGGCAGGCCGATGCTATCGCGCTTGCTCGCACTATGCTCTATGACCCACATTGGCCTTGGCATGCGGCAGCAACACTCGGTGCAACTGTGAAAGCGCCGCCACAGTATTTACGCTCATCGCCACATGGGATCAAGTCGCCAATAGAGTAGAGCGCTTAACTTGATATTTATCGGTGGCATTAAGTCCTCGATTTTTTAAACAGTTTTTATGGGCAGAAAATAAAATGGGCAAGAATTATCTTGCCCATTTTTAGTTTTAACTACGCACTCACTATTTCGCTGGTTCAACACTCGGTCTGGTATACCAAGGTGCTCGCGCATCTGTGACATCAAATAAGTTGTACTTACGTCCGAGCATTTGACCACCGTCACGGGTCAGTGGCATCCAAGACAAGAAAGCACGACTTTGAGTCGATTTTATGGTCATAAGATCGAATGGGATGGAAATATAGAAGCCCTTGGTAAAGCTGCCTTCGCCGTATTCTTCTGCTGATAAATTGGTTTTAGTCGCAAATGCACCGACAATAACGCCGCTATCAAACTGTTTAGAGAAGTCAATCGTCACGCCTTTATCTTCGGTAAGATACTGCCCTGCACTCACTCTAAGTAAAGTATTGGGGAACCACTCTGGCTGGTAATAAGCCGTTGCATGGCCTGTCACTACACCGGTTTGCACTCGATAAGCCCGATTGGTTAGAGGATCAAATTGGTTTTCGTCACTAAAAAAACCGAACATACTGTCGGGATCTCGCTGTTTCGCATAGTTAATATCAAAACCAAATGCCCATTGGCTATTGAGTGGACGATAGAGAAACTCAGTCCCCACACCGCCATACATCATCTCCAAATAACCACCATAGGCTTGGTAGGAAATGTTATCACTAAGATTATCCATCCATGTTAATTGGAGGTTATTAACCCTCACCGGGTTATCATGAACGTATTGGCGTATTAACGTTCTTACTCGTTTCAAGTCGGTACCGTCTGGTGGTACGTCATATAAAAACTTATCGTAGTTATCGTATAAGTTGAGATAAAGAGAACCGCCAAATTCGAAATTATCGGTAAACTTATAGTTTGCACTCCCAGTAACACCGATATTAAACATGTAGAAGCCTTCTGAGCCTCCGAAGGATTGCACCATAGTGGGAGCAACATCGAAGCCTAATTTATCCAGCCAATCTTTATCAGTACGCGTTACTAACTCACCTTGGGGTAAGCGTGGGACTGCAACTTGACTCGCATCAGTAACCTTAGCATTGAGGTAACCAAAGCTGGCTACTTGGGCAAATTTTTCTGCATCAATACGCGTTTCTGTAATCGGCTGGCTATAATGGGTCTCAATTAAGCGATACTCTTTGATTTGAGTCAGATCGCTATTATTGGCAAGTATAGTGGCAGCCCTTTGGTGGGCTTCATTTCTATCACGATATTTAGTTTGCTCTCCAACCACGGTAATACTGTCAAAGTCGAGGTAAATTTTAGCGTTGCTATAGCCTGAAATCGTTTGCAGATCCTGCGCAACCTTATTCCAGTCAATTGTTGTTTTTAACATTGCTTCTTTAGGCTGAACGATTAAAGGAGTGTCAGCTATTTCTGCTTTGATGTGTAGAGTGGTGTCAGCCGTCGCAATGATATTTTCTGAAGGGCTAACACTATCTAATGGAATATTGGCTGTTTGCACATGCGTTAACGGTGCCGCTGGTATTGGCTTATATTTAGCCGCAGCAGGATCGCGCTTTATCTGAGTTAAGGTATTGAAATTCGTTTGTAAACTAAAACCGAGCGTCCAAGTATTACCACGTTCATAACTTAAATGCAGATCGCCCCAGTCACCAAATCGATACAGTAAACCATAGTTGAATTTGCTGTCCTGTGGCATAGCATTCCTATCGCGGCCACGCACGACAGGGAAATCGGATTGATAATCGTTGCCGTCATATTCAAGCTTTAGACGCAACGGTTGCCATGGAGTTTGGTACTCAACGCCACCGAAGAGTGCAGCACAGCCCTTAAACCAACGCTGATAATCAACCGTTCCCCCTTTACCGCCATAGGAAGTGTCACGATCGCAGTTATAGTTAAGATCCTTTTTATCTGAAGTTAGGTTACCGCTATTGCCGATATAGCCCCAACCTATGCCCAGAGTGAAGTCTAGTGGGCCAACCCGTTTAGTCGCTGCAATAAACTCGCCATCGAACAAGCCTGTTCCGCCAAAGTCGCGCACACCGAAAGATGTTTCTGGGAGCCAGTTTGTTTCTTCAAGCAACCGAACTTTAAAGTCAATGCCTTTATCAGTGTACTTAGTGTTACCACTGAAATTGGGATCGCTGCTATAGAGTAAATCCTGTACCTGCGTATAACGAACAGTGGTCTCAAACCAAGGAAACAGTTGTACTGAGGCTGTGAAGTGCTGGTAGTCGTCGTTATAGCTAGTCGCAAAATTAAACTCGCCTTCAGGCGCCATTCGGCCTGTTGGCATTTGCATCAAACCAACACCACCAAAATCTGATTGCGAGGCTAACAGTGTTGGATAAGAAAACTCATCTGCAGTTACCTGGAGTAATGGTAATAATGCCAAAGACAGTGCAGATAATCGGCCTAAGGTATGGATTGTGTGGCTAGACTTTTTCATTACAGAGCCCGATTCCTGAGTAATTCAACAATGTTTTCATTCAGTTGAGTGTAGTCATCAAATAGACTTGAAAACTCAACGTAGAGACTTGCTCCAGGAGCAATATCTTGCTCTTGATGATTCCAATAAGCGATGGGTTGTTTTATCGCTTTGCCATCGGGTTGAATAATCCACACAAAACTTGTTTCAGCATTATCGAGTAACCCTGCTTGTTTGAGGTAATCTTTGCTAGTCTTTTGGCCTTGCCATGCCAAATTCCCTGTTTGAGCTACTGCACCAAGCACTGTAACAGTGCTTGGACGAGGCGGTAAGACTAATAGGAAACGACCATCAATTAGCGAATTGTATGAATCATTGATACGAATAAGGTCAATATCCAGAGGTTGCATTACGCGCTGGCCAAGTTGTAGACTGCGAATAAGTTGTGCGAGCTTAGCCAGTTTTGCGATGTAAGCACTGTCGTCTTTTACTTGGCCCATTTTAGCTAACTGGCTCAAGACTTGCTGACGTTTCGTTTCTAATGCGGCGGTATTTTGAATATCGAGTAATGCCGCACCTAACCAATAAATAGGAACAACCTCTTTATTCGTGGTTTTATTATATGCTGGGAGTTGCTGTAATCCGTCTTGTACTATTTGTTCTATACGCACTGCTGTCAGATAGTTTAGTTGAACCTGAGCATCCTGATTCGTAGATGTACTGATGAATAACTGGGTTTCAGCATGAACGGTTGCCGTTAGTGCTGAACTAAGTACAAGTGCCAATGGCGCGATGTAATATCTCATAATGGTTCCACTAAGATGCAAATGGCTTAAGTAAAGTTATATCGATAAAAGGTAGATTGGGTGCTATCTTCTGGCGGCTTTTAATGACGTGCCCATTATCCGGTTTTAACCAAAACTCATTTAAATATTGAATATTAAGACCTTCAACAGATACTAACTCGCTGTAATGCAATGCTTGAGTGGGAGTATCATTTATTAGTATCTTTTCCTCAGCGATAAAATCAAACTGTGAATTAAGTTTATACCCATAATGGTAGCCGGGCTGCCAGTCAAGCGTGCGAGTCCAAGTCTTAGGCGTACTATTTAGATGCAGACCTAGGAGAATAGGATCGGATTCTGAACTTTCAATAGCGGCTAAATTTCCTGAGAGCAGACTATGAGTTCTCACCAAACGCCCGTTCACTGTCACTAACATTGCTTTATCTGCAGAGAGCCATTTTAGCTCCATTGCTTCTGGCGCTGGTCTGACAGTGGTGAGGGTTTGTTTCGGTTCTGCAAAGGCTAAAACAACAAATGCTTGAGGTATATCTTCTATCTTGACATAGATGCTAGCGTAGGGATTGGCTTCTATTTGCTCGGTGGTGAGCTTAATATCGCTCTCTCCAATGAAAGCTAATTTCATCGTATCGTTGAGGGCGCTAATTCGTTGACTACAGCCAGCAATACTCATTAATGCAATTGAGGCTGTGAGTAAGAGTAGTTTTTTATTTATACGCATCCGAGTTGCTTATTCTCAATAGTAATAAATATCTAATGTAGAGATATCTGAGACTTATTTCAATAAATGAAGTGACTCTCACTTTCTCTAAACGAGCAAAAAAAACAACCGCCAATAGGCGGTTGTTTAAAAGTCATTAATAACTGATTAGTTGCCAGTGCCAGTGGTAGTGGTAGTACCTGTACCAGTGATCGGGTTACCATCAGAGCTGTTAGATATTACAACAGCGCCAGCAATTACAGCTGCACCAGCTACTGCGCCAGTAACGATTGCACCTGTGCTGTTTGAAGCAGCATTGTTGCCAGCTGGTTGACCATCGACTGCATTAGCAGCGACTGAACTGAATGCTGCGATAGCAGCGATTAGTGCTAGTGAAGTTTTTTTCATCTTGATTCCCTTTTAGAAAAAATTTAAGTGATCTTAGCTAATCTAGTAAAACATGATAGGGGATACTAGCTAAATGATCAATCTTAAATCCTAAAGAGGATTCAGGCTTTCGATTGAAATTTTGCCTAGCTATAAACTAAGCCCATTTATTTTAATGAGTTGTATCATTCATCTTAGACTTGAACAGCTAAACAAACTCACCTTTATAAATCAGTTTTAGTCCATGAGTTCTGCATCATAGCTGTTAGCGATGAGATTCTGCGCTATTTTCTGATTTTAAACCAAAAAACGCTTTTAGTTCGTCAATTTGCTCCATGGCATCTTTGTAACCTAAGTCGATTAATGCGCTGGTGTAGGTTTTTTCGAATAGTAGATAGGACACGATACTTGAATCTGATTGTCTATCTATACCAATAAAACCGAGTAAGGTTTTTACTGCCCATGGCATGTCATCGTAGAAGCGGGCGGCAATTTTGCTGAGGTCTTCGCTGGGCTTGATGACTAAGGTTTTAATCGGATGTAAGGCCAGCTTGTTACGGCTTGACTCGGGGATCAGGCTTAAGGTGTTATTGATCCTTTCAAGTCGTTCAAGGTCGCTGTTTAAAGTGTCGGAAAAGATAGTATCGAGCAGATGGCCCGCTATGGATGCCGTTTTCGGGTGATATTCCAGTTCCATTGGGAAATGCTTATGTGGACTCTCTAAGTTAATGACTAAGAGTTTTTCGGCGCCTAAATGGATAGGACTTGAGAGCGGTGCCAGCTGGTGGACCGAGCCATCGCCATAATAGGCTTGATTGAGTTTAATCGAGGGAAACACCATAGGGATGGCCGAACTGGCGAGTAGGTGCTCAGTGTTGAGCATCATACGTTCGCCGCTGCGTCTAGCGCGGGTCCAGTTTTCGATATTCCGTGATGCTTGGAAAAAACTTACTGAGCGTGAGTTGTTGTAGCAAGAGGCATCGACGCTGAGTGCGGTGAGTGCGCCGCTGCGAATATTACGGTCGATACGTTTAAAATCGATTAATTCATTGAGCAGTTTTCGGAGTGGATCGTTATCGAGCAGACTGCCAGCGTCGGTATTAACCTTATCATCCTGCATGCCTTTGAGAGCCATTTTACCTAGGTGGCCAAGCACGCCAGTGATGGATGCGCGATACACTTTGCGAGTCTCAAAATGGCGCCACACCCATTCAAGCTTTTTGACGCCAAGATGAAAACAAGAAGCATGGGTAGCAATGGAAGTGCCATTAATGGCACCTGCCGAGGTGCCACAAATGATTTTAAAGGGAATGCCATGATTACGCGGATAAAGCTGAACCAGTGCTTTTAGCACGCCGACTTGATAGGCGGCTCTTGCGCCGCCGCCACCTAAGACTAATGCAGTTGATGTAGGCAATCTTCAGACTCAATTTATTGTTTTAATAGTTTTATTAAAGCAACGCCCCCCTATAAAAAGCAAGTCGGTAGACTCAATTAGTTGCAAATTTCGATTTATAGTTTATTCGATTGCTGCAATATTTCGCTTTAGGCAATTAATCCGCTGTAATCTTGATAGTTTGGCTGAGGCCAAAACAATGCTCTGTTGTTGGAAATTCAGCGCTTCTCACTTCTCTGGCGTATTCGGCGCAGGCGTGAGTGATTAAGGAGCTTAGGTCGATATAGCGTTTGGCAAATTTAGGCGTGTAGTCAGAAAATAAGCCTAAAATGTCCTCAGTTACGAGCACTTGACCATCGCAGGCGGGTGAGGCGCCAATGCCGATTACGGGGATTGAGACTTCTGCTGTTACTGTGCGCGCCGCGAGTTCGGATGTGCCTTCAATCAGTATGCTAAAAGCGCCAGCCTGCTCAAAGTCTTTTGCTAAACGAACGAGGGCTTCGATTGCTGTTGCATCCCTTGCTTGGGTTTTAAATCCACCCAATTGATTGACGTGTTGTGGCATTAATCCTATATGTGGCATCACTGGGATCCCTCGCTGGGTTAAAAAGCGAGTGGTGTCGAGCATCTCTGCGCCCCCTTCGAGTTTTACCGCTTGCGCGCCTGTGCGAATCAATACTTGGCTGGCATGTCTAAAGGCTTGCTGAGGCGATTCTTGATAACTCCCAAAGGGCATATCGATAATCACGCAGGCATGTGCTGCGCCGCGAGTGACAGCAAGACCATGATTAATCATCATTTCTAAGGTAACTCCGAGTGTAGAGTCTTGCCCATAAACCACCATACCGACGGAGTCGCCGACGATAATCATATCCACATGGGGATCGATAAGTTCCGCCATCGGTTTTTCATAGGCGGTGAGGGCGACTATGGGCGTTTTACCTTTCATTTTCTGTAAGGTGACGGGCGTAACCCGATTTTTATTCATGTGGATGCTCATGTCATCTCCAATTTGTTAAATCTGAGAGGGCATGTTAGCGCTTGCCGCTTTGGTGTTAGCTCGATAGATTGACTTAATGTCTAGATAAAAAGACACTTCTATACATAAAAGTGCTTTATACGAAGAGGCGCTTTATATACGGAAGAGGCTCGATAATACGAAAAGAAGCTTCGATATAAAAATCACCTTGGGCGATAACACCTTGAATCAAGTAACTGACACTCCTTTATCTCAGCAGCAAATCACTCAGCACACTCAGGTCGCACCTTCACGTTTAGCCGCCGCAGGGCTAAGCGCGTCCATCATGTTACTTAAGCGAACGCTCAAGCCGTTTGAACATGTGCAGCGCCATCGTCATTCTTGGGGACAGGTCATTTATGCCAGCCAAGGTGTGTTGAGTGTGATCACGCCTGCGGGGCGTTACATTGTGCCGCCTGAACAAGCAGTGTGGGTGCCTCCCTTTGTCGATCATGAGGTTATCGCGCTAAGTCTGGTGCAATTGAGCAGTCTGTATTTGGATGACACCCAGATAGGCGGGTTTCCATCCGACTGTACTTGCCTGAGTGTGAAGCCTGTTTTGCAGTTGCTACTGCAAGAGGCTAATGCCTTGATGAGGAGTGAGGCTGGGCTGATTGAGCCCGATTTTAAGGATAGCGCTATACGGCTCTTGATGGTGATCCGTGACTTTATGGTGCTGGCACCTAAGGTCGCCTTAGATTTACCTTATCCTAAGGATAAAAAATTACTGCGCATTACCGAGGCTTTGCTTGCGGATCCGAGCGAGCAACGCACTTTGGTGGATTGGCAGCGAGAGGTCGGTGCCTCGGCCCGCACGTTAGCGAGATTATTTAAACAGCAAACAGGGCTGAGTTATAGCCAATGGCTGCAAAGGCTTAGATTGCAGGTGGCGATTCAAATGCTCAGTCGAGGTGAATCTGTGCTCACTACAGCGTTATCTTTAGGTTATGCCTCGGGTTCAGCCTTTGGTTATATGTTTAGGCAGTTGATGGGCGTCGCTCCGAGTCAGTACCTGTTAGCGCAAAATACCTTGCCAAAAATACAGTGCCAAAAATACAAAGATAAACAGCCACAGATAAAAAAGTAATGTCGCGAGTGATCGAAGATGGTCAATAAAAGTCCAATAAAAAGCCAAGAAAAAACGCACTTAAGCTGGGCTTAAGTGCGTTTCGTTTTGATCGTTAAGCTTATCTATATTTCGCGTGAGGCTTAGCCTTTCACTGCGTTTTTCAGGAAGTCGAGCAGTTGATCAAATGGAATATCTTGCTTTTCACCGGTGCGGCGGTTTTTGTATTCAAATACGCCTGCATCGATATTGCGATCGCCAATCACCACTGTGTGTGGGATACCAATCAGTTCCATATCGGCGAACATTACGCCTGGACGCTCTTTACGATCGTCCAGTAATACGTCAATACCCGCTTCGTTTAAGTCTTTGTATAACTGCTCGGCGATATCGGTTACGCGGTGCGACTTGTGCATGTTCATTGGCAGAATGCCCACGCTAAATGGCGCAATCGCCTCTGGCCAAATGATGCCACGGTCATCGAAGTTTTGCTCGATGGCTGCGGCCACAATACGGCTTACGCCGACGCCGTAACAACCCATCAATAGCACCTGTGACTTGCCGTTTTCGTCAAGTACAGTCGCGTTCATCGATTTAGAGTAGTTAGTACCCAGTTGGAAAATATGACCCACTTCGATACCGCGTGCCATAGCATAAGTGCCTGAACCATCTGGTGTTGGCTCGCCTTCGACTACGTTACGGATGTCGGCAACTTGTGCTGTCGGCAGATCGCGTTCCCAGTTGATACCAAAATAATGTTTGTCATCCACATTCGCACCAGCAGCAAAATCGCTCATGACGCTAACGCTGTGGTCGATAACGATAGGGATGTTAAGACCGATAGGGCCAAGTGAACCAGGACCAGCGCCAATGGCGTCACGGATCAGCGCTTCTGGCGCCATTTCTACTGGTGATGCCACTAAGTCTAACTTGTCGGCTTTGACTTCATTGAGTTCATGGTCACCGCGAACAATGAGCGCCACTAACGGCGTCGCTTCTGATGCGCCTACGACGATCAAGGTTTTGACGGTTTTAGTGATATCCAGATCAAACTGCTCAACCAATTCAGCAATGGTCTTCGCATTTGGGGTATCGACTAAACGCAATTCTTCAGTGGCTGCGCCGCGAGGCTCAGTGGGTACTGGTGATTCAGCTTTCTCAATGTTAGCCGCGTAATCGCTACCCGTTGAGTAAGCAATTAAATCTTCACCGCTTTGCGCCAGAACGTGGAACTCGTGTGACATACTGCCACCGATTGAACCTGTGTCAGCTAATACTGGACGGAAGGCTAAGCCCATGCGGGTTAGAATGTTGCTATAGGCGTTGTACATGGCCTCATAGGTTTCATTCATAGTATCGACGTCAAGGTGGAAAGAGTAGGCGTCTTTCATCAAGAATTCGCGTGAGCGCATCATGCCAAAACGTGGGCGAACTTCGTCACGGAATTTGGTTTGAATTTGATAAAGGTTCAGCGGTAATTGCTTGTATGAGCTGACTTCTTTACGGATCAGGTCTGTGATCACTTCTTCGTGGGTTGGGCCCAGTACGAAGTCGCGATTGTGGCGATCTTTAAAGCGCAGCAGCTCGGGACCAAACTTTTCCCAACGACCTGTTTCTACCCACAAGTCTGCCGGTTGCACCATAGGCATTAGAATTTCAATTGCACCGGCTTTGTTCATTTCTTCACGAACAATGGCTTCGACTTTACGCAGTACGCGTAAGCCCGTGGGGAGATAGCTATAAAGGCCCGACGCATTACGACGGATCATGCCCGCACGTAACATTAATTGATGACTAATGACTTCTGCGTTGGCAGGAGTTTCTTTCTGTGTTGATAGCAGGTACTTGCTGACGCGCATTACCGATGTCCAAATTTGAGTTGAATGGTCGCCATTTTATCACCTGCTTTGATGATGTCACCTACGTATTTAGGTTAAATTCAACTAGCTGGGAGACAAATAGCATTTTTGAGAAGATTACTGAGGCAAAGGAAAGCGATTTTATCGGCGATTTGTACCAGCCGATTTAGCTTTTATCACGCCTATCGCCAATCACTTTGGCAGGGTTGCCAGCCACTATCGCCCAGTCGGGCACATCTTTAGTCACTATGCTGCCCATACCCACCACAGCGTGATCGCCAATGGTCACACCATCGACTATGCCGGCCTGAGCGCCAATCCACACATCTTTGCCTATAACAATGCCTTTGGAGTTGGCAGCTTGTTGATAGATGGGCGTATCTGGCGCCATGCCATGGTTGAAGGCGTAAAGGGTGACATTATTGGCGATGCGAGTCTGGCTGCCAATCTGAATGCCGACCCTGCCACCATCGAAGGAGCAACCATGATTAATCGCGACTTCATCCCCTAGCGTGATGGGCCCGTGTAAAAAACAGTCGGCGGCGATCATGCAACGATTACCCATGTGGATATCACGATTGGGTTCGGCAAATAACTGCGCTTCGGGTGCAATAAAACAGTGCTCGCCGATGTTGACTGTTTCGAGGGCACAGAGTTTTGCTTGGATCTCATCCTGCCAAGGTTTTGCCCAGACTAAATGTTTCTCTTTTAAAGAAAAATACAGCCACGGCATCCAAGAGAGACGCTTTTTATGCTGGCTTTTATAATCAGGCAAAGATGCCGGCTCTGATCTAGGCGTTGGCGCAGACATTTAGCCACATTTCCCCGGTTTAAGTTCCAGTACCAAGATGTATTCTTGGTCATTATCATCGACCGCCATTTGCCAGAACACATCTAAATCATAGAGGGCGACTTGATATAACTTAGGATCGTCTTTGGCTTTTTTATAGGCGGGGCGCGGATCTTGCCCCAAGACTCCGCGGATAAGTACGGCTAAATCTGTGTAGGTTTCCTGCTGTGCATAACGCTCAATTTGTGCCTCGGCATTATCGGAATACACCACTGAAATCAGTTTAGGGGCGTCTTGAGCAATGCCGCCGACAGCATCGGTAATCGAATCCGAGAAAGGAATGTAAGGCTTAATATCGATAATCGGCGTGCCATCGACCAGATCCATACCGGAAATTTCGAGGCACACTTTGCCCTTGCGTTGTACTACGCCGTGCAGTTTCACCACTGACTGACCTATGCCATTAGGGCGAAAAGTGGAGCGAGTGGCGAATACGCCGAGTTTTTCATTGCCGCCCAATCGCGGCGGCCGCACTGTGGTTTTCCAACCTTGGGCAAGATTCTCATGGAAGCAAAATAGCAACCAGAGATGGGAATATTGCTCTATGCCACGCACCGCATCGATATGATTGACATGGGGTTCAAGTTCGACATAGCCGCGGGCCTCAACGAGTCCGGGTTGTCTTGGAATGCCAAACTTTTGTTTATAGGGCGTGCGGCATGTCGCTACTGCGACAATTTGGTTGGTAAATGTCATGCAAAAAATTACCTAAAAAGATAAATATAACAACCGCCTAAGCTCATCATTCTAAGCTCATCATTAAGGCCCATCTTTGAGCGCTAATTATGCAGCGTTAGCCATGAATCCTTGCTCATGGAACATCAGCCATTAAGCGATTGATACGGGCAATCTTAGATCATCGAATCGCGAGCAGTGTGTTGCTCGCGTGGGATTTACTCTGCGGTAGCCGTTTTAACTGCTTGGCCGACGCACAGGGCGCGGCTGATACAACCTTGGGCGGCTTCATCTAACATCACACATTGTTTGATGATAATGCCGTTAGCGCCTTTATCTGCGGCGTTACGGCGGGCTTCCGTTCTGGCATCGGCTAATGACGCAGGTACGCTGTTGACATCGGCCTGACAGGATTCCCCTTGGACCAAACCTTTTAATTCATAATGACCTTTTGGCAAGGTATCGCCTTCATAGAGGGTGACATCGGATGCCTTGAAATAGTCATTAATCGCCTCACCGTCCAAATTACTGTTAAAACTGTAGTCGCTTGCACAGGCACTGAGCAGGAGCACTAATGCACTTGAGAGGATAATTTTCATGGTTTGACCTGAGATTGAGGGGAAAACTGCGCAGCCTTGGTAGGCTGCGCCGATGCGATATTATTATCTGAGTAAATTCTACCGCTTAAGGTACTTTTGATAAAGCTGCTGATGGCGATTATTCAGATCTATCTGCCGTCCTTCAATCCAGATAGCCTCTATCTTATTGGTCATAGGGTCGAGAATGTCTCCCTCGGACAGTACAACACTGCCTTGGTATCCCACGGCAATCGCCCCTAAATCCTCGACACCTAACAGTTTTGCTGCATCTAAGGTTATGGACTTAAGCGCTTGCTCAGGCGTTAAACCATAGGCGGCGCTATAACCTGCTGCATAGGGTAAGTTACGGCTATTCCAGTCCGATGAGAACCCAAGGGCAAAGGGAATTCCTGCATTGGCGAGCAAGGAGGGGATTTTAAAGGGCAAATCTACTGGTTCATCTTTACGCTTAGGCAGACTCAAAGTATGAGGATAAATGACCCCAGCCTTAACTTCCCTCAGGCTTGAGGCCAATCGCCATGCATCGTATCCGCCGACAATCACCAATTTGAATTGGTATTTTTTAGTCAGGGCAATCACTTGCTCAATTTGGCCAACACTGTCGGCATGGGCAAACAGTGTCGCTTTACCTTGGTATAGCGGCAACATGGCCTGCCAGCGCAGATTGTTGGTCGCGGACTGTGGGTCTTCATCCTTGGTTTTATCTTTGCCCTTGGCTTTATCACTTAAGAAATAGCGATAGCCATCTTCAAAGGCGATATTGAGCTGATCGATCGCCTGCTGATTTTTCTCGATAGCCTTGGCTTTCTCTTTTTCATCTTCAGGCATGCGTTTGATTTGCGGCCAATAGACGTGGAACTGCCCTGCACTGGGGGTCAGCGCATCCTCAATCGTCCACGCATCAAGATTCACCAGCACCGATTGCCCAGCAATACCATCGCCGCTCGGGACGATTTGCGCGTGGGTAATACCGTTGAAACGTATGGTCGGGATCAGCTCAGAATCTGGATTGTAAGCTGTGGCTGTGCTGATCTGCGGATTGATATAACCCACCTCGGCGTTATCGACCGTGGGGCGGCTCATTTCAATTTCAACTAAGCCTAAGCTGGTGTCTAGGGCAATTAAGCCCGGATATAAGTGTTTACCGCTGGCATCGACGACTTGAGTGTCACTGGTTTCTGCGGTTGCACTGTTGGCTTGGCTGGTGAGTTGAGGCCCAACAGCCGTGATCTTGCCATTTTCAATCAAGACATCAGTGTTGCTGAGCACGCCTTGACTGACTGTGTGCACTGTGGCGTTTTTAATCAGTACGCTGCTGCTTTGTTTAGGTGTAGGTACGATATCGCTTGCCATCGCTGGGGCCAGCGTGGTGCAAATCGCGCCCAGTATCGCCGCAAACAAAACGGGTTTAGATGAATGTTGCATTATTTGGCTCCCTCATGAGTGTGGCCCCATGCCTGATAGTGGGTGTCGCAGTGCCACTGTGGCTCGTTAAGTGGCGTGACTTTTTCACCCGCTTTGGCTTGGTCATCACTGCTGAGAATTTTTTGGATAAGGGCGGCGCGCTCGTTGACTACGGCTTGCTGGGCGACTTGGTCTTGATCGCGGTCAAAATAGCGTTTTCCTTCAACCCATGCCTGCGTCACTTTGGCATAAATCGACAGTGGCTCTGCGTTCCACAGCACGACATCGGCCATTTTTCCTGGGGTGAGTGAACCCACAAATTCATCGACTCTTAATTGCTTGGCAGGATTGATGGTAACCATGTTCCAAGCATCTTCCTTTGACATATTGCAATACATCATAGACTTAGATGCTTCTTGGTTGAGTCTGCGCTGCATTTCATAGTCGTCTGAGTTTATGCTGGTGGTCACGCCTTTGTTTTGCATCAAACACGCGTTTTGTGGAATCGCGTCGTACACCTCAAACTTATAGGCCCACCAATCGGCAAACGTCGAGGCGCCAGCGCCATGGGCGGCCAGTTCACTCGCCACTTTGTAACCTTCGAGCACATGGGTAAAGGTCTGCACTTTAAAGTGATAGGCCTCGGCTAGGCGGATAAACATCAGAATTTCTGACTGCACGTAAGAATGAATGTGCACATCACGTTGCTGATTTAATACTTCGGCCACCGCCTGCAGGCGATAACTTGGGCGCGGTGCGACGGTTTTTTTCTTATCGCTGGATCGCAGGTCATCATAGGCTTTTAACGCATTCTCATAGGCGATGGCGGCATCGAAGGTCTCTTCAAATAACGCTTTGACTCCCATACGCGTTTGCGGGAAGCGTTGTACAAATTTCTCTCCCCAGTTGCTCTGCTTAACGTTTTCACCAAGCGCGAACTTGATACTGGCGGGCGCGTTAGCAAATTTAAGTTGCTCGGCCGTTTCGCCCCATTTCATTTTGATCAGTTGCGATTGGCCGCCAATAGGATTGGCGCTGCCGTGGAGTATTTGTGCGCTGGTGACGCCGCCCGCTAAGGCGCGATAGAGTGAAATATCGTCGGGATTAATCACATCACCAATCCGTACCTCAGAGGTTACGGCATCCGTGCCTTCGTTGGTGCCACCATTAATGGCGATATGCGAGTGTTCATCAATAATGCCCGCAGTAAGATGTTTACCTGTTGCATCTAGGACTTGATAACCAGAAGGCGTACTGAGTTGCTGGCCAATTTTTTCGATGCGGCCATTGGCCATCAAGAGATCAGCATGTTCGAGAATGCCTTGCTTATCCGAGGTCCACAGGGTGGCATTTTTGATGTGCAGCTTCTCGACCTTAGGTGCTTCGCTCAGTCCATAAGCAACGTTAGGGAAGGTGAGGTGACTCACTAGACTCGTGTTGGCTTCCTCCTTGGTCGCTTGATTGCTTTCTTGGTCAGCACTATTAAGCGCTGCAGTTTGCGCTATCGCAATACCGGCAACATTTGTGGTGCGACTCTTGGCATCGACCATGCGGCCCTGAATACCGTCATCGGCCATCCACAGCGTAAAGCGGCTAAGGCCATTGATGCCAGCGGCGCTCAAATCGGCAGTAAAGCTTAATCGACCGTCGTCATCTAACTTAAGTTGGGTGAGCGCGATACTTTGCTCGCCACTGCTTAAGCTACCTTGGATTTTGGGTTTATCCCCTTTACTCACATCTTGCAGTGATAAATCCAGTGTGAGGTTATTGAGGCTTAATTGATAATCGCCCAGTAATCGTGCTTGGGGCAGTGAGCGAAGACTTTGCTCCTGACCTTGCAACCAAACACTGTAGATCTGGCCCTCTTTAAAAATATTGCCCTTAGTGACTACAAAGTCTGCCATGTAACCGGGTGCTAGTTTGCCGGTAAAATCGGCGGTGCCCGTCATCTCGGCGGCTTGGGTGGTCAGTGCGGCTAAGGCTTGCTCTTCAGTTAAACCTTGAGTAATGGCTTGGCGCAGGCGCGGCCAAAAAGCATCGGTCTTAATACCAAACTGCGTTAGCGCGAAGGGAATACCCGCTTTGGCAACTTCTGCTGGATTGGTTGGCGCACGTTCCCACTGTCTTAAATCCGCCAGTGACACTTCGCGATCGGCATCATCTGTCCCGACATCAGGCGCCTGCGGATAGTTTAAAGGCAAGATTAACGGGTAGTTCAGCGCCTTTAACTCATTGATGCGCGAGTATTCTTGACCATTACCGAGTAGATTGGCTGACAGTTTATGTTCTTTGAGTAAATGGGCGGCGCGCAATTGATCGTTGAGATTTCTGGTTTCAAAGATAATTTGCTTATCGGCTAAATTATCTAAGCGCTCAAAGGCGATATTAAATTCGACTTGATTGTTTATTGCACCATTGGTCGATTTGTTTTTATTTTGGTTATACCAATTGGCGTCGGCAAAGGTTTGTCTAATAAGTGCAATACTGCCCATTAATGATGACGGATAATCTTGTTCAGATGAGCCTTTATCAAATGCCATAAAAGGTTGACTGCGGGCACGATAAATCACTTCGTTGGCGGTTTTGTCTGCTAATGATAGGCTAACACCCGTCCCTCGGAAGATTCCGTCGAGTTTGCTACTTTGCACACTCGTAAAGCCATTATTGATCCACTCTTTAGCGCGTTCTTTATTGGGATAAACGTAATTAAACCATTCTTTTTCAGAATGAATTGCACCATTGTCTGCATTGCCACCGATACGTTTAATATCATAGACAGGGCGAGTGAGCCCAAGTTTTGGATATTCGAACTCAATCCCATAATCGGTGAAAGGATCGATAAATCCAGGGTAAATAGTATAACCACTCAAATCGATTTTAAATGCGCCAGCGGGAATGTCACCGTGCTCAATAATGGCTTTAATTCGATTATTTTCAACCAATAAAGTGGCATCACTTAAACGCTTACCCGGCGCAATGATTAATTCAGCATGGGTAAAAGCCGTGAGTTTATTGGAGGTTGTCCCTGTATTGATTTGGGCATATGTGGTCTGTGAGACTAAGCTAGCGATGATGCTGCAGCTTATAATTATCTTATTGTTTATCTGCATTATTTTATTCAATCGAGTGAGGGTGAATAAAGAGTAACTGAAAGCAGATGTAAATACTAAGGTTGAATTGTAACGCAATTTGAGCGGGAATGAGGCGTGGGATTTACGCTTGTCGTTTTAGATTGCAGCCAATAATGGATATAAAAAAGCTCGCAATGAATGCGAGCTTTTATGCAAATGGGTGTTGGTTACTCGAACCGCTACACCGAATTGGATTAGATTAAGAAATCTTCCATAGAACGACCTTTGTTGATCTCGTTCTTAAATACGGTTGGCATACGGCCTTGGCCAGTCCACTGAACCATTTCACCGTCAACTTCGATTTGGTATTTAGCTGGACGAGGAGCGCGTTTTTTCGCGGTTGCTTTAACAGCTACGCCACCTAAGTCATCAATTGATAAACCAACGGCTTCCATTTGTTGACGGATTTCTTCAATTTTAGCATTACGAGCTGCCATGGCTTGTTCTTCTTCCTCAGCCATAGACTCGCGTTCTACTAAAATTTTATCTAATTTGTCGGCTAAATCACGTAACTCTTCAACGCTAAGTTCTTTAACTGCTGCTTTAAAACGACGGCCGTGAGTTAATATCTCTAAAAATTCGCTCATATCTATTTTCGTCCCACTCTAATTTTTAATACAGGATAATGGTGAACAACACCTAAATGATAGAAACTAATATAGCTCGAATCAAATAAAATTATGCGTTTTAAGTAAATTAAATATTATTTATATTTTGAACTTTTCTTATTTACTCAAATAAGTGTCCAAAAAAGTAGCCGTGGCGCGGATTAAAAAATGCAAACAGGCGTTTGACTTTGGTTGACGTTAACGTTAACAGGACGTAAAGTTGCTCTATCCTGCATTGGTATTAACCAATGTTTTGTCCATGTACATGAAAGTGTAGGAAGGAAACCCTATGAAAGTATTGGTGCCCGTTAAGCGCGTTGTTGATGCCAATGTGAAGGTCAGGGTCAAAGCTGACAATACAAGTGTTGACACTGCAAACCTAAAAATGGCGTTGAACCCTTTTTGTGAAATCGCAGTAGAAGAAGCGGTTCGTTTAAAAGAAGCGGGTAGCGCTACTGAAGTGGTTGTTGTCAGTATTGGTAATAAAGCCGTGCAAGAACAATTACGTACCGCGCTCGCATTAGGCGCAGACCGTGCGATTCATATCGATACTGAAGAAGAACTGGTGCCAGTATCTATCGCCAAATTGCTCAAAGCGGTACAAAACAAAGAACAAGCTGAACTGGTGATTTTTGGTAAGCAATCTATCGATGGCGATAACAATCAAACTGGTCAAATGTTCGCGGCGCTGATGGATATGCCACAGGCGACCTTTGCTTCTGAAATCAAATTAGAAGGTCATTCTGTGCAAGTCGCTCGCGAAGTTGACGGTGGTATGCAAACCTTACTTATGCCGTTACCTGCAGTCGTGACTGCCGATCTACGTTTGAACGAACCTCGTTATGCTTCACTGCCTAACATTATGAAAGCCAAGCGTAAGCCATTAGAAGTCTTTACTGTCGCTGATTTGGGCGTGACGTTAAAGAGTCACCAAACGGTTGTGAAGGTCACTCCGCCAGCAGAACGTAAAGCAGGCATTATGGTAGCGTCGGTAGCTGAGCTAGTTGAAAAGTTAAAAAATGAAGCGAAGGTGATCTAAATGGCCATTTTAGTATTAGCTGAACATGATAATGCCGCACTGAAACTCGATACGGCAAAAATCGTCACTGCCGCTCGCGCCATTGGCGATGAAGTGCATGTACTGGTTGCGGGTCACCAATGTGGCGCGGTTGTCCAAGCTGCACAGGCACTACAAGGCGTTAGCCAAGTGCTCGTTGCCGATGCTAGCGTGTATGAAGCGCATTTAGCGGAAAATTTTGCCAAATTGCTGGTGGACTTAGCGCCAAACTATGGCCACATTCTGGCTTCTGCTTCGAGCTTAGGTAAGGACACGCTTCCGCGTGTGGCTGCATTATTAGATGTTGCGCAAATCTCTGAAGTCATTACCGTCGTCAATGCTGACACCTTTGTGCGCCCTGTGTATGCGGGTAACGCCTTAGCGACAGTGCAAAGTCATGATGCCATCAAAGTGATGACAGTGCGCGCCAGTGCCTTTGATGCTGCACCAGAAGGTAACAGCGCGGCTGTGACGACACTCGATAAAGTGTTTGAAGCGAGAACTCAGTTTGTTTCTCAATCCTTGACGGTATCAGCCCGTCCAGAATTAGGTAATGCTGGCATTATCGTTTCTGGCGGCCGTGGTATGGGCAGTGGTGAAAACTTCGGCATGTTAGAGCAGCTTGCTGACAAGCTCGGTGCTGCGGTTGGCGCATCACGCGCCGCAGTTGACGCTGGCTTTGTGCCTAACGATTTACAAGTCGGTCAAACCGGTAAAATCGTTGCGCCTAACTTGTATATTGCCGTGGGGATTTCTGGCGCGATTCAACATTTAGCGGGCATGAAAGACGCAAAAGTCATCGTTGCTATTAACAAAGACGCGGAAGCGCCTATTTTCCAAGTTGCCGATTATGGCTTAGTTGCGGACTTATTTGAGGCGGTTCCTGAGCTGATCACAAGTCTCGGTTGATTTAATCTGTGATCTAGGTCACATTAAGTGGCTTTGCGGTGGCATCTGCTAAGCCGCTTATGTTTTTATGTGCCTCACGCCCGCGTACGGGCGTTCTTAGAAGTAGAGGCGCGCCAAATATTAGTAGTGATCAGTAGGGTGATTCCGTTGATCGATTGCGAAAGGATTTGGTGCCGAAGTGGTTCGATTTATCACGATCAACTGCTGGGGTTGTACCTAATAGGTGCAACACTGCCATAGTATTTTCCGATACGGATATTGGAAATAGTTACTATGGAGCGCTACTGATAGGACAGGTGACCTTGGGTATCTATTGCCTTTCCCCACCAGTTCAGTCGCCCTCCATTCGTATTTAACGAAGATAATAATCAATGACTGTTATGAATTATGCCGATTCGGCACTTTCCTTGCTGCCGCCTGCGGTGGCTATTGTGTTGGCGATCTTAACTCGCCGTGTACTGCTTTCTTTGGGGTTAGGTATTTTAATTGGTGCTTTATTGCTCAATCAATTTTCACCTGTAGCGACGGGTGAATTTGTATTTAATGGCGTTAAAGGACTTTTTTGGACGGGCGAAGGCCTTAATTCGTGGAACTTATATATTCTCGGTTTCTTAATTGTACTGGGAATGATCACAGCGTTAATTACCGTAAGTGGCAGCGCGCGGGCTTTTGCCGATTGGGCTCGTTTACATATACGTAATAAACGTGACGCTAAATTATTAACTATGTTTTTAGGGTGTGTGGTTTTTATTGACGACTATTTCAATAGCTTAGTCGTAGGTTCGGTCGCTAGACCTGTTACCGACCGTTATTATATTTCCCGCGCTAAGTTAGCTTATTTATTAGATTCTACTGCGGCACCTGTGTGCGTTATTTCTCCAGTATCAAGTTGGGGCGCGTATATTATTGCACTTATTGGTGGAATATTAACGGCCCATGGTTTTGCTGATACTGGCCATTTGAGTATTTTTATTCAAATGATCCCAATGAACTTCTATGCAATTTTCTCCTTGTTATTATTACTTTTCGTTGTCTTTATGGGATTAGATGTTGGGCCAATGCGCGAGCATGAACTCAATGCCCAACGTGGTAATTTATACGATGAGTCAAAAGGATTACCGCCTGGAGCCAATGCGGATTTACCTGAAGCCGAAACCGGTAAGATCTTAGGTTTATTCCTGCCGATTACAGTATTGGTATTTGCGACCCTGTATTTTATGATCAATAGTGGCGCTCAAGTGCTTGCCACTGAAGGGATTGAATTTAATATTATTTCAGCGTTTGAGAAAACCGATGTCAGTTCATCCCTTTTCTTTGGTGCATTAATCGGTTTAGCGATTTCGCTGATATTGAATTTAGTCCAAGGCGTTGAGAAATCAATGATAGTCAAAGGCATAGTGCAGGGCGCTCGCTCTATGCTGCCAGCGATTTATATCCTGTTATTTGCTTGGACTATCGCAGGCGTGATTGGCCAGCTCGAAACCGGTAAGTTTATGGCAAGTCTCGCGACGGGCAATATTCCGTTCGCCTTTTTGCCAGCCCTAATGTTTGTGTTAGCGGGTATCACTGCGTTCTCAACCGGTACTAGCTGGGGCACGTTCGGTATCATGTTGCCGATTGCTGCGGATATGGCGATGGGAAGTCACACTGGCATGATGCTACCTATGCTTGCTTCTGTGCTGGCGGGCGCGGTATTTGGCGATCACTGTTCACCGATTTCCGATACCACGATTTTGTCGTCTACGGGCGCGAGTTGTCACCATATCGACCATGTCGTCACTCAGCTACCGTATGCATTGATTGCGGCGTTTATTAGCTTAACGGGTTATGTCGTACTTGGATTTACTGAGTCAGTTGTCGCAGGTTTAGTGGCCTGTAGTGTGGTGTTTGTGGTTAGCATCATAGTGCTAAAAATCAAATCTAAAGGCGCAATTAGCTAAACCTTAATTGAAACCTTGCACGGCAAAGGTTCACTGCGAATAAGTCAAAATAAATCAGCCAGCATTATGCTGGCTGATTTTTTTGGTTAACGCTCTGTTTATCTCTGTCTTTAACCTAATCGCATTAAGGCTATCAACACTGAATTTAAAGTGCCTGTTGCTTAGGTTTTTTGTAGCTTAGAGTGCTTGGTCTAGCCCGCGGCGTTTAAGTAATCCTTGTGTCGTTGGCTCTTGTCCGCGGAAGTTTTTGTAGGCTTCCATTGGCGCAATACTGTTGCCCACTTCACGAATGGTTTTGCGGTATTTCATGCCGATTTCACGATTGAGCCCGCCTTGGTTTTGCACATAGGCAAAGGCATCCGCCGCTAAAATCTCACTCCACATATACGCGTAATAACTTGCCGAGTAACCACCGGGGAAGGCGTGGGCAAAGTAGGTCGACTTATAGCGTGGCGGCACGGCGCTGATGTTTAAGCCGTGCTTTTTCAGGGCATTGGCTTCAAAGGTGGCCACATCTTGCAGTGGTGCATCTGGGCTTAATGAATGCCACTCCATATCCACTAATGCGGCGGCCATGTATTCCAGAGTGTCGAATCCTTGGTTAAAGCTGCCAGATTTCAGCAGTTTTTGCAGCAATTCGTCGGGAATGGGTTTGCCAGTTTCATAGTGTTTGGCGTAGTTGGCCAACACTTTGGGATGGGCCGCCCAGTCTTCTTCGAAGGTCGATGGGAATTCGACAAAGTCGCGTGAAACCGAGGTGCCCGCCAGACTTGGATATGTCACTTTGGAGAACATGCCGTGGGTGCCGTGGCCCATTTCATGGAACATAGTGGTGACTTCGTTATAGCTGACGAATGTAGGTTCACCCTCTGGCGCTTTCTTGATGTTCATCACGTTGACGACCACAGGTTTAGTGCCTTCGAGGAAGGATTGACCGACGAACGAACTCATCCAAGCGCCGCCACGTTTACCTTCACGGGCAAAATAGTCGGCGTAGAAAATGGCCATGCTTGAGCCATCGGCATCAAACATTTCGTAGGCTTTCACATCGGGATGATAAACCGGTAAATCTGGGCGAGGTTTTAGGGTGACGCCATAGAGTTCTTTGAGTGTGTAGAACACGCCGTCTTCGAGGACGCGGTTAAACTCAAAATATGGGCGAATGCTATTGGCATCGAGGGCGTATTTTTCTTGGCGGACTTTCTCGGCGTAGAATTCCCAGTCCCATGGCGCCAGTTCAAATTTGCCGCCAGTCTTGTCGATCATAGCTTGAATATCGGCCGCTTCTTTCTCTGTATTAGCGACTACGGCTGGCACCATAGAGCCAAACATACTGTAAACCGCTTCTGGCGTTTTGGCCATTTGCGGCGCTAGGCGATAACTCGCCCAGTTTTCATAACCTAATAGGGTGGCGCGCTCAGCGCGCAGTTGCGCTAAACGAGATACCAGCGACGCCGTTTCGTTTTCACCACTTAAGCCACGGTTAGCCGAGGCTTCCCAAATGCGTTGGCGCAGTTCACGGTTTTCCAGTGACGCCAATACGGGCTGGCGAGTGGTGTTGGTGATGTTGATCAGATACTTGCCATCGTGACCTGCAGCTTTAGCATCGTTTGCGGCCGAAGTGATGTCGCTGTCAGTTAATCCTGCAAGCTCATTCTTTGATTCCACGATAACGGCGATTTCTTTAGTTAGGCGCAGTAAACGTTGGGAGAACTCGTTGGTCAGTGTCGATTGTTCTTCGTTAAGAGCACGGATCTTCACTTTTTGTTCGTCGGTGAGTTTTGCGCCCGCCATGATAAAGCGTTGGTGATAGACCTCAACCAAACGCACGGCTTCTGGGGTTAAACCTAGATTAGCGCGGTCGTTATAAATGGCTTCGATACGGGCAAATAGCGCTGGGTTTAAGTTGATGTTGTCCGAGTGCGCCGCCATTTTGGGCGCCATTTCACCTTGAATTTTTCGCAGCTCTGGATTGCTGTTCGAACCCGCTAGATTATAAAACACACTCGATGCACGGCTGAGCAGAGCGCCACTTTTCTCCATAGCCACAATCGTGTTATCGAAGGTCGCCGCTGTGGGATTATTCGCAATCGCGAGGATTTCTTGATAGTGCTCGGCCATGCCTTGCTCTAGGGCAGGCGTAAAGTGCTCATTCTTGATGAGGCTAAAGTCGGGCGCTTGATATTGCAGACTACTGACTTGAAACAAGGGGTTTTGGGCTTGTACCGACATGGCGTTAGGGGCTTTGCTTTCTGTGTTGCTACAACCTGCCATAAATCCGGCGGTGAGCGTGGCGCCGATGGCGATGGCAATAAAACGTTTACGCATAATTGAGTGACTTCCTTTGAATTGTTGTTTTTTTAGGACTGTAACGTTAGTAACTTAAATGGGACTGAAAATGGCTTGTTATGGGGCTGTATCTAAATAAAAAGGAGTCCCGTGTTGATGAGACTCCTTTGGCGATTTCCTTGCAGGGAAAATCGGTACCGCTTTTTACTGACTATTTAATCATGCGATGATGAAATGATTAATTAGCGAGTAAACTTGTGGTATTTATCAATACCAGAGCTTCTACCTGTGTTATGACATACTGCACAGGATTCAGTCGTTGGTTGTTTAAACCAATCTGCCACGCTAGGAACGCTGATCTCACCACCGTTACTCACCATATGCGCTTTCGCAGAATCAATCGTATGGCAGGCATAGCAGTTTGCAGATACAGGGCTTGTCATCTTGCTACCGGGTTCTAAAATGTATTGATTTGGAATTTTATCTAAATCAATCGCTTTATCATGGCAGGCTACGCAACTGGTGACAGGATTGATCGCCCCTGCACCGTTAGCCGCATTCGCTTGAGTTCCATCCGCTTTCATTTCACCGACTTTAGCGCCATTACCCCAGTGCCAGCTGTGAACCATAGGGCCAAAACCTGCGCCTAAGGCGGCTGATGTCCGCGCCATGCCGTTGTCATGGCAAGCAATACAGCCATTACCGCCGTCATCGAAGGCCCCATTTTTGTGGAATGCAGTGGCATCGTTATGACAAGTAGTACAGCTGTTAGCGCTCACTATCTCACGACGCTCGAAGCCAGAGACTTTTTGAGTCGTGACTGGGTTAACGACGTCTGAGTAGGCGGTAAAGGATACGCCCATAGAACCGTCATAACCTGTCGCTCTTAGGCTGCCATTACTTTGATAGCGTTGATTGCCATCATATTCCATCCAACCTGCGGTACTGAATGTCACGCGGGCAGAGTAAACATAGTTAGCATTCACTGCGCTGATATCCGTCAGTAAGTGACAGATATTCTTAGTGCCATCGGTGTTGTAACCATAGTAATAGTTAGTACGGTTACCTGGGCGGCCCACTAAACTGCCATTGTCATAGGCGTGCAGATAGGCACTGGCATATACCAGCGGTTTCTTGGCATCAAACACCAGCGGATCTGAGTAGTTGAAGTTATCTTTGATACTAAAGATATTGCCATCAACATCCTTTACAGTAAGTGTTGTACACCAGCCTGGGGCGGTGACTGCGGCGGCAGCACCTGTTGGCGCATAGTGATCTGTTTTCGTTGATATATCATCGACTTTAACTGGGGCTGCTAATGTGACCTT
This sequence comes from Shewanella sp. SACH, assembly GCF_001887095.2. Taxonomy (NCBI): domain Bacteria; kingdom Pseudomonadati; phylum Pseudomonadota; class Gammaproteobacteria; order Alteromonadales; family Shewanellaceae; genus Shewanella; species Shewanella sp. SACH. The sequence goes on from NZ_MPDG02000002.1 coordinate 1,167,477, forward strand.
GTACTTAGCGCGAATGGCTTGGCGTTCAGTAATACCAGACTTACCTTCATGCATAGTACGGACATCGGCACCATTACTTGGGATGATGACGCCTGGCACACCACCGCTATCATGGCAATCGATACAACCGGGTCCTGCAACGTTGATGTTAGTTGGGGCTTCAACGTGACAAGATGTACAGTTTTGTACTGAAAAGTCTTTAGTAAAATCTTGGTGATTAACATGGCCAATCTTAGACAGGGTGTTAGTCGCATAGCCACCCACAGAGAAACCTTCCGCATTGACAGCGCCGCGACTCACTGAGCCGTGACATGCTAAGCAGCCTTCTACGAAAGTGACTTCACCGTCCATACCGGTTGCAACATAGCTTGCATGGCGGCGAGGACTGGTTGCGTAATCGACGTGACATGAATAGCAACTATCGGTTGTGGTGGAATGAGTGCCTTCGGGTTTATTGACAACTAAGGGGGCTGAACGTGCGATACCTGTTGCGCTATTGCCGCCAACGCGTAACCACACAATACCTTCAGTGCTTGGGTTTACCCCTAACATTGGGGCCACAAAAGTGTAGTGACCGTCGCCTAAAGAGGTCAGTGTGGCGCCTTCTGTCGCTTGAGTTGCCGCGCCACCAATATGCACATTGTCTGCAACGCCATTGAGATCACTTTCGGTACGGTTATTGATGAAACCTTTATCGGTTAACGCCGCGACTTTAGCCTCTGCGTTTTGCAGGCCGTTGATTAAATTATTATTCTCATCGGTAATTTCAAATTCGTAACTGATACTACCTTCGCCAAAGCTGTAGTTGATCACTTTGACTTTCGTCAGCGTCGAGCTAGTGACTGGGGGCGGTGTTCCAGGTTCTCCGGGTGTGCCAGGCGTACCTGGGGTTCCCGGAATACCGGGCGTTCCTGGTGCGCCATCGACACCATCTTTGCCATCATCGCCACAACCAACAAGGGCACCAGTTAGTGCTAAAGCCACTAAGTATGCCAGTTTTCTAGAGGTGAAAATTCTCATCATTATCTCCATTTGATCCAATATGCGCATAAAGGACGGAGTGGAGCACTAAAGTTTGCAGGGTAGATTAGTGCTTTGACCGTTAGCTTTAATTTGCAAGCTATCGAATACTTTCTTTTTTTAAATTGAGCACGTTTTGTCTCGAATGAAATACTACTGTTAACGTTATGTTTGTTTTTTGAGCGCAACCCCATTAACACCTAATACTTTGGAGGTAGATCTCACTTTTGAAATTTAGCTTTATTCACTATTTCCTTATAAAACAATATTTAAGGTTCAGTTAAGCTTGCGTTAACAAAATTTAATCATTTGGCTGCTGGTGATGGTTTTTATCGTGGAGAGCATTAAATAAAGTGGGCTGGAGATGTTTAACTCGACGATGGGGGAGTAAAACGCTGAATAAGTCGGCGCTGTTGCAGAATTTCATGATAAAAGCTTAGTGGCTGCTAGTGTTCTGATGTGAAGCGCAATGTTAGACTAGCGCCCAATTTGGCTCTGGTGGCAGACGCGTAAGCGTTAACGTTTTTTAAAGGGTATAAGTCTTGGCTCAATTGTATTTTTATTATTCGTCGATGAACGCGGGTAAATCCACTTCCCTATTACAGTCATCCTATAACTACCGCGAACGCGGTATGAATACCTTGGTGATGACAGCCTCCATAGATGACAGATATGGCAAAGGTAAAGTGGCTTCGCGTATCGGCATTGAAACCGAAGCACAGGTTTTTAGTAGCCAAGATGATCTGACTCAGATGATTAGCGATGTGCATCAAGCCACGCCATTAAGTTGTGTATTGGTGGATGAGTGCCAGTTTTTGAGTAAAGAACAGGTAAAGCAGCTGACGCATGTGGTCGATAATATTGATATTCCCGTACTCTGCTATGGCCTAAGAACCGATTTCCAAGGTGAACTCTTTAGCGGCAGTCATTATTTATTAGCGTGGGCCGATAAGTTGGTTGAGCTGAAAACCATTTGCCATTGTGGCCGCAAAGCCAACATGGTGGTGCGCCTCGACGGTGACGGCAAAGTGATGCGCGAGGGCGAGCAAGTGGCGATTGGCGGTAATGAAAGCTATGAGTCCGTTTGCCGTAAACATTTTCGTGAGTTTATCTGGGATTAGTCTTTGCTAGCTGGGTATTGTTGGCGGCTAAATATTTTTTGTGTGGCTTATTGGCCCGTTCTGTTTCTGAGTCACAGTGTTTATGAGTCACATTGCTGCTGAGTCACAATGTCGGCGAGCTTAATCGTTGAAAATACCTGTGTATCAACAAATTAAGACTTGGCGAAATTAACTCTTTGCTTAAAAATAGTATAAGTGGCCAGCTTAACATTAGCGTGAGTGGCGGTTGTGGATTATGGATACCACTCTTTTGGGTGAAACAAGGTTTGAGAGAGTGCGGATATACTATTCCACTATATAGAACGGATAGCTAAGGCCGAATGAACGTAATGGCTTAATGAGTTGATGTCTTGCTTTACTGAGTGGCAACGGATTTGCTGAGTTGCATGAAAGATATTTATTTTAGTGTTTTTTTGGAGCTGTTTTGCCTAATTCCCCGTCAGAGATGAAGTTCGAAAATTATCGTCCTCGTCCACCACAACCCGAACCTAAGGTGAAGGTTAAGACTCCGCGTAAAGCCAGATCAAAGGGCAGAGTCTGGTTCTTATTTTTTATTTTGATTTGCTGTATCGCATTACTGATTGGCCTTGAAGTAAAAACCTCGTTTTATCAAGCTAAATACATCAATCAATATGCTAAGACGCTCACCTATGAATTAGAAAACTCACCGAGCACAGCGATGATTTATCCAAGTTATGGCCCCTTTGATGAGCGCCATGGCTATAGCAAGTTACCCCAGTATATCGACCGATTAATGCAACGGAATTTTCAGGTGACGCAGCAAGTGGCGTTTTCGCCTGCCTTGCAGGAATACGCGCAGCTGGGATTTTTCCCGCCTTATCACGAAAAGGCGCAATCTGGCTTAACGCTGCTCGATTGTCGCAATACCGATTTATACGAGTTCGCCTATCCCAAACGGGTTTATCAGGACGACGATAAGATCCCCAATGAAATCGTTAATACCTTATTGTTTATTGAAAACCGCGAGTTATGGACCACGGAAGATAAACTCAATCCCGTGATCGACTGGCCACGCTTTGTGGTGGCGGGGATGAGCCAAATTGCAGAGATGGTCGGCATGAATGTGTCTACCGCCGGTGGCAGTACGCTGGCGACTCAGATTGAAAAATTCCGCCATTCTTCCCAAGGCTTAACCTTGAGCATCAAGGATAAGTTATTACAAATTGGCTCGGCTAGTGTGCGCGTGTACCAGCAAGGTGAGAATACCGAACCTGCACGTAAGCGCATCGTCCAAGATTATTTAAATACAGTGCCATTATCCTCGGCACCAAATCATGGTGAAGTGCATGGTATTGGTGACGGGTTGTGGGCTTGGTTTGGCACCGATTTCGATACCGCAAATAAGTTGTTAGCATCGCCACAAATCAAGGGTAATGCCGCCAAGCGTGGACAAGTATTCCGCCAAGTGGTCGCGCTGATGATTGCCCAGCGCCGCCCTTCATACTATTTATTGCAAGGTCATGAAGATCTTGAAAATTTAGTCGATAGCCATATCCGCTTACTCGGCCAATATTATCTTATTGACCGTGGTTTGCGCGATGCCGCACTCGCGCAGAAATTGCAGTTTAGGGTCACTAAGCCGCAACGAAATACGCAATCGGGCGCCGATAAGGGCGTGAATACAGTGCGTATTCGTACCGCGGGCATGTTAAATGTGGGGCTGTACGATTTAGACCGACTCGACTTAACAGTAAACAGTAGCTTACACAGTGATTTACAGCAGCAAGTGAGTCACTACTTACGCAGCCTGGCGCAAGTGTCGACCGCTGAGCAAGTGGGTTTATTGGGCGAGCGTTTACTCGAGCCAAGCCAACTGCAAAACGTGCTGTATAGCTTTACGCTTTACGAGCGTACCGACACCGCCAACCGAGTTCGTGTGCAGACCGACAGTACCGACCAACCCTTTGATATTAACGAAGGCAGTAAGTTGGAACTGGGTTCAACCGCTAAATTGCGGGTGATGGCGACCTACTTAGAAATCATTGCTGAGATCCACGAAAAATATTCTAAAAAACATGGTATTGAACTGGAATCTATCATTATCGAACCTAGGGATCACTTAACCCGCTGGGCGATTGATTACTTGATTGTGAATCCTGACAGACGTTTAGATCGCATGTTAGATGCAGCGCTACAGCGGGAATATTCTGCCTCAACCAGTGAGCAGTTCTTTACCGGTGGTGGTTTGCATGTGTTTAATAACTTTAAAAAATCGGAAGATGTTAAGACTCCGACACTTTATCAAGCTTTGCAGGATTCGATTAACTTGCCGTTTGTGCGCCTCATGCGCGACATAGTCAATTACAGCAGCAGTATGCAAAATGAGGGCAATATGGCCCAGTTGCTACGTAATGATAAAGATCCGCGCCGCGACGAATACCTGCGGGTATTTGCCGATAGAGAGGGCAATACCTTCGTCACTAAGTTTTATCGCAAGTATAAAAAAGTGGCCGCGAATGAGCGTTTTGGGATGTTCTTCGACGGTTTATCCCAGTCGGAGCAACAATTAACGTCGGCGTATCGCTACCTCTTGCCCGATGAACCTATGTCGGCATTTAAGGCTTTTCTGCAGCAAAGATTGCCGCAGGTGAGTTATACGGATGGTCGTATTAAGAGCTTATATAACAAGTACGGCCCTGATAAATATAACCTGCCGGATCAAGGTTATATCGCACGGGTGCATCCGTTGGAATTGTGGGTGCTGGATTATCTTAATCACAATCCCGATGCGAATTTGAACGATGTGAAACAGGCGAGTGAAGCACAACGCCAAGAGGTTTATCGTTGGTTATTTAGGACGCGACATAAAAACGCCCGTGACGTTCGAGTGCAAGTGATGCTTGAAGTGGAAGCCTTCCTCGACATACATCAGCGTTGGGCCCGTTTAGGTTACCCCTTTGATGCTATGGTGCCATCCTTAGGTTCGGCGCTCGGCAGCTCGGGAGATAGACCTGCGGCCTTGGCCGAACTCATGGGCATTATTCAGAATGATGGTTATCGTTTGCCTACCGTGCGTATCAATCAGCTGCATTTCGCCGCCGATACGCCCTATGAAGTGACGCTGGAGAATCAAAACACCCAAGGTGAGCGAGTGATGCGCCATGAAGTCGCGCAAGCCTTAAAAGCGGCGCTGGCGAACGTAGTGCAAAACGGTACTGCCCGTCGTTTGAAGGGCATTTTTACCGATGAAAAAGGCGAGATGTTAGCCATAGGTGGGAAAACCGGCACCGGTGATAACCGTATCGTGACTCAGATGCAGCAAGGTAAAAAAGTGGCGACGACTGCCATGAACCGCACCGCGACCTTCGTGTTTTATCTGGGGGATAAATACTTCGGCACTTTAACGGCCTTCGTGCCCGGCAGTAAATCCGATGATTTTAGTTTCACCTCTGCGCTACCATTGCAAGTGATGAAAGGCATGATGCCTATTTTGTCTCCCTATGTGAAAACCGAGCAGGGTATGTGTGTGGTAAACGAATAAAGGCGATGATTTTCATGCCAAGTAATATCTGCAAATTAACAACCGCAAGCTAAAAACGACAAAGAGTGTTCCTGATGAACACTCTTTGTCGTTTTATCTCTTTAATTATCTATCGATTCTTGTAGGAGGGTTATAACATCTCATACCAAGCGATAAAGATTTATTATGAATAATTAAATTGTCCGCCTAAATAGGAGTGATTTTGGACGATTAATTGCATTCACTGACTCGAAAATACCCCAAAGCAAGATAACTTTGTCGTCAGTTGTGACGCATTAATTGTCATTGTTTTCCCAGTGACACGCCGCCTATTTCTTTTAAAAGAAGCATCCCTGAGGGCTCGACGGCGACATCCATGTCGCCAACGGTCACTGGTACAACAATACCAATCTTAACTAAGTCCCTAATTCACAAGTCCATCCTAAAAAGCTTTTGCCCCAAAGC
>NZ_MPDG02000002.1:1173572-1183665 GCF_001887095.2 Shewanella sp. SACH
GGTCACTGGTACAACAATACCAATCTTAACTAAGTCCCTAATTCACAAGTCCATCCTAAAAAGCTTTTGCCCCAAAGCAATTCAGCACTTCATTTCTAGACTCCGCTTTAATTTTATTTATGCATGAGATTTTATAATCCATATTTGCTCAGTTAAAAGCGCTATTTCCTATACTTCAAGTGTCTATTCATTACAACCTGAGGAGGTTTATATGGGCGCTTGGAATAAAGGTCATCCCATGGGACAAAAACGACCCTTTAAATTGGAAGAGATTTGGCGTATTCGTACTCGGTTGGAGTTAGAACATAATATTGCTGAGTTAGCGTTACTTAATCTGGCGATTGATTCAAAATTGCGCGCTTGTGACTTACTGCATTTGAAAGTTCAAGACATTACCTCAGCAGGCATCATCAATCCGCGAGTGCGATTAACACAGCGTAAAACCCATCGTGACGTTCAGTTTGAAATTACCCCAAAAACTCAGCACAGCCTGACGTCTTGGTTGCTCGAAAAGGGATTAACCGCTGAGGATTATCTATTTCCTAGCCCAAGGAGTATTCATCAGCCGATGAGTTATAGCTATTACCAAACGAGGGTAAAAAACTGGGCGAGTCAATTAGGGCAGAATAGTGAATTGTATGGCACGCACTCGTTGCGTAGAACCAAGGCGACATTAATTTATCGTCGAACCAAGGATATTCGGGCGATTCAAATCTTGCTTGGACATGTCAAGCTGGATAACACCGTGCGCTATTTAGGTGTCGAAATTGAAGATGCACTGCGGATTTCAGAAGCTATTGAAGTATAAACTTATCAAGTGTAATTATGATTAAAACATCATAGCTGCACTGTTTTGAAAGTAAAATAAAACCAAATAAAGTGTTTTCACTTTGTTGCTAAGGGGTGTTTATTTTTGTATTGTGATTTGACAAAAAAAGGATCTTGAACTAAAGGGAATGTCATGTTGCCACTGTGGACGCTGCGCCGTAAATCATCTTTTGCCGCTTTTATGTTATTGCTTGGACTGGTATGGCTAACACCGAGTTATGCGGCGTTGACGAAACCGAAGGTTGAGATAGACCCAGTATTACCAAACATTCCTTTACCTGTGGATGCACCGACTCTTTCCGGCAGTCGATTTACGTCAATTGTCGAATTACGATGGGGGATTGACTGTTCCGTCACTGCCGTTAATATCCAAGAGTCACTTGATGGTAGTGCTTGGACGAATCTATACAGCGGATTGGGTCAAGCTGATAATGGTGTTGTAGCCTATAAATCGTTTGCTGTTGGTGGCACGGTTTGTTCTGGTGATTGGTCTTGGAAACGAATACTACAGTTACCCAACAAGACTCTCTCTGGATATTACTATCGCATCAATGCTTGTAAAGGTTCATTGTGTAGCGGTTATAGCCCCTCTATTCTTGTTGGCAACCCTTCTGCGCCGACAACTCCAACGACACCAACGTCGATCTCCGCACCAGCAACCAATGCAACTGGGGCCTTTAGTGTTTCTTGGTCGAGCGTCAGTGGCGCTGCGCGTTATGATTTGCAGCAACGAGTGAATGGTGGCGCTTGGGTCGCTAAGTATTCTGGAACGGCCACAAATTATGCGTTGTCGGGGCTCACTTCTGGCACCTATCAGTATCAAGTGCGTGCTTGCACTACAGCGTGCAGTGCTTGGAAGTTATCGAGCAATACGCAGGTGAGTTTGCCCTTGCTTGGCAGTGATTGGAAAAATCTATCTCGGGTGTCTGTTGCGGATGCCGGCGGCAGTGACACTGCACCTTCTGATGCTGTAGACCTCAACGCCGCATCGGTTAAAGGGCAAGCTGGCGTATCGGGTGGTCAAGCAAGTTATCACATTCCCATCGATTTACCGCCAGGACGTAATGGCGTTCAGCCATCTGTATCGCTTAGCTATAACTCCCAAGGGGGGAATGGCATTTTAGGTGTGGGTTGGTCACTCAATGCAGGGTCAAGCATTAGTCGCTGCGCTGCAACCTTTGCCCAAGATGGCTTTACCCGTGCAGTCACCTTTAGTGCCTCAACTGATCGATTGTGCCTCGATGGTCAGCGTTTGATTGCCATTACAGGCACCTATGGCACAGGTAATACCGAATATCGTACTGAGATGGATTCGTTTGTCAAAGTGATCCAACACGGCAATATCAATGACAGTAATAGTCGTTTTACTGTCTATAAACCTGATGGAAATTCGGCAACCTATGGTGCAAATGCTAATAGTCGTTTTGTGCCGGGTGGGTTAAGCACTGCATTAAGCTGGAAAGTGACCCAAGAGTCCTACTCAAACGGCGCCAATACCATCGATTATACGTATGATGACTCGGTGATGGGTGAGCACCTTCTGAGTCAGATTTTTTATACGGGTGGAAATGGGATTTCAGGCGATCGTAATGTCGAGTTTATCTATGTTGCTCGGGCGGATAAACGGAAAAATTATCTTGCGGGAGGGCTAACAACAAGTACTCGTCTTTTATCTGAAGTTAGGGTCAATAGCACTGGGAGTCAGTCGGTTTACCAATACCGGTTTAATTACCAACTGAGTCAAGCCAGTGGTAGGCACTTGTTACAGGTGATAGAACAGTGTGATGCGCTAGGGCACTGTATCTCCACTACAAATATGGCTTGGAGTGACAAGTCTTCAACGGTTGATGCGAATGAATTTTCCATTGGCGGGCAAGCAGTGTTTTCTGGTGAGCTGGACATTAATAAAGTAACGCCACATGGCGATGCTAATGGCGACGGTTCAACAGATTTTCCTGGATATGACACTAATGCAGAGCAGGAAATGCTGGGCCAAAATAGTTTTACTCACGAGAAGGCTTGCTATAACGATTATGTCTCTGATGGCTGGATTTGCGTCGCGTTTGATGCGGACAATGACGGTAAAGTCGACCCCTTTAAATCCATCAATACTATCTTACATATCCAATTGTCTGCGTCGGGGTCACTTTCCTACATTTCAACGGGGATACCGTTTAATCCTAATCGTTTCCCCAGCCCAGATAGACTGATGGGGGCGACAGACCTTAACGGCGATGGTTCTGTTGACCTTATGGTGTTTACCGTTGCGAACAATAAAGGTTACTGGCGGGCTTATTTGAATTCAGGCAACAAACTGGCCCCTTATTCATCCACTGCGCATCAATTGATTCATGAAACACCGATAGACCCCAAATTGGGAAGCTGGCCTGCAAGACCCAGTGTTGATGTCAATATGGCTGGCGATATTGATGGTAATGGCATGATTGATTTTGTGGTTTCAAGTTTGGGCGGCAGTGGCGCGGCAAATGCGCCAGTGCCTAAGCTTCTCAGTTTTATATTAAATAACAGCACTCCGCAGCAATGGAACGCGCAGTGGGCTAACGCTCCTACTTATCCGTTTCACATTGGTGATGGTTTTCATTTTTTCCAAAAGTTGGTTGATATCAATGGCGATGGATTACCTGACATTGTTTCGTGGCGAATGGTAAATAATGACCGATTAATTGGCTATGAACTCAATCAGGGCGGCGGCGTGTTTGCTCCTTGGGTAGCTTTTGGGGGCAATCTTCGCTTGAAGGAGCGCTCACACTCAGTGGTGGTAATAGCGCAAGAACCCATGGATGTCATTTATCCTCAGCACTTCGACAGCATGCAAACGGCTGATATTGATTTAGACGGTATCGAGGAGATATTACTTCCAGGTACGAGGGTTATAACAGGTTGTGCCTATGTTATGTTTCCCGGGGGAACTTCTGGAAGCGGGATCAAAAGGACACTTTGTGGGGATGCACTTTATGGGGATATGCCCGTTGACAGTTCAAATACTGTTCCCAGTAAACCAATTGTCAGTTCTGATTTTGATGATTCGATTTATCAATATGATGCGATTAAATTTGTGTTGCAAGCCGATGGTCGTTGGGGCTTAGTAAAACAGCCTACTCCATTCTATGGCTCAGCCTATGAATCACGTTTAGTGGATGCATTTGGAGATGGCCTTGTTGACATGCTTACCACCTATGGACCACGTATACCTGGAACGGGCCAGTTTAACGAAACGTGGTTACAAAACGCTGCCTCTAGCATGTGGGGCACACAATACGGTGCTTACCTCAGCCGTAACTATGGTTCTGGAACTGGACAAACAACAAGCGATTATGCAGCAACTGATTATCTGCAATCCGTCACTGATGGCCTAGGTAACAGTAGCGAATGGCGTTATCGCCCACTGTCAACCGGAGAAGGCAGTGCGGACCAAGCTAAGCTCTACACTACAGATTTCGATGAAGTGGGAACCGGCTATGTGCATTTCGGCTCCAGCATGTATGTGGTGCAGTCCTTCAAGCAAAGCAACGGTCAGGGCGGGGAAAACGAAACCCAATATGCTTATAAAGGCGCGATGTATAACCTACAAGGACGTGGCTTTACCGGATTTAATCAAATCTGGGAAAAGGATATGCAGCGGGATAAGACGGTGCATAGTGTCTTCAAGCAGAAGTTCCCTGAGGTGGGATTGCTGACATCACAGACAGTGACAGCGCCGAACAAAAATGGTGTCAAGCGTACTGTGGCTGAGCTGAAAAATACTTGGACCGATAACCCGCAGCATAAGGCAAGCCTGGTGCGCAGCAAAGGTGCGTACCACAACATTCAGACCAGCTCGCTGCAGACGTCTTGGGAGCTGGATGATGGGAGCCTGATGTCAGAGATAAAGCAGACGGTAGGAACTAGCCCTACCGATGTGGATGAGTGGGGCAATATTAAGAAGCAGACCCGCAAGATTACGGATTACATCAAGGGTCAAGCTAACACCTATACCAATACCACTGAGACCAGTTTTGCCGTTGATACTAACAACTGGTGGCTTAACAAATTTAATGAGATACGCACCAGCCACGATACCGTTCAGCGCGCTTGGGGAGATGATCCTGTAGGCACGACTGATAAAGCCCAATGGCAACTCCAGACGGTGAATACGTGGGACAATGTGCATAAATTGCCCACACAAGTGACTTATACTGCCAGTAACACCAGTTGTAATCGCGTCGAGCAAACCGGCTTAAACAGCTATGGTTTACCGCTCTGGACTAAAAGCACTGGGCAAAGTAGTGCGTGTACTGCCATCACGGCGAGACAAAACAATTTTACCTACACCAAAGACGGTAAAACTCAAGTTGACGATGGTTATCTGCCTTACAAAGTCACCAATGCCAATGGTCATATCACCACTACCGAATACGATATGGGGCTAGGACTTCCCATTAAAGTGGTCGCGCCCAATAATATCGTGACCCAAACCGAGTACGACGGTATCGGTCGTCCAGTACAAGTGCAGCAGACGGGCAGTCCGACACGTTATCTGCGTTACTTACTAGCGAATGAAGGTAATAACGCTCCACAGGATAATGATAACGTTCCCGTTGTGATGACCCGCACGAGTGGGGCGGGGATGCCCGAGAGTGAGCAGTATTTTGACGGTCAAGGTCGCTTACTGCGCACCGCCACGCAAGGTTTTGATGGCGGTTATCAATACCAAGACAAGCATTATGATGCGTTAGGGCGCATGACCCGAGATTCAACGCCCTACGGTAATGGCACCGCTGCCGACTATACCGAGTTTAGTGACTTTGATGCGCTCGATAGACCTATCAGACGCACGATTCCTAATGGTCGTTCCGGCGGGCTGGAGTCGGTTTATACCTATAGTGGCTTGACAACCAATATTAATGTTGAAGGTCGCACTATGTCGCGCACCTATGGCAGTCAAGGTTGGTTGTATGAAACGGTGGATGCGCAAGATGGTACCAACCGTTTTGCCTATGATGGCGCGGGCAGGCCTTTAGTTATCCGAGATGCCAATAACCGTGACATTAAAGCCACCTACAACGGTTTTGGACATAAAACGCAGGTAATAGACCCTAACCAAGGTACCACAGTCTTTGGGTATAACACCTTAGGTGAGCTTGATAAGCAAACCGATGCCAACGGTGTGGTGCAAACTTATGTGCTTGATGTGCTGGGTCGTATCACTAGCAAAACCACTACAGGCGGCAGCGCCCCGGGCACCGCTACCTTTGTGTGGGATACACTCAAACAAGGCATGTTGACCTCTGAAACTGAAAATGGCGTTACCCGCAACTATAGCTATACGGCGGCACTGCAACTGGCGCAAACCACGATTGCCGTTGATGGCGTGAGTCGTACAGTTAAACATCAGTACGATGGCTTTTATGGTCGTCCTAAGGCATTGGAATACCCTAATGGTTTGACTCTTAAATATGGCTATAACGATTACGGCTACCTTGAGCAGACCAGCAACGCTGCCTCAGGCTATTTGTATCGTCAAATCACGGCTATGGATGAGGCTGGACATATTACCGGCGCAAACTTAGCCAACAGAGTGATGTCTGAATCACGGGTTTATTACAGTGAAGGCACAATGTCGAGTGTGGAAGTGGATGGGCCATTAGGCCTTATTCACGGTCATTACTATGACGGTTACGATGACTTTATGAACCTCACCAGTGAGCGTAATGGTGTCACTGGGCTAGTCAAAAGTTATCGTTATGACAGCTTGAATCGATTGGAAGAATACCAGTTTAATAATACCAATCCGAACTTCACCGCCACGGTCAATTATGCCTATGACAAAGTAGGGAACTTCCTAAAGAAGACCGATTACAGTGCTAATGCCACTAATGCCTATCGTTATGGAGGTAATGCTGGCTGCGCAGCTAACAGTAATGCAGGCCCCAATGCGGTATGCCAACTGAATAAGCTCAATGGCTCAACAGTTAACTTTCAATATGATAAACGTGGAAACCTGCGTGTCGGTGACGGTTTAACCATGACCTATAATGCCATGGATAAGCCGCTGACTATTTCAGGGAGGGGGCCGAACAATAACACCCTAACGGCTTTTGTGTATGGCAGCGATAGTATGCGGGCCAAGCAAAGTCGCACAGTGTCAGGCAGCACAACCACTACCTATTATGTCGATAAGTATTATGAAATCGATAATGATGGCAGCTGGCGTGCCTACCTCGATGACATTGCAGTGTTGAGTTACACTCCACAGCGCAGCCATTTACTGCAGTTCACTTTGCGAGATAGGCTGGGCAGCGCGACGACCATGGCAGACCAAAACGGTAATATTGTCAGCCAGCGTTATTTTGACCCTTTTGGGCGCACAACGGACCTTGGATATAATCATAAGCTGGATATTCAGAATAAGAATACCCTGTTATCCCAGCTGCAAGATTTAGCGGTGACCAACAAAAACCGCCGTGGTTTTACCGACCATGAGCACTTGAATGAGCAACAGCTTATTCATATGAACGGGCGGATTTACGACTATAACCTCGGTCGGTTTATGAGTGTGGACCCGTTAATACAGTCACCTACGTCAACGCAGAGTATTAATCCATACTCGTACATAATGAACAACCCGCTAGCAGGAACAGATCCGACAGGGTATTGTTCGACGGATGATTCTCTAGCAGGTTGTGCAGATAGTTTAGGCGAAGGCGAAACCAAGGACATCACAGATGCCAATGGCAAGGTTGCCGGAACTGTTGGCAAAGACAGCCAGGGTAATATGTATATCACCAAAGGCAACGGCAGCAGTGCTCACCAAGGGATCCAGAGTGCCATGAGCAGCGCCGGTAACGTGTCTTCCGTGGGGAGCTTGCAGCAGAATGCAGGTAAGAGTGGGGAGAGTGGTAGCAATGTAGGTGGCTCCGATAGAGGTACCTCTAAGTCAAATTTCAATACGAGCGAACATCAAGGCAAGCTTGAAAGTGAATCAGTTCTTGGAGAGGCTCCATCAGATCCAGAGCAAGCATATGAAGAAGGTGATATTGCCTCTAGAAATATACCCGACATAAGAAGAGGTAAAGGTCGAGATTTTGTTAATAAATTCGCTATAGCTTATGTAGATAAGAATGGACAGGTTAAGTTAGAAACGTTTTCATCCTTTAGTGAAGCTAATGATTTTGCTGAAAAAGTCAATGGAAAATGGCCTGAGGCAATGGAGAGAGGAGGTTTTGTAACACTGTATAGAAGTGCTACTTATTCTAAAATTGTGGCGAACCGATTTAACCGTTATCAAAAAACACAATTGACGTCTGTGGAAAGTGTTGTTTTCAACTTGGCTCATGAAGGAGTTCATACTAAGTATGGGCCTACTCATGATCAAAGATTAGAGTCTATATCATTTGGGGCAGTTGAAGCTTATAGGGAACGTTCAAGATGAAATTTAATAAATGTATACTTTATATTCTGATGTTTTTTTGTTTTAGGGTTGTTGCAAGTGATTCAATCTACATAACGAGAGAAAATGCAGCTAAATATAATGTTGATGTTAAAGTTAGTGCTAGTGAAATTTATAAGATGTATGAAGTAACTGTTAGAGTGGGCAGTATTCCACCTAAATGGCACTGTTTGAGGCTTAGCAAAGTTGATGTTGGTTTTTATGATGATAATGGACTAATAGCTATAGTGCCGCTAACTTTTAATGATAGTGGTGAGCTTTCTTACACATTTACTTTACGAAAAGAAAATTTAGATAAAACGAGCATTGGTATTAATTACACAAATAATTCAAATAATTCAAATAATTCAAATGATAACAAATGCGAAATCTTATCCAATAATGCATTCATTATCGAATTATTGGGCTGGAAAACGAGTAAATCTGATGTTTTAAATTTAGATTAGCGAGGGAGTTTAACGCCAAAATTTAACGGTAAATTTTAACGGGACATATATGGACGCTCCCGGTGAGTCAAAATTTAAAGAGGCTCCCATTGTTAAAATTGTTTGGGGAAAGAACGGCGCTAGATATAACCATCTGAAATAAAAGTGTTCTTTAACAATTTAAAAAAACCGAAAACGGCGTCAGCCGTGTCTATGCTTGCCTCACGGTGAGGGGCTATACGGCGGCGCTGCAACTGGCCAGCACCACAGTCACGGTCGATGGCGTGGCTCGCACCATTAAGCATCAGTACGATGGCTTTTATGGTCGTCCTAAGGCATTGGAATACCCTAATGGTTTGACTCTTAAATATGGTTATAACGATTACGGCTACCTTGAGCAGACCAGCAACGCTGCCTCCGGCTATTTGTATCGTCAAATCACGGCTATGGATGAGGCTGGACATATCACTGGCGCTAACCTAGCCAACAGAGTGATGTCTGAGTCACGGGTTTATTACAGTGAAGGCACAATGTCGAGTGTGGAAGTGGATGGGCCATTAGGCCTGATTCACGGTCATTACTATGACGGTTACGATGACTTTATGAACCTCACCAGTGAGCGTAATGGTGTCACTGGGCTAGTCAAAAGTTATCGTTATGACAGCTTGAATCGGTTGGAAGAATACCAGTTTAATAATACCAATCCGAACTTCACCGCCACGGTCAACTATGCCTATGACAAAGTAGGAAACTTCCTAAAGAAGACCGATTACAGTGCTAATGCCACTAATGCCTATCGTTATGGAGGTAATGCTGGCTGCGCAGCTAACAGTAATGCAGGCCCCAATGCGGTATGCCAACTGAATAAGCTCAATGGCTCAACAGTTAACTTTCAATATGATAAACGTGGAAACCTGCGTGTGGGTGACGGTTTAACCATGACCTATAATGCCATGGATAAGCCGCTGACTATTTCAGGGAGGGGGCCGAACAATAACACCCTAACGGCTTTTGTGTATGGCAGCGATAGTATGCGGGCCAAGCAAAGTCGCACAGTGTCAGGCAGCACAACCACTACTTATTATGTCGATAAGTACTATGAAACCGACAGTGATGGCAGTTGGCGTGCCTACCTCGATGACATTGCAGTGTTGAGTTACACTCCACAGCGCAGCCATTTACTGCAGTTCACTTTGCGAGATAGGCTGGGCAGCGCGACGACCATGGCAGACCAAAACGGTAATATTGTCAGCCAGCGTTATTTTGACCCTTTTGGGCGCACAACGGACCTTGGATATAATCATAAGCTGGATATTCAGAATAAGAATACCCTGTTATCCCAGCTGCAAGATTTAGCGGTGACCAACAAAAACCGCCGTGGTTTTACCGA
>NZ_MPDG02000002.1:1183675-1187236 GCF_001887095.2 Shewanella sp. SACH
ATTCAGAATAAGAATACCCTGTTATCCCAGCTGCAAGATTTAGCGGTGACCAACAAAAACCGCCGTGGTTTTACCGATCATGAGCACTTGAATGAGCAACAGCTTATTCATATGAACGGTCGGATTTACGACTATAACCTCGGTCGGTTTATGAGTGTGGATCCGTTTATTCAGAGTCCGACATCAACCCAGAGCGTGAACCCTTACTCCTATATCATGAATAACCCGCTGGCAGGGACAGATCCGACAGGGTATAAGGCCGAACCGGAATTAGAGAAGGTTGAATACACGAAAAAAACAGAAAAAGTAGCGGTTACAGGTTCTCGTATTAAGCGCGAAGTAACCACATCGGTTTCTGGCACAGCGACTTACTCTAATGGCGCAACTCAATCATTTTCTGCGAGTTACAGCAATGGTAAGCTTTCCAGTGCAAGCGTAGGCGGTATGTCCAGCGTGGGTAGCTTGCAACAGACTGCAGCTAAGAGTGGGGATAGTGGTACCAATCAAAACGGTGTTTCCCAACAAGCTGTTTGCCACATGGGATGTCATGGGGCTGATTATTCGGAGCATCGTCAAGGAACTGATGCAGAGTTGTTACCCCTAACCCTAACTGCTATGGCGGTTGATTTAGCAACACCGCTTCCCCCGTTGTTCACAATGGCAAAGGCTGGCAAGCTTGCTGATGCAGGTGAAGGAGCTTTCACATATTTCATGAAGCAAGCTGAGACGCTGGACGTATCAACTATGCGTAATTCATCAGTCTTTTATTCCGGAAAAGGAAATCGCGAATTGGCAGAGGCATTTGCAACCTCAAACGGTAAGACTACGTTGGAAATGACTTCTGGGGGTAAACGGTTAGACGAATTGAAGTTATTTGGCTCAAACAGTCCACTATCCCCGAATCAGGCCACGCAAGTTTGGTCAAGGTTATCACAGAGGTATGCTGAAGGAGCGTCAGGTTATGCTATTGGATTTGTAAATGGGTCTAGGACAGGGAGCATATTTAACTCTGTTGAGTACCCTGCACTACTAAGCAACAAGAATGTTACAAATGTAATGACTGGAGGTAACTAGCGATGAGACTTATATCTCCTCAAAGAGTGGAAGCTGACGATGGTGCTACAGTTCAGGTTATTGACAGGTATACAGTTGAGTATATAAATAAAACCAGCAAATGGAGTGTTGAAGTTGATTTTGGAATTGCCACGACCGGGATTCTAAGGTCGACTCTGCAATTAGAAGCGGGACTCTCATCGTGTGATGAAAACACTGTTTGTAAATGTATTTTTGACGCGCTTACTCTTATGGGGCAGAGATGTGAAGTTATAGAATAGATGTAGAGCCCAATGGGCGGGTTCTTGCATTTTTGCAACATGAGGTTGTTCATAATTTGAACGCGCGAGTACCTAGAAGAAAATTTAGCGAGACCATAGTTAAAAATATTTAGTCAGTGAATAGAGTGATTCCAAAGCCCGCATTTGCGGGCTTTGTTGTCTTTGGCCTAGGCTGCCAGCTCGTTATCCTTTGACTGTTCAGCTTGTTTCTCGGCTGCTTGTTCGGCCTGTTGCTCGGCAAGATACTCACTGGCCATGGCCTTGTGTTTATTGATGCTCATGCAGCGGCTTAAGGTTTTCAGCCTTGCTGCCAAGGTTGGTGCTTCGCCCTTATCACTCTGGCCGCTTTGTGCATCCAGCTCTTGGCCATTAACGAACCAATGACAGTTGTCCTTGTGGCGACTGCCAGCCACATAAGACGCGGCTCTGTCCATGGCTGTGGTGTACAGCACAAAAGTATCGCCATCGACCGTGGCCCCTTGAGCACTGTAGACGGTTGAGGCATAGGCCTGCACCAATTGCAGCCTGCCTTGCTCATCCGAGTAATCCGACTGGTAAAAGCTCACCGTGCGACCAGAATCGAGCCTGACGGTAAAACGAATATCCTCCCCCTGTTGCAGCACTTGGGTAATGGTGCCTTGCTCGCCGTTGGTGAAATCGCGCTTGTAATCATTTTTGGTAAAGCGCACCCGCTCAGACTTGGAGAAGGCAAAATACAAGGTTTGGTTGGACACCACGCATTCGGTCAGGATGTTTTCCGTGCCGAGCTTACCTTGCTCTTGGTACACCTTGCGCACCAAGTCATTAAGGGGTTTAACATCCTTCCAGCGCTGCGCCATTATCATGGCCTCCTTGTCGGGGTTGGCCTCGGTGTACGCCTGCCAATGCTTCACCAACTGCTCACGGGCAGCTTGACTGGTGTCCTCAATATGCAACAAGCCTTTGCCCTGAAAGCTGGCCAGTGCGGCGTTGGCGTTGCCGCCTCTAAGGTCATTGACCGCCGTCCGCGCCCACGGCTCACGCTGACGACGTATGGTGTTGAAATTTAATGAGACACCCACTGTTAAATTTTTTGGAAAAAAGAGCGGCTAGATATAACCATCTGAAATGAAAGTGTTCTTTAATAATTAAAAATCATGGTCACCGTTGATGGTGTGAGTCGTACAGTTAAACATCAGTACGATGGCTTTTATGGTCGTCCTAAGGCATTGGAATACCCTAATGGTTTGACTCTTAAATATGGTTATAACGATTACGGCTACCTTGAGC
This sequence comes from Shewanella sp. SACH, assembly GCF_001887095.2. Lineage (NCBI taxonomy): Bacteria > Pseudomonadati > Pseudomonadota > Gammaproteobacteria > Alteromonadales > Shewanellaceae > Shewanella > Shewanella sp. SACH. Next base: position 1,186,279 of record NZ_MPDG02000002.1, read on the forward strand.
AGACCAGCAACGCTGCCTCAGGCTATTTGTATCGTCAAATCACGGCTATGGATGAGGCTGGACATATTACCGGCGCAAACTTAGCCAACAGAGTGATGTCTGAATCACGGGTTTATTACAGTGAAGGCACAATGTCGAGTGTGGAAGTGGATGGGCCATTAGGCCTTATTCACGGTCATTACTATGACGGTTACGATGACTTTATGAACCTCACCAGTGAGCGTAATGGTGTCACTGGGCTAGTCAAAAGTTATCGTTATGACAGCTTGAATCGATTGGAAGAATACCAGTTTAATAATACCAATCCGAACTTCACCGCCACGGTCAATTATGCCTATGACAAAGTAGGGAACTTCCTAAAGAAGACCGATTACAGTGCTAATGCCACTAATGCCTATCGCTATGGAGGTAATGCTGGCTGCGTAGCTAACAGTAATGCAGGCCCCAATGCGGTATGCCAGCTGAATAAGCTCAATGGCTCAACGGTTAACTTTCAATATGATAAACGTGGAAACCTGCGTGTGGGTGACGGTTTAACCATGACCTATAATGCCATGGATAAGCCGCTGACTATTTCAGGGAGGGGGCCGAACAATAACACCCTAACGGCTTTTGTGTATGGCAGCGATAGTATGCGGGCCAAGCAAAGTCGCACAGTGTCAGGCAGCACAACCACTACCTATTATGTCGATAAGTATTATGAAATCGATAATGATGGCAGCTGGCGTGCCTACCTCGATGACATTGCAGTGTTGAGTTATACTCCACAGCGCAACCATTTACTGCAGTTCACTTTGCGAGATAGGCTGGGCAGCGCGACGACCATGGCAGACCAAAACGGTAATATTGTCAGCCAGCGTTATTTTGACCCTTTTGGGCGCACAACGGACCTTGGATATAATCATAAGCTGGATATTCAGAATAAGAATACCCTGTTATCCCAGCTGCAAGATTTAGC
>NZ_MPDG02000002.1:1187245-1234458 GCF_001887095.2 Shewanella sp. SACH
CACAACGGACCTTGGATATAATCATAAGCTGGATATTCAGAATAAGAATACCCTGTTATCCCAGCTGCAAGATTTAGCTGTGACCAACAAAAACCGCCGCGGTTTTACCGACCACGAGCATTTGAATGAGCAACAGTTAATTCATATGAACGGGCGGATTTACGATTATAATCTCGGCCGGTTTATGAGTGTTGACCCGTTAATTCAGAGTCCGACATCAACTCAGAGTGTGAATCCCTACTCGTATATCATGAACAACCCGCTGGCGGGGACAGATCCGACTGGGTATACGAGCGAAGAACCTAAACTAGAAGAAGTCAAGTTCACTAAGGAGACAGAGAAAGTTGCCGTGACCGGATCCCATCTTAAACGAGAGGTCACTAAATCTGTTTCGGGAACTGCAACATATTCAAATGGTGCAACTCCATCTTTTTCAGCGAGTTACAGCAATGGTAAGCTTTCCAGTGCAAGCGTAGGAGGTATGTCCAGTGTGGGTAGCTTGCAGCAGACTGCGGCTAAGAGTGGAAGTAGTGCCAAGGATGCCGCAGATAATACTGGTAAGGTGATGACAGGTGTATCTATAGTGACTGCGGGGCTGGAACAGACGAAGGATCTAGCATTATTAAATACTGCTGGAACCGGGACTGCATTAATGGCAACAGGTTCCACAGGAAATGCTTGGGCATTAAGCAAAAATGCAAAATCAAATTTAGTTGCAGCATCTTTAGACGGCTCTAAGCTAGCTTCCAAATTGGCACCAAAGGCCACTGCAGTTGGTCTGGCTGCTTCTGTGATATCTAATACCCTGAACGATGATGCTTCTGGCGCGGAAGCGTTTGTCAAGTCTGGCGTTGATGCTAGTATGGCGCTTGTTGGCTTGCGGGGCGCTGGAGTAGGTACAGCTCTATCGATTGGTTATGCGATAGTTGATGTTACATATCCAGGCGGATGGATACAGGCGAATAAAGATGCCAATAGAGGTATATCGCAATTTTCAAATGAAATTGATACACATAGTATTCAGAAAGGATGGCGAGAAGACCCTGTGAGTACAATGAAACAGATTTTTGGGGTGCCGGTGATTAAATTATGAAAACTTTTTTCTTTGACGACTTTCTAATTGGTGGGTGGGCATACACAAAACGGCAAGGTGCATCAGATGAGCGTGCTTGTAGTCTTGCCGTCGCTCAAGTAGACATCTTTATCATGTTTACTCTCATTCCTTGGTTAGTTCTATTGCTAAAGTATTTGAAATTTGAGAGTGCAAATATTATGTACTTGCTCATTGGTTCTTTAGTTGTGTTGGATATTGTTTTTGAGGTTTATGTTAGCAAAAAAGGTCTTTTTAGAAATATAGATTTCCACAGTGAAGAAGTAAGCAAAAAGATCAAAAAGTGTACATATTTTTTTGTCTTTCTATTTTTCTATATGCCACTATCAACCTACATTACGTGGCCCATTATGAGGCAGCTCTAATTTCTATTAGCACCATTTGTTTGGGGCTTTTTCTTGCCTGCAACTGGGCAATTCGACCAGTAGAAGTGGGCAGTCTGTAACAGCCGTGTGCGCAACTTGGTGCAGTGCCGCCAACTGGCGGCTCTGGAGAAAATGATCGCTTCTGCTGTCCATGAGTGATCACTTCTACTGTTTTGAACCGCTCAGTCTGCTGCGAGTTTTGACCAAATAGATCATTCTTGCAAAGAAGAGGGATAGCTTGTTCATCGATTTTGATACTAACTTTAAATAATTGCCTTACAAATATTAATCCGAAATCAATTAATTAAAGTAAAAAATCTAACAAGGTTCTGTCCAAAAATGAGTTATCTTGAGTATGAAACTTTAATACTCAATTGCTGTGCGATTTATGCACCTAAGCGCAGATGAGTATGATGCTTTATTTTGCCACGTATTCAATCGGGTGCAGTAGAATCAAGCACATGTGACGATTCAGTATAGAACTTTATTCCTCTCCCACCATTGAGCTTGTTGCACTGGTTAAAAGGCTGTGGTTAAAGCGAGTGCTTAAGATTACTACGGTGAGATCTGGTAAATTTTTGATTTCGCTTCATCAGTCACAAGATAAATCAACCCATCAGGCCCTTGCACGACTGAGCGTAATCTTTGTCCCAATTCATTTTTCAGCAGCCGTTCTTCTTTAATAATCTTGTCGCCATCAAGCACTAAACGTACTAGCGTTTTTTCCTTTAGGCTGGCGAGTAAAATATTATTTTTCCACTGCGGAAATTTATCGCCCGTGTAAAACATAAAGCCCGCCGTGGCAATTGAGGGAACCCACTTGTAGACGGGTTGCTCCATTCCAGCTTTGTGGGTGCCTTCGCCTATTTTGCCGCCACCGTAATTCTCACCATAGGTAATCACAGGCCAGCCATAGTTTTTGCCCGCCTCATCAATATTGAGTTCATCGCCGCCCTGCGGTCCATGCTCGCCAGTCCATAATACTTTGCTGGTGGGATTAATGGCCGCGCCTTGCATATTGCGATGACCAATAGACCAGATCTCGGGTAAAGCGCCCGCCGTATTGATGAAGGGGTTATCCTTAGGCACTGAGCCATCGGCATTAATCCGCACCACTTTGCCTAAATGATTGTCTAATGTTTGGGCGCTATCTTTTTCGCTGTAACGATCGCCAAGTGTGATAAATAAAGTGCCGTCAGGCGCCCACACCAAACGAGATCCAAAATGGTGGCCGCTGTTGATTTTGGGTTGCTGACTAAAAACGCGGCTGAGATTTTCAAGCTTGTTGCCATTGAGAGTAGCAAAACTCACCGCAGTGCTATTGAGTTCACTTGCATCACCTTCAGCGGGTTCTGAATAACTGAAATAGATTTTTTTGCTGCTGGCAAAATCTGGCGCAAGCACCACATCGAGTAAACCACCTTGGCCCTTGGCATATAGCGGTGGCAAACCCGTTAAGGGTTCGCCCACTTTACCTGCGGCGCTGACAATGCGCATTCTGCCGGCGCGTTCAGTCACGAGCATGCTGCCGTCGGGTAAAAATGCCATACCCCAGACATTCTCTAACCCTTGGGCTATGGTTTTTACCTGAATGTTACCCGTTTCCGTTTTGACGATAATGCTTGTTGCGCTAGCAGTTTGCGCGTAAATAGCGGGCGAGCTTGCAACAAGACACAGGGCAAGACTTAAGGTGCTGAGCTTCAAGGTCTTTAGCTTCAAGCTGCTTAGTTTAAAGGTGATCCGTTTCATCGCTATCCTTAGTCACAGTGCTTTCCTAAATGATGTGACAGAGTAACAAGCCAGCAACCTAAGGGCAATTTCTCGATGTGACTATCGAAACTCACCAGTCTTGTTCCCTTGAGTCCATGATTATTGCGTTGGTAATGCATTAAAAGGCTAACGTATTAAAAAACTAGCGTATTAAAAGCTCAATACATGAAAAGTTTAGCTTAACGCATGAAAGCCTAGCGCATGAAAAAGCCTAAGGCCATTGCCAACCCAACTATCACAATAAAGCCGCGCAGCAAGGGCTGTGAAATACGATAGGCCAGCGCTGCGCCGACATAGCCGCCGATAATCGCCATCACAGCAAGCAGCAACAGATATTGCCCATCGATAACATTGCCCGCGGCATAAACCACAACGGCGATGGCGGTGAGCAGGGCAGAAATGAGATTTTTAAGACCGTTCATCCCATGTAGATTGGTCTGGCCCATCAGCCCAAAGCTCGCGAGCAGTATGATGCCTAAGCCACCATTAAAATAACCGCCATAGATACACACTACCGACAGCATTATCAGTGCTGTCATCGGACTTAACATTGGCGTTGAGGTGTTTTCGCCTTGCTCAGCGATTCTTCGTTTGAGCAACCAAGGGCCAACAATAAAGGCCGCGGTGGCCAGTAAAATCAGCCAAGGGATCAGTTTTGCGAAGACTTGCTCGCTGGTGGTCAGCAAAATACCTGCGCCAATACTGCCGCCGATAAGGGCAATCAAGATCAGATGCTTAAGGCTAAGACTCGCCGGATATTCGATATCCTTTCTAAAACGCCAAGCACTGGCGATATACCCTGGCAACAACGCAGCAGTCCCCGTTGCATTCGCCGCAATCGGTGGAACCCCGACAAACACTAACGCCAAAAGGGTAATAAAACTGCCACCGCCGGCAACCGCATTGAGCATGCCGCCTAAAAAGCCAGCGAGTGCAATAATAAACCAGTCCATAGATACCGCTCCTTTGGGCAATGAGAGAGTTAAACTGAGTGTTCATCTGAGTGCTAAGAATGAGTCTGTTCTCGTTAGTCAATCTAAGTACGTCACCCTAACAGGATGATTTCGATATTGAAAGTCGCGTAATGATTCGTTACATAATCGAAAGTCGCGTAATGGATAGTCACATACAGCCATTCGTAAATGTGAACACACAGAATGAGTGAACAGGCTTTTACCTACTTAGTGCTAGGGGACTTGATCCCAAACACCAGACATAAAAATAACCGCAGCGATGGCTTCACTTTGCTCGGTAAAAACATCTTCTCCCCAGCAATTTTGCCCACGTTCTTGATAATAAACTTTAAAGGTACTGAGCATAGGTGTTCGAATGCAATACCAACCATCGAAGGTATTCTTGGCAAAATGCACCCAATGCTGCGCATCGGCTGTTTGGATTTGCTGTACGAGTATTTCATTCTGAGCCAGTAAAGCCGCAAGTTCACTCTGGGTTATGATCTGATGCTCGGCTTTGATTGCCTCTAGAAGATTTTTTAGTGTAATCATGGAGTCCCTTGCTTCTAGCTGCGAACCTAAACCACTTGCTAGCGAATTGCAGCTGCTATTGATGATTGGATCAGCGTCTCATAAATATCAGCTTGGCCAGCAGGAATAAGTTGCCTGTGTATTTCGCGACGTTTCGCACTGTCAAACAAGCGCTCCGCAACCCAGCCGGTTAAGTAGAGTGAGGACAGGCAGCCACCTGCAGTGGCAATATTGCCATTGATAACCAGAGCGCAGTCTTCTACATCCACGCCCATGGCCACTAATGCGGGTTTGGCATCGGGATGAGTCGTTGCTGAGATATTGTCGAGTAAGCCTAATTTGGCAAAGAAGAATGACCCCGCGCAGATACTGCCAAGCAATTGCCGTGTGGGATCTAATTTAAGGGCGGACATAAACTCAGTATCTTCGAGTGCGGCAGGTACGCCTTTGTAACCACTGCTAAATAATACCACGTCGGCATCAGCGACTTCGGCCACATGACCATCGGTTTTGACAACCATTCCTAAGCTTGATGTATGGCTTTGCTTGGTCCCGAGTACTTTCACATTCCAGTCTGTTTTTGTCCTGCCGAGGATGTCACGCATTAGGAAGAAATCGATATCGGTAAATTCATCAAATATCACAATCGCAATCTGGTACATAAGCTTTCCTCTGGCTTGTATTGTGGATGACTTAAGGCTTGAATACGCTCAACCTTAAGCCTTAGGTCCTCAATATCAATAGAATCATGATTTTATTGGTTATCCATTTTTTATGAAAATTTGGTTAATCAAAATCTTAACCAGCACTAAACGATGGCAGTCGCTTGGCGAAAATAGCATGGGCATCAAAATCTTGGCTTTGCATTCTGGTTAATGTGTTGGTTAACACTTCATCGGCTGCATCTTCAATCCGCAGGATCTTCTCTGCTGTGACATAGTCGCTAAACGCTGTGCAGACTTGTTCAAACAAAGCCGTTACATCGCCAAAGGCCGGATGACTAAATTGTGGGTTAGGCAAACCCCTAAGGGATCGCAGTTTCAGCAGCATTAACGCTGTCAATGGTAAATATGTGTGCGGCCCACCATTGAACTCAAAAAAGCACTTTTTATCCCCAATAACTGCTTGTTCTACCTGATGATCGCACAGGGTTTGCAGCATAGTGCTGATGAATTCGATATCCTGTGTGTCCCAGTTATCTATAAATGGCGCATAGGGGAAAGGAGCCGTTTTTCGCAGTGTCACTTGCACTTCCGTGGCAAAATGCGGCTCAATAACGCCCAAATAGCGCCCATACAGCAGCACCAAAAAATCGCCTATAAAACTGTGGGAGCGAATTATCCAGCCCGAGCGCCAAGCCATTGCGTTAGCATAATACAGCTCGTCGGCCTCAGTCTTAAGCCCTGAAAAAAGCATCAGCACCAGCCTGAATACATGGGTTGTATCCCAACTAGCATTAGTAAAACCACCGGTGTTTTCAACCGCAGTGTAGTATTTGTAATAGTCTATGGCGGTATCAAAATAGCCGTAAGCAAGCGAGCACATAAGCGGCTTAGGCTCAAGCAAGCCCGATTCAATATACGTAAGTTGTGCCGCAAAATTCCAATGACATTCAGGTACTGCGAACTCAGATCCAAATAACTCCCACTGGCGAAAATCATCAGGGTAATCAATATATGCTTTTAATCTCTCGAATTTTTCCGCTATCCCAGTATGAATATAACCAGTCAACAAATACTGGTTGTATTCAAACACGTTTTTTGGATAATCGCGCATCAGCTTGCGGCTGCGGCTGCGCTTATTGAGAAACTTGGCTAACATCTTGAGCATCCTTATTATTTAGGCTGCGGCAAGTTTACCGCAACGGCGCTAAATATGACTATCTGTAGCATTTTTGAAGCAAGCATTAAGCGACTCTGTTGTAGCGATGGTGAACACACATTCGCCAGCAAAGAACCTTACTAACATATGTTGTTATCAGTTTAATGCGCGACATTGTTCATTATTGAATATGCTGGGATGGGTGAGTAAACCGCACTCTTGCGTTGGCGACCATCGGAAAAAGGGACTTTTTCGTTGAGCCCCCAAGGATGGGTTTACGGCGTGTCGCCAGAGCATTAGTGCTGTTTATGGCGAAAAGCTTTCAAAAAGTACCTAGACTGTAAAAGCTCACAGAAAACAAGGTTTGTAGTGAACAAGCTGGTGGTGAATTTTACTCATGGTTCCCCGCTTTCGCGGGGATGACAAAAGCAACGAGGCCCAGAATCATTTTCTGGGCCTCGTTGGTATCGTAAAACGTCGGTTAACGCTCAAAACTCTTTAGGCTAAAGCTTCAAACTAACTTGAGTTTCAACCTTAGCCGCTATACGTTACTTGCGCATTTTAGAGAACGCTTAAAACACCATTTCTGGTACATGCTCTGGCACGATTAATTTGCCGGCGGTTTTGCTGACGATTTCTTCTACGCTGACGCCTGGGGCGCGCTCTAGTAGATGGAAAGCGCCATCTTTGATTTCGATAAAGGCTAAATCTGTGACGACGCGTTTAATGCAGCCGTAACCTGTTAGCGGCAATTCGCATACGGGCAGTAGCTTAGAATTACCGTATTTATCGGCGTGCATCATAGTCACGATAATGTTTTCGGCGCCCGCGACTAAATCCATCGCACCGCCCATGCCTTTGATGAGTTTGCCGGGGATCATCCATGAGGCGATAGAGCCATTCACATCGACCTCAAAGGCGCCGAGCACGGTTAAGTCCACATGGCCGCCACGGATCATGGCAAAGCTTTCCGCCGAGGAGAAAAACGAGGCGCCTTTGACTGCGGTAACGGTTTGTTTACCCGCGTTGATTAAATCGGGATCTATGGTGTCTTCGGTAGGGAATTCGCCCATGCCGAGTAGGCCGTTTTCCGATTGCAACATCACTTCCATGCCGCTAGGAATATAGTTAGCGACCAGTGTTGGAATACCGATGCCGAGGTTGACGTAGTAGCCATCTTTTAATTCTTTGGCGACGCGCTGAGCCAGTTGTTCTCTTGATAATGCCATGATATCTATCCTTTCTATTTGGCTTTGACGCTTTGGTCTTCACTCTTAGGTTTTTACCCTTAGTTGTTTACTTTAGGGAGCTAAGTGCCAATTGCGTTAACTGTGTTTCAAGGTTTTGCCAGCGCCTTTTATTTCGCGGCTTTTACTGTGCGCTGCTCGATACGTTTCTCGAACGAGCCTTGAATAACGCGGTCAACATAGATGCCCGGCGTGTGGATATGATCTGGGTCTAGCTCGCCTGGCTCAACAATAAACTCGGCTTCAACCACAGTGATTTTGCCAGCGGTCGCCATCATAGGGTTAAAGTTGGCGGCGGTTTTACGGAACACCAAATTACCCATGGTATCGGCTTTCCATGCGCGCACTAAGGCAAAATCTGCGGTCAGCGACTCTTCTAACACGTAATGGCGACCTTTGATTTCGCGGGTTTCTTTGCCATCAGCTACCGGCGTGCCGTAACCTGTTGCAGTGAAAAAAGCCGGAATGCCTGCGCCACCTGCGCGGATTTTTTCCGCTAGTGTGCCTTGGGGCGTTAAAATTACGTTCAGTTCGCCAGAGAGCATTTGTTGCTCGAAAGTAGCGTTTTCGCCCACGTAAGAGGCGATCATAGTGGCGATTTGGCGATGTTTTAACAGTAAGCCAAGGCCAAAGTCGTCAACGCCAGCGTTGTTTGATATCGCCGTTAAACCGTTAACGCCCATCTTAACCATTTGATTGATTAAGCCTTCGGGAATGCCGCACAGGCCAAAGCCGCCGACCATAATGGTCATGTCGTTTGATAAGCCGTTTAACGCTTCTTCATAGCTGCTGACGACTTTATTGAGTCCTGCCATTGTGATGTCCTTTTATGCTGTATAAAACGCGCGGGAAATAACGCGCGTTTTCAATAACGGTTGTTGTCGTTAATTATTGTTGTTCTATTTTGCTAACAGGGCTGTGGCCACTTTCGAGCCGTTGTTGCGATTCAACTGCGTGCTGATAGCTTGTCCTGCCAACGCTAGCTTGTTGAGATCGATACCTGTCTCTAATCCCATGCCGTGCAGCATATACACTAAGTCTTCGGTGGCAAGATTGCCCGACGCGCCTTTGGCATAGGGGCAGCCGCCAAGACCTGCAACCGAGGAGTCAAACACCCGTACACCTAAGTCTAAGCAGGCCAAAATGTTAGCTAATGCTTGGCCATAGGTGTCGTGAAAGTGTAGCGCCAGTTTCTCAATAGGCACTCGTTCACTCACAGTTTGCAGCATTCTACGGGCTTTTTGCGGCGTGCCGATACCGATAGTGTCACCGAGTGATATTTCGTAACAGCCCATTTTGTAAAGGATTTCAGACACGCGGGCCACTTCACTGACCGCTATCTCACCTTCGTAGGGGCAGCCGAGCACGCAGGACACATAGCCGCGCACCGGAATATTGTGCGCTTTTGCTAATTCCATCAAAGGGATAAAGCGTTCAATCGACTCTTCAATCGAGCAGTTGATATTGCGTTGACTAAAGCTTTGTGAGGCGGCGCCAAATATCGCTACTTCGGAAGCTTTTGCATCCAGTGCCAGTTCAAAGCCTTTGACGTTGGGCGTGAGCGCGCTATACACCACGCCGCTTTGACGCTGTATTTGCTTGAGCACATCGGCAGAATCGGCCATTTGTGGCACCCATTTGGGTGACACAAAACTGCCGGATTCGATGCGCTTAAGCCCTGCATCTGCCAGCGATTCAATCAAGGCGATTTTAGCTGCCGTTGGCACAGCGACTTCGTTTTGCAGGCCGTCGCGCGCGCCCATCTCGAAGATGCTGACCCTGTCTTTGGCGTCCGCTGCTTGGCTTAGATTGACTAACGACATCTTAGGCTTCCTTGATCGCGGTTGGCTCGTCTGTCTCTAACGGCTCAACGTTAAGCAAGGTTGCGCCATCGGTCACCAGCTCGCCCGCCTTAAAGTAGAATTCACTGACTATGCCATCAAACGGCGCTTCGATGGTGTATTCCATCTTCATGGCTTCCATCACTAGCAAACCTTGGCCCGCTTTAACTTGTGCGCCGACATCGACTAAATGGGTCACGACAGTGCCGTTCATGGGCGCTTTTAACTTGTCAGCATTGCTAGCTTGTTCTTCGACCACTAGCGTTTGCACTGCTTTAAAGTGGTAACTGCCAGAGGATAAAAATAGCGTAAAGTCATCACCTTGTGCGCTAACCGGCACTTTACTCTTATGGCCGTTGATTTCGGCGAGCAGTAAGTCTTGTTTCAGTTCGCCATTTAGCAACCAATCTTGGCCGTGCAGTGGCAACTGATACATGCCGCCTAAATCGAGCATCACCAACTGCTGTAATTCATGGGCGTCATCAAGTAGGGCAATATTGTGTTGGCTACAACTGTTGAGTCTAAAGCCGCTCACTTGACCCCAAGGTGAGTAAGGATCGGCGCTGTTGATCGCTTGCGCTTTGGCGGCTTCTTTACGGGCAAGCACTTGATACAGCGCGGCAAAGGCAAGCGCAGTGTCGGCTTCGCTTGAAGCTGTACCAATTAAGGTGTCGCCATAACGGCCAATAAAGTCAGTGCTAAAGTCGGCATTGGCAAACGCTGGGTGCTCGGCAATGTTCGCCAAAAATTCAATGTTGTGCTTAAGACCGCTAATTTGATACGACTCTAAGGCATGCACTAAACGTTGCAGGGCGCGCGGGCGCGATTCATCCCAAACAATAAGCTTGGCAATCATAGGATCGTAGAAGTTACTGATCACATCGTTTTCACGAATACCCGAATCGATACGGACAAACTTACTTTGCTCGGGTTCACGCAAAAAGTTGAGCTTACCGCTGGCGGGTAAAAACTCATTTTGCGGATCTTCGGCATAAATGCGTACTTCAAAGGAATGGCCGTGAATACGCACTTCATCTTGCTTAAGAGGTAGTGGCTGACCGCTGGCGACCAGTAATTGCCATTTGACTAAATCTTGGCCTGTGACCATTTCAGTAACGGGATGCTCAACCTGCAGACGGGTGTTCATCTCCATGAAATAGAAGCTATTGTCTGTGTCTAACAGAAACTCTACCGTCCCCGCACCAACATAATCGATGGCTTTGGCAGCGGCGACGGCCGCATCACCCATTTGGGCGCGCAGTGCATCGCTTAAGCCCGGTGCCGGCGCCTCTTCGACCACTTTTTGGTGGCGACGTTGAATCGAGCAATCGCGATCCGATAAGTAAATCGCGTTGCCAAAGGTGTCGGCAAACACTTGTACTTCGACGTGGCGCGGCTGGCGTAAGTAACGTTCCATCAATAATTTATCGTTACCAAAAGAAGAGGCCGCTTCACGACGCGCCGAGTTAACGGCTTCCATGATTTCGCCTTCATTCTCGACGATACGCATGCCTTTACCGCCGCCGCCATACGCCGCTTTAATCAGCATAGGGAAGCCGATTTTCAGTGACTCTGCTTTTAAGGTCGCGTCGGTTTGGTCATCGCCGTGGTAACCGGGCACTAAGGGCACGTTTGCCGCCGTCATAATAGATTTAGCGGCGCTTTTGCTGCCCATGGCATCGATAGCATCGCTACCTGGGCCAACAAAGACGATGCCTGCGGCTTCACATTTACGGGCAAAGTCGGCGTTTTCAGATAAGAAACCATAACCAGGGTGAATGGCTTGGGCGCCCGCTTTTTTGGCGATATCGATAATCAAATCGCCCTTTAAATAGGAGTCTGCCGGCGCACTGCCACCTAGATAGAAAGATTCGTCGGCCATGGCGACATGGCGCGCTTCTTTATCGGCATCGGAATATAGGGCAACAGTGCGAACGCCCATGGCATGGGCGGTTTTGATGATGCGACAGGCGATTTCACCGCGGTTAGCAATCAATAGCTTGGTAAACATGTGGTTAGTTAACATCTGCTTGGTTAGCATCAAAGGACTCCTTGGGTATCACTTGGCTTTTGCGTGGGGGTTGAGAGCGCTTGTTGCCAGTTAGGCAGACGTTTCTCAAAAAAGGCGTTTAAGCCCTCTTGGCCCTCGGTTGATACCCGAATGCGGGCGATACGCTCGCTAGTGTAATCAATGGTGTTTTGGTCTATCACGCCATCTTCAAGATGCGACAGCAGTGTTTTGACCCACGCCATGCCTTGTGGACTATTGGCAAGTAGCGCGTCAATCATCGGCTTTGCGGCGGCGTCTAAGTCATCGCTGATCTCATGAATGACATTAAGCTTTAATGCGGTGTCGGCACTAAAACGCTCAGCCGTTAACATGTAGCGGCGTGATGCACGGTTACCCATAGCGCGGGCAACGTAAGGGCTTATCACCGCAGGAATTAATCCGAGTTTCACTTCGCTCAAGCAAAAACTAGCGCGCGTCGTGGCGATAGCGATATCGCTGGCGCAAATCAGTCCCAGTGCGCCGCCAAAGGCTGCGCCTTGCACTAATGCAATAGTGGGTTTTGGAAAGGTATCTAAATCCTGCATCAGTTTTGCTAAGGCTTTGGCATCATTTAGATTTTGTTCAAAGTCCATTTTGGCTTGTTTGCGCATCCAATTGAGATCGGCGCCGGCGCTGAAGTTTTTGCCGTTTGCTTTGAGTACCAGCACTTGGCATTGCTTGTGCTCAGCAAAATAGCTAAGGACGCTAATCATCTCGCTAATCATCACTTCATCGAAGGCGTTGTGTACTTCTGCTCGGTCAAGAATAAGCTCGGCAACGCCGTTATTGAGCGCATAAGTGACGTGCTGCAAGTTGCTTAAATCCTTTGTGCCGCTAGTGCTGTTTAATCTGTCTGTCATTATTCTTTCCCCTATCTTCTTGTGTGACATATGTTTTTCACATGTGCCTTTACATACGGAACACACCAAAGCGGGTGTCTTCAATAGGGGCGTTTAACGCCGCCGATAGGGCAAGGCCGACCACATCGCGGGTTTGCGCTGGGTCAATAATGCCGTCATCCCATAAACGGGCGCTGGCATGATACGGATGACCTTCTTTGTCGTACTGGGCGACAATCGGCGCTTTAAAGGCTTTTTCATCCTCTAATGACCATTCTTCACCTTTGCGGGCTAAACCGTCGCGGCGCACTGTGGCGAGTACGCCAGCCGCTTGCTCGCCGCCCATCACAGAAATACGGGCGTTAGGCCACATCCACATCATGGTCGGTTCGAACGCGCGGCCACACATGCCGTAGTTACCCGCGCCGTAGCTGCCGCCGATAATCACAGTGAATTTAGGCACATTCGCGCAAGAAACCGCGGTCACCATTTTAGCGCCGTGTTTGGCTATGCCTTCGTGTTCGTACTTTTTACCCACCATAAAGCCGGTGATGTTTTGCAGGAACAGCAGCGGAATTTTGCGCTGGCAGCATAGTTCAATAAAGTGTGCGCCTTTTTGCGCCGACTCTGAGAACAAAATGCCGTTGTTGGCGACGATGCCGACTGGGTAGCCGTGAATACGGGCAAAACCGCACACTAAGGTTGCGCCGTAGTTGGCTTTAAACTCATCAAAATCAGAGTCATCGACGATACGGGCGATCACTTCTTTGACATCAAAGGGCTTTTTAAGATCGGTGCCGACAATGCCGTACAGTTCGCTAATGTCAAATCTTGGCGGTTTGACTGGGCTTAGGAGTGATTTGATTTCTTTTTGATGATTCAGGCGTGATACGGCGCGGCGGGCAAGCTCCAGCGCGTGCTCATCGTTTTGCGCTAAATGGTCCGCCACGCCGGAAATTTTGGTGTGGACTTCGGCGCCGCCCAGTTCTTCGGCGCTAACTTCTTCGCCTGTGGCCGCTTTCACTAATGGCGGGCCTGCTAAGAAGATAGTGCCTTGATCTTTTACGATAATGGATTCATCCGCCATGGCGGGCACATAAGCGCCGCCTGCGGTACATAAGCCCATGACCACAGCGATTTGTGGGATACCTTTGGCGGACATTTGTGCTTGATTGTAAAAGATGCGGCCGAAATGGTCGCGGTCGGGGAAAACTTCATCTTGGCGGGGCAGGTTAGCGCCGCCCGAGTCGACTAAATAAATACAAGGCAAGTGACAACGGCTGGCAATATCTTGGGCACGAAGGTGTTTTTTGACGGTAATCGGGTAGTAAGTGCCGCCTTTCACTGTGGCATCGTTGGCGATGATCATGCACTCGACACCGCTCACACGGCCGATACCAGCGATAATGCCCGCTGCGGGCACTTCTTCGTCGTAGACTTCAAACGCGGCAAATTGCGACAGTTCTAAAAAGGGTGAACCTGCATCAAGCAGCTTTTCAACCCGTTGACGTGGCAGTAATTTACCGCGGGATAAATGACGCTCCAGCGCCACAGGGCCGCCGCCGAGTTCGATTTTATTGAGTTTAGTTTTAAGATCGGCCACTAGGGCGGCCATATCGTCGGATTTTGCTTTAAATTCATCGCTACGGGCGTTGATACGACTGCTTATTTGCGTCACTTTGATTGTCCTTATAAAGCGGAAACTCGGTATCACCTTGCTCGAATGGGTGGCGCAAACTGTAAATTACAGTGAGGGGCTACCCATTCACTTGTGAGAGATTATTTGAACGCGCGTTATTTCGACTCATTGAACAGTTCGCGGCCAATCAGCATGCGGCGAATTTCTGAGGTGCCCGCGCCGATTTCATACAGCTTGGCATCACGCAGTAAACGGCCTGTGGCGTATTCGTTCACATAACCATTGCCGCCGAGCAGTTGGATTGCATCCAGTGCCATTTTAGTGGCGAGTTCTGCGCTATAAAGAATCGCACCTGCGGCGTCTTTACGGGTGGTTTCACCGCGATCGCAGGATTTTGCTACGGCATACACGTAGGATTTGGCGGCATTCATGCCGGTGTACATGTCGGCTAATTTGCCCTGTACCAATTGGAATTCGCCGATGGATTTACCAAATTGTTCGCGCTCGTGGATGTAAGGCACAACGATATCCATGCAGGAGTTCATGATCCCCAGCGGGCCGCCAGATAGCACGACGCGCTCGTAATCTAAGCCGCTCATTAGCACTTTTACGCCGTTGTTGAGGCCACCTAAAATGTTTTCTTCTGGCACTTCCACGTCTTCAAACACTAATTCGCAGGTGTTAGAGCCGCGCATGCCGAGTTTGTCGAGTTTTTGTGCTTGGCTGAAACCTTTCGAATCACGCTCAACGATAAAGGCGGTAATACCGTGTGCACCTTTGGTTAAGTCGGTTTTAGCGTAAATCACATAGGTGTGCGCATCGGGACCGTTGGTGATCCACATCTTGTTACCGTTTAAGATGAAGCGATCGCCTTCTTTACGGGCGTGTAGCTTCATTGATACTACGTCAGAACCTGCGTTTGGCTCACTCATGGCGAGTGCGCCAATATGTTCACCGCTCACCAGTTTGGGCAGATACTTGGCTTTTTGCGCAGCATTACCGTTACGGTTGATTTGATTCACACACAGGTTTGAGTGGGCGCCATAACTTAGGCCGATAGAGGCCGATGCACGGGAGATTTCTTCCATTGCTACGACGTGGGCAAGGTAGCCCATGTTCGCGCCGCCGTACTCTTCAGCTACGGTCACGCCGAGCAGTCCCATACTCCCCAGCACAGGCCAAAGTTCATTGGGGAAGGCGTTGTCGTGATCCACTTTCGCGGCAATCGGGGCGATTTCGTGAGTGGCAAAATCTTGCACCGCATCGCGCAGCATGTCGACGTCTTCGCCTAGGCCAAAATTCAGACTTGTGTAGAGAGAGTTCATTGCTTGTGTCCTTTCAGATGTTCTAATTTCAGATGGTTAAACTCTGATGTTTAAATTTATAGTTTTTATGATTTTTAGGTGCTTGAGTCGTTTAAATCTTGTACTTAATCCTAGTGCTAACATCCTGCGTCTTGAGATGCGCGAGCCAATCATATTGACTTGATCTTGTTGCCACTGGGATTTAGGCTTTTGCCGTTTTGTTATCTTCTAAGGCTAAGCGGCATTGCTGCTCGGCGGAATTGAGTTCCATCAACACGACTTTAATGTCGTCCATTTGCTGCTGTAGGGCGGATTTTTTTTCTTCCACTAGTGCCAGCATGGTATTGAGCTGTGAGGTGCTGCTCTTGTCGGCATCGTATAATTCGAACAAGCGACGGGTTTCTGCCAAAGAAAAGCCCAAGCGTTTACCGCGAAGAATGAGCTTGAGGCGCACTCTGTCTTTGAGGCTATAAATACGGGTTTGGCCGCGGCGTTTAGGCTTAAGTAAACCTTGGTCTTCGTAAAAACGAATACTACGAGTAGTGATATCAAACTCTTTTGAGAGATCACTGATCGAGTAAGTCGTTTGTGGTGTGTTCGTTGCGCTCATTCATGCACCCTAAATAATCAGTTTTAAGCAAGATATATGAAGTTTACGTAAAGGTAAAGATTTTGGCTTTTATTCTGTTGGCAAAAAAGTGTCAATCCCAATTGCCATCAGCCTGTGCAGCGAGATTAAAACGAGTGCTTTAAATTAGTGTTCTCACATAAAACCACAAATCTTTTCTGGTTATAGGCTAACGTCTAATAGTGGGCTTGAGGCCCCCCTGTTAATAATGGTTGTTGGAAGGGGTAGTTATTGCGGCTGACGATTTTAGCCGCAGTCCTGATTGGAGGACATATGTTGACCGAACAGCAAAATGCATCTGTAGCGCAAGCCGCAAATCAAAAACAGAACCAACAAAAACATCAAGCGTTGCACCAAGCATCCTTGCTTAATAAAGCCGAATTCTGGGGAGAAGCGGCGAAGACGCTCGATTGGATTAAACCTGCGCACACTGTGCTCGATGAGTCGCAGGCACCGTTTTATCACTGGTTCGCCGATGGTGAGATGAACACTTGTTATAACGCCGTTGATCGCCATGTGTTGGCCGGACGCGGTGATCAAGTGGCTATCCACTATGCGAGCCCAGTGACAGACACTGAATACGGCATTAGCTACGCGGAGTTACAGGCTCAAGTGAGCCGACTCGCGGGCTTTATGCAATCTATTGGGATAGAGAAGGGCGACCGTGTGGTGATTTATATGCCTATGGTGCCGGAAACCGCCTTCGCTATGCTGGCCTGTGCTCGCATAGGTGCGATTCATTCTGTGGTTTTTGGTGGTTTTGCCGCCAATGAACTCGCGACTAGGATTAACGATGCTAAGCCTAAATTGGTACTGTCGGCATCCTGCGGCATTGAGCCCTCGGGAGTCATTCCTTATAAGCCTTTGTTAGATAAAGCATTGGAACATGCTGTTCATCAGGTGGAGCATTGCCTGATTTTAAATCGCAGCCAGTATCAAGCCGATTTGCAGGAGGGCCGTGACTTAGATTGGCAAGCCGCGTTAGCGACTGCACCTAAGGCCGATTGTGTTTCTCTTAAGGCCACAGATCCCTTGTATGTGCTTTATACCTCAGGCACCACGGGTCAGCCTAAAGGTGTGGTGCGCGATAATGGCGGCCATGCAGTGGCACTGGCTTGGTCGATGCAACATATTTACGATATTCAAGCGGGCGATGTGTTTTGGGCCGCGTCTGATGTGGGCTGGGTTGTGGGTCATTCTTACATTGTGTACGGACCGCTACTGGTGGGCGCTACGACCTTAATGTATGAAGGTAAACCTGTCGGTACGCCCGATCCCGGCGCATTTTGGCGTACGATTGCCAAATATAAAGTCAAAAGTTTTTTCACCGCGCCGACGGCCATTCGCGCAATCAAGCGTGAAGATCCTGATGGTGAGTATCTACAAGGTGTTGATTTAGCTTGTCTTAAAAACGTGTTTTTGGCGGGGGAACGTTGCGATCCCGACACTTTAGTTTGGGCACACACTAAACTCGCTAAACCTGTTATCGATCACTGGTGGCAAACTGAAACGGGTTGGCCAGTCGCGGCAAATTTGATGGGCACAGCGCCCGTCGCCATTAAGCCGGGTTCACCCGCTTTACCTGTGCCTGGTTATGCGGTTGAAGTGGTGGATGAATTGGGAGAACAAGTTGCGCCCAATACCTCGGGGAATGTGGTGATCAAGCTGCCTTTGCCGCCGGGAACCTTGACGACACTGTGGCAAAATGATCAACGCTATCAAGATAGTTACTTGTCTATGTATCCAGGTTATTACTTAACTGGCGATGCGGGTTATACCGATGAAGACGGTTATCTCTACATTATGAGTCGTATTGATGACATCATAAACGTGGCGGGGCACAGGTTATCGACTGGACGTTTTGAAGAAGTTTTGTGTCAACATCCTGATGTGGCCGAAGCGGCTGTGATTGGTGTGGATGATCAGCTTAAAGGTCAGGTGCCTTTAGGATTAGTGGTGCTGAAAAAGGGCGTGACGATCAGTGATGAAGAGCTGCATAAACAGCTCATTACCTTGGTGCGTCAAGAGATTGGTCCCGTCGCCTCCTTTAGGTTAGTGAGTGCGATTCAAAAATTGCCCAAAACGCGCTCTGGGAAGATTTTACGTGGTACTATGCGAAAAATTGCCGATAATCAGCAATATACCGCGCCAGCGACCATAGAAGATCCACAGACCTTAGAGCTAGTGCGCACTGCGCTCACTCGCATGGGTTATGCCGATGCCTTAATCTAAGCTTGCGTTTAGTGAATGGGGATTTCATGTAGGAAATTCCCATTCTAAAAATCGCTTGCTGTTGCGAATTGAAACAAATATCCCCGCTAAATTTGAGCAATAGTCCTTTATGATTTGCTATTCTTGCCGCGTATTTATTGAATGTTTTTGTTACTCAATTGCATTATTTTGAGTTGTTTATATGCGGGAATTGAGCATTAGCAATTGTTTAATTGATCCATTCAACTAAAACCACCACTAGAAGCAATGTATATCTATGGAGATTTTAGATACACATCACTGACGACTTTGTATTCTCACCGGCTTAGGGACGACCCTAAACATGCCTTAATTTGGTAGGGGACGACCCCTAATTAGGAGTTCACTATGAGTTGGTTCTTATTAGTCCTTGCGGGTTTATTCGAAATTGGTTGGGCCATAGGGCTTAAATATACCGAAGGTTTTACACGTTTGTGGCCAAGTATCTTTACAGTGGCGTCGATGGCTGTGAGTGTTGTACTACTAGGACTCGCGGTTAAGCAACTGCCTATCGGTACGGCTTACGGCGTGTGGGTCGGTATTGGCGCTATGGGCACTGCTATCGCGGGAATTATCCTGTTAGGAGAAGGAGTTAGCTTACTTAAGATTGCCAGTTTGATACTGATATTACTGGGCGTTTTAGGGCTTAAACTCGCAAACTAAGTTGTCGATATACGTGCTAATACAAGTATCACTTGGGCTAAATTCTAACTAACCCGTTTCGCAATACGGGATTGGCAATCTCACTGCAATCGAGATTG
Source organism: Shewanella sp. SACH (assembly GCF_001887095.2). Lineage (NCBI taxonomy): Bacteria > Pseudomonadati > Pseudomonadota > Gammaproteobacteria > Alteromonadales > Shewanellaceae > Shewanella > Shewanella sp. SACH. The sequence goes on from NZ_MPDG02000002.1 coordinate 1,206,356, forward strand.
CCAATCGTATGCATCGCCTTTTCTCTCTGGTAATTAAGTTACAAAGATCGGTATAATTACCCCTCAAAATTGGTTAGCTCTAACCTCTGTGACCCGTGGGAATTATATAATGCAAAACCACAGCAATCTTAATGATATCGGCGTAATTGGCCTTGGCGTTATGGGTAAAAACCTCGCGCTAAACATCGCGGATAACCAATATCACGTCAGCGCATTTGACCTCGATCCTGTTAAAGTTAATGGTGTTATACAGCAAGAAAAACAGGAACGCGCTGGACTCGAACCTCGCATTCTTGGCTGTGCTAATCTTACCGAAATGTTAGCCAGTCTCACAAAACCCCGCATTCTTGTGCTTTCTGTTCCCGCGGGTGCCCCCGTCGATGGTGTCTGTAGTGCCTTGATTTCTGCCGGAATTGAGTCCGATGATATCGTTATCGATACTGGTAACAGCCTATGGACTGACACTGTTGAGCGTGAAGCGCGCTACAAAGGTCAGTTTGTATTTTTCAGCTCTGCGGTTTCGGGCGGTGAAGTCGGTGCGCGTTTCGGTCCATCACTTATGCCAAGCGGCGATATCGATGCATGGCATCACGTTGCACCTATTTGGAAAGCTATTGCCGCTAAGGTTGATTCAAGTACAGGTTTACCCATAGAGCGCTTCGAACCGGGTAATCCAGTGACAGAAGGCGAGCCATGCACGACTTATATTGGTCCTGCGGGTTCTGGCCATTACGTGAAGATGGTGCATAACGGTATTGAATACGCAGATATGCAGTTGATTTGCGAAGCCTATCAAATGCTGCATGACGGTTTAGGCATGAGCGCTGCAGAAGTGGGCGATGTGTTTGAACGCTGGAACAAAGGCAGCTTAAACAGCTATTTGATGGGGATCAGTGCCGAAGTCTTAAAACAGGCCGATCCATTAACGGGTAATCCGTTGGTGGAAATGATCTTAGATAAAGCGGGCCAAAAAGGCACGGGTTTGTGGACGGCCGTGAGCAGTTTACAAATTGGTTGTCCGGCACCGACGATTGCTGAAGCTGTATATGCTCGCGCCGTAAGTACCCAAAAATCCTTACGTTTACAACTTAGCCAGAAATTGGCTGGGCCAAATGCACCTGCTATCGATGAGGCGCAAAAAGCGCAGTTGATTGAAGCCCTTGAAAGTGCGTTATATTGCGCGAAAGTGTGTTGTTACGCGCAAGGCTTCCAGTTGATGGCAATGACGGCCCATGAGCAAAAATGGCAGTTAGACTTTGCTGAAATTGCAAAAATTTGGCGTGCGGGTTGTATTATTCGCGCGACGTTCTTGCAATCAATCACTCAAGCCTATGAAGACAATGCCGAGCTTAGCAATCTGTTGATGGCTGACAGTTTTGCGTCAGCCTTATCTGAAAAGCAAGGCCTATGGCGCACTGCGGTAGCGACAGCGGTAATGCAAGGCATTCCAGCGCCGTGTATTAGCTCTGCACTGGCGTATTACGACAGTTATCGCTGCGAAACATTACCGGCGAACTTGCTCCAAGGTCAGCGTGACTTTTTCGGCTCCCATACCTTTGAGCGTATCGATACGCCAGCTGGCGAGAAATATCACTTAGATTGGAGCGCCAAAGAGCGCACTTTAGCTAAGGTCTAATGTTCGTGAAAACTCGTATATAGTATTTTATAAAGACCCTCACTATTGAGGGTTTTTTTATGCTTGCACGAAATGACAATTAACTCATTAGCGCCGAAGATAATAGTTTATTTCCGCAATAGCCTATTACTTTTCGAGATTTACCTTATGCCTTGGGTTATAAAGTTAAATATGAGTCAGTAAGATCAAGTTGATGAATTCTAGTCTTCTGAGTATGGTTAGTGATACTTATATGTATTCTCTCTTTTCAATCCGCCATAAGAATAGTTTTTAATAATATTGCTGTTCGGCATTTAGACTAAGTATTTTTTTCATACTAGCTTTAGCGTATTTATTTCTCACATTAATAGGTGTTTCGTGCTGTAAAATATGCATCTTTCGTAAAGGTGTAACAATTTATTTTAAATTTTAAAAATTCTACTAAATAGCTTTTATTAACTTAAATATTAATGGTTTTATATTAAAATTTTGATTTTGTTGAAATTATTTTATTTTTGCAAATGAGATGCTAAGGTTGTTGCTATTTTTGCGCATGGATGGTTAGCCCACATTAAATCTACTTTTCTGTTTATTGTTGTTTTCATTTTGATTACTTGTGTGTTAAAAGATGTATCACCATCAAATGCTAATATTGGTTTTTTGGTGGTTAAATAATAACTAAAATAACAGTATTTAATGCGGATAAAAGGCGAGTGAATTCTAGCTATCCAATATTAAATTATAAGGTGTAATGACAAGAAGGAATGTCTATCTATGCGTATGTCCATTGTTGCATTAAGCATCACGGCCGCCTTATTGGCAGGTTGTGGAAGTGACAAAAAGGCTCCACAGCCTGTCGCTAAGGTCAACACAGCACCAACAACTGCCGATATGACCATTGATGTGTCGCAGTCTCTATTATTCACAGGCAAATTAGATGCGACTGATGCCGAAGGTGGTTTGACTTACTCTTTAGTTGATCCAACTGAGTTAAAACTAGGTACTTTGATCCTAGTTAACAAAAGTACAGGTGAATTTACTTATTCTTCCGATGCGAGTGAAGGCTCTGAAGTTGTCAGATTTAAAGTATCTGACGGTCAGTATCAAGCAGAGGCAAGCTTAACGATTCATATCAGAAGTGGCGATCCCTTATATGCTTATCAATGGCATTTGAAAAACACGGGGCAGAATTCTTTTGCATTGAATCGTGGTATTGCTGGCGAAGACATGAATGTCAGTGACGCAATTTCAAAGCAAGTTATGGGTCAAGGCATCACAGTTGCCGTTGTGGATGATGGCTTGGAAATTTCTCATCCCGATTTAGTGAACAATACTGTTAAGGGAGGATCTTACAATTTGATCACGGGTTCAGTTGACCCAACTCCTTTTTCTGGTGAATCAGGTCACGGTACTGCAGTTGGCGGGATTATCGCAGCAGAAGGTTGGAACGGTATTGGTGGTCGTGGGGTCGCCCCAAAGGCACAACTAATTGGTTTTAACTTCTTAGATTCCGATCCGACAGGTAAAGTGACAAATGTTCAAACATTTGAAAACTTTACAAAATCACATGGTGCTAGTGCCTACAGCGATAGTGCCCGTGTTTTTAACCAAAGCTATGGTTACAGCGTGCCTTTCCCGCACGGTTTTGAAGAGGATGAATCTGAAGTATACCGCGATGTGACGACTCAAAGCTTTGATGGTAAAGGCAGTATCTTCGTTAAATCGGCTGGTAATGGTTATGACTACTATCGTTTCAGTACGTTCTGGCTTCCAGGAGATTACTTTTCTGCCACAGCTGAAAACCCTGCTAACCATGGATTGCCTTTCCATAACTCAAACATGTCCAGTGATAATGCAAACGTCTACAACTTAGTGGTTAGTGCTATCAATGCTAAAGGCGTGTTATCGAGCTATTCATCTGTAGGGTCTAATATTTTTGTCACTGCGCCTGGTGGCGAATATGGTGAAGTTAATCCAGCGATTGTGACAACAGATCGTGTAGGTTGTGAGAATGGATCTGCGATTGCAGAAGATCGTCCAAGCACACCGTTCCACGGTGGGTTACATCCTTTAAACTCAAACTGTGATTACACTTCAACGATGAATGGTACCTCATCAGCTGCACCAAATACTTCAGGTGCAGTCGCCGTGATCATGAGTGCAAACCCAGATTTGTCGTGGCGCGATGTACGCAATGTTCTTGCCAAGACTTCAACCAAAGTGAATGCTGATATTGCGGCCAAAACCGTTACTATTGGTGAGGGCGATGCTGCTCAAGAATATGTTGCTATTCCGGGATGGCAACAAAATGCTGCTGGTTATTCATTCCATAATTTTTATGGTTTTGGTCGAGTTAACGTAAGCGAAGCGGTAAAATTGGCTAAATCCTATGCTGAGGATTTAGGTGAATACGTAGTAACTGAATGGCAAGCAAGCCAAGAATTGGCAAAAGCTATTCCTGATGCGGACGTCAATGGTGTCAGTGATACTCAAGTGGTGGCGGATGATTTAGTGATTGAAGCTGTACAAATCGAGTTAACTGCAGATCACTTACGCCTACCGGATCTTGCTGTTGAGCTAATATCTCCAGCAGGAACGAAAAGTGTATTAATGACACCTTATAACGGTTTGGTATATCAAGGTGTAATGGACAAAACAGATCCTGAGGATCTCATTACAGGCTTTGATGCGACGCCTATGCTGTCTAATGCTTTCTATGGTGAATCATCTAAGGGAGAATGGACTATCAAGCTTATAGATGTGAATAGTGGTAGCTATAAATTTATCAAATATGACCAAGGTTATATCTCTATTCCCAATGAAGCTGATGGAAAACTTAAAGGTTGGTCAATTCGTTTCCATGGCCACGCTGCCAAGTCTGCATCTTAAGGAGTATTAAATGAAAGCGTTGAATTTATCATTAGTTGCAGTTTCTCTTGCGTTATCTGCACAAGCTATGGCACATGACAAAGTTGATTTGGTTGAACCTCAAGGCGAAACACCTGGCGTCACAATCAGTCGTGCTGAGTTTTTGGGTACTGACAGCCAATATTTTGTCAAAACTGACGCTGGCGTGAAGCAAGCAAAACAGTTGACGAAAGGACAGAAAGTGGTGACTCAATCTGGTAAGCCATTTGCAGAAATGACTGGCAAATTGGTTGTTAAGCTTAAACCTGGCGTTTCAGCTGAGGATTTTGCAAAAGCTCATGGCCTGAAAGTGGATTGGCAGAACAAGAGTAATTTACTCTTGTTAGCCGCTGAAGACGGCACAGATCTCATCAACTTAGTGAACGCGATTAAAGCGTCCCCTGAAGTTGAACGAGCTAAGTTAGACCGTGCCATTGCCAAGCAAGAAATACAGTAGTTTTTCGTTTGATTAAAAAGGGCCTATTGGCCCTTTTTACTTTGGAATTATGCATTACATTCATCTACAGAAAAGGCGATCAGCTTTTGCCAGAGTGCTTGGGCGACAGGGCCCAAAGGTGAGTGGGGTTTTCGCATCACATAGTAATCGAGTTGAATGTTGTTTTGTCTTTCGCGTAGATCCAGTGCGATTAATGCACCTTGTTTGAGTGAATCTTCAATCATATAGTGCGGCAGTTTGCCCCAGCCCATGCCACTTTGAATAAGCATTTTCTTGGTATAAAAATCATTAACATACCAACGTCGTTGCCCCGCCTGTACCCCAAACTCAATATTCGCAGTGCCTGAGCCCGTATCTTGGATCACGATTTGATATTCGTTAACGAGCTCTCGTGCGTAGCTCAGTGTCGGATGACGCTCAAGCATGCGCGGCGCGGCGACATCGAGCAGGCTACCGGAAAAAAGATAGGCTAATTCTAAATGGCTCGAACGTATGGGTTCAATTCCGCCCGCAGAGATGATGATTTCAGCTTTATCTTGATTCAACGCTTCGAGTGCACCAGTTAAAAATTCTTGTTTGAGAATAATTTGGGTATAGGGGAACTCATTTTGAGTCAGTTCTAAAATCGGTAGAATTCGAGCGAGATTGAAAGAAGCTTCAAAAGCTAAAGTGATACTCGCTTCGTTGCCTTTGGCTAAATGTTTCGCGACTTGCTTCATTTCCTGCGCTTCATTGAGTACCCGCTGGGTATGTTGCAGCAGTTTTCGGCCTTGCTCTGTGATGGCGAGTCGATAACCTTCACGGTTAAATAAGATGAGGTCGAGTTGAGATTCTAACTGTTTGATACTTTGACTAATGGCGGGTTGGGTTTTATGTAGCTTGTCACTGGCGGCTTTGAGCGAGCCCGCCTCAGCCACGGTTTTAAACATCAGCAGTTGGTCTAAGGTCACTGGGATTGCTCGCAAGTCATAAATTATTAGTTTATGAGATATTAGATTTTATTCCATATTTATTTATCTTTTATCGGCTCATAATCTACTCCATTCTCGCTCGTCGTCTGCGCATTTATGCCCAAGACTGACGGCAATATTAAGATCAATGGGGTGTGTGCGATGCGATTTTCAAACTTATGTGGTGCTAAGGGCTCAAGTATCAATGGCTTAGTTGCTGAGGCCGATACGCAGAAGCTATTCCTTTGTGCCAATACACTCAATCGCGCCGCCGCAACCGTTACACTGGCGATGAGCATAGTGTTTTTTATCTCGGGATTTGCCAAGTTATTTGGCGTGCCTATGTTCCATGTTCCGTTTACTTTGATGAATCTTCCCACCGGATTTGGCTATTTTATTGGTTTGATGGAAGTGATTGGCGCCCTTGGATTGTGTCTACGTGACTACCGAGTGCTATCGGCGAGCGGTTTGCTGGCGATTATGATGGGGGCGATTTATTTCCACTTTAACTATGAAGCGGCGATTAATGCACTGCCAGCATTGAGTTTATCGGCTGGACTCTTTCTAGTTATCAAACTGGATGAAATTATTGAGCGTTTAGTGCAATTTCAGCGGCAGTTGGCGCTAAGTCGCTCCGCATTTTAAGTGATAAAAATAGAGTCTGAAGTCAGTCGTACCGATATAAGTTAATCAACAAGAGAAAACCATGATGCAAGTTAAAGCGAGTCGTATGCCTGTGCTATTTGTGCCCCACGGTGGTGGCCCAATGCCTTTGCTAAATGATGCCAATCATAAAGAGTTACGTGCTTTTTTAACCTCAGTGACCGCGCCCATTGAAACCCCTAAGGCGATTGTGCTGATCACCGCCCATTGGGAAGATTCTGTGGTGACCTTGTCGAGTAGCCCTAAGCCCGGCATTTTATATGACTACTATGGTTTTCCACCCGAAGCGTATCAGCTGACGTATCCTGCACCGGGTGAGCCAGAATTAGCGGCGCAGATTGCGAATATGCTCGCGGATAAAGGTATCGCCGCCCGCTTAGATAGCGAACGCGCATTTGATCACGGTACCTTTGTACCACTTAAGTTGATGTATCCCGAGGCGAATATTCCAGTAGTGCAAATGTCGTTAGTCCACAGTCTCGATCCTGAAACCCATATAGCGATTGGCGAAGCTTTAGCGCCGCTGCGGGATCAAGGGGTATTGATTGTGGGCTCTGGCATGTCGTTTCACAATATGCGGGCGTTTTTCTCAAGCGATCCCACGGTCCAAAGTCGCAGCGCAGAGTTTGACTATTGGCTGACGCAAACATTAACCGCAAGCGTGAACACTGCCGAGGCCAAAACAGCATTGACTCACTGGCAAGCCGCCCCTGAAGCGCGGTTTAGTCATCCGCGGGAAGAACATTTATTGCCTCTGCATGTGTGTTTCGGCGCTGGTCACAGTGATTCATCCCAAGCGCTACGTAACTTTAACGGCATTTTATTAAATACACTGATCTCAGGCTATATCTGGCAATAATCTGATGTTGGATTTGTGTCATTGAACATGGCAGTAAACCTAAGATTAAGCATATTCAGCCAATAAAAAAGGTTCGTATCCTCGACAGATACGAACCTTTTTTGTATTCAGTATTAAGCTTTTAGCGGCTTATAGCATTAGCCTAGCGGCTTTACTCTTATGCGGTAAACACTAAACCCACGCTAAACAAGGTACTGAAAATCATGGTTAACTTAGCCGTGCGGCCGAGTAACGGATTTAACGCTTCACCAGACACCGCATAGAAATCGCTGCTGAGTTTACGGGCGATAAGCAGTGACAAACCCGCGAGCAATACTGGTAACCCAGGTAAAATACCCAGTAGAAAGCCTGCAATCACTAAGCCGAAGGGCAGGTAAATCAGCGCTTGATACAACACTTTTGATTGTGCTTCGCCGATACGTACTGCCAGTGTGTGTTTGCCCGCTTGGGTGTCGGTACGAATATCGCGGGTGTTATTCACCAGCATGATAGCCGCATTGAACAGCCCAATGGCGCAGCCTAATAACCAAGCATTGATTGTTGTATCGCCCGCCTGCAGATAATAACTCCCCACGACAGCGACTAATCCAAAAAAGATAAAGGCCGCAACTTCGCCCAGCCCATGGGAAGCGAGGGGATAGGGGCCACCACTGTAACCGAGTGCACCTAAAATGGCTGCCGCGGCGAGAATCGCGATAGGCCAGCCTCCGTGCCAAATTAAATAGGAACCCACAGCAAGTGCCATTAATAGGCAAAATATCATGGCATTGCGGACGCTCGTTGGTGGAATTAAACCACTTTGCGTCACGCGAACGGGTCCTAAGCGTTCGGCCGTGTCTATGCCGTTTTTAAAGTCAAAATAGTCGTTAGCGAGATTGACGGCAATTTGTAATAGCACAGCGCACAGCATAGAAGTAGCAGCGATTAACCAGCTGTAACTCTCAAGATGCAGGGCGAGAATATTGCCTATCAATAGGGGACCTATGGCCGCGGGTAGCGTACGGGGTCTTATAGCTAAAATCCAAGGATTCATGGCGTCCAGTCGTTATTGGTAAATGGGAATGGTATCGAGCAAGGGCTCAATTAGCGCATAGCATAACAAGATTTAACACGAAAGTGAGCACTATCTAATAAACGCATTTAACAGAGTTTGAATTGGCGCACATATGTTCACTGATGTAGACGGAGATTTGTCGTCAAGCTCAAAGAAAATCAAAAAAGTCTGTGTTTCTATAGCTGATGTTGTTGGAGACGCTGCACCGCCCAAGACATAGGCGTAACGCTAAATCCTATGTTCAACTGGAGATACCACAGGTGCTAGTCGCCTTATGCGGGTTGTTTTTGAGCATTCATTGGCTGCGTTTTGCCGCTACTGTTATGCCGATAAGGATATATTTGGATGCGTTTCGATAATAAGGTGGCGTTAGTCACTGGGGCGGGAGCAGGGCTAGGTCGAGCCTATGCCATTATGTTAGCTGAGCGGGGCGCGAAAGTGGTGCTCGTTGATCAGCCGTTATCGTCATCCGAGTCTATTTCTACCGACAGCGCTCAAACAATGTCGGCCAACTTAGCATTGATGCAAACCTACTGCAGCATTATTAAACTCGGCGGCGACTGTCTCTACTTTGTGCTTGATGTTAGCCAGCGGGATGAAGTAAACCGCATGGTCGAAGAAGTGATCCTACGTTGGCATCGCATTGATATCTTGATTAATAACGCGGGGATCTACGGTGCTTGTCCGTTCGAGCACATTAAGCTTGAGCAGTGGCAACGGCAATTGGATGTCGATCTCAATGGCAGTTTTTATCTGACGCAAGCCGTTTGGCCCTATATGCAACAACAGGATTATGGTCGGATCATGATGACGACGGGAGCTTCGGCCTTATTTGGTGATTTGCATCAAGTCGGTTTCAGCGCGAGTAAAATGGCGCTGGTGGGCATGGTGAATTGCTTATCGATAGAAGGAGAAATTCATAATATTCGCGTCAATAGTTTATGCCCACAGGCCGTCACAGCGATGACAGCCAAACATTTAGCAAGTGCGATTCAGCCGTTATTTTCCTTTGAGTCATTAACCGCCACAACGGCTTTTTTGGTGAGTGAACAGGCGCCCAATGGTCAACACTTGCTCGCAGGTGCGGGCAGCGTCAGTCATGGCATGTTTGTCGAGTTTCAGCCGATGTATTTTAATGAGGGGCTTTTTACGCCAGATAATCTCGCGCAGCAGTGGCCCCAGCTATACCAATCCTTTCCTGTTACTTTGCACTCCAGTGGTGAGGATAAAGTCTTGTCTTGGTCTCAGTTAAGCGCGCTAGAACACCATATTAAAATTGATTGATGAGTGACACTGTTACCCATAACTCAGCCCATGATCTCTGTTATTAAACCGCGTTAACGGGTCAAGTAAAACCCTTCGCAATACGCAGATGACACCCGCACTGAACTTGAGTCAAGCCTCGTTTAAATCCTGTATCGTGGGAGTGATGATTTCATTGTGAATAATCGATAGAAGACTGGTCAGCTTAAGGCGAACTGAGTTACCCTTTAGCATTAATGGCTAATTATGCAGTAGGATCCCATGAGTCAGGTATTAGACGATCTTTTATCATTACTTTCCCTTGAGCAAATTGAAATCGGCCTCTTTCGTGGTCAGAGCCAAGATCTGGGATTTGGGCATGTGTTTGGTGGTCAAGTGATGGGGCAAGCGCTGAGCGCCGCTAAACAAACTGTCCCCGCTGAGCGTAAGGTCCACTCATTACACTCCTACTTTTTACGTGCCGGTGACGAGAAGTTACCGATTGTGTATGAAGTCGAAAATATGCGAGATGGCGGCAGTTTTAGTGCCCGCCGCGTGAGTGCAATTCAAAAAGGTCGACCGATTTTCCATATGACCTGTTCCTTCCAAGAACCTGAAGAAGGATTTAGTCATCAAGCGATGATGCCGCAAGTACCAGGACCTGAAGGTTTATTGAATCAGCAGGAATTAGCGCTGACGATGCGGGATAAAGTGCCGCCGAGCATACTCGAAAAGTTTATGGCCGATGCGCCCATTGAGATGCGACTGGTTAATCCATTACATCCCTTTGCGCCCAAAGAAACCGAGCCGTACCGTTACGTGTGGATGAGGGCCAATGGTCCCATGCCAAATGACGCCCATATTCATGAATATTTACTCGCCTATGCCTCGGACTTTAACTTTCTCGTGACAGCGGCTCAGCCCCACGGCGTGTCGTTTTTAAGTCCTGGAGTGCGCATGGCGACGATAGATCATGCGATGTGGTTCCATCGCCCGATTAATATGGGAGAGTGGTTGCTTTACAGTATTGATAGCCCCAATGCCAGCGGTGGCAGAGGTTACGTCAGAGGGCAGTTTTTCAATCAACAAGGTGAATTAGTGGCTTCTTCTACCCAAGAAGGCCTGATCCGCATGGTAAAAGGACGTTAATATGTATCTGAAAATAAAGTCGTTTGTATTGTTCTCGCTCATGGCTATTCTACTCAATGGCTGCGTGACGGTGAAACCTGAACCCCCGATTATTATCAATGGCGCAGCGGGTTATTTAGAGAAAATTCCCTTGCCTCAAGGTTGCCAAATCACTATTGCAATTATTGATTTGAATACCCCGGGTATTATCGTCGCACAGAAAACCTTTAACATCGCCAGAGCGCCAGTGCCGTTTAAATTTACGCTGCCTGCAAAATCGATCGATAAGAGTATCCAATATGGCGTAGTGGCGATGATCAAGTTCCAAGACCAAGTGATCTTCCAAACCTATGACAGGTTCCCTGTCGTCAATAATGATAAGTTCACGACAGAAGTGTTAATGAAGGCGGTCATGGCGAATTAATCACTCCTAATTATTGCCTGCGCATCATTTTTGTATTGCTGAAGATGTAGCCCTTTCAATTTATATTGGAAGGGCTTTTTTGTGGTTAATATTCGGGTATCCATGTTGTAAATGTAAAATCAAATATGATTTTGCTTTACACAGAGCTAAGAATATTAATGCATAAGTTAGTCTTTTTTATAAGGAGTGCCATTTTGTAAAAACGGCATTCACACTAATTTTGTTTATAATAAGTTAAAGATAAGTTCAGTTTGTGTTTTATTTTGTTTTCGCAAATGTTTATTTTGTAACGGATATTTTTTACGAATAACAATATTTTTACGGTCACCTGTTCTGTTTTTTTAGTGCACTATCTTGGTGCTCCAAGATTTAAGTGTTCGAATTAATATACTGATTTTAAATAACTATTTATATTTCACGTTTTTTGTTTATGAGCTTTAATTTACCTGCTATTCAACCTTCGAAACAATCTATTTCTCTTTTTTAAGATAAATAGAAGCTGATATACGATTTACTGAATATCGTTCTGTTAACTTAATGTTTTAATTTGTATCTTTGCGTGTTACAAATTGTCGCGATAAAACTCAGTGATCATCATCACAGTAAATTGAATGGTTATTCATAAAAAATGTCAGTTACAGGTGACGTTCTTGGTTGTTGCAGTGTGTTCATGCCACCAACCTGAGTTTTATAAATCATACAACTTATAAGAATTAGGGAAGTCACAATGAAAACTAAAATAGCACTAGCAGTGTCTATGGCGCTGCTATCGTCGGCGGCAAATGCGCAAACCGTTTTATCACCTACGGGTGAAACCTTGCAGTTAGATATTCCAAGTGAACTACAAGCCACATCATTACGCGGTAATGCTGCCGGGGCTGAAGTTAAGTTTGTACCAGAAGCGGATTTAGGCGAGGGTGAATTTACTTATATCGTTCGTTTACGTGACAGTTCAGTCGCCAATTATCAAGGAACGACTCCTGGCTTTAAAGCGACGAGCTCACAGAGAGTACAGACAAGTGGCACTTCAAAAGTCGCTGTAAATGGCAAACTCGATGCTTCAAGACCTGAAGTTAAAAGTTATGTTAGCTATTTGAAAGTCAAACAAAACCGATTTTTAGCTAACGCGAGTGCGGCTATTGGCACCAATCTGCAGCCATTAACGACCTATCAGTATGCGTTAAACGGTATGGCGGTTCGCATGACTCAAGCTCAAGCGAAGAAAATGGCTGAGTTACTTGAGGTTGCGTTTGTTGAGCGCGAGCGCATGGAACAAATGGAAACCGACGTCAGCCAAGCGCTTATCGGTTCTCCAAATGTATGGGATGGCAGTGCAACGGGCACGAAAGCCATGGGTGAAGGTGTGATTGTCGGTATTATCGACTCAGGCATTAACTCTGACCATGCTTCATTTGCGGATGTTGGCCAAGATGGTTATGACCACACTAACCCATTAGGTCAAGGCATCTATATTGGTGACTGTAAAACTGATTTCGCCAGCATGTGTAACGACAAACTGATCGGTGTCCGTAGCTATCCAGAAATCACCAATAACTTTGATGACGTTAAAGTGTATGGTGACACCCCCCCGGCAAAAAATGGTGAGGATTACGGCGGACACGGTTCGCACGTTGCTAGTACAGCAGCGGGTAACATTTTAGTGAATGTCCCTTATGTGCAAGGTGAAACGGGTAAGTTAGAAGGTGATGGTATTGCGACGGGTCTTGAATTTGCGCAAATCTCAGGTGTTGCACCACATGCAAACATCATTGCTTATCAAATCTGTAATCCGGGTAATGCGGGCGACACTTATTCTGGCTGCCCGACCGCACCTATTTTAAAAGCGTTAGACGATGCAATCAAAGATGGCGTCGATGTGATTAACTTTTCAATCAGCGGTGGTGGAAATCCGTGGAATAGTGCAACAGAGCAAGGTTTCTTAGCTGCGCGTAATGCGGGTATTTTTGCTGCCGTTGCTGCGGGTAACACACGTGCCGCGACAAATACTAGCCCTGCTATTAATCAAACACCTTACTCAACGCCTAAAAATGCGCCTTGGTATACTTCGGTTGCTAACTCGACCCACAATCGCGACATAGTTCGCGCCGTTGAATTTAATGGTAAAAACTACCACTACACTGCTGGCTCTGGCCCGGTTCAAACTGAAGTGCTCAAAGGTGTACCTGTTTATGCTGGCACAATCGATGCCGCTAATTTTGAAGCCTGTAAACCATTCGCTGCGGATGCTTTTAAAGACAAGATCGCTGTTTTAAGACGCGGTACTTGCTCATTCGATATTAAAGTCGCTGCGGCGATGAAAGCTGGCGCTAAGGGTGTGATTGTTTTCAATAGAGATGGTGAAAATAATGCGCGTCTGACCATGTCTGGGCTAGATAAATTGGATATTCCAGCGGTATTTATTGGCGATATCGATGGCTTAGAACTGATTGCTGCTATGGCGGCAAATCCAGCGCTTGAAATCACGCTGTCTCCAACCCCTAAAGTCATCAGTAAAGAAGCGGATATTTTAGCTGCCAGCTCCTTGATTGGACCTAACCTGACTAACGATTTACTCGTGCCTTATGTTGCTGCACCGGGTAGTGATATCTACGCTGCTTATTCAGATCAACAGTTTGGCCATGATAAGACTGGGACTGATCCTGCTGATTTCACGTTGATGTCAGGTACTTCAATGGCGAGTCCTCATGTTGCCGGTGCTGGCGCGTTACTTAAATCGCTGCATAAAGATTGGACCCCAGATAACATTCGTTCTGCGCTAATGATGACAGCAACGACAGCCCAAGCCATGAAAAAAGCCGATGGTAAAACCGTTGCAGATCCGTTTGACGTAGGCGCAGGCCGTATTCGTGTGGATTTAGCGGCAAAATCTGGCTTAGTGATGGATGAAAGTGCCTTAAACTACGAGATTGCTAACCCTACAACAGGTGGCGATCCACGTAAGCTAAACATTCCAAGCATGGCTGATTCACGTTGTATCGATACTTGTACTTGGACACGTACTGTCACTGCAACGGCTGATGGTAGCTGGACTGCAAAAGGCGTTTCCGCAACGGATAAATTCGCGTTAACTGTGACGCCAGAAAGCTTTAATCTCAAAAAAGGTGAAAGCCAAACTATCACAGTGACAGCGGATGTGACTGACGTAGGTGCAAGTTGGGGCTTTGGTAACTTAGTATTAGCTTCGGAAGCCTTCCCAACGGCTAACATGCCGATCGTTGCTAAGATTGCTAAACGCGACTTACCTGCGGTTGTTAATGTTTCAGCCTCACGTGATGCCGATGAGCGCAATTTGGCTCACTTGAAAGCAATTGATCTACCGGGTGTTGCGGCGACAGTGACTGAACTTAAGTTAAGCGCTACTTATGAATCAAGTGTGAAACAGGATTCAAATACCGATAGTGCATTTGATGATTTGGCCGATGGCGTAAAAGTATTTAGCTTTAACGTTGAAGACAAAGCGTTATATTTCAATGCATCAATCGGTAATACCACCTCTCCTGACTTAGACATGTTTGTGATACTCGATAAGAAAGATGGTAGTAAGCTTTCTATCGCGGCATCTTCTGCGTTTGGTGGTTCAAAAGAAAGTGTGTCTATTAAGGACCCAGTGAAAGGTGAGTATATTGTCGTGATACAAAACTATCAGGCATCTGCAGCCGATGCGGATGATGCTTTTAGTTTGAAACAAGTGACCTTATACGATGAAGCGGGTGATAACTTAACGGCAAATCTTACCGGTGATCATAAAGATTTCAACGTCAACTTAGCGTGGAAACAAGCGATGTTAGTGGGCGATGCAGGCTTGGCAATGCTGACTCTGACCACTACTGATGACAAAGTCGCACCGGTTAAAATTCCGGTTATATTTGAGCGCGTCAGTGATGATGTTTTACCGCCTCTAGGTAGCACTGTTTCTGGCGAGTTAACGCCAGGCGCCGCTAAAGTGATGAAGACCCGTGTCGAAGCGAACAAAACGCAAGAAACCCGCGTTTACACCTTAGAAGCGTTATTACCAGAAGGTCATGAAGTGGCTAATATCAGCCATCAAGGTACGCAAGTGGGCAATAAGATCACTTGGACTATCGAGATGGCCTCTGGTGCCGCGGCGCAAGATGTGACGTTTGACTTAGTGCCACGTAAGGCAAGCCAAGACAACCTTGTGACTTTGACCAACAAAGTGAACAACGAGTCGGCTGAAATCTTGAAGCAAGAATATCAATTTGATGTTCCAGAAGTGGCGCCAGTGGCAGTGATTGAAGCACCGGTATCTGTTCAAGAAGGTAAACCACTGTTTATCGATGCGAGCAAGTCATCCGATGCCAATAATGATCCATTAACCTACAAATGGACTCAGTTAGGCGGCGCGAGCTTTAACTTTGACGCTAATGCAGCCAAGCTTAATCTAGTGGCGCCAGAAGTGAGTGGTACAGCTCAAACAGTGTCATTCCAACTTACTGTCGCGGACAACCATGGCAACAAAGATTCAAGTGTCGTGTCTGTGTCTGTGACTGAAACACCAGCTAAGAAAGATGATGGTGGTTCATTAGGTTGGTTAAGCTTGTTATTGCTACCGTTTGCCTTTGGTCGTCGTAAACAAGGCTAATCGCTCAGGGTTAAATCGAGAGGTTTAACAGTAATTAAATAGTAAAAGAAAAGGGCTGATATTGATATCAGCCCTTTTTGTTTTAATCGATTGAGGTTAGCGATTACTCATCAAAAAATCGACAAAGGCACGGTCTGCTTGACTGACGGGGCGTTGTTTTTTCCATGCGATATGCAGGTTTAAAAATACCGGTGGATCGAAGGGTTTAGCTAGAATGTCATCTTTTGAACTTATTGCCATTTCGAGCACGCTGGTGATCCCAAATCCTTGGGAAACAATCTGTTTGATAAGGTTGATCAGATTAGTCTCGAAGGCAACATTAGGCTTTTTCCCCAGATCCTTGGCTTGCGATAGGATCCACTCGCGGTGGAAATAACCAGTCTTGAACATGACTAATTCATGATCGAAAAAGTCATTGAGACTGACGGCGCTATGTTCCGCTAAAGGATGTTCGGCTCCCATAGCGATCACCATTTGCTCACGGATCAACAGCTGACTATCAAATTCGGGTTGCAGGTCTTGGGCGGTAATGATCGCAATATCCACTTCTTCCTGTTGTAACATACGCAACGCGTCGCGCGTCCCGCCTTCAAACAGTGATAGTTTTAACTCGGGGTATTTATGCCGAAAAGCCATTAAGCGCGAGGGCAGGTAGAAAGACCCCAGCATGCCCGGCACGGCAATGCGGACTTCCCCCGAGGTGAGATTGGCCATGGCACGGATTTGCGCTTCGGCCTGCTTAATCTGTTTCAGGATCAAAGTGGCATGTTGATGCAAGACTAAACCTTCGGCCGTGAGTGCGAGCAGCTTGTCATTCTTGTTGCTCGTACGATTGACTAAAGTCACGCCGAGTGCGACTTCTAAGCGCTTGATACTTTGGCTTAACGCCGGTTGGGCCATATTCAGTTTCTTGGCTGCGGCGGTAAAGCTGCCAGTACTGGCAAGGGCATCTAAATGTTTGAGTTGGCGGATATCCATCAATCGGGCCCATACTGTTGAATAGTGGCAAGGTCGGTGCGTTGTGGCTATAACAAAAATCAATGATAGCGATAGATATTATCTATTATTGTTATGTTATGCCCAGTGATAACCTTTGTCTATCCTATGAGTGATGCTTTGTCGAGGCTCCTGTGCAAGCCGTGTTAGATACTATGATTGATCATAAACAGCGTGATACCCGACTGATGTGGGCGCTATGTGTTGCCTCTGTGGTGGTGTATATCAACTTGTATCTGATGCAAGGCATGCTGCCGCTAATTGCGGAGCATTTTGCGGTATCAGGGTCTAAAGCGACGTTAATCCTATCGGTAACCAGTTTTTCCTTGGCCTTTTCATTGCTCTTGTATGCGGTACTGTCAGACCGTATCGGTCGACACACACCGATTATTGTCAGCCTGTGGTTGTTGGCGCTATCTAATTTATTGTTGATTTGGGCACCGGATTTTAATGGGCTAGTGCTAGTGCGATTGCTGCAAGGTGCATTACTCGCTGCCGTGCCAGCGATTGCTATGGCGTACTTTAAGGAGCAGTTGTCACCGAGCACTATGCTCAAAGCCGCGGGCATTTACATTATGGCGAATAGCATTGGTGGCATTGTTGGCCGTTTACTCGGCGGCGTTATGTCGCAGTTTTTATCTTGGCAAGAATCCATGTGGCTGTTGTTTTTAGTCACCTTAGCGGGCGTGGCTTTAGTGAACTATTTACTGCCTTCACTTGCCGATGCGCAGGCCATGTCAAAGAGTAAAACTGAGCCCTCTTTATCAAAACGCGCCCGTTTAGCCCAAGATCTTCATGGCTTTAGCCATCATCTCACCGATGCACAAATGCGCTTGGTCTACGCGATTGGCGGCTTAACCTTTATGATGATGGTGAATCAATTTAGTTTTATTCAGCTGCATTTGATGGCGGCGCCCTATGAATGGAGTCGCTTTCAAGCAACCTTGATTTTCCTGTGTTATTCCAGCGGGACTATAGCTTCGTATTTCACTGCGAAATGGCTCGCCAAATTTGGCCAACATAAGTTGTATCAGTGGTCTTGGTGCGTGATGTTGCTCGGCAGTTTACTGACCCTGTTTGATACCACTTTAACCATTAGCTTAGGTTTTTTGATGACAGCCTGTGGCTTCTTCCTCACCCACAGTTGCTGTAATTCTTTTGTCGCAATGCGGGCCAGTCGCGATCGGGCTAAGGCGACATCACTGTATTTATGCTGTTACTACTTAGGCGCGGCGATTGGCGGCCCTTATTTGATGATGTTCTGGCATGAGGCGCAGTGGCGCGGTGTGGTTATGGGGTCGTTAACCTTACTGGCCTTGATTGCCTTGGCCATCACCCGTTTACATTACCATCAAACCAATGACGTTCGTGCGCTTGCATAGGCTTTGAGAGTGCTATTGTTGTTAAAGCAATAAAAGTAAAAAAATCGCTAAGCTATTATATCAAGTGATTAAATTAAATGAATAAAGGCCAACATCAACCGTTGGCCTTTATTTTTGGTGTGGGTCTTTTAATAAGTTGACTCAAACCTGCAAACCTTACTGGTTATGCTAAATTTGGGGCTGAGGTTCATGCCTTGAGTCTTATGGTCAATATTTAAGCTCACCCATTAAGCGTTCTGATTTAATGTATCTGTTGCGGTTTAAGTGCAGCGATTCATTAACCTTGATATTTCCAATAGGGCGGATTGCCATACACCTCAAGAAAGTAGTCAATCACAGCGCGGACATTCAATGAGGGAGTGCGGGAGTTTGGATAAATGGCAGTAATGTAATGCTGATCAATTTTTATCGCTGATTCGCAGTCCGTGAGCAATGAAATAAGTTGTCCATTTTTAAGAGAGTCACCGATTAACCAGTCAGGAAAGAGGACGATTCCCATATCATTTAATGCAGCTATGAGTAATGTTTCCGCATTATTTGAGGTGAGGATTGGGGTGATAGGCTGATGCAGCCATGTCGTCTTGTTCTTGTTAAAAAACCAGCGATTTTGACCCGAAGATCCGCTATAGACTAAGCATTGATGGTTTTTGAGATCGGCGGGTTCAGTGGGCATGCCATGCAGTGCTATATACGCTTTGGACGCCGCAAGATGATAGGTTTGGCTTCCCAGTATTCTTGAGTGGAGCGATGAATCAACCAAAGTGCCAATACGAAAGATAATATCGGCGGCACTAACATGCGGGTCGATATAATCGTCAGTTTGTGTGAGCTCCACTTGTACCTGTGGATATCGCCTTAAAAACCCCGCTAACCAAGGCGCAATATGTCGCTGCCCGAAAAAAACCGGGGCATTAATTCTGATCAATCCCTTAGGTTCTATCGTCCTATCTAATAATTCATTGCGGACTTCATTCAGTTGATCTGCCATGGAACGCGCATATTCAATGAAAATCCTGCCCGATTCCGTGGGTATTATTGCTCTGGTATTTCGATAAAACAGCTGCTGTCCAAGAGAATCTTCTAGTTGGCTGATGACTCTGGAAATCATCGAGGGAGAGACCCCTTCCTTTCGAGCCACAACAGAATAGCTTTTGCTGTCATAAACGCCGATAAAAAACTTTAACGCTCGCATGTTGATTGAGTTTATATCATTCATTTTTGCAAATTCTGCATAGGTGTTTCCTGTATTGTCTCATTTATTGGTTTTATCGACTAGGGTACTCTTGCTGCCCTTAATCACAGGAGCTTATGTATGCAGTTTTTAATGATTTTTTTTGTTGTGCTAGGAGGGGCGGGATTATCCGTTGAAGCGGGCCTCCTAGGACCTTTAGGTGCTGAAGTCGGGGAGTTATGGGCAACCTTTAGCATTTTCGGTGTCGGCGCAGCACTCACCTTTATCTTGATGCTGTTTTTCAGTCCTCGAAATAGTCCCTCATTTTTCGCGCAACCCTCTTGGACATTAACGGGCGGCGTGCTTGGCCCGATTTACGTGGTGATACTCACGATCGCAACACCAGCAATTGGAATTGCTATGACAATGATAGGCATTTTAGCGGGCCAAGTTGCGAAGAGTTTGCTGATTGACCACTTCGGTTTATTTGGTACAGCACATAGACGAATTGATACTAAACGTATTGTGGCACTGCTATTTATCGTCGCAGCATTAGTGCTGATGGCGCAAAGTTAAGGGCGAGTTATGACATTGATTATGATTATGTTGGCTGTGATTGGCGGTGCTACCTTGAGCATGCAAGCAGCAATAAATGGACAGCTGGGGAGTAAAGTGGGGGTGTTTCGCAGTGCATTTTTAACTTTTTCGACTGGAGCCTTGATCACTGGATTGTTAATTTTTTATTTTGAACCACCTCAAGCAGTGACACTGTTGGATGTGCCTAAATGGCAGTTATTAGGTGCAATGTGTGGCGTGCCTTATATCGTTATCATGGTGTTAGCCGTTCAGCGGATAGGTACAGCTGTCGCAACCGTTGCTGTTATTTTTGGACAGCTACTAATGAGTATGTTGATTGATAATTTTGGCTGGTTTGGCAATGAAACGATTCACTTTTCTACAAGTCGAATCGCCGCCGTAATCTGTTTGGCGATCGCACTGTATTTTATACATTCAAGTAATAAAACATCGACGTAATACGTCATTCAGACTCGTTTTTATGCTGTTGTAGCGAACCCAGTTCAAGCAGGGTTCACTACTATCTTGTCATCGAAATGAGCTAGTCATCGGAGTTAATGTATTGCTTGCGGTCTAAATCGTATTTTCGCATTTTGTCGTAGAGGGTTTTACGGGGCAGTTCCAGCTGCTCCATTGTTTGCTTAATGCTGCCCTTGTTGTGGCTAAGCGCTTCTTCAATCAGTACCCGCTCAAAAAACTCTACCCTTTGTAGCAAGGACATACTCGAGTGCAGGCTTGGGGTATTGCCCAAAGTGCCAGCAAAGGCAGCTTCTCCGCCGAGCAGTACAAAGCGTTCGGCAAGATTACGTAACTCACGCACATTACCGGGCCAGTCGTGGGAGGTGAGTATGGCGTTTTGCTCGGCATTTAAGGCAATAAGCGCTTTGTGATAGCGTGCCGATGCGACGCGGGCAAAGTGCAGGAACAGCAAAGGAATATCTTCACGGCGATCCCGCAGGGGAGGGATAGGCACAGTCACCAGATTTAAGCGATACAACAAGTCTTGGCGAAATTCCCCCGTGTCACACAGGCTTTTTAAATCCACCTTAGTGGCGGCAATCACCCGTATATCAAGGCTGATGCTTTTGTTTGACCCTAAGCGTTCAACTTTACGATCTTCAAGTACCCGCAGCAGTTTTACTTGCAGCGACAGTGGTGTACTTTCAATTTCATCTAAAAATAATGTACCGCCGTTGGCGTATTCAAACTTACCAATGCGCATCTTATCGACGCCGGTAAAGGCACCTGCTTCGGCGCCAAAGAGCTCACTTTCAATTAAGTTTTCAGGGATCGCCCCACAGTTGATGGCGACAAAGTTGGCTTGGCTGCGGCTGCTGTGATCGTGTAAATAGCGGGCGACGAGCTCTTTACCTGTGCCTGTTTCACCTTCGATTAACACATCAGCTGGGGTATCTATCACTTGATCTATGATGTGGCGCATGCGGTTGATGCCGACGCTGTTACCCAAAATGCGAGGGCCTGGTACGCTCTGACTTTCGAGATCCTTTTTAAGCTTACGGTTCTCTAGGGTCAGGCCGCGTTTATCTAAGGCGCGCTTGACCACATCGAGTATATGCTCGTTATTAAAAGGTTTTTCGAGAAAGTCGTAGGCGCCTTGCTTTAAGGCATTGACCGCCATGGCGATATCCCCAAAACCTGTCAATAACACAACGGGGAGATCGGGGTCCTGCAGGCGGATTTGTTGCATTAAGCTGATGCCATCTAATTGCGGCATGTTGACATCCGATATCACCATTCCCGCCCAATCCTTATGCAGGAGTTTAGCAATCCCTTTAGGCTCTGTGGTGGCGAGTGCCTTAATGCCCTCAAGTTCAAATAGCTGAACGAGAACTGTGCCTATGTGCGGCTCATCGTCGATGATGAGAACAGAATAATCTTGGATTGAATTGGGCACACTCATGAGACTAACGTTCCTCAAGCAAATAAATAGGTAAAATAACCTGGAAAATGGCGCCACCCTCTTCGGCATTGGCAACGTTAATTTGGCCTTGCATGGATTCGATAATACGCTGTGAAATCGATAAGCCCAGCCCCAGTCCGTGACGTTCGTTGGTGGTAAAATAAGGTTCGAATATTTTTTCCATTTGGCTTTCGCGCACACCTGGGCCTGAATCTTGGATGCTGATGCAGAACTTATCTTCACTGGTCACGCGGATGACCAAGCTGCGTTTAACCGATTGTTGCATAGCAACAATGGCGTTGCTCATGATATTGACAAACACTTGCTGTAATCGGACTTTATCGCCCCAAACCTGATAGTTGCCATTGGGTAACTGCACATCGAGTTCAACGCCTTGCTTGTCTATTGCGGGCTGAACTATGGTCAGCGCTTGTTTGATACAGCGGCCAATATCGGTGGCGCTATCCGTGCCTTGGCTCTTGCGAGTGAAGCTTTTAAATTGGCCGACAATATCGGCCAATCTATCGGTCAGTTCAATAATAATCTTGATATTATCCAGTGCCTTATCTTGCATATTACGGGCTAGAAAGGTTTGAGTATTTTGGGCGTAGCTGCGCAGTGCTGCAAGCGGCTGATTAAGCTCATGGTTAATGCTGGCGGATAAACTGCCGATCACAGTCAGTTTTGCCGCTTGAATGAGTTCATCCTGAGTATCTTTAAGCTGATGGTTCGCCTGCTGCAAGTCCTGAGTCCGTTCTTCGACTCGCTGTTCTAACAGGCTTTGTGCCAGCTGCATACGCTGTAGGTTGCGGCGACGCTCGGCGCTAAACAAGATGCTGAGTGCCAGCAACAGATAAATACTGGCTGACAGTAACATCAATGCAGGTAAAGACGATAGCAAGGGTTTGATGGGCGCTAAGATGTGCACCCGCCAGCCAGCTTTGGCCATCAACTGATGATTATCCATGTATTGCTCATGATCTCTGCCCGTTTGTAATTGGTAGAGCATGGCTTGGCTGCCACTCTCATAGGGCGGCTTCATTAATAGCTCGCCTATGGGGCGTTCCGCGTAACGCTTTGATGCATTAAGCGCATATTGTTTGGCTTGGGTAAGTGGAGTGAGTGACTTTAACCGCCACTCATCGACGCTGGAGATAAAAACAATGTCCTCGGGGTCGCTGATAAGGAATTGGTATTGACCCGCAATGGCAATGCTCGTGCTTTGCTGCTCGATACCGCTAATGTCCACTTTGACAATGATCGCGCCGAGTATGCCTTTGCCGCCTTGCTGATAAATAGGGTAAGAAAAGTAAAATCCACGCTTATCTGAGCTGGTACCCACGGCATAATAACGGCCTAAATTGCCCGAAATAGCATCGGTGTAATAGGGTCTAAAGGAATAATCCTTGCCAATAAAGGAGAAACTTTGTTGCCAGTTACTGGCGGCAATCGCGATCCCTAAAGCATCAATTAGATAGATATCGGACGCCTCAGTGACATGCTGAATTTCTTCGAGATATAAATTAAGTTCTTGGATCTTATCGGGGTTTTGTTGGTCGTTCAGTACATTGGCGAGCATAGGGTTCGTCGAGAGTACGTGGGGAATACTTTCGTAGCGCGATAACGCGCCATCGAGAAAGCTAACTAATTCTTTTAGTTGTTTCTCCGATTGTGCTTGGATCTCGATTTTACCCTGATGCAAATGCACCCAATAGGTCAGTTTGAGCGTTGCAAATAGGCCTGCAAGTAACACTACAGTGAGAAAGAGGCGTTTCTTGGCCTTAGGCGTCATGGGCAACATGGTGGCTATCCTGATAAAGCGACGGTATCAATCACTGAGACTGTGCATCATAAAACAAAGCGAGCCTGACTAGGCTCGCTTAAAAACTAACTGTAATCAAGGGGTAATCTCACAACCTTGCATTGCAGATTAATATCCACGCATCGAATCCAACCATTCTGGTAAGAAGAGCGAAATCTGTGGCACGTAAGTGATCAAGGTTAAGAAGGCTAACATCAGCAGTAACCAAGGCAGAACCGACTGAATGACCCAACCAATACTCTTACCCGTGATCCCCGCGGTAACAAAGAGGTTGAGCCCCACCGGCGGCGTGAGCATACCTATCTCCATGTTCACCACCATGATGATACCTAAGTGAATAGGATCTATGCCTAAGTGAGTCGCGATAGGGAAGAGGATCGGCGCCATAATCAGTACAATTGCCGATGGCTCCATAAAGTTACCAGCAGCAAGTAGCAGTAAGTTAACAATGATCAGGAAGCCCCAAGCGGGTAAGCCCATGTTAACGATATGCTCAGCGATAATATGTGGAATACGCTCAGTGGTTAATACATGCGCGAACAACATAGCGTTAGCTATGATAAACAGCAGCATGATACTGACTTTAGCACCATCACGCACTACGTTACGTATGTCTTTATCGATAGGCGTTTTAATTAGCCCTAGGAACATGTGACCTAAGTTACGTGCGGCGGCTTTAGGTAAGCTTTCACCTTGATTGCGCCAAGCCACCTCTTTTAATGGTCCAATGTCACGGTAACCAAATACCGCAATAAAGTACGCATACATACAAGCCACGGCTGAAGCTTCAGTCGGGCTCGCAACGCCGCCATAGATAGAGCCGAGTACGATAAGGATGAGTGCTAATCCACCCAAAGCTTTAGCGCTTGAAATCCCCAGTTGTTTAAAGCCTGGGAAAGGGCGCGAAGGCAAGTTCTTAAAGCGGGCGACGATGTAGATAACGATCATCAGGATGAATCCCATCATTAAACCTGGGATTAAACCTGCCATAAACATTCTTGCTGCGGACACTTCGGTCGCTGCCGCATACACCAACATCACAATGGACGGTGGGATCAAAATACCAAGTGTGCCTGAGGTTGTTATAACCCCCGCCGCAAACTTCTCGGGATAACCCGCTTTAACCATGCCCACAATCACGATTGAACCAATCGCCGCTACGGTTGCGGGTGATGAGCCTGAAACCGCCGCAAACAGCATACAGGCCATAACAGATGCCATCGCTAATCCACCACGGACATGTCCAATACTGTCCATGGCAAAATCGATAATCCGTCTCGCGACGCCACCGGTTGAGAGGAAGGCGGATGACAGAATAAAGAAGGGGATAGCGAGTAGGGTGTAATGCTCCGATGAAGACTCATACAGCTTGAGTGCAACTGAGGCTAAGGAGTCATTCGAGAAAAATAAAATGGTGAGCATGCTGGAAAAACCTAACGCGATAGCGATAGGCATACCGAGAAACATACACACTAATAGGGCGGTAAATAGGGTTGCGATCGCCATTATTTAGTCTCCTTTTCGTCAGAGACGGGTTCTTCATTGGCGTTTTTAACGCTTTCATCGATTAAATGCATACTTTCTTTCGCTTCATCGGCAAATTGGAAGCCAGTGACTTGGTCACGTAGGATGGCAATAAAGAGTTCGGCGAATCGCCAAGTTAACATCGAAAAACCAATGATCAAGATGCTCTGGGATAACCAAATCGGTACCGCGCCATCTTCAACATCAATCCGTAAGGTGTTCCAAGCAAAGTCTGGATCGAGGCTTTTTAAGAAAAATTGGGGGAAATTAATATCTTCCATAGGCACACCAATTTGATACATCTGGCTTAAGTAATCCCAACTGCCTTTTAAAAAGAGTCCGCAATAGACAATACAGACAAAGGCGGTAACGAGGGACGTTATCTTTTTGGCCCGAGGCGCTAAGTTTTTAACGAAGGCATCAACACCAATGTGCGCGCCAACTTTTACCCCATAAGACATACCAAACAACACAAACCAACCGCAAAAGGTCAGTGTGAGTTCTTGGATCCACAGAAAACCCGTATTGAAGAAGAATCGTGCGACGACTTCTGAAAACACTAGCAACGTCATCAGAGTGATCAATAAATTGAGCACACCTTCTTCAAAATAACCAAATATTCGCGATATCACAGCCATAATCCCCTCGCTGAAATGGCCGCTTAACCTCGGTTGAGGTTAAGCGGCTATCATCATTATTATTTATTTGCAGCTACAGCAGCTTCAATCACATCTTTACCGATTTGATCTTCAAACTTAGCCCAAACTGGTTTCATCACATCGACCCATTTTTGACGTTCAGCAGGCGTTAAAGTCACTAACTGTGAACGTTTAGAATCTAGGATTAACTGTTTGTCTTGGTTATCTTTCTCAGCGGCAATTTTGTTACCTAATGCGATAGATTCATCTAAAGCTTCTTTGATGATCTTACGTTTGTCAGCGGGTAAGCCTTTCCAGAAAGTGTCAGAGGTCACGACCATATAGTCGAGCACACCGTGGTTACTTTCAGTGATTTGGCTTTGCACTTCATAAAACTTTTGTGAGTAAGTATTTGACCACGTGTTTTCTTGACCATCGATAGCGCGGGTTTGCAGCAGGGTAAATACTTCAGAGAAGGGTTTTTTCACTGGGATAGCACCTACAGCATCAAACTGAGCCGCCAAAACATCAGATGCCATTACGCGGAACTTCAAGCCGTTTGCATCAGATGGATTTTTAAGTGGCGTGTTAGCCGAGAACTGTTTCAGGCCATTGTGCAAATAACCTAGACCGACAATCCCTTTACGGGTCATAGAGTTCAGCAGTGTTTGACCTGCTTCACCTTGTTGGAAACGGTTTACCGCATCCATATCATTGAAGAGGAAAGGTAAATCGAATACTTGTAGGCGTTTAGTGTAACGTTCAAATTTTGAGAGTGACGGCGCAACAAATTGCACGTCGTTTAATAGTAGTGCAGCTAACTCGTTGTTATCCCCAAATAACTGTGAGTTAGGAAATACACTGACCTTGTATTCACCTGGTAAACGTTGTTCAACGAGTTCTTTAAACTTAAGTGCCATTTGGCCTTTGGGCGTATTTTCTGCCACAACGTGCGAAAACTTAATTTCAATAGGTTCTGCAAATACGTTAAAGCTGGTTGCGAACACGGAGGCAACGGCGAGCATTTTGACTAAGGTTTTGAGTGGACGGGTCAATCCAGTTTGTTGATTCAATGTCATCTTGAGTTCCTTTTTCTGTTGTTAGGATTTGTCCTCAGTCTTGGTTAGTTTGTTACCAAGTTTGAGTAGGAATACAGCCTTGATTTCCCTGAGGTCTGTCTTACTAAAGGCAAATACCACGCCAACTTACACTGACTTCTGTAAGTGTTTGGTTACTAAAGTGTAGTTCATTTGATGTTTGTCACACTTTTAGTTTTGTGGGTGAGATCTCGCTCACAGTGATTTTCTGTTTGGGTGGAAACCCACCCATGGCGCGGATCTGCCTCAAATAGATAGCCCTTGGCGGTGCAGGTTTATTAAACAAACTTAGTTATTTTGAGATCAAAAAATGCTGCAAAAGTATGCGCTACGCTGAAAATGCGTGATGGATTATTTTGGGATAAGCAGTGTAGGCTGATTGTATGGTCAATTGTGGTCAAGTCGATGGTGTTTGTCGTCAATCAAGACAAAGGGGCAGTTGGTGCAGTTAATCATCATCTAAAAGGATACGTTTTAGGATCGCATCGCTAGGCAACAACTCTAAGTGGCCTTGTTCGTCAAAGTACCAACCGGTAATAAAGCCCTTTTGGCGCATACTGACGAGATTATGCATGACTTCCCGTGCTTCCTTGAGCGCCGTTTGCTCATCGCAAGCGTGGGTATGCTTTAAATAAGCGGCAATATTGGCAAGAGAAGCGGATTGACTGACGCTGGCCATAATGTTGATCTCCAAACAATGCTAAAAGCAGAATGAAATCAGGCTGAGTGTCGATAGAGCTCGGTATTTTACGGATTATAAAAGGCGAAATAGTAAAATTTAGCTCTCGCTGATTGAGATCAAGCATAGTTGAGTCAGCGTGTTGGTAAAGTTTATTGGGGGGATAAATATGGTGGTCGCTACTGGGCTCGAACCAGTGACCCCCTCCTTGTAAGGGAGGTGCTCTCCCAGCTGAGCTAAGCGACCTGGGAATGACTTTCACACAATGAGGTACATTAAGTTATATGGTGGTCGCTACTGGGCTCGAACCAGTGACCCCCTCCTTGTAAGGGAGGTGCTCTCCCAGCTGAGCTAAGCGACCTGGGATATAACTT
>NZ_MPDG02000002.1:1234814-1237350 GCF_001887095.2 Shewanella sp. SACH
TACTGGGCTCGAACCAGTGACCCCCTCCTTGTAAGGGAGGTGCTCTCCCAGCTGAGCTAAGCGACCTGGGATATAACTATGTTGTACAGCCATTATTTCTTTACAAATTATTTATAATAAACAATGGTGGTCGATACTGGGCTCGAACCAGTGACCCCCTCCTTGTAAGGGAGGTGCTCTCCCAGCTGAGCTAATCGACCTCGCTGTGTGGAGCCGTATTATAGGGAGGTTCGATCTAGTGTCAACGCTTTTTAGTGAAAAAAGCATTGGTCGCGCTATTTTTGTTCGCATTGGCTTAATGCTAATCACGCCGCCGATCAAAGTGTTAGTTTATTCGCCTGTCAATGGCGTGCAATTTGAGTGTTTGGGATGCCGCGATAGCTAGACTCATGTTATTCGTGAGCATTTTTGGCGATAAAATGACAGGGTGTGAGTGACTCGCAATGATTAGATGTTAGAGATTGAGTGGATAGCAGTGTATAGGCGTTGCGCCAAAGACACACTATTTATCGCTGGAGGCATGATAGGGGCAAAAGTAGGGCTGGGATCTAAGCGTAGCGAAATCAATCCATGAGTCTTAAGTCAGATAAATGGGGTGCAGGTTTGCGGGTGATAGCTGTGGCACCACTTTATATGTGCACCTTTATATAGGCTTCTCTATATAAGGAGGGGATTTAGCATCACGATTTTACTAGATAAGTGATACTGCAGAGCTTGTCCCATTTGCAGCGCCTGCTTTGACTGTTAGAATAAGCCCACTTTTTTATCGTGATTGTCTTTATCTAGACGACTTTATATAGGTTAGTGTCCCATTATGACAACTAAGACGCGTTTTGCCCCTAGTCCTACTGGTTTCTTACATGTTGGTGGTGCCCGTACTGCACTTTATTCTTGGTTACAAGCTCGCGCCAATAACGGTGAGTTTGTATTACGTATTGAAGACACTGATATTGAGCGTTCGACTCAAGCCGCCTGCGATGCGATTTTAGAAGGTATGAACTGGTTAGGTTTGACATGGGACGAGGGCCCGTATTACCAAACTAAGCGTTTTGATCGTTATAACGAAATTATTGCCCAAATGTTAGCAAAGGGCACTGCATATAAATGCTATTGCTCACGTGAGCGTATTGATGCGTTAAGAGAAGCACAAGCCGCAAACGGTGAAGCACAAAAGTACGATGGTTGCTGCCGTGACTTACCCGCTCGTGATACTGATGAGCCATTTGTCGTGCGCTTCAAAAATCCTATCGGCGGTTCAGTGGTATTTGATGACCATGTTCGTGGCCGTATTGAATTTTCTAACGATGCATTAGATGACTTGATCATCGCCCGTACCGATGGTGTGCCAACCTATAACTTCTGTGTGGTCGTTGACGATTGGGATATGGGAATTACCTGTGTGGTTCGTGGTGAAGATCATATCAACAATACGCCGCGTCAAATTAATATCCTTAAAGCATTAGGGGCGCCGATCCCAGAATATGCTCACGTCTCTATGATTCTCGGTGATGATGGCGCGAAATTATCTAAGCGTCATGGCGCAGTGAGCGTAATGCAGTACCGTGACGATGGCTATTTGCCAGAAGCACTGTTGAACTACCTAGTACGTTTAGGTTGGTCACATGGTGATCAAGAAATCTTCTCATTAGAAGAAATGAAGCAATACTTTAAGCTCGGTGATATCAATAAAGCCGCTTCTGCCTTTAATACCGATAAACTGGTGTGGTTGAACCAACACTATATAAAGAGTCTTGCCCCAGAATATGTGGCAACACACTTACAATGGCACATGGACGATCAAAAAATTGATCTGTCAAACGGCCCTGCATTAGCGGAAGTGGTTACAGCATTGGCTGAGCGCGCTAAGACACTAAAAGAGTTAGCCGCTTCTAGCCGCTATTTCTATGAAGACTTTGCAGAGTTTGATGAGGCCCAAGCGAAAAAGCATTTACGTGGTGTTGCGTTAGAGCCATTGCAACTGGTTCAACAAAAATTAGCCGCATTAACTGATTGGACTGTAGAAGCTATCCATCAGGCGATTGAAGACACTGCAACAGAATTAGATGTGGGTATGGGCAAGGTTGGTATGCCTTTACGTGTCGCTGTAACAGGGGCAGGGCAGTCACCAGGCCTTGATATCACATTATTTTTAATCGGAAGAAGCCGTTCTGAGCAAAGAATATCCAAAGCGATTGAATTTGTAGCAGATAGAATAAATTCCTAAAAAACGAGTTGACACTTTTAGGTGCGCTGCATAGAATGCGCCACGCAGTTGAGACACAGACGAGCAAATGCTTGTAGTGCACTTAAATGTAGTTTAATAAGTTTGGGGCTATAGCTCAGCTGGGAGAGCGCTTGCATGGCATGCAAGAGGTCCACGGTTCGATCCCGTGTAGCTCCACCAAACTTACTGCAGATGTTAAGCAGGAACGTGAGTTCGAATTAATATGTCCGGGGTCCCCTTCGTCTAGAGGCCTAGGACACCGCCCTTTCACGGCGGTAACAGGGGTTCGAATCCCCTAGGGGATACCATCTA
>NZ_MPDG02000002.1:1237356-1295605 GCF_001887095.2 Shewanella sp. SACH
GGTCCCCTTCGTCTAGAGGCCTAGGACACCGCCCTTTCACGGCGGTAACAGGGGTTCGAATCCCCTAGGGGATACCAATTTTAATCAAGGTTTATCGAAACTTTGGTTAAAGACAATAAACCACCTAAAGGTGGTTTTTTTGTGTCTGAATTTTGAATATTAAATCGAGATATCCCCGATTCATTTACGAGTCATACGCCTCGAGTTATTTGCCTAAGCCGAATTTACCCACCAATCAAACCATCCACATTAAGATAAATAATGCTTCGAGAGGCATACTTAGTGTGGTGAAGTCATTCTGTCCAATTGTGTGATAAGAATTATTTAAGTGTTTTCCTGCTTAACCTTGCGTTAACCCATAGCTAAAACTTACCTTTCGGATTATTCAGTGTGTTGGCACTTTGAATGCTGCTACTTTCAATACTGATAAGTTGAACCGTTAATCGCGATTTATCTCATGCTTCCAATAGCTCAACGAGCGCAATTTGAAGTGAGCCGTTCTTACGGTAGCTATTGTAATAGCTGAATAGCGTATCGTTGCGGTGAATATGAGGGCGAGTGTAAGAGTGAAGCCTTGCGGGAAGAGGGCAGAATTAGGCGGAGACTTATTTGAGATAAAAAAGGCGACACTCATTGCTAAGTGTCGCCTTTCGTCATTTAACTTTTAATTTAGTCTACGCCTAAGAATCCACCGGTTTGGTGTGCCCATAGCTGGGCATAAATGCCGCCAGCAGCAATGAGTTCTTGATGCGTGCCTTGTTCGACGACTCGGCCTTGATCTAACACTATTAGCCTGTCCATTGCTGCAATGGTCGAAAGTCGATGAGCGATTGCAATTACTGTTTTACCTTGCATTAACTCATATAAACTTTCTTGAATGGCGGCTTCGACTTCAGAATCCAGCGCTGAAGTGGCTTCATCAAGCAGCAAAATCGGCGCATTTTTTAATAAAACCCGCGCGATAGCGATCCGCTGTCTTTGGCCACCAGAAAGTTTTACACCACGTTCACCCACTTGGGCATCTAAGCCATGATTACCGTGAGGGTCACTTAGATCCTTAATAAAGTCATAGGCTTGAGCTTGTTTAATGGCGCTATCGAGCTGTTCTTCGCTGGCCGTTGGATTGCCGTAAAGAATATTCTCGCGGATAGTACGGTGCAACAGTGATGTATCTTGGGTCACCATGCCGATTTGCGAGCGCAGTGAATCCTGCATAACCGTCTTAATGTCTTGATCGTCAATATTAATCTGACCTTTTTCGACATCGTAGAATCGCATTAATAGATTCACTAAGGTCGACTTACCCGCGCCAGAACGCCCAACTAAGCCAACTTTTTCACCTGCCTTAATATTCAGATTCAGATCTTCAATCACCCCAGTCTGCTCGCCGTAATGGAAACACACTTGCTTGAAATCAATCTTGCCATGGTTGACGACCAGCGCCTTGGCGTCTGGCTCATCTTGGATGATCGTTGTTTTCGATAAGGTGTTCATCCCATCGGTGACAGTGCCGATATTTTCAAATAACGAACTGATTTCCCACATGATCCACTGTGACATGCCGTTTAAACGCAGTGCTAAACTGACCGCAATGGCAATGGCGCCGATAGTAATCGCGCTGTCAGTCCATAGAGCAATCGCTACCGCGGCAATGCTGAAGGCGAGCATATAGTTGATGATTTGCACGCTGACGCTGATGCCCGTGACTAAGCGCATCTGGCGATAAACCGTGTCTAAAAATATCCGCATACTGGATTTGGCGTATTCGGCTTCTTTTTGCGTGTGGGCGAATAGCTTCACTGTGGTGATGTTGGTATAGCTGTCGACGATACGGCCTGTCATGGTTGAGCGCGCATCGGCTTGCTCGGTAGAGACACTTTTCAGCTTAGGCACAAAGTACCATTGCAGCCCAACATACAGTGCAAGCCACACTAGCATAGGTATCACCAAGCGCAGGTCGGCGCTGGCGATCATCACTAACATAGAAGTGAAATACACCAAAATGTATACCAATACATCGAGCAACTTCATCACAGTTTCGCGCACGGCTAAGGACGTTTGCATCACTTTCGTGGCGATTCGGCCGGCAAAATCATCTTGATAAAATGACACACTTTGCTTTAGCAAATAGCGGTGCGCGAGCCAACGGATCGACATAGGATAATTGCCGAGCAAGGTTTGATGCATGATAAGCGCATGCAGTAATACCAAGATTGGCATCACAATCAGCACCATGCCCCCCATCAGCATTAAGGTCATGCCTTCGTCTTGAAATAAGGTTTCGGGATTTTTTTTCACAAGCCAATCCACTAATTGGCCCATAAATCCGAACAGCGACACTTCAAGCATCGCCAACAAAGCGGTTAGCACTGACATTAAGATCAGCGGCAGTTCGTAGCCTTTAGTGTAGTGGCGGCAAAAAGCATAAACCCCTGTGGGTGGCTTAGTCGGTTCATCATCGGGGAGGGCTTCAACCCAAGATTCAAATCGTTTAAACATGAATTAACTCTATGGTGAGATAAAAAATAGTCGCGTATAGCATATAGGATTTCATTCCCTAAAAGCATTGAAATGATTGAGTTCCGTTTTCCGCTAGTGCTACATGCTAGTTTTACGTAAAGTAATGAACAAGAAATTAATTGTGAGCGAATATTGTCGGGCGTAGTGAAAAATGAGTACAGATATAGCGTCTGAGAGTGCGATTAAGCGTGATGAAATAGACTCAGTGCATTCACTGGAGTCAAGTGCTGGGCTACTTTCTGCGTCTATTTGCCGTGAGGCGAGGATGAGCCGCGATCCGCGTTTTGATGGTAAGTTTTTTGTGGGCGTATTAACGACGGGCATTTATTGCCGTACCGTGTGTCCTGCCGTCGCGCCAAAAGAGCAGAATGTGCGTTATTTTGATTCGGCCGTGAAAGCCGCACAAGCTGGATTACGCCCGTGTTTGCGTTGTCGGCCCGACAGTGCGCCAGGTTCAAATCCGTGGAAAGGCACTGGCACAACGTTGGCGAGGGCCATTAGTTTAATTGAAGCGGGTGCATTAGCGGGGAAATCATCGGGAGAGCCAGCGTCGACTGTGACACAATTGGCTGACAGATTAGGGATCAGTAGTCGTTATCTCAATAAGCTCTTTACCGAAGGTTTTGGCACTTCGCCTAAACAATATGCCTTATACCGGCAGTTACTGTTTGCAAAACAACTGCTACATCAAACCCAATTACCTATCACCCAAGTCGCGTTGGCGGCGGGTTTCAACAGTATTCGCCGTTTCAATGAGGCATTTAAGCAAACCTTACAATTGACGCCAACGCAATTAAGAAAGACCGCGTTAACCAAGGCGGCAAAGGAGCAGGATATTGATTCATCAACAGGATTCGGTGAAATTGATACTTTGGGTGAATTTGTGCCGCACTATGGATTAACCCTATATCAATACTATCGACCCCCATTGGATTGGGCATCGCAGCTGGCATTTTATCGCTTACGTGCAGTGACAGGAATGGAGTGGTTCACGCCGCAAGTCAGTCATCCACAAGCGAGTGATGCAGTTCAAATTGCAGATGAGACCAATGTTTCAGCAGAAGCCAAAGCTGACGATAACGGGCTCGAATATGGTCGCTGTTTTGCCATCGGCAAGATGCGCGGCACAGTGCAAATTATCCATGAGCCTAAGCTGAATCGCTTCAAACTTGCGATTGCTTTGACCGAAGATTCCTCCGTCGATGAGCTGCAATTGCTGGTCACTGAGGTGCGACGCATTTTAGATCTCGATGCGGATATGCAGCAGATTGAGCAAGGTTTAAGTACGCTGCCGAGTTTAGGTTTAATGCCGTTTTCGGGATTGCGCATTCCTGGCGCAGGATCTTTGTTTGAAGCGGTTTGCCGCGCGATCTTGGGTCAGCAAGTGACGGTCGTGCAGGCGACTAAGCTACTGAATATATTGGTTGAAGCCTATGGCGAGCGCTTTAGTCTCAATGGCCGCGAGTATCGATTATTCCCAACACCCGAGGCGATTCGTGAGGCGAGTTTAACTGAGCTTAAAATGCCGGGCGCCCGTAAATTAGCCCTCAATGCGCTCGCGGCGTTTATCTGCGAACATCCTGAGGCAAGTGTCGATGATTGGCTCAGCGTTAAAGGCATAGGTCCTTGGACGATAGCGTATGCCAAGCTTCGTGGCTTGGGCGATCCAAACGTGTTTTTGCATTCGGATTTGATTGTTAAAAAGCATTTATTGGCCTTATATATCAAGAACAATAGGTTGGATGAAACGGCCGCTGCGGCAGTGAGCTATCCCCAATTGTGCGAGCAGCTGAGTCAACAAATTGCCCCGTGGGGCAGTTACTTAACCTTTCAGCTCTGGCACCAATAACCATCAAGCCGACTCACATTTAACGGCCAGTTTAAAAAGATGAGTTCGCCGTTAAGTTAAGAGCCAATTTAACGACTCAATTAAGAACCAAATTAAGATAAAACGAAGAGACAGATTATGAAACATGCGATTCGTCAATTGAGCCAAGCGCCAAGCATTGCAGAATATCAACCCTGCGCCGTGGATACGTTTATCAGTCCAGTTGGAATATTGCAGTTAAATGCCAATGCCTATGGACTGAGTCATTTAACGGTTGTCGGCTCGGATCGCACTGAGATTGCGCTTGCCAAGGCGAGTGAGGATGCCCTCAATCAAGCCATGGCGCATATTCGTGAAACTCAGGCGCAGCTCGCGAATTACTTTGCAGGTGAGCGGGTTGAATTTGATTTAAAGCTCGCGCCCAAGGGCACTGAATTTCAGCGCGACGTATGGCAAGCTTTGCTCAATCTAGATTACGGTCAGAGCTGCAGTTATGGGCAGATTGCCGAGCAAATCGGTCGGCCTAAGGCAGTGCGCGCCGTGGGCGCGGCCAATGGTGCCAATCCAATTGCGATTATCGTGCCTTGCCATAGAGTGATAGGCAAAAATGGCAAGTTAACGGGTTACGCCTACGGGCTTGCGATGAAACAGCAGTTGTTAACGCTGGAAACTGACAAGCACTGCCTCGATATTTAAGCTAGAATAGCCGCCTATTAAGATATTGGTGAGCAGTTAAACTTTCTATGACTCAGGCTTCTTCCTCTGCGGCAAGCTTTGCCCAACTCGGCATTATTGCACCTTTGCTAAATCGACTAACCGAATTAGCGTATGTTTCGCCCACACCAGTACAGGCGGCGACGATTCCCGCTGTGCTCGCTGGGCGGGATGTGTTAGCCGGCGCCAATACGGGCTCGGGTAAAACGGCAGCCTTTGCCGTGCCGCTGTTACAGCAACTTGTTGAAGCAAAAACAGACGATAAGACAGGCGCTTATGTTCGTTGTTTGGTCTTAGTACCCACCCGTGAATTAGCCCAGCAAGTCGCAGACAGCTTTTTGTCCTATGCTTCGCATTTGAATGGCAAGCTAAAAATCGTTGCCGCGTTTGGCGGTGTGTCAGTCAATGCGCAAATGCAGAGCCTACGCGCAGGTGCTGACGTATTAGTGGCAACGCCGGGTCGTTTGTTAGATCTGTTGTCCAGCAATGCCATCAAACTTAACCGCGTTAGTGCCTTAGTGCTCGATGAAGCTGACCGTATGTTAAGCCTTGGTTTTACAGAAGAATTAGCCCAAGTGCTTGATGCGTTGCCCGCCAAGAAACAAACCTTATTATTCTCAGCGACATTCCCTGAAGAAGTCCGCGAATTAACGGCAAAACTGCTGAATGATCCGCTTGAATACCAATTTCAAAGTGAACAAGAAAGCACGATTCATCAGCGGGTGATTACCGTCAATCGTCCGATGAAAACCGCATTATTGGCGCATCTGATTAAAGAACATCAGTGGTCACAGGCGTTGATTTTTGTGAGTGCCAAAAATACCTGTAATCATTTAGCGCAAAAGTTATCTAAACGTGGGATCAGTGCCGAAGTCTTCCATGGCGATAAAGCCCAAGGTGCGCGT
This sequence comes from Shewanella sp. SACH, assembly GCF_001887095.2. Lineage (NCBI taxonomy): Bacteria > Pseudomonadati > Pseudomonadota > Gammaproteobacteria > Alteromonadales > Shewanellaceae > Shewanella > Shewanella sp. SACH. The sequence goes on from NZ_MPDG02000002.1 coordinate 1,243,324, forward strand.
ACGCGGGTGCTCGATGGGTTTAAAAATGGTGAGATCAGTGTGTTAATCGCCACTGACATTGCCGCCCGTGGTATCGATATCGATAAACTGCCTGTGGTGATCAACTTTGATTTACCAAGAAGCCCTGCGGATTATATGCATCGCATTGGCCGTAGTGGCCGCGCCAGTGAAGCAGGCTTAGCCGTGACCTTGATTTCCCATGAGGATTATCACCACTTTGGCGTGATAGAGAAAAAGAACAAGCTTAAGTTAGTGCGTGAGCAAATTGTCGGTTTTGAAGCCGATGACGAAATACCAGCCGAACTGTTAGAACAAGCGAAACCTGTCGCCAAGCCCGAAGGTACGGGTAAAAAAAAACGTAAACAGTTACCACCTGCCAATGCTGAATTTTGGGGTAAAAAATCTTAAGTCGTTGGAAACAAGCTATTCTTAGCTTATCTCTGACGTCCCTTGTCATCTCACTTGTCGTAGGTAAGGTTTATGCAACACTTATTCTGGTTAGTTGAAGGTAAAGTCGCAGGGCGCAGTGGTCCCAATAAAGATCCTTGGGATTTGCAGGCGCTTAAAGAGGCCGGTATTGGTGCCATCCTGTCGGTCAATGGGGGCGAAGGCTGTGAGCCTAGCACCTTTAAAAAGCTCGATTTACGTTACGAATGTATTCCCTTTTCGCGCAATGTGCCGCCCCAAGATGGTGATGTGGCGATTTGTGTCGCTCAATTGCCCAAGGCATTAGCCTTTATTCAGCAGTGTGAAGCCGATGGATTACCTGTGGTGATCCATTGTCGCTCGGGTAAGGATCGCACCAGTCTCATCATGGCTTATTACTTGATGGTCAATGGTGCTGCGCCATTACACGCTGTCAGCCAAGTTCGCAGTATTCGCGATATCGCCTTTACAGCCGATGGCTGGGATCAATTCGCCTTTGACGTTTTGTACGCATTACAAGACTAAGCCTTTTTTAGGCGACTTAGAGTCGAACCTATTCATTAATAGGCATAATAGTTTCATTCGTTTGACCTTAGTCATCAAATTTTTACTGTGTTAAGGTTAAGCTATCCGCAGGTTGGTTTTAGTGAGTTATCTATCTAATTATGAAAAGTAAGGCAAGTCAGTCACAGGGATTACTACTGTTTCGGTTATCACAGACTCAAGTGTTTGCCTTAGGCACGTTGAAAGTGCGTGAGCTGGTGCCGTACACTCGTCTCAGTAAAATTCCTCAATCTCATCCGACGATTCTGGGGGCTTCAACTATCCGCGGCCATACGATTCCTATCATAGATATGGCGGCGGCGATTGGTTATCGGCCGATTGCCCCAGAAGAGCGGGAAAAGTGCTACATCATCATCACGGATTGTCAGCGGATGATCATTGGTTTCTTAGTGCGTGGTATCGATAAGATTATCGAATGCAACTGGCGTGATATTGAAGCACCATCGTCTAGTTTGGGTAAAAATGCCTATTTGACCGGCGTGACACGTTTCGAGGACCAACTGGTACAGTTACTCGACGTTGAACTGTTATTGTCGAAAATCTTCCCCGATAATCCAAAGGCGAATCGGGCTATTTTGACCGACGTACAACGTGAAAAACTCAAACCTATGAATATTCTTTTAGTGGATGATTCTAAGGTGGCACGTAAGCAGTTATCCGACGCCCTTGATATGATTAACATTCCTTATCGAGTCACGGCAGACGGTAAAGAAGCGCTAGTGATGATGGAGCAAGCGGCACTGGAACATCACCCGATAGATATTCTGGTGAGTGATATCGAGATGCCGGGACTGGATGGTTACGAACTGGCTTTTGAAGTGCGTGATAATCCACTGACTGCCAAGGCCTACATTATTTTGCACACTTCTTTATCCAGCGAAATTAGCGTGAGTCAGGCCCATCAAGTAGGGGCGAATGAAGCACTGACTAAGTTCGATGCCCACGAGTTAATCGACGCCATGTTACGGGGCGCCGATCTCGCCTTAGACAAGCGCTAATCTGGCGCTTGTTAGTTTTTTGTATGCTTTTTGCGGGGCTAGGGTAATTTAGTTAGCTTATTTCCCCGCAAAACTAGACAAGTCCAGTCACATCCTATAAAAACCTTATTGGCCTCATTTCCGAAGGTGCGCGTTGGGGATCTCAACCGAAATATAATAACGATAGGTTAAACCATGAAACAAGAATCATCATTGTTAGCTAAGTTGGCTAATGGCAGTCTAGTAATACAAATCTTTTTGGGGATAATCGCTGGTGTGGTCTTAGCCAGTTTTTCACCGAGTAGCGCGAAAGATATCGCCTTCTTAGGCAGTTTATTCGTTGGGGCATTGAAAGCGATCGCTCCCATCCTAGTATTTATCTTAGTGGCGTCATCGATTGCCAACCAAAAGAAGAATACCCAAACCAATATGCGTCCCATTGTGGTGCTGTACTTATTCGGCACTTTTGCGGCCGCATTAACCGCAGTGCTCCTGAGTTCAATTTTCCCGACTAATTTAGTCTTAGTTGCCGGCGTGGAAGGCACCAGCCCACCACAGGGCATAGGTGAAGTCATCCATACCTTGTTATTCAAACTGGTTGATAATCCGGTGAATGCGTTAATGACGGGCAACTATATTGGTATTCTCGCTTGGGGTGTGGGCTTAGGTTTAGCCTTACATCACGCTACCGATTCGACTAAGCAAGTGTTTGCCGATATGAGCCACGGTATTTCACAAATGGTGCGCTTTATTATCCGTTTAGCGCCTATCGGTATTTTTGGTCTCGTTGCGGCGACATTTGCCGAAACCGGTTTTGCGGCGATTGCAGGCTATGCCCAGTTATTGGCCGTGCTATTAGGTGCGATGGCTATTATTGCTTTAGTCGTTAATCCATTGATTGTGTACGTGAAGATTAAACGTAATCCGTATCCGCTGGTATTTCAATGCTTGCGTGAAAGTGGTGTGACGGCGTTTTTTACTCGCTCGAGCGCGGCAAACATTCCGGTGAATATGGCGCTGTGTGAAAAGTTAAAGCTGCATGAAGACACTTATTCCGTTTCTATTCCCTTAGGTGCCACCATCAACATGGGCGGCGCGGCGATCACTATTACCGTATTGACCTTAGCTGCGGCGCATACCTTAGGCATTCAAGTCGATTTACTGACCGCATTGTTACTGAGTGTTGTTGCTGCTGTTTCAGCTTGCGGCGCATCGGGTGTGGCGGGTGGTTCATTATTATTGATCCCACTGGCTTGTAGCTTGTTTGGTATTTCTAACGATGTTGCCATGCAAGTGGTTGCTGTTGGCTTTATTATTGGTGTGGTTCAAGATGCAGCCGAAACTGCACTAAACAGCTCAACTGACGTTATCTTTACTGCTGCCGCTTGTGAAGCCGCTGAGAATAAAGCTAAACTGAGTTAACGAGTGCTGTTATTCGTATCGAAAAGTATTATGGAAGCAGTCACTTAGGTGGCTGCTTTTTTTATGGGAGTCGTTATGATCTTTTTTGATTTTAGCGTGCTAGATGCTGCAAAGCCCTGGTATGGAATAAATGACACTGTGATGGGCGGTTTGTCCCGCAGTAAAATGACGGTTTCACCTTTAGGTTATGGTGAGTTTAGTGGCCATGTGTCGCTGGCAAATGGCGGCGGGTTTGCCTCAGTGCGTTGTGAGTTTAGCCCCATAGATGTCATTGAATTTACTGGGATTTACCTCGAACTTGATGGCGACCGAACTAAAGACTATAAAGTGAATTTAAAGGATGTCGACACACCGCAAAGTACGGTATATCAAGCGCCTATGCCCACGCCAACTCACCAAACCTTTGGTGTGAGTAGTGCCAGAGTATTGAATTGGCAGCGGATTGAAATTCCCTTCAGTGATTTCAAACCCCAATGTCGGGGTAAACCCATTTCCCGTCCGAATATAGTATTGAGTCAGTTGTGCAGCTTAGGGTTAGTGATTGGCGCCCAGCAAAGTGGCGACTTTTCATTGAAAATCAGAGAAATCGGCTACTACTAGCGCTTGTAGTGAGTTTCTTATGGTGAATTTATTGTCGCGAGTTTCTTACCGCTAAGAGCCTATGGCAGATGGCTTGTTGCTAATGGCGCGGGTGATCTCAAGGCTTAATTGAATAAGAAAAAGGATAAGGCCGAGGCACTTATCCTTATGGTTGCGGTGTCAAATAGTGAACTTGGCGAAAGCCGCTGCTTAAGCGCCGATAATCCCTAATGGTTTGGCGGTTTGCCATGCGCCGCGAGTAAAATCAGGGAAAGTGACTGAGTTACTGCGGTCATTAAGTGAATGTTCACTTAAGATATTCACCACCGACCAAGACGCGCCATCGTACACATCCTGATCTAAAGCTTCACCATTGCGTAGGCAATAAATCATGCGCCATAGCATCACAAAGTCCATGCCGCCGTGGCCGCCGTTAATTTCAGCCTCTTTTCCTATGCGCTGCCACAGTGGGTGATCGTATTTGTCGTACCACTTTTGCATGTCCCTATCCCACTCGTGGTAACTTTGACCAAAGCCACCATTTTCGACGGCGATCCGATTCGGGAAGCCGGCAAACACGCCATTCGTCCCTTGGATCAAATTGTGGCGACTGTAAGGTCTTGGGGTCGTCGTGTCATGCTGGACCATGATGGTTCGGCCCTTAACGGTTTTAATCAGGCTGGTATTGATATCCCCATTGATGTACTTGAGCTGATTACGCTCATGATCGGCGGGAAATTCACGTTTAGCATAGAGCGCACGGCCAAGGGCAGGGGAACTCATCGAGGTAAGATAATCAAATCGGTCACCGCGGTTAATGTTCATATACTGGGACACAGGCCCTAAACCGTGGGTTGGGTATAAGTTGCCGTTACGTTTGGTATGCCAGTAAGTCCGCCATGAGCCTGTCTTATGGTCGATTTCCTTCATCTGCCAGCGTAGTTCGTGGATATAAGCGGCTTCGCCGTGGAGTAGCTCACCAAACACGCCTTGGCGCACCATGTTGAGCACCATCAGTTCTTCGCGGCCGTAGTTGACGTTCTCCATCATCATGCAGTTTTTCTGAGTGCGCTCAGCGGTATCGACAACTTGCCAGCACTCCTCAACCGTGAGCGCCATTGGCACCTCAACAAAGGCATGTTTGCCGCTCTCCATGGTTTCGATTGCCATAGGCGCGTGCCATTCCCACGGGGTCGAAATAATCACAATATCGATATCATCGCGGCTCAGCAAATCGCGATAGCTCAGGTCATTACCGGTATAGACAGTGGGTTTTGGCCGATTCTGTTTAACGATATGATCTACGGCTCTGTCGAGTACCGCTTGATGGGTATCACAAATGGCTTTGAGTTCAACGCCTTCTAAATGACAGAATTGCTCGACATGGCTAAACCCCCGCTCGCCAACACCGATAAAGCCGACTCGAACCACGTCCATCTTAGGTGCTATGAGTCCGATAACAGATTTACCGGCTTGCGGTTTAGGGGCGACGCTACTGGCGTAGGCATTGAGAGCAATATTGGCAGTAACGAGTCCTGCGGTGGCGGCACCTGCGGCCTTAAGAAAATTACGACGATGAATGTTATACATAGCGCTTCCTGCTTTATTTTTGTTTTGTAGGGATATTGAAATATCACTTGGTCTTATTTGTACGGTAATTCACTTATGGGTTATATCAGAAACCCCATTTAAATTGGCAATAAAAGATGTAACAAGCTCATTCAGCTCGCTAGATAAGTCTTTTAGCTGCCTTTACTTTAGCGATAAGTAAATAGTGATAAAGATCGCGTTTTTATTTGTAGATTGAGCTACACTGCCGATTAATTAGCCAAAGGTATTTATCTTTTATATTTTAAACATTTAGCAAATTTAAATTAACCATAAAGTTACATTTGACGGGCGGTTTGAAGTAATTTGCTGCAGTGGGGAGTAAAGCGTTAAATGGGTTCTATGCTTAATGTACTACCACAACTGACATTCACTTTAGGTGATTGGGTATTGCATAAGGATATCAGGATGTCTGGGATTGAAAAACGCCGTCGCCTTCATTGGCGGGAGACAGATATGCAAAATCGTGAAATTATAGGTCGTTGGTTAGATGGGCGTCCTTTATTGGGTGATAAAATTACCCTCTATAAAGAAGACGAAAAATATTTTTTAGAAACTTGGTTTAGCGATGGCTGCCATAGTTTAGATGAAGTCTATATGTCGCAAATCGCAGAAGGCCATAAGCTAGAAGATGTTGGCGGTAATTTCTTTGGTGAATTCTTTATTGTGACACAGTCGCAGCAATTACAATTTTGTAATGAGCAGGGCTGTTATTTCCAAGCGGAACAATTAGCCGCCGATGCCGATTTTGCTCAAGGCATGCGCGTCGCTTAAAAGGCTACAGTCGAATCCGTAAATAACTAAGGTCGCATTTTAGCTCAGTGCTAAGTCGCGACCTTTTGCTTTTATGGGATTGCAGCCATTGGATTGAGTTATTCGCTAAAGGGATGTTTACTGCTAAAAAAGAGCGGTTTAGCCGAATACGGATGAGTCAGACTTAAGCTTTGTGCATGTAAGCATAAACGCGGTTTGGCTTTGATAACCTCGGCATCACCGTAAAACTCATCGCCTAAAATCGCATGCCCTAGGGCAAGCATATGCACACGCAATTGATGGGTGCGGCCTGTTTCTGGCGAAAGCTCGACTAAGGTGCTGTTTTCTCTGCGTTCTAGTACACGGTAGTAGGTGAGTGCGCTTTTACCGCCAGTCTCTCCTGCCTGTAGCGTCTTTTGATAGGGTGGATGCTCTGTGTCTGGCGCAATCGCGAGGTCAATCATGCCCTGTTCCTGCGGCACATGTCCCATCACTTCGGCAATATAGACTTTCTTACTCTGCCTATCTTGAAACTGCGTTTTTAAATGCGACTCGGCTTTTTTATTACGGGCGAACACCATAATGCCCGAGGTTGCGCAGTCGAGCCGATGCACTAAAATCGTTTCTGGATAAAGGGTTTGTAAGCGGGTTAACGCGCAATCGAAGGTGTGAGCCGCTCGACCCGGATTCGACAATAAGCCTGAAGGTTTATTGATGATAATCAGATCTCTATCTTTATAGCGTATGTCTAACCAAGGAACTGCTGGGGGCTGGTAATCAAATATCTGCATTTTGTCCTCATTTTTGCGCGGCCATACTAGCAAAATTTACGCAGGCACACAGCATAATCTCATGCTCGCTTATTGCGAGAGGGGGGAGGGCAAATATTCTGCAGGCGTCTTACGGCTCCAAATACGGGTATAAGCCATCAGCTGCGGATAAAAAGTGCGGAACGCGGTTTCGATTTCTATCTGCATTTTATTGACGACTTTGTGGGCATCTTTAAACAGTGCGGCTTGCGGATGCTGTTTTGCCACTTGTGCCAAGGCGTGTTGTAAGCCTTTTTCCGTGGTATAGCTGCCAAGCCAATCGGCGCTGCGCATTGTGGGCAAGAGTTTAGCAAGTGCCTCAGGATGGTATGGGTCTACACCTTGGGCGGCGAAAGTATCTAACGCGTCATAGGCCTTGCTGCTGAATTCATCCAAGGGTTGGTTATGATATTCTTCCCAATAATAAGCTAAATAGTGATCGAAACTCACGGCCATGAGTTCTGCTGCTATGCTTTTTAAGGGCGCAGGGAAAGCTTCCATTAATTCAATCGTGAGTTCGTGGCTAGCGCAGAGGGTATTAATCTCTTGGTTTAGCCATAACGCTTGGCGTAACTCAGCTGGAGCTTGTGTAATTGGCGCTTGAATATAGTTACCCGCCACATTGGCGGCAAGGTGTGTTTTACTGATGTCGGCGAGATGTAAGTGTGTAAGAAAGTTCATTATTTTGCGCTTGGTTAACCACGTCGGTTCACGGTATCATGCACAAGCGCGCTTAGGAAAGCGCGGAAGCCAAAAATGCAGTATTTTTTCACTTTTTATTGATTACGAGTGTTTATTCATTACGAATAATCCTCGTCAGCGTTAACGCTGTTCTAGCCATCAATATGAAAGAAAGTGAAATAAAATCAATAACCTTTTTTAGGATCATGGATGATGTGGAACTGGTTCACCAAAATGCTTGGTAGAGACGAGCAGCCGAAGCGCAAAAAAGTGCTGGTAGAAATCCCCTTTGAACAACACCGCTTTAGCATGGATGATTTCAGCCGTTCGCGGCTTAAATTCGATGCCGAAGACAATCTGCCCCAAGATGGCGTCAATCCTGTGGATCCTGAGCAAGAAGTGGACGCTGGCAATAAGTAATCTTGATATTCTTGGCCTCTAACCATAGACTAGCCGCCGTTCTAAGCTACCTAGAGGCCTATCATGCGCGTTGCAGACTTTTCTTTTGATCTCCCCGATGAGCTGATCGCTCGTTATCCTATGGCGCAGCGTAATGCATCACGTCTGTTAACCATAGACGGCAATTCTGGCGCGTTAGGCGACAAACAGTTTACCGATCTGCTGGGGATGATTAATCCCGGCGATTTAATGGTGTTTAACAATACCCGAGTGATCCCCGCGCGTATGTTTGGCCAAAAGGCCAGCGGCGGTAAGTTAGAAATCTTAGTTGAGCGAATGCTCGATGATAAGCGCATCCTTGCCCATGTTCGCAGCTCTAAATCCCCTAAAGTCGATTCGTTCATTCTGCTCGATGGTGGCTATCAAATGAAGATGGTCGCCCGTCACGATACTTTGTTTGAACTTGAGCTGTTATCCGAGTTGACCATTCTAGAGGTGCTCGAAGCCGTAGGGCACATGCCGTTACCGCCTTATATCGATAGACCCGATGAAGATGCTGACAAAGAGCGCTATCAAACTGTGTATAACCAAAACCCAGGCGCCGTTGCCGCGCCAACGGCGGGGTTACATTTTGACGATGCCATGCTCGATGCATTAAAAGCCAAGGGTGTGAATATCGCGTTTGTGACTTTGCATGTGGGCGCGGGAACGTTTCAACCGGTGCGTGTTGATACCATTCTTGAGCACAAGATGCATTCTGAGTGGGCCAATGTGCCGCAGAATGTGGTCGATTTAATCGCGCAAACCAAAGCGGCGGGTAAACGCGTCGTGGCTGTTGGTACAACATCTGTACGTTCCTTAGAAAGTGCGGCGCGCGCTAGTCAAGGTGAACTCAAAGCCTTTAGCGGCGATACCGATATCTTTATTTATCCCGGCTATCAATTCCAAGTGGTCGATGCCATGGTGACGAACTTCCACCTCCCTGAATCGACCCTCATCATGTTAGTCAGTGCATTTGCGGGTTTTGATCATGTTATGGCGGCGTATCAACATGCTATCGCGCAGAAATATCGCTTCTTTAGCTATGGCGATGCCATGTTTGTGACGAAAAAAGCCCACTAGACCAAGATTTTGTTTTAAAATAGCCGCCCAAAGTGAGTATGGGCGGCAACTTTTTTTCGTCAAAAGGTTGAACCTTTTAACGCTGTCCCCATCTCTATTGTTAATCAAAATGGCATTAGCCATTAAAAATGTAGTCAGACTGTTTATCTGGCGAGGTGAATTATGAAATTTGAATTAGATACTACCGACGGCCGTGCGCGCCGTGGTCGGTTGATTTTTGACCGTGGCACAGTAGAAACCCCTGCATTTATGCCTGTGGGAACCTACGGCACAGTTAAAGGTATGACGCCAGAGGAAGTACGTGCCACAGGCGCGGACATTCTGCTCGGTAACACTTTCCATTTATGGTTGCGCCCAGGCGAAGAAATCATGCGTAAGCACGGTGACTTGCATGATTTTATGAACTGGCAGCGTCCGATTTTAACTGACTCGGGTGGTTTCCAAGTATTCAGTCTTGGCGATATCCGTAAGATCACCGAAGAAGGTGTGCATTTCCGTTCGCCAATCAATGGCGAGAAAATCTTCTTAGATCCTGAAAAATCAATGCAAATCCAAGATGCATTGGGCAGTGATGTGGTGATGATTTTTGACGAATGTACGCCATATCCCGCAACTGAAGACGAAGCACGTAAGTCAATGCAGATGTCTCTGCGTTGGGCGAGACGTTCACGTGATGAATTTGACCGTCTAGAGAACCCTAACTCTCTGTTCGGTATTATTCAGGGCGGTGTGTATGAAGATTTACGCGACGAAAGCTTAAAAGGCTTAGTCGATATTGGTTTTGACGGTTATGCCGTCGGTGGTTTGGCCGTAGGTGAGCCTAAAGCGGATATGCATCGCATTCTTGAGCATATTTGCCCGCAAATTCCTGCAGACAAACCTCGCTATCTGATGGGGGTCGGTAAACCAGAAGATTTAGTTGAAGGTGTACGTCGTGGTGTTGACATGTTTGACTGTGTGATGCCAACCCGTAATGCCCGCAACGGTCATCTGTTTACGAGTGAAGGTGTGATCAAAATACGCAATGCGCGTCATAGAGATGACACGTCACCACTTGATACTAAGTGTGATTGTTATACCTGTAAAAATTATTCACGGGCGTACCTTTACCACTTAGATCGTTGTAATGAGATTCTGGGTGCGCGTTTAAACACCATTCACAACTTGAGATACTATCAAATGTTAATGGAAGGTTTGCGCGGTGCGATTGAGACGGGTACATTAGACGCCTTTGTGGCGGACTTCTATACCAGTCAAGGTCGCGAAGTACCAGAGTTAGTCGATTGATTTTTTGCTAATAAGAAGAGAAAACTATGTTTATTTCAAATGCATACGCAAGCGCTGCCGGCGCACCACAAGGTGGCGGCACGATGGAATTGATTTTCATGCTGGCAATTTTCGGCCTGATTTTCTATTTCATGATTTTCCGTCCGCAATCAAAACGCGTTAAAGAGCACAAAAACCTGATGTCATCAATCAGCAAAGGCGACGAAGTGCTGACCAGTGGCGGGATTTTAGGCAAGATTGCAAAAATCAGCGACGAAAGCGATTACGTGTTACTGAGCTTAAACGACACGACTCAAATCACGATCAAAAAAGACTATATTGCAGCTGTATTGCCTAAGGGCTCTATCCAGTCGTTGTAAGCCAAGAGGGCTCAGGCGTGTTAAATAAATACCCAATGTGGAAAAACATTATGGTGATGCTCGTCATCGCCATAGGTTGTTTCTATGCCGTACCGAACCTTTTTGGTGAAGATCACGCGGTGCAAGTGGTGGCGACTCGAGGTGCTGAAGTCACGGCATCAACCCAAGCCAGTGTGAACGAGCTGTTAGCCAGTAAGGGCATTGCGGTAAAGCGCTCTGAGCTTGAAAAAGGTCAGTTGTTGGTCCGTGTGCAAAATGCGGATCAACAGCTACTGGCGAAAGAATTAATTGCTGACAGCTTAGGTGACAAGTTCACTGTGGCGCTCAACTTAGCCCCAGCGACGCCTAAATGGCTCGAGTCAATGGGCGGCAGCCCAATGAAACTCGGTCTCGACCTTCGCGGCGGTGTGCATTTCTTAATGGAAGTGGACATGGGCGAAGCGATTCGCAAGATGGAAGAGGCTAAAGTTGCCGATTTCCGTTCACAATTACGCGAAGAGAAAATTCGTTATGCTGGTATTCGTAGCAATACCACAGGTATCGAAATCAAGTTCCGTGATGCTGAAAGTCTCGCGAGTGCAGAGCGTTTCCTTAAGTCTCGCAGTAAAGATATGGTGTTCACTGATGCTAGCCGTGGCGAAGATTTTGCCCTGCAAGCTGTGATGAGTGACGTGTACCTTAAGCAGATTAAAGAAGAAGCACTGCAACAAAACATTACTACCATTCGTAACCGTGTAAACGAGTTAGGTGTGGCTGAGCCTGTAGTACAACGTCAAGGCGCCGAGCGCATTATCGTTGAGCTGCCAGGTGTGCAAGATACGGCTCGCGCCAAGGAAATCTTAGGTGCAACCGCATCGATTGAATTCCACATGGTCGATGACAAAGCTGATCCTAATGCTGCGCAATCAGGCCGTTTACCAGCGGGTTCTGAAGTGTACCAGCGCCGTGAAGGTGGCACTGTGATATTGAAGAAAGAAGTTATGTTGACCGGTGATCATATCACGGGCGCACAACCTAGCTTTGACCAGTACAGTCGTCCACAGGTTAGCATCAACCTTGATGCGAAAGGCGGCACCATTTTCTCTGACGTGACCAAAGACAACATAGGCAAGCCTATGGCGACATTGTTCATCGAATATAAAGACAGTGGTGAGCGCAATGCCGACGGCAGCGTTAAGATGCAGAAAATCCAAGAAGTGATTTCTGTTGCGACCATTCAAGCGCGTTTAGGCCGTAACTTTGTGATCACTGGCTTAAGCCATGGTGAAGCACAAAACCTCGCGCTATTACTGCGTGCTGGTGCCTTGATTGCCCCAGTGTCAATTGTTGAAGAACGTACCATTGGTCCAAGCTTAGGTGCTGAAAACATTCAAAACGGTGTGCAAGCTATGGTCTGGGGTATGGCAGTTGTCTTACTCTTTATGCTGGTTTACTACCGTGGTTTTGGTCTTATCGCCAACATAGCGTTAACCGCAAACTTAGTCATGGTGGTGGGCGTAATGTCTATGATCCCTGGCGCAGTGTTAACCCTACCGGGTATTGCCGGTATGGTGTTGACTGTGGGTATGGCGGTTGACGGTAACGTGCTGATCTATGAGCGTATCCGTGAAGAATTACGTGCGGGCCGTAGCGTCCAGCAGGCCATCCATGAAGGTTATGGCAACGCATTCTCCACCATCGCCGATGCGAACATCACCACTTTCCTAACGGCGCTGATTCTATTTGCCGTAGGTACGGGCGCTGTTAAAGGCTTCGCGGTGACCTTGATGATAGGTATTGCGACTTCCATGTTTACCGCAATCGTGGGTACTCGCTCAATCGTTAACGCGATTTGGGGTGGTAAGCGCGTGAAGACTCTGTCTATCTAAGGGGAAGTGACAATGCTTGAAATTTTATCTTTAAAACATACGGTAAACTTCCTCCGTCATGCACTGCCTATCAGTATTATGTCGGCTGTATTGGTGCTGGGCTCGCTGGTTTCGCTCGCGACCAATGGCATCAACTGGGGTCTTGATTTCACTGGCGGCACCGTCGTTGAAATGGAGTTCACTAATCCGGTCGATTTAAACGCCCTGCGGGTGCAACTGACGACGCCTGATTCTGAAGGCGCCATTGTGCAAAACTTCGGTTCTAGCCGTGACGTATTAGTACGTTTACAGGTGAAAGAAGGCGTAAAGAGTGACGTGCAAGTTAAGTCTGTCATGGAAGCTGCGCAGAAAGTTGATCCACAAGTTCAGCAGAAGCGTGTTGAGTTCGTTGGCCCACAAGTGGGTAAAGAACTGGCTGAGCAAGGCGCTTTAGCGGTATTAGTCGCGCTTATCTGTATCATGATCTATGTGTCATTCCGTTTTGAATGGCGCCTAGCATTTGGTTCAGTGGCAGCACTGGCGCACGACGTGATCGTGACTTTAGGTGTGTTTTCGGTATTCCAATTGGAATTCGACTTGACCGTTCTGGCGGGTCTATTGACGGTTGTGGGTTACTCACTCAACGATACTATCGTGGTATTTGACCGTATCCGTGAAAACTTCCTTAAGATGCGTAAAAGCGACCCTGAAGAAGTGGTTAACGTTTCCATTACTCAAACCATGAGCCGTACAATCATCACTACAGGTACAACCTTAGTGGTGGTCGTGGCCTTGTTCCTTAAGGGCGGCACTATGATCCATGGCTTTGCGACTGCATTGCTGATGGGTATTTTTGTGGGTACTTATTCTTCTATCTATGTGGCGAGTTTCTTGGCCATTAAACTGGGTATCAATCGTGAACACATGATGCCAGTTGAGATTGAGAAAGAAGGCGCAGACCAACCTCCTATGATGCCTTAAAGGTTACATTCGCGTTAAAAAGCCACCGACGAGGTGGCTTTTTTTTACCTCAGTTTTGAGATAGATCTGACATTCTGCTAGCAAACTCACAAAGTTATAGTCAGTTATGCTGTAAAAATGGAATGTTATTTAAATTAACAACTGGTGTAAAAATCAGCGCTCGACAGGCTCGGCTATTTAGCAGTAGGATGTCGGCAACCCATATTCCAGAGAGTTGTAGCCGTAGGATGTCGCATGGAAGAACGTAAAGTGTTAGTTGCTGGTGGTAATTTATTGCAAGCCCACACATGGAAAGGTTTATTAGAGGCCTGTGGTATTCATGTTGAGCTCAGAGGTGAAGCGCTATTGGGCGGGATTGGTGAGCTTCCGACAGGGATGCAAAACGTCGAGTTGTGGGTGGGCGAGTCCCAACATGCGTCGGCGCAAGTGCAGCTGAATGCGCTGGATGTCGAAAGCCCACAATGGCAATGTGTGCAGTGCCATGAAACCAATGAAGGCAGTTTTGAGTTGTGCTGGCAATGCAGCTCTGAGCGCAGTGAAAGTCACAATTAGCCTTGGATAGGCAATCACCTTTGCTTTGTGCTGTGGCTGAAAGATTGCGTCTACTGGATGAGAAGATTACACTTTGCTGATAAGCTGACATTCATCATGTCATTCAATATCTTATCTAGGAGTCAGTGATGTCGCATCCCAGTGCTTTTTCCGCCCTTGTTGACGCAATTCTGCCTAACATCACCGAAGTGACCATTGAAGCCTATCAGGCCGATGATAGCTGGCATCTTGTGGATGTGCGTGAGGATCGCGAGTGGCTGCAGGATCATTTACCCCAAGCAAAACATCTAAGTCGGGGTATTTTAGAGCGTGATATCGAAGCACGTTTCCCCGATAAGCATACCCCCATATTACTCTATTGCGCAGGTGGTGCGCGCTCAGCCTTGGCGGCCCATAATCTGCAACTCATGGGTTACACCCGCGTTGCCTCTTTGATTGGTGGCTATAAGGGCTGGGTACAGCGTCAACTGCCAGTCGTGCAGGATTAAGCGTTCAGGATCTCATCTAATGCAATATTTCCCCTTGTTTGTCGATACGGTTAACTTAAATGTCTTGCTGGTGGGGGCGGGTGATGTGGCGAGCCGTAAGCTGGCGCTGCTGACACGTACCGAAGCCAGTATTCACGTGATAGCCCCTGAGGTGAATTCTGAAGTGCAGCGTTATGCCGATACGGGTCGTATTCTGCTATCCCAGCGTGAAGTGGTCCACGCCGATATTCAAAATTATGATTTGGTGTACTTAGCCACGGCAAACGACAGTCTTAATGCCGAATTAGCGACTCTAGCCACCGCGCGCGGTATTTGGGTTAATGCCGTTGATAATCCAGCTTTTTGTCGCTTTATTACGCCTTCGATTGTCGATAGAGGCCGTTTAGTGGTCGCGATCAGCACTGCGGGCGCGGCACCGGTATTTGCACGCACGATTCGCTCGCGCTTAGAATCCAGCCTACCGCAATCACTCAAGCCTTTATTCGACTTTGTCGCCGATAGACGCGTCGAAGTGCAAGACAAGCTCGATTCAACCTCGAAACGTCGCTTATTTTGGGAACGTTTTTTCGATACCAATGGCGACCGTTTCGATAGTCGTACCGCCGAGCATTACCATAATGCGTTTAATCATTTAGTTAGCCGCGGCGAAATCCTTTTGCTGGATGATTCAGCCTCTGTGGACTTACTGCCGCTCGCTGCCATGCCGTTACTGCAGCGCCTCGATTGGATCTATAGCCAAGGGGAGTTGAGCGACGAATTGGCAGAATTAGTTCGCCGAGATGCTAATCGTGGTGAGTTACCCGCACTCAGTGAATTGAGCCAGCAGTACGAGCAGGGCACTCGGATGTTGCTGGTGGCCGATACGCAAAAAATCAGTCTGTTGAAGGCGCATTTCCCGATGGCTAAGCATTTACGACCCGGTGCGATTTAACCTCTTATCGATTCAGCCTTCTGTCCGATTGCACTTTCTGTTCGATTTGATGGACGTATCTTATTGTTCGTTTGAGCTAATGCCGAGTCTCAGGTAGACTCGGCAGCCTTATTTTAGGATTTCGCTGTTTCAGGATTTCACTCTGCATTTAGGATGACTATGGCCCTCAAAGCGACCGTGTTTAAGGTCAATTTACAGATAGCCGATATGGATCGGAATTATTACCAAGACCATCAATTGACGCTTGCCCAGCATCCTTCCGAAACCGATGGCCGCATGATGGTGCGTTTACTGGCGTTTATTGTGAATGCCAGCGAAACCTTAAGTTTCAGTAAAGGTTTGTGCGTCGATGATGAGCCCGAGTTGTGGGACAAAACCTTATCAGGCGAAATTGATCTGTGGGTTGAGTTTGGTCAGGCCGATGAGAAATGGCTGCGAAAGGCCAGTGGCCGCGCCAAAGTCGTGCAGTTATTTACCTATGGTGGCCGCAGTGTACCCATTTGGTGGAAACAGAATCAGCAGGCGTTAGAGCGTTACCAGAATTTAACCGTGTGGAATATTGCCGAAGAGTCGGTCACGGCGATGGAAGCCTTTGTTGGGCGCAATATGGCATTGCAGGTTTCTATCAGCGAAGGCCAAATTTGGCTATCGGATAATGAGACCAGCGTGTTGATCGAACCTGAAATCCTCAAAGATATTGCATAACATGTCTTGTAAAAAAAGAGCCTGCGATTGCAGGCTCTTTTCATTTATTACTTTCATTTTTCAGTAATGAGTATCGATTTCGACTTATTGGAAGCTCAGCTCCCAGCTATCGATATAACCCACATCACCACGGCCACTGTCTACGGCTTTTAACTTCCATACGCCGTTCGAATTAGCACCCGTCATATCAGCGGTATAGCTCTTGTTGATATTGGCAGCACCTGAACCTGTGTTGCTATGCAATGTAACTGTTTTACCAGAAGGGCTGATCAGCTGTACTTTTAAGTCACCAATATAAGGGTGGACTATGTTCACTACCGCAGTCACAGTGCCTGAATCACCTGTGCGAGTGACTGTGATTGGGCTAGTGATCCCTGCTGCTTTGTTATCAGGGATGTTGTAGTTATCAGTGTTGCTATAGCTTGCTGGCGTAGTCGGTGGCGTTCCGCCGCTAGATGCTGTGTAGCTTGCTGTTAACGACACACCAGTGAAGGCAGAGTAGCCTTTCAGCATGGCGTAGTAAGTGCCTGATTGGATGTTAGTGATTGGGCAAGACTCGCTATTGCCACTTTTATACGGACGGCAATCATAGTTAGCTGTAGTTGGCGCTGCACCATATTGCACATACAAGTCCGCATCACCTGTACCACCGTTCATCACAAAGCCTAAGTTAGTTGCGCCTTGTGGTACGTCAAAGGAGAAGTGCAGTTCTTCACTCGCTGCGCCGCCTAAGCCTGTTTTAGCCACACCGTTAACTAACACGCCATCGGTTGGAGTTGGATCAACCGGACCCGTTGGACCAGAACAAGAGGCATCTAAGAAGGTTTTCGCGGCAACAGCATTGACTAAACCGTAACCATAGTAGTTGTCACGACCCGCAGTACCAAGATCTTCTGCGGTCATTTTCAATGCGTTACGAACTTGCGCCGCGCTACACTCTGGGTGATAGCTCCATACTAAGGTTGCAACACCTGACACATGTGGCGTCGCCATCGAAGTACCGTTGTAGTACTCGTAATCTTTATTGCCTTGATTGCTGACGGTAGCTGTCGCGCCCAGTTGATTACGTAGTGCTAAACCTGTTGCGCGATCCACAGACACGGAAACCATATTGATTTCACTGTTAGCATCGACAAGGAAGGGGTTTTGTAAGCCCGGTAATGCCGCGTTACTGTAAACAATCGCCGCACTGGCACCGGCATTTTTACAGGCTTTAGCCGCATTGATTTCAGGGTAACTTGTGCTTTGATTGCCAACACGTTCCACTAAACAGATTTTATTGGTCATGTTGCCGCAGTTGAAGCTAGTTCCGCTGACGCTACATTCGGCAAGTGTGGCTGTCGCTGTGCCATTGTATGGCGCAGGTACATAGCTGCCGCCCGATGAAATGAGGCGATTATGTGGCACGACACCTGAATCAAAGTAAGACTGACCACCGATAGTGATATCGGCTAAACGGCCTTCGCCACGGGTAACCGTCGACAGAATCGCTTCACCTGGGCCAGATATTTCCACTTGGTTGGTGTATTGGGAAAATGCCGAGTGGTCTTTATGATTATCCACAGAGGCAACAGACATCACGCCATCGTAGGATGCTGGGTAGCTGTGAGTGCTGTCACCCGCGTTACCCGCAGCGGCAATCAAGAGCACGCCATTGTTATAATGTGCAGCCAGAGCGTTACGCTCAGTGGTGCTGGAACCCGCGCCACCTAAACTCATAGTGACAACGTTAGCGCCGTTGGCAACACAAGTGTCTACTGCGGCCACTAAAGATGAAGAGTAACCCCAACCCGATTCGTTAAACACTTTTACGACATGAATATTGGCAGTTTGATTTGGCATTACGCCGATCACGCCGTCATTGTTAGCAATCGCCGCAATCGTGCCCGCAACGTGAGTACCGTGGGCGTTGTTGTTGCCCGGCTCAAACCAGTTGCCTGTACCTGAGTTATTGGTACCCGTGACATTGTTGCCACCTAATTCGCTGTGGCTTCGGTCGTAACCAGAATCGATAATACAAATCGTGCGGTTGCCCGCTTGGCTATCGCTTAGCTGAGTCGCCCCCACAAAGGTTTGGCCCCAAGGTGTGCTTTCACTCAGTAAGTGACGCGGCATGTCTTCTTCAACATATTCCACATCGGCACGTTTTTTTAAGGTATTGATGCCGTTAGCATCGAGTTTCACCGAGTAGCTGTTACTGCGTCCGATACGCTTCATTTCCTTCGCTTGCACTTTGTTCAATGCAGTGTGCTGGGCACTGATTTCCGCCATTTGTGGCTGATAATTCATCGTGCTTGGCAGCGCGTCAGTTGTCGCGTCGCTCGATTGCTGATCACTCATTGATTGCACATTGCTGGCCGACATAATGGCCGCTGCATCGGTGTTTTTAAATTTCACAATGTAACGCTTTGGCAGTGGAGAGGTTTGTGCTTGTAATGCTGCGGTAAAACCTGGGGCTTGTGGTGCTGCTTGTACACCAGCTGAGATCGCAATAGCTAAGCTTGAAAGGCTTAACGCTATTTTAGTGGTTCTGTTGATTGTCATGTTCTTCTTCCATGGTCAATTTAGTGTTAATCATTATTATTTTATGTTTCATAAGAATAACTACGACTCAGATGCTACTCGGTTAGTGAATCTATCTGCGACTAAAGTATTTGTAAACCAATTGTTAATGGTATGACTGCTTGTAAAAAAACAGATTTTATAATCAGTTAATGTGAATATAAATTCAAAATGTAACGAGTTGTAACCAGATTATATTCAAGTTTTTGTTTTTTTATGTGGTAAAAATGAATAAGCGAATGCGAATCTACGGTCAATATGAGTACTTTATATTGATTTGTTTGTTTTCATGGTATTGAAATTTATACATATATTTTTTTGTGATTATAAATAACTAAATTTAGCTTTAAAGTTTAAGGATAATAATGAGATTTCATCAAGTGATTGATTATGCGAAATTGTTGCAAAACCCTGTCAAGGGAGTGGCGGTTGCCAATTCATTGACGACGGCTAAGCCATTCACGCTAATTTGTTGAGGTGTTTTTTGAAGGGGAATGTGAGCGGCAAAACGAGAAGTGAAAGCATGCGATGTGGCTGTTAACGGTAAATGCTGAGTGTACATTATCCAAAATAGCGGCACAGGATATGAGCTACCACTGCAAACTCGTGCATGCTTCAATTATGTTTGTGAGGCTAATTATGTCGATAACTTTCAATTAAAAATTTTAAATAATCTTATTTATTTTTCATCGTTATAACAGTCTAAAAAATATATTTATTTAAATTATTATCACGCCCATTAGTGTGGCGCTTTACTTCTAATAATCTGCATATATAAGTTTGGTTTTTCGCATTTTTACAAAATTTAACATATAAGCATTTTGCCTAATAGCGTGTCTGTTGGATGGGTGGTAAGTTAAATTAATTCATAAGGTTAAGTTGTTTTCTTGTGGCATGGTTTAAGCGAGTGAGTGCACGAATTTAAGGCTGTGCACTATAAATCCTAAATTGGAGTCAATAAAAATTATAAAAAATATAACATCTAAGCGGATCGTATTGATATCTTCTTCAGCTGATCATCTTCATATAGAGCTTGAAACACCACAGTTACTTGCTGAAAAATTAAATGCAATTGTTTCAAATGCTTGGCCTTGTGGCGAATACGATTGTGATGCAATGGCGTTTTTCCTTGCTTGCTATGAAAATGGCGGTGAAGCAGTGCAAGGTTGGTATGGCTGGTATGCAGTTGATATTAATCCTGTTTCAGGAGAGAGAACGCTAGTTGGCTCTGGTGGTTATTTTGGACCTCCAGATAGTCATGGGATGATTGAAATTGGTTATTCAGTGCTACCTGAGTGGCAGCGTCGTGGCTATGCTACAGAAATCGTTAATACACTCGTTTCCCATGCTTACTCTTTTGAAAAAACAAAGAACATTATTGCTCATACTTTAGCGGAAAATGAAGCATCAAAAAGGGTTTTGATTTCCAATGGTTTTAGTGAGACTGGCGTTAATGAAGGTCATCTACGTTTTGAACATGTTAGATAGTTAATTTTTTGCCATACATCAGCTCATTGATGTTACTTGTAGCAGCGAAAACGATTACTAATTTTTATCTGAATAGATTTACGCTAATAAGATACTTCAATATCTCGCCATTCGCCCGCCATCTTAGAAGTCAAATGTTGGGGTGGATAAAAAGCTTTTTATATAAAGCAATATTGATTGATAGGCTATTGCTTAAAGTAAGCTTATTCACTTAGACCATAAAAAAGCGCCTAAGGGCGCTTTTAGCAGTTAAACCTTGAATGACTAGAGCGAGGTGACAGTGCTTAAGTGATTTACACTTGCTTCGCTCCACTATAGCCTATTCGATGGCGGTGAATTACTTAGCGGGCGTTTTTTGCGCCTCAACTAAGGTGGAATAACCGCCACCATTATAGGTTTGAGTGTATCCAGCAGCGACTAAGGCTTCAGTTGCGATACTGCTACGGCGACCACTGCGGCAATACAAGACAACAGGCGTATCTTTGGCTATGTCGCGCTTAGCAAACTCTTCTTCCACTTGCTCAAAGGGAATATTTACCGCATTGGCTAGATGACCTTCGGCAAATTCTTCGGGCGTTCTGACATCGAGCACCATAGCGCCTGCGGCAATTTTATCCCATGCGACTGCTGGATCTTGGTCGGCGGCGTTGGCAATCATTGGCATTAGTAGCAGTGGCATGAGTACCAGCGACTGCAGGCTTAACAGGGCTAAGCGCATCAGGCTTTGGCCACGGATTACGAGGTTGTGGGTCACTTTATCTCTCCTTGACGATTTTTTGGGCAAGCTTGTTTTAGCCAAGCGGGTACTTGCTTACCTAACTCTTAACTCTTAAGTCTAACTCTTAACTATTTAGTAGTGACTTTGTGTGGCTTAGCTTTGCTTGGCAATTTCAGCCTCTGATTTTACTCCCAATTTGCGTAAAACCATGGCGGCAGGGCAAAAACCGGTAAAAGCACTTTGGAACAGGTTAGCGCCAACAAATGCGGTTAACCACAGAAAGTTGTGGTGCACATAGGCGGTTAACACCAGTGACAGTAACACCATAAATCCGGCAAAAGCCATAATGCTGCGTTCTAATGACATACCTTACTCCTTGAGGCCATCTTGGTGATGGCCTTTGTTGTGGTTAGTTTTGTGTTTGTATCTGAACAGTATTCATGCGGTTTTTCATTGCTGTGTAGTACAGCACTGGGATGACAACTAAGGTCAGTATGGTCGAGATAAAAATACCAAAGATCAGACTGATCGCTAAGCCATTGAAAATCGGATCATCAAGGATAAACAGCGCCCCTATCATGGCCGCTAATGCGGTGAGCATAATGGGTTTGGCCCGCACGGCACCCGAGTGGATCACTGCCCGCTCAAAGGGCACGCCGGATGCAGTTTCTTGATTGATAAAATCGACCAATAATATCGAGTTACGCACAATAATCCCCGCTAGCGCTATCATGCCTATCATGGACGTCGCGGTGAATTGTGCTCCGAGCAGGGCATGGCCTGGCATTACACCAATCACAGTCAATGGGATTGGCGCCATGATGATGAGCGGCACCAGATACGATCTAAACTGTGCCACTACCAAGAGATAAATGGCGATCATGCCGACCGCATAGGCGATGCCCATGTCTCTAAAGGTTTCGTAGGTGATTTTCCACTCGCCATCCCACAACACGGCGACCGAGTCTAGCCCTGTGGGTTGGTGAATATAATGCTGATCAAACCCTAAGCCATCGGCGCCATCAATTTTGCCCGCCATATCGAACATGCCGTAGAGTGGGCTGTCCAGTGGCCCTGACATATCGGCGACGACCATGATCATAGGGATCATATTCTTATGGATAATCGGTGCATCGATTTTGCCGCGTTTGATGGTTACCAGCTCAGACACAGGCACAGATTGCCCCGTTTGGCTCAGTAACTTCATATTCAGCACTTGCTCTAAATCGACTTTCGCACCTTCGTTTAATTGCAGGCGGATCGGTATCGGTTGTTTTTGCTGGGCTTGATGTAAATAACTCACATCTTTGCCGCCAACGGAGGTGGCAATCAAGTCGACAATATTGCTGTAGGGCACGGCCATCAGGCTGGCTTTACTGCGGTCGATCATCACCTGCCATTTTTGCTGGGCAGCGGGCAAGAAAATATCGATATCGACCACATCTTTGGTTTCATGGAACAGCGCCTGCATCTCGTAAGCGGCTTGCTCGCGGATTGCGGGGCTTGGGCCATATACTTCGGCAACCAGCGGCGACCATACTGGCGGTCCAGGTGGCACTTCAACGACTTTGATATTGGCTTGATATTGCTCGCCAATTTGCTGCAGTTCGTCTCGCACCGATATCGCTATGCTGTGGCTGTCGCGTTTGCGGTGTTTTTTATCCACTAGGTTTACTTGAATGTCGCCAAGCTCTTGGCTGTGACGCAGGAAGTAGTGACGCACTAAGCCGTTAAAGTTCATTGGCGCGTTAGTGCCCGCATACAACTGCAGATGCTCGACTTCAGGGACAGTCGTCAGATAGCGACTCAAATCCTGTAGCACTCTCTGGGTTTGCTCTACGGGAGTGCCTTCGGGCATGTCCACCATCACTTGAAACTCGGACTTGTTATCGAAGGGCAGCATTTTTAGCACCACGAGCTGACCGACGGGGAGCGCGACGGCGATACCGATCAACACAAATACGCCGGCAGCCAGTCCCACTCTTGCCTTACGGGCATTTTTCCCCAGCAGGAAAGGACCAATTAAGTGGGTGAAGAGACGCACCATTTTAGTTTCGGCTTCATCCTCGTGTGAGGCTTGGGCGCTAT
Organism: Shewanella sp. SACH; assembly: GCF_001887095.2. Taxonomy (NCBI): domain Bacteria; kingdom Pseudomonadati; phylum Pseudomonadota; class Gammaproteobacteria; order Alteromonadales; family Shewanellaceae; genus Shewanella; species Shewanella sp. SACH. The sequence goes on from NZ_MPDG02000002.1 coordinate 1,266,670, forward strand.
CGTGCTTGTCATTGTGTTTCAGCAGTTTACGACTAAGCCAAGGGGTGACCACAAAGGCAACCACCAGAGAAATCAACATGCCCATACTAGCGTTGATGGGGATCGGGCTCATGTAAGGCCCCATTAAGCCTGACACAAAGGCCATCGGCAGCAGTGCCGCGATAACAGTGAACGTCGCTAGAATCGTCGGACCACCGACTTCATCGACCGCCACAGGAATAAGCTCACTAAATGACTTTTTGCCGAGCGCCATGTGCCGGTGGATGTTTTCAACCACGACTATGGCATCGTCGACCAAAATGCCGATAGAGAAAATCAAGGCGAACAAGGACACGCGGTTTAAGGTAAATCCCCACGCCCAAGAGGCGAAAAGGGTGATCGCCAGCGTGATAATAATGGCCACACCCACGACTAAGGATTCGCGGGCCCCCATGGTTAAAAAGACCAGCACGACTACTGCGCTGGTGGCGAAAATCAGTTTTAAAATAAGGGTGTTAGATTTATCCGCCGCGGTTTCGCCATAGTTACGTGACACTGTGACTTCGACATTCGCGGGGATCAATACATTGTCGACCTTAGCAATCCGCTCAATCACACTGTCGGTGATATCGACGGCATTTTGTCCCGCTTGTTTACCAATTGCGATAGTGACGGCGGGATAAATGTCGGTTTTATCCGCGTGCCAAACACTCTGCTTAGGGATATCACTTTTTAAGCTGATTTCGGCAATATCCGCCAAATAAATCGGAATATGCTTGCCTTGTTTATCCTGATAGACACTGACAACTAATTGTTTGAGATCGTCGATGGACTGTAAAAATTGCCCCGCCTGAACTTTAATCTCTTGATTACCTTGCACTAAGGATGCGGGCATAGAGACCATATTATTGTCATTCAGGCTTTGTCTTAATTTGTCGTAGGTCAGATTAAAGCTGTTCATCTTGGCGGGATCGATACGTATGTTGGCCACCATGTCGTGCTGGCCAACGGTATAGATTTCGCGGGTACCGGGAATGCGCTTAATTTCGGTTTCTAACCCAAGGGCGACATGGGTCAGTTGCTCGGCAGAGACTTGTCTATCCTTTGACCACAAGGTCAAACTGACAATGGGCACATCATCGATACCGCGCGGTTTGATCAGCGGATCGCCAACCCCTGCGCCCCTTGGCAATTTATCCATGTTGGAATAAATCTGGTTGTACAGGCTCACGATGGCATCATTGCGCGCGACGCCGACCTTAAAGATGACGATAATCAGTGCGCCATCGGGTTGGGAGAACGAATAAAGGGTATCTATGCCTTTGATTTCTGAGATCACTTGTTCCGCAGGCAAGGTGACTAAGTTTTCAACTTCGGTAGGTGTCGCGCCGGGAAAAGAGATAAACACGTCGGCAAAGGTGACATCAATTTGCGGCTCTTCTTCCTTTGGCGTCACCAAAATAGCGAATAAGCCAAGCAAGAGTCCGAGAAGCGCTAATAGCGGCGTGATGGCGCTATTTTGGAAGGCGGCGGCAATTCGACCGGAAATCCCAAGTGTGGTCTGTGGTACTGGAGCATGTTTCATAAAACAACCTCGACAAAGCTTAAGTCGCTAAGGAATTTATTGCTTTTTGTTGAGCAACACTTGGTAGGCATCAACGGCAACCTTGTCACCCGACTTAAGGCCCGCCAGCACTTCGACCTCGCCATCTAAGGGATTGGCGACACGGACTTGGGTGAGTACAAATTCTTCGCCCTTTTTAAGGTAAACGCTGCTCAGTTCGTTCATTGTGAGTAGCGCAGAGGTGGGCAGTTGAATTTTTTCACGTTCGCCATTTTTAAAGGAAGCCTTTGCCCACGTGCCGGGTTGAAGATTAGCTTCATTTTCAGGCAGATTAATGCGCACTTGATAACTGTGGCTGACGGGATCGGCAAAACTAAAAATAGTGAGATCTTTAGAGTTTAACTCGCGGCCATCACTTAAACGGACGAGGAATTCGGGGGCATTTTTCAACTGATTGATATAACGCTGCGGCACTTGGGTTATGGCGCGCATTTGACTCGCGGAAAACCCTGAAAGTAGTGCTTGTCCTGGGCTCACCGTTTCACCCAGTTCCACAAAACGCTCTGTGACTACACCACTAAAAGGCGCTGATACCACAGTGTATTTTAAGGATTCGCTGGCTTTGATGACGCGGGCTTGCGCTGCGGTTACGGCTTGCTCTGTGGCCTTAGCATTGGCGGTGGCTTCATCCATCGCGCCCTTAGAAATCGCGCCTTGGGGAAATAACTCTTTATAACGTTTGTATTGCGCCTGTGCTTCAACATTCAAGGCTCTGGCTTTAGCTAAATCGGCCTCAAAGCTTGCGAGTTCAGCGCCTTGTTCTTTACTCGTGATCTCCAGTAGGGCGGCTCCTTCGGGGACAACATCGTTAACATCGTAGTTGAGTTTGACGATACGACCAGAGGTTTGCGCTGACACAGTCGCCGCTTTTACTGCTTCTATGGTGGCATCTAAGGTGACCCAGTTGGCGTAGGGTTTAGTTAAGACTTCGATGGTTTCGACTGAGGCAGCCTGAACTTGAGTACTGGCAAGCGCCAGCAGTAAGAAAAGAACGCGAGAAATTGACGTCATAATTCATATCATCCCAGATGTAATTCATGAGTAAATTCTAATGGAGTTGTTTTCAATAGGCAATCAATATTTATTAGAAAAATTTAATATAGTGTATTTCCCTAATTTAGGAATAAGGCCCATAAGAGCCTTATTCCCATCGTTTCAGTGAGTTCCGACTAAGCCTAAAATTTAGTCATTTAAATAGTAGGTGAGTGTGGACACAATGCGAATTTGTTTAATGTAAGGGGTGCTGTTATCGCGATCCGAAATAGTGAACTGGCCTTGGCTAGCGGTTTTAATTTTTCCGAGGCGAGAATCTGAATCCTTAGCAAATTTTTCCGCCACTTCACGGGCATTTTGAGTGGCTTCTTGTACCATCACAGGTTTGACTGAATTGAGATCGGTAAACAGGAATTCGGTGCGATTGTCATACTCTTGGCTGGCGATCGCTATGCCTTCCTTCACTAAGCTAATCATCTGCTTACGAGTATTGAGCATTAAATCAATCTGCGGGGTATAAACCGACAGGTTCACCTTCGCCGAGTAACGGTATCTGACGTTGGGATCGACATAACCTTGGGCTTGGCGATCTTCAATTGAAGGTAATGAAATCGTAATTTCGCTATCGCTAAAGCCTTGTTCCTTTAAAAACGCCACGACGCGGTCGGTTTTTTGCTGAACCGTCTCGTAGAGTTTAGGCAGATTATTATCAACCTCAGTGAAATTAATTGGCCAAATCGCCACGTTGGCTTTGACTTCTTTTTCCGCTAAGCCCTTAACTGTCACTGTGCGTTCCATAGCTTTCATCTGCAATAACGCTGTGCTCGCTGTCTGACCAACATACACAAGCCCAGCACAAAGGAAACCGCCCAGCAGCAGGGCAGGAAGGATGTTATTTTTTTCCATAAAAAGAATCTCTTGATTAGATAAACTCAGCCTACGATACCCAATAAACCTAAGTCATGCACTGGGTTTATTCGGGATAGATGCCGCTTAAGATTTGAGGGAGACAAGTTGGCGATATCAGCTTGATGTCGCTTTATTGAGACGGGCTATTTTTCCGGAGGAATAACACTTGGCTGCCATAATTCGACTTTATTGCCGTCGGGATCGATAAACCAGCCAAAGCGGCCAAACTCTGAATCTTCAATGCCACCCACGAGCTGACCGCCACCTTGTTCGACCTGCATGAGCGCCTGCGCCAGATCATCAACGATAAAATTGAACATAAAGCTCTTATCTGAAGGCTCAAAATAGTCAGTGCTATGGGCGAAGGGCGTCCAAACATGGTAGCCGAGTGTCGCTTTATCTGTGTGATAAAATGCGGCGCCGCCCCAGTTTTCAATGGGAACTTGAAGGTGGGTTTTATACCAAGTTGCCAAGGTAACTGGATCTGCACTTTTAAAGAAAATTCCACCGAGTCCAATGACTTTAGCCATAGCCGTAGCTGCATTTACAGGAGTATGAATTAACTTTAGGCAATAAATGCTTAAGATACAAAAAAGCCGCAAAAAATGCGGCTTTTGGGGTTAAGCGTTTAGCTTAGAACTGATAGCTGTACTGAACTGAGTAGTAAACGGCATCAGAACGAGTGTGAGCAATCACGTCGTCAATGATTGCGCTGTGTTCTAATACTTCAGTATCTTCACCACGAACGAAGGCAAGACCCATATCCACAGTAGAGTGAGTGCTCAGGTTATAGCTTAAACCTGCAGTAAACCAATTACGGTTCGAATCAGGGATTGAAATTGAGCTAATATCATTCACAACACCTTGGTCATGCATGTAACCAGCACGGGCAGTCCACTTATCATTAATTGTATAAGTACCACCTACGCTGAATAACCAAGAGTCATCCCATACGTATTGTTTTAATGGCGCGCTGCTAATGGCTGGAGTGCCACCTACAGTGCCATCAGTCACTGTGATCTGATCAAAGTCACCCCAAGTTGATAACTGTGCTGTGTAGTGAATGGCAAATTTCTCTGTTAACTGATGGAAACCAGCAACTTGGAAAATATCCGGTAATGGGATATTGATTTCATCAAAGGAAACCACTTTACCTAATTGAGTATTCAGAGTGTTGATATCGCCAGTCGCTTTGAAATCTGGGCTCAGACGGTAGCTAGCACCAATGCGGTTATCTTTATTGAACTCATATACAGCACCAATAATTCCACCTATAGCAAAACCATCGGCATCAACATCGACTAGGTTAGCATTAACCATAGCGCCGCCAGGACCTAAAGGTAAGTTACCTTCACGGCTAAGTTTGCCTTGGCCATAGATTAAATCTAGACCCGCACCGACACTGAAGTGGTCGTTAAAACGGTAAGATAAGCTAGCGTTGAAGTCCATAGTGACGACTTCTGTGTTACCCAGTAGATCCACTGGCGCAGGTACTGTACCCATGCCTGGTATTGTAACGGCATTATTTGCTAATGCGCTCGTATCAGTGCCTGTACCAAAGTTACTGAATGCGGCTAGACCAAAAGCCCATTGATCGTTCAGCGGTTGAATGTAGTAAAAGTTAGGGATCACTTTACTGTCGGCAGCATCGTGCTCGCTACCAAAGCTAATTGGCGTGCCCGCTTTTTCAACGTCTTTTACAGTAACGCTGATATCGGCATAGGTTACGCCGAATGAAAGGGCTTTCTCATCAAATAACGCCATAGCTGCTGGGTTACGAGACAGAACTGAGGCATTGTCAGCGATAACAGCATCACCTGAGAATGCACGGCCAATACCTGTTGCAGATTGGCTGTTCAGTTGGAAGCCCGCGGCTAAGGTTTGAGTACTTGCTAATGCGACAGAAACGGCAATGAGTGTCTTGTTGAATGTTTTCATTATAATTCTCTCTATTTTTTATAAGTATTGGATTTTTATTCGGTCCTAGTCAGCCGAAAGTCTTTAAATCCATTTATTAGTCTTCGGCATCTTATGGACTGAACCTAACCTCAACAAGTCCGACCAGATGTGAAAATTGTTAATTTTCAGTTAATTAAAAACCTTTAAAACAGAGGTTGAACTTTAGTACGCTTGAATGGTCTGGCCAGATGCTTGATATGAAGGGCTTTGGGTTTAACGGTAGGTTTCAATTGACGTTAACGGTTTGTAATTGTGTGTTGAGTATTTAAAAGGATACAAAATGTAAAAAGCGCACAAGTGTGCGCTTTTTAAGTTATACAAGCGTGTCAAAACTAGAGTGCAGACTTAAATTGTTCGAACTCTGTTGTTACATTTTCACTCGGTGCAGACAATTTGCTCACCAAAATACCGGCAAAGGTGGCGAATACAAATCCTGGCAGGATTTCGTATAACTCGAAAATACCCCCCGTGAGTTGCTTCCAAATCACGACCGTTAATGCGCCGACAATAATAGTGGCGATGGCACCATTACGGCTGTATTGTTTCCAAAATAGCGATAACAAGACCACTGGACCAAAGGCCGCACCAAAGCCAGCCCATGCATAACTCACAAGGCTTAATACACTGCTTTCAGGATTAAGGGCAATGATGCCTGCGATCACGGCAATCGCCAGCACGCCCATGCGACCGACCATCATCAACTCGCGATCATCTGCTTGTGGGCGTAACCATTTACGGTAGAAATCTTCTGTGATCACGCTTGAGCACACCAGCAACTGTGAATCGATAGTGCTCATGATGGCCGACAAAATGGCCGCGATGAGTAGACCACCAATCCACGGATTAAACGCGGCTTGGGCTAAATGAATAAATACCGTTTCTGAATTCGCCAGTGGCGCATTGGCGAAATACAGAGAACCGGCAATACCTGTGGCTAATGCGCCAATTAAAGATAAGACCATCCAGCTCATGGCAATACGGCGCGATAAGGGCAGGGCATCGGCACTGCCTATCGCCATAAAGCGCGACAAAATATGCGGCTGACCAAAATAGCCAAGACCCCATGCGAGTAAAGACAACATGCCTATCACTGTGGTTTTGTCGCTGACCAAGGCCAACATCGCAGGATCGATAGTTTCAATTCCGGCGTGGCTTTCAGGGTGAGAGAAAACGGCAAAGGGGACGATCAAGAGGGCGACAAGCATCAAACAGCCTTGGAAAAAGTCTGTCCAACACACAGCAAAGAAGCCACCAATAAAGGTGTAACCGACTATGATGGCTGAGCCAATCACCAGCGCCACTGTGTAATCGAGGCCAAAAACTTTTTCAAACAGAATCGCGCCACCGACCATGCCTGAGGAAGCATAGAAAGTGAAAAACACTAGAATAGTGATTGCGGAGACGAGCTTGAGATAGCCTTGGGTATCGTGGAAACGTTTCTCGAAGAAATCCGGTAAGGTGAGGGCGTTATCGGCGAGTTGAGTGTAAATACGCAGTCGTCTGGCGACAAATAGCCAGTTTAGCCAAGCGCCAAAAATTAATCCTATGCCAATCCAAGCTTCACCTAAGCCGCCTAAGTAAACTGCGCCGGGTAAACCCAGTAACAGCCAACCTGACATATCGGATGCACCCACACTGAGTGCGGTCACAGCGGGGCCCATTTTGCGGCCACCTAAAATATAATCATCAACAGTATCGGTAGCACGGTAAGCCCAAAAACCTATGCCCATCATCAATACTAAGTAACCAACAAATGTGATTAAAATCGGGGTTTCAATCGTCATCTTGCCTTTTCCCATCTTGTTATTATTAAAAGTGGCAAGCATGCTACCAGATGTTTGAACAATCGCCCATTAGCAGATAAAAGTGTGATTAAAATCTAACCTCCGATAGAGTGAAAATATCGGAGGTTAATTTAAAAATAGCCGAGATAAGATGGGGTTAGATAAAGGTGTTCTTGATTTCGTCTTTTACATAGCTAAGGTCTGCTTTATCTTCACCTATAAGCAAAATAAACGCATCGGGTGTTTCAAAGCCCATTCCTTGGTATTTGCCATCGGCGAAGGTTTTGTCTAACACCATACGTTTTTCGAGTGGCACGATAAAGAGTGTGACCTTGCTTTGCTCGCCCTGTAGCACTAAGTGCAGGCTTTTCACCCCTTGAAAATCGCAATAGGAGGTGTAATACACTTTGCCTGGTTGTTGGGTGAACTTGGCATTGCCAAAGTCTTTCATCGACGCGAGCTGCGCATTGACCTGATTAAAGTTGACGTTTTGATCCACCTGTAAGGCAACACCTTCATGGTAGACATGGGCCAGTGCATGTTCGGCTAAATCGATTGGCCCTAAACGCAATAGACTAAAACTGATCCCCACCACAAATGCCACCGAGGCCGCCATCGCCACTAAAAAGCCCGTCTGACGGCGGTGTTTATGGTGTTGTTGTAACTGCTGACGCAAAATCAGTTTATCGGCGAGATCGTCCGCCACTTCTACTTTCAATGCATTTGTCAGTTTGGCATCAAGGTGTTTGAGCTCATTGATTAAGGCTTGGTTTTCTGGCTTAGCATTAATTTGCGCCAGAAAATCAGCATCTTGATTATGAGGATCTTCATAAGCTTGACGTCTAAATTTAAGCTCATCCATTGGATTGACCTCTCACATCATTCTTCTCAAGTAATTCTTTCAATTGGCTCCTCGCCCGAAATAAACGCGTCATTACGGTGTTGCGATTGAGCTCCATCAGCTCGGCAATTTCATCGCCGCTAAAGCCACCAATCAGCTGAAGTAAGAGTGGCTCGCGGTATTCGATATCCAGCTTGCCAATTTGCCGACGGATCAGATATTGCTCGGTCTGCTCTTCACTGCTATTGGAGATATTGTCTTCTAAGGTATCTTGCTCAACGTCGGAATAATCGAACTGTTTACGCTCGAAACGCCGTGCATTCTCACGCCTAAGAATCGTGATCAGCCATGCCTTCGCCGCTTTATCATCCTTGAGGGAATCCAAAGAGCGCCACGCCCGCAAGAAGGTTTCTTGGGTAATGTCTTCAGCCACGTGTTTATCGCCGCATAACCAGTAGGCGTAGCGGAAGATGTCTGCATGTAGCGCCTTGACTAGGCTGTTGTATCGTCGTTGTTTACTTAGCATGTCAGAAGAGACCGCGGGCTCGACGGATTTCTTACGCCAGTTAGCAAACATTTTTATTTTTTCGGCTTGTTGGCTGAATTTTTAGCATAGTTGAGCTCGCTTCTCTGTCATTAAACCCATAATTTACTTAGGATTCAGTGGGCTTAATGGCGCCGATTTTGGGTTTGAATGTTTATGCTCACAGGCCTTAACCGCGTTAAGCAACGCGGCGCACTCTACGGTCAGCTTGTTAGTATCCGCACAGTTAGTATTCGCACTGTCAGTATGGCTGTTGGCATCGGCCTTCGCACTATAGGCGGCAATTTGCAGTTGCTGTATCGCCTGTGCGAGTTGCGGTGACTGCTCGGCAATCTTATCGAGTGTCATAGGCGCTTGCTGTAACTCGCTGAAGTAGCGCTGTAACTGCAACATAATGCGGCTCACATCGCCACTGGCGCAGGCTTGCTCCAATCCTTGTAAGCTCGCAACATTTACTGATTGTGCTGAACTCATTGAAGCGTTAATTGTTGTCGGGGCGGCCGATTGGTTTTTTAAAGCGCGGCGCCAAGCGATTAAAGTGATGATCCAAGCGACGAGAGTGATCAGCCATAGCGCAGCAAACACCTTAATCATCCAGGAGTCATTGTTGTCGGCCGCTGAATTTGCTTGCCAAGAGGCTTGGGCGGGCGCATCTGTGACGGCACCGCCTGTTACCACTATGGTGCGTGCGGGGAGCGTCGCGGTTTCTTGACGTTTAAGGTGTGGATTCCACCAAGGCACTTTGACTTCGGGCAGGGTAAATGTTCCCGCTTTGCTGGGAACGATTGCCGACGTAATACTGTACTGGGAGACAATTTGTGCATCGCGTACAAAGGTTTGTCGCTGAGGTTTCTCTGGGTATGACTTCAGTTCATTAGGCAGGGTTTGCACTATATCTGGCAGGCTATTTTCATCGGCATTGGAAGCCAATAAAGTAATAGTGCGAGTAATAGGGCTGCCGACGGTAAATTCTTTAATATCCTCAGGGAAGTTCTCTTTCAGCACCACTAAATCGGCAACCAGCCATTGGCCTTGGAAACTTGTCGGTGCAGGATTCACTTGCACTGTGAGTGAGGGGGCACCCGCTTGCATTGGGCGGCTTTCATTAAAGCCAAACATGCCGCCGCGGCGTTGGGATTCGACGAGCACATCGCCCGCAAAGGTTGCGCCTTTGATGTTCACTTGGCCGGGTAAGTCGGGAATGATGCCATAGGTGCGTTCAATCACGCGGTAACGGCGGCCATCGACTATCTCAGATCCATCCTTATCTTCGCCGATTTGTTTGATCTGCGCGCCTTCGATTACTGGTGCGCTCAATACGCCCCTTTGTAATTCTACCGCTAGATAGAGTTTGACCTTGTAGGTAATGAGCTGCCCGACATAGGCCTCGTCAGTTGACACTTTGGCATCGATAAATAGGTTATTCATCTGTGCGGGCTGGCTACCCGTTTCGACCACTTTGAGTGGGATCGGCGCCGAGCTGATGCCATCAATAGTAAAGGCTGGAATGGTTAACTGGCCTTTTTGTTTTGGCGCGAGCAAGACTTGCCAGCGAGTCTCTTTGACCGCATCGAAGTTCATGATCTGTGTGCTGCGACTCACGCTGGTGCGGCCAACAATAAAGTCTTTCAGCAGGGCGGATGTGTCTAGCTTGCCGGTATCGATTTCATCATCGACGCTGATGTTGAGCACAAAATATTCGCCCTCCATCACAGGATTGCGATCGACCGATGCCTCGATTTTGGTGAGTGCAAAGGCAGGATGAGCCACTCCGATGGCAAGGAGTAGCAGGATAAAAAATTGTCTGATCACCACTGTTCGTTATCCTTTGATATTTGGCCATTTTGACGGCGTTTTTGATATTCCAACTGCATTTTATTGCGAAGTAACACTTGGGGGTCTTCACTCACGCCCCTCAGCGCTCGCTGCATTTCTGCGGGAAGCGGTTCGCTATTGGTTGGCGGCGCTTCGACAGATTCACTCATAGCAGCCTCTTGTTTATCTTGCGCATTTTGCTCTGGAGCTTCTTTGGCGCCAACGCTTTGCTTTGCTTGCTCAGCGGATTTTTGCTCCTCGGCATCGGCGTTAGCCTGCGCTTGCATCTTAGCTTCATTATCTACAGGTGAATTGTCCTTTGCATCCTGCTCGGCATTTTGCTGCTTGGCTTGTTGATCCTGTTGCGCTTTATCTTTCACGGGATCTTGCTGAGCTTCATCCTGCTTTTCCTGAGCATTGCCATTTTGCTTATCCTGCTCAGACTGTTGCTCATCCGCTTTTTGCTGCTCAGAGCTTTGATCAGAACTTTGCTCAGGATTGGCATTGTCCTGTCGATCCTGAGACTCTTGTCCCGCTTGATCTTGCTTATCTTTCTGAGCGCTATCTTGGTCAGATTGTTGTTTATCCTGCGACTGCTGATTACCGGATTGTTGGTCACCAGACTGTTGGTTGCCTGATTGGGGATCACCGGACTGCTGATCGCCTTGTTGATCGTTTTTACCTTGCTGCTTTTGCTGCTCTTTCAATTGCTTTTCAGCCAGTTCAAGGTTGGCCTTTGCCGCAGGAAAATCGGCTTGTTTTTCAAGTGCGGCTTGATAGCGCTCCTTTGCCTTATCGGGTTTACCGAGTTGCATTAACGCATTGCCTTGATTGTAGAGGCCTTGGGCAGAGCTATCTTGCTCGAAGGTTTTCAGCGCTTGCTCATAATCACCGGCCTTATATTGGGCGCTGCCACGCCACTGGGGTGACTCAAACTGCTTAGCGGCGTTGGCATAATCTTGGGATTGATAGGCCTGCATCGCTTGCTGATCTGGCGTTTTCCACACATTGTCCCAGGCATTGTCCCACACACTGGCATGGGCAGGCTGAGGCGCGGCCGCGAGCAGTAAACCGCCCGCGAGAGTGGCAAATCCAACGCTTGCCACGATTCCTTGCCTAAAGCTGAAAAGGGCGGGAAGCAGTAATAGCAGGGCGAGATAAGGGCCAAGATCCTGCCAGATTTCACCGTCAAGATCTGTGGCTTTGGCATCGCCCGTATCACTTAACCAATGTTGTAATTGGGCCAGATCATTGCCGTCGGTGCGATTTTGGATTAACACGCCTTTATTATCCGCTGCCAGTTTTTGCAGCAGGCCAAAGTCAGTGCTGGCCACAACGACTTCGTTGCTGCTGTCGCGCTGCAATTGTCCATCGGGTAGACGAATTGGCGCGCCTTGGCTGGTCCCAAAAGCGACGACCGCAAGACGATATTGCGTGCCACTTAATGCCGAGTTAGCGTCATCAAATTGGGCTGCGGTTATGCCATCTGTCATCACGATAATATCACCGCGAATATGCCCACCCTGAGCCAGTAGCGTTTTAGCTTGGGTTAAACCTGCCGCTAAGTTGGAGCCACGAACGGGCATGATTTCAGGGCTTAAGGTCGGCAATAAATTGAGTAGCGTGCCGGTATCGCGCGTTAACGGGCTGATAGTAAAGGCATCGCCGGCAAAGGCGACTAAACCTGTTTCACCTTCTTTAAGATTACGCAGGAGATCCGTAGCCCTAAATTTAGCTTGGGTTAAACGGTTCGGCGCCAGATCGGTAGCGAACATAGACACAGACATGTCCATCACCAGTACGCGGCCTTGCTCGGCGGCAAACACAGGTAAGGACTGTTTATTCACGGCAGGCCCTGCGAGCGCAAAAGTCGCAATCAGCCAAGTGAAAGCTAATAAATGCAGCGGACGGCGGGATTTCTTGCTGCCTTGGGTGACCAATATTTTGGCTAAGTGCGGCGCAATATAACGATTCCACGCGCTGTGGCTCTCGTGTTGTCGCCATAAACTCAACAACACTAAAGCCAGTGGCACTAGGGCGAGTAGCCATTCGGGGCGAATAAAATGTAGGCTCATTATTTAATGTTCCCCTGTGAAGTGGTTGCGACAGAGGGTTTAACGCGGCGCGCTGCAAAGAATGGTAATTGACCTAAGGCAATCCACAGGCTCGTCAGTAACGCCAGTGCCAGCGGCCAATAGAACAAATCTGCCTGCGGACGATAGCTTAACTGATCGCGACTTACAGGTTCGAGTTTATCGATTTCTTGGTAAATCTGGTCGAGCTCCTGGCTGTTGCGGGCGCGGAAATAACGGCCGTGGGTGACTTCGGCGATATGCTTAAGCTGGTTTTCATCCAGATCCATCGAGGGATTAACCCGCTCGCGGCCAAAGAGTGTGCGGCGCTCCATCACATCGGCACCGACACCGACAGTGTAAATGGTAACTTTACGATTAGCGGCAATTTGTGCCGCCTGCTCTGGCTCAATATTGCCCGCGTTGTTAGAGCCGTCGGTCAATAAAATCAACACTCTGTTACTCTCGTCCATTTTATCGAAGCGTTTTACCGCCAGCCCTATGGCTTCACCTATGGCGGTTTGTTTACCGACTAAGCCGATTTGTGCTTCTTTTAAAAACTGCGCCACTGAACGTCTGTCTTGGGTGAGCGGCGCCTGCAAATAGGCGTGATCGGCAAAGAGAATTAAACCGATACGGTCGCCTTTGCGGCGCTCGATAAAGTCACTGACGACGTGTTGGATTAAGGTGAAACGGTCGACGGTTTTGCCATTTACCACCATGTCTTCAATCTGCATACTGCCGGATAAATCCAGCGCCATCATCAGATCGCGGCCTTGGCTCGGCAGTTCGATAGGTTCGCCAAGCCATTGCGGACGAGCAATAGCGAGCACTAATAGGCACCACATCAGCCAGTAGCGTTTGCGACTCTGGCGCGTGTTGGCCGCTAAGCTTTGTTTGCCTGTTTGGCTTATTCCGGGGAGTTGCAGCCGGCCACCATCCACTTGTACGGTTTGTTGGCGCCAAAAAATCAAAGGCAAAGGCAGTAATATCAATAGCCAAGGCCATGCAATTGTTAACATTGTGCCTCCGGTTGTTTGGTGTCAGCTGGCTGGATTGGCGCTTGGCTTTTAGCTTGAGCGTCGTCTCTCGCTTGAACGTAGCCCTTAGCTTGAACAAGATTCGGCTCAGGCGCACTCAGTTTGGCTTTCGATGCCAACCAAGCTTTTGCGAGTTCATGTAACTCATTGGCTTCAGCTAAGGTTAACGGCCTTGGCTGGTGACGTTTGGCCAACAAGTGGCCAATACGTTGGCGTTTAGGCGCGGGTAAATAGCTGTCTAGCCACGTCGCCCAAGCTTCACCATCTAAGGAGGCTATTGCATCTCTGCTGAGGTAACTCATGGCGGTACGCTTTAATAGGCTATTAACGTCAGAGACATAGGACGGTGCTTGTTTATCGAGCTGATTAAGTAACTGCTTTGCGGCTTTTTTCGGCGCGAAGTCACGGGCGCGTTTTCTTAGCCAGATAACTAAGAGTGTGATGAGAGCAATCACGAGCGCGAGGACCAACCAATAACCGATTGCCCAAGGCCAAGCGCCGATTGGATCGGGATGAATGATATCCTGCAGATCCGCTAGCGCTGGGTTTGGCGCTGTAGCCATAGGGACCGCAGGCTGTGCATTTGCTATCACTGGTGTCACTATTTCTGAATTCACTGTTGCTGGATCCATAGTTAACGCAATAATTCCAATTGATGGGCTAGGGGAGCACCCGCATCGATGAGCTGGGTGCGCACGCGCAGTTGCTGCATCATGGCGATAAAGTCCCTTTGCTGACGTAGCTGAATGTCGAGCCATGCCTGATAACTGTGGCGGGTGAGCACTAAGTCCTCATTCCCATCCCGTACCGGCAAACTAAAGTTGTGCGGTAACGGCAGTGTCCCTTGGCGCAGGGGATCGGTAATCAGGTAGGCGCCCACATCGCAATGACGTTTAAGCTCGGTTAATGGCGCGATACATTGGGGGCTAAAATGATTGCCATCGGTCACTATCCAAACCAAGGAGCCGGGTTTGGCGATACGTTGTAATCGCTGACAAGCGCGCAGAATATGATCAGGATCGCGCTGGCCACTGCCAACATGATTGAGTTGATTCTCATGTACACGGCGCAGGCCTGAGATCAATTGCAATATGCCCTGACGACGGCTGCGGGGTTTAAGCTCTAGATGCTCAGACTCGCACGCGATCAAGGCGCCGAGTCTATCGCCATGGTTAATGGCATTCCAACCTAAGGTGGTTGCTAAGTGTCCTGCTTGCACCGATTGCAGCAATAAACTTGAGCCAAAATAGAGACTTTGGCTCAAGTCGATTAACAACAGAATAGGGCGCTCACGTTCTTCGACAAATAACTTAGTGTGGGTTTTGCCCGTGCGAGCGGTGACGCGCCAATCAATGGTGCGCACATCGTCGCCCTGTTGATAGTGGCGCACCTCGGCAAACTCCATCCCGCGGCCTTTGATTAAGCTGCTGCGATGGCCCGCTAAATTAGCGCGGGCACGGCTGTAACGTTCAGGCATAGCACGGGCGATATTTTGGCACGCCAGCAGCTCTTGCTCGGTTAAATGCAAGCCATCGGCAAACAGCGGCAAGCCATCGGCCGAGGCTGAGAGTCGCGCAGTGTCACTCATCTTATTTCACCTTTATCTTCACCGTTAAGGTACTGCAACTTGACTCAAGATGTGATTGATCACCTGATCGCGGCTGACGCCTTCGGCTTGCGCTTGGTAGCTGAGTAATAATCTGTGTCTTAACACATTTGGTGCAACGGCTTGAATGTCTTCCGGTGAAACAAAGTCTCGCTCGTGCAGCCAAGCGCGGGCGCGGGCACAGCGTTCTAACGAAATAGTGGCGCGTGGGCTGACACCGTACTCAAGCCATTTCGCTAAGTCTTCGCTGTAACGTAAAGGCTCGCGGGTCGCCATAACAATTTCGACTATGTATTTTTCGAGTGGCTCGGCGAGATAGATTTCCATGGCTTCGTCACGTGCGGCAAACACATCGGCCTGAGCAATCGGCTCAGTCGTCGGCAATTCGTGGGTGAGTGCTTCTTTACGGGATTGGCGCAGAATTTCGATTTCAGTCTCGCCGCTCGGGTAATCAAGATTCAAGTGCATTAAAAAACGGTCAAGTTGTGCTTCGGGCAGGGGATAAGTGCCTTCGTTTTCTAATGGGTTTTGGGTTGCCATCACTAAAAACAGCGGTGGCAGCTTATAACTGTGCTTACCGACGGTGACTTGACCTTCGGCCATAGCTTCTAATAAGGCCGATTGTACTTTGGCGGGGGCGCGGTTAATTTCGTCCGCCAAAATCAAATTGTGGAAAATCGGTCCGGCTTCAAATTCGAAGGTGCCGGTTTGCGAGCGATAAATATCTGTGCCGGTTAAGTCGGCAGGCAGCAGATCTGGGGTAAATTGAATGCGGTGGAAATCGCCCTCAACCCCGTCACATAAGGCTTTCACCGCACGGGTCTTGGCCAGTCCCGGTGGACCTTCAACTAATAAGTGGCCATTGGCAATTAAGGCAATGAGCAGATTTTCGGTCAATACTGGCTGCCCTAAAACAACCTTATTTAGGTAAGTGCGTAATGCATGGAAGCGACTCAAAGGCATGATGCTACTCGTTTTATTATGTTGAAAATGCGTGTGTGGGCTATAGACAACGGATATGGTAAAGAATTCCCTTAGGGTTTGGCTAGTGTTAAAAAAACAAACAGGTGTTTAAAACTTGCTGACAAGAAGTTAGAATCAGATCACACTTTAATGGTCAGACCTGTTATTGGGCGTTTTTCGCCGTAAAACAATGGGTCAAACACGGAAATAGCTAGCGCCGCCTGAAATCTCTCAGCGATTGCGCACATAAAGAGGGTGACAAATGAGTGATAGACAACAGGTTACGAACGCCAAGGGCGAGCGTATCGCAATTGTAGCGGGTTTAAGAACGCCATTTGCAAAGCAAGCCACGGCATTCCACGGTGTATCGGCGCTCGATATGGGCAAAATGGTGGTCAATGAATTATTGGCGCGTTCTGAACTGGACCCTAAGTTGATTGAGCAGCTGGTCTATGGACAAGTGGTGCAAATGCCCGCTGCACCTAACATCGCCCGTGAAATCGTACTCGGTACTGGCATGAATGTGTCGACCGATGCCTATAGTGTCACTCGTGCCTGTGCGACTAGCTTCCAATCTGCCGTAAACGTGGCCGAATCTATCATGACAGGCAATATCGAAATCGGTATTGCGGGCGGCGCAGACTCTTCTTCTGTCTTGCCTATCGGCGTGTCGAAAAAATTAGCACATGCGTTAGTCGATCTGAATAAAGCCCGTAGCTTTGGGCAAAAATTACAAATTTTCCGTCGTTTAGGCATTAAAGATTTATTACCTGTGCCGCCTGCGGTTGCCGAGTACTCAACGGGCTTGTCCATGGGACAAACCGCTGAGCAAATGGCAAAAACCTACAATATTAGCCGCGCCGATCAAGATGCCTTAGCGCACCGCTCACACACCTTAGCGAGTGAAACTTGGGCTTCAGGCCATCTTCGTGACGAAGTGATGGTTGCCCATGTGCCGCCGTATAAACAGTTTATCGATCGCGATAACAATATCCGCGAAAACTCGGTACTGGAGTCATACGCTAAGTTGCGTCCTGCATTCGATAAACAGCATGGTACTGTGACGGCGGCCAACAGTACGCCACTGACTGACGGTGCGTCAGCGATTATCCTGATGAGCGAAGGTCGAGCGAAAGCCTTAGGTTATCAACCGATTGGCTACATTAAGAGCTATGCCTTTAGCGCTATTGATGTGTGGCAAGACATGCTGATGGGGCCCTCTTACGCGACGCCACTGGCGCTGAAACGTGCTGGAATGGAGCTTGAAGATCTTACCCTGATTGAAATGCACGAAGCTTTTGCAGCGCAGACATTAGCGAACATGCAGATGTTTGCTTCGAAAAAATTTGCCGAAGAAAAACTTGGCCGTAACCGCGCCATTGGTGAAATCGACATGAGCAAGTTTAACGTGCTCGGCGGCTCGCTTGCCTATGGTCATCCTTTTGCTGCAACGGGAACCCGTTTGATCACGCAAGTGTGTCGTGAGCTTAAGCGCCGTGGTGGTGGAACTGGCCTAACAACAGCCTGTGCGGCTGGTGGTTTGGGCGTGGCTATGATACTAGAAGTGGAGTAATCGGCATGGAAAAGACCTTTAATTTAACCCGCCGCGACGACGGCATTGCTATTTTGACTATGGATGTTCCTGGCGAAAGCATGAACACCCTAAAAGCGCAGTTTGGCCCTGAAATCAGTGAGATTCTGGCCGAGATCAAAAGTGATTCGAGCATTCGCGGTTTAGTGCTGATCTCAGGCAAAAAAGATTCTTTCGTCGCGGGCGCAGATATTTCTATGCTCGATGCCTGTAAAACGGCGGGCGATGCCAAAGCCTTATCCCTGCAAGGCCATGTGGTTTTTAATGAGCTAGAAGCCTTAACGATTCCTGTGGTTGCCGCAATCCATGGTGCCTGTTTAGGCGGTGGTTTAGAGTTAGCCTTAGCTTGTCATCAAAGGGTATGTAGCGACGATGGCAAGACTATGCTCGGCGTTCCGGAAGTCCAACTTGGCTTATTGCCAGGCGGCGGCGGGACTCAACGTTTGCCACGTTTAGTCGGCATTACGACAGCCTTAGATATGATGTTGACCGGTAAACAAATTCGTCCTAAACAAGCCTTGAAAATGGGCTTAGTGAATGATGTTGTGCCGCAGACGATTCTGTTACAAACCGCCGTTGAGATGGCGCTTGCGGGTAAACGTGTTCCGAAGCCTGTTAAAAAGTCACTCGTTAATCAAGTGCTTGAAGGCACGAGTTTCGGCCGTAATATTATTTTCGATCAAGCGACTAAGCAGGTCGAAAAGAAAACCCAAGGTAATTATCCTGCGCCTGCCAAGATCATTGACTGCGTGCGTCAAGGGATTGCTAAGGGCATGCAAAAAGGGCTAGAAGTCGAAGCCAGTCATTTTGCCGAATTAGTGGTATCGAAAGAATCTGAAGCGCTGCGCAGTATTTTCTTCGCAACCACAGAAATGAAGAAAGAAACTGGCGCAGAAGGCGCGAGCCCGCGCAAAGTGAAAAAAGCGGTGATCTTAGGTGGCGGTTTAATGGGTGGCGGTATCGCATCTGTCACAACGACCAAGGCTAAAATCCCTGTTCGTGTCAAAGACATCAGCGAAAAAGGTTTAAGCAATGCATTAGCTTACGCCTACAAGCTGTTGGATAAAGGGGTTAAGCGCCGTCATATGACGCCTGCTGCTCGTGACAACCTAATGGCACTGATGACCACAACGACTGAATATAAAGGCGTTAAAGATGCCGACATCGTTGTGGAAGCGGTATTTGAAGACCTAGCGCTTAAGCATCAAATGGTGAAAGACATTGAGCGTGAGTGTGGTGAGCACACCATTTTTGCGTCAAACACCTCATCTTTGCCTATTAGCCAAATCGCCGAAGCGGCAACGCGTCCTGAGAACGTTATTGGACTGCATTATTTCTCGCCAGTAGAGAAAATGCCGCTGGTGGAAGTGATTGCCCATGCTAAAACGTCGCCAGAAACTATTGCGACTACGGTCGCATTTGCCCGTAAGCAAGGTAAAACACCGATAGTGGTGCAAGACGGCGCGGGTTTCTACGTGAACCGTATTCTTGCACTCTACATGAACGAGGCCGCGCAATTATTACTTGAAGGCCAAAGTGTTGAACATCTTGATAAAGCGCTGGTTAAGTTTGGTTTCCCTGTGGGCCCTATTACTTTACTCGACGAAGTGGGTATCGACGTGGGCGCTAAGATTTCACCAATCCTCGAAAAAGAATTGGGTGAACGTTTTAAAGCGCCAGCGGCTTTTGACAAGCTTTTGAGTGACGATCGTAAAGGCCGTAAAAATGGTAAAGGTTTCTATCAATACGGCGCATCGAGCAAGAAAGCTAAAGCTGTCGATGAGAGTGTTTATGGTGTGTTAGGCATTAAGCCTGGCACCAATAAAGACGCAAAAGCGGTTGCCGAGCGTTGTGTCGTACAAATGCTCAACGAAGCGGTGCGTTGTTTAGAAGATGGTATTATCGCATCGCCAAGAGATGGTGATATTGGCGCCATTTTCGGTATTGGCTTCCCGCCATTCCTCGGTGGCCCATTCCATTATATTGACACTTTAGGCGCCGCGAACTTAGTGCGAATTCTTGAAGGTTATCAAAGCCAATTCGGTAACAGATTCGAACCTTGTGAGCGCTTAAAAACCATGGCTCAAGAAAACGCGCACTTTTTCTAAGTTTCAGTGAATCTAAGTCATAGTTAATCTAGGTTTTAGCCAATGAAGGTTGAACAAAAAAACGGCAGGTTATTGCCGTTTTTTTATTGCCATAAGGCATGTTTTTGCCTGAAAAATGTTCATAACTTAGATGTGGATCTTGTATAATCCGAGCGCTTGATCGAGAGTGCAGTGCTCAGTGCTCAGTGCTCAGTGCTCAGTGCTCAGTGCTCAGTGCTCAGAGCTATTTGTTCTGTGCTGAGAGCGTAGCTATGAATGAGTGCTGCTCGTTTCTGCACTGTGTGGAGAACCTTTCATTGTGCTGTTAGAGCGGTATTTTAAGATTGAATTAATCAGCAAAATTAAGCGAGTCGTATCCGCATTTTGATGGGGAATTAGTTTCTCTACATTTATGATTTTTAGTTGTTTTCAAAGAGGTGATTTGTGGCTTTGCTGGGTATCTTTATCGCATTAATCTCGGCTTGGTACTTCGGCTTAGCTGCATTTACCGCAGGCCTTTCTGTTACGCATTGGGCATTACTGGGTTTTGTGCTCGGGCCTTTGGCTTATCCGCTCTTTACGACACACAGCCATTTAGCTTTGAGGAAAATCCGTTGTAGTGAGGAAGGGATATTAAATAGCTAATCTATCAATATGTAATGCTATGTATTTTCATACTTTTTTACTTATGTAAAACTAAAGGGAGCTAATGCTCCCTTTATTGTTTCTAGCCTAATTTTCCATCACAGTGCACGAGTTAGACTCATGGCTACAGGACTTAAATTAATTCCACCAACCCTTCGCAGAAATCACTTCAAGGTGGTTTAAGCCTTCTGGCAACTTAACTTTTTTACGCGCTGGCTTGGATAAACCGAGTGCTTTTTTGATTGAATTTAGCATAGTCACTCTCCCTAACCTGATTAATGTTATGCAACTTGTTCTAGTGGTTTGAATTTCACATATGGAGAGCCCGCAACTTCAAGGGGTTTGAATTTCACATATGGAGAACCCGCAACTTCAAGGGGTTTGAACTTCACATATGGAGAACCTTGAAGAGCAACACTATTTGCTACAAAACCAATTGAAGATAATAAAGTAACTGTTACTAGGATTCCTTTAATCATTCTAATTCTCTCTCAGGGTAGTTGATATTGATTTATTATTGACACTGATAGAGCTATTGCACTTGTTGTGCCAATGTTGTAAATCGCAATCAAATTGAGAGTTAAATGATTAGGTAATGTTGCTTTTTGTGTTTGGCTTTATCATGTCTTCTTGGAGTAACAGGGTAAATTCGGTCTCTTTTATGGCCTTACTAAAAATATAGCCTTGAATTTCTTCACAGTTGAGTGCTCGTAAAATATTCAATTGTGCTGCTTGTTCTACCCCTTCTCCCACAACAGAAAGCCCCATGTTATGAGCGATAGTGATAATAGAATCGACCATTTTGAGATCGCGATCAGACTTATCAATATCGTCAACAAAAGCTTTATCAATTTTTAAAGTATGAATCGGGAAACGTTTTAAGTATGAAAGGGACGAGTACCCAGTGCCGAAATCATCGAGTGCCAAACTAACGCCCATTTTAGCCAGTTGCTGCATGACAATAATCGCCGTTTCCGGCTGCTTAATGACAGTACCTTCAGTTATTTCTAATTCAAGGTGACAAGCGGGGAGTTTGGTGAGTCTTAAAATTGACTCTATTCGTTGTTGGATATCGGGGAGTGCAAATTGACGTGACGATAAATTGACGGCGACTCTGCCGCTGAATATTCCTTGTTCACGCCATTTCTGCGCTGCGAAACAGGCTTTGCGTAAGACGATTTCACCAATTTCAACAATTAAACCGTTTTCTTCAGCAAGTGGAATAAAATCATTTGGGGGTATCAAGCCATGTACTGGATGATTTAATCTGACTAAAGCCTCCATGCCTGCAATTTTACCGCGCTTAAGATCAACCTTAGGCTGATAATAAACTTCAAATAGATCATCTTTTAAGCCTTCACGTATGAGATTCTCTATTTCTAACTGCCTAATCGCATGTTGATTTAATGACTCTGAATAAAACTGATAGCAATTACCTCCTGCTGACTTTGCATGGTACATAGCAATGTCAGCTTTCCTCAGTAATGCTTGCTCACTTTGCTCATCTTCTGGGTATAGTACTATACCAATACTTAATCCTAGGACTAGTTGTTCATTACTCACTTCAAAAGCGGGTTTTAACCCTTCGATAATACGGTTAGCAATCGCAGCGCTGGCGCTTATATCTGAGCCTTTATCTAATACAATGGCGAATTCATCTCCGCCTAGACGGTAAATACTGGTGTTTTTGGGAAGTAATGACTTAATGCGAGCTGCAACGAGCTTTAATAATGTATCTCCAATCTGGTGACCTAAGGAATCATTAATACGTTTAAAATTATCAAGATCAAGCACCATTAGCGCATGGGCTATTTCTCGATTCACTAGGTTACTTAAGGTCACTTGTAAGTTGGAGCGATTTGGGAGTCCGGTTAAGAGATCATTATTGGTTAGTTTTCTAAGCTCTTCTTCTTGCTGTTTCCGTCTCGAAATATCCGAAAAAACCCCGACATAGTGTGACAATTCGCCTAACTCATCATAGATAGCATCGATAGTCAGCTCCATGTGGAAGTGACTTTTATCTCCTCTTGCGGCTTCGACTTCATTTGCCCAGCGACCTTGTTGCTTCAACATGGTCCTGATTTGGGTGGAGAAGGTTTCAGGATATAAATCAAATGTGAGTACGTTGCCAATAAAATCAGTTCTGTTACGTAATGAAATCTTACAGCAAGCTTCATTAACTTCGACAAAACGGTATTCACCGTCGAGGATAAACATGCCTTCAGAAATATTTTCAATGGCTTTTTCAAAGAGTTTTAGTTGCTCTTCTTTTTGTTTAAATTGACTAATATTTTTAATTGTACCTGTCATACGCAGGGCATTATCTTTGTCATCCCGCTCTACAATTTTGGCACGGTCTAAGATCCATACCCAATTGTCGTCTTTACCTTTTACTCGGTATGCGGCTTCGAAATGATCTGTTTCACCATAAAAATGCTTATTGAGCGCTTCTCGAACACGTTCTTGATCCATTGGATGTATATTACTCTCTTCATCCGATTTACCCGAGCGATGTCCATCACGCGGAAATTCAAGTGCTCCCCAGATATTTGAGCGGAAAATGTTGCCAGTTTCTATATCCCAGTCCCACATTTCATCACCACTTCCCCATAGGGAAAGCTTTAATCTTTCTTCGCTGAGCGCTATTTGGCGTTGAACCTCTCGTTTTCTTAAAATTGATTTTGTAATCCCTAAAAATGTTATTACTATAATAATGAAGTAAATTGACTTTGCTAATGTTGATAGCCACCAAGGTGGTGTAATTATAACTTTTAATTCTTTTACTGGACCATTTATCTGCGTTAATGAATCAACTGCATAAACTTTGAAAATATACTCATCAGGTGATAAATTCGTATAGGTTGCTGAGTTTATTTTATTTGATGCTATCCATTCATCTGATAGACCATCCATTTTATAGTAATAAGACGTAGTAGAGGGTTCTGATGTTGGTGAGTTAAATGTTATGGTGAATGGATAATCA
This sequence comes from Shewanella sp. SACH, assembly GCF_001887095.2. NCBI lineage: Bacteria > Pseudomonadati > Pseudomonadota > Gammaproteobacteria > Alteromonadales > Shewanellaceae > Shewanella > Shewanella sp. SACH. Next base: position 1,290,105 of record NZ_MPDG02000002.1, read on the forward strand.
GAGTATTTTAGTTGTATACTCTTTGATTTACTTATTGAACCTTTGAAATACTCACCATCCCCAGCTATTACGGAGTTGAAAATACGTAATCCAGAGATGAAGGTCTCTGGTGGCTGTGAGTTTTTAATATGGTCTAAAATTATATCTTTAGATATCAAGCTTAAACCATTAATGCCCCCAAAAAAAATATTTTCATTATCAATGACTACGCTACTTCTAGTATTATACTCGTATTGACTTCCATTATTTGTTGAGAAAATATAATTACTATCACCATCAATTAAAACAATTTGCCCAAGAGATGATGCGAAAATGTAGTTGTCCAAAGTTAATATGGAGTAAATTTCTTTGTTGTCGGAGAATAATTTATTTGTTTTTTTGCTAATGGGGTTGTACTTCTTAATTGCGGTTGAAGTACCAAATATAATTTCATTTCTAAACTTTGTAATGCTATAGGTTAGTTCATCTGTTATTTTATTGGTTTCATTATCAGTATAATGATATAGACCATTTTGGCTTGCTAAATAAATATCAGCATCTGAAATGTAAAGGATTTCAAAAACTGGATCTTTTTTATTAGTTGTTATTTTTTTTAAAATTAGATTATCTTTTATGATTAAAGCTTTCCCTGAAGCGGTTCCAACTATAATGTTTTCATTGTTATTGATTAAGTCAATAGTTGTTATCTGTTCACCTCCTATTATGTTACTTATATTGCCATTGTTATGTAATAAAATTACACCTTTCTCATTTCCAATGTAAATTCCATATTTTGTCATTACAGAATTTTTATAGCCGGTAATGCCTGTTTGATAAGTTTTTATTAAATTCAAATTTATGTCGTAACATCGAAGAATACTATCATCAGATGATACTAATATTTTGCTATCAAATGTTTTACTAATGTGCCAAACATTATCCTTTATTAGATCTGTACTTAAAACAAGATTGTTTGACTTTCTTATTATTTCAAACCCTTGATTGTTCATTCCGATAATGAGGTAGTCAGCCGTTGAAAATAGATATGTTTCCTTACTTTTTTCTTTCTCCTCTACCGTTTTCCCAATCAGATAGGGTTCATTATTTACCGAGTATATTTTGTTTTTATCTATTCCATAAATATCACTATTGTATCGACTTAATAAAGTATATTTGCTGTTTGATAGTTTTAATACCCTTTTATCACTATAGGTGTAAAGTCCATTTTCTGTTGATATATATAGGGTTTTATTTTCCTTTTCTATATCAAGTACGTTATCAATAATTTTTACTTTATTACTACCATCTATCCTGTAAAGTTTACCATCATAACTTTTAAGAAATATTTCATCACCAATGTTTACACTTTTCTTTACTTCGAAATATTCTTTTTCAATGTACTCTAAGCTTAGAGATTTATTTTTTAAGTTGAGGCTAAGTATGCCCTTATTGGTTCCAACTAAAATCTCTTTAGTAAAGTCATTGTTGGATAAACTCCATATTTCACCATTCAAATATTCATTTTTCACATCGATAAATTTAAGTGATTCATCATTTCTATCATATATAGCAAGTCCTTTGTCAGTACCAACTAGTAGATCACCTTCTTCAGTGATTAGCAGGCTTCGAATAAAAGAGCTGGGTAAACCAGAAGCGCTATTATCAGCATAAAAGTGTTTAAACTCTTTTCCATCGAACCGATTTAGTCCGTTAAGCGTGCCAATCCAAATGTAGCCATCATTATCCGTAACGATAGACGTAACTGTGCTTTGGGAAAGTCCTTGCGGGACACCAAAAGATTGTGATTGGAGAATAATTGGAGATTTGTCAGAAAAGGGAGATGCGTTTACGTCTTCGAATGCATGCAAGCCAAAGAAAGCGAGCAAGACGATTTTAAAGAGTGCTTTAGGCATAGTGTTTGTTCTTATTATCCGAGGATGCCATGAAACAATTGTGTTACATCACTTTTCCAGAAAGTGAGGGCTTTGTCAAAGCGGAGGCGGCTAAAAATCCTTTTAACAGCATGTAGATGCAGCAAAATTGTTCGCTGTAGAAGGGGTCGAACATGGACTAGCCATGTTTTACATTAGTATTACGCCCAACCGTGATAGATACAACTATAGTTGGGGCAATTTGTAGCGGTTTTGTTTGTTTGTCCAACTTTGTGAACAAATGTGTGTGTAAAAGTGTTTTTGTTTAGAAATTAAACTTCTCTGCCGTTTGCTTAAACGTTTTGAGATCTGTGATCATCTTTTCTGACTGCAACGCTGCCTGAGTTCTGTGCTGTTCACCCGTGCTAAATAAGACTAAGCGGTCACTGTGTTTGGTGCGCATTTTACGCATCATGAATTTGAGTAAATCAGTGCGGGTGAGCTTAGTGATTTCGTCTACGACCAGTTCTCTTTGGTTAAATTGATAATCTCTGTTGCCGACACTGACCCAATATCGTTGGCTGCGAGTTTTGAGGTTCGCATCGTGCTCCATGATCTGACTAATAAGACCGACCTTAGTGCTTTCCCATTCTTCGTTGGTGATTTGCATCACGGCATAATTAAAGTCTGCAATAAACTCGTCTATCGCCTCTAATAAATGCAGTGGTCCAGTCGTAGGCGACTGGATATAAAAAATGAGCCCAGGATGACGATTGAGTGGCAGATAACCTGTGCCTACCATGTAGCCCAACTGTTTTTCAGTGCGCAGTTCATGGAAGAAGGTGGACGACATAGTATGATTTAGTAAGCTAAACAGTGCCATTTTTTCTGGCGTTGCTACTGCGGATTGGTAATACACAATGATCGCGCTATCTTGATGATCTATTGCAAGTTCTCTAAGTAAGGTGCCTTGACCCGTTAAATTGACTAATTCTCTGGTGGACTCTGCGCTTGGCGTCGAAACCAAGGATAAAATGTGCTCTAAGCGTTTACCGAGAGCTTGTGCTTCAGAGACTAACCAATCCCCATAAACTAATCCTTCAAGATAGATCTTCTCGTAAAAGGCGCGTACATGGTTATGCAAATCTTCAAGGCTTATGTCTTCGAGCATTTGAGCCATGCGGGCAGGCTCATAACTGCTTTTTTGTAGCGTGACAGTGAGGCTAGTAAACAATTGTGAAATAGGTTTAGCCTGCGCTAGATTCTGCCAACTGCGCAGTAGTTGAGATTTAATTAGGGCAAAACGTTCTTCAGTAAAATTACGCTCTCTGGCTTTGTGGATTAACAAGGCCAACAGGGTTTCTTGATTACCGGTAAAGCCCGATAAATGCAGGGTAATGCCACCTTGATGCGGATAAATATTGTAACTTAAGCCCGCGACTTCGGCCTGATAGGTTGGTTCTGTCAGATAATCGAGCAGCATTTCAACATACAGGCGGGTGAGGGCGGCATGCTTTGGGGTTTTACTCGCCTGCTCTGAGTCCAGCGACAAATACATGTGGCCTTTGGGCACATTAAACTCATCGTCTTTCTTGTGCCAAATACGGTATCCCGTCGATTCTGCAACGATCACTGGTACCTCGACATCGCTCTTATCTGGTCGAGGAATGGAGTCGGCGACGATAAATGGGTTTGCAGCAGGTAATTGTAATTCTGGGCGAATACTGCTCACTTGCCAACGAACGAGGGACTGAGGTGCAATAGGGCGCACTTTATAGGGCGTGTGATACCAGTTGGCTTTACGATCCGTTTTAACCGATTGCGCAATAAGCTGCAGACGCATATTGTGGGGCGTCATTAGCTCGAGTAGGGCTATGGTTTCTGGAATATCCAGCCCATCCATTCGATAGTCACCAAAGACCAAATCTTCGACTTCATAATGATGCATATTGATGCTGAGATGGCTGGCTAAATCGAGTGATTTAACTTGCTCTTGGTAGCGAAATGCCATTTTGAGCAGGTTTGCGCGCTCTAAATAACGCCATTCATCTAAACCTTGGGTTTTGATGAGCTCAATATACTCAAAACAGCAGCTGATAATCTCATCAAGATTCGCCAGTCCCTTATCGGTTAACTGTAAACCGATACTGTAATCTTTGAAGTTATAACCATTTACGCCGCCGCCCGCGGACAAGTTATTCACCAGTCCCTGCTCTTTAAGATAGGACAAAAGGCTGCCATGGCTCTCATTGCCTAAAATATGGCTGATATAAGTCAAAGGCTTACGTTTGTAGTAGTGGTCAATGCCAGGGAAATTAAAGCTGATGCTTAAGCGTTTTTGCTCCTTAAGCGGCACGATATCAATTTGGGTTAACAGCTCATTTTCTGAAAACAGCGGCACTTGAGGATAGTTTTTCACTAAATTCAAGTTTTGGATCCCGCTAAAATAATGGCAGGCTAAATCTTCTAATTCGTCGAGGGAAAGCGGCGCGACTAAGCACAAGGTCATTAAGTTGGCGCTGTAGTGGCTTTGATAGAAATCGAGTAATTCGCTACGTACCTGTGCTTGCTCTCCGCCTAAGGTGACTAAGTTACCGACTGAAAATTTTGAGAAAGGATGCAGTGGATTAACTGTCTCTTTCAGCACTTGATAGGTACGGCGAATATCGTCTTTCAGTTTTAAACTAAATTCAGATTCAATAGCTTGGCGTTCTCTATCGACCAGTTCTAAGTCAAATTTAGGCGCAATAAAAAATTGGCTGAATCTGTCTAAGGAGTCGGCAAACACGTCTTCATTGATGGTGAAAAAGAAGTTAGTGTGCTCTGTGCCCGTCCAAGCGTTATTGCTGCCGCCATGTTGGTTGATAAAGGCGTGGTACTCGCCTGAGTCGGGAAATTTTTCAGTACCAAGGAAGAGCATATGCTCTAAAAAATGCGCCATGCCGGGTCTATCCGCGGGATCATCAAAATGACCCACGCCTACAGCCATAGATGCGGCCGCTTGGCTGGCATCTTGATCTTCAACCAATAGCACCCTAAGCGCGTTATCTAACACAAGATAACGATACTGACGGTGATCGTTTGGACTTTTATAAATGGACTGAGAGGCTTGCAAAGAGACACTCCGATAACGATAGCTTGTTATATATTGATAGTCTTAATGGTTTTTAGCAAATATCTCTTGTGTTTATCGACTAAAGATTAAGTCTTACAAGGTTTGTTGAAATGGATTTTAGGGCTACAATTGGGATAAAACAAAAACAAGTTTGAGTCGCGAGAGAAGTATGCAGCTATTTTTGATGAGACATGGTGACGCCGGATTTAATGCTCAGTCTGATAGAGACAGAACACTGACCGATGTTGGAAGGCACCATACTGTGTTGATGAGCAACTGGTTGGCTCGCAGTGTGACTGATTTCGATCTTGTTTTGGTGAGTCCTTACTTACGTGCACAGCAAACTTGGCAGGAGCTGAGTCAGCATTTTCCGGAACCGCGTAAGTGGTTAGTCGCTGATGATCTTGTTCCTTCTGGCGATCCCGCCAATGTAGCCGCGTTAGTTGTAGCCTACGCTGAGTTATACAAGGCGGATAAAGTGCTAGTGATTGCTCACATGCCGTTATTGGGCTATTTAGTCAGTGAGTTAGTGGCGG
>NZ_MPDG02000002.1:1295615-1429090 GCF_001887095.2 Shewanella sp. SACH
CGGGTGTTGAGCCGCCGTTATTTGCCACCTCGGGCATTACGCTTATTGATAAACATGCCGAGCAAGCTTCAATCGTGTGGCAGCACGCGCCTCATAGCATTAGCTAATCTAGGTTTATGTCTCTATTATAAAATAAACGGCCCACTGAATGTGGGCCGTTTGTTTTTGGTAAACGTAGGAAACTCGCTAATCCGCTAAACCTGAAACGTTAATGTTTAAAGTCGATAGCGAGTTAACGTCTATGCGGCTGCTCACCAATATCAATCAGCACCAATAACGCCGCATCGCCGCCCCATTCTTTAGGGGCCTGATGGAAAGCCTTCACCATAGGATGCTGCACTAACCACATGGGGACTTGTTGTTTCAATATGCCACTGCCGTAACCATGCATAATGCAGCAACACAGGCTTTGCTGTTTAACGCAGGCTTGGATCAGTGCCGCTAGCTCAAGTTTGGCTTCCGATTGGCGATAGCCGTGCAAATCCAGCAGCAAATCTGGCTGGTAATCTCCACGTCGCAGGCGTTTGAGTTCTAGGCTATCAACCCCTTCCTCTAACCAACGCATCGGTCCTTGTACTGGCAGTAGCGGCTGATAAGTATCTGAGAAATAACTGTTAGCATGCAGTTGCTGCTCTTTCAGTTCTATTTCCTGTTTGGTTTTTAAGGGCGTGCGAAAGTGTCGCTTATTTTGCGTGATGGGTTTAATACCATCGATAAGCGCTGAGAACATCGCCAAGCCTTCTTTGTCGTCGTCTTTATTCATGGCGGGTATTCTATTGAATCCTATGGTTTCTGAATAGAGTTCAGTTACAATGTTCGCGAACAAACTAGCGGGAGCACGTTTTGGATAAGATCTTTGTAGATGAAGCTGTGACAGAATTACGCACTATTGGCGATATGTTACGTTGGGCCGTGAGCCGTTTTAACGACGCCAATGTGTATTATGGTCATGGTACTGATAACGCGTGGGATGAAGCCATCGCCTTAGTTTTCCATGCTTTACACTTACCCGAAGAAATCGGCCAGCAAGTGATTTTAAGCAACTTGACCAGCAGTGAAAAGCATAAAATTGTCGAGTTGATTATTCGCCGTGTCAGAGAGCGCCTTCCTGTGCCTTATCTGACCAACAAAGCGCGTTTTGCCGGACTTGAATTTTACGTCGATGAGCGCGTGTTAGTGCCACGCTCACCGATTGCTGAAATGATCGCTAACCGTTTTAGCCCTTGGTTGTATGGCAAACCAGTAACGCGTATTTTAGATTTATGTACTGGCAGCGCTTGTATCGCAATTGCCTGTGCCTACGAATTTGAAGATGCCGAAGTTGACGCGCTGGACATCAGCGAAGATGCATTAGATGTGGCGCAAATCAATATCGAAACCTTAGGTGTGATGGACCGAGTATTCCCGATGCAATCGGATTTGTTCTCGGCCATCCCAGAAGGTCCACAGTATGATTTGATTGTTTCAAACCCACCTTATGTGGATGCTGAAGACATTGGCGACATGCCAGATGAATATCATCATGAGCCTGCCATCGGTTTAGCCTCTGGTCGCGACGGGTTAGATTTAACCAAACGCATACTGGCCAATGCCGCGCAATACCTCACACCAACGGGTTTACTCGTAGTTGAAGTCGGTAATTCTATGGTGCATTTAATTGAGCAATTCCCAGAAGTGCCATTCACTTGGATTAACTTTGAAAATGGCGGCGATGGCGTGTTTGTATTAACCCGCGATCAACTGGTCGAAAATCAGTCAGTGTTCGGCATTTATCGCGACGCAGAATAACCTAAGATAGCAAATTAGGTTGAGACTTTTCCCGCTGCCAGTTAGGCTTGCAGCGGGAAAATAAATTGTCCAGTGGTCGCTGGACACGGAGCGATGAACAAATAACCTAAGGTGTACAAAGCGGATGTCTGGAAACAGTATTGGTCAAAATTTTGTAGTGACGACGTTTGGTGAGAGTCACGGTGTTGCACTGGGTTGCATTATTGATGGTTGCCCACCAGGGCTTGAATTAACCGAAGCCGATATGCAGCATGATCTTGATCGCCGTCGCCCAGGGACATCCCGATATACCACGGCCCGCCGTGAGCCAGACGAAGTGCGGATTTTATCCGGCGTTTTCGAAGGTAAAACCACGGGTACCTCAATTGGACTCTTGATCGAAAATACCGATCAACGCAGTCAAGATTACTCTAATATCAAAGATTTATTCCGTCCTGGACACGCCGATTATACCTACCAGCAAAAGTACGGTATGCGTGACTATCGTGGTGGTGGCCGCTCGTCTGCCCGTGAAACCGCGATGCGCGTTGCGGCGGGTGCTGTGGCTAAAAAGTATTTGAAGCAAGTTCACGGTATCGAGATCTATGGGTTTATGTCACAGCTGGGTCCTATTTGTGCGCAGACGATTGATGTTGACCAAATTGAGCAAAATGCCTTTTTCTTCCCCGATACCAGCAAGCTTGAAGCGCTTGATGAATACATGCGTGAGCTGAAAAAATCCGGTGACTCCATTGGCGCGAAAATCTCCGTTATCGCGACAGGTGTGCCAGTGGGTTTAGGTGAGCCAGTATTTGATCGATTGGATGCCGATATTGCCCACGCGCTGATGGGCATCAATGCCGTCAAAGGCGTTGAGATTGGTGATGGTTTTGGTGTCGTGACTCAAAAGGGCTCCGAAGGTCGTGACTTAATGTCACCTCAAGGCTTTGAATCTAACCATGCGGGCGGTGTGCTCGGTGGAATTTCATCGGGCCAGCCGATCATTGCCCATATTGCCTTAAAACCCACATCAAGCATTAGTGTGCCGGGCCAAAGTATGACGGCGCAGGGTGAAATGGCCGAAGTCGTCACTAAAGGTCGTCACGATCCCTGCGTTGGGATCCGCGCGGTACCGATTGCCGAAGCTATGCTTGCCATTGTGTTGATGGATCACTTGCTAAGACACAGAGCGCAAAATCAGGATGTACGCAGTCACACACCCGTTCTCGGAATGAGATAGTGGTATGCGATAGGCGCATGAAATAGGGGTATGAGATAGGCGCATGTGATAGATGGTATGCGATAACGATACAACAAGTGGCATGAGATAAAGGGAATGCGTTAATGTCAACTTCTTCCAGCACAAGCCGGCAATTACGCTGGCTTTGTGCCTGCTATTTTTTCTTCTTTTCTATTCTTGGTACTATGGTCCCTTATCTTGGGGTCTTCTTCGAAAATCGCGGTTTTAATCCTCAAGAAATTGGCTTTTTACTCGCCATCCTGATGGCGACGCGTATCGTTGCCCCGAATGTGTGGGCCAAAGTGGCTGACCGAACGGGGATGCGTGCTGAGCTGATAAAAATGGGCGCGGGAGCCGCCGCGCTGGCGTATTTGAGTTTTTTCTACCATGGCGGTTTTGTGTATATGGCGCTGAGTCTGGCCCTCTATACTTTCTTTTGGAATGCGATCCTCGCCCAGCTTGAAGTGATCACCTTAGAAACCTTAGGCGAGAATGCCAGCCGCTACGGTCAAATTCGCAGCTGGGGCAGTGTTGGTTATATTTGCCTCGTTGTCGGTGCGGGCTTTGCGATTGGCCAGTGGGGCACAGAAGTGCTGCCTTATATCGGTTTTTCATTGTTTATCGGCATGTTAGCTAGTGCGTTGCCATTACCAGCAAATCGTTTGGTGCGTGACACCAGTCAAGTGCGGCCGCCATTACAATGGAATCGGGCGATTATTTGGTTCTTACTCTCGGCGATGTTGCTGCAAATGAGCGCAGGGCCTTTCTACGGCTTCTTTGTCTTATATTTAAAACAAGCGGGTTACTCAGAATCATCAGCGGGGATATTTGTCGCCCTTGGCGCTATGGCCGAGATTGTGATGTTTATGTTCGCGCCGCGTTTACTGGGCCGCTATGGTGTTAATACCCTATTGATTGTCAGTATCGGCATGACTTGCTTGCGTTGGCTGTTGGTTGCCTTCGGAGTGGACAGCGTATTGTGGCTTGGTTTTAGTCAATTATTACATGCCTTTACCTTTGGCTTAACCCACGCGGCATCGATTCAATTTGTGCACAGGCATTTCGATGCGAGTCACAGAAGCCAAGGTCAAGCCCTGTATGCCAGCTTAAGTTTTGGAGTGGGCGGTGCGCTCGGCACTTGGATTTGCGGCTATATTTGGGGCGATGGTAGCGGGGCAGTTTGGTCTTGGGTGTTTGCTGCCGGATGCGCTTTTGCCGCTATGCTGGCGGTATTCTTTATTCCTAGGGATAAACCTGGCGTTGCCTCCCATACGGCCTAGCAATGTCAATCTAGCAATATCAATCACGATTAAAAGCATCTATTAAGATACTAAAATATAAAGATAAAAATTCCAAGATTGCGTTAAGTGAGGTAAAAAGTGATTCGGTTTCGTTTAGGGTTAGTGATCAATCCATTGGCTGGCTTAGGTGGCAGTGTTGGCCTTAAGGGCAGCGATGGTGTTGCCGAAGAGGCGCTTGCCTTAGGCGCAGAACCTAAAGCCGCTTTGCGTATGATGCAGGCACTTGAGGTTATCCGTGATTATGCTGATGACATCGAGGTTATTACCGCCTCGGGCATCATGGGTGAAGACGTCGCTAAGTCACTGGGTTTTACCACGCGAGTGGTGTATCAAACCCCAGATAAAACTCAGGCACTGGATACGCAGGCCGTTGTGCGTGCGCTGCTGGATGAACCACTGGATTTACTGCTTTTTGCCGGTGGTGACGGCACGGCCCGCGACGTTTATTCTGTGTTTGAGCAAGCTACTATCGATGACAAACTCCCTGTACTAGGCGTGCCCGCTGGCGTGAAAATTCATTCCGGCGTTTACGGTATTACGCCCCATGCCTCTGGCATGGTGGTCAAAATGTTGCTCGATGGTGAGCTCGTCAGTTTGATGTCTGCCGATGTGATGGATATTGACGAAGTGGCTTTTCGCCAAGGCACAGTGCGCGCCAAACGATTTGGTGAGCTTTTAGTGCCCGCAGAGCCGCGTTATGTGCAAGCGGTGAAGATGGGCGGCAAGGAAGTCGATGAACTCGTGCTGGCCGATATCGCCGCCGATGTGGTTAATCAAATGGAAGATGAGCTGTACATCATGGGCTCTGGCAGTACGGTTGCCTTTGTGATGGAAGAGTTAGCTCTGGACAATACCCTGCTCGGTGTTGATCTCATTCAAGATAAAAACCTTGTTGGCAGTGACTTAACCGCGAATGAATTACTTGAACTGACCCAAGATAAGCCGACTAAGTTGGTGATTACTTTAATTGGCGGCCAAGGCCATATCTTAGGACGCGGCAATCAACAGTTGTCGCCTGAGCTCATTCGGCGCATCGGAAAAGACAATATTATTATCCTCGCCACAAAAACTAAGCTAAAAGCACTTGATGGACGACCACTAATTGTGGATAGTGGCGACCCTAAATTAGATAGCGAGCTTGGCGGCTATTATAAAGTGACGACGGGCTACCATGATTACGTCATGTATCAGGTGGCCAATCCAGATTTATTGGTCGCAGCAGATGTGTCGGCCAATCCAGTATTAATGGAGAGTTAGACCCAATGTTAGAGCATTACGAAGACGCATTAGAACAGTGGATCGCCAGTGTAGTCAGTCATGGTGATGACGATGCTTTGTTTGCCTGTGGCTATTTACAGGGCCATGTCGCCGTTGTGTTATCACAACTTGAAGCGCAGGGTGCAACCGATCTCGATGCCCTTATGTTGAAAATGACCGACTGTTTAGCGCTCGCGCGCCAAGAATTAAACGATGCCGATTATGCCTTGGTTGAACAGGCATGGGCACAGCTGCATGCAAGGATTGTAGGCGAATTTGATGTTGCCTAGCGTTATGCCTATGACTGACAACGAGCAAGTGACTAATACTGCAGTGACTAGTACCGAAGTAACGAGTACAGAAATGCCGAGTGCTGAATTAGCCAGTGAGCAAACGCTCGATGCCAGCGCGGTATTTATCGGCTTAGTGAATCCTAAAACGCCCGTTAATGTCGGCGGTATTATGCGCGCATCGGGTTGTTATGGCGTTGACGGCGTATTTTATACCGGCAGGCGCTACGAGTTAGCCGCGCGTTCGGGTGCAGTGCAATACCATGTCGATACTAAGGATGCTGGAGAGCGCATTCCGCTCACGGGCGTCACTTCATTACTCGCCTCGATTCCGGCGGACACTAAGCTTATCTGTGTGGATTTGGTGGTTGGCGCGACGCCGCTGCCGGATTTTGTCCATCCAGCGAAAGCCTTTTATGTGTTTGGTCCTGAAGATGGCACTATTGGCCAAGAGATTATCGATAAAGCCGATGCCGTAGTGTATGTGCCTACGGTCGGTTGTATGAATCTTGCTGCGTCGGTCAATGTGCTGTTATACGACAGATTGGCTAAATCTCACCGTGAGGCTGCAAGCCTAGCATCGAGCATAAGTGGTGATGCGCTTATTCGTCAGAGTCGCGATAACAACAATCGTACTCGGGTGAAAGTGCCCAGAGCGCCGCGAAAACCTCGACATGTTGGAGCTAGCAGTCTTGAGTCTAGCAGCCTTGAACCCACAGCAGTGACAACGCAATAGTCATCACAGCCGCTTAAGTGGTTTACAGAAAACATTTAAAAAAGGGATTAAGTCATGGCTTAATCCCTTTTTTATAGTGCTCAAAAACGTTATTTTTCTAGCGATTGATTGCCTAGAGCGCTTTACCCTTGAGCAATTTTCGCAGCCACATGCGATTGGGGTTGAGTTTACACAGGGTTTCTTTATCGAGCGGTATTGGTTCGCCGCACAGCTGCGCCGCAAGACATTCGGCGGCCAGTGGCCCAGAACTTAACCCCCGAGAGCCTAACCCACCAAGAATATACAGTCCTTGATGCACCGGCGCTGGCGTGGTTTGCCAGTAGTGTCGACTCTCTTTAGTTAGTTGATGTTGCTCATAATCCTCAAGGATTTTCGCCACATCGGGCGCGCAGCCCATCATAGGGAAATGATCCCGCGTCACCATACGCACGCCGACGCGGGCATTGTTGCCACTCATGTCGATATCTTCAAGCCAGTCTTGGTTCGGATAACTCTCGTGCATTTTCATGAGGTTTTCTTGTTGTTCCTGCGGGCAAAAGTCTAAATGCTTGGGTTCTTTAACGTAACTCGCGCCAAGGCAGTGGAGTCCTTGGTGACTTGGCGTTAAATAACCGTTTGCGCACAGCACACTTGCGAGCTGACTCAATTGAAATTGAGCGGGCACATGGCTGACTTGGCCGCGAAAGGGGCTAATTTGTAATTTGTTGCTGGCATCAAATTGTGTCAATTCTGCGCCATTGGCGAGTACAAGTTGTGCAAAGGGCCCGAAACGTTCCTTTTCAGTCAACAAAACCCATCCATCGCTTTGGCGTTCAATGGCAAGGATGTCGGTATTAAGCGAGACGCTCACATCGGCCAGTTGCATCGCTTTTTTTATCGCGGCTTCTGCATATTCAAATGGGCAAACCCAGCCACCTAAGGGATAAAAAAAGCCTGGCTTATCGAGATTGATTTTGGCAATTGCATTGGCTTGCTCAGCATCGACGGCGTAGGCGATTTCACTTGGCCAGGGTTGGCCTTGAATGATTTTATCGAGTCGTAACTGGCTGCGTTCATCGTGGGCAGTTTGCAATACGCCGCAAAAATTATGGGAAATCGGCGTCTGATTGTCGGCGGGGGCGGATGTCAGCGCCTGCACTCGACGTCGGCTAAATAAAAATGCCTGTTGGAAGAAGCGGCTTAATTCATCATTTTCCGGTGTCAGCAGTGGATAAATGGCTCCTTGGCGATTGCCCGATGCGCCTTGGCCTAGCTCGGCATCTTTACAAAATACCTGTGCACCTTGGCCGCGCTCAGCCAAAGACAGCGCCAAATGCGCCGAGGCTAAGCCGCCGCCTATAATGGCAATCGAGCTTTGCGTCGGCGAGGATAAGATTGCAGCCATAGGATTAAAAGCATAGGCTTTAGCGTCTTGCTGACGTAAGACTTGGCGCTCGTGTAGCAGTACGGCGTCAGGCTGGTGGTTAATCAGTGTGACTGGTTGATGGATACCCAGAGCTTTGGTACCAAGTTCATTGATATCGCTCACAGTAAAGCCACAGGCTTGGAAACGGTTGACTGTTGTTTCGCTTAATTCGCTTGATTCGCTTAATCCAATCGTGGCAATGGTTGCGCTATCGTCACTGAGTTTTGCCATCTGCCATTGGCTTTGATGATGTAGCGCCTGTAGCAGATGGGGCAATATCAACCAGTGTTGAACCGGATGCATTGGCGAATGGGTGAGTGAACTGAGCTGGGTTTGAATATCACCAAAGTGCAGGTCGATAGTGGTACGACCGTCATCAAAAATTAATCTCTGGCAACCTATAATAGCCGTCGGCTCAGCATCGAGTAAGGTTTGAGCAAGCTGGCTGAGCTCAGGTTTACACTCTAACGCTGACGCTTGCTTTGATTCAAGATTTGGCTCGAATGGGGTTTCTTTCACAAGAGTGAGTGATTGATCCCAAAGTGATTTAAGTTCGTACGCATTAATCGGATTGGGTTCGAACAACTTAAGGAGCAAACGTTGGCTAGGATTCGCCTGAGTGCGCCACCAAGATAAGAGTTCAAGCCCGTTACCTAAACCAATTTGGCCTAATATTAAGAGTTTTTGCTGTGAATGAGCCTCAAATACCCGCTGCTGATAAATGCTCAATTTGCTGAGATAGTGTGCATCAGTGTGAGCTGTTGCGGGATAAAGGTTGATTAATTGCTGGTAATCACGCTTAATTTGACAAGGTTTATTGGGCTCTGCAGTCAAAGAAATTTACTCTCGGTCTCATAATTGGCATTATTTTACTCGCCTTTATGGAAAGCTGACCACTTAATTGAGTCAAAACAGATACTATTGGCTCAGCGAAAAGTAGGTACTGACATGTACACAATGGATAGCAATAAAATGAAAAGAGTCGTGATCACCGGAATGGGTGTTGTTTCAAGTATCGGTAATAACAAGCAAGAAGTGACCGAGTCACTGAAAGCGGGCCGCAGTGGTATTACGCATTCAGCTCAGTTTGAAGAGATGCAGTTACGTAGCCACGTATGGGGTGACATCAAGTTAAACCCAGCTGAGCATATCGATCGTAAAGCGCTACGCTTCATGGGCGATGCCGCTGCCTATGCTTACATTGCGATGCAAGAAGCCGTTAGCGATGCCAATTTAACTGAAGAGCAGTATTCAGATCCGCGCGTCGGTTTGATTGTCGGTACAGGCGGCGCATCATCGTCTAACCAAGTGCAATCTGCCGATACACTGCGTGAAAAAGGCGTCAAACGTGTTGGTCCGTATATTGTGCCTCGCATCATGTCGAGCACGGCCAGTGCTTGTTTGGCTACGCCATTTAAAATTAAAGGCATGAACTATTCTATCAGTTCAGCCTGTGCAACCAGCGCCCACTGTATTGGCCACGCCGTTGAACTTATCCAAATGGGTAAGCAAGACATGGTGTTTGCCGGTGGTGCTGAAGAAGTGGATTGGACGCTGACCATGGGCTTTGATGCTATGGGCGCACTGTCAACTAAGTACAATGCCACACCAGAAAAAGCCTCTCGTACCTATGATGCAGACCGTGATGGTTTTGTGATCTCTGGCGGCGGCGGTATTTTAGTGGTTGAAGAGTTAGAGCATGCTCTGGCTCGCGGCGCAAAAATTTACGCTGAAGTGATTGGCTATGGCGCGTCTTCAGACGGTTATGACATGGTAGCGCCATCTGGCGAAGGCGCAGTGCGTTGTATGCAAATGGCCATGGCCGATGTTGATACCCCAATCGATTACATCAACACTCACGGTACTTCAACGCCAGTGGGCGACGTACGTGAATTAGAAGCGCTACGTGAAGTATTCAAAGACAAGTGCCCACCTATTGCATCGACTAAGTCTATGACAGGTCATGCTTTAGGCGCTGCTGGTGTACATGAAGCGATTTACAGCTTAATCATGATGGAAAACAGCTTTATTGCCCCAAGCATCAATATCGATAATCTGGACGACGCGGCGAAAGACATGCCTATCGTTCGTGAATATCGCGCTGCTGAGCTGAACACTGTGATGAGCAACAGCTTCGGTTTTGGCGGTACAAACGCCACGCTAGTGATGCGTAAATTCAAATAAGTTTATTGATTAAACGCGATAGAAGGGAAGCTTAGGCTTCCCTTTTTTATGGGCGTTTTATGTGAACCTGTTGCATAGGCAGGGATTTATCCCATTAGTCTTGTTAGAATACCGAGCATCTTGATGCCTTCCATTCCCACTTTTATCCGATCAGGTGCCCATGAAGATTTTAGTCGATGAAAATATGCCCTATGTTGAACCGCTATTTGGCGATCTCGGGGACATTATTCCTGTTAACGGCCGCACGTTAACCGCCGAGCAAGTACGCGAGGCCGATGTGCTATTAGTGCGCTCGGTCACCAAAGTGAATGCCGAGTTGCTCTCAGGCAATAATAAGCTGAAATTTGTCGGCAGTGCCACCATAGGCACAGATCATGTGGATTTAGCCTATCTTGCTGAGCGAAATATTCCCTTCTCTAATGCACCAGGTTGCAATGCGACTGCGGTCGGGGAGTTTGCTTTTATCGCTATGCTGGAGTTAGCACAGCGCTTTAATTCGCCACTGAAGGGCAAGGTCGTCGGCATAGTGGGCGCGGGCAACACTGGCACTGCGACGGCAAAATGTTTGCAAGCCTATGGTATTAAAGTACTGCTTAACGATCCCATCAAAGCTGCAGAGGGCGATCCGCGCAGTTTTGTGAGCTTAGAAACCATCATGGCGCAGGCCGATATCATCAGTTTACATGTGCCCATCACGCGCACTGGCGAGCATAAAACCAAGCATTTGTTCGATGAGGCGCGCTTAAAGGCACTCAAACCCAATACATGGTTAGTGAATTGCTGCCGCGGTGATGTGATAGATAATCAGGCGCTTATTAAAGTGAAGCAGCAACGTGACGATCTTAAATTAGTGCTCGATGTGTGGGAAGGCGAGCCAACACCTCTGCCCGAGTTGGTACCATTGGCAGAGTTTGCTACGCCGCATATCGCAGGTTACAGTTTAGAAGGTAAGGCGCGCGGCACTTTTATGCTCTACCAAAACCTGTGTCAGTTGTTGAATATTACTGCCGATAAAAGCCTGCTGGATCTGTTGCCAACCTTTAACATTAAGGCGGTCGAACTTGCGACCGCGCCGAATGAAAAAGCGTTATTGCAGCTCGCGCGTTTTGTCTATGATTTGCGCGATGATGACAAGATGTTCAGAAATACATTCTTAAATGAGAATGGCTTCGACACTATGAGAAAAAATCACCAACATAGACGCGAATTTAGTGCATTGGCGCTGGCTTATGACGGTCAATCTGAGGTAGATTGGTTGTCCAATTTAGGTTTTTCAGGAGTCGGTCAGTAGCTATGTCACAGGAATTTAATGTTGTCGTTTTAGGTGCATCGGGCGCAGTGGGTCAAACAATGATAGAGATCCTCGAAGAGCGTAATTTCCCGGTTGCCAATTTGTATCCTTTAGCCAGTAGCCGCAGCGCCGGTGAAACGGTCAGCTTTCATGGCAAACAAATTACCATTCTCGACGTAGAAACCTTCGATTGGACCCAAGCTCAAATTGGTTTCTTCTCCGCAGGGGGTGATGTTTCCGCCAAATGGGCACCGATTGCGGCTGAAGCGGGTTGTGTTGTTATCGATAACACCTCGCACTTTAGATACGACATCGATATTCCTTTGGTCGTACCCGAAGTGAATCCGCATGCTATCGCCGATTTCCGCAATCGCAATATCATTGCCAACCCAAATTGCTCAACCATTCAAATGCTGGTGGCGCTTAAGCCTATTTATGATGCCTATGGTATCAGCCGCATTAACGTGGCAACGTACCAGTCAGTTTCTGGTACAGGTAAAAAAGCCATTGAAGAGTTAGCGCATCAGTGCACTAAACTGCTGCAAGGTTTGCCTGCTGAAGCCGAAGTTTATCCAAAGCAAATTGCTTTTAACGTATTGCCGCAAATCGATAAATTTATGGATAACGGCTATACCAAAGAAGAAATGAAAATGGTCTGGGAAACCCAGAAGATTTTCGGTGACGATGAGATTTTAGTGAATGCAACCGCCGTACGTGTACCTGTGTTTTATGGTCACTCGGAAGCCATTAATATCGAAACTCGCCAGCCTGTCGATGCAGAAGACGTTAAAGCTTTACTGCGTAATGCCGAAGGAGTGGTATTGTTTGAGTCAGATGATGACTATCCAACGGCTGTAACCGATGGTGCTGGTACCGATCCGGTTTATGTTGGCCGCATTCGTAAGGATATCTCTCATTCTCACGGGATTAACCTGTGGGTGGTGTCAGACAATATTCGTAAGGGCGCAGCCTTGAACAGTGTGCAAATTGCCGAGATCTTAGTGAGAGATTATTACTAAGCACGAGATTGCATTTCATGCCCATTGAAAAAGCCTGCTGTCAGCAGGCTTTTTTTGTTTTACAATTGTGAACAGTAGCAGGGCAGGGATTTCTGGTTTATAGTAATCTCAATAAATACAATTGCCTAAAGCCTGTTATCAGCGAGATAACTTTATAGCGCTTCAAAGGGAAGGATTGATGAAATTTCGCACTTCGTATCTTGTGGGTCTAATGGCCACTGTTTTAGCTGTTTCTTCTACCGCTTATTTTATTGATCCCGCCGTTGCAGCAGATACGCCAAGATTAAAACCCTTAAAAATCATGGGGCCAGACGGACAGATCCGTCAAGTTAATCATCAATATGGCCCAACGACATCCAGAGACACTTTTTGGAGCATAGCGCAAAAAGTCCGTCCCGATGCCAGTGTCAGCGTCTATCAAGTGATGGCCGCGCTATATGATGCTAACCCCCATGCGTTTAACTCTGCCAGCTACAACAGTTTAGAACGTGGTATGATCCTGCTGATCCCGTCTAAAGAAGTCATGCTGTCGATTCCCAATAGTATGGCGATAGCAAGAGCAGAGCAAAGCGACAGACAATCCCGTGCGCCAGCGAAAGCGGTGCAGAAACCTGCAGCTAAAGTGACCACGCAAGCGCCTGTTACTGCTCCTGTTGTGATTGCTGAAACCAAAGTGATCACTGAAACCAAAGTGACGCCGCCCAAAGTGCCAGTGGTAGAAACGCCGGCGCCAGACAAGCCTAAGATGCTGAGCTCTGATGTAACGTCGCGCTTAGAAGCAGCTGAAAGTAAAAATCTGTCATTAACCGATGAATTAGCTCGCACTCAAGATCAGCTCACTGTCCGCACTTCAGATGTTGAAGCGCTAAAAGTGAAAGTTGAAGAATTGAATCAACGCATTGCCGTGCTAGAAGAAACCCTGCAAGCCAGCAAACTGCAAAATCAAGCTTTGAAAGCCGAAGTTGAAGCCGCCCAAACGCCAGAGATGGCAACGGGAACGGCTGAAGCTGAGACTCAGGCGCCTGCTGAGCCCGATGATTTATGGCGTAATATCCTTAATAGTCCAGTGTTAATGATTGCTGCCGCTGTGATCCCTGCCTTGTTCTTGTTACTGGCAGTATTCTGGTTGCTGCGCCGTAAACGTAATAAAGAACGTCGTGAAATGCAGGCGCAAGAAGCGGTTATGGCCGCGGGTGCTGCTGGCGTTGCCGGTACTGCCATCATGGACATGGATGATGACGACTTAGATGATATGGCGGTGCATTTAGATACCGACCATGCGGACTCTATCGATAGCCTGCTTGATATGGGCAGCGTCGATTTACAACCTGAGCAAGATTTGACTGACTCAAACGATCAGATGGATATGGCGTCTGAAATGTTTGTCGATCCGGGTCTCTCTGCCGAACCTGAGGTTGAAGACGAAGGGCAATCTCTTGATGACCTGTGGGCCGAAGCCATGGGCGATCAGGAAGAGGATATTGTTGAGGAGAAACCTAAATCTGACAATATTCTTGAGGAAGCCGATCTCGATGCGCTATTAGCGGGCCTAGGTTCAGAAGACAACACTGAAGCTGAAGACGATTTAAGTGAATTAGAACGAAACTTTGCTAGCGATTTAGCTGAAGAAGACGACGTTGAAGTAGAAGATACTCAAGCTGCCAATGAAGCCGTCGCCGATGACGATGATCTCGATGCCTTACTTGCCGAGTTTAGTGTTCCTGCTGAAGATCCAGAAACGGCAAAAGAACCTGCAACAGAATCTATTGATTCTGACGATGAAGATCTCAGTGCCGCCATCGCCGCAGAACTCGATGATGAGCTAGATGATGAACTGGGCGGAGAAGAGGTTGATGATATCGATGCCCTATTGGCCGATTTCGATAAACCAACGCCAGCCGCTGAACCTGAAGTCGAGTCTGATATTGGCGCTGAAATTGCTGCCGAGTTAGATGCCGAACTTGATGAGCTGGGCGTAGAAGATACCGACGACATCGATGCCTTGTTAGCAGATTTCGATAAACCAGTAGAACCTGAAGTTGAGCCTGATCTTGGCGCTGAAATTGCCGCCGAGTTAGACGCAGAGCTGGATGAGCTTGGCGTAGAAGACACTGACGATATCGATGCGCTGTTAGCGGATTTTGATAAACCAGCTGAACCCGAAGCAGAGCCTGATCTGGGTGCTGAGATTGCCGCCGAGTTAGATGCAGAGCTTGATGAGCTTGGCGTAGAAGACACTGACGATATCGATGCGCTGTTAGCCGATTTCGATAAACCAGCAGAACCCGAAGCTGAACCTGATCTTGGTGCTGAAATCGCCGCCGAGTTAGACGATGAACTGGATGAATTAGGCGTAGATGAATCCGATGATATTGATTCGTTGCTGGCGAGTTTTGATGCTGAGCCTGAAATCAAAGTTGATGCTGAAGACGATGCCGAAGACGATGCACAAAACGATACTGAAGATGATGCGATCAGTGCAGAAATTGCCGCAGAGCTAGAAGCTTCGTTACCGGAAGATATCAAGGGCGAAGCGTCAGGCGATGAAGATTTAGATGCGCTGTTAGCTGAATTTGATGTGCCAGAGCAACTCGATGCCGATGAAGATGAATTCGACTTCGATATGGAAACGGCGCAGCTTGATGCGGACGATAACGCCACAGATGAAGACAATTTACTCAAAGGTATTGGTGCGTCTCACTCGATTGACGGCACTGATGATACTTTCTCGTTAGTTGAAGAGTTGGGTGAAGATGATGATTCTGACGCCCTGACTACGGCTGCAGCCACTTTAGCTGCCGCTACCGCCGCAGCGAGTGTTAAGGAAAAAGAGTCTTCTTTCTTTAATGATTTAAAAGCCAATAAGAGCAAAGATCCCCACGTGCTCGATTGGGACTCAGAGCTTGATTTTGCGCCTAAGGCCAAACCTGCTGCGACGCCAACCGATGCCGCCGCTGAAACGGATGTCGATGATGTCGAGCCTAATGCCGATGCTTCGCTAGCTGATACGCCGGCTCCGGATGATGCGACTCAAGAGAAGCCGATTAAGGCGACGCGTAACGATCTTGATTTTATTGAAGATTTTAAACTCGATACCCAAGAGGATGCTGACGATTCTGAGCAAGGCCTCGATTTAAGCGACGATAATGTACTCGCTGCTTTCACGGCCAATACCGATTTTGATGACGATGAAGATGTGTTGACATCAGAAGACAGTTTCTCACTCGTCGATGATCTCACTGTCGATGAAGCGTTAGCTGCACTCGATGCCCAAGAGTCGCGTAAAGCACAGAAGAAGTTTGTTCCTGAGCATGATTTAACGAATTTCCAAAATGAAAACGGCTTTATCGACATCGACAAGTTGTTGAATGATGCCGATGAAGACGGCACTGATACCGATTTGTATTCGGAAGTCGACGTGGAAATGAGTGATGTCGGAGCCTTAATCGGTGACGCCGCTATGATTGATGTCGATGATGAAGAAAACTCAGTCAACGCTAAGCTGGATTTAGCTCGCGCTTATATCGAAATTGACGACAGCGACAGCGCCAAAGCCCTGCTCAAAGAAGTGCAAATTGATGGTAACGAGCGCCAGCAAGATGAAGCTGGACGTTTACTCAAAGAGATGAGTTAATCCCGATTGAGAGAGTTTCAACCTAACGGCGCCTTCAGCGCCGTTTTTTTTATGGGCTGCTGTGATAAAATGCGCCGCTAAATCAATTGTGAGGAAAAGTGGATGCGGATTGCATTAGGTATTGAATATGACGGCAATGGTTATTTTGGCTGGCAACGTCAGGCCGAAGTCGATTCAGTACAAGCGCAATTAGAACGGGCGTTATCGATAGTGGCCAACGAGCCTATCGGCGTCTTCTGCGCTGGCCGTACCGATGCGGGCGTGCATGCCACGGGCCAAGTGGTTCATTTTGAAACCCAAGCCATTCGTAATGAAGGCGCATGGACCTTAGGGGTTAATGCCAATTTACCTGACAATATTGCCGTGCGTTGGGTTAAAGAAGTCGACGACAGTTTTCACGCGCGCTTTTCGGCCACCGCCAGACGCTACCGTTATGTGATTTATAATCACAGTTTTCGCCCTGGAATTTTACGCCATGGTGTCAGCCATTATCACGGCGATATCGATGCTGACAGAATGCACCAAGCGGCGCAGGCACTCTTAGGTGAGCAGGATTTTACCAGCTTTCGCGCAGTCCAGTGTCAGTCGAAAACGCCGTTTCGTAATGTACATTGCGTTAATGTCACGCGCCAAGGCATGTATGTGATTGTTGATATCGCCGCCAACGCCTTTTTACATCACATGGTGCGCAATATCGTCGGTTCATTATTAGAAATCGGTTTAGGCAATCAGCCGCTGACGTGGATGGGTGATTTGCTCGCGTTAAAAGACAGAAACCAAGCCGCAGCGACGGCTAAACCCCATGGGCTCTATTTAGTTGATGTGACTTATCCAGAACAATATCAATTGCCTAAGCTCGCCCTTGGGCCATTATTCATGTTGGATTGAAAAGATCTTATTTGAGAGATTATCGAATACGAGGATGTACGGACATGCTAACAGCGCCAGCGTCAAATGCAGCATTGGAACAGTGGTTGGATTATTTGTTATCCATACATCCAACCGAAATCGATATGGGATTAACCCGTGTTGCTAAGGTTGCGCAAACCCTTGGCCTATTAGATTTAGGTCAAAGCAAGATAGTCACAGTCGCTGGCACAAATGGTAAAGGTACAACTTGCGCCATGCTGGAAAATATTCTGCGATTATCGGGTTTGACTGTGGGCGTATACAGCTCGCCGCACATGCTGAAATACAACGAGCGAGTGCGTATTAATGGCAGCGACGCCAGTGATAGCGCCTTTGTCGCCGCCTTTGAGCAAATTGAAGCGGCGCGCGCTGAGATTTCCCTGACCTTTTTTGAATACGCCACGCTTGCGGGCCTGATACTGTTTAAAGCCGCCAAGCTGGATGTAGTCATCTTAGAAGTCGGTTTAGGTGGACGGTTAGACGCAACCAATATTATCGATGCCGACATTAGTGTGGTGACGTCGGTCGATTTAGATCATGAAAGTTATCTGGGGAATACCCGTGAACTCGTCGGCCGTGAAAAGGCGGGTATTTTCCGTCACGGTAAAGCTGCTATTGTTGGCGAGCCCAACTTGCCGCATACCGTCAATGATGTTGCCAATGAGGTTGGCGCCATCTTGTATCGCGTCGGCAACGAATTCAGTTACCAAGTCCATGGCAATCTGTGGGACTTTCAAGGCCAAGTGCTCAAACTGCACGATTTAGCGTTACCGACCTTGCCGCTACCGAATGCGGCCACGGTATTGGCCGTAATTGAACAGGGTTGGCCGAATATCGCGCCCGCTATTATTGCCCAGGGTATTAGCACTGCTCGGTTAACCGGTCGATTAGAGCGGGTGAGTGAGCAGCCGTTAGTGCTACTCGATGTGGCGCATAATCCCCATGCGGCGCGTTTTTTGGTGCAGCAATTAGCGCCAATGGTTGTAGGTAAGCGGGTGTTTGCCCTTTGTGGCATGTTGAAGGATAAAGATATTGCGGGCGTGTTGCCTGTGCTCCATCCTCTGGTCGACACTTGGTATTTAGTGAGTCTTCATGGTGAGCGTGGCGCGAGTTCTGCCATGCTGCGCAAAACCTTAGCACCCGAGGCCAGCGCATTTGAGTTTGAGGGCATAGCTGAGGCATGGTCGGCATTAAAAGCGCAAATTAACCCAGATGATGTGGTAATTGTGTTTGGCTCCTTTTACACTGTGGCAGGTTTTAAGTCTCAATTTATGCAGGAAGTCCGTTTTGTCTAGCCAGTTTCATAATCGTTTAGTCGGCACTGTGGTGCTGGTTGCGCTTGGAGTGATTTTTTTGCCGGATATTTTGGATGGCAAGAAAGATCGCCAAGAAGAGCAGTTTTCCGAAATACCTTTGCGTCCGACTGTGATTGAGCAGCAAAAAGCCGACGATGATATGTTTGAAGTCTTGTCGGCAGAAGATGCTGCTGCGCTGAGTGGTGCTGATGTCGCCTTAGCTGAGACAGGCAATAATGCAGACAGTGACAAGTCAGCTGCCATCGCTAAGCAAGACGTTAAGGCGGACGTTAAACCCGAGGTGAAAAAGCCAGAGGTTAAGCAAGCAGAAGTTAAAAAGCCTGAAGTGAAACCAGAACCTAAAAAAGAGCCACCTAAGGCGACGGTAAAAACGGAGCCCGCTAAAAAAGCTGAGACTAAAGCGCCAACCGTCGCTAAGACTGAAAAGCCCAAAGCAGAAACGCCAAAAGCCAGTACTTCCAACCGTGACAGCTTAAAAAGTGGCTTTACCTTGCAGCTCGGCAGTTTTAACAATGCAACCAATGTTAAAGCCTTGATTGCACAGCTACGTAAGAGTGGTTTTAAAGCGTACACTATCCCTGAAAATCCTAAAGATGGCGTATTAACCAAAGTGTTTGTCGGGCCAGATGTGTCTGAGGCAAAGCTGAAGAAAATACAAGTTGAGGTGGAAAACCTCACGCGTCTTAAGGGCTGGATTGTTCCTTTTAATCCTTTAGAATCTTAATGGTGATATAAGATCAGCGACTGAAAATGATTTATTTACCTCTCTAGGGGTGAGAATCGTTTCAGTCTCTGGTAGAATCGCGCCGTCTTAAAGCCCATGTCGGAAAGCCATCTCAATGGTTTGGATTGATTACGCTATCATATTCGTCATCGGATTATCGACTCTCATCAGTCTAATCCGCGGATTCGCCAAAGAAGCCATGTCCTTAGTGGTATGGTTCGCGGCTTTCTTTGTTGCCAGCCAATTTTACCAAGATCTTGCCGTTCACTTAACTCAAATGAACGATGAGATGCTGCGTAATGGCGTTTCTATTGCCATCCTTTTTATTACCACTTTGGTACTCGGCGCCTTAGTTAACTATATTCTCGGACAACTTGTTGTCAAAACCGGATTATCTGGCACTGATAGGCTCTTGGGCCTGTGTTTCGGTGCTATTCGAGGCGCGCTAATTGTAAGCGCCTTGCTGTTTTTTATGGATGCTTTCACAGGTTCACCCAACACCCAATGGTGGAAGGACTCTGTGCTAGTGCCCGAATTTGGCGTTGTCATTCAATGGTTTTTTGACTATTTGGAAAACACCTCCAGCTTTGTACCCAAACTATAAGAAAGAAAATTAATTAATCCTAAGTGATGGAAAGTAGCAATCGCTTAGGTATGTACGTCACTCCTGTTCAAGGGCTTATGCCTAAAAACAGGGTAACTGTGAGCGCAATCGCAAGTTTATGCGTGCGATTGCGATTAACAGATTAGTGACGGGATACCTTGGCGACCGATAGGTAGCACTTAAGCCGAAAGGCTAGAGTTTTACTTTATCATTTGCTTATATTTCAACATGAAAGGGCATAGAACATCTTACAATGAGGAAGCTTACCCATGTGTGGTATCGTCGGAATAGTTGGCCAATCATCGGTTAATCAGACCATTTATGATGCACTGACAGTGTTGCAGCACAGAGGTCAGGATGCGGCAGGTATTGTGACCATTGATCGTGGTGCTTTCAGACTGCGTAAAGCCAATGGTCTGGTCAAAGACGTTTTTGAAGTCAAACACATGCAACGCCTACAAGGTAATGCAGGTATTGGCCATGTGCGTTATCCAACTGCGGGCAGTTCAAGCGCATCTGAAGCGCAGCCTTTCTATGTTAACTCGCCATTTGGGATCTCTTTAGCCCAC
The DNA here is from genome assembly GCF_001887095.2 of Shewanella sp. SACH. NCBI lineage: Bacteria > Pseudomonadati > Pseudomonadota > Gammaproteobacteria > Alteromonadales > Shewanellaceae > Shewanella > Shewanella sp. SACH. The sequence continues at coordinate 1,315,862 of NZ_MPDG02000002.1, forward strand.
AACGGCAACTTAACCAATACAGTCGAATTAGCCGAAGGGCTGATCAAAAAACGCCGCCATGTGAACACCACTTCGGATTCTGAAGTGTTGCTCAACCTGTTGGCTGACGAACTGCAAAAAACCACTAGTTTGACCCTGACGTCGGAAGAAGTGTTCGATGCGGTTGCTAACGTACACCAGCAAGCTCGTGGTGCCTATGCGGTTGTGGCTATGATTATCGGTCAAGGCCTAGTCGCGTTCCGTGACCCATTTGGTATTCGTCCTCTGGTGTTAGGTAAGCACGAAACGCCAACGGGTACTGAATATATGGTCGCTTCTGAAAGCGTGGCACTCGATGCCGTCGGTTTTGAAGTGATGCGTGATGTGGCGCCAGGTGAAGCGATTTACGTGTCAATTGATGGTCAGCTGTATACCCGTCAATGTGCAGCAGAACCTAGCTACGCCCCTTGTATCTTCGAATTCGTTTATTTTGCCCGTCCAGATTCGACGATCGATAAAGTGTCTGTTTATGCCAGTCGCGTAAACATGGGCGCTAAGCTTGGCGAGAAGATTAAGAAAGAATGGTACGATCACGATATCGATGTGGTGATCCCTATTCCTGAAACTTCTTGCGATATCGCGCTAGAAATTGCCCGTTGCATGGACTTACCGTACCGACAAGGTTTTGTGAAAAACCGTTATATTGGCCGTACTTTTATCATGCCGGGTCAACAGGAACGTAAGAAGTCAGTGCGTCGCAAGTTGAATGCGATTAACACTGAATTCAAAGGCAAAAATGTCTTGCTGGTGGACGACTCTATCGTTCGCGGTACGACGTCTGAGCAAATCATCGAAATGGCCCGTGAAGCGGGTGCCAAGAAAGTGTACTTTGCCTCTGCTGCACCGGAAATTCGTTTCCCGAACGTGTACGGTATCGACATGCCAACGTCAAACGAGTTGATCGCCCATGGCCGTGATGCCGATGAAATCGCTAAGTTAATTGGTGCCGATGGCATTATTTTCCAAGACTTACCTGATTTAATCGAAGCGGTAAGAATGGAAAATCCAGCGATTAAACGTTTCGAAACTTCTGTTTTTGATGGTCATTACATCACTAACGATGTAGATCAAGCGTATTTAGATCACTTGACGCAACTGCGTAATGACGATGCTAAAGCGGATCGAAACAAAGATATCGGTACTAACTTAGAGCTGCATAACGTCTGTCACCCATAAGGTGAAACGTTAGGCGGATAAAAAGCCAGTGATAACGTCATTGGCTTTTTTTATGGCTTTTTTATAGAGCGTTAACCGCTACTTGGGAAAGGTGTCGCGATTGGGCGAGGGGAAACTTCTATGAGTGTTTGTTCTCGACATCCGAGTACTCAATCCATTGCTGGAGATGCGAGGCTGCTGATCTTTTCTGCCATAGGTTTGCCGTGTTTATCCCCAGATCCACAGCAGCATCCATACCCCGAATAAGCTGCTTAAGCTATGGCGGGTGACTTGGTGTTTTAGCAGTAGCGATAAACTCACCGCAATGGGCATTACTAGCATGAATCCCCAAGCTAAAGGCATGTCGATGATTTTCATTTGTCCCAGCCAAGTGCTGGTGAGCATGCTTATCGCGAGTAACATCAGGCTATGAAATAGCAGTAACTGATTGAATCTTAATATCAATGCTGGACTGATTGTCATCGCCTGCCGCGCATTTATTGCAAATTGTCTCATAGCCACTCCTCTAAAATTTGTGTATTCTAGTAGTTGTTGAGAATTATTCGCAATTGAATTTACACTTGAGCTTTGGTATTTAAGCTCGGTTTGTCACAGAAATTTGCACTCAACGGGCGTTTGGGCTAAATTATACTGTAATTATATCCAGTGCTTGGTGTTTGTATGATCCTCTATATCGCTGAAAAACCTAGCCTAGGGCGGGCCATTGCCGATGTATTGCCTAAACCCCATAAAAAAGGCGATGGATTTATCGAAGCCGCCAATGGCGATTGCGTGTCTTGGTGTGTCGGTCACTTGCTCGAACAAGCAGAACCTGATGCCTATAATCCCGAATTTAAGTCGTGGAAATTCGAGCACTTGCCAATAGTGCCGGACAAGTGGCAACTAAAACCTAAGGCCGCAACTCGCAGCCAACTCACAGTGCTGAAACGATTAGTCAAACAAGCTAACACGCTGGTTAATGCAGGCGATCCCGATCGTGAAGGGCAATTACTCGTGGATGAAGTGATTGCCTATCTTGGCGTGACGGGTGATAAGTTACATCAAACTCAGCGTTTACTGATCAGCGACTTAAACCCACAAGCCGTAAAACGGGCGCTAATGCAGCTGCGCAGTAATCGCGAGTTTATTCCTTTGTCCACATCGGCCTTAGCCCGTAGCCGCGCCGATTGGCTTTACGGCATGAATATGACCCGCGCTTATACTATCCAAGGTAAAAAGGTTGGTTATCAAGGCGTATTGTCCGTCGGGCGAGTGCAAACGCCTTTACTCGGGCTAGTGGTGCGCCGTGATGAAGAGATTGCTAATTTTCAATCTAAACCTTTCTATGAAGTGCTAGCGCATTTGGCGACTGAAAAGCAGGAAACCTTCAGCGCTAAGTGGCAACCCAGCGAAGCTTGTCAGCCGTACATGGACGAAGAAGGGCGAGTACTAGCCAGAGGGTTAGCGCAAAATGTGGTGAGTCGCATCAGTGATAAACCCGCCTTAGTGACTCAATTAGTGGCTAAGGACAAGAAACAGAATCCGCCATTGCCCTACAGCTTATCCGCGTTGCAGATTGATGCGGCAAAACGGTTTGGAATGAGTGCTAAGGATGTGCTTGATACCTGCCAGAGTTTGTATGAACGCCATAAACTCATTACCTATCCCCGCTCCGACAGTCGTTATTTACCCGTTGAGCAACATAACCTTGCGCCTTCGGTACTTAAGGCGATAAGTGACGGTGCTACTGAGTTATTGCAAGGTGCTGATGCACCCGATCCACGGCTTAAATCTAAGGCATGGGATGATAAAAAAGTGGATGCCCACCACGCCATTGTTCCAACCGAGAAGACGGCTAACTTATCCAGCTTGAGTCAGCGTGAGAGGCAGTTATATCTTCATGTTGCCCGCCAGTACTTAGCCCAGTTTTATCCGGCCTATTGTTACAGTGAAACCACAGTACAAGTGACAATTGAGGGCGGCTTATTTAATACCAAGGCGCGTCAGGATAAATCCCTCGGCTGGAAGCAACTCTTTGCCCGCCAAGAGCCAAATGGCAGTAAGGCGAGTGGCAACAAGTCGACGGAGGAAAGCGCGGGTAAGGCTGATGAGGAGAATGACGAGTTTATCGGCCAATTACCGCCTCTAAAATTGGGGCTGGCTTTGCATTGTACTCGAGGCGAGTTGCTTGAGAAAAATACTCAGCCGCCAAAGGCCTTTACCGATGCCACTTTACTCGGTGCTATGACGGGGATTAGCCGTTACGTAACCGACCCTGAGATCCGTAAAATTCTCAAAGAAACTGATGGCTTAGGTACTGAAGCCACCCGTGCAGGCATTATTGAATTACTGTTTAAACGCGGTTTTTTACAACGCTTAGGTAAATCTATCGTTTCGACGGATGTGGGTAAGGGATTAATTAACAGCTTACCCGCGAGTGCAACAACGCCTGACATGACAGCCCTGTGGGAAGCTAGCTTGAACGGTATTTGTCATAAAGAAACCTCCTATCAAGCCTTTATGCAACCGCTGCTAGGCACCTTGTCCACGCTTATTCACAATGCAGGAGCACAACTGCCCACCGCGCTTAATGGTTTAAAAGGCCAAGGTTATCGTAAAACGGCTGCGAATAAATCCGGTTATCGCAAGTCGCCTTACCGTAAAGCCTCTAGCTCTGCAAAACGCACTGGCACGGCAAGTACCGCTAAAACAAGTACAACGACAAGTAGCAGTGCGAAAAAGTCGAGTGCGAGTTCAGGGACTCGGAGTCGCACACGCAAAGTGGCTGCTGAGGTTTGATAGGCACGAGTCTCATTGGTTTTAGGGGCATTTCCGGCCATTAAACAATGGCAGGAAATAGGCCTAAATTTTGGCAAAAAAAAGAGTAAACCAAAACGGTTTACTCATACGGAAATAGGTCGTTGAAACTTGCCAAAATCACTCAATAGATGAGGAGCAGGTTTATAATGTCAGCGTTAACTTAATTAGCCCTTAAAATTAACCTTTATCTTAAGGTGTCGCCTCGGTTTAAGCTGATGAGCTTATCCAGTATGTGCTCACCATCCATGCGAATGCCGTTGTGTTCATATTCTGACGTTAACCAATACTTTAGCCTGCCGACCTGTTGCGCGGTTTCTAGGCTGTATTGCATCTCGACAAACATATCTTCACTGTAAATGGCTGCGGCAACGGGGACGCGGTTTTGCGCCAGTTGTTCAAGATTATACAGTGCAGGCCAATCTGATTTATGGGCAAGGATTTCTGCCGCGGCTTTAAGCGGTACTAAATGACTGAATTGGTCAAACATCCAAGGGTAAATCATCTCGCCGGTGAATAAAAACGGCTTACCTTGCTGATAGTTAAAGGCGGGGAATTGTTGCCTCACTCTGTGTGCCGCCCATTGTGAAGCCGAGTGTTGGCAGTAAATGGCCTCATGCAGCAGGGCAAAAATCGGGTTAGTGTTGTAATCGAGCATTTGACCGAAATGATTTAAAAATAACGGATTAACGACTGCCCCTGAAGCTGTGTTGATTAAGGCCTGCTCAAGTAAATAATAAACCGATTCAGGCCCTTGCTCCATTCCGATATTAATACCCAGCAGCTGCAACATTTCAACCGTGAGGCGTTCTCCCGTTGCTAAATACACTTCATTTTCAAGCAAATGTTTTGCTAAGCGAGTGACTAAATGTTGGGCATCGTGGAAGCGTTGGAAAAATTGTTTATTCTTCGCCAGTACGCGTTGATAAGTCGCAAGATAGACATCATCGGCGCTGCGGATTAATGACGGTATGCCGCCGGTGATATAGGCTTCGCTGACACCTTGAGGGGCGGCGCTTAAATAATGTAATACGCAAAACCCCCCGAAACTTTGGCCAAGAATTGCCCATTTATCGGCGGGGCAAAGCTGGGCACGAATCGTCTCGGCATCTCGAATAATATTGTCAGCCCTGAAATGGCTTAGATACTCAGCTTGAGCTGCGGGCTCTAAGTGTTGCAGGCTTTGATAATTAATTGGTGTTGATAAGCCTGTGCCGCGCTGATCGAGTAATAACACCCGATATTCTTTTAATGCGCGGCGGATCCAGCCGCTGTTGCTGGCGGGGCGCATGGCCGCAAATCCGGGGCCGCCTTGGAAAAACACGATATAAGGTAGCTTTTTATCTTTGTTTTCTGGGCTACAGAGTTCTCTGGCAAACACTTGGATTTGCTCTGCAATCGGATTTTGATAGTTGAGGGGCAAGGTAAAAGTATGTTTCTTCGCCAGCACTCCGGCGAGAATAATATCGGGTTTCATCAAACAACCTTAATGGCAGAGGATCATGTTATTGTGATTGGCAGATTGTATACCCAAATAACCTGAAGATGCAGCAACCTAGGCTAGTTGAAACTCGTATCTTCAACTACCTTGGGTATAGACCAAATAGTTTATGCTACAAGCTAGGATTATTTGATTAGCTTTTGGTGAAGATCAATTTTTCCATTATAAATTTGAGCCATGATGAGTTTCTTAGCGTAATCTATCGCTTATGGATAACACGAGATTGAAGCTATGAAGTATCAGATTATTCCAGTGACACCTTTTCAGCAAAATTGCAGCCTGATCTGGTGTGAAAAAACCAAGCGAGCTGCGGTCGTGGATCCTGGTGGAAACATTGACAGGATCCAAAACGAAGTGACGAAACTTGGACTCGTCCTCGACAAAATTATTCTTACCCATGGGCATATCGATCATGTCGGTGGGGCAAAAGCCTTAGCGCAAGCCACCAATGTGCCGATTATTGGGCCGCATATCGCCGATAAATTCTGGATTGATAACTTACCTAAGCAAAGCCAAAACTTCGGTTTTCCTCATTGCGATGCCTTTGAACCGGATCAATACCTGCAGGACGGCGATAACGTGCAAGTGGGTGAGCAAAGCTTGTCTGTGCTGCATTGCCCTGGGCATACGCCGGGACACATTGCCCTTTTCTCTGCCCAATCTAAGTTAGCGTGGGTGGGGGATATTTTGTTTAGAAGTTCAATCGGTCGCACCGATTTTCCTCAATCAAATCATCAGGATTTAATTCACTCGATCACCGAAAAACTGTGGGCCTTAGGCGTCGACGTCGAATTTATTCCGGGGCATGGTCCTATATCGACCTTTGGTGAAGAGCGCGAGCATAATCCCTTTGTCGCGGACCAACTTTTACTCTAAGTGTCACGTCATTAAGAACTGTTTGATTTGTGAGCGATAATCACTCGCAAATCAAATGATTATTTCCATTGATTGTCCCACTTTTACCGATGTTTTCTGATTTTCCTTCTAGACTTAAAGCAGTTCTTCCGTCTATTGGGGTAAGTATGAAAACAAAAACCATGATGAGTGTGGTATTTTCGACCATAGTCGCGAGTGCCGTGATTTCTGCGGCACTGAGCTTCAATGTGAAGTCTAAAATCGATCTCTTTAATGATGCCGCCAGCATCCGATATCAGTCCTATCAACTTGCCGATGAATTAAGGCAAGGTTCCGATGACTTAACACGTCTCGCCCGTACCTACGCCGTCACTGGTGATGAAAAATACGAAAAAATGTATATGGATATTTTGGCTATCCGTAATGGTGAGAAACCCAGACCCGAAAAGTACCATCAGATTTATTGGGATTTGGTACTGAGTTATGGCGATAAGCCAAAGCCAGACGGCGCGAGAATTGCTATAAAAGAGCAAATGAAGTCCCTCGGTTTTTCCGATGAAGAATTCCGTTACCTCGAACAAGCCCAAAAAAACTCAGATGCGTTAGTCGCCCTCGAAGTGAAAGCCATGAATGCCGTCAAAGGTATCTTTATGGACCCCAACACCCAAACCTACACGATAAAAGGCGAGCCGAACTTAACCATGGCGAGGGAGTTACTACATAGCGACCAATACCATAGAGAAAAAGCCAAGATCATGCAGCCGATTGATGAGTTCTTTACGGCGTTGGATAAACGTACCGATGGTGAAGTTAATGGTCGACTCGACTCCTTACATGCGGCATTAAACTGGTCACAGTTAGTATTGTTCATCGTGATTCTAGCGGCCGTTGGTGGATTCATTATCGTTAAGAGTCGGATTGTGACTCCCTTAGTGCAGACCTGTAGTGAGTTGCTCGACATTCAGCGATCTAAAAATCTTGCGCGGCGGATCTCCGTTACTACTCAGGGAGAGATTGGCGAGATCGTTAATCAAATCAACTTGTTTATCTCTTCCCTTGCTAGTTCCTTATCGACAACGGATGGTATTGCAAAAGAGGTCGCTGATTTAGCGAAGCAAACCAAGGCATCCATTCAAGTTTCGCGTGAAAGCTCAAATCGGGTGGCGAGAGAACTGGATGCCAGCGCCAGTGCGATGGAGGAAATGACCACGACGTTAGTGCATGTGAGTGAGAGCACGTCGAACGCTGAAAGTCGCGCCGCTGAAAATGAAGCGCATGTCACTGTGGGTAAACAGACGGTATCGGAAGCGTTGAAAGCCATGTCGGTATTAGAAACTGAGTTTACCAATACTCAAGACTCTATGTCGCATTTAGTGAACGAAAGCACCCAAGTCAGTAATGTGTTGAGTGTGATTAAGGCGATTGCAGAGCAGACGAATTTGCTGGCACTGAATGCCGCGATTGAAGCCGCAAGGGCCGGTGAGCAAGGGCGAGGCTTCGCTGTGGTGGCCGATGAGGTTCGATCATTAGCCCAGCGCACCCAAGATTCCACTAAGGAAATCGATGATATTGTCGCAAGCCTTCAGAGTCGTACAAATCAAGTGGGTACATCTGTGACTCAAGCGGCGACGCTCATGCAAAAGGCGGGGGTAGAGCTGCAACGTATCGTGGCTGTATTTGAGGATATTCGTCACAGTACGGAAGCGATTCATGGGATCAATACTCAGGTTGCCGCTTCAACTGAGGAACAGTCCTTGGTTTCTAAAGAAATCGCTTCGAGTATGATGGTGATCCGCGATAATTCCCGTGAAGTATCACAGATTATCGAGCAGATAGAATCGACCTCTATTAGCCTAGATAATCAATCCCAGATACTGCGCACTAAGGCGGGGGAATATCAGTTTTAGATGAGATGTGGTTGATTTACGAACGAACGCCACTCAAGACATGGACGTCAATCCTTCCTCTTCGAATCCTCTCCTGAACATATTTTCTGCTTCGACACTTTTTGACATCTATTACTCCTTTCAATACGTACACGCCTTTGCTAACTTGGTTGCCCAAGTGTTTAATACCGAGCGTTTGGCGATGCTTTTTTATCGACAAATGAAACTCGCATCAAACCTTGATAACAAAATAGACGTCGATAGCTGTGATATTCATCAGCGATCTTAACCAGCGATTTTTTAGTTTTGACAGTTTGTAGTTTCGACGGTTATTTGTTTCGATAGTGTCGACAGTAAAAAGTGCATTAAGTCTTTTCAAATATCCCTAACCCAATGGAGTCCTTGCGGATGGATCACCAAATCGAAGATTTACTAGAGCATTGGTTACCGCTGGCGGATGACGCTTGGGTGCTTGCGGTGATCACCCAAATTCAAGGCTCGGCCTATCGCAAACCCGGCGCCATGATGTTGTTTCATGAGTTCGGTCAAGGCGTGGGTATGTTAAGTGGCGGCTGCTTAGAAGCCGATCTCCGCCGCCATGCCCAAAAGGCCATGCAGACAAAGCAAGTCACGTGCGTGACCTATGACGCGAGCGATGAGTCCGATGCCAGCTATCGACTCGGCTGTGGCGGCATAGTAGATATCATGTTGATCCCACTCTTAAAAGAGAATCATGATCTTGGTTTGGTTGAGCTAGTACAGGCATTTCGCCACGGTCGGTCAGGTTTTTATCAATTGCCATTAGTCAAAGCGGGGACGGATGCGCGCCAATATCAAGCCGCTTTCTACCCCGAAGCGTTGACACCGTTCCCCGCCAGCGATTTTGTCCGCACAGGCGTCTTCACCCAAGAGGCGGGAGAATCGCTGATTATTCCGCTGAGACCGAGATTCCACCTTGGGATTTTTGGTGGTGGTATCGACGCTAAGCCTATTGCCGCCATGGCCGATACCTTAGGCTGGCAAGTGACGGTCTTTGATGGTCGTACCGCCTATGCCAGAGCGGCGGATTTTCCCCATGCCCATATCGTGAAACTTACCGCGGGGGAATTAACCGCGAATAATATCGCTCAATTGGATTGCGCTGTGGTGATGAATCATAACTTGGGCTTAGATGCTGCGGCATTGAAGGTCATTCAAGCCCACCCACTCGCCTATGTCGCCTTGCTTGGCCCAGCCCATAGACGGGATAAAGTGCTTGGGATGGCAGGGCTGAGTACTGAATCTTTTTCTGGGGTATTTTCTGCCCCCGCTGGGCTTGCCCTTGGCGGCGAGTTACCGAGCGCAGTGGCGTTAAGTATTTTGGCCCAATGCCACGGCGTACTTCATGGCGCAACCTTACAACATCTCGATGAGATAATGCGTTGATGACATTGCCGCCAGTGCAAAAGCCCACTGCGCTAACGTTGACAGAGCAGGCGCCATGCTCATCCAAGCGGTTGTTGATCGTGGTACTTGCGGCGGGTGAAAGTAAGCGCTTTGAGGGGGTTAAGTTAGCGCAGCTTATACCATCGCTTAGCGCCACAGAAACTCGCGAACAAGCCATTATTTACACCCATGTTGAGCTTTTACAACAGCTTCATTACCAAGATTTAGTTCTGGAGCGCCAAGGCGCGCATTCGCCCCAGCATACGCCTTTGTTAGTCATACTCGGTGCTCACCAGCACGTATTGCAACCGTTATTGGCTGAACTTAACTCCCGCCAACCCTTTGATATTTTGATTAATCCGCATTGGCACACGGGTTTGGCCTCCTCTGTGAGTTTGGCGGCAAGTTATGCTAAGGAGCAAGGCTTTGATGCCATGCTGCTAACGCTCGCTGACCAAGTGGCCTTGAGCGCCGATGATTATCGCCAACTGATTTTGACATGGCATGAAACGGGTAAAGACGTTGCCGCCGATTATTTGGATGATTTAGGTGTACCTGCTATTTTTAATGCCTCTACATTGCCTTTGTTCACCCACTTGAGTGGTGATCGCGGGGCGAAATCTATTTTAAAACAACAAGCACAGCAGGGAGCGTTAGTCGCTATAACACTACCCCGCGCCGCAATTGATATTGATACCCAAGCCGATCTTGCGTCGTGGTTGGCACTTAAGGAGTGAGTTATGGCAGAAGTTTTATCAACCAAAACAGTCGTCAAGGAAGCGAATACTGCCGCTTCCTCTCAGACACTTTCTACCCAGACACTGACCATCAACGGTAAATCATTTACCTTAGATGCCGATCCTAAAATGCCAATCCTGTGGGCACTACGGGATATTTTAGGGCTCACGGGCACTAAATATGGCTGCGGTGCAGGGCTATGCGGTGCTTGCACTGTGCATTTAGACGGCCAACCCGTACGCGCCTGTTTAACCAGTTTGGGGCAGGCACAGGGAAAACGACTGACAACAATTGAAGGGCTAGATAATCAAAAGCTTAAAAATGCTTGGGCCGAACATAACGTGCCCCAGTGTGGCTATTGTCAGGCGGGCCAACTGATGTCGGCTGCGGCGTTGGTGGCGCAGCATCCGAAACCTTCTGAAGAACAAATTAACTCGGCCATGTCGGGTAATCTCTGCCGCTGCGGTACATACCCGCGGATTAAAGCGGCACTGCAAAACTATGCCAAACAGGAGGGCTAATATGAGTACTTTTACTGCCGTAGAAAATATCAGCCGCCGCGACGTGTTAAAACTGTTTGGCGCAGTGGGTGGCGGATTAGCATTAGGGGCGAGTGGATTAACTTGGAGCCCCATGGCGCTGGCGCAGGATAAAGAAGCGCGGCTGAATCTGTTTATTGCCATCGGTGAAGACGACAAAGTGTACCTCACCTGCCATCGCTCCGAGATGGGACAAGGGATCAGAACCGGCATTCTGCAAGTCTTAGCCGAAGAGTTAGAAGCTGATTGGGATAAAATCGTCCCCATTCAAGGCTTAGCCGATAAACGTTATGCCAGCCAAAACACTGACGGTAGCCGCAGTATTCGCGAAAATTACGACCGCATGCGTCAGATGGGGGCGATGGCAAGAACCATGCTAGAGCAAGCAGCCGCTGCGCGCTGGAAAGTCCCCGTGAGCGAGGTGCATACCGCCGACCATAAAGTGTTGCATGCTAAATCTGGCCGCTCGGCCAAGTTCGGCGAGTTAGCGTTAGCCGCATCAAAGCAGCCCGTACCCGCTGTTGAGTCGTTAACCTTTAAAGAGGTTAAAGATTTCAAGCAGATTGGCGCATCACGCCAAATTGTTGATATGGATGCCATGTTAAGCGGCAGCGCGATTTATGGTTACGATATCAAACTCGACGGTATGCTCTACGCCAGCATCATGCGCCCGCCCGTGCTTGGGAGCGATGTGGCAAGCTTGGACGATACTGCGGCGCGCAAGGTGGCCGGTGTATTAGATGTGTATCGTTTGCCCGCCGCTAAGGGCGCACCCGCGTTTCAGGCTTTGGGCGGCGTTGCTGTTATCGCCACAAACACTTGGAGTGCCCTCGAAGGCCGCAAAGCCTTAAAAGTCACTTGGACTCAGGCCGACAACAGTCAGCATGATTCAAGTCTTTATTTAAAGGAACTTGTCGAGCGGGTACAGCAAAGCGGTAACGTTGTGCGCCAAGCTGGTGATGAAATCAAAAACTGGCCCGAGGCGAATACGTTAAAGGCGGTTTATACCGTGCCTTATTTAATTCATTCTTCTATCGAGCCGCCCGTTGCCACCGCCCATGTCACTGAAAAGGGCTGTGAAATCTGGGCATCGACCCAAACGCCGCAAAGTACCCAGCAAAATGTGGCCGCAGCGCTGGGTATGGAAGAAGATGCGATTAAAGTGAATGTCACCCTATTGGGTGGTGGTTTTGGGCGTAAATCTAAACCAGATTTTAGCGTTGAGGCCGCGCTGTTATCGAAGCAATTCAAGCGTCCAATTAAAGTGAGTTGGAGCCGCGAGGATGAGATCCAAAACGGTTACTACCATGCTATCAGCGCCCAGTCCTATCAGGCGCTGTTCGATGCCAATAACAAACCGACCGCGCTTTTAGCCCGTACGGGATTCCCATCGATCAGTTCAACCTTTGCCGAAGGGGTGGAATATCCCTCTGGCGGTGAGTTGGATTTAGGCTTTGTGGATGTGCCCTTTGCTTTGCCGAATTTAAGATACGAAGCGGTAAAAGCGCAGGCGCATAGCCGTATTGGTTGGATGCGCTCTGTGTGTAACATTCAGCACGGTTTTAGTGTCGGCAGTTTTGTCGATGAAATGGCTCATCGTTCTCAGGTTTCTTGCCCAGCAATGTGGCGCAGCCTGTTAGGTGAAGCAAGGCGTGAGACCTTTACCGACCAACAGTTTAAATACGGCAACTATGGTGAAGATCTTGATCGTCATCCCGTGGACGTGAGCCGTTATTTTGGGGTAATCGACGCGGTCGAAAAAGCCCAAGCTAAGGCGCCAAAGGCGGGTAAAAATCAGGGCTGGGGGTTTGCCGTACACCGCAGTTTTGTCAGTTATGTCGCCGTGGCCATGCTGGTGGAAGTGAGTGAGGATAAACAGCTTAAAGTGCTGAATGCCATCGCTGCTATCGATGCGGGCACGATAGTCAATCCAGATAGGGTAAAAGCCCAGACTGAAGGCGCGATTGTATTTGGCCTGAGTTTAGCCTTGATGGGGGAAATCACTTACAAAGAGGGCAAAGTGCAGCAATCGAATTTCCACGATTATCCTTTGCTGCGACTTCCCCAAACCCCCTATATTGAGATCATCATTATTGCGTCCGATGCTGCGCCTGCAGGCGTAGGTGAGCCAGGTGTTCCGCCCGTTGCCCCAAGTTTAACCAATGCAATTTTTGCGGCGACGGGGCAGAGGATCCGCGACCTTCCCGTGAGTAAATTATTGCGAGTGTAAGTGACGGCAAGAGGGTTAACTGAATGCAGTTTGAACAAAAAAGCGCCTAATAAGCGCTTTTTTCGTTTTTTTACCACAAAAAATTTGCTTGTTAGCGATTTTACGGGCATTAATGCCGAAAATTAGCAATAGATCAGGTTTTTGTTACCAGAATAGAGGTAATTTAACTAACAGATAAACTTCCGTGAATAGAATTATAAAGGGGTCATCCATGGAAAATCGTTGGCAAGTCGCTATTTCTGCCGGCCTATTGGCGGCTATTTGGTGTGGCGTCGCAGATGCCTTTCATCTGGTCACTTGGATTGGCTTTTTAGGTTGCAGCACTTTTTTCGCTCAACCCAAGGCTGGTTTTCAAGGCGTGATGATGGCGTGGTGCACGAATCTGTCCGGTGTGTTTTGGGCTTGGCTCATTATCTCGGGTAGCAGCTTTTTTATTTCGCCCGTATTTGGGTATATTTTTACCGGCATAGCCACTTCGGCCATGTGTTTACAGGCAAGTTATCAAAAGCTTAGCTTTATTCCCGGCGCATTTATTGGCTGTTGCACTACCTTCGCTATGGCGGGTGATGTGGCCAATGTCGTGCCGTCGTTGATCATTGGTGGCTTATTAGGTTTTAGTATGAGCCTGTTAACGGGGCAGTTGGTTAGCTTGACACAAAAGTGGTATGCCGCCACGCGCAGTCAAGTGGCTAGCGCGGATTAGCATAATACCTGCTCAGATCTTATTACTGACATAGCTGTCGAAGCGATCTGGGCTATAATGTTGATTTAGTGCCAAATAGCATTTTGTTCTTAGGAATTATCAAGATGAAACAAATCCAGTTTCGCACCATTGATGCCATATTGATCAAGTTCAGTCTCAACGGAAAGTTTTGGGTAGTGTGTTCTATGGTGGCGTTGATCACGGCCGCCGTGGCGCTCGTCAACTATCAACATGCTCACCGAAACGTCGAGCAAGCTTCTATTGCCCGCGTTCAAGCAAGCGTCGATACCTTAGCGCAAGTTGCCACGGCGCAAAAGCTAGAAGCTGATGCCTTATCACAATTTGCCAGTCAATACGGTTTAACTGTGACCTCAAGGCAAAGTGAAGCGCAGCGTCAAGGGGATAAAGTGACGGCCAGCGCCAGCGTGTCAGGCATGCAAGCCTTACAACTGACGCAGAATGTCCATGAGTGGGAAGTCGATGCGCGCAGCGATGCTAACTTTATGTTCTGGTTAGCATTAGTGGGCTTGTTGCCCTTATTCCAACTGAGCTATTGGATTTCAACCTCACTCGGCGGTGGCTTGTGGGATATGTACTTAGCCATCAAACGCTTAGCCGATGGTGATTTGAGCTTTAGATTAAACTTCTTTGGCACTGACGATTTCAGTTTGATTGCCCGCGAAATCGACCGCTGCGCCGATAACATGAGTGAAATGGTGTCGGCCATTGGTAAAAATGCACAAACCTTGTCATTAGCATCCGATGAATTTAATCAACAGGCGGCCACCAGTGATGAGCTGATAGGTTTCCAGCATCAATTCCTCGATTCTGTTGCTGTGGCGATGGCGCAAATGACTTCAGCGATTGAAGAAGTTTCTATCAACGCGAGTAACACTTCGCTGCAGACTAAAGAAAACTCAACCCAAATGTCGGCCAGTCGTGGGCGCATTAGCCACACAGTGGACAGTATTGGCTTACTTTCAACTAAGATTGGCGCAGCGTTTTCATCGGTTGAACAATTGTCTAAGGATGCGGCGAGTATCGATGCCGTGGTTACGACGATTAACAGTATTTCGCAGCAAACCAACTTGTTAGCCCTAAATGCGGCCATTGAAGCGGCACGTGCCGGTGAGCAAGGTCGTGGCTTTGCCGTGGTGGCAGACGAAGTACGTACCTTAGCGGGTCGAACTCAACAGGCCACGGTAGAAATTCAGTCTATGATTGAAGGCTTACAGTCTGGCACGAGTCGTTTATCTAGCATTACCATGGAGATAGTCGATCAGGCCGATGAAGGCCGCAGCGCGATTATCGCCGTCGGTGATGATGTTCAAGGTATGGCGCAATCGGTGAATGCGGTATTTGATATGAGCAGCCAAATTGCCGCCTCGGCGGAAGAGCAGAGTGTCGCCGCGCGCGACATTGCCGGACAATTGAATGAAATCCGCCATCAGTCGGAAACCATCAAACAAACGGCCCAGCGCAGTGTGACCTTAGCCAATGATCTGCACCATGCCTCGGTCGAGCTAGATGGCATTTTAAAGCAGTATCGCACTAGCTAGTTTCACCTTTAATGTGAGTCGTCGGTATGGGTTGTTGAGTAATAACGCCCGATACTGAGTCTCATGTTGAGTATTCGCGTATCATCTAAAAATGGCGGAAATCGTAGATTTCCGCCATTTCATTATCGAAATACCTCAAAGCAGATAACTGAGCTGCTTAGCATTAATTGTCACCATTTCCCCAATATCACGACCTCCTTTTATTACTAAAAGGTCCCTATTTTAGAGGGGCACTGGTGCAACAATGCCAATCTTAGTAATGTTCTCAATACCTAAACCTAAACCTTAGTCCTAAAAAGCTTATGCCCCACTATGCGTTAGCGAAGCTAATAATTCTTTTACTTTACGAAGCATATTGCTTGTTTTTATCAGCTTAAGTTCGCTACAGAACAGCGCTTTACTCAAGTTCGTCAATCCCCCCTCCTAAGGGTATGTACGCAGTCGCACAGACAGTCAGGTCGATGGGTGGCATTATTTGGATTCTGACACTATTGAGTTAGCGCGTTATCGCATGGTGTTATTACAGTGCTTCAGATGCAGGAGTGACATGCCAAATGGATAAAACCATCATCATAGATTATTACACTGACATTCTTTGTGTATGGGCTTGGATTGCTCAGAAACGTGTTGATGAACTGAATAAAAAATTGGGAAACAACATCGAACTTCAATATCACTACCTTGACGTTTTTGGTGATGTACCGACAAAAATAACCACACAATGGAAATCTAAAGGCGGTTTTATGGTCTTTGCCGAGCACATACAACAGTCTGTATCTGCCTTTGAGTATGCAGATATAAACCCGAAAGTATGGACGCAAGTTAGGCCCTCGACTTCAGCCAATGCGCATTTGATGCTCAAAGCGGTAGAGATTACGTATGATAAAAAGAAAAGTATCGATATGGCGCTAACATTTCGAACTGCGTTTTTTATCGATGGCTTGGATATTGGCAATCTTGACGTGCTCTGTGATTTAGTTAACGCCAATGGACTAGACCTAAACGCCATCAATACCAGTATTAGTGATGGTTCTGCGATGGCATTGTTAATGAGTGATTATCAACAATCAAAGCGACAAAACATTAACGGTAGCCCGTCTTTTGTACTTGATGGTGGGCGTCAAACATTGTACGGAAACGTAGGTTTTGACGTCATTCTTGCCAATATTGAAGCGCTGTTAAAGCATTCAACCGATGAGGCAAGCTGGTGTTGAAATCATTCATGCTGTCTATGCTGACATCGACCAGATACTGAGTGGCTTAGCGAGGAGGCGATAAATGGTCGCCGACTCTATAGCTACATTAACAGCAGCTAAAAGTGTCGCTGTCTATGGTGGCTGTATGAGCGGTCGCGTATGAATTTTAAAGGCGGGTATAAAGTCAAAGTGTTGAGGCGAATGCTGATGCGAGTGGTTTTTTAGCATCGCCTCACAACGACAAAGGAGTTTAATCATGAATAAGAAAGAACTGTACCAAAAGAAACTACAGGCGGAATTTGACCAGTTGAGCGCAGAGATCGACAAGCTCAAGGCCAAAGCTGAGCTAGCACAAGCCGATGCACAGCTCGATTATTACAACGAAATTGAGAAACTGCGATCCATGCGAGACGAGGCGAAGAGTAAACTTGCCGAATTTAACAACGCTAGCGACGATGCATGGGAGGATTTTAAGGAAGGCATGGATAGTGCGTTGAAGACGCTCGGCAATTCGTTGAAGTCGGTCACCTCCAAGTTCAAATAGGCAGCTGGTTATCTTGCTCGCTGTTTTTAGGTTTTCGCTGTGGCTTTAAGACCTCCAACTCGCCCCTTAATCGTTCCATCTTCACAAGGAATAAAGGGTCCACAGGGATATGTTTACTCAGCGTAAGTGCAACACTGTCTTAAACACTCAAGAATGCGACTTGCCAACCCTGCCAATAGACGATTGGCAGGGTCATATTAGATACGATAAGTGTCAGTGCTAGTTTCAAAGACGTAGGCTGTTAGTCGCTAGCTAGACTCTGTAAGGCTGCGATGATCTCACTTATTCGCGCCGCCGTGACCTTACCGTGAACCTGCGATATCAGATTACCGCTCTTATCCAAAACGACAATGACGGCTTCGTCGCTATCGGACGGTACACCCAGCGCGTCTTCCATAATCTGTGAGTTCAGAATCCAAGTTTGATTGTGATAGCGCTGCGGCACCTTTTCTTTGGCTTTGCCAATGACATCTTCTTCCGACATAAAGAAGGGCAAATTGACAGCCAGTACGTCGCGAACCCGATATTTACTGTGATCTATCTTTGAGCGCAATGTCTTGACCCACTCCCGAGTGGATTTTGCAGCATTGCGAGACGGCGTAAGTATGAGCAGTGTCGGTTGACCTATCAGTTTGTTGCTATCAACTTTTTCGCCGCTAAGCGCCGTCGCGGTAAACGACGGCCATGGTCCATCGCCTGCGATAGCAGCTGGCACAAATAGGGTGAGTATCGCAAATAGGGTCAGCGCAGCAACGCGTTGGGATGTTGAGCCCCTAAGTGTTATCGGTATTATTGGTCTGGATTTCATAGTAGTCCTCAGCGTAGAGCTAGTGGCGCGGACAAGCGGGTTCAGCCCGATCCAAACAGACACGTCGTAGCGTCATCGAAACTCTTTGTTAAATTATCTTGTTGTTAAATTTTTTATTAAATTATCTTGGCTCTTATGTTTGACGAGCAAACATCACACATACAGTATCTGATTGTCGGCATTTCATCTGTTCGCTACCGAACTTCCTGCCAGCCAGTGACCCTATGATTAGCAGACGCCATGTGTCGGAACTGTGTTCATCATCAATATTGATTAACCGATACAACGCTTCCATTCGGCGGCGTTACAGAGGCCGATTATGGCCGCAAACTTGGCGAAATAGGCATTCAGCAGTGCGCAAATAACAAGCGGGAACGCACCATGTCGATGCCAACACTGGTGTCACGGCCGCACGGCTAGGGGCTAGCAACCTGATATAGTTAACATTTAACGAGGGATACCCGATGTGGCATAACATGGCGAACGAGTATGGCCTAGATAGCAACATAGCTATTGAGTACTCAGCTAAACCAATGGGTTAGGGCTATTGGTTTTACAACGCTATGTTTTTACAGGGTTATGGGTTTACAGCACTATTTTATACAGCGCTATTTTTTACAGCGCTATTTTTTACAGTACTAAGGCTTACAAAACTAGGGCTCACAGAACTAGCGCTCACAAAACTAGGGCTTCACAACACTGTGTTTGAATAAAATCATCTCATCTTAAGCGTTTAGTTGTGAAGCCGATTAATCTTGCTCGGGCGTATATTGAAACGGCATGAGGTTATTGTTTTATCATGCCTGGGATGATTGAGGTTCAATCACAAGAAAGTCGCCTAGCTGTCAAGATGCCAATGAGTGAGGCTAGCTATAGCTATTTGAGTTAATAGGTTTCTAGTCTATCGGTTTCCGTTTTCACCACGGCATAACATTCACAGCAGAGTGTTTCGAGCTTTTCTCTGTTGGTCACGGTAATGTGGCCGCGCTTATAGTTGATGACCCCAAGCTTTTGCAGTTTACCGGCGGCTTCGGTGACGCCTTCTCGCCTGACCCCTAACATGTTGGCGATCAACTCTTGGGTCATAGTGAGATTGTTGCTAGCCAGTCTATCAAGTGATAGCAGCAGCCAACGACAAAGTTGTTGATCGATAGAGTGGTGCCTATTACATATTGCTGTCTGTGCCATTTGGGCCATCAGTGCTTGTGTGTAACGTAACAAGAGTACGCGAAGGCTTTGATTGTCGTTAAATTCATTGAGTAACACAGATGCGGACAATTTATAGGCTCTGCCTGCGCTTTGCACTATGGCACGATTAGGAGCGCTTTCTCCCCCCATAAAAATGGCAATGCCAACTAAGCCTTCATTCCCAACAACAGAGATTTCTGCCGATGATCCGTCTTCGAGAACGTTCAGTAAAGAGACAATACTGTCGATGGGGAAATAGACATTTTCAAGGTTTTGGCCTGCTTCATAGATAACCTTACCTAAGGGCAGTTTTACTAACTTTAGTTGTGGAAATAAGCTGTTTTGAGTCTCTTCAGGTAATGCTTTAAGTAATGCGTTCTCATATAGGTCAATCATGGATAACCTTTTACTGTTTACTTACATCCCGTGAATTATTCACCACTATCCGTGTTGTTTCTTTTATTCACCATACACAGTGTTCAAGCACTGATGATGTGTTCACTAATATAACAGAGTTTATTGAATCGGGTGGGTTAAAGTCTTTCCCTCCTTCTACTGTGTGATCTTGTGTGATTTTATCGCTGCATTTTCAAACAAAATTAGTGCCTTACTAAAAATCATCGACGACCACCGCGGGCGAGTGGAGACATTGTTCTTGCTTAAAAGGTACTGCATCTTGGGAGCGATATTTATTGCTCATCGACGGGATATTGAGTGGGAATATAGCAGGGTAGATATTCGAACAAGGTCTTTTGGGAGAGATGCCTTTCATGGGTTGCAAAGAGACTCAATACTAAGCGCACAGCCCTGATTTTAGGCCGCAAGCCAACGACTAAGGCTACTGTTTATCAAGGTGATTGGCATAAAAGGCTCATAAGCAAAGTGATTTCAGGGGGACTTTGTCTAGCAGCTAGACATTCGGTCTTTGCCGCCGGAGTTAGCTAAGTTTCTATGCTTTGAGTTTATGCGATCTAAGGCTTTGAGTTTATGTGATCTAAGTTTATGTGCAGTCTAATGCAAGTTGCACTTAGAGTCTGACTTTTAGTCGGTTTATCTTCACATGTCGGCCTATCTCACCTATTGAAGCGTTTTGACCGATATTGGCCATTTATTCATTTTGAATATTATCAAGCGCCAGACGAACTTCATTCAAAATTAACTTGTTTGCCAAGTTTTCATCAATATCGGGCACATCCCATCCAAAAATAGCGCGATATTTTTCAATCAAATTGTTGACGTCTTCGATGATATCGCTGCGATGGGCTGCTAACTCGAATTTTTCTATGTCTATATCAGTCATGCTAGGTCACCTTAATATTTGTGGATAGCGTTAGACTAGGCTTGTATTCATGTTCCTTCGGTGCGACACCGAACAGATTGAATAGGCAATTTGCTGCAAGCTGATAGATATTCACTCTGTTAGCAAAGCAATGATTTATTGTTTGCCATCTTTAATTTGGAGCAAATACATCATGTTACATACACTGGATGATTTAAAGAATTTAGCCATTCACGCCTCTGATGGCGATATTGGACAGACCAAAGATTTTTATTTTGATGACAAGCATTGGGTGATCCGATATTTGGTCGTCGAAACGGGATCTTGGTTATTTAGCAAAAAAATATTGCTGTCACCCATCTCAATCAAAGAGTTAGATCAGGAAGATAAGACGCTTAGTGTCTCAATTTCAAGAGAACAGGTAAAAAACAGCCCTGACATTGATACTGAAAAACCGGTCTCTAGGCAGTATGAGGTCGATTACATGGGATATTATGGTTACCCAGATTACTGGGGTAGCACGGGTATTTGGGGAAGTGAGCCCAGTCCTAACATGATGGCATCGGGTTATTATAGTGTCGCGCCAACGCCAGATAACTTAGATAACCCAGATAAGTTCGCAGACGTCGATGCCGCACTATCACGTGATAATGATCATCATCTACGCAGTAGTCATGCCGTGACGGGTTACCACCTTGACGCCATCGACGGTGAATTGGGTCACTTGCAAGGTATGTTGATTGATATCGACACTTGGGCTATTCGTTATTTGATTATTAACACCAGTAATTGGTGGTCGGGTCATCTGGTTTTGATTGCGCCCAAATGGATTAAAGAGGTGAGTTGGCCTACCTCTAAAATTTATGTTGATATGACCCAGCAGCAAGTGAAAGATGCACCCACGTTTGATCCCTCAGTGCCTTTTAATCTCGAACATGAGCAAAGTCTGCAAACTCATTATGGCCGTAATGATGAATAACCATGATGACCCCTCTATGTGATCTTTGGCTGCCGTGTTTGCGTTATTCATCAGAAAAAGCGCTTAGACGGTAGTTATCTGGTTTTATATTTAATATGCCATTTGATCATTCGGTCAGTTGATTTCGAAGTGATAATGGCAAGACTAAATCGTTTGTGACCTAAAGCAAGACAACTGGGTTACGCGCATTTCGCATTAATTCCCCTGTGACTCTTCGCTCTTTCATTTAAAAAGTATCTTTATAAACTCGACGGCGACATCCATGTCGCCAACTGTCACTGATACAATAATGACAATCATAGCCAACCTTTTCGCTGCTCGTTTAGCTAAAAAGCTATTGCCCCAAAACGAGTTAACAAGTTGTCAGTAGATCAGTAACAAACGGACTTTCTGTCTTAGACATTTTCATCATTACACCCGTGTGATGTAATTCATTACTACCCATCAAAAACTGGATAATTATACAGTCGTATTCAAATTATAAGGATTTTTGAACGATTTTCATCCTGTATTCGTGCGCGTTTTCTCATTTTTGTTTAAATAAATAGCATTAAAATTAATTACTTATACTTTTCATTAAGCAGATAATAGGTTTGGGAAACGCGCATGTGCGTTTTTCCAGATGGTGTATTTTAAAAAAAGCTGATAAGTTCCTTTTATTACAAGTAATTAACAGTGCGAGTTTTTACTGGTCTAATGAGGTAAACGCGCATGCGCACTAATAAAATGTTGAGTATAAAAATGAATTTCGACCAATATATCAAGGAAGTAGATAAGTTCTCAGATGATGAAGTGGTTGCTCGTTTGAGAAAACATCTGGCTGAATGGAAGCAAGATGATACCAATGTGATTAAGCTAGCTGATTCAATCGAGCATTTTTTCGGTAATTCCTGGATTGGGAGTGAAAAAATTCATAATCATCTCTATCGCCTTTGGTTACATTTCAAAACGAAGCCATAACTGGTATCGGTGGTATGACCATAAACGAAAGACTATATCGGTTTGGTCTATTTGAGCGCTTTGATAGTGTGCAAACAGAGGCCGCCCAAAAGGTCATATATGCAAAGGTTTGTGCAAATACTTAACAAGCCGCGTCATTTGCAGCCTTCGTCTGCTGCGACGCTCACAAGTTCGCGCGCATGCGCGGAACGTTAGCTACCCCTCAGGAAATATGGTCGTAATATGAAAATTTGTGTTTTCTTATTTTTGAGCTTCCTTTCGCTCTGCACCAATGCAGTGGTCAAGAGGCACGATATTCCTCCCGAAAAGTATGTTTTAGAAAAAGGACCGGAATACCTTATTGATATGCCACATGAAGGTCATGGTGTTCTAATCGACCCACAATGGGTTGTTACGGTCGCACACACTATTTTTTATGATTATGTTGAAAAAAACTTAAAAATAGGCTCAAAGACTTACCAGATAGAAAAGGTTCATATACCCCCTGATTATACCGAGCCTAGTAAAAATCTATTGATCGGTGATTTAGCACCTTTAATGAGCTTTTTTAAATCTAGAAGTGATATTGCTCTAATCAAATTAACTTCACCTGTAAGTGATGTAGAACCAGTCAATATGTATACGGGTGAAAATGAAGTAGGTGAAATAATTACGGTATATGGCAGGGGAGCTACAGGTAACGGATTAGCAGGTGAAGATCCTGATACTAAGTCACTTCGTGTAATGAACCAATTTCAAAATATTGTAGAAAGCGCAGAAGGTAACTGGATAGCATTCACATTCAACAAACCAGAAAATGCGTTACCACTTGAGGGTATGCATGGTTCAGGAGATAGTGGAGGGGCATCTGTTATCTTTCAAGGGGGCACCCCATTTCTGGTAGGTTTATCAAGTTGGCAATTGGGTCATGGTGATATATCCACTTTTAAAGGTGGTTTGTATGGAACTATTGCTTATCAAGTTAGGGTGTCAAATTACCGTGACTGGATACTCAGAGTAATGGGTAGCTAACAAGCGCTTGCAGACCGACAGCTGGTACTACGCGATTTTTGCGTTACTCGCTAGCGCTCAAACAATAACACAAAAACCGCTCCATACCAGCTGCGGCTGAAGCGAGCGTTAAGCCTCTAGGCGTACACATGAAATACCTTTTAGGAATTCTAATAATGATTTGGAGTGTTTTCTCTTCCGCTAAAGACTATCCAGAAGTAATTGTTGGTGAGGAAGATGGTTTTGTTGATCTTACCTTTACGATCTCAAATTCAAAAAAACTCGAATCTGGCTCATATCAGGTTGTCGTAAAAGGCAACCTGAAGGGCTATAAGGTTGGGTTTGCAATAGAGCTTTTGCCCTCTTGGAACCCGCAAGCGGTGGATGGCATTGACAATGCCTTCTATTGGGGGGAGGCATTCTTCAGAAGCACTGGTTCTGAATCTGAAAATTTTATAAAGTCACTGGCTACTTTATACGGCGCAACTGTAAACGATGTATCTGTTCCGGAAAAAGTATATGCCCAAGTTGTTGGGCTTGCCTGTAATCCCGAAAAGATTGATGAATTGCCATGCAAAATGAAGTTCTTTTTTAATCCCGACGGTGAGGAAGATCTTTACTCTGAGGTTTTTATAAACATTGATACTGTTGCAAAAGAGCTAGAGTTCAACGAGAAAGACAATGATTATCGTGCACCATTATTACGTTCGTTGTTGCAATAAAGGCTTAACAAGCGGCTCCACCGGACAAATTTCCGCTGTCACTTTTTTGCGTGGCAAAAAGCCGCCATCAAAAATTTGCTCAGTGAGCCGGACGTTTGCCCATAGAAATTTTAATTTGAAACTTACTAATTTGGGCTAATGGCCTAACTCGGAATTGTCCCAAAGCTTGCTACGTATTTCTTTAAAAAACAGGCTTCGCCGATGCTAAACAGGTGAGTCTTGGTGATTTGCGAGACGACCGTCCGCCTCATGGCCGCTCTTTGGCGTCCATGCCATCGCGGCATTTGTGAATCCTTTCACATCAGATGGGGCGGTCGAGCATCCACGGATGGACTTGCTGCGCGTCGATGAGTGAATGCCATGGCTCACGATTAATCTGTGGCTGAAGCTAAGCTCACAACTTTTCTGCGATGTATGCTGTTCATTTTTAACTTACTTGTGCCAATCTCATTCTGCTTAAGTCACTCTCAAACAAAAACATCGGCATATGCCGATGTTTTTATGTCTATGAGATGGTTAATCCCTAGCGGATTAGGCCTCTTTGAACGTGCTCCAAATGGGCGCGTGGTCTGAGGGTTTATCTATGCCGCGAAGATCGTAATCGACATCGGATTCGACTAAACGTGCTGCCAGTGAAGGTGTTGCTAAAATCACATCAATACGCAGGCCGCGGTTGTCATCGAAACCTTTGCTGCGGTAATCGAACCAAGAATAACGTTCGATGCGCTCTGGGTGTAATTGACGGAAAGTGTCGACTAAACCCCAGTCTTGCAAGGTTTTTAACCACTCACGCTCTTCCGGTTGGAAGCTACATTTACCCGTTTTCAGCCATCGCTTACGATTGACTTCACCAATACCTATGTCTAAATCGGTCGGCGAAATATTGATATCACCTATGATGGCGATATCTTCATCGTTGCTGTGGTTTGTCTGCAAGTAGTGCATTAAGTCCTGATAAAACTTACGTTTAGCAGGATATTTTGTTGGGTGGTCTATGCTTTCGCCCTGGGGGAAATAGCCGTTGAATACGGTTAACGGACGACCATTCGCTTGGGCAAAAGTGCCGATAATCATGCGGCGCTGGGCATCTTCGTCATCGGTTGGAAAACCTTTTTGCAGCTTTTCTGGCGCGACTTTAGACAACATAGCAACGCCATAGTGGGCCTTGCCGCCGTGGTAATGCACTTGATATCCCATGGCTTCGACGTCGGCTAATGGAAACGCTTCGTCGTGCACTTTGGTTTCTTGCAGGCCGATAATGTCGGGCTGGTGGCTGTCGATTAAGGCTTGTAATTGATGCAAGCGCGCGCGCAGACCATTGATGTTAAAGGACACTATTTTCATTAGGGCAGGACTCGTTTGAAAGGTTTAACGACCACGCTTTTATACACGCCCGCTTCGATATAAGGATCGGCATCGGCCCAGTGTTTTGCTGCCACTAAGGATTCAAAATCGGCGACAACCAGTGAACCACTAAAGCCAGCATCACCTGGGTTTTCGCTGTCAATGGCTGGATGTGGGCCAGCGATCAGTAAACGACCTTCATCGGCGAGGGCTTGCAGGCGAGCTAAATGGGCAGGGCGAGCGGCTAAACGTTTTTCTAAACTGTTCTCAAAATCTTGAGCTGAAATCATATACCACATTATTTGAGTTCCTTGCGTTGATCTTCGGGAAGGTGTTTATAAAGATAAAATACGGTCAGGACAGTATTAATTAAGGTTAAAGCGGTTAAACCAAACACTTTAAAATTGACCCACGTTTCTAATGGCAAACTAAAGGCGACATAGATATTGACTAGGCCACAGCTGGCGAAGAAGACGACCCAATACCATGTTACGCGGGCCCAAATCTTGTCTTCCACTTGCATTTCTTTGCCTAACATCGACTTTAATATCGATTTATTGAGCAATTGGCTGACGCCTAAGGCTATGGCAAACAAGCTGTAGATGATGGTCACTTTCCACTTAATAAAAGAATCATCGTGGAACACTAAAGTGAGTGTGCCAAACACTGTCACCATAGCAAAGGTAATCAAGTGCATCTTTTCAAGTTTCTTATATAGCGCATAGGTCACGATCAATTGAAGCGCGGTAGCTGCGATCAATGCGCCGCTGGCGATATAAATATCGAAAAATTTATAGACAGCAAAAAAGATGACGAGGGGCAGGAAATCAAGCAGTTGTTTCATAATTAATCGTGTTAAAGAGACATGGGCTTGAGTGTAGCATGTGCAACATAAGGGCAAAAGCATCATGGGCCTAGGATTGCGATCTTGCCCATTAAACCGATTTAATCTTATAAGCTCGCTTCACGTTTGCTTGGCGGCGTTGACGTTAACCTTTGCACGACTTAACAGCGGGCAATCGTGGCATTGGCCAGTGTTGGCGAGTTGATACCTTAAGCAGCAAGTACGGCGAATGCAGTGGATTTTTGGACTCGTTGAGCTCGATGCTGTACTCGTTACTATTCTCGCAACTGTGTTCGGTGTTGCGCTGTCTTGCTCTGATTCGATGAGTAAGTTAATGCTGTTATACAGCGGATTTGTGCTGCCATCTAAAAAGGTCGTGCGGCGAAACAGGGCTTGTTTCAATTGCTGGCTGTGCGGCTCAGTGAGTCCCAGCTCCCCAAGATACCAGTGGATCAGATAGCCTAAGTGACTCCAATATAACTTGGCGGGTACAGGGCTTAAAGTGAGCAGGCGCTCAACACTCGGCTGCAGTAAGTTTAAGATAAAACCTTGTAGGACAAGTTCTTTATCTACTGGCGGCTTATATGGGCTTAATGGCGAGTGTACCTCAGTGTCTATCTTGTTACTTGGCTTAGTGTTGGTTTGAGAAAGTGGCTCGATATCGTGATGTTTTTTAAAGGTCAAAGCGTTAATTGGCTGGTGTTTTGCGATGTTAAATTCAAATTTGGCCACTCGGCCACTGGGGTGTAACTGCATAAACACGTACCGTGGCTGCCAGTGAACAGACTCGAATGCGGCTTTTGGGGCATTGAAAATCCATTCCATCATAGGCGGGACTAAGAGGCCGAAATACCATTGGCCCCAAAGTGAATGCAGTGCTTTGTGAGTGTCTTTTCTACTGGGCCCAGCGTTTTTACTGATCAAAGCGCTTTTACTGGCGAAAGCGGGCGTTTGG
The DNA here is from genome assembly GCF_001887095.2 of Shewanella sp. SACH. Taxonomy (NCBI): domain Bacteria; kingdom Pseudomonadati; phylum Pseudomonadota; class Gammaproteobacteria; order Alteromonadales; family Shewanellaceae; genus Shewanella; species Shewanella sp. SACH. The sequence continues at coordinate 1,343,118 of NZ_MPDG02000002.1, forward strand.
CTGGTTGCAGCTGTTTTATCTGTCTCGGTTTCGGTTTTAGTTTCAGTCTGAATTTCGGCGCTAGGGTGCGCTATGGCAAAACGCGCTAGCAGTGTTTGATAGGTATCTTCGCAGCTCCACTCATCGAAACGGAGTCCCGTGGGTGAGGACGTTGCGCTAAAGTGCTCGCCATAGAAGGGCGCGCGTTCATGTAACAGCTGATTGAGTGTCAAAATGGTTTGATTCAAACCGTCTTGGCTGAGCGAGGTCTCACGCAATCGTTGCAGTCTGGTGTCTCCTCGTTGGCTTGCCATAGTGACTCCTTAATGGCTGTGATTGATTGCCGCTGTGATTGATAAGCCCCGCTATTATTGATAAGTCCAATAGATGAGGACCTTGTGAGCCCAAGATTTGAGCTCACAAGGGTTTTCGAACTATCTCAATAAAAGTCTGACTTAGAAGCGATAGTCCAAGGTTAAGCTGGCACTGCGCGGCGTACCGTATTGGAATTGGCTGTATTGACCGACTTGGCTGTAGTAGGTTTTATCTAAGGCGTTGTGCAGGTTGGCGCTAAGCTTAAGTTGCTCGGTGAAGGCGTAACTTGCCATCAGACTCGCCAGTGCATAGGAGCCTTGCTCGACTTCGACTCTAATCGTGTCTATACCATTGCCTACAGGTTTATCGGCATCTTGGTAGACGCGGCTCTGCCAGTTAACCCCTGCACCAATTTGCAATTTATGCCAATCACCACCAAAGGTATAAGTGGTGAAGAGTTTTAACTGCTGACGTGGTGATGTGGTATTGATGCGTTTGCCCTTAGGATCTTCGGTGGTGAACTGGGTGTAGCCTAAGTAAACATTCCAGTCATCAGTGATTTTACCTGTTGATTCAAATTCGAATCCCTGTGTTTTTGTACCGTTTACGCCTTCATACACTTGCGTTGTGGTTCCTGGGATCACATCGCCAGTGCTGATTCCAAGATTGTCTTGCCTGATCTCAAACACCGATAGCGACATATCTAAAGCCTCATCGAACAGGCTCGCCTTAATCCCACCTTCGTAGTTTTTCCCTTTGACCGGATCTAGATAGCTTTTATCGATTCTTTGTTTAGTTTGCGGCGCAAAAATGTCGGTATAGCTGGCATAAAGCGAATATTGCTCGGTCAGAGCGTATGTGAGGCCGAAGTAAGTGGTGAGTTCGTTGCTGATGTTGAAATTGTATAGGCTTTTAAAGTTATCTTGGTCGGTTTCCCACTCATTGAGGCGTAATCCGACGAGGACTGCTAAGGCGTCGCTGAGATTAAGCTGCGTCGCCACATAGGCTGCACTCTGTTTGGTTTCGCCAGATGAGCCAGTGTCTGAGGTATCTTGCCATTGAGGTTTAGGGTACTGGAAGTTCGGATCGCGAAAATCTCCCAGTGGTGGCGCCTTTACTGTGGGATTATAGTAGGGATTGGCGAACTCTTGGCGCTGACCATTCCAGCCAAACATCAATTGATGTTCCTGACCAAAGAGTTGGAATTGTCCTTCGGCGCGTAAATCCACATTGTGTTGGGTGCGACTGCCGTCGACATAGGCGATAGAGCCTGCTGTTGCGCCTATATTGGTTACAGGATCGGGATAACCCATGGCCCATAGCACATCGAACTCAAGTGAGTTATCGCCATAGGTGTAAGTCCCTTTTAGGTTCCAGCCATTATCAAATCTGTGCTCGAGACTTGCAAAGGTGTTGAGGCCTTGGGTATGCGCCGAGCCCCAATCGGGCGCCGTTGAAGTGGCGCGATCATAGTTAGTGCGGCTGCCGTCACTGTAAAATAGCGGTAAACCGCCCGACATAGTACCGCTCGGTGTGGCATCTTGGTAATCAACCCCTAGGGTGAACAAGGTGCTATCGCCAATATCGGTTTCGACTATGCCGTATAACGTGGTGCGCTGTTGCTCGTATCTGTCTTGGAACGAATCCTTATCCTGATAGGCGGCCACTACGCGACCGCGCACAGAACCTGAATCATTTAAGCCGCTGGAAACATCGACCATACCGCGCACATTATTCCATGAGCCCACACTTACCGATGTGCTGCCCATAAACTCTTGAGTTGGGCGCTTACGGATAAGGTTAATGGCCGCCGATGGATTACCGGCTCCCGTCATGAGTCCCGTCGCGCCGCGTACCACTTCAACTCGTTCATAGATGGCGGTGTCGATAAGATTATCGCCATAGTTGAAGCGGGTGTCGTAGGTGGTGGGCACACCATCGTACAGTATACTGGTCACGGCAATGCCGCGGGCACTAATGCTGTATCTATCGTTATCCATAGGGCGAGCATTAATCCCGGCAACGCTGGTCATGGCATCAATCACGCTATTAAGCTGTTGATCGTTCATCATTTGGCGGGTGATGGACGTGACCGACTGCGGCGTTTCTAAATAGGATAAATCGAGCCCTGTCGCTGTGTTCATCGCTTGGGTTTTATAGCGATTGTCGTGTAAATCCTTAGCGCCAATGACATTGATGATTTCAATTTCTTTTTGGTGCTTCTTGGTTTTACCATCCGCATCCAGAGTGTCTGCTACGGCATGGGGCACACTGGCTAACATGGCTGAGCACAGCAATAGTTTTGGGTTAACAAGGGCTTGTCTGCAGACGAGTGCGATGCTGGAGAGAGGGAAAGTCTTCATAATGGTGATCTTTAATTCCATTTAGGTTGGGGTTAAATAAAGCGGGCCAACAAGTGGCCCACACAAACGTTTCGTCAAGTTTCAATAAGTGTCGGGTCTATTCGCTATATTGCGCGTTAACATGTTTTCGACTCAGCGCTGCCAAGCTTAGGGCGCTTAAAGGCATGGCTTTGCCTAAAGGCCGCCAAGGGATTGTCGATACCGCCGGCGAAGCGTAGGTTTTTCTCCCTGTCAGCGAGATCTATCATTTGTTGGTTGTTATTCAATTGGATACGATTAAGGCAGGTGCGTACAAAGCTGTCCTTAAACAGATCGTATTGGGCAAACTTGGCGGCCAAATGCGGATGCTGCGCTTGGTAATCACGTACATTGTCCGCCACTAACTCCCAGAATTGGCTTTCACTGACGCTGGTTTGCTCATCAAGCAGCGGTGCTAAATAGCGGAAAATACAGTCAAAAATATCCAGTAAGATGTAGTTAAGCTTCATCTCTTCTTCAAGGCTTACCGCAAGGCGTTTTACATCATCAGGCAGCGGCGAGGTGCCATTGAGTACCGCGACTTCTTCGCCTATGTCTTTCATTAAAATCTTGACCGGCACATATTCATCCAGCACTAAGATCAGGTTTTCACCGTGGGGCATAAAGACCAGATCGTAGGCAAAAAACGTGTGCAATAAGGGCGATAAATACAAGTTGAGGTAACGGTTCAGCCAGTCTTTTGCTGGCAAGCCTGAGGCCGTTATCAAGGCCGAAATCAGCGCTTTATCTTCATGATCCGTGTGCAGCAGGGCGGCCATGGTCATCAGATTTTGCTTAGGCGCAATGTGCGGCAGTGGGCTTTCGCGCCACAGGGCAGAGAGCATTTTTTTGTAGGCGCTGTCTTGGGTGAGCGCCTGCTCGTAATAATGGTGGTGGTAACCTATGGCGGCAATTTCTTTAAGGATCACAAACCCTTGCTGAGTAAAGTAAGGGTCACTTTCAACCAAGTTCGCCACCCATGCATTTATTTGCGGTGTACAGCTCATGTAAAGGGGCGACAGGCCGCGCATAAAGCCCATATTTAAGATGGAAAGCGCGGTTTTGACATAGCACTTTTGTGGCGATGAAAGATTGAAGAAAGTGCGTATCGATTGCTGTACTTGGTACTGTTCGCTGCCTTCGCCAAGGTAAACCAGATCGCCACGGGCGATGTCGCCGGCAAAGACGCGGGCGATTTTTTCGCGCCACTGCCAAGGATGCACAGGCATAAAGTAGAAGTCCTGCGGATCATGCTGCTGGGTTTTAAGACGTTGTTGGAAGTCAGTGAACTGCTGGCCAAGCTCCTCCTTGAGTAACGCGTCGTGACTCAAGTTTTCGAGGGCGGCAAACGTAGTCTTACTTTTACGTACTCCTAGCCAGACTAACTGCATCGGCATCGCGCTTTCTGGGGCAAATTGACGATAATCCTGCATATCAAAGCCAATCCGGCCGTTATTGGCAATAAATACCGGATGGCCTTCAGTCATACCCGCTTCTATGCTCTGATAATCGGCTCGCGCCAGCGTGGCGGCGGGGATCGCCTGATGCGCTAACTTGTACGCCTTGCTGTAGAGGGTGCTAGTGATTTCCTCTAAATACGTGGGCAGTAAGGTTTCGCTGATCCCTAAGTCATTTTTAAGGGAAATGATCAGCGACATCGCATCGAGGGCTTGCTCTTGACCTGCGACTGAAACGCGGATGGAGTCAGCATCAATCGCAAGATGATCGAGCTGATAGTGCCGCGCACTAAAATAGTAAGTGCTGTCTTTGAGCCTGAGTTCATAGTGGTTAAGCCTCGCCTTTTGCCCGTATAGGGTCGGCGTGATGATTTTCTCGTGGGTGAATTCGCAGAGAATTTTCTTCACTAAATGCCGATTAGCCGCTTGCCAATAGGCGGGGGTCAAGTGCTCCGGCATAGAAGTTGATGTTGACGACAGCGCAGGATTGAGTTGAGCCGCCGCTGCGTAAGTTTGATGATCCTGCGTTGTCAATGGATCCATTAGTAAGGCTTTTGTGGGTAAGTTCATCTAGTTCACCTAAAGAGTCGATAATGTCATGGGAGAGGTTACGGGCGCCGCGAGCGAGCTTGGCAGCGCTGAGCTTGTCTGGACTAAGCCCATCGAAGAGGGCGCGCTCGATGCCAGCTGGCGTTCGGCCGCAGTGCAAAATCCGAGGTAAGCTGCTTTAGTGCTTAATTGAATCGCTTTTTCATAGCGAATGCCTACCCGGCTATTTAAGCGATGAATTTTGCTATTGAGTTGATCGGGTTCAACCACTAAGCGGTTAAAGGCCAATTTTTCAAGCACGAGCTGCGCTATCGCATCCATCACTTTGAAGGATAAGCCGCTGATTGGGCTGCCATCGGGCGGCGCGATAATCAGGTGCATACCGCAATCCCCCGGCGCAACACGATAGTGGTGACCGATTTCATCGTTGGCAGGATCGTAGAGCTCCACCATAAAGAGTGATTTGCCCTGCCACTCACCTATCAAGGCAAACTTGTGCTGCGTGGCTGCCATGAGGTTCTCTATGGCGGCGAGATTCAAGCCCTGCATGCCCCAAAACTGCGCGTACTCTTGGTTAAACCAAGACTGCAGTGTTGGCAAGTCTTGCTTGAGATCTAACGCTCTGAACTGGAAACCATTGACGCTTGTAATAGCTGTTAGCTGCGTTAAACAATGGCTGCTGAATTGACTCGCCATTATTGCGCCTCCTTGTTTGGCGCCATCAAGACCGACATCTTGGTTCCCGCGCCTGAGCTCATACTCGAAGTCGGCGTTTGGGTTGGGTAGAGATGCGGCGATGCATCAGCGTTATTGCTGTGCGGAGACGTCTTAGGGAAATGTTTAGGGTTAAGATTCAGTGTGTTAATCGCATTGGCGCCGCAGGGCTGATGATTGGCAAGTTTGGCCGGATCGAAGGTTTGAAAGGCGATGTGTTCTTCAATATGGTAGGGCGCATAGCCGAGTACGGCCTTTAAGATGATGCCGTTGCGATAACAGCCCATGCCAAGATCCGGTGAGCTTACCCCGTGGGTGTGCAAACCCACATTTTGGACAAAAATATCCCCGCGAATATCTATGCTGTAGTCGCGTTGTACCGCAAGTTGTCCCGCATCATCGAACTCGATCTGTTGCTTTATATCTTTGATAAATTGAGGTAAACGGTAGTGATAACCAGTGCCTAATACCACAGCACCCGTGGTTTGGCTCAAAGGGGTATCTTGCTCTTGATGCTGAAAATGTAATTTGAGTGCATCTGGGTCAGTTTGAATACGGGTTAACGCCACATTGGTCATCAATTGGCACTGGAAATCCGCAATCAATCGCTTTTGATATAACAAGTCATAGATGTCGTTGATAAGCTCTGCATTAATGCCCTTGTAGAGCGATTTTTGACTGGCGATCAAAGCACAGCGTTTTTCCGGTGCTAATTCGTGGAAGTAATCGACATAATCTGGCGAGGTCATCTCCAACGTCAGCTTAGTGTATTCCAAGGGATAGAAACGTGCTGACCGCGTCATCCAATTCAGTTGATAGCCATAGGTATCAATGTCTTGCAGTAGATCGTAAAATACTTCCGCTGCACTTTGGCCACTGCCAATGACAGTGATGGCACTCTGACTCTGCAGATAGGTTTTTTGCTGCATATAGCTGGCTGTATGCATGACCCGCGCATCTTGAATGGGGCAATCCTTTGGCAGATAAGGCTCTGTTCCTGTGCCTAACACTAGCTTTCGGCATTGATAGGTATGGGTTTTGCCACTGCGTCTATCAAAACCTGTGACTCGATAAATACCTTCACCGGCGTTGTAATCCACTTGAGTGACTTTAAAGCCAAATTTTAGATTGCTGAGTTGCTGGCTTACCCATTGGCAGTACAAGTTGTATTCGTGGCGAGGTAAAAAGAAATTCTCACGAATGTAAAAGGGATAAAGTCTACCCGTCTTTTTGGCAAAATTAAGGTAACTGTAACGGCTGGTGGGATCGGCCATAGTTACCAGATCTGACATAAAGGGTGTTTGCAGTCTTGAGGATTTGAGTAGCATGCCTGGATGCCAGTCAAAGCTGGGTTTAGCATCTAAAAATAAGCAGTTAAAGCCGTCGATAGGTTCTGATAAGGCGGCGAGGCCAAGATTGAATGGGCCAATGCCTATGCCGAGTAGATCAAAGATTTCGCGATCCATTTCCCTTTGTTGAGTAGTCACTTACGCCTCCTTTGGCAGCATGCTGTTGCGTGTTGCCGATCCAGTAATCAGTTACCTAAGGACGCAAACCAAGTTAATGCGGCAGTCAAAATAGCCTGTTTGGCTATCTATCTTGCTGTGGTTAATTCGCTATATTTAGCGCAGTCCTTAGGCCATTTTTCCTGCTGCCTCTGTCCCGACAACGGCGAGTAAATTAGCACGTGAAAATATTCAAATGCAAACCATTCTCATTTGGGTGGTAATGAGGGTTAATACTTTTAACTTACGGATAAGCGGGCTAAGTACGGTTAATAACGTATGTGACGTCAAGATAATTGGCTGGCAAAAAGGCTAAAATTAAGGGGCGTATAATCGAGGAGATTACGAGCATCTTGACTTTTAAGGCTATAAATACAAGTGGTTATATCGATATTTGTGTTGGTTTATTAATCGAGGGGAATTGATTTAGATTGCGGTAATGTCGGCTGAGTCCAATGGGGATAGGTGCCGCTAAACAGTCAGTGTAAATCCATTGTAAAGCGCAGGCTGGAGCCTCGCTCAAGGCACTGGGTAAAATGAGTCGGGTGTGGGTTAAGTTTAAATGGATTGGCTCAGATGCATTGGTCCAGATTTATTGGTTTTGATGAATGAGTTCAGAGGCATTGCCCCCAGATGTATTCGCTTAGCTTGGTATTTTCTCACAGAGCTATTCGCTTAAAACTGCTATTGGCTGGAACTGTAAATAGGGCGGTTATCTCGGTATGGATAGCGGCAGTGCGCGTTTATTAAGGGCATGAACTTAAGCTAAAGCCGTCCTAAGACGGCTTTGAAATGTGGCTGTTAACTCAGAATGCGAGTTCGAAAGGCTAAATCGTAAAGCTAGCGTAAATCGACAAAGTGTCCGGTAATTTTACGCACTAATGGCAACACCATCAGCAGTGTCGGGAAGGCAACCACCCATGAGATCAGCCAAGCACCGAGCCAGAGTTCGATAAACTGCGGTGAAGCGCCGACGCCATTGAAAGTACTGATCCCAGAAACGATACAACTCATTAGAATAGAAAGAAAAAAGGGCATTACAACCGTGGCGTACTTGGCTGGTAATTTAGGCGTGCCCAAAAAAGTACGAGGTTTGTCATCGGGCAAAGATTTAGAAATAGTCATCGGATCCTCTATTGGAAATTCATCAGGCGAATGATTTGTCACAGGCTAACACTGTCAATCCCACTATCGACTTCATTTGCTTTCCCAATTGGGTTCAATAGCGGAAGCAAGGTATTTAAGCGATTGATGAAGTTTAGCCCGCGCGGCGACATTCTAGGTATTGCACCGATAAAGCGCAATCATTAAAGCCCAAGCTAGCCTATCTGTACGTTCACAGTTAGCTCAGGGATCAGCACTTAATTCATTCCATTTATTACCCAAAGCTCGCCCGTCACATTGACCCAGTGACCCAGCGAAATAGGGGATTTGCCCAGTTCAGTATCAAAGGGGAGTGCAAGGTTTGATTGCGACAGGTAAATCGTATCTTCGGGTGTTTGGCTGATGTCGACGATTTGTCCTGAAGTTTCAAAGTTCAATTGAATTGGTAGACGTGGAGCTTGCTCAATGATGTCAACTTGAACACTTGCTAGTTGGCCGAGTAATTCAACCGTCACCCATTGGTTAACCGGAAAGCGCATTCTTGCCTGTTGATCGCTGCCTTGGTAATAAAACCAAATCGGCGCGCCATTGTCGCATTTACCTGCGATTTCACCTTCAACACCATTGCCACATGGAGTTAGCTCGAGTATATAGATCCGATACTGCATATAAAGTCCATTTCATTTCGATACAGACATGCTACCGAGGAACTGTGACTAAATAACTGCGACTAAATAACAGCTAAGCTATCAGTTTGATTTCTTATCACGGTAGGTGTGGTGTTTGAGGCGTGATTGTTGAGAAAGATAAGAGCCGTAAGAGAACACCAACAGTGGGGTGGGCAAGGCAGGGTAAACATAGGAGTCGGTCAATTTAAAGAGAAAATAAGTGAGGCTGCTAATGTGTCTCACTTATTTTGTTGATTTTTCTCTTTCTTCGCGCCTTAAACACTAGCGATTTAGGCTAGTGCTTAAGGCTATCAATTTAAATCCTTGACTTAGTTTATCAATTTCAATCAGTAATTTATCTCAGAGATTTTAATCTTGATTAACTTAGGTCGCCGCTTTCATGGCGCGAGTAAAATCGCCAAGTGTCGCCAGTAGCTTAGCTTCATCGTGCTGGTGGGTTTCGATGATTTTCACGACGGCAGAGCCAGAAATTGCCCCTGCAGCGCCCGCTTTGATGGCGGCGGTTACTTGAGCTGGTTCGGCAATGCCAAAGCCGAGTAGCGGTGGCGGCGCGTTAAAAGTTTTCAATTTGGATAGAATTTCTTCCACCGGAACGCCAGCTTTAGTGTCTGTGCCTGTCACCCCTGCGCGGGATAAGAGATAGGTGTAACCTTCGCCGCTGGCGCTAACCAGTGCAAGGGTTTCACTGTCGGCATTAGGCGGGGCGATAAAAATGGGCGCGATACCATGGGCTTTAGCCGCTTCGCTAAATGGCGCTGATTCTTCCACGGGTACGTCGGCAATAAGCACTGAATCCACACCCGCTTGCTGCGCTTTGGCGTAAAACGCATCGATGCCATTAGCAAACACCAAGTTCGCATACAGCAGCAAACCGATTGGCAGTTCAGGATATTTAGCACGCACTTGCGCCAGTAATTCAAAACACGCCGTTGGGGTTGTGCCCGCGGCTAAAGAACGGAGGTTAGCGCCTTGGATCACAGGGCCATCGGCCAAGGGATCGGAAAACGGAAAGCCCAGTTCTAAGGCATCGGCACCGTTTTGCACTAAGGTATCGATAATTTTCAGCGATAACTCAGGGCTAGGATCGCCAAGGGTGACGAATGGGACAAAAGCGCCACGACCTTCGGCTTTGAGTTTGGCAAAGGTGGCTTGGTAACGGCCAGTGTTAGTCAATGTATCACTCATGTTCGTTATACCTCTTTACCATTCAAAATGTCAGAAACGGTGAAAATATCTTTGTCGCCACGACCGGAAAGATTGACCACTAAAATGGTTTCTTTGGTGCACTCGCGCGCCATTTTCACGGCATAGGCGATAGCATGTGCCGATTCCAATGCGGGGATAATCCCTTCACAGCGAGCCAGTTGTTGGAAGGCTTCTAACGCTTCATCGTCGGTGGCGGATTCATAACGGGCGCGGCCTGTGGCATTAAGATGCGCGTGCTGCGGGCCAACGGATGGGAAGTCTAATCCAGCTGAAATTGAATAGGATTCTTCGATTTGGCCTTCGCTATCTTGCATCAAAGGCGCTTTCATACCGAAGAAAATACCTGTCTTACCGTGTTTAAGCGGCGCGCCGTGCATTGGCGTGTCGATGCCTTTACCCGCAGGTTCGACGCCAATCAGTTCGACACTTGGCTCGTCGATAAAGTCAGCAAACATGCCGATGGCGTTGGAACCGCCGCCCACACAGGCGATAACCGCATCGGGCAGGCGACCTTCACGCTCTAGCATTTGCTTTTTGGTTTCTTCGCCAATAATGCGTTGGAATTCACGCACGATTGTTGGGAATGGATGTGGCCCCGCGGCTGTGCCGAGTAAATAGTGGGCTTTTTCGTAGCTGCCAGACCAGTCGCGCATCGCTTCGTTACAGGCATCTTTTAAGGTGGCAGAACCTGAGGTGACAGGAATGACTTCCGCGCCCATCAAACGCATTCTAAATACGTTCGGTGATTGGCGCGCAACGTCTTTAGCACCCATATAGACTTTACATTTTAAGCCTAATAGCGCGCAGGCAAGGGCGGTGGCAACGCCGTGTTGTCCTGCGCCAGTTTCAGCAATGATTTCCTTTTTGCCCATGCGTTTAGCCAGCAGAGCTTGGCCTAACACTTGGTTAGTTTTATGTGCGCCGCCGTGGAGTAAATCTTCTCGTTTGAGGTAGATTTTTACCATAGGATTGGGGCTTAAATTGCGGGTTAAGGTCAGTGCTGTAGGGCGACCCGCGTAGTTTTTCAGTAAATCGGTAAATTCGGCTTTAAAGTCGTCATCTTCCTGCGCTTCCACAAAGGCAGTTTCTAATTGCTTAAGGGCTGGCACTAAAATCTGTGGCACATACATGCCGCCGTATTCGCCGAAATAAGGGTTAAGCTTTAACTTTGACATACCTTTTTCCTTATCTTATCAATCAGTTTTTCAGTGGCTTGATGGTGCTAACAGCGTTTTGGTGTTAACCGCATAATAGTGTTAACTGAGCTGTTATCTATTTGGCCACTGGCATTAATAGGTTCATATTTTTTGTCGAGCATCACGCTTGTCGAGCACCAACTGCATCTAGGGCTTCTTGCTTAGGCGATAGGCTAGAGACGTAAATGGGTAAAAGCCGTTTGGATCAGTTGCGCCGATTTAATTCCTGCGGCGGTTTCTAGGCCAGAATTAAAATCTAAACCGTAAAATCCTTGGGCATTGGCACTGGCCGCATTGTCGGCGTTGAGTCCGCCCGCCAACATGGCATGGGCCTTTTGCTGGCCTAAGGACTTCACATCAATATTTTGCCAATTAAAGGCTTGGCCCGAGCCGCCAAATTGGCCTGCCGTTTTACTATCAAAGAGATATCGCGATGCTCCCAGAGGCAAGTTGCCAAGTTCACCCGTTTGAGCATCGACGCTCACGGCTTTCCAAATTTGGGTGGTGAGTCCCGCTTCCTCAAGTCGCTCGGCGAGCTGTGCGATTTCAAGTTCAGTTTCCGTGCCGTGCAGCTGTACGGCAGATAACTGCAAACTGGCGGCGATATCGGTGATGGTGCTTGGCGCGGCATTAACAAACACGCCGACAAATTCAATGGCGGGGGCATCGGATGCGCGATACGCCCTGAGCAGTTGTTCTGCGCCATCAAGGGTTAAGGCGCGTGGGGATTTTTCAGCAAAAATCAGTCCGCCATAGATAGCGCCTGCTGTTGCCGCGGCGCTAATATCTTCCATGCGGGTGAGGCCGCAGACTTTATTGTGACCGAAGATCAATTTACGGCAGGCCAAGTCGATATCAGCCTCGGCCATAATCGAGCTGCCGACAAGGAAGCCATCAACCAGCGGACTCAGGCGGCGTACTTGCTCATTGTTGTAGATGCCAGATTCGCTGATCACCACGCGGTCACTGCCAATGTGTGGCGCTAAGGCTTCTGTGGTGGCAAGATCGGTACTCAAATCCCTTAAGTTACGGTTGTTGATGCCGATGATCGGCGCATCTAATACGATGGCGCGCTTAAGTTCTTCTTCGTTACTGACTTCGGTCAGCACATCGAGTTGATACTTAGCGGCTTCTTTCGCTAGACGTTGATATTGTTCATCATTAAGCACGGACAACATTAACAGAATCGCATCGGCGCCTTGGTGAGCGGCGAGTTTGATTTGGTATTCGTCCACAAAAAAATCTTTGCACAGAATAGGTTGGTTGACCCGAGCGCGCACCTTAGGGATATAGTCCATATCCCCTTGGAAAAATTGCTCGTCGGTTAATACCGAAATGCCCGCTGCATATTTGCCGTAAATATCGGCAATGGCTTCTACATCAAACACATCGCGGATAAGCCCTTTGGACGGACTGGCTTTTTTACATTCTAAAATGTAACCCGCCTTGGGCGCCTTGAGTGCGGCAAATAAACTGCGATCTGAGATTTTTGGCGACAGACTCGCCTCAGGAAAACGCAGTTTCAGGGCGGCAATATGGGCCGCTTTGGTATCGACAATACGGGTTAACACATTACTTTTTGGCATAGCGTTTGTGGCTGCCTCTGGCTGAGTGCGTAGGTCTTGAGTCATTGCTGTTGGAGTCACTTCTACTTGAGACATTTGCTTATCTTCCTCTTTCTTGACCGTTGACTAGGGCTTCACCGCTGACTTTTGCGAGCTGGCTTAATAATTCAAAGGCTTTGCCGCTTTGAATGGTAGCGAGCGCAAGTAAGGTTCCGGCTTTGACTGAATCAGTAATTCCACAGACATATAAAGCACAGCCGGCATTGATGGCGACCGCATTGACGTGTGCTTCAGTGCCACGGCCTTTTAAAATCGCCTCGGTAATCAAGGCATTCTGCGCGGGTTCGCCCCCTTCTAAGTCTGTTATCTGCGCTAAAGGCACACCTAAATCGGCGGGCGTGAGTTGATACTCAATAATGTCGCCGTCTTTTAACTCAGCAACTTGGGTGTTGCCGTGCAGCGCGACTTCATCTAAACCGCTGCCGTGCACTACCATAGCGCGTTTTGTGCCAAGCGCCTTTAATACTTTCGCTATCGGTAAGACTAACTCAGGGCTATACACGCCAAGTAACATAAACTCAGGCCTTGCAGGGTTGATAAGCGGCCCTAACACATTGAATAAAGTGCGCGTTTTCAGTGCTTGTCTTACGGGCACCGCATGTTTTACCCCGCCATGGTAGTGGGGCGCAAACAAAAAGCACAGATTCAATGCGTCGAGGCAACGACTGGCAGTCTCTGGCGACATAGTTAAGTCGATGCCAAATTGCGCCAAAAGATCCGATGAACCCGATTTACTCGACACGCTACGATTGCCGTGTTTGGCGACCTTAGCGCCTGCCGCCGCGGCAACAAAGGCCGCAGTGGTGGAAATATTAATGGTATTAAAGCCATCGCCACCCGTGCCAACTATGTCAACGATGCCATTGTTAATGCTATCGCCATTCGAGTAGGGAAAAGCCTTGGCAGCGGCGCGCATGGCATCGGCAGCGCCGCTGATCTCATCAATAGTCTCGCCGCGCATTTTCAGCGCAACTAACATTCCTGCCATCGCGGCTTCACTCATTTCTCCGCGAATTAATGCGCCAAAGAGTTCGGCGGTTTGTTCGCGGCTTAAACTTTTACCTTGGTATAAAACGTCGAGTAAAGGCTGAATAGGGTTGGTACTCATGCGGTTACTCCTGTTGTTATGTCTTGGGTAAGAAAGGCTAAGGTTTGAATGAGCAATGTGCTGCCCAACGTCGTCAGAATCGATTCAGGGTGGAACTGAAAGCCAACGGCTCTGTGCTCAGAATGCAGAATCGCCATCGGCATAGCGTCAGTCGTTGCGATTACTTGTAAGCAATCAGGCACGTGAGTGGCGACCAGACTGTGATAACGGGCAACGGGCAGGGGAGAGGGCAAACCGGCAAATACGCCAGTGCCATCATGGAAAGTCGGGCTTGCCTTGCCGTGCACCACAAAAGGCGCGCGCGCCACTGTGCCGCCGTAATATTCCACCATAGCTTGATGCCCAAGGCAGATACCCAGCATAGGCACTTTACCGGCGACTTTGGCGATAAGCGCCATCATAGAGCCTGCCTCATGGGGCGCACCAGGACCAGGTGATAACACTAGGGCTGCTGGTTCTTGTTCGTTAAGCAGTTTTTCGGCGATAAAGTCGGCGGCAACATCGTTGCGGTAAATCACCACTTCACAGCCTAGGCTGCGAAATTGATCCACTAGGTTATAGGTAAAGGAGTCAAAGTTATCGAGTAGATAGAGTTTCATGTTTGGCTCCTATTTAGATTGTACTGAAGTGGATTCCACAAAAGTGGATTGAGCCGACGCGTCATTTGCTGGCGATTCATTGACTCGCAGTCCAGCGCCCATTTTGATGGCCGAAATCACGGCTTGGGCTTTTTGACGGGTTTCATCTGCCTCGCTTTGGGGATCGGAATCGAACACGACGCCCGCGCCAGCTTGAATAAAGGCGGTGCCATTTTTAACAAAGGCGGAGCGGATCACAATACAGGTGTCCATATCACCAAGAGCATTAAGGTAACCCACAGCGCCGCCGTAGCTGCCACGGCGGGCTTTTTCTGCTTGGCGAACCAGTTGTGATGCGCTTACTTTAGGGGCGCCAACTAAAGTACCCATATTCATACAGGCCTGATAAGCATGCAGCGCATCTAAATCTTGGCGCAATTGACCCGTCACGCGACTGACGAGGTGCATCACGTGAGAATAACGGTCCACTTTCAATAATTCAGCGACTTTACGGCTGCCGCTTTGGCTGATGCGCGCGATATCGTTGCGAGCTAAATCGACCAGCATTAAGTGTTCTGACAGTTCTTTTTTATCTAAACGCAGTTCAAGTTCAATGCGGCTGTCTAAGTCAAAATCAATCTCGCCCGTGGCGGTTTTGCCGCGTTTACGGGTGCCGGCAATCGGGTAGACTTCGACTTGATTACTGCTGGCCTCGTACTTAAGCGCACTTTCGGGTGAAGCACCAAAAAGCGTGAAATCTTGGCCCCTGAAATAAAACATGTAAGGGCTTGGGTTCGTCAGACGCAGGGCGCGATAAGCCCCTAAGGTATTTGGGCAAGGTAAACTAAAACTACGCGATGGCACCACTTGGAAAATATCGCCCGCAATAATGTGTTCTTTCAAATCGATAACGGTTTGTTTGAACACCTCATCGGAAATATTGACTTGCTCAGTCGCGTCGATGGCGACCAGTGTCGGCACATCGGCAGGTGAATTACCGAGGGCTTTACATTGTGTGCTTAGATGCTGAACTCGCTCGCTCAGCGCTGCGGTGATGGCGGTATGCTGGGCTGAATCACGACTGAAATTATGGGTAATGATGTCGGCTTGTTTTAGTTTATGGTCAATAAGGATTAAGGTTTCAGCGAGGTAAAATAAGTAGTCTGGGCAATCATTATCATGGTTCGGCACGGCTGGCAGCGGTTCGACGGTATCAATCAAGTCGTAGGCCAACACGCCACCTAAAAACAGATCCTCAAAGGCGGGTTTACTTTGGCTGTCAGTATGAGTGCCACAATCAATTTGTTGGATAAACATCCGCAGGCCATCGAGTGGCGAGGTAGATTTTAAGCGTGCATCTTCATCCTGCAGTTTAGTGTCTTTTTGCAGCGTCACCACTAAGGTCAAGTTATCACGGACTAGATTGGCTGCTGTACTGAAAAAAAGTGCGATGGGAGCAAGTAAGCTCGCGCCATTGTCGGTCAGTGCGGTAAAGGTCAGTTGATAACCGTCGCAGCGGATCATCATGGCGGCATGGGTCATCACCATGCTTTTTAAATGATCTTTACTGTCGATTTCGGCCGACTCCAACAACATAGTATGGGGCGCATCTTGGGTAATGTGCTGATACAAGCGCAGTGGATCGCTGTGGTAGGTTAATGCCGCCTTGAGTGTGCTTGAGCGTGCGAATGTCTGTTTGGGCATGTTCATACTCCAGCTACCTTATAAAATGTCTTTAACATCATGAGTTATCTCGCTTTCTTAATCTTGTTACCCGAGTCTGCCGACATTTTTCGCACCTAACAAAAAAGCCCGCATTTCTGCGGGCTTCTTGTTGATTCTGGTCACTTTCAAATGAGCACAGAGCTTCACACCACCCGCTAAGTTGGGAAGTGCCACCACCAAATGATGTTTAATGAAGCGTTAATGTGTGTCATTCAAAAGGGTCTCGCTAATTCAGTAATTGGTGTATAGAAAACCTTAGCCGGGGTCGAATGTCAATTGAATATTTTTCATTTTCTGCAATTTATTCACTTTAATGACGCAGAAAATTTAAGTCACACAGCCACAAAATGCGAGATAGCAGCGCATTTATTAACAAATTCACGTACAATAGCCCCATGAATACTCAAAGCATATTGGCTGATCTGCACAGCCACACGACCGCATCCGACGGTCAGTTAACTCCGTCTGAATTGGTGGCTAGAGCCCTTGAAAAGGGCGTGCAGTTATTTGCGATTACTGACCACGACACGGTAGCAGGTTTACCCGAAGCCCGTGCCTTTAATCAATCGCAAGCAGAACCATTGAAATTGATCTCTGGCGTAGAAATCTCTACTCGCTGGAACAGTTATGATATCCACATCGTTGCGCTTAACTTCGATGCAGATAATCCTGCGTTATTAGCATTTTTAGAAAACCAGCGTAAGTTACGTGAATTACGCGCCCAAGAAATTGGTCATAGATTAGCCAAGGCCGGTATTGAAGGCGCTTACGAAGGTGCCAAGGCGTTGGCGGGAGAAGCGGCATTGAGTCGTGGACATTACGCCCGTTGGATGGCTGAAAATGGTCATGCTGTGGATATGCCGAGCGTATTTAAACGCTATCTTGCCCGCGGTAAAACCGGCTATGTCCCCAATAATTGGGGTGATATGGCCAGCGCCATCGATATCATTCATAACGCGGGTGGATTAGCTGTGTTGGCGCATCCCAGTGGTTATAAGTTATCGGCAAAGTGGCTTAAGCGCTTAGTGCGCGAATATAAAGAAGCGGGTGGAGATGCCATGGAAGTGGTACTTGGCCAGCAAACATTAGACGACAGGGCCAACCTTGTGGCCTTGAGCTTACAAAATCAATTGCTTGCATCGATAGGGAGTGATTTTCACTTTCCAAGTAATTGGATCGAATTAGGTAAAAATCTGTATCAGCCCCAAGGTATTGATTGGGTCTGGCAATCGGAATCTTGGGTGGAACGACCATGAGTCAGTTTTTTTATGTACATGAAGTAAATCCGCAAACACGCCTTATCAGTCAAGCTGTTGCCGCCTTAAAAGCGGGCGGTGTGATTGTTTATCCCACCGATTCGGGCTATGCCTTAGGCTGCTTGATTGGTGAGAAAGACGCGATGACGCGGATGGCGAGAATTCGTCAAATCGAGAACGATCATAACTTTTCATTGATGTGCCGCGATTTATCTGAGCTTGCGACCTACGCCAAAGTGGATAATCAGGCGTATCGCATTCTAAAAAGTTGCACGCCTGGGCCTTATACGTTCATTTTTAAAGCGACCAAAGAAGTGCCGCGTCGTCTGCAAAATGATAAGAAAAAGACCATAGGTATTCGTGTGCCCGACAATGTGATCGCACTGGCGTTGCTTGAAGCCTTAGATGCGCCGCTGA
Organism: Shewanella sp. SACH; assembly: GCF_001887095.2. Classification (NCBI taxonomy): domain Bacteria; kingdom Pseudomonadati; phylum Pseudomonadota; class Gammaproteobacteria; order Alteromonadales; family Shewanellaceae; genus Shewanella; species Shewanella sp. SACH. The sequence continues at coordinate 1,360,922 of NZ_MPDG02000002.1, forward strand.
TGTCGACCAGTTTAGTGATGCCAAATGCAGAATTTGCCGAGTCTGATCCTGAACAAATTCGCGACTTGCTCGAGCATCAAGTGGATGTGATTATCCATGGCGGTTATTTAGGCGAAAAGCCGACGACAGTGATTGATATGTCTGAAGATGGCGCCGAAATTTTGCGTGAAGGCGCGGGTGATATCACGCCTTTCCTCTAAATCTGCCGTATTAGATTTATCGCTAATGGATACGAGTGAGTGATGCGGCGAGTGGCTGTGCACATTTGGCAGTTTTATCGCCGCAGATTTACAGGTATAATCGCGCGTTTGGCGTTAGCCTAAGTTGGGTAGCGCAGCGTTAACGGAGCAAGATAGCGGATGCAGGGCACGCAACAGAGTTTACCCTTAGCCGTTATTCGTGGTCAGGCAATGACCGAAATGCCGCTGGATTTGTTTATTCCGCCGGAGGCATTAGAAGTGTTCCTTGAGTCCTTTGAAGGGCCATTGGATTTGCTTTTATATTTGATCCGTAAGCAAAAATTAGACGTTGTCGATTTACCCATTCAGCAAATCACCGCGCAGTATTTAGAATATATTACGTTGCTGACTCAGGCTCGAATTGAACTTGCCGCCGATTACTTAGTGATGGCGGCAACGCTTGCCGAGATTAAATCCCGTTTGCTGCTGCCGCGTATGGTGGCTGAAGATGAGGTTGAGGAAGATCCTCGGGCTCAATTGATCCGTCAGTTGAAAGCCTATGAAGTGATTAAAGAAGCGTCGCAAAAACTCGATGATTTGCCGCGGCTCGAGCGGGATGTGTTTCAAGCCAAAGCAGTGGCAGCACCTGACATTAAGCCGTTAATGATCCCGCCAGAAGTCTCGTTGTTTGAAATTGCCCGCGCCTTTGGCGATGTGCTCAAACGTATCGATGCCAATGAAGATCATCACGTTAAGCGTGAACAGTTATCGACGCGTGAGCGCATGAGCCAGATTTTAGCCATGTTGAACTCGGAAGATTTTACGGCATTTGAACGTTTATTTACCGTAGCAGAAGGCCGTGCAGGCGTGGTCGTCACCTTCTTAGCACTGATGGAATTAGTCAAAGAATTATTGGTTGAATTGTACCAAACAGAACCGTTTTCAACTATTTACGTTAAGGCCTATTAATTGATGCAGATAAATCCGACTCAATTAAAACAGCTTATTGAAGCGAGTTTGTTTGTATTGGGGAAACCCTTGTCGGCGAAAATGTTGAAAGACACTGTATTGGTGGATTTCACGGTTTCCAGAGACAAAATAAAAGCTGCATTGGATGAGCTGCAGCAGGATTATCAAGACAGAGGTGTGCAACTTGTGAAAGTCGCTGGAGGTTATCGCTTCCAGACCTTAGAAGTCTTGAGTCCTTTTTTGCAGCCCCTGTGGCAAGAAAAGGCGCCTAAATATTCGCGTGCGACATTAGAAACCTTGGCGGTGATTGCTTATCGTCAACCTGTGACTCGCGGCGATATTGAACAGGTGCGCGGTGTGGCCATTAGTAGTCACATCATAAAAAGTTTGTCAGATAGACATTGGATTAAAGTAGTTGGCCATAAAGAAGTACCGGGGCGACCCGCGTTGTATGCCACTACCTTAGAATTTTTAGCATATTTTGGCTTAGACACCTTAGCGGATTTACCGCCGCTGTCGGATACTGAGTCATTGCAGGCGGTTTTTTCAAGTGTGAAATTAACGCCGGAACAGTCAGAAGAGCAAAATACTAATGAGTGAAAAATTGCAGAAAGTCTTGGCCCGTGCAGGCCATGGCTCCCGTCGTGAGATGGAGGCATGGATTGCTGCAGGCCGAGTTAGTATTGATGGTGAAATTGCTAGCCTTGGGGATCGGATTGAAGCCGATGCCAAAGTGCGTATCGATGGGAGATCGATTTCGTTAAAGTCTGCCGAAGATGTGATCTGTCGAGTATTGGCATACCATAAACCCGAAGGCGAAATTTGTAGTCGTAAAGATCCTGAAGGCCGTCCAACGGTATTCGATCGCTTACCTAAAGTGCGTGATTCACGCTGGGTTGCGGTAGGTCGTTTAGACATCAACACCTCAGGTTTATTGTTATTTACCTCAGATGGTGAATTAGCGAACCGCTTAATGCATCCATCGAACGAAGTTGACCGCGAATACGCAGTGCGTACCTTCGGTGAAATCCCTGAAGCGACAGTACAACGCTTGCGTACCGGCGTGATGTTAGAAGACGGCCCTGCGCAGTTTGATAGCATCAAGCCAGCGGGCGGCGAAGGCATGAACCAGTGGTGGCATGTGTGTTTACGCGAAGGTCGTAACCGCGAAGTGCGTCGTCTGTGGGAATCCCAAGAAGTGCAAGTGAGCCGTTTGATCCGTATCCGTTACGGTATGGTTGAATTGCCAAAATCACTGCCACGGGGTGGCTGGGTTGAATTGCCAATGGAGCAAGTTAACTACTTGCGTAAATTGGCAGGTTTAGAACCAGAAACCCGCACTATGCTTGCTGCCGATAAACACAGCGTAGCCCGTGCACAGGTGAAGAGTGCCAAAATTCGCCGCGCCGTGCGTAAGCATAAAGTGACTGGATCGGGAAAACCTAAGCCATCGCGTCAGCGCAGCTAAGTTATTTTATCCCAATGAAAAAGGCCGCTTAGCGGCCTTTTTGCTTTCTGTTATTTGCAGCTATGTTATAACAAGAGTCAGCTGGATTGAGGAGTGAGTGGATGAAGCTAATTTCAGTGCGACGGATTTGGGAGCAAGCTGCCCATAATGCGTTTACCGATTTAATCGCGTTTCAGGAAGCACTTTTTTGTGTTTTCCGTGAAGGGACTGCCCATGTGTCACCCGATGGCGCTTTGCGTATTCTACGTTCAGTGGATGGCGGCGAGACGTGGCAGAGCGTGGCACTTATTCGTTCGGAAGAGGCTGATTTACGCGACGGTAAACTGATTGAATATCAAGGGGAATTGCTTTTACTCGGTGGCGGGACCTTACATGATAAGTCGGGTCTTCAATCACATCTTTGGCGCTCAGCCGATGGGCGAGTGTGGTCGGATGCGCTAAAGATAGCTGATAAGGGCTATTGGTTATGGCGTTTAACCGAGCATCAAAATACGCTCTATGGTGTGGGCTATTGCCCAGGACCTGATGGTGACACTCGGTTGTATAAGAGTGATGATGGCGTGCAGTTCAAGACTTGGCTAAAGGTGTTTAATAATCAAGGTTATGTCAACGAAACAGCCATTGTTTTTGATCAAGACAGCGGCTTTTGTCTCTTGAGGCGCGATCCCGTTTGGGGCCCTGAATTTGTTGGTTTACTCGGTCACAGTCGCGCGCCATTCACCTATTGGCAATGGCAAGAACTCGATAAGCGCATTGGTGGGCCAGTGATGTTGATGTATCAATCCCGCCTGTTGGCAGTGGTGCGCTTATACGATGAACAAGTTCGAACGGCTTTAGTTGAAATTCATCCTGATACTGGCGTGGTTCAAGAACTACTGACACTGCCATCGAAGGGCGATACCAGTTATGCGGGCGTTGTGATTGACGGAAATGAGTTGTGGGTAAGTTATTACTCAAGCCATGAGTTAGCTGACTCACAGCTTGATACGCAAAATTCGCTTGATGAATCAAGCAGAGCCGCTAAAGCTAAAACGATGATTTATTTTGCAAAAATTCAGTTAAGTTAAGATTGGCGGTGCGGCGTTTTTATGCTGTTTATTCCCATGGATTAATACAGAGCTCCATCTTGCGAATATCTAAAATAATAAAGGGCCATCAATAGGCCCTTTATTATTGCTGAATCATACTGCCAAAACCCGACAAGCGATGCGATTACTGAGCGTTGAACTGCTGACCATTCACTGCGCTAGCATCTTGACCCATTAAATATAAATAGGTCGGCATGATCTCTTCTGCGGTTTTGAGATCCAATGGATTCTCAGCAGGGTAGGCTTTAGCACGCATCTCAGTGCGGGTAGCACCTGGATTGATACTGTTGACGCGAACCGAGGTGCCATCGCACTCATGGGCGAGGACTTGCATCATGCCTTCGGTGGCAAACTTAGAGAAGGCATATGGTCCCCAGTAGGCGCGGCCTTGACGACCCACACTGCTCGACGTAAAGATAATCGATGCACTGGGTGCTTGGCGCATCACAGGTAGTAATGCTTTAGTTAGCATGACCTGGGCCGTGACGTTCACTTTGAGTACGTCTTCGAGTGATGGAATATCTATGTGTTCAAACGGGCCTAGGGCACCGAGCAGGCTCGCGTTATGTAATAAGCCGTCTAAATGATCGAATTGCTCGGCTATGGTATCGGCCATATCGCGATAATTTTGCTCCGTCGCGCCCTTAAGATCTAATGGCACTATGGCAGGTTTTGGATAACCGGCTTGTTCGATGACATCGTAAACCGCTTCTAGTTTTTTCACTGTTTTACCGAGTAAAATCACAGTGGCGCCGTGCTTTGCAAACTCAATGGCAGCGGTGCGACCTATACCTGCGCCAGCGCCTGTCACTAAAATTGTTTTGCCTTTGAGTAAATCTTTTGCTGCTTGATATTCCAACATGAGTCTCTTTTTCCTCTTGGCGAGAATGCCCGCCACTTCTAGAGTCGCCGAAGTGATAAACGCATGTTTCAAACAAATGAATGAAACTTTGTTATAAATAGCTAAAATGTTTGTGACAAACTTGTGGCTAACTCAATATTTTTACGTTAACTTGAAATGAGTTAGGGGCTAACATAAGCCCTATTGGTCACAGATTTAAAAGCTATTGTGACTAATTTCTTGGGGAAAACAAAACTATTACAACAAGATTTGGGGAAAAAAGATGAAAAGACTCATTTTGGGTGTTGCGATTGCATCTGCACTGGGCCTCACAGGATGTGGTGAGGACAGTTATAACGAACTCAAGGATAAGACAGAACCGCTCGTCCCTGAATCGCACATGGTGTTCGACCCTGCTAATTCAAAAGTACCATTACCGAATGATTTGCTATTCAGTGGTACCAAGGATGGCACATTATCGATTCCGGGTGAAAGCTCAGGCAATTATGTTGATCCACAAATAGCGCTTGGGGCGTTAGATGGCTGGTCGACAACATCACCGATTTCTATTGATATCGATTTAGCGAAAAAACACGACGGCACACCGCTGACCTTAATGGCGGCATCGGTTGCACAACCTGGCGCAGTCAGAATGTTTGAGGCCACTGTGGGTGGTCCATTGTCTTCTGATGCTGAGTGTACTGCTAAACCGTCAGTTTCAGCGTGTAAAGTCGGAGCAGAACTTCAGTTTGGCGTTGACTTTGTATCCACCGCATCAGGCAATAAAGTGGTGATCGTGCCGCTTAAGCCACTCAAAGCTGGGCAGTCGTATATTTATGCGACAACCAATCTTATTCAAGATTCTGAAGGTCGTGGTATTGCGCCTTCAACTACCTATGGTTTGTTGAAGCTAGACATCACGACATTACCTTTAGAAACACCCGATCAATTGATGCTGCAAACCTTAGTGAACAGCTATGAGAAAGGCATTGCTGCGGCCCATAATGTCGATCCTTCTACCATAAGCTACTCTGGACTGTTTACGACTCAGTCTGTCGCTAACGTCTATGAAACGACTAAACTGCTGATGGCAAAGGGCGCGCCTTATGCCCCCAGCTTTGCTCAGATGCCAACGCCAGCGGGTTATACCGTTGCACAAGCTGCGGGCTTAACACCGGCTGCTGGAGCTGCCTACGTGGTATCAAGTTTAGCCGATGTGTATACCGCCAAAATTAAACTGCCGATTTACGGTGACTGCTCTTCGGTCAGTTGTTTATCAGCTGAAGGTAAACCATTAATTAATGGTCATTGGAAAGCACAAGGCGATAGTCCAGTCTCGGTACTATTAGCTTTGCAAGCGGGCACACTCAGCCAAAATAATTTTGGTATGCAAGCCGTGGCCAATGGTATTGCGAACCCTGCCGATGCGTTAGCCAATCCGTCTCTAATGGCGGGTAAAACTTGGTTGTTAGACGATGGTACAGCGGTAGATAAAACTAAGCATCTGACCAAGTTCAACCCAATTCCAGCGATTAAAGGATATGAAACCGTACCTGTACTGATTTCTATGCCTAATGCGGCAAGATTAGCGGACTTTTATCAGCAACAAGGTATTCCCTTTACTCCGCCGACAGCGGGTTGGCCAACAACAATCGCACTGCACGGTTTAGGTGGCGGCAAAGAAATGTCACTGGCCTATGCGGGCTCTTACGCAGCCATGGGCATTGCAACTATTGCTATCGATATGCCACTGCATGGGGCGCGTTCATTCGATGCTAACGGCGATGGGATTTATGAAGTCTCTGCGACCGATCCTTCTTTTGGGGCTGTAGTCGGTACACCTGATGCCTTTAAAAATGGTAATCCGTTGGTATTCGTGAATATCTCTAGCACTCTGTCGGTGCGTGATAATTTCCGTCAAGCGACAATGGACCATTTAGGGGTTCGTCTTGCTCTAACAGGATTAGCACAGGGCTTAGCACAAGCAGGCCAGCCACAAGTATTTGATGTATCTAAAATCAGTGCCCAAGGTCTGAGTTTAGGCGCCATTGTCGGCACCGATTTTGCGACCTATGCCAGCACTGGCATGAAGAACCCTGCAACGGGTGATGCCTTGCCAAATGCGTATGGCATCAATGCCGTATCCTTAGCCGCGCCAGCGGGGGGATTAGCGGGAACATTTGCGGGTTCAGCAACATTCGGTCCAGTGCTGTTTAGCAATATCAAGGCATCTGCGACTTTCCAAGCACTGGTCGATAAGGCTAATACTGCAGGGTATGAGGTGGGGAGTCCTGAATATGCGGCACTGGTGCAGGCGGTATATGCCCAGTTTATTCCAACGTTTGCCTTTGCGGTTCAAACTGCTGTGGATTCTGCGGATCCAATTAACCATGCCGCTACGTTAAAAGCGACGGGTCTACCTGTTCATTTAATTGAAATAGCCGGTGATGGCAACGGTAACTTACCTGATCAAGTGTTACCGAACCGTGTAGATAACTTCCCGTTATCGGGCACTGAGCCGCTGATCTCTGCTATTGGCCTACCTTGTGTCGATAGTACGAGTAAAGGTCATGGCGTTGTGCGTTTCTCTAAAGGTCACCATAGTTCGATTGTGAGCCCAAGTGAAACGGACGCTACAGATGGTATGGCTGCCGCTGCTACCGTTGAAATGCAGACTCAAGTAGCAACCTATGCTGCGACTGCAGGTAAAGGTGATGCGACGATTTTAGTGACAAACAGCGATGTCATTGCGACTTGTCCTAACTAATCTGCGCTTAATCGGAAAAACCCAGCGAATGCTGGGTTTTTTTATGGGCCTTTAGGCTGTTAGAATAGCGCGCAATTGACTGATTGATGTAACGCCCTAACGGAGAGCACTTTGGAATTTTTATACGAGTATGGAATGTTTTTGGCGAAAGCCGTCACGATAGTGGTCGCAATAGTTGCGGTTATTATTGTGGTGTTGGCTTCCACTGTTAAACATAAGTCAGATAAGGGCGAGCTGAGGATCACTAACCTGTCTGAAGAGTTAGAAGAACTGAAGCATGGCTTAAAAGAAGAACTCCTTTCAAAGAAGCAATTCAAAGCCTATGAGAAGCAATTAAAGGCTGAAGAAAAGGCGAAAGACAAAGCTGCTGATGATGCCAGCACGGGCAAAGTGTTCGTGATCGATTTCAAGGGCAGTATCGATGCCGCTGAGGTTGCGTCACTGCGTGAAGAAATCAGTGCCATTTTAGCTATCGCGGAAAAAGGCGATGAAGTGGTTGTTAATGTCGAAAGTGGTGGCGGTATGGTGCATGGCTATGGTTTAGCCTCCAGCCAGCTTGACCGTTTACGCCAAGCCGAAATTCCGCTAACAGTATGCGTTGATAAAGTGGCTGCCAGTGGCGGTTATATGATGGCCTGTGTTGCGAATAAAATTTATGCGGCGCCTTTTGCAATTGTTGGTTCAATTGGTGTTGTCGCTCAACTACCGAACTTTAATCGTTTGCTGAAAAAGCATGAAATCGATTATGAGCAACATACGGCCGGTAATTTTAAACGTACTTTGACAGTGTTTGGTGAAAACTCCGATGAGGGAAGACAGAAGTTTCAAGAAGAACTCGAAGAAACCCACGTCTTATTCAAAGCGTTTGTCGGTAAATATCGCCCTGAGTTGGATTTAGTGAAAGTGGCTACTGGCGAGCATTGGTACGGCCAGCAAGCCATTGAATTAGGGTTAGTTGATGCGATTTCGACCAGTGATGATGTGATTATGTCACTTGCCGCAGAGCGCACTGTGTATAAGATGCGTTATCAGGTGAGAAAGAAACTTGCCGATAAAATTGCCCATGGCGCCTCTTTATCTGTGAATGCCATTTTTAATCGTCTTATCGAGAAAAACCGTCCAATGTAACGGAATGTAGTGTGAATACTTTTTGAGTATTCACACTTTTTTGTTTGGCTTAACGCCCAAAGCTGCGTATCTATTGCAGATTTTTTTGGCTTTTATTTTATTCCCCCCTCAATTTAAAATCATTCACTCACTATTGCTATCAGCTTGTTAGGCACATTAATAAAACGTCATGCAGCAAATGCGTAAATCCATTGCGAATGTAATATCCCTATGTTAAAAATCCCGTCGATAAAGTGGTGTTACAAATTAAACTAAAGTTAATTAATTTTTAATGCTGTTTCAATGTTGACGTTAAATAACCTTAGCTGAATCAGTCTTAGGTGCTGGAGATTAACATGGGGAGACGAGTGCGGGTGTTTATTAGCCTTATAATATTCACTGTCTCATTACTCTTGCTTTATAATTTAGAGCAAGAATATCAATTAAGTGACATTATTAAAGAGGTTAAAGGATTTTCATTTGTTGAGTTGTTATGTGCAGCACTACTCACAGTGGGAAGTTACTCTTTATTAACCTTGTACGATTTTATTGCCGTTCGGAATATCGATAAGGAGATACCTTATCGTAAAATAGTCCCTATTTCCTTTCTGGGTTTTACGTTCTCCAATACCATAGGTTTCTCGCTGTTAACGGGGACGTCGATAAGATATAAGTTTTATTCCGAACTTGGCTTAAGTGGTAATAAAATCACTCAAATAGTCATTTCATGTTCAGTGACATTCTTCCTCGGACTCTTTTTTATTTGTGGTATTGCACTGGTATGCTTTCCCTCTGAACAATTATCAGCCTTACCTTTGCCAACATGGCTATTTTCATTAACGACAGTGCTCGGTATTGGCATGCTGCTCAGTGTATTGGGCTATTTACTGATGAGTGTGCTGCGGAAAAAGCCATTTAATTTTCGAGGCTTTGAAATTACGCCACCTCTGTTATCTGTATCTTTAAGACAGTTGTTGGTGTCTTCACTTGATTGGATTGTCGTAGGAACCTTGTTTTATAGCTTACTGCCAGCGGTAGAAAATTTGGGCTATATACAGGTCTTAAGTATTTTCTTTGTTGCGAATGCGCTTGGGGTGCTTGCCCATGTGCCGGGTGGTATTGGGGTGTTCGAGTCCGTCGTGACTGTGGCCTTATCGCAATATTTACCGGTTGAGCAAATCCTCGGCGCCATTATTGTCTATCGGATCATTTATTACATTATTCCATTTTTAATTTCTTTGGCATACTTTGTTATTACGATCGCGCTGTCAAATAAAGATAAAATTGTAAAATTAAATACTCGAATTGCATTTATCCGCCAACTGTTACCACCGCTACTGAGTATCAGTGTATTTAGCTCAGGTTTATTATTACTCTTGTCAGTGGTTAACCCTTCAATTATTCATAAGTATCACTGGTTAGGTGAGTTAGTACCGCTGCCGATCATCGAAATATCGAGCATCATTTTGAGTGTGAGTGGTGTCTTGCTATTGTTGTTATCCCATGGATTATTTAAACGCTACCATAATGCCTTTGAATTAACGAAAAAACTGCTGTTGGTGGGCATGTTATTTATTATGCTTAAGGGCGCGGAATGGGAAATATCACTCGCGATAGGATTAGTGTACGCATTGATTTTGCCATGTGAGAATTTGTTTTATCGAAAGGGTTCAGTCGTCGGGATTAAATACTCTTTGGGTTGGCTGTTATCACTTTCTGCAGCCTTATTCTTGATGATTTGGGTATTATTTTTCTCCTATCAAGATGTTGATTATGATCATTCACTCTGGTTTACCTTCTCCCCCGATAGCCATGTATCACGAGCATTGCGAGGAGGAGCGATTGCTATCTTTATCGTGTTTGCCTTTGTCGTGCGCTATTTCTCGTCACGAACTCAGCTTAAATCACCACAACTGGACACGCCTTCATTAAAGCAGGCGATGGAGATTGTCGCGCAGTCGCCTAGCAGTCATGGCTATTTAGCCTTAGTGCAAGATAAATCAATCCTATTTAACGAGGATAAAGACGCCTTTCTTATGTATGCAAGGGCCGGACATTGCTGGGTGGTAATGGGCGATCCAATTGGTAATCAATATAAATTTGATGATTTGTTGTGGCAGTTTAGGGAGTTATGCGATGCCTACGATGGTTGGCCGGTGTTTTATCAAGTGACGCAAAAATATCTGCCGAGCTTTTTAGAGCAAGGATTAGGTTTATATAAATTAGGCGAGGAGGCGATTGTTCAGCTCGACCAATTTGACTTACCGTCGAGTCGCTATCGGAGTTTGCGCCAGAGTCATGCCAAGGCGCAGCGTGAAGGCTTAAGTTTTGCAGTGATTGAGGCGAGCCAAGTGAGGGCCATACTGCCGCAATTAGAAGCCATATCATCGACTTGGCTAAAGGCGAAGCAAGGGCGTGAAAAGGGGTTTTCTGTCGGCTATTTCTCTGCCGCCTATCTGTGTTCGACACCTATGGCATTAGTGTATGCAAAAGGTGAACTCGTGGCGTTTTCAAATATTTGGGCGAGTGCCGCTCAGGTTGAATTTTCTGTCGATCTGATGCGTTACGAGCCTAAATTATCGAGCAGTAACATCATGGATTTTCTGTTTACTGAGCTATTGCTATGGGGAAAACAGCAAGGCTACCAGAGGTTTAATCTCGGGATGGCGCCTATGTCAGGCTTAACCGACAGAGCGTTAGTGCCATTTTGGACTAAGCTAGCGAAGGTTGTGTATAAGAAGGGTAATAAGTTTTATAACTTTCAGGGACTTAGAAGATACAAGGATAAATTTAATCCAACGTGGGAGGCCAAGTATTTGATTTGTTATGGCGGATTATCTCTGCCAATTGTGGTGGGCAGTTTAGTGACATTAACGAGTCGTGGTGCAACCGGTGTATTTAAAAAGTAGGTGAACGATGAATAAATCCTTTGTGAAAATACTAAGCCTTATGATGATGTTTTGCAGTAGCTTTAGTGTCTTAGCTGATGTCTTAGCCGATGACTTTGCTGACTCACTCGGCCTGACACTTCTGCCGGTCGCTAATAGCGCAAATGACAAAGCGAGTGCGAAAAAGCCGCCCTTAGTCATCTTTATGAGTGGCGATGGTGGCTGGGCTAATTTAGATCAAGGTGTGAGCCAGTTATTGCAACAGCAGGGCTGGCCAGTGGTGGGGTGGAGTTCGCTAAAATACTACTGGAAACAAAAAGATCCCAAGGATGTGACTCAAGATACTATGGCCATTATCGATAAGTACGAGGCCGAATTTGGCACACAAAAGGTGGTATTGGTTGGCTATTCTTTTGGCGCTGAAATCATTCCTTTTGTACTTAATGATCTGCCACTCAAGTATCGACATAAGATCCTCGGCGGGGTCTTATTGTCACCTTCGCAGACGTCGGATTTTGAAGTGCATGTGAGTGAAATCGTCACGTCTAGCAATGAGTCCGCGAGTTATCTGACGTTGCCCGAGGTGAATAAGCAGACGACAGTGCCTATGCTGTGCTTATATGGCAAAGACGATGATGCCCCTAAGCATTTGTGCCCAGTAGTAAAACAGCCGAATGTGACTGTGATGGAGTTAGACGGTGGCCATAGCTTTGATGATGATTACGATAAAGTGGTGACTATCATAAAGCATTGGTTGAAAAGCTAAGTTATACCCATCACCGATATCAGCTTGAATACATTCAGAAAGCAAAGGGCGCTTAATGTGCCCTTTGGTTTTTCGCGAATTGAATGTCGCGTTAATCAGATTTGATAGCTGATATGTTGATGGAAGCGTACGACGAGATCTTCACGCTCTGGGTCTACACCGATATCTGCGGCGAAGGCCTTCAGGGCTGTTTCGACATTGTTCATAAAGCGTCCGAAGCCTGAATCATCACAGTCTTTGGTGCCCGCGACTATGGTGAAGTGCGCGGCTTCGACTAAGTTATCGGCATTCCAGCGACGGATCACTTGCTGCTCAGTCGCATTAGGATCGAACCCTATCATTTGTACTTCGGCTTTGCTGTCGAGTTTTTCAAACTTACTGTTACGCACCAGCGGGGTTAAGCCATTTGCTATCATGGCAAGACGCGTCAGTTGTCTGTTGGCTGCCGCTTTGAGGAAGCAATCTTCAAGGTGTTGATATAAAGGCGTAAAGTCGGTTGCCGAGTCAGGTAATAAACCCTGCTTAAGTTTACGACTCAGTGGCAAGCTTACTGTTACATAAGTGAGAGAGCTGACGTTCTCTGGTAATTCGCACTTTCTGGCTTTATATCTTGGGCCGATGGCACGCAGTTTATAGCCATAGGTTTCTTTATAGCCCTTGGCTTTTGCGAACAGATCATAGGATAAATGCTGATGGTCGCGGACCTTAACTTTAAGATCGCTTATCGGCATTAAAGGCATCAATTCTGTCAGTAATTCGCGCACTCTAATGTGGAAACTGGCGGAATTACTGCGGATATCTTCACCCGTGGCAAGGAAGACAATGCGCAGTTTACGGGCGCGATAGTTTTCTTGCGAGAATAAATTTTGGGCTTCGTGGTAGGCTGGATTATAAAAAAATAGAATTTGTTCAGTGGTTTGGAAGCAATAGGCTTCGGTGTGGTAACGGACAACAGGCAGTTTATCGTTAGTGATCACGTGGACATTACGCAGATCGTGTTGTTCTGCCAAATTAAATATCAAACGGCTTAAGGTTTGATAACAGCTTTGATAATCAGGATATTGACTCAGTAGTTCATCCGTCACCTTGATTTCGGCTGTGATGTATTGATTGGTACGGGCTTCCTTGGGTATGTACACTTTTTGCTGATGGCTAAGGGACATATTGACTCCTTGTTTGAGTTAACCATTTGCTAACACGAATTTTACTGTTTATCTATAGGGTTAATCTTGCGTTAGAACACGTTTTTATCCGTTGAGCATGAGTTTAGCTAAGTAAGCGGTTCGACAGCTTAAAATAGCAGCTATTTTATTGGGTTAACGCATCTTCTATCCATGGTTGCATCCAAGTTGCTATCTGCGTCTGCGCCTTTTCGTTGGGGTGAATGCCATCCCGTTGCATTAATTCTGGATGGGGCGCGATATCCTGCATAAAGAAGGGGATCAACACTATATCCTGTGCTTTGGATATGTCTTGATACACTTGGGTGAACTTTTGGGTGTAGCGAGGGCCATAGTTAGGCGGTACCATGATCTCGGTCAGCAGCACTTTTGCGCCGCTATCTTTGGCTAGGGTAATGATTTGGATTAGATTATTTTCAAGTTGCGTTGGGGGGAATCCACGTAAACCATCATTACCACCCAGTTCAACGACCACAAGGTCGGGGGCGACGGAATCGAGTAAGGCGGGTAATCGGCGTAAGCCGCCCGCTGTGGTTTCGCCACTCACCGAGCCATTAGTAAATTGATGTTCGGGCAGATTTTTTTGCAGCAGCGCCACCCAGCCTGACTGCTCTGCCATGCCATAGCTAGCGCCTAAGCTGTCGCCGAGGATCAACACCTTTGCCGCGTGCGCTGGCGTGGCCATGAATACACTCAATAGGATGAATGCCCCCAGGGTCTTCGCTCTCGATTGATACCAGAACGATTTATATAAGAAGGATCCTATGTCTAACGTCATCTTAAAAAACAGTGCCATCAATGTTGTTAACCTCGAAAAATCAGTGACTACTCAGGAAGGAACGCTCACTATCCTCAAGGGCATTAACTTAGATGTCAAGCAAGGTGAGAGTGTGGCTATTCTTGGCCCGTCGGGTTCGGGTAAGTCTACCCTGCTCGGGCTGCTTGCGGCGCTTGATACGCCTACCTCTGGCGAAATTTGGCTCGATGGCGTGGCGTTATCCCCACTGAATGAAGAGCAAAAAGCCGCGCTGCGTAAACAGAAGGTCAGCTTTATTTTTCAATCCTTTATGTTAGTGGATACCTTAACCGCGCTGGAGAACGTCATGTTACCCGCCGAGCTTGCGGGCGTGAGCAATGCTAAGGAAAAAGCCCAAGCCATGCTGGTGCGGGTCGGTTTATCCCATCGTTTGACCCATTTACCCAAACAATTATCGGGCGGAGAACAGCAAAGGGTGGCGATTGCCCGTGCCTTTATTTGTGAGCCCACAGTGCTGTTTGCCGATGAGCCCACGGGTAACTTGGACAGCGTCAACGGCCATAAAATTGCCGATATGTTGTTTGAGCTGAATCAAGAAAGCCATACCACTCTTATCCTCGTCACCCACGATTTACTGCTGGCCAAGCGTTGCGAGCGGCAGCTGGTTATGGATAACGGCTATTTACAGGAAGATACGGCGCACACAGCACCGCTCGCCGATGCTAAGGAGGCTTAATAATGGAGTTAAGTCTGGCATGGCGCCTGTTTAAGCGCGAGTTACAGCAAGGGCAATTGTTATTGATTATCCTCGCTATTACGCTCGCGGTACTGTCTGTAAGTGGGTTGGCGCGGGTGAGTGAACGGCTGCAAGTGGCGATCACTGGCCAAGCTTCGCAGTTTATTGCCGCCGATCGGATTATCGATTCGCCGGTTAAAATTGATGCGGCGATTTTAACCAAAGCCGAAGATCTTGGGCTTAAGCATGTGACGAACATGCAATTTAATTCCATGGTCTATTCGGGTGATAAGTTTCAGTTAGTCACAGTTCGCGCCGTTGAAACGGGTTATCCACTCAAGGGCGACATTGAACTTACCAGCGGTAAAACCAAAGCTTTACCCCAAGCGGGCGAAATCTGGTTTGAGACTCGCTTAGGTGGACTCCTCGGTTATCCCAAATCCATCGAACTAGGTAACAGTGAGTTTGTGCTCAGCAATGAGATCAGCCGCTTACCCGACGCGGGCTTTAATCCTTTTGCTTCATCGCCCGTGGTATTGATGCGCATGGAAGATGTCGCCAAAACGGGAGTGATTCAACCGGGCAGCCGCGTGACCTATATGTATCAATTTGCTGGCGATGAAGCCTCGCTTACGGTTTTTGAGCAAAGTGTTAAACCGCTTCTCAATAGCACCCAGCGCTGGGTCGATGTGCAATCCGGTGACTCGCCGATTGCGGGAGCCGTTAAGCGAGCTGAGCGCTTCCTACTGCTAGCTAGTTTGATGGGCATTGCACTGGCCTGCGCCGCGATAGGTATTGCCGCACAGCGTTATTGTCAGCGCCATTACGATGTGGTGGCCATGCTGAAAACCTTTGGCGCCTCAGCAAAGCAAATTCGGTTGTTGTTCGGCACTCACTTATTGTTAGTGACGTTAATGGGGATTGTGCTTGGCCTTATCGGTGGTGTGTTACTCGATTTGGGGATCAGTTATCTATTGCCGCCCGAAATTGCCGCCTATTCGCCGCCACTCACTCGGCCATTACTGCTCGGTGTAAGCACAGGGCTTATCAGCGCCTTTATGTTTTCGGCTTATCCACTGATGCGCTTGCTAGCCATTCCGCCACTACGAGTGCTACAGCGTCAGTTAGAAGGCCTACAACTGGGGATGTGGCTGCATCTGCTTTTGAGCTTAGGGGCGATGGCGTTACTGGGCTATTTGTATTCCCAAAGTTGGGCTTTGACCCTGACTGTGGTCGCGGCGGTGTTGCTGCTCGGTGTGCTGTTAAGTGTGCTTGGCTTTGTGATGATACGTTTAGGCCACAGTGTCGGCATGAAGACCACCAATCCTTTACAGTTGGCACTGGCAGGGCTCAGACGTCGTGCGCGGCAAAATGCGGTGCAATTGGTGGGATTTAGCGCTGCACTGGTATTGTTATTGACGATTCTGGCGTTAAGACAAGACTTGCTCAACGAGTGGCAAAAGCAGTTGCCCGAAAATGCACCTAATTACTTCCTCGTTAATATCGCCCCCGACGATACTAAGCCCTTAAATGATTTTATGACGGCTAAGGGTATAGTTGCGACTGACATTTATCCTGTGATCCGTGGCCGTTTAACTCAAATTAACGGTGAAGCGTTGATTTCGAATGAACAGTCTGAAGCGGGTGAAAAGGGGAGAGTGGGCATTTCCCGCGAGTTAAACCTAACGTGGCGCAATACGCTGCCTGCTAACAACGAACTGTTAGAGGGGCATTTTAATCAAGCGGCCGATGATGTGTCGGTGGAATCTGGCGTGGCAGACCGTTTAGGTATTGGCATTGGCGATAAGTTGACTTATGTGATTGATAATCAAGAGCTCACAGTTAAGGTTGCTAGTATTCGTGCCGTGCACTGGGAAACGCTGCAGCCGAACTTCTTTATGATTTTCACCCAAGAAGCTCTCGCGCCCTTTGCTTATACCTCGATGGCGAGTTTCTATCTGAATGATCAGCAAGCTACGAATGACCAGTCAACAAATGACCCAGCAACAAATGACCCAGCAACAAACGGCCAAGCGCTAAGTGCCGATGGTACGCCTAAGGATGCGGTGATCCTTGCGCTTATTCAGCAATTCCCGACCATATCGATCATCGATGTGGGCGCTATGGTGGGGCAGTTACGGCAGATCATAGAGCAAGTGTCGCTGTCGCTGACCTTAGTGCTGGCCTTAGTGTTACTGGCCAGTGCGTTAGTCTTGATTGCACAGACTGAAGCGGGCATGGCAACTCGGCAGCGCGAACTGGCTGTGCTGCGTACCTTTGGCGCTTCGGGATGGTTATTGCGCAGTGCAACGGGTTTAGAGTTCGCCTTGCTTGGCGGTATTGCGGGCGTGTTAGCCGTCATTGTGGCTGAATTTGCGTTATATCTACTTAAGACGCAAGTGTTTGAGCTTAACGTGTATATGCACTGGCCTTGGTGGGGAATCGCCCCTGTTTCTGGCGCCTTAATCGTGGCCTTACTTGGGGTGTGGCGTTGCCGACAATTGCTTAGCCAATCTTGCTCTGAGCTATTAAAGGCGGGTAGCTAATGGTTGCTTGCATGGGCTAACACTATAAGTTTATGACGTAAGTAGACAGCGTTAACAATAAAAAGCACTGATGCCGCCTAAGCTCAGTGCTTTTTTATTGTCTTGCTGATTCTGCTGAGTTTGAGCATGACTCGAATATGAATATGCGTTTTTACATTGGCTTACAAATTGATCTGTGCTTAAGCTGGTAGCAACAGAACTTAGTGCAACGCAATGGGTCTATCTAACTGAGAACAGCGACTAGCTTATACATGCCATAGAGAGGGAATAGATGTTCAAAGGAATAACAAAACTACTTAAGGATAACCGCTCCTTTTTTCTGTTTATCAGTTTAATGTTAGTGTTCAGGAGCGCTGTGGCTGATTGGAATACAGTGCCATCGGGTTCTATGCTGCCGACTATCGTCGAGGGCGATCGCATTCTGGTGAACAAGATGGCCTACGATCTTAGGGTGCCATTTACCCATATCGCCATAGTCAAACTGGCGGATCCTGCCCGCGGTGATATCGTGGTGTTCGATTCGAAAAAGGCCGATAAAAAACTCATTAAGTGGGTGATTGCTGTGCCAGGCGATACTGTGATGATGCGGGATAATCGTTTGTATTTAAATGGAGAACCCCTTAGTTACGCTTCCCAAGCATTGAGTCCTTATGCTCCCGCTGATGTCACAGAAATGCAGGAGAACTTACTCGGTATGGCCCACAGTATTCGCCTTAATCCTGTAGCCTCAAGGCTCGCTAATTTTGGACCTGTCACTGTGCCAGACGCGCATTATCTAGCGCTGGGTGATAATCGAGATAACAGCGCTGATTCTCGGGTCATTGGCTTTGTGCCACGGGATGAGATTGTTGGCCGTTCCAGCTCAGTGGTTTTCTCCCTTGATTATGCTGATCATTACTTGCCTCGACCTGAGCGTCTCATGCGCGAGTTTTAGCATGCGCGGATTCTAGTATTCGTGATGTTGCTCCATAAAGAAGGGCGCCGAATGAGGCGCCCTTTTGTTAGCTGGTTGATTCAACGATGCTTTACATTAAGCAACTTCTTCAAAAGCGACTACTTCATAAAGCTCAGATAGCCCTGCAAGACAATCAAGTTAACGATGTCGATAAAGAAAGCGCCGACGATAGGCACAACCATAAAGGCTTGGGGTGACGGCCCTGTGCGCGAGACGAGCGCGCCCATGTTCATTACCGCCGTTGGCGTTGCACCCATACCAAAGCCGCAGTGGCCACCGGTGATCACTGCCGCATCGTAATTACTGCCCATCACTTTGAATGTCACGAAATAGGCGAACACCGCCAGCACTGCGGTTTGCACCAGTAAGATGACGAGCAGCGGGATGGCTAAATCAAAAATTTCCCATAACTTTAAGGTCATTAAAGCCATAGAAAGGAACAGTGACAAAGCGACTGTGCCTATGACATCGATACTTTCAGTATGGGGCTTATAGCCGCGGGTGAGTTCAGTGATATTGGCGATGATAACGCCAAGGAAGAGAGCATAAACAAAGTCGGGCATTTTGAGCCAAGCTATGCCCGATTGGCTGATCCACAGCGTGAGCCATTTTGAGCCTGCAACACACAGCAGCAGTACAAACAAGGTTTCTAATATGGTTTTGGCTGTGACTTGATCTTCTTCTAACTGATCGTAAGTCACTAAATGCGGATGCTCACTGTGATGCTTGCGACCAATCCCATAGCGAGAAACAAGATTATGTTTACCGATTAATCGCTGCGCAACGGGGCCACCTATGATCCCGCCCATGATTAAGCCAAAGGTAGCCGCGGCCATAGCAAACTCTAAAGTATTGATACCGTAGTTTTCCGCAAAGGTTTGTGACCAAGCGACGCCCGTTCCATGGCCACCCGACAGGGTAATTGACCCTGCGATAAGGCCCATAATCGGGTCTAGCCCTAACAGATTAGCTAAACTGACGCCGACGGCATTTTGGATAACAATATAAATCGAGGCAACACCCAGAAAGATAAAGACTTTTTTACCACCGCTGAGTAACAGCTTGTAGTTTGCCGAAAGGCCAATCGTGCTGAAAAACATCAGCATTAAGGTATTTTGCAGCGATAAGCTGAAGTCGAGACTGATATTTTGAAAGTGAAGAAATGCGACACCCGCGGCGACAACGAGGCCACCCACTATGGGTTCGGGGATATTATATTGCCTAAAGACACGTACATGGCGATTGATGGAGTGGCCGATAAACAGCACGAAAATGGCAATTAAAAATGATTCTAGCTCGCCAATCGTATAGGTCGTGTGCATGAAAATTCCTTACAAACTGTCTTAGTGTGGGCATTTCAGTGAGCACAATGCCCATTGAGGAGTCACCCATCTTGTTATTAAGTACCTGCTAATGCTGGATGTTAAGCGCTTGATGTCGAGGACAGATCAGTGTCAATCCGATAAAAATTTAAAGGATGAGTGAGCGCGAGTGTGTATCGTTTTATGGTTTACAGGCCAAGAACAGCAGATTAAATAGCCTATTCTTGAGCATAAATAACTGTCTATT
This sequence comes from Shewanella sp. SACH, assembly GCF_001887095.2. Taxonomy (NCBI): domain Bacteria; kingdom Pseudomonadati; phylum Pseudomonadota; class Gammaproteobacteria; order Alteromonadales; family Shewanellaceae; genus Shewanella; species Shewanella sp. SACH. Next base: position 1,380,739 of record NZ_MPDG02000002.1, read on the forward strand.
TATGAGGTGTTGCTGAGTCTATCTGTGGTCAAGGTTGAGGCGATTAATGCGTGCCTCCTATGACCGAATGGAGGCGAGTTTAGCAGAAAAGTGTCGTAATGTCGCTAAATCACATTACAAATCATGATGTTATGATATTGTTTTTCTAGTGTTGCTAAAGTGGCGCTTGTGCTTACGTCAACATCTAGCAAGCCTTAGCACCGAAATTCGTGCGCATTAGCGCCCGAATAGTCGATGTTTTATGCAAGATTCCGCAAGATTGTTAGCATCAGCGTGCTAGCCTATTTGGCTAACACGTCGGTTAAGGCATTGTCGAGGTCACTGAATTGAAACTGAAAACCGGCTTCGAGGGCGCGTTTAGGATAAACAAACTGTCCTTCGGTCAGCAGCTCTGACATTTCACCCATAGCCAAGCGTAACGCAAGTGGTGGGGTCGTGATAAGGGCGGGGCGATTGAGTGCTTTTCCAAGCGCTTTGGTAAATACAGCGTTACTGACTGGGTTGGGGGCTGTGGCGTTGAATACGCCTTTGCAATGTTCTTGGCTGAGTAAAAAGTCGATAAGGGAGATGAGATCTTGCACATGGATCCAGCTCATGCCTTGACGTCCATGACCAATTGGGCCACCGAGTCCGAGCTTAAAGGGCGGTAACATTTTCTCTAATGCGCCGCCTTTTCCTAACACAATCCCGATACGGATAATGCAGACGCGGGTGTGCTCAGTGTTTGCATTAAGCGCTTCTTGCTCCCATTTTCGGCAGATGTCATGGCTAAACTCAACATGGGCACCACTGGATTCATCGAGCAATTTATCATCATGTCGACCGTAATAACCCACTGCCGAACCACTCACCATGATCTTAGGCGGATTACTACTCTGCTGTATTAGCTGAGTTAATCTTGCCGTGATATCCCAACGGCTATCACAAATCCGCTGCTTCTGGTTTTTGCTCCAGCGCTTAGCGACGATCGGCTCGCCCGCAAGATTCACTATGGCGTCAATATGATTCAGGTCGCTCAGCGCATCGAGGCTCTCAAGGTAATGGTGCTGATTACCGAGTATTCTCTGCGTTTGTTGCACTGAGCGAGTTAATAACGTCAGTTGATGATGGGGCGCCAATCGTTCGACTAATTGGCGGCCAATAAAGCCGCTTGCGCCAGTGATCAGTATATTCATGGAACCTCTCTTATCGGTTGAGCTCTGAGGATATATACCGAAATACGGTGTGCAACGATCACTCAGTCTGGCTATTTCTAGCGAGATTATTTCTGATAACACAACTCCATAGAGACTGAATCAGCAAAGCGCAGGGCATGGGGTTTGTCGATTTCGACACTGGCAAATTCAACCCAAGGATGCTCACTGGCGATGGCCAGCGTTTGGCTGGTAAGATTTTCGAGTAATGAGAAACGGTTATTCTCAATCAGCTCAATGACCTTTTTGGTGATAGTGCGGTAATTGAGTGCATCCTCAACATTATCACTGTTACGGGCACGCTCGGCACAATAATGGATCACGACATTGATGATCACGTCTTGGCGATTTTGAATTTCATCTTCTTTAATGCCGATAAAAGTACGAAGTCTTAAGTTTTTAATGCGTATAATCGCGGTTTCTGGTTTCATAATGGCAAATGGCTATCTTAAGCTAAGGTTTCTGAGGTTAAGTGTGTTCTCGGGTTAGCCTAACAATTTTATCTAAGATCAAGAAGGATTTTTAATAAATGACGCGACCTAATGCGCCCTCCGCTGCTTACCGTGGCTTTGCGGTTATGGCCTTTGTAGTGATTATTTTGGCAGGGATTAAGGCGGCGAGCCCGATTGTGGTGCCGTTTGTGCTATCCAGTTTTCTGGCGGTGATTTGTAATCCCGCGATTGGTTTAATGACCAAATTCCGTGTGCCTAAATGGCTGGCGGTGATCCTCTTGATGGGATTTATTGTGTTGATGGGCCTCTGGTTAGCCTCGGTTGTCGGCAGTTCAGTCAATGAGTTCTCCAAGCAATTACCCCAATATCGGGTGCAGTTAGTTGAGCAATTTGCTTGGATATTAAATAAGTTACATTCCTTCAATATTCAGATTTCGAAGGATCAAGTGTTAGCGTATTTTGACCCTGGCATGGCCTTGTCTATGACCACTAATATGTTGTCGGGTGTCGGCAATGTGATGGCGAATTTATTTTTGATCATCTTAACCATCGTCTTTATGCTGTTTGAAGCACAATCGTTGCCAAAGAAATTGCATCTGGCGCTGGACGATCCCGATATGCGCCTCAAGCAGATTGACCGCTTTTTGCAATCGGTTAATCAGTACATGGTGATCAAGACGCTAGTAAGCTTAGCGACCGGGGTTATCGTCGGTGTCGGTTTAACTATTATTGGTGTGGATTACGCCATGCTGTGGGCGGTGATCGCCTTCCTATTTAATTACATTCCCAATATCGGTTCTATCATTGCCGCCATTCCTGCGGTGTTATTAGCCTTCATTCAGCTTGGCCCTGCGGCTGCTGGCGGTACTGCGCTTTTGTATGTTGGTGCCAACATGGTGATGGGCAATATGATTGAACCTAGATTTATGGGCCGCGGCTTAGGCTTATCGACTTTAGTGGTGTTTTTATCGTTAATTTTTTGGGGCTGGTTGCTAGGTTCTGTCGGCATGTTGCTGTCGGTGCCGCTGACTATGGTGGTTAAAATTGCCCTCGAATCGAGTAAGAGTGGTAACTGGTTAGCCATTTTATTATCGGACGATGTTGAAGATAAGTTCGTGGCCAGCAACACGGAAAACTCAAGTCCCGATGGCGATGACGCCGATATAAGTACAACAGAGAGTAAGTAATAGAAGATGCAAAGTTTTATACAAGCGCTAGCGACAATTGAATTAGGTGATGATGCAGTGCGGTTGTTCCACGGCCGCGGAGGACACTACGCGGGTTGTGAACACCTATGTTTAGATTGGTTTGCGCCAGTGCTATTACTGACCAGTTTCACTCCTTTAGCCGATGACGATTTAGCCACATGCCAGCAGGCTATTGCGGCGCGTTGGCAGGCCATTCGTCCAGAAAGCCAACTGAATTTAGTCTATCAATACCGCAGTGCGGGCGAGACCTTTACTCAAGTGCTGCAAGGTGAAGTGCCTGAGCCGCATATTGTTAGTGAAAATGGCGCACGCTTTCAGGTGCATTTAATGCGCGGACAAAACCACGGTTTATTCCTCGATATGGCCAACGGCCGTGAGTGGGTGAGAGCAAATGTGCGCTATAAAAAAGTGCTTAATTTGTTTGCCTATACCTGTGGTTTCTCGGTAGCGGCATTGCAAGGCGGCGCCGATGAAGTGGTCAATATGGACATGAGCAAAGGCGCATTAGGCATAGGTAAACAGAATCATTTGCTGAATGGCTTTAGTGCGGGAGCACGTTTTTTAGGCCATGATATTTTTAAATCTTGGGGCAAACTGAAAAAGCTTGGTCCCTACGACATTATTGTGGCCGATCCACCGAGCAATCAAAAGGGCAGTTTTGTCGCGACTAAAGATTATGTACGTTTAATCAGGCGTTTACCTGAGTTACTTGCCGATAATGGTGAAGTGTTACTCTGCCTCAATGCACCCGAGCTCGATACCACTTTCCTACGCCAGCAGGTCGCAGATGCGGCGCCAGCACTCGAATACATAGAGCGCTTAGCCAATCCGCCAGCGTTTATGGATGTGTCTGAAGAGAAGTCGCTTAAGGTGCTGCGTTACCGTTTATCGACTCAAACCTAGTCTTGATTTAGCTTAATAGGCCAGTTTTAACTGGCCTTTTTTGTCGGTTTTTAATGAAGCTAAATGGAAAATTTAATTGCTGATTTTAAAAGTGCAACAAATATGGATGTGTAAACTCAAGGCAACCTTGCTGTCAAACTAGCTTGAGTGTTTAGCTTTTTACGCGGTCACTTGTTTATGAGCAAAATGTTACTGAGCAAATGGCTACTCAGAAAATTATCACTCAGTCATATAATCGCCCAATCATTAGCTTAAACGCTCCGTCAGTAGCTTAATCGCTCAGAGAGCTGCGATTGTCCAAAGGTTTCAATCACTTTACTTACTTGATGTTGATCTAAGTGTTTGAGGGCGGAAATTTCATCATAAAGCCTGTCCTGAACATCTAATGGCATATTCATGTGTTCCATAAACATGCGGATCCCTAATACATCGCCGTGGCTAAATAATGTCGTTAGTGTGGTGGCTTCAAGCTCAATAAGTGCGTTCATATCTTACCTCCTACTCGCGTCATTACTTAATTGATAGCAGCTAGCGTCACACTTCCCTAGATTCATTGTTTGTAAGCGATTTCTGTTAATAGCGTTTGTGCATATAGTGCAGCATTTAAATGGCGTCATGGGCGGCTAAATATCATCGCTAAAGATGAAAGGCTTTCAGTTTTCCGGACAGATTTTGAGCTTTATAAGTGATAACACGCCTTAAGTACCATCGGTAAAGAAACAAAACTGAAAGTTTTCTGTAATTATAGTTTTGGCTTTGTTATACTCCTGCCCACGGAATATATCCCTTTCCTCATAGGCAAAATGTCAGCATAGAATGACATGCCTCTGCGACCTTACTCAATCAAGCAGGAGTTGTTATGGAAGTTCATGAATACGAAAATGCTTATTATCAAGTGAAAGACGATGTACTGACGTCTTTACCTGCTGAAAGCGAAGAAGAAGTGATCCAGGCCTAATCGATAACGATTAGACTGGCGGTACTTATGAGTCGGACGTAACAAAACAAGCACATTGAAATAGCAACCTTAGGGTTGCTATTTTTTTAGCAGAAATCGGCGCTAGGATTGAGCGCATGAGAAGACATGCGCAATAAAAGTGGCGAGCGGGTAGGGAGATTAACCGTTTACTTTGCGCTTTTCTGGCATCAGCTCGACGATAGTCCACTTACTGCCAATCTTGTGAAGACGTATGGTCCTGTCATCAATCCACGGCTGGCCGCCTTTAAGCCCTTTCATTTTGATCACGACAATGACGTCTTTGGTAAATTTACGGAAAAAGTCGATATCGATATCATCAATTTCCATTTCAACATTGGTCATCGACAGGCCGAGCATATTGCGCTGCACCGCGGCGGCAATATAGTAATGGGTGAGCACTTGTTTAATTGGCTCATCGACAAATTGCTTGGCTTGTTCAACATCGCGATCGACATAAATCGCTTTAAAAAAGCCTAAGCTCACTTGTTCGGGCGATAACTGGCGTTGATCTTCCGTCGAGGGATCGCCGCAACCAAAGAGGAACAGCAGGGAGATAAATAATAGAGTTCGCATAAGTTTTAGTTATTGGAATTTGTTCTGAGTATCGCGATTTTAGACTTAATGCACAAGTTTTGTCGTTATTTGCAATCTATTGGGAAATGCGTTGACTCAAGCCTATTGAGTGTGGCATATAGTTAGGAGGCATATAAAAAGGTTATCCACAGAAACTGTGGAAAACTATGTTGAAGACTTAAGTGATACTTTGTAAGTCACTGATATTGTCTTGCTTTATCTGCTGGTTAAAAAGTGACGCTTTTCAGTTTTCCGCCATGTTCCACTTTCACTTGTGGATATTTTTCGCCGTTTACTCACCTTATTCACACCGCTTAATTCGTTTTTCCTCGTATTTAGTCTGCTTATTTTGCCATATTGGCTTTGCTATTGAGCCATTGTCGCAGCGCTATAGCCTTGCTTAAGCTAAATTTGAGCATAAAAAAAGCACCGGTAAGTACCAGTGCTTTGTTGTACGTAACGCTATGCAGATTTCGCTGTGTTAGCCTTTAGCTGCGTCGTTTTGTGCTGCTTGAATTGCCGTTAGGGCGATAGTGTAGACGATATCATCGACTAACGCGCCGCGAGATAAGTCGTTCACAGGTTTGCGCATACCTTGCAGCATAGGACCGATACTTATCAGGTCCGCGCTTCGCTGTACAGCCTTGTAAGTCGTGTTGCCTGTATTGAGGTCTGGGAACACGAAAACGGTGGCTTGGCCAGCGACAGGACTATCAGGTGCCTTAGAGCGAGCAACATTTGGCATAACCGCCGCATCGTATTGTAATGGACCATCAATAATCAGATCTGGGCGTTTTTCTTTGGCGATACGCGTCGCTTCACGCACTTTATCCACATCTGAACCTGTGCCTGAGTTACCGGTTGAGTAGCTGATCATCGCCACTCTTGGCTCAATACCGAAGGCTTTTGCTGATTCCGCCGATTGGATGGCGATATCGGCTAATTGCTCTGCATTGGGATCTGGGTTAATTGCGCAGTCACCGTAAACAAGCACTTGATCTGGCATCAACATAAAGAAGATGGACGAAACTAAGCTTGAGCCTGGTGCCGTTTTGATCAATTGCAGTGGTGGACGAATGGTATTAGCTGTGGTGTTAACCGCGCCAGATACAATACCGTCAACTTCGTTTTGCGCCAGCATCATAGTGCCAAGCACCATGTTGTCTTCTAACTGTTCACGGGCAACGACTTCCGTTAAGCCTTTGCTGCGACGCAGTTCCAACATAGGTTCTACGTAACGGTCGCGCACCTCTTCTGGGTCGATAATGATCACGCCTTCGCCCAGCACCACATCTTGCTGTGCGGCGATACGCAGGATTTCATCTTTTTTACCTAAAAGTACACAGCGAGCGATACCGCGTTCGGCACAAATGGCCGCCGCTTTAATGGTACGCGGCTCATCACCTTCTGGCAGCACCACAGTCTTGTGGGCGGCGCGCGCCAATTCCGTGAGTTTGTAACGGAAAGCGGGTGGTGACAGGCGATGCTCACGGGGCGAGTTTTTAGTGACGCTTTCAATCCAAGTTTGGTCGATGTGGCTGGCCACATAATCCTGCACCAGATCAATACGAACCGCGTCATCGACAGGTACTTCATGGTCGAAACGTTGAATGTTGAGCGAGGTTTGCCAAGTGTTGCTGTCGATTAAGAACACAGGTAAACCGGTTTCAAAGGCCTGTTCACACAGCTTAAGAATTTCTGGCTCTGGCTCGTAGCTACCCGTCAACAGTAGGGCACCAATTTTCACGCCGTTCATGGCCGCAAGACAGGCTGATACGATGACATCAGAGCGATCGCCTGAGGTCACAAGTAGTGAGTCAGTCTTAATATGGGTCACCATATTAGGGATACTGCGGGCACAGAACGTCACTTTACGCAGACGACGAGTATGCATTTCGCCGGCATTTAGAATGCGTGCGCTTAAATGCTTCGCCAGATCCGAGGCGCGTGGCGCGACAAGATCGAGGTTGTATGGCACGCTGCCTAAAATACGCAGTGGGCTCTTACCCGGCAGTTGGAACATGCTGGCCGCATCTGAGCGTTGAACACCTTGGTGATCAAAGACTTCAGAGAGATCAGGGCGCGCGCGACCTTCGTCGTCAACGGGGGCACCAATCTTGTTGATTACAGCGCCAATCAGGCGTTTGTTCTTTTTTCCGCCCCAAGAGTTGTAGGCGATTTCAAGGCGATTCATCAACCCAGTTGAAGTATCGCTACCCGGCGTAGCAATAAAAATCACGTCAGCATCCATAGCTTTAGCGATGGCATAGTTCACATCGTCGGCAAAGGGATGGTTACGTGTTGGCACTAAACCTTCAACAATTAAGGTCTCAGTGTTGCTGGCGCAATCGGACGCACGGGCAATGATTTGCTCCATTAATACGTCGGTTTGGTCGGCACGAATTAAGGCTTCGGCATGGGCCATGTCGAAGGGCTCTAACGGATTCACCGTCGGTGATTTGCTCAGAATAGTGGTTGAGCGTTCTGGGCCGTTATCATTAGGTCTAAGTTGGGAAATCGGCTTAAAGAACTGAACTTTAACTCCGTGGCGCTCCAGTGCGCGAACCATCCCAAGGCTTAAGGAGGTCAGGCCGACTCCGGTACCTATGGGGATTAACATAATATTACGAGACATAAAAACCTCTAGTTTCGATGGTTTTTGGCAGAAGAGTTTCTGCAAATTTGCTTGTGAGTATGGCTATGTAAAGCGTAAAGCCGTTTGGGTGAGTAAACGGCTTAGGTCATTTTTTATTTGTTGATCAGTTTAATTGAATCTTCGGCGATAACCCATTCTTCGTTCGTTGGGATCACCATGGCAATCGTGCCTTTATCTTGAGTGATGATGCCTTTCTTACCGAAACGCGCCGCTTTGTTGCGTTCGCTATCGACATGGAAATTGAAGATTTCCAGCATGTTGAGTACTTTTTCACGGATTAAGTCTGAGTTTTCACCAATGCCGCCGGTGAAGACGACTGCATCTAAACGGCCCAGTGGCACAGTGTAAGAGGCGATGTATTTGGCTAAACGGTAGCAGAAGATTTCTAAGGCTAAGGTCGCGCCTTTATGACCGTCTGCGTAACCTTCTTCGATACCGCGGCAATCGTTAGTTAGCTCGGAAATCCCCAGCAGACCACTTTGCTTGTTCATCAGGTTATTCACTTCTTCTAAGGTGTAACCCAGTTGGTGAACTAAGTGATAGATGATTGAAGGGTCAATATCGCCACAACGTGTGCCCATGACCAAACCTTCTAATGGGGTTAAGCCCATAGAAGTGTCGACACTTTTGCCGCCTTTGATAGCAGTCACTGACGCGCCGTTGCCCAGGTGAGCACAGATAACGTTAGTTTCTTCAATGGGCTTGTTGAGCATTTTTGCCGCTTCACGGCTAACGAATAAATGACTCGTGCCATGCATGCCATAACGACGGATACCGTGTTCACGGTATAACTTGTAAGGCAGGGCGTAGACATAAGCTCTGTCTGGCATGCTTTGGTGGAAAGCGGTATCAAATACAGCAACCTGTGGCAATTTAGGGAAAGAGGCAATGGCTGCGCGGATGCCGATGAGGTGAGCAGGATTGTGCAGGGGGGCTAGTGAAGCACAATCTTCGATACCTTTGATCACGCTTTCGTCGATGATCACAGAACGAGTGAACTTTTCACCGCCGTGAACGATACGGTGGCCAACGGCTTGAATTTTTGCTGCTAATTCAGGTTGTTCCGCAAGGATTTTATTAACAATGTATTCAACTGCTTCACGGTGAGCAGTAAATGCGCCTAAGGCCGCTTCATGTTTTTCGCCGTTGATTTTCCATTTAATGCGCGAGTCTTCTAAACCAAAACATTCGGCTAAGCCAGAAATTTGATCGTCACCTGTTTGCGCGTCAATGACGGCAAATTTGAGAGAAGAGCTACCGCAATTGAGAACTAAAACCAGATTATTTGACATGTGTAAACCCTTTGCCATTGTGTTTAATATAACGATTCAAAAAAATTAGGATCTGCGGTGTTTTTACCATAACAGTCTTGGGGCGATTCGCCAGATTGTGCTATGGTAAAAGCAGTATTCCATTGTAGTTGGTGTCTAAAATTGAGCATTAAGATCCTCAAAACCTTAGGTGATGGTCATCAATATATGAAGACTTGGCCTATGGTTAGACAACTGGGTTTTTATTTTCCTGAGTATCGGGTCGTCCGAGCTACTCAGTTAGCCATTCTGGTGATGCCAGTGTTGGCGTTTTTTGTGAGTATGAGCCAGCTGTATATTCACGGTTGGGCATTTCTGCCCCAAGCTGTCACTCTCGGTTTATTTTTCATCAGCTTACCGTTACAGGGGCTGCTGTGGTTAGGTTGGCGAGCGCGCCATCCATTACCGTTAACGCTGTTCGACTGGAGTAACCAGTTGAGTGCGAAGTTGTCGTCCATGGGTATCAATTGCCAAACTTTAGGCGCTAAAGCCTGTTATCTCGATATGGCACTGATTTTAAAAATAGCCTTTGAGCGTTTAGATGCCAGTTATTGGGAAGAACTTTAGGCTGTTGCCGCTGTTATCCGTGTTGGCTTTTCTATTACTGTGGATTAATAAATCGCGTTAATCCCTTGCCCAACAAATACGGCTTTGATCTTTTCCATGGTTTCTCGGCTCGGTGGTGATATGCCATCGAGTTGATAGCTTTCGCCCATGGCTTCCCACTTGTGTTTACCTAATTCGTGATAGGGTAGTAATTCTACCTTTTCAATGTTTTTCATGGGCTTGATAAACTCGGCCAGTTGTAATGCCGATGCTTCATCGTCGGTAAATCCGCCCACCACCACATACCGTATCCAAGTCGCTTGATTACGCTCTGCCAAATACTGCGCAAATTGCAATGTTCTATGGTTGCTGACTTTGGTTAACTCAATATGTTTTTCATCGTCCATGTGCTTGATGTCGAGCAGGACCAAGTCAGTGTGGTCGAGTAACTCATCAATCACTGGCGTGTACTTACGTACAAAACCATTGGTATCTAAACAGGTATGAATACCTTCTTGCTGACAGGCTGTGAATAATTCGGCGACGAATTCTGCCTGTAAAATGGCTTCACCACCACTGGCCGTAACACCACCATTGCTGGCATCGAGAAAAGGCCGATAGCTGATGATTTGACTCATTAACTCATCGACCAGAACTTCTTTTCCGCCATCAAGATCCCAAGTGTCACGGTTGTGGCAATATTGGCAGCGCATTAAACAGCCTTGCATAAAGGTGATAAACCGTATGCCTGGGCCATCGACTGTGCCAAAGGATTCCACTGAGTGGATCCGACCGATAACTGCCATTGTGACTCCTGTTAAAATAAGTGAGGCTGTAGCACAGTGTACTACAGCCTTGACTAATTTAGCTTACAGACCTTTGGTGAATGTACGCGTGATCACATCTTGTTGCTGCTCTGGCGTCAGTGAGTTGAAGCGCACTGCGTAGCCAGAAACACGGATGGTCAGCTGTGGATACTTGTCTGGATGCTTAACGGCATCTTCGAGCATCTCGCGGTTCATCACGTTGACGTTCAAGTGTTGGCCACCTTCTTTTTTGTCATTGTGGTCGAAGTATCCGTCCATCAATGCCGCTAAGTTGGTACGGCGAGCATCATCATCTTTACCCAGTGCATTTGGCACGATTGAGAAGGTATAAGAGATACCGTCTTGAGCGTGGGCAAATGGGAGTTTTGCCACTGAAGTTAAAGAAGCGATTGCGCCTTTTTCATCACGGCCATGCATAGGGTTTGCACCCGGTGCAAATGGCGCACCTGAACGACGACCATCTGGTGTGTTACCGGTTTTCTTACCATAAACCACGTTTGAGGTGATGGTCAGAATTGACTGAGTTGGGATCGCATTGCGATACATTTTACGGTCGCGAATTTTCGCCATAAAACGTTCAACTAAGTCACAGGCGATATCATCAACACGTGGGTCGTTGTTACCAAATTTTGGATAGTCACCGCTGATTTCGAAATCAACTGCAATGCCGTTTTCATCACGAACAGGTTTTACTGTGGCGAATTTGATGGCAGACAGTGAGTCGGCTGCGATAGACAGACCCGCAATACCACAAGCCATAGTGCGACGTACGTCTCTGTCGTGCAGTGCCATTAGCGCCGCTTCGTAGGAGTACTTGTCGTGCATGAAGTGGATTGAGTTCAGTGCTGTGACATATTGAGTCGCTAACCAATCCATTAAACCGTCTAAGCGATTCATCACGTCGTCATAGTTTAATACGGCGTCAGTGATAGGGTCGGCTTTAGGGGCAACTTGGATTTTCAGCTTTTCGTCAACGCCGCCGTTAATCGCATACAACATAGTTTTAGCTAAGTTGGCGCGGGCACCGAAGAACTGCATATGTTTACCCACAACCATTGGGCTTACACAACAGGCAATAGCGTAGTCGTCTGATTGGAAATCTGGACGCATTAGGTCATCGTTTTCATATTGGATTGAGCTAGTGTCGATAGACACTTTGGCGCAATATTTTTTGAAGCCGATGGGCAGTTTATCTGACCACAATACTGTGATGTTTGGCTCTGGACTTGGACCCATAGTGTAAAGGGTGTTCAAGAAACGGAAGCTTGATTTAGTCACTAACGTACGGCCATCTAAGCCCATACCGCCGATTGACTCAGTCGCCCAAATTGGGTCGCCAGAGAACAATTCATCGTATTCTGGAGTACGTAGGAAACGTACCATACGCAGTTTCATCACGAAATGGTCAATCATTTCCTGAGCTTGTTGCTCAGTTAAGGTGCCATTTTTCAGATCGCGTTCAATATAGATGTCGAGGAATGAAGAGGTACGGCCTAATGACATCGCCGCGCCGTTTTGGCTTTTCACTGCGGCTAAGTAACCGAAGTAAGTCCATTGAATAGCTTCTTGTGCAGTGGTCGCTGGGCGAGAAATATCGCAGCCATATTTGGCAGCCATTTTCTTCATTTGACCTAGTGCACGGTGTTGCTCAGCGATTTCTTCACGTAATTGGATAACATTTGATAATTCTTCACCCGCTTCGAACTGCGCTTGCAGTGAAGTGAATTGGGCAAACTTATCTTTCATCAGGTAATCGATACCGTAAAGTGCCACACGGCGATAGTCACCGATGATACGGCCACGGCCATAAGCATCAGGTAAACCTGTTAAAATACCTGATTTACGGCAAGCCATAATTTCTGGGGTGTAAACATCGAACACACCTTGGTTATGGGTTTTACGCAGTTCTGAATAGATGTATTTAACGTCTTCATCTAGCACGCGGTCGTAGGCAGCGCATGAGCTTTCCACCATACGGATACCACCATTAGGCAACATAGCGCGTTTTAGCGGCGCATCTGTTTGTAAGCCAACGATAGTTTCTAATTCTTTGTTGATGTAGCCAGCGTCGTGGGAAGTGATGGTAGAAACCATCTTAGTATCGAAATCAACAGGCGCGTGGGTACGGTTTTCCTGTTTGATGCCTTCCATGACTTTATCCCACAGGGTTGTGGTTGCTTCGGTGGCACCGGCAAGGAATGATTCGTCGCCTTCAAAAGGCGCGTAGTTTTGTTGGATAAAGTCACGTACATTGACTTCAGATTTCCAATCGCCAGGGGTAAAGCCTTCCCATGCGTTGGCAAACAGTTCAGTTTTTTCGGTCATCGTACTAATACCTTCTGGTTGAGATAAAGGTTATTGGCGATCAGCGTGAAGCGATGCTGAGTATAAGCCAATAGCTAATTCCTGAAATAAAGCTCCCTTCATGATGACGCCCTATGATGGGAACTGGATTTTGAAGTGCTGTCACTCCAAAAGTCTGTCTATTGATACCCGATAAGATGACAAATATTCGCTTACTTTGATTATCGGCTACCGATCAATCTCTTTTGTAATTGGTAAGACCAATTGCCCACAAGCATATTAACATAGGTCTGTCGCTATCGCATCTTAAACGGATTGGTTTGTGCTCGCTTAATCCCAAATTTGCTAGCTAGGTAGCATTTTTTTACCACAATTAGGAATACAGCACGCTTTTTAACTTGGTGTGACATTCAAACCTATGACTTCCTAAATCAATAAACCTATGGTTGTTGTCATTTACTGTCCCCCTTTATCTGGGAGAAATCTATCCTCGTATAGATTGATTTTTGCTGGGTTGGTGATGGCCGGATAAATAGGGTATGACAGTGGCTGTTGTGTTCGTGACTTAGAAACAAGCTCCTTGTTAGCTATTTGTATTAATTGTAGTTTATTCGCTAATCTCGTTGATGTTTAGGGAGTGGCATAGGGTTCTCCCCACAGGCCAAACGCTAATACCTGAATTCCGCTAAAAATCATAAAAGAGTGGCTGAGTAAGGCTTTTGCTACTCATCAGGCATGTTGTAGCTTGCTGCTGGGCTAAACTATCAATACTGAGGCGTGGAGCGCTGGCGGAGTCAATCCAGTCGATATTGAAGTGTGCGAGTCAATCTATTGCCACATCTATGCTTTACTGCCAAAGCAATGCTTCACGGCTGAGTAGATCTGAGTTTACTGAAGCTGATTTTGTGAACCGTTTGATAGCGAATTTGATAACGAGTGTACTTGAGAGTTGAATTAGCTGGATACGAGCCATTTTGGTGTTATTGACAACCTAAATAGCATGTCATTCTGGTGACTGAAATTGACCATTTTTGGTAAGACCAATTAACCTTTTGTGTTTTTGGCTTCAAAGTTTTCACATTTTTGGTGTGAATAACATCACGCTTTAGCAATATCTACTTCACAGCATTAGCGCGTTGTATGGTACAAAGCGAGACTTTAGTGAATCATCATTTTTAGCAAATCAACATCTCGGTTTTGATTCGTGCTATCTGCGCAACGGCGCTGCAGGAGAGATATATGCTACGCATTCAAGTTTGTTTATCTGAAGTTGGAGTCATGCAATGAAAAGCCCAAATCCATCATCAACCCCAACTGTGACAAACACTGCCCACGAAGCACCACAGGTTTCAGCGCACTTTAGTTGTTATAATCAGGCGGAAATTTACGGTACCAGCAAAGTGGTTAAAGCGCCTTGGCAATCCTTTGGCCTGGCTGTGTTTGCTGGCGCCTTCATCGCCTTAGCCTTTGTATTTTATCTGACAGTGACCACAGGTGCTGGCGATGCGTCTTGGGGTTTAGTCCGTTTCGTTGGTGGGATAGCCTTTAGTTTAGGCCTGATTTTAGTGGTCGTTTGCGGCGGCGAGCTATTCACCAGTTCAGTACTCAGTACCGTCGCCTGGGCACAAAAACAAGTCTCTGGCGCTGAATTACTCAAATGTTGGTGCCGGGTTTATGCGGGCAATTTTGTCGGCGCTATACTGATGGTTTGTTTGATCACCGCCGCGGGCATGTATGAACTCGATGGTGGTAACTGGGGATTAAATGCCCTTAAAGTGGCGCAACACAAACTGCATCACACTTGGATCCAAGCTTTTAGCTTAGGCATTTTGTGTAACATGTTGGTGTGTTTAGGCGTGTGGATGACCTTCGCCAGCCGTGATGTGTTGACTAAATCCCTACTGTTGATCTTACCCGTGGCCATGTTCGTCAGCAGCGGTTTTGAACACAGTATCGCTAATCTGTTTATGGTGCCTATGGGGATGATGATCCAATCTATCGCCAGCCCAGAATTCTTTGCATCTTTAGGTGTGACTCAAGAGCAGTTTGCCGATTTAACCGTGACTAACTTTATATTCAACAACTTAATCCCAGTCACCCTAGGCAATATTGTCGGCGGTGGTGTGATTGTGGGTTTAGGTTATTGGTGGATAGAGCAGGGGAAAACGACGTCAAGCGATCCACACAAAGCTCACCATGAACACTTTTCAGCACCCCATTCACATACCGAAAAACCTCAACATGCGAGTGAAATTAAGCTGACGAAGCATTCCTAGAATGTTTTAAATGACCCGTTGAAGGATAAGAAAATGCCCAGCAAATAGTTGGGCATTTTTTATGCTTATTTACTGGGCTGCGTAAAAGAAGCAAATAAAAACAGCATCCGAAGATGCCGTTTTTTGATTAGGTTCTAATTGATAAAGACGATATTAGAACTTAACTTTGTATCCAGCAAATACTACACGACCTAAGATGTTGTGTGTATCTGTGTCGTATCCTGGATAACCTAGGCTATAGTTAACTGTTGGCATAGCATCAAATAAGTTACGTGCACCTACAGTAACTTTTCCATAATTGTTGAAGTCATAGTTAAGCGTCATATCCCAAGTTGTAAACGAAGAGAAGTCTTGCTTATTAGTACCGGCTTCTTGCTGTTGTGGTGTTTCGCCATCATAGGAATCAATATATTTAGCGATTAAAGCCGCAGAGAAATCGTCAATAGCGTAGCTAAATGTAGTATTGAAACGCAGTGGTGGATAACCTTTAGTTCCTAAAACATCATAGCGTTTAGCGATTGGACTTGCTTGCTCTGAATATTCAAGTGCATATGTACCCTCAACAGCGAACTTTAACTCGCCCATAGTGCCTAGATCGTACTTGGACGTAAAGGACACATCAAGACCTGAGGTTTGTACGCCATCCATGTTAATGTTGCCAGCACCAATTTCATCGATTGTGCCATCAGCTTTACGTTTTACATAAATATAGTTTGGATCGTAAGCACCTAAACCAGCTGTCGCTTCTAAGTCGACAATAGTTTGAGCATCGATATAACTTACTTGGTCAGTAATTTCAATATTGTAGTAATCAACAACCAAATCAATATTTTCTGTGATGTTCCACACTGCACCGAATGAGTATTGAGCAGATTTCTCTGGATCTAAATCTTTGTTACCTGAACTTTTACGTAAATACTGATTATCTTCACATGCTTTGTTACCTGGTTGTTGATCAGCAGGTAAGCTTTGGCACAGAGTCGTATCAGTTATTGAATCGTAACTTGTTGCTGGCTCACCGAGTAAGTCGTCTAAGGACGGTGCTCTAAAGCCTTGTCCATAAGAACCACGCAATACTAAGTTATCAAGCACTTCATAGCGCACGTTAATTGAACTTGATAATTGGCCAACATCAGGAAGACTGTATTGGTCATAACGGCTAGCAAGTTTAACGTTTAAATTTTCTAGAACTGGAAGTTCTAATTCAACAAATGCCGCTTTATAGCTTCTGTCACCTGCTGAATCACCACCATAAGTACCTAGTACATTGCCTGCCGCTTGTTGTGCATCACGAGTATCTTTGTACTCCATTTTTTGATATTCAACACCGACGGCATAGCCTAAATCGCCACCAGGTAATGCTATTGGTGCTAAAGCTGCCCAAGATAAACCTGTACCAGTTGTGTTCGATGTCGCTTTACGTGTTGCTGTATGCAAAAATGTATCTAAGGTTGCCTGTGTTGCATTGCCACCTTCCACAAAAGGATTATACAGTTCTTTATCTACAGCTTCTTGTAACTTATCTTCAAAGACATAAGAGTCCGTTTCGATATTAACGACTTGATCAGAATATTGAACATACCAGCTTAATGAACCTGCATCTAATTCAAGATTCAAGCCAGTAACGATATCGACTACATTTGAGTCGAATTCTGTTTTGCGATCAGCTACACCTTTTAAGCGGTGATAGGCTTGAACCTCTGACGCTTGATCAGTGCCATATGTTGGATTTAACTTGTTATCAGCAGCCATATACAGATTAGGAGTCCATAATGCTGTTGAAGATGTGGTTGATTTATCACGCATGACAATTGCTTGACCAAACCACTCTAGTTCATCAGTAATACGATGAGTCATATTTGAGAAAATAGAGTCTTTAGTTTGCTCAGGTAAGTAATCTGTGCCATCAAAATGACTGAATCCACAGGCAGAGCCATCTTTAGTGGTAATAACTCTATCAGCAGGGCAGTCTTTACCTGGTACTTGTAATCCCGTGTAAACAGGGTCATCAAATGTTCCATCTGCGCCTTTTCCTGGGCGAGACGCTACTGGACGATATGTTCCTTCAGGGGCATACAAACCACTACGACCATATTTTTTGTCCCAGTTAGCAGTTATATGAGGACGTTGTCCACCTTGCAGAGGATCAAATGCTTTATGTTCTATAACAACTAAACTACTACCTTTGTCATCAGTTTTACCAAATGTAATAGATGCAGATTTTTCATCACGGCCGCCTTGTGTTGGGCTACCGAATTTTGCATCGAATGCTAAGCCATCGAATGTCTTTTTAAGAATGATGTTAATTACACCACCGATAGCGTCTGAACCATAAATGGCTGATGCACCATCACGTAAAATTTCGATACGCTCAATTGCATCCATAGGGATTAAGTTAAGGTTGGTTGAATCACCACCAAACGTTGCAGATGGAGCGATGCGACGCCCGTTAATTAATGTTAACGTACGGTTAGAGCCTAATCCGCGCATGCCTGAACTTGCATGGTTACTTGCTGAGCTTCCTGCGTCACTAATAAAACTTCCCGCGGTGTTAAATGGCATCTGAGCTAATACTGCAGAAACGTCACTCAAGCCTGTTTTAGCAATATCTTCAGCTGATAAAACCGTAACAGGTAATGCTGATTCCATATCGGTTCTTTGAATACGAGAACCGGTTACTTCAATACGTTCAACTTTTGCACCGTCTTCAGCAGCAAATACTGCTGAAGTTGATAATGCCGCTGTAGCAGCTCCGCCGATTAACGCAAAGCGAACTGCTTTAGCTAATGTAGATTTTGCGCGCATTCTATTCTCCCTTAACATTTGTTTTTTGTTTAATTCTTATTTTATTAAAAGTCACTTTTGTAACCAATAAGTGTCACTTTTAATTAGGTTCAAGATATAACCACAAGGAAATAACAAGTGCAACATTATAAATGTTACTTAAATTGTTTAGAATTTGTAAATGTTGATGCTAAATGTTCTTTTGCAAAGGGTTTGTGCATCATTAATGCCGTTAATGATGGCTACTTAGTACCGGTTGTGATTTTTTATGTTAAATTTGTTTTTATTTGGTTAATTTATTTTTATAAATTGTTTGTATTTCGTTTTAATTTGATTTTGGTTAAATCATACTTTTTTATTATTTTTATAGAGAAAATAGGAAATTTTGCTTATTTAGTTCGTCATTCCGTATCTCTTCAGGTTTGCTTGTGCAGCTTAACTTTATATATAGGATTTCATGCTGTTTAAGTTAGATGGTTATTCTCTTAAATGTGCACTTTTTTAGAAGACTGTACTGGTCAACCCAAACTGGACACTTTTACTTGAGAATTTTCAAACTCTACAGGTGACAGATCGTCATTAGCAGAATGAAGCCGCTCCAAGTTGTAATATTTCATGTAAGCCGTCACATCTTGCTTCATAAACTCCCTTGTTGGTTGATTAACTTTAAAAATCCAATCGTGTTTCAAGCTACCAAAGAAACGCTCAACAACGGCATTATCCCAACACGCACCCACATCACCCATGCTGGCTCGGATACCATAGCTTGATAGCAGCCTACCGAATTGCTTACTGGTATATTGCGAGCCTCGGTCACTGTGAAATACCAACCCTCTGGCCGGTTGGCGCAGGTTGTAGGCTTTTATTAATGCCTTGGATATCAAATCTGTGGTCATGCGTTTGTCTATGTGCCATCCCACAATCCGGCGTGAATATAAATCCATCACCACAGCTAAGTACATCCAGCCTTCACCCGTCTTTAAATAGGTCACGTCACTCGCCCAGACCTGATTAGCCGATACTGGATTAAAGTTCATGTTTAACAGGTTATCAGCCACTGCATCTGAGTGTTTTCGCTGTGTCGTCACCTTGTAAGCACATCGCTGGGTTACTTTGAGTCGAAGGCGGTGCATAATTTTACGAACGAGATAGCGACCAACCTGGTAGCCTTCCTTGCGCAATTTCTTCACCATTTCACGATTCCCTAAGCTGCCTCGACTTTGCTTAAATAGCTGTCGAACAAGGCGATAAAGCTTCAGTGTTTCAAGGCTTATCACGTTTGCAGGGCGTTTATGCCAATCGTAATAGCCTGACTTACTGACACTCATTACTCGACATAACAGTGCTATGGGGAATAGGTGAGATTGCAGTTTGATGAAACGAAATCTTACTTCATTTCTCTCGCAAAGAAGGCGCTTGCCTCGGCGTGCCCCTTGGGTATTTTTAGAATTTCTTTCTCCATGCGTAATTCTTTGTTTTCTCTACGCAATCGCTTTAGCTCATCACGCTCAGACTCTTCTAAGGTGATACCTTGTTGCAGGGCTTGGTGTTTTTCCTTCCAGTTGTAAAGCAGGCTCGTGCTAACTCCAAGAGACTTTGCCGCATCGGCAACGCTATAACCTTGCTCTAGCACCATCAAGACGGCTTCATCTTTAAATGCCTGCGGATAACTCTTATGTGATTTTTTCAGACTCATATAGACCTCTTAATTTATTGACCATACTGTCTCAAAATTAAGTGTCCGATGGGATTAGACCAGAACAGACCTAGGATAGGTTTGGTTTGAAATTGAACAGATTTTTGAGGTTTTTTTTAATATTCTAGGGTCTGTTGATCTTTGCTGTACAAATGTTGTTCAGCAATACATCGGTAGCCACATTAACATAAACGCCAGTGACACCATACTGGCGTAATTTCTTGCTAGCTTGTCATATCTTGTTGATATTGCTCGATAGTGTTTAATTCTTCAAAAAGCATTCTCCACTAAATGTCGATACCGATATAAGCACCAATCGACTCTTTCTTGAGGTGTATTCTTATAGCGGCGCCTTGGAATAACAGATTTCCCGCCTTTATTTGCGATAAGTTCACGAAAAGCATCGCTGTCATAACCTTTATCTGCAATGACGGTATCAACCTGCTTCAGGTGCTCAATTAAGCTGGGGGCGTGTGTAATATCGTGTTTTTGGCCTTCTGATAATTCGAAATAAATCGGTAATCCTCCGCTGTCGACGGCTAAGTGAATTTTGGTTGAATTACCGCCTCGACTTTTACCAATACTCTCATTACTTAGCGTCGCTGCACCTGCACTGTGCTGGTGAGCCCGCACTATCGAGCCATCAATAAAGACCCATTCTATATCAGCAAGGTTGGCTAAGGCCTTGAATAAATGTGCTAGAACGCCTTTCTTAGACCATAAATGAAACCGTCTAAAGACCGTGCTCCAATGACCGAACTCTTTAGGTAAATCTCGCCAAGGGATACCTGTTCTAAGGCGGTAAAGAATACCTTCGAATGTTTGTCTATGTTCAGGTTTGTCATAAACACGGCCTGTGCTCTTCATTAAATGAAATAGCTTTTCCCAGCGTGCATCGGTTAGCATAAGTCTTGGCATGGCTTGAGGTTATGGTTACTTTTGGCGAAGCAAATTATACGTCTTGCCATGCTGTCTAAAAATCACTCTAGAAAGATCAACAGACCCTAGTTACTCAAAAGAAGATGAATCGATATTCATCTTCTTTTGAGTATTGGTAGGTTTTTCTAATTAATGTGTACAGAGTGCATAAAATATAGAATTAATTTTTACTTGGTTCTATTCTGTTTATTAACTCTACCGCTTTAAATTGCACAGGAAAGTAGTGTGCTAAATAGCGTAGAGCGACATAGACAACCACTAAGGTGGCGATCACAAGCTCGAATTCTGCTAAGTATTTTATCCATATCGCTAACTCACCCATGTTATTGAACTGGGTTAACCAAGCTGCGGTTTTAAAGAGGGCGGTTGCACCGATAACCATAGGGAAGGTAAAGGCTGCATAGCCTGGGCTAAAGGGCAGCTTTAACAGGTGAAAGAAGGCCAAGTAGATGATGCTCGTCATCAAAATGGCGATGCTCAGCAGTAAGGCGACTAAGGGAATTGACGCCTGCTCGCAAACGGTTAAATAACCTGCGAGTGATAAACTGGCGGGCGCCGCGAGAATCGCAATGGTTGGTTTAGCTGCGTCGGGTATCGCCTGACAGAAAATGAGGCGATAGAGCATTAAAGGCAGCATGACTAAGTAAGCTAACATCCCAAAAACCAAAATGGCGTTTGCTAGCCATTGGTAGTCAGATACAGGGAAAGACACCGCCGCGACTATGATGCCAATCGGTGGCACAAACCAACTTGGAACCATGTGCTCGAGTTTAAAATCGATGGCGCGATAGTAGATAAATGCACTTAAGAAGAGCACATGGATACCTATGGCCACTAGCCACAGGGTTAAGCCAGCTTGGGGGAAATAATCGCCGAGTGATTTAGACACGACCATCAGCCCCATGGCGAAGGTGGGGATCACGCTACCAATCACTGGGTGGCTGAGTTCGTCCTTTAGAATAGTCGGATGCAGCATAAACTTACCCATGAGCAGTAACAGCAACACAGAGGCGATGATGGCGCCTGTGAGTTGTCCTGCGCCATTAAGTGAAGGTGTCATGTTCTCCCAAGTCCAACCTAAGCTGGCAATGGCAAGTGCCAGCCCTGCCATAGGGCTGGGAAGTTTAGCTGCGTGGGATGTCCAGCGTTTGCGTTTTGAAGTCATGTTGAATACCTCTCAATACTGACAATGCTTAACATCGCTTTTTTGGGGCGCTGTTTTGATGTCCTCAGTTTACTGCGGGTATCAATGATAAATAAATTTGATTAATCTTATTCTTTAAGTAAATTTCATTTACTTAAAGGTTGCCATTAAACTTAAGGTTTGAGTTTACAGCGCAGTAGCGTGTGCCCTAGGCCAAGATTGTCTGTATCTTCATCCACATACAGTCCCACTTGGTGAAGCAGGGCCAATAAATCCTTAGAGTGATACATGCGGCTATTGCCATTGGCCATGGCGCTGAAATAGAGGCTAGTGGCATTTACGCAGTAGGCAGAGGCGGCCGATGGCTGTCTATCCCAAAAGGTTTCGACGATAAAGAGTTGGCTGTTTGGCGTCATTGCCTTTGCCGTGCGTTGTAAAATGCTCAGGATCTGGCTTGTTGAAAAGCAATCTAGAAACTGGCTCATCCAGTAAGTATCCGCGCCATCGACAAAAGGCAGGGTGTCGTCCAGCAGATCGGTGGCAAAGGTATGGACTCGCGCGGCAACGCCCCGTGCGATGGCATTTTGCGTCGCCACTTCAAGTTGTCCAGGGTAATCCATGATCGTGACTTCAATGTTGGTGTCATAGTCACAGCAACTCAGCGCCCATTTGCCTGTGTTGCCGCCTATATCCACTAAATGGCTTGGCTTATGGGCGAACACTAACGGCAGAAGCTGTGGAAAGGCATGATCCGAATAGTAATGATCGAAGGCAAACCAGCTCTGTTTCGCTTTGGGTGGTAAATCCTTCAAGGCAGGGTAGATAGTATCCCAGTCGCCGAAAACCTTGAGTCCTGCGGCCTTTCCTTCGAGTAGTGCGGTATCAAGGCTAAAAAGGCCTTGATAACAAACGTCTTGCACAAAGTTAAGGTTGATGGCGGCCATGTCGTCATGGAGTAAAAAGTGCCCCGTTTTGTCGAGTACATAGCCAGACTCATGCTGCCAAACGAGCCCCATGCTGAGCCCCATATCCAGCAAGACTCCAAGGGCGTACTCGCTCAGTGGTGTCGATTGGCTTAACTCGGCCGCAGTGATCCCACGTTCAGCCGCGTTATCTATTTGCGCTAACACATCGAATTTGAGCAGACAGTGGGCGACTTGGAAACTAATGGGGCCAAAGGCGATTTTTTGCGCTTCAAACTTAGCATTAAAGGCGCTGATATGACTTGGAGTGCGGTAAAAAGGCATAAAAAGGAATGGATTGACGAGAATATCCGTTCTTTATAACTCACTGAGCCGCTAATGCTACTGGTGATACTGAGAACTATGAGCTGCATCCAAACTTGAGCCGGAACTTGTTTGCGCTCTGCAGTCGGGATCAAATTAATGCAATGTCACAAATAAAAATACCCAGCAGAGGCTGGGTATTTTAAAGGGGAATCCAACGTCGATTATTGAATGTTTTCTTCGTCGCCGAATTGGCCTTGGAACAAGACTGAAGATAAGTAACGTTCGGCAGCCGATGGCAAAATTACCACAATGGTTTTACCCGCAAATTCTGGCAATTCAGCGATGCGGTTTGCGGCAACAACGGCGGCACCCGATGAAATACCCACTAAAATGCCTTCTTCTTGCATTAAGCGACGGGCCATGTCGATGGCTTCATCATTGGTAACAGCTTCTACGCGGTCAATCAACTCTAAATCTAAGTTACCAGGGATAAAGCCTGCGCCAATACCTTGGATTTTATGCGGCCCTGGTTGTACCGGTAAACCCGCTAAGGTTTGCGCAATCACAGGAGAATCTGCTGGCTCAACCGCCACTGAGGTAATGGTTTTGCCTGCTACTTTTTTCAAGTAACGGCTGACACCTGTAATCGTACCGCCCGTACCTACACCGGCAACAAACACATCCACTTCGCCATCGGTATCATTCCAGATTTCTGGACCTGTGGTTTTTTCATGGATTTCTGGGTTAGCAGGGTTATTAAACTGCTGTAATAAAATGTATTTTTCAGGAGCAGATTGACGGATTTCTTCCGCTTTATCAATTGCACCTTTCATGCCTTTCGCGCCTTCTGTTAGCACGAGATTTGCGCCAAGGGCTTTGAGCAGCTTACGACGCTCTAAACTCATGGTATTTGGCATCGTTAGGGTAAGCTTATAACCACGGGCCGCGGCAACATACGCCAGCGCAATACCTGTGTTGCCAGACGTCGGCTCAATCAGCTCGTGGTCTTTAGTCAGTAGACCCTTTTTCTCGGCATCCCAAATCATATTGGCACCGATACGGCATTTAACACTGAAACTTGGGTTACGCGCTTCGACTTTGGCCAGCACTTTACCTTGGCTAACACGGTTTAAACGTACTAGCGGGGTATTACCAATAGTATATGAATTGTCTTCGAAAATTTTGCTCATGGATTGCTTGCTCCTATGTTGGCACTACTGAATCATAATCTGCTGTGGCGCTTTTAGAAGTGATTGTTTGTTCTTCTTTATTCGATTTGGTTATTAAAGGATGTGCTGTTATTCGCAAACCCTGATTGGCAGCCAGTTTAACTGTGTTAACCTCTTGCTAACATAAAAAAGATTGTTGCATTCGCAAGGATAACTTCTTGATGTGTCAATCGTAAAACAAGCCTATCACTCGTATCGGACAAGACGCAAACATGAAACAACAGCAAACGGATTTGGGCAAAGACCCAAAAACTATGGTGACTCCCCATGCTTTTACCATCGCAGACACTGTGCTTTATACGCCATTGGCGGCGCCGCTAAAACGCGCTTTAGCCATGTTGATTGATGGCTTGCTGATCACAGTGTTAGCGGAGCAGATGGATTGGATGTTTGTATTGCTGGTGGTCGGTATCATTTATATTGAGAAACGCAGTCATAAATTAGGTCGTTTACTCAAATGGGGACTTTATGCCGCAATGTTAGCTTTTATGTTGCTCACGACCGCCGATAATCTGCTTAATGTTAATGGCTCAAGCAATACCGATAATGAGCAGGCAGTTAAGGAGTCTGCCTTGGGTAAACAAATTCTTACCTCGCTTCCGGCCATCATTTCGTTGAGCCTTTGTGATAATTACGCTTGTGGTAAAACTCAAGTTCAATCCCTGCGCGAGGTGATAGAAAACGCTTCAGCATCAAAGGGCATGACAGAGACTGAGCGACGGGAGATAGTCCTTCACGCCATAGCCAACAGTAGTTTGTCTGCCGCAGACAGCGAAAAGCTCCAGACAGAAGTCCTTGATGGCACCTTGTGGCCAGTTATCGCGCCCCAAGTCGAGTCGCCAACGCTTGATACTCAGTCTGAGCCGCTTAAGTCGATTCAAACCATTGAAAAAATTGAACCAACTGATCCCGCGCAAGGTGTTGTGGCTAATGCAGCAAAAGTAACCGAAACGACAGGCACAACCAAAACAGTACCTTCGCCAAGCACAAGAGTGAAAAGCGTCGATGATGACGATGAATCCACCACCCACAGTGTTATCGCTTGGGTTAAAGGCTTTATGAGTGATATGGGATTGGGCTTTGGTTGGGCGGCGTTTTACTTTACCGTCTTTACCGCCCGGTTTGATGGGCAAACCTTAGGCAAGAAGATGCTTGGCATTCGGGTGATCCAGCTCGATGGCGCTAAAATCAGTTTATGGGCCGCCTTTGGCCGTTATGGTGGTTACGCCGCAGGCTTCACTACTGGCTTACTTGGCTTTATGCAAATATTTTGGGATGCCAATCGGCAGGGGATCCAAGATAAAATATCTTCAACAGTCGTGATAGACTTAGCACAAATGCATAAAAAGCAACGATTAGAGCAGCAGGGGCCAAGTGAGTTAGCGCCCGCGCTTACGAGTGATGATGCCGCCTCTGCTCACCTTACAACAAGCACCCGTTCGGAGCACCTATGAAACAGGTCGTGATTTCGGGGAGTGGCTTATTTACGCCGCCCCACAGTATTTCTAATGAAGCCTTAGTTGAGAGCTTCAATGCCTATGTAGATATTTACAATCTTGAAAATGCAGGCTTAATCGAGCAAGGCCATGTCGCGGCTTTGTCCTATTCCTCAAGCGAATTTATTGAAAAGGCCTCGGGCATTAAACACAGATATGTGATGGTGAAAGAGGGCATTCTCGATCCCGAAGTCATGATGCCGTTAATTCCTGAGCGCAGCAGCGACGAGTTATCTATGCAGGCTGAAATTGGGGTTGAAGCCGCATTGATGGCACTTAACAATGCCAATCTCAAAGCTGAGCAGATTGATCTGGTGATTGTCGCCTGTGCTTATACTCAGCGTGCCTATCCTGCGATGGCGATTGAAATTCAACGTGCACTCGGTACGCGCGGTTATGGTTACGACATGCAAGTGGCCTGTTCATCGGCAACCTTTGCAATCGTTGCCGCAGCCAATGCGATTGCGACGGGCTCAGCCTCAAGAGTGCTCGTCATTAACCCTGAGATTTGTTCAGCGCAGGTGAATTATCGCGACCGTGACAGCCATTTTATCTTTGGTGATGTCGCGACCGCACTGGTACTGGAAGAGCAAAGCCTAGCTCAATCTGACAATGTGTTTAAAATTCTCTCAAGCCGCTGTTTTACTGATTATTCGAATAATATTCGCAGTAATTTTGGTTTCTTGAATCGCTGCGATCCGAGTGCTGCCCATCAGGCTGATAAACTGTTCCACCAACAAGGGCGCAAAGTGTTTAAAGAGCTGCTGCCTATGATTTACCAACATTTGGATGAACATCTGGCCGAGCAAGCGTTAACGCCGCAGTCTTTTAAGCGTCTGTGGTTACATCAAGCGAACATCAACATGAATCAGTTCGTGGTGAGAAAGCTGCTTGGGGATGATGTATCAGCGGAACAAGCGCCCGTCGTGTTAGACGAGTACGCCAATACCGCATCCGCGGGCTCCGTGATTGCATTTCATAAGTATTCCAGCGACTTTAAAGCGGGTGATTTAGGCTTATTAAGCTCTTTTGGCGCAGGATATTCCATCGGCAGTGTGATTTTGCAGAAGTGCTAAGCTGAACTTGGCAGCGCAGATTGTTCTGCAATCTTTATCAATCAAAAATCTCTCCATAGAAAATTTATTAATAAAAAGCCAATCAATAAAAACAGCCTCAATTGAGGCTGTTTTTATGTTGCAGGAATCAATATCAAACCCACATCATTTTAGATAAGTATTTGTATCGTTAATTATTCTGGTGCGATTGCATGATTGCGGTAGGCTTCACGATACTTGTCGACCCACATCGCCGTTGCGCCACAAATCGCCACAGGCATTACGATAAAGTTGACGATAGGGATCATCGAAAACAGCGTCACAGTGGCGCCAAAGCTAAAACTGGTGCCACGGGTTTGATTCAAGGCAAAGCGCATATCCTTAAAACTGACCTTATGGTTATCGAAGGGATAATCGCAGTACTGAATTGCCATCATCCAAGCGCTGAACAGGAACCATAAGATTGGCGCCAGCGTTTGGCCCACCATAGGCACTAAAAACAGCAATAAAAACACCAATGCGCGGGGCAGATAGTACTTAAGTTTGATCCACTCACGCCCAAGGATACGCGGTAAGTCTTTGATTAAATCTATGCCAGTACCGGTATTCAGCGGCTTGCCAGTTAATAGCTGCTCGACTTTTTCAGCCAACAGACCATTAAAGGGTGCTGCGAGCCAGTTCATCACCGAGCTAAACACAAAGGCGAGCATCACCAGCATAGTGGTGACTGCGAGCGGCCAAAGTAAAAAGTTTAACCAGCTTAAGTAGTCAGGCAGCTGGGCGTTCATCCAAGTGAACATGGCGTCCAACTGGCCTATGGCCACATAAATGACGCCTGCAAACAGCAGCAGGTTGATCATCAAGGGAATAAATACGAAAGTGCGCAGGCCTTTACGTGTAATTAAACCAAAGCCATCGAGAAAATAATTAACGCCGCTTTTGGCTGGGAAGGGCAAGGTTTTCTTCTGTGTCATATCGTCTTTCCAAAAAGTTGGGCTACAGCTTGAGAGACAGCCTGATATAAAGATAACTGCGATTGTGATCAACTCATGGGCAGATGACAAGCTAAAAGCCGCATGAATTCAATAAAAAGCGTTACAAAATGCTGCCTGCTTTGTTAAAGTTGCCAGCAGAATGCATTTGCACCACTGGGCTCATTTTCGGGCCAGACTTCAGAGACGCGCTAACTGGCACCATGAGATTAAAACAGATAAAACTTGCCGGCTTTAAGTCGTTTGTCGATCCCACTAAAATTCCTTTTTTACAGGCATTAACCGCCATTATTGGCCCAAATGGCTGCGGTAAATCGAATGTGATCGATGCCGTGCGTTGGGTATTGGGTGAAAGTTCGGCGAAACATCTGCGCGGTGATTCGATGGCCGACGTGATCTTTAACGGCTCAAGCGCACGAAAACCTGTGTCTGTGGCGGGTGTTGAACTTATTTTTGAAAATAAAGATGGTCGCCTCGCGGGTCAGTATGCCAGTTACGAAGAAATCGCCGTTAAGCGTCAGGTGAGCCGAGACGGTGAGTCTTGGTATTTTCTCAATGGCCAAAAGTGTCGCCGTAAAGACATTACCGACTTGTTTATGGGCACAGGCCTTGGTCCGCGCAGCTACGCCATTATTGAGCAAGGCACGATTTCTCGCCTTATCGAATCTAAACCCCAAGACTTGCGCACTTTTATTGAAGAAGCCGCAGGGATTTCTCGCTATAAAGAACGCCGCCGCGAAACCGAAAATCGTATCCGCCATACCCGCGAAAACCTCGAGCGTTTAGGCGATATTCGCAGTGAACTCGGCAAACAGTTAGATAAACTGGCGCAGCAGGCCAAGGCCGCGAAGCAATATCGCGAGCTTAAACAGGCCGAGCGCAAGACCCATGCTGAACTCCTCGTGATGCGCTATCAAGAGTTGCAAGATCAGATGGCGAGTCTGTCTGAGCAAATCCGCGCCATCGAAGTGCAGCAAGCGGCGGCGCAGTCGCTGGCGCAAACCGATGAATTACAAACCACTGAACTGCAAGTGCAACTCGCTCAATTAGCGGAGCAAGAACAACGCGCGGTCGAAGCCTATTATCTGACGGGCACCGACATCGCTAAGTTAGAACAACAGTTACAGAATCAAAAGCAGCGTGATGCCCAGCTTGAAACCCAGTTGGCACAAGTGAAAGAGCAAATCCTGCAAAACACCGATAAGCTCAACGGCTATAAAGCGAGTCTTAGCGCGTTAGAACTTGAGCTTGCCAAGCTTGGGCCGCAGCATGATGAACAGCAAGAAATCATGGATGAGCTGCAATCCCAATGGGAAATGAGCATAGAGCGCAGCCAGCAGCAGGCTGAAGTTGCGCGTCAACAGGCCGTGGATGTTTCGCAGCATAAATTACAGCTTGAACTGCGCCGCAGTCAGTTAGCGCATCAGCAGCAATTATTACAGCATAAACAGCAGCAAAGCAGTGAGCAGCAAGCGCAGCTCGTCGCTTTAGTGAACAGCGATCTCGCCTCAAACATCACGCCACTGCAACAAGAAATAGCGTCTCTTGCAGACGCCACTAGGCTACAAACCGAGATTAATCATCAGCAAGAACAAATGGTTAGCGCAAGCACGCAAGCTTTGGATGACGCCCGCCATAGCACAGAGCACATTCAGCAGCAATTAACCGCGACCAAAGCGCGCCATGAGCTGGTTGAACAGTGGTTGACTAAGCAGGAGCAGCAAAGTGATAAACCGCAGTTATGGCAGAGTCTAACCGTTGACAATGGTTGGGAAACCGCGGCCGAACTCGCCCTCAATGGCTTGTTGACCTTGCCCGTTGGCGTCACTGAAACCGAAATGGGGTTTCAAGCTTTAGCGTCGCAATCCACCCAGAGTGAGTATTTACAGGCTGAGGTGAATCTTGCCCCTTGGTTAGCGGGGCTTAAGTGGGCAAAAGATATTCACGCCGCAAAACAGCTACTGCGGCAGTTAAAGACCGATGAGCGGATAGTCACCGCCGACGGGTATCTCCTCGGGCAAGGTTTTTTAATCACTAAGACAGAGGGCGCTCAGTCACTGGTACAGCTCAGCAAAGAGCAAGCCCAGTTAGCGCAAAACATCCTTGATTTGCAGCAATCCTTGCACCTACAGCAAGATAAGATGACTGAACTTGCGGCTACCTTGCAGCAGCAAAGACAACAATTGACTGCTGGCGCGCAAAAATTGCATCAATTACAGTTGGATAAAGCGACGAAGTCGATGCAGCTCAGTGGCTTAACTGAGCAAGTAAAGGCACGCGCTGAGCAGCAGAGCAAACTTGAAGCGGCATTAAGCGCGAGCTTGCTTGACATTGAACGCTTGAGCGAGCAATTCGAATTATTGGCAGAGCAAGAAACAGAGCTTGATGATGCGTTGCAGGCGAGTCTAGATATTCAGCGGCAACTCACGCAAGACACGCAGGCCGATAGCGTGCGCCATCAAGCTTTGAAAGCGCGTATTACTGAGGTTGAACGTCAGTTATCGACTACAGCTTCTGCCTTACAAGCTGTAACGATGCGCATGGCCGTCAGTACCGAACAAATTGAATTACAGCAAGTGCGTGTCAATGAACTTATCCACACCCGTGAGTTAGTGTTAGCTGAACTTGCCAAAGTCGCCCAATTGAGTGGCGTACAAAATAGTGTGCAGCTGACTGAGCAGTTAACGCAGTTATTGCAGCAACAACATGAGCAACAACAGGGCTTAAAAAACGTCCGTCAGCAGCAAAGTGGGCTCACTGAGACATTAAACAGTATAGGAATAAAGCAAAAACAAGAGCTTGGTAAGCTTGAGGGCTTGACTCAAAGCCTGAGCACGTTAAAGTTACGTCGTGAAGGAATAAAAGGCCAAGCCAATAGTCAGCTGGAAGCCTTACAGGAACAGCAAATTGTTCTGTCTGAAATCCTTGGAAACTTGCCCGCGGAGGGCATGCCTGACAAGTGGCAGAGTGATTTAGATCAAATACGGCAGAAAATTGTTCGCTTAGGCGCGATTAACCTGGCGGCTATCGAAGAATTTGAACAGCAAAGTGAGCGAAAATCCTATCTTGATCATCAAGATGACGATTTAAATAAGGGACTGGCGACCTTAGAGGAAGCGATCCGTAAGATAGACAAAGAAACCCGAAGCCGCTTTAAGACGACATTTGACTCAGTCAATGAAGATCTCGGACGCTTATTTCCGAAGGTGTTTGGTGGCGGTCGAGCTTACTTAGCGTTAACGGACGATGATTTACTGGAAACTGGCGTCACTATCATGGCGCAGCCGCCAGGTAAGAAGAACAGCACAATCCATCTTCTTTCGGGTGGTGAAAAAGCCTTAACCGCTTTATCATTGGTATTCGCAATTTTTAGGCTGAATCCTGCTCCCTTCTGTATGCTAGACGAAGTGGATGCGCCATTAGACGATGCCAACGTAGAACGTTTCTGTCGATTACTGAAAGAAATGTCACAGAGCGTACAGTTTATTTATATCAGCCATAACAAAATAACCATGGAAATGGCTGATCAACTTATAGGCGTGACTATGCACGAGCCCGGTGTGTCTCGTATAGTCGCGGTAGACATAGAGCAAGCGGTGGCGATGGCTGACGCTGGATAACTAGAACAAAGACAGGGTAACCAATGGAAGATTTGCAACTAGTATTGTTTGTTTTAGGCGCCATAGCCATAGTTGCTGTGCTGGTGCATGGATTTTGGTCTATCAGAAGACAACAACCTAAGTCATTGAAAGATAGCCCAATGGGCAATTTTTATAAGAAACAGGCCGAGAAAGGTGAGTCGAGCCCTAAGCGAATTGATGCCGAAGGATTTGATGCCGACGGTATTGGTGCTGTGCGAGTGCGTAAAGCTGGCGAACTTGCGCCTAACAACGAGACTCCCGCGGCCAATCCTTATTTGAAGCAGGAAGTGAAGCTAGAGACTAAGTCGCAAGAATTGACATCGCCAGAATTTAAAGCAGAACTTAAACAAGGGCTTAAACCAGAGCTCAAAGTAGAAGCGAAATACGAACCTATTCCAGCTCAGCCAGATTTTAGCTTGCAGCCACCTGTTGCAAAAGAGCAACACCGTGGTCCTAAAGTCTCGCGCCAAGAGCCCGTCTTGGGCACGCAAGTACCGCAAATGGGTCAATCCCATGCTGCTATTGTGGCGCAAAAAGCCGCAGAGCAAGAACAGGCGCTACGTGCCGCGCCGCAGCAAAGCGCCTTGTTTGAAGAAAATGAACATCAAGCAGACCATCAAGAAGAGGTGTGTGTCGAACAAGCCGCTGAAGATGAATTAGGTGAGCCACGCGACGTGCTGGTTTTACATGTGGTCGCAAAAGATGGCCAACAGCTGAACGGCGCCGAACTGCTACCTTGTTTCTTAACCTTGAATTTTAAATATGGCGATATGAACATTTTTCATCGTCATGTGGATAACGCGGGCAATGGTAAAGTCTTGTTCTCTATTGCTAATATGCTAAAACCTGGCGTGTTTGATCCGGACAACATGGAGCAGTTCAGTACTCAAGGTGTGGTGTTTTTTATGACTTTACCTTGCTACGGCGATGCCTTAATGAACTTCTCGATTATGCTTAACTCAGCGCGCCAACTTGCGGACGATATCGATGCCGTAGTGCTCGACGGTCAACGTCTGCCTTGGGGTGAGTTTACTAAGCAAGATTATTTACACCGCATTCGCGCTAACGCTTAGCCGACGCCGCAATTTGGCGGTTTATATATTGATGAGGCCGCTAATTGCGGCCTCATTTTTTGTGATCTACTTTTTGTGATCTAAAGCATTCTGGATAAAGAATATGCAAGACATTCAACTCGATACACTTCTGTCTGAAGACGTTACCCCAGAAAACGCATTGCAGGTGATGCAGGCGCTCAGCGAATCACTGAACGAGCACAACATTCGTTACTATGTGGATGATGCGCCGAGCATTACCGATTCTGAGTACGACAGGTTGATGCAGCGTTTACTCAAGCTTGAGGCGTTATATCCCCATTTGATTGTGGCTGATTCACCAACACAAAGGGTGGGCGGATTGGCGCTCGCCAAGTTTGATCAGATCACTCATCTTAAGCCTATGTTAAGTCTGGATAACGCCTTCGATGAAGCGGATTTCAGTGCTTTCCACAAACGTGTCACCGATAAAGTCGGTGAGGTGAGTTTTTGCTGCGAGCCTAAACTCGATGGTCTTGCCGTGAGTATCTTGTATCGCCATGGCGTGCTTGAGCGCGCTGCGACCCGCGGCGATGGTGCAGTGGGTGAAGACATCACTGAAAACGTTAAAACCATTAAATCGATACCGCTTAAATTACGCGGTAATAATTTTCCTGAACTCGTTGAAGTGCGCGGCGAAGCCTTTATGCCGAAAGCCGCCTTTGAGGCGCTGAACGACAGGGCGCGCGCCAAGGATGAAAAACTCTTTGTTAATCCCCGTAACGCTGCAGCCGGTAGCTTGCGACAACTTGACAGTAAAATTACCGCCGCCCGCTCATTGGCTTTTTATGCCTATGCGCTAGGGGTTGTTGAGCCGGATTCCCATCCGTTAGCTAAAACCCATTTCGAGCAGTTACAGCAGCTTAAATCGTGGGGCTTACCCGTTAGTAGCGAAATCAAAGTCTGCGCTGAATTAAGCCAAGTCTATGACTACTATAAAGACATTCTTACTCGTCGCAGCGATTTAGCCTTTGAAATCGATGGCGTCGTGATGAAAGTTAACGACATTGACCAGCAGCAACGTTTAGGTTTTGTGGCTAAATCTCCCCGCTGGGCGATTGCCTATAAATTCCCTGCACAGGAAGAAATGACTCTGCTCGAAGGGGTTGATTTCCAAGTGGGCCGCACCGGCGCAGTGACGCCAGTGGCGCGCTTAAAGCCAGTGTTTGTTGGTGGCGTGACGGTATCGAATGCGACGCTGCACAATGCCGATGAAATTGCCCGTTTAGGCATTAAAGTCGGTGACACTGTGATCATCCGTCGCGCTGGCGATGTGATCCCACAAATTGTTGCCATAGTGCCAGAAAGACGTCCTGAAACGGCGACTGACATTGTATTTCCGCATAATTGCCCTGTATGTGGCAGTTTAGTCGAGCGTCTTGAAGGTGAGGCTGTAGCGCGCTGTAGCGGTGGTTTATTTTGTGAAGCGCAGCGTAAAGAAGCGATTAAGCATTTCGCATCCCGCAAGGCTTTAGATATTGATGGCATGGGCGATAAAGTCGTCGAGCAATTGATTGATAAAGAACTCGTCCAAAGTCCTGCGGATCTGTTTAAGCTCACCGCCTCTATGATGACTATGCTCGACCGCATGGGGATGAAGTCGGCAACCAATTTAGCGGCGGCGATTGAAGCGGCCAAAACCACAACACTTGCGCGTTTCTTATATGCCTTGGGCATTCGCGAAGTAGGCGAGGCGACAGCGGCAAACCTTGCGGCGCACTTTGCCAGTTTAGATGCGCTGCGGGTGGCAACTGTGGAGCAGTTAACTGAAGTGGAAGATGTTGGCGCCGTGGTGGCCCAGCATGTGGCGCACTTTTTTGCTCAGCCGCATAACCTTGAGGTTATCGATGCCTTAATCGCTGCTGGTGTGCATTGGCCCGCCATTGAGGCGCCAAGTGCAGATGCACAGCCGCTTAAAGGCCAAACCTGGGTATTGACCGGGACCTTAAATCAGCTCAATCGTAATGATGCTAAAGCGCAGCTGCAGGCACTGGGTGCAAAAGTTGCTGGCAGTGTGTCGAAAAATACCGATTGCTTAGTGGCAGGTGAGGCGGCAGGTTCAAAACTCGCTAAAGCGCAGGAGCTTGGCGTTAAAGTGATGGATGAGGATGAGTTATTGGCACTCCTCGCCGCGAACGCTTGATTGCTGTGGGCTGAAATAGGCCGTCTGCTTTGGTCTGACGTTTCGCATTTACAGTTAAAAAACCACTGAATAGAGAGTCTTAAATAGCGCCTTGCCCAAGGCGCTATTTTTATTTGCCGCAGCAAAAATGACGACATGGAAAGATAGTCTGCTTTGGCTATTGAATTAGCCGCGATTGGCACCATCTCCTTGATATGCTGTTTTAGATTTTGCTAATTGGAAACCTATTTGAATTTCAGTCACATCACTTGGCTCGATGATAAAGGCCATATTAAACCGCCGATCTTTTTATACGCACTCTTGGCTTATCTTGCGCGCGGTTGGTGCATTTTTATCGCCTCGCTGACCCAGATGGGTGACCGTTCAGAGTTAGTGCGGATTTTTTACCCTGAAAAGTCAGATTTTTTGCTAGCACTCGGGGCGGGACTTGGCGCGGTTTTGATTTATCTTGTGGTGATTGCCGAACGTCGCCGTTCGCCTCAATGGTTAAGACCTATTTTTGTGCATTTGAAATGGGGTCTGTGGTTGCTGCTGATGATTGATGGTGTCTTGCTGGGGCAGCGGCTGAACCATGGCCAATTCCTATTCCATTGGAGCCTGGCTTTAGACGCGTTAGTCTTGTTCTGGTCGGGCATTTATCTCATTAAATCGAAGCGACTCAGTTATTATCTCCGTGACTGGCCAAAAGAAGATCCAAAAATAGAACAAAAAGAGCTTCAGCCTTAAGCTCCTATCCTATTGTTATTTAATCCCTTTATTTAACACTGAGGCGCAGGGCACAAATTAATGTGTCTTATGCCTCAGTTTGATAAGGATTTTTCATTTGTACTCTGCATCGAACGCTTTGAATCATCTATAGTTATATGTACTTAGCTTGAATGTGCCCTGTTGGATACGCAGATGAGGTCATCTGTTTATGTCCTGCATCACATTTGAAAGGAGTCATACTGCGTGGCAAAAGTACCTCAAAAAAAATTATCACTATCAGAAATTCAACTTGGCATGAGAGTCAAGTTGCCCTTGTCATGGACGAATCACCCCTTTTTATTTAACCGCGTTGATATCAGCAGTGCCGCTCAAATCGAAATGATCCGTGGCTTAGGCGTCCCCTATGTGTTTTTGTTATCGGAATCGAATGCCGAACTGGATATTGTTGAAGAAGACGATGACATTGAAGACGAGATAGCAGTCGAACCCGAACGGGATCTCAAGGCCGATACCCGTAAGGCAATGCGTTTGAGTCAGAAGCGTTTTCTAATGAATGTGAATAACTCCCGTAATGTGTTTGGTAAAATAGTCAGCGATCCTGAAGGCGCCTATCGATTATCGGCGGCACTGGTCGAAGACTTGCTAAGCCATTTGCAGGAAGTTGAAACACCGTTCCTTACCCTGGTTGGGATGGATGAGAAAGATGTGAGTGTGACCCAACATGGCGTCTCTGTGGCTGTGTTGGCAATGATGATAGGTCATGCACTGGATTTAACCCCAAGAGAGTTGCGTGATATCGCTCTTGGCAGTTTGCTGCATGATATCGGTAAGCTTAAAGTGCCCGATGTCATCCGCCGAAAGCGTGGCGCGCTGACGACACACGAAGCCAGCTATTTGCAAATGCATCCTAATTTTGGTTTTGACATGCTGAATCGGTCGGGATTATTCCCTAAAGAGGTGTTGAATGTCATTTTGCATCACCATGAATTTGTTGATGGTTCAGGGTTTCCTGATGGATTGACGGGGCATAAGATCCCAATCATTACGCAGATCGTGAGTTTAGCAAATGATTACGATCAGCAGCTCAGTGGTCAGCAAGTGACATCTCCTCAAGTGGCATTAGGTTATTTGTTTAAAAACCGTGCGAGTAAACATTCAGAGTCACTGATTTCTGTGTTAGTTAAAATTCTTGGCATTTATCCTCCTGGAACTATAGTAAAGCTCTCCGATGACAGCATTGCGAAAGTGATCATGACCACCAAAGAAGTGAGTCAGCCCCAAGTCTGGGCTTGCAAAGTGGACGGGAGTGACGCATCGCTGCGTTTCTTAAGTGATGAAGGCGTGACAGTGCAAAAAGCCATCAAAGCGGAAGAATTGTCCGAGGGCGCTATTCGTACCTTGCAAGTCGATAAAGGGGTTAGTTTTTATTTTAGTTCGCTACAAACTTGAATCTTATGCGCTAAGTTCCGTATTCTATCCGCTGATATGATTCCCTTAGGGCTAATATGGCGAATGTAAAAGCAGAAAATGGCGCAGTAAAATCCAGTGTTGCCTTGGTCGGTTGTGGATGGTTTGGTTTTGCTTTAGCAAAGCAGCTTGTTCATGAGGGCTATAGAGTCACAGGCTGTAAGCGCAGCGCCGACGAATTATCGGCATTAACTGAGGTTGGGATTGAAGCCTATCCGTTGCAATTGGGCAGCGAAGCACCATCAACCCCCGATGCTCATGCATTAAGCGGTTTATTTCAAACCGATTATCTAGTGGTCAATATTCCTCCCCGATTAAAGCGCGGTAACGCCGCGTATCTTGAAGAACTGCAACAACTCATCGCATTAACCCAAGGCTGGCAATATCAGCAGATAGTGTTTATCAGCACAACGGGTGTGTATCCGTCCCAAAATAAAGTGATGACCGAAGCCGATGCCTTGGCAGAATCTAGCGACAGCCAAGTGCTATTAGATGCAGAAGCTTTATTTCAAGCCTTGCCCCATGTCTGTATTGTCCGCTTTGCTGGACTCGTAGGCCCCAAACGCCATCCTGGACGTTTCCTTGCCGGAAAAACCGATGTCAGTGGCGCCAATGTGGCAGTGAATTTAGTCCACTTAAGTGATTGTGTCAGCGCGGTAAGTCGGATTCTCGCGGCAACGGGTTCAGGTTTATCTGTGGCACCGATTTATAATCTTTGCGCGCCGACACACCCCACTAAAGCTGAGTTTTATCACGCCGCCGCCGAGTCCCTTGGTTTAGTCGCACCCGAATTTAATCAACAATCCATGCCGAGTAAAGTCATCCAAGGTGACGCAATTGTCACAGATTTAGGCTTTCGATATCAGTATGCTTCTCCGCTGGATATGCTAGCGGCATGTTGAGAAAGGTTAATTATTGTTAAAGGTAAAAGCCGAACTTTTAGGTTATCTTTGGGTTCCAAGTTTTGCTTGAGCGAATGTGTCATCCTTATTTAAACCAATGACGAATAAAAAGAGACAATATAATGAGCGTGTTTAATCGAGTTCGACCTATAGCCGCATTGGCGTGCGGATTAATGCTGAGTGCCAGCTTTGCACTGCAGGCCGCAAGTTTCGAAGAAGGCAAAGATTACGTCACAGTGGCGGGGATTACCGAAGCGCAAAAGCCAGTGCTGCGAGAGTTTTTCTCCTATAACTGCCCACATTGCTATAAGCAAGAACCGCTTATGGACTTGACAGTGCAACTGCTCGGCAAAGACGTGGCTTTTGAGCGTACCCCTGTGGGCGCCGGCCGTCCTGCTTGGGAGCTGAGTCAGCTTGCCTACTATGTGGCGCAAAAATTAAAGATGATTAAGCAAACCCATGGCGCTATTTTCAAGCAAATCCATGAGAAAGGTGAGCAATTTACAGCACCTGAACAGGTTAAAGCCTTCTTTGTCGCCCAAGGCGCTAAGGTGGATGATGTCGATGCCGCAATGAATTCCGTCGATGCCAAATTCACCCTAATGAATTATGACTCTCAAGCTGAGCTTGCAGGGATCAAGGGCGTACCCTCATTACTGGTGAATGGCCGTTATATGCTGACGTCGACCGCGCACACGCCAGAAGAGTTGGCGGCATTAGTTAAGTTTTTAGCCGCGAAGTAACCGCGTTTAATAAATGGAGACTAGACTCATCGCGGCTAACGAATAAGCGCCTTGCGAGCCGCATTGGGAAACTTATCCCGCTATTCGCTAATCTAGCGTTAATAACCCAGTCTAGGCTGGGTTATTTTTTGCCTGAAATTGAAAAAGCAATTGTGAATCAATCTACGCGATGACTATTAAGTGACATGCTGAAATGAAACGGCTTTGCTACCAGCCTAGCGCGACTTGGATGAGTGATTTAAATTGCCTATTGATTGAAGAACGAATGCTGATATCTCATCAATCCTCGGCACTGAAAATCCTAAATCAAGTGACGTGCCGTCAGTCTAAAGTCACCTTTAAGGTTGTTTAAAATTCCTAATTTTTCCAGCTCAGACAACACGTTATTCCTATTTCTTGCTTGTTTTCCCGCCTTATCTACCTAAATCCCACTCATTCTTGTTCGACATTGGTCTAACCTGTTGAAAAAGTTGAAACTGTATCTAA
This sequence comes from Shewanella sp. SACH, assembly GCF_001887095.2. Classification (NCBI taxonomy): domain Bacteria; kingdom Pseudomonadati; phylum Pseudomonadota; class Gammaproteobacteria; order Alteromonadales; family Shewanellaceae; genus Shewanella; species Shewanella sp. SACH. Next base: position 1,419,711 of record NZ_MPDG02000002.1, read on the forward strand.
ATGTAAAATCATTGTTAACTCGTTGAATTTATTTCTATTCACTATTTATGGACAGTGTTTTGAATCACGAGTTAGACGAAAGTCGTGATTGTGCTCACACCAGCTGTTGCTAGATTAAACAAGACTTAAAATTAAAACAGCACAGGGGAGTCACTATGGGTTTTGAAAACAATGATAAGGCAAAAGGTTATTGGCGCGAGAATATTCGTCTCGTTCTGAGCTTATTAGCCATTTGGGCGGCAGTCTCTTTTGGATGCGGCATTTTATTGGTTGATGTACTCAATGAAGTCCATTTCATGGGATTCAAATTAGGTTTCTGGTTTGCACAGCAGGGATCTATGTATGTATTCGTTGCGCTTATTTTTGTCTATGCGGCAAAAGCCAACGCCTTAGATAAAAAATATAACGTACAAGAAGACTAAGGAGCTTTGAGATGGATGTTCAAACACTAACGTATATTATCGTAGGGCTCTCGTTTGCGCTCTACATTGGGATTGCAATCTGGACTCGAGCGGGTTCAACCAAAGAATTCTATGTTGCAGGTGGCGGTGTTCACCCTGTTGTTAACGGTATGGCGACGGCGGCGGACTGGATGTCGGCGGCGTCGTTTATTTCATTAGCGGGTATTGTGTCTTTCGTCGGTTACGACGGTAGCGTGTACTTAATGGGCTGGACGGGCGGTTACGTATTGTTGGCTCTGTGTATGGCGCCGTATTTACGTAAGTTTGGTAAGTTCACTGTGCCAGATTTCGTTGGTGAGCGTTATTACTCACAGGCCGCACGCACAGTGGCGGTTATCTGTGCCATCTTTATCTGTTTTACTTACATTGCAGGGCAAATGCGCGGTGTGGGCGTGGTCTTTTCGCGTTTCTTAGAAGTGGAAGTCGACACGGGCGTATATATCGGTATGGCGGTCGTGTTCTTCTACGCCGTACTCGGTGGTATGAAAGGGATTACTTACACTCAGGTTGCTCAGTACTGTGTATTGATTTTCGCATTCATGGTGCCAGCCATATTTTTATCTGTGATGATGACAGGCCACATTATTCCACAAGTGGGTTTCGGTGCTGAATTGCTCGATGCCGCCGGTAATAATAGTGGTGTTTACTTGCTTGAAAAACTCAACAATGTGTCAACTGAACTTGGCTTTGCCCCTTACACCGACGGTTCTAAGAGCATGATTGATGTGTTCTGTATTACTGGCGCGTTAATGATGGGTACTGCGGGTTTACCCCACGTTATCGTGCGTTTCTTCACTGTACCTAAAGTGAAAGATGCGCGTATCTCTGCGGGTTGGGCATTAGTGTTCATCGGTATCATGTATACCACAGTGCCTGCGTTGTCAGCGTTCTCTCGCGTAAACATGATTGAAACCATTAACGGTGCTGATTCGCAAGGTGTGGCCTATGAGTCTGCGCCGCAGTGGATTAAAAACTGGGAAAAAACCGGTTTGATCAAGTGGAACGACAAAAACGGCGACGGCAAACTTTATTACGCAGCTGGTAAGATGGAAGATCCTGCTAGTAAAAACGAAATGAAGATCGATAACGACATCATAGTATTAGCTACGCCAGAAATTGCCAACTTGCCAGCTTGGGTTATCGCCTTGGTTGCAGCGGGTGGTTTAGCGGCGGCCTTGTCGACTTCTGCGGGTTTGTTGTTGGTGATTTCAACCTCAGTCTCACACGATTTACTCAAGAAAAACTTGATGCCAGATATCTCCGATAAAAAAGAGCTGATGTTTGCTCGTTTGGCGGCGGGTGTGGGCATTGTGATTGCGGGTTACTTTGGGGTGAACCCACCAGGCTTTGTGGCTGCGGTGGTGGCGTTCGCCTTCGGGTTAGCCGCATCATCACTGTTCCCTGCGATCATCATGGGTATCTTCTCTAAGACAATGAACAAAGAAGGCGCGATTGCCGGTATGTTAACGGGTCTACTGTTTACTGCTAGCTATATCATCTACTTCAAGTTTGTTGACCCAACGGGTAACGTTGCCGCTAACTGGTTCCTTGGTATTTCACCTGAAGGTATCGGTATGGTGGGCATGTTAGTGAACTTCGGTGTGGCAGCGTTAGTGAGTCGTGTGACTACGGCAACGCCATTACATGTTCAGGAGATGGTCGAATCGATTCGTTTCCCTAAAGGTTCGGGTGAAGCGAGCGGTCACTAAGCTCATCGCTTAATCATTGCATCAACACAAGAGAGCGCTTCGGCGCTCTTTTTTATTGCGCATTTGGAAAGTATTTTGCCCTGTAGTTGAATGAGTCTATTGAGGAATTAACGGGAGCATCCTATGACTGACTTTAGTCGAATGTAGCGCAGCGACAATGCAGGCTATAGTGATGACATATAAGTAAAAGTTTCGCCTAACAGAAGGTGTTGCCTATGAATGCCAGTGAGTTACAACCCGTAGTGCAATTTCTACAAGTGCTAGTGCCTTTTGATACTCTGCCTGAAGATGTTGTGGTGCGCTGTGCTAAGGCCATCACTGTCGGGTATTACAGTAAAGCCTCTGGTTATGTCAATTTTGATGCTAACTCGCCCAAGTTGTATATGGTGCGTAGCGGCGCCTTTGAGGTGCGCGATCCTGAAGGTGTGCTGGTCGATAGAGTCGGCGAGGGAGAGTTTTTTGGTTTTTCGACCTTGTTATCGGGGGAGAAAGTCGTCAACAAGGTCGCTATTCTCGAAGACGGTTTGGTTTATCATTTGCCCCAAAGCTTGTTCGATAACCTTAGAAGCGAGAGCCGCAACTTCGATAAATTTTTTACCCGCGCATTTGCTAAACGTTTACGCCATGAGGCTCGCTTTAAGGCGAAAGATCTGACGACCACTAGCCGGATCAGCACGTTAATGTCATCCGCGCCTATTGTTATCGATGCCCACGCGAGCGTGACGCAGGCGGCACTCTTAATGCGAAACAGCCGAGTGTCATCCCTGTTGGTCACGGATAATCACAAGCTAGTTGGGATTTTAACCGATAAGGATTTGCGTAATCGGGTGTTAGCGGCGGGGCTCGACGGCCATATCGCAGTGCATCAAGCCATGACAGTTTCGCCTATCTCAATTTCATCCAATGCGTTGATTTTTGAAGCCATGTTGCTGATGAGTGAGCATAACATTCATCACTTACCCATTATCGACCAAGATAAAGCTATCGGCATGGTGACCAGTACTGACATCTTGCGCGGGCAGGGCTCGCAACCGCTGCTGTTGATTGGCGAGATTGAACGTCAGCAGGATCTTGCCAGTTTAATTAGCGTCAGTAAGCAAATTCCGCTGTTACTGCAAAATTTGATCAGTGCCGATGCCAGAGCCGAAGAAATTGGCCGAGTGTTAACCTCTGTCACCGATGCGCTGACACGGCGGCTAATCGTGCTCAATCAACAATTGCTCGGTGAGCCGCCCATGGCTTTTTGCTGGTTGGCGTTTGGATCGCAGGGACGCCAAGATCAAGCGGCGTGTTCAGATCAAGATAATGGTCTGTTAGTCGCAGAAGAAATGGATGACTTTGCCAAAGGTTATTTCGATGCCTTAACTCATGCGGTATGTGCTGGACTTGACCAATGCGGTTATGAGTTTTGCCCCGGCAACATCATGGCGCAAAACCCTCAGTGGCGGATGTCACTTAAACAGTGGCAACAGGTATTTGAAAAGTGGGTGATAACGCCAGAACCTAAAGCTTTATTGAACGCCAGTATTTTTTTCGATATGCGATCGGTTTACGGTCCACACAATTTGTTTGATGCGCTGCAAGACAAAGTCTTGGCGCAAACCCGTGATAACGATATTTTCCTTGCGGGGATGACGGGCAACTCATTGGTCGAGTCGCCACCGCTGGGCTTTTTCCGCAAATTTGTCCTCGAACGTGATGGCAGCGAAGTCAAAGGCATAGATTTGAAGCATAAGGGCAATGCTTTAATCAACGACATTGCCCGCGTTTATGCCCTGTCGGCAGGGATTAAAGAAGTGAATACTGCGAAACGTATCCGTGCCTTGATGGACGCAAACATTCTCAATCGTAAAGATGCGCTTAATCTTGCCGATGCCCACGAGTTTATCGCCCATATGCGGTTATCGAACCAAGGTTATCAGCATAATCTCGGGCTAGAGGTGAGTAACTATCTGCTACCCGCACATTTATCTTCGCTGGTCCGCCATCAGCTACGTGATGCCTTTAAAGTGGTGCATGAGGCGCAGGCGGGGATGAAGATGAAGTTCATGCGAAGTTTTTGATATGAATACACTGCTGCTGAAAACGAAACTTAATTGGCGGGCGCTACGTTGCCAACATCAGTTATTTAAGGGCTATTATCAATCGCTATTACCTCTGCTGGCGATGCCATTATCCGAAGCACCTTTAATGGCGATGGATTTAGAGATGACAGGTCTCAATCCGCAGCAAGATCAAATCCTCAGCATTGGCTTAGTGCCGATTGAGCGCGGCGAGATCCCTTTGGCGCGCGCCGAGCAAAAATTAGTGCAAATTCGCGGTAGTGTTGGCCAAAGCGCGACGATCCACGGGATCCTCGATAATCATCTGGTGCAGGCGGTAACGATTGAGGCAGCCATGGGCTGGTTTATCAATCAAACCTATGGTCGGGTGCTGGTCGCGCATCATGCTCCGCTAGATTGTCGCTTTCTGCAGCAGGATTTATTGGCCATTTATCATCAAGCCCTTGTCCTACCCGCCATTGATACACTCATGCTTGAAAGGCATCGTTTGCTACGGGAACACTCAGTGATTAAAGAGGGCAGTTTGCGCCTCGGCGCTTGCCGCGAACGTTACGGTTTACCCATTTATACCGCCCATAGTGCGTTGACCGATGCCTTAGCTTGCGGGGAATTATTATTGGCGCAAATGGCGGCCATGGGCGGGGCGGGGCAACTAACTGTGGCAGATTTATTGCGGCAATCGACTTAGCTGTTTCAGTTTTAACTCATTCTTTGTGGATGAGTTAATCGAGTTGGGGTGATGCTGTTTTACGCTGATTTAACTTTAATCTCACTCTGATTTCACTCTGATTTCACTCTGATTTCACTCTGATTTCATCTTAGGTTAATTACTGACAGGCTAGACTTGAAACCCAATCCTAAGCTTGACTTTAAAGCTTAAATTCAATGCCGCCAACTTGGCAATCCAACCAACTTGTACTTCACTCTAATAAACTGAGTGTGTAGGAGAACATGATGCCGTTACCTTTGCTTTGGATGGGCAGTGCCGTCATTGGCGCGGTTTTGTTGGCCGATGAGCGCGAGAAGCGTCAGCAACTTGAGCGCGACAGATTACTCGGTAAGGCCCCTAAGTATCCCGTCGCCAATCGCGCTATGGTGGCGGCGCCGAGTCAATGGCAAAAGGGATTAAAACAAGTTGCGCCAATCCCAGGCAGTATCGTCTGTTGTTATGTTTTTGGCGTAATTGAACATACTGGTATCTGGCTGGGTGACGATTGCTTAGTTGAGTTACACGGTTCAGGGTTGGTGCGGGCGGTGTCGGTAAAGCGTTTCTTGGCGGGGCGAACGGGCAGCCAAATCTATCTTGCCTGTAATCATCTGCATCAACCACTCATCGCCGATACAGTGTTGACCCGCGCCGAGCAGGCGATTTATCAATATCGTGAGTACGATTTATTTGACAATAACTGCCATCGATTTGTCTGGTCTTGTATTAGCCAAAGGGGCGAAGAGGTGGTTAAAGGTTTTAATGAGTTAAATCAAAAACTCGCCGAGTATTTTAATCAAGCTATCTATTGGGATGAGATGATCATTACCAAGCTGAATGAATAAGTTTTGTCGTCATAAACTAAAAAAGCCATCGATTAAGATGGCTTTTTGTCTTAGTAAAACAAGATATTATCGTTTTGCAGAAACCGTTTACGGCTTACAAAAATAATCCACAGCGCGTTTAACTAACTCTATGCCCGTTTTATCGCAAGGCGGTAACTCGGCATCACTGATATTGATAGGCGTCACGCGATCGCCCCATTGCAGCAAAAGTGCGGCAGAGGTTAAGCCCGCACCAAAGGCACAAGAGAGTATGGTTTGATTCGGCTTGATCACGCCTTGCTCTAACGCATCACAAATCGCAATTGGAATAGTTGCCGCCGAGGTATTGCCATAGTTGGCAATGTTAACGAAGGCTTTTTCTTTCGGAATTTTCATCCGACTGACTAAGGTATCGATAATGCGCTCGTTGGCTTGATGCGGGATCACTAGATCCACTTCATCTTTATCAACGCCACATTTTTCCAGCACTTTAGTGCTTAACTTGTTCATGCCGTTAATCGCGCGTTTGAAGATTTCTTGGCCATCGAATTCAATGAAGAAATCCAATGACTCGGCAGAGAATCTGTCCATCGCCGTGCCAAAGCCCGCTTTAAGAATGTCACGACCTTCAGGATCGTTATTCAGTTCATAACCAAGCACGCCACCGGCAACATCTGTTGCTTCAACGACAACGGCACCTGCGCCATCACCGAATAACACGGCAGTTTCGCGGCGTGACCAATCTAAATAGAAAGATAGACGCTCGGCACCAATCACCAATACTTTCTTGCTCTGACCACTCTTGATTTGTGAGCTGGCTAAACCTAAGCCATATAAGAAGCCACTGCAGGCTGCATTGATGTCGAACGCGGCACAACTGGCGCCAATATTAGCTTGTACAGTTGATGCGATATTCGGGATCAAAGTGTCTGGGCTGGCGCTAGCCAGAATGATCATGTCGATTTCACTGCCATCGATACCCGCAGCTGCGAGCGCGCGTTGTGCTGCAACTGAAGCGAGTTCAGAGGTGTTAACATGACTGATATGGCGCTGGCTGATGCCGGTGCGAGATTTAATCCATTCATCGGATGTCTCGATAAAGGTCGCAAGATCATCGTTGGTCAGAGTGGCTGGTGGAACACATTTGCCCCAACCTGTGATAGTGGCGTACTGCATGGTGGTTTCTCTCAAATAAAAAAGGCAGAACCTGAGCGCTGCCTTGAATCGACAACAAAGCTTATCGGCAACTCTAATGGCCGTCCGTGATCTAGACCACCTGTTTGGCGACAAGATCTCGAATTGTCATTGCGGCATGCAGAATATGATGACGCAGTAGCGCCGTCGCTTTTTCTGTTTCTCTCAGTTTGCAGTGGTTGAGCAAAGCTCTGTGCTCATGCTCTGCAGCAGGAATCCCCCCCGCGAGCAATAACTGCAAACGAATGTATCTATCACAATTAGTATTGAGGCCGTGAACAACCTCAAGGGTGTGTGGGCGATTAGCCGCCTGATATAAGCAAGTGTGAAATTGCGTATTCAACTCGCTCCAACTGGCAACGGCATCTTCATGTTTGAAGGCCGACTCCAATTGTTCGAGTACACGTTCTGCTTTTTCTAAATCAGCTTCTTGAAGCAGTGGGATCGCCTTAGCGAGCAGATCGGTTTCGATCATGGCACGTAATTCAAAAAGTTCGGTGACTTGCTCGACGGATAACACGGTCGCCGTTGCACCTTTATGAGGCTCAAACTTAACGAGTCCTTCGGCTTCGAGTTGCAATAAGGCTTCTCTCACCGGAATGCGGCTGACATTTAACGCTTCAGCCAACGCACTTTGTCTGAGTGGTTCTCCTGCGGCTATGTCACCTGAAAGAATTCTCTCTCTGAGCACTTCAACAACTAACTGGGTGCGGGTTTTGTGGACTATAGGCGTAGTTCGACTCATTATTTCCGTCTATTTCGGGTATTTTCTCGTTATCTGCCCAAGATTACCGTTAAAAACACCACAAATAAAGGGGAATGCTTGATTGAGTGGTGCATCTTAGGGATTAACAATGCCCAAACGGCGAGGGTTTTGATGATTTTAGCTCTCTCAATTATGTGCCTTTCTTGGAAACAATCTTTAATGCGACAGCCATCATTTTCCTAAGTGCGCTGTTTATCTACTGCCATGAAGTACTTCGACTAGTCGGTTGAGTCAGGTACAACTGTTAAATATGTTGCCCAAGGACTTTGATTTAACAGGATAAGATTTTTCATACATTGAGACTCTCGGGGCAAGGTGTTATCCGCATCTAGCGATAAGCATCACTAACGCTCAATTTAGCGCTAAAAGCACAACTTCGCGGTGCAATTTTTGATAATGAATGGAATAATAGCGCGATAACGCCTTAGGCGATTTTGGAGTATTACAGTGAGTCGAGCAGTATTTTTAGACCGTGATGGCGTGATTAACAAAGATCATGGTTATGTCCACTTAGTGGATGACTTCGAATATATCGAAGGTGTGTTTGAATCTTGCCTCTCTTTGAAGGAAATGGGCTACAAGTTAGTTGTCGTCACAAATCAATCTGGTATTGCCCGTGGTATGTATACAGAAGATCAATTCCACAGCTTAACGGAGTGGATGGATTGGAACTTTGCAGACAAAGGCGTTGAACTCGACGGTATCTACTATTGCCCGCACCATGGTGAAAATGGCATAGGGGAATATAAGGTCGACTGTGATTGCCGCAAACCTAAGCCGGGTATGCTCAATGATGCTGCGCAATTCCTGAAAATAGACTTAGCTCTCTCAGTCATGGTTGGCGACAAAGCCGAAGATATGCAGGCAGCGAAAGCGGCGGGCGTAACCACACGTATATTAGTGCGCAGTGGTAAGGTTATTGCTGATGACAGTGATGCCACCGTGGTACTGGACAGTATTGCCGATGTGCCGGCTTACTTAAAAAGCCTAGGCTAGTTGCTACGCTACTACTTATAAGCAGATAAACATTTGCTGATAAGTTCATCTCAAGCAGCAACTATCACAGTAACCAGTAGCGTGGGTTGTTGCTCTTGTTGAATGGAAGCTTGCGTTAAAAGTGATCTAACATGATAAGAGCTAACCAATAGGTTGGCTCTTGTCATTTCTAGCGCTGGGTTAACCTCATCTTTTGCCTTAATCCAGCACAAATTCGAGAATATTGGCGTTAAAACACACTTTTAGTTCAAAAAGTGTGCGCTTGAGTCGTTTTTCGCAATTATTCGCGTCAAAGGGGTTGCGGTAAAATCTGACATCCCTATAATGCGCATCCACTGACCCAGCGGGGTCAACGGTTAAACGCTGAATAAGCTGCTAACCATGCTCTTTAACAATTTATCAAGCAAATCTGTGTGGACACTCACAGGTGTTGAGTTAATCGAAACTGCTTAACCTTCGGGTTGGCAGTCAAAAATTTAAATCAATGTAACAATGAGTGTTCATAGCAATATGTACAGTTTGTTTCTTTTAGCGAGAAACAAAAAATCAGAATTCATTGAGCCGCTGAAGTCGCAAGACGGAAGCAACAAAACTTTAATTGAAGAGTTTGATCATGGCTCAGATTGAACGCTGGCGGCAGGCCTAACACATGCAAGTCGAG
>NZ_MPDG02000020.1:0-467 GCF_001887095.2 Shewanella sp. SACH
TTGGTATCCCCTAGGGGATTCGAACCCCTGTTACCGCCGTGAAAGGGCGGTGTCCTAGGCCTCTAGACGAAGGGGACCCCGGACATATTAATTTGAACTTATTGTTCCCGTTTAACATCTACGGTGTCATAGGTACTCTCTTCTAAAGAAGTAAGGTGACCTCAAACATATTAATTCGAACTCACGTTCCTGCTTAATATCTACAGTAAATTGGTGGAGCTACACGGGATCGAACCGTGGACCTCTTGCATGCCATGCAAGCGCTCTCCCAGCTGAGCTATAGCCCCAAATTTTTGTCGACACTGCTAACTTTAATAGTATGCGTATCAGCAGAAATTTAGATTTTGTTCATATCAAACAACTCGTTAGCTATTCGACAGGAACCAATACTTGGTATCCCCTAGGGGATTCGAACCCCTGTTACCGCCGTGAAAGGGCGGTGTCCTAGGCCTCTAGACGAAGGGGAC
>NZ_MPDG02000021.1:0-461 GCF_001887095.2 Shewanella sp. SACH
TCGGTTTGAATCGCTGCAGCGTTTTGGGTAACACCTTGTTGGGCTGCGTTCGCGGCGGCTTGGGCAGCAGCTGCGGCGCTGGCGGCATCGGTCGCGGCTTTGTCAGTGACGGCAACCCACGCTGAACCACTCCAACGCTTAGGCGTGTTGGCATTGCCTGTGGTATCGATCCACAGGTTTTGTACTAAGCGATCAGCTGCTGCAGGGGCCGTAGACTGAATAAGTACTTTGCCTTTGGTACCCGCCAAACCTGCAGCGTCAGCCGCAGCTTGGGCAGCAGAGTTCGCGGCAGTTTGTGCAGTTGATGCGGCATTATTAGCGGCAGTCGCCGAGGCCTGAACTGTGGTGATCTGTGTTGCTAATGCGCTATCGGCATTGGCTCTTGCTGTTTGCTCGGTTTGAATCGCTGCAGCGTTTTGGGTAACACCTTGTTGGGCTGCGTTCGCGGCGGCTTGGGCAGC
>NZ_MPDG02000022.1:0-449 GCF_001887095.2 Shewanella sp. SACH
AAGGACTGGTCAGCGGTTAAGCCGTCCGTGTCCGTCGCTCGCAGTGTCACGTGGTGCGCGCCCACATCGGCATTGCTGGGCGTGCCACTTAACACGCCAGTGGCAGTATTGAAGCTCAACCAGCTCGGTTTGGTCACCGCGCTGAATGTCAGCACATCACCCACATCAGTATCACTCGCCGCAAAGGTGTAGCTGTATGCCGCATCCTGAGTGGCTGCAGTGATGGCCGTTGAACTAATCGTCGGCGCATCATTGACGTTGGTCACGGTGATGCTGAAGGACTGGTCAGCGGTTAAGCCGTCCGTGTCCTTCACTCGCAGTAACACGACATGGCTGCCCACATCGGCATTGCTGGGTGTGCCACTTAACAATCCAGTGGCAGCATTGAAGCTCAACCAACTTGGTTTGGTCACCGCGCTTAAAGTTAATGTGTCGCCCACATCGGTATC
>NZ_MPDG02000023.1:0-431 GCF_001887095.2 Shewanella sp. SACH
TCACTCGCCGCGAAGGTGTAGCTATAAGCCGCATCTTGAGTGGCGGCAGTGATGGCCGTTGAACTGATGGTCGGTGCGTCGTTGACGTTAGTGACCGTAATGCTGAAACTTTGGTCTGCCGTTAAGCCATCTGTATCCGTCACTCGCAGTAACACGACATGGCTGCCCACATCGGCATTGCTGGGCATGCCACTTAACAATCCAGTGGCAGCATTGAAGCTCAACCAACTCGGTTTGGTCACCGCGCTGAATGTCAGCACATCACCCGCATCGGTATCACTCGCCGCAAAGGTGTAGCTATAAGCCGCATCCTGAGTGGCAGCAGTGATGGCCGTTGAACTGATGGTCGGTGCGTCATTGACGTTGGTCACGGTGATGCTGAAGGACTGGTCAGCGGTTAAGCCGTCCGTGTCCGTCGCTCGCAGTGTCAC
>NZ_MPDG02000024.1:0-404 GCF_001887095.2 Shewanella sp. SACH
GCCAACGGCTTGGTGATTGATGCCAGCGGTAACTGGAGCATCGACTTAACCGGCACCACCTTGGCCGATGGCACTTACCCTGTCAGCGCCACCGTCACTGACTTGGCGGGCAACAGCAAAACCGTCACCCAAGACGTGGTGATTGATACCAAGATTGACCAAGATGGCGACGGCAACACCGTGGCGATCACCAGCATTACCGATGACACCGGCGCCTCGGGCAGCGACTTCATCACCAACGACAACACCCTGATTTTCAACGGTACTGTCGATTTGGGCGATGACAGTACCTTGGCCGTCACCATCAATGGCGTGGTCTACACCACTGCCAACGGCTTGGTGATTGATGCCAGCGGTAACTGGAGCATCGACTTAACCGGCACCACCTTGGCCGATGGCACTTA
>NZ_MPDG02000003.1:0-164561 GCF_001887095.2 Shewanella sp. SACH
ACACTGAGCGTCGAACGCTTCCAGGTGGCTAGGGCTGCGTATTCTACGCATTTCCCGTTTCGCGTCAAGGAGTTTTTGCAAACTTTCTCAACACTCATCAATTAGTAAACTCATTGATGAACTGTCACACCAGGCTGCTTAACGCTGTCTGCCGTGTCAGTGGATGCGCATTATAGGCAGCAGAGGATTTTGTGCAAGGGCTTTTTTAACAATCTGCGCCAAGCGAATGAATAACCACCAAACTGCAGAAATATACTGCAATATTGAGCAATATCGCTGTTTGGGTTGATAAGTCTGGCAGAATAAATCACCTATTGCAGAGGTTTTAATAGATTGAATGGGCATAAACAGAAGTTGATAGCTATTTTTCGCTATATCTATCAGCAAACCTCTAAAAGCGTTATGCCCAGTGTGATGTCTTACTCTTGTTTGTACCTAGCTAAAGATAAACAATGATCAAATGCACGAGCCCTAAGGTTTATGCTCTTCTTGTTTCTCTTTCTCGAGATCTGTAACGACTTGAGTTTGTGCAGCGGCTTGGACTGAGGAGTTCGTTTCGACACTCGCCGCGACATCATCTCCTACTACGTGAGCGACTTTGAGCTTTCTCAAGGTTCGAATCGTAATGATCGGGCCTGAAATCGCATATAAGTAGAAGCCGACACATAAAATCAATGCAGGTTGCACCGACACCACCACAAACACACCGACGACCAGTAAGATCACGATAAAGTTGACCTTGCCGCGCCAATCAATTTCTTTGAAGGAGTGATAGCGGAAATTGCTGACCATCAGTAAACCGGTTGCTGCCGTAACAAGGGCCGCAATCCAACTGATATTTCTTCCATCGAGACTGTATTGGTTACCAAGCCAAATACTGCCAGCAATAACAGCGGCGGCAGCCGGGCTGGCGAGACCTTGAAAATAACGCTTATCGGCAACGCCAACTTGCGTATTAAATCGAGCAAGCCTGAGTGCTGCACCTGCGCAATAGATAAATGCAGCCAGCCAACCAATTTTACCTAAGTCCGCTAATGCCCAATTGTAGGCGAGTAGTGCTGGCGCCATTCCGAAGGACACCATATCGGCCATACTGTCGTACTCAGCACCAAAATCACTTTGGGTATTAGTCAGTCTTGCCACTCGTCCATCGAGCCCATCACAAATCATGGCAATAAAAATGGCTATCGCTGCGGCTTCAAAGTTAGCATTCATGGAAGCAATAACGGCATAAAAACCAGAAAACAAACCCGCTGTGGTAAAAAGGTTCGGTAATAAATAGATACCTTTATTCTTTACTGTTTGATTTGAAGAATTTTGCATACACTTATTACGCTAGTTCGGTGAAGAGAAGTTAGCTTTCAAGATAACATATTTTATTATCATGTCGATGAGAGACCAGTTAGGGATGATTTCGATGTTAAAAGTGAACACGTTCAGCACTATGCTATGCCGCTGGTTTTGGCTCGGCCTTTTCATTGGCCCCGTTTCTGCGGGCGTTATCTATACTTGGGTCGACGAAAATGGGGTGACGCATTACAGCCAACAAGCCCCGCAACAAGAAAACATCAAAGCAGAAAAGCTCTACAGTGAAGATTTAGAGCAGGCGAAAGTGGGTTTTATCGCACCGGTAAAGAAAGCGGAAGCCACTTCTGAAGCCAATGAATTAGAAAAGTCAGCGGCGCTGATCAAAGAGAAAAATGCTAAACAGGCTCAATCCATTTGTGAGAGTGCAAAACACAATTTAGATATTCTCACGACGCACACTAAGCTTATCCGCCAAACTTCCGATTCGGGTGAATCTGTCGCTATGACAGAGGAACACCGCCAAGCCTCGATTGCCCAGCAGCAGGAAAGAATCAAACTCTTCTGTGATAAGAAGTAGCCAAATTTACTATGCCACTACATTAATGAACAACGATTAACGCTGATGCAATAAAAAAGGAGCCGAGTTAAAAACTCGGCTCCTTTCGTTTTAGTACTTGAAGCGGGAGCGATACTGACTAAGAAAGCGCTATCTCTTATTGCAAGATAGTTTATTTCAAGCTCGTTCATTCAAGAACGCTTATTTCAGTTCGCCTATTTCAACCTATCCAACTTCAAGCTTGCGATTAACGTATAGCATTCAAACAAAAAACTAAGTGACTAGCTACTGGTTATTGCTCGAACACTAACTCGCCACCCGCACAGCTAACCTTGATCGGTTTACCCGGTAACAAGTCGCCACGCAGTAATTTCTGCGCCAGCGGGTTTTCGACTTCTTGCTGCAATGCCCGTTTCAACGGTCTTGCGCCATACACAGGATCGAAACCAATTTCCGCAATCAATGATAATGCGTCGTCGGTGATCTCCAATGTATAGTCCTTTTCCGCCAAACGTTGGCGTAAGGAAGCAATCTGTATCGAAGCAATACGCTTGATATTGGCAGCATCCAATGGATGGAACACCACAGATTCATCGATACGGTTTAAAAACTCGGGTCTGAAACTGTGAGTAACCACATTCATTACCGCCGCTTTCATCTCTGCATAGGTCACTTGACCAAATCCTTCCTGGATAATGTCGGAGCCTAAGTTCGAGGTCATGATGATCACTGTATTTCTAAAATCTACAGTACGACCTTGACCATCGGTTAAGCGTCCATCATCAAGCACTTGCAGTAAGATGTTAAACACATCGGGATGCGCTTTCTCGACTTCGTCGAGCAATATCACCGAATACGGTTTACGACGAACGGCTTCCGTTAAGTAACCGCCCTCTTCATAACCCACGTATCCAGGAGGCGCACCCACTAAACGCGATACTGAGTGTTTCTCCATAAACTCAGACATATCAATGCGCACTAAGGCTGATTCGGTATCGAATAAAAACCTCGCCAGTGATTTACACAGCTCAGTTTTACCCACACCCGTTGGGCCTAAGAACAGGAACGAGCCTATCGGGCGATTTGGATCCGCCAGACCAGCGCGGCTACGACGAATCGCATTCGCGACCGCATCGACGGCTTCGTTTTGGCCTATCACCCGCTCGTGCAGCGCCACTTCCATTTGCAGTAATTTTTCGCGCTCGCCTTCAAGCATTTTCGATACGGGAATTCCCGTCGCTTTCGACAAGACTTCGGCGATTTCGAACTCAGTGACCTTGTTACGCAATAACGTCATGTCCTGCATTTCGGCTTGCGATGCCAAATCGAGCTGTTTTTCAAGCTCAGGAATACGACCGTATTGCAACTCAGACATCCGAGTTAAATCACCCGCACGACGCGCCACTTCTAAGTCCATTCGAGCCTGTTCGAGATCGGCTTTAATGTGCTGAGTTCCCGCTAATGCGGCTTTTTCAGTACGCCAGATTTCGTTCAACTCTGAAGCTTTAGCTTCAACGTCACGTAATTCCTCTTGCAGATGATCAAGCCTGCGACGACTCGCCTCATCATTTTCTTTGGCTAACGCTTGCTCCTCCAGTTTGAGCTGGATAGCACGACGTTCAAGCCGGTCGAGTGACTCAGGTTTTGAGTCCATCTGCATGCGGATGCTCGATGCCGCTTCGTCGATCAAATCGATCGCTTTATCGGGCAACTTACGGTCCGACACATAACGGTGCGACATAGTCGCCGCCGCCACAATCGCCGGATCGGTAATTTCTACATGGTGATGCAGCTCGTAACGTTCTTTCAGTCCACGCAAAATGGCGATGGTGTCTTCAACACTTGGCTCATCCACCAGCACTTTTTGGAAACGACGTTCAAGCGCCGCATCTTTTTCAATGTACTGACGATACTCATCAAGCGTGGTAGCGCCCACACAGTGCAAATCACCACGCGCTAACGCAGGTTTCAGCATGTTACCCGCATCCATTGCGCCTTCACCTTTACCGGCGCCGACCATAGTATGCAGCTCGTCGATGAAGAGGATCACTTGACCTTCTTCCTGCGCTAACTCATTCAATACCGCTTTTAAACGTTCTTCGAACTCACCGCGATATTTAGCGCCCGCAATCAATGAGCCCATGTCGAGGGATAAGACGCGCTTATTTTTAATCCCCTCGGGGACTTCACCATTAACGATACGCTGGGCAAGTCCTTCAACAATCGCCGTTTTACCCACACCCGGTTCACCGATAAGGACGGGGTTGTTTTTACTGCGACGTTGTAATACTTGGATCGTGCGGCGAATTTCATCGTCACGGCCGATCACAGGATCTAACTTGCCTTGTTCGGCTCGCTCGGTCAGATCGATAGTAAATTTCTTCAACGCTTGGCGTTGATCTTCAGCGTTCGGATCATCCACTTTTTGGCCGCCACGCATTTGTTCAATGGTTTGCTCCATCAACTCTTTGGTCGCGCCGGCTTTTTTCAACGCTTGCGCGAGGGCATCGCCTCCTTCTAACGCAGCTAATACAAATAACTCGCTAGAGATATATTTGTCTTTACGCTTTTGCGCCAATTTATCGCACAGATTTAATAAACGTATTAAACCTTGGGATAATTGCACATCGCCGCCCGTACCTTCGACTTGAGGTAAGCGTTCCAGTTCTTGACTCAAAAGCGAGCGCAGCGCACTCACGCGAATGCCAGCTTGGGTCAATAAGGGATGGATTGAACCTGAATCTTGGTTCAACAATGCCATCATCAAATGCAGCGGTTCAATAAACTGATGATCACGCCCGAGTGCGAGAGACTGGGCATCTGAGATGGCAAGCTGAAATTTATTGGTCATACGATCGAGTCGCATACAGCCTCCTAAAACTCACATAGTAGAGATATGCCAATCCACAAGATATCTTGCCAATTTAGTGGCGTTAAATCAGTACCGCTAATGAAGAGATCTTAATAGGATTGGTATTACATTTCGTTAGTTAAAAGATGGGGGCTATTTAGCCAAATTCAAGCGGATAACGCGGAAATAAATATAAATTGTAGGGGAATTAACTTAAGACTTAAGCCAGATCAACGATGCCATGCGCCCCGTCACCTTATCGCGACGATAAGAGAAGTAATCAGTGTCACTGACAGTGCAGATATCGGCGCTATAAATATGCTTGATGCCGAGTAAACTCAAGCGTAATTTAGCCAAGCCAATAATATCGGCCAGATACTTGTCACCACTGGGAATAAAACACGCAGCCGCCTGTGGATGTAAGCCACAGAATGCGTGCTTCACTTCGACGCCCACTTCAAATTTTTGCGGACCAATGGCCGGGCCGAGGTAGGCAATCAACTCATCCATAGGAGAACTAAACTGCGCCGCGGTGGCCTCAATCACGCCATCACATAAACCGCGCCAACCGGCATGGGCCGCTGCCACTTCGGTTCCCGCTTGATTACACAGCAATACAGGTAAACAATCGGCGGTCATTACAGCGCAAACTTGGCTCGCAGTTCGGCTATAACTGGCATCGGCAATCGGCGTATCCTCAGCCTGAGCTAAGCTTAGCGTGTCTAAATTGAGCACATGGGTACCATGGACTTGCTCAAGCCAGACAGGTTTGGCGGTTAACGCTAATTGTTTGCAGAGTAATTCACGATTAGCCATCACCTGCTGTTCAGCATCACCGACATGCAGTCCAAGATTCAAACTGTCATAGGGATGCACGCTCACACCGCCATGACGATTTGTCATAGCGATGCCAACATTAGCAGGAACAGGCCAATCGTGATCAAACACTTAGAGATACTCGATCGGATGCTCTACCGTGTCTTGACGCAGTGCTTTAGTCAAAATCACCATGTCTTCAGGAATTGGCGCTTGCCAGCTCATGATTTCACAACTCACTGGGTGAGCTAATTCTAGACGAACTGCGTGCAGCGCTTGGCGCTTGAAGTTTTTCAGGATATCGAAAAACTCTGGGCTCGCGGCTTTAGGCGGTTTTGGACGACCACCATACACAGGATCGCCCACTAACACGTGGCCTATGTATTCCATGTGCACACGGATCTGGTGAGTACGGCCAGATTCTAGACGTAATCTCAGACGTGTGTGGTTACGGAATTTTTCCGCGACACGGTAATGCGTCACCGCAGGTTTACCTGAGTGCAGCACGGCCATGTGAGTACGTTTAGTAAGATGGCGACCAATCGGCTCATCCACTGTACCACCACCTGTCATAGTACCCATAACAATCGCTTCGTATTCACGAGTGATTTCACGGGCCTGCAAAGCGGCAACTAAATGCGTTTGCGCTTCAACGGTTTTGGCAACGACCATCAAACCTGTTGTATCTTTGTCCAGACGATGCACAATACCCGCACGTGGCACATGCTCAATATCAGGACAATGGTGCAATAGTGCATTCATCAAAGTGCCATCTGCATTGCCAGCACCTGGGTGAACCACCAATCCAGCTTGCTTGTTGATCACGATAATGTCGTCATCTTCATAGACGATATCCAGATCAATGGCCTGCGCCGCGGCATGGACTTCTTCTTCGAGCGTGGCGTCTATGAGTATCTGTTGCAGCTCATAAACTTTCTCGCGGGGCTTATTAACGACAACGCCGTCAACATGAACTGCATCAGATAGGATCCATTCCTTGATGCGCGTGCGCGAGTAATCTGGGAACAACTCTGCTAGGGCCTGATCTAATCTCAGTCCAGTTTGTGTTGCCGAAATCTCGCTTTTTAGATTAATCTCTTGTGTCATAGGAACCGTATCCCCATTTAGGGGTCAAAAAATGTGTGCTATCTGTTACAATCGGATGTTTTCTATTTTATAGTGAAATGGAAAAATTCTTAACTACAACTTAAAAAGAATTGAATTCAAGTATGTATAAATTTTCCAAAGGCGTTACCTTAGTCCTATTTTCACTAGCGTTATCAGCCTGTAGCAGCAGCCCTGATGATAACGATATTGCCGCCAAAACGTCACCTGATGTGCTTTACACTCAGGCAAGGACATCTATGGAACTTGGCAATTACTCTAAAGCTGTCCGTTCTTTGGAAGCGTTAGACTCACGCTTCCCCTTCGGACCTCACAAAACTCAAGTCCAGTTAGACCTGATTTATGCTTACTACAAAATGGACGATGTCGCTTCGGGGATTGCGAACATAGACAGATTTATCCGTCTTAATCCTACCCACCCTGATATTGACTATGTGTTCTATATGCGCGGTTTAGTGAACATGCAAGCCGACAACTATTTGTTCCACGATATGCTTAATATCGACCGAACCGATCGTGACCCTAAAAATGCTCAAGATGCTTTCAAAGATTTTGATCGTCTTATCAAAACTTACCCTAACAGCAAATATGCCGCCGATGCGCAAAAACGCATGTTAGCGTTGAAGAATCGCTTAGCAAGATATTCAATCCAAGTTGCCGAATATTATCTCAAGATGAATGCATGGAGCGCCGCAGCAATCCGAGCACAATCTGTAATGGAAACATATCCTGGCACCCCTTCAAATGAACGGGCATTAGAGATAATGATAGAAGCTTATGGCGAATTAGGTCAGAGCAAGCTGAAGCAAAACGTGCTCATGGTAATGCAAGCTAACTATCCAAACAATGAAATCTTATCAAACTAGCCGAGAATGCCCCTTTAATAGGGGCATTTTTTTGCTTTGTTACCCAAGTTAACCCATCACTGGATATTGCTAAGTCCCCAGCGTAGATAGTGGTTTGACTATTTTTAGCTCGCCACTTGCAGCGTAAATGACACTTTCGTGTAAATCTTATCCAACCGAGTCACTTTTTACGTTATTTAGTAAAAATCTATTGACTCAAAACCCGAAAAGCCTTTAAATTGCGCCCGTCGCCCGAATAGCTCAGTCGGTAGAGCAGAGGATTGAAAATCCTCGTGTCCCTGGTTCGATTCCGGGTTCGGGCACCATCTTTAAATTGGTTGCTTCAGCGACTAATGTTAGAGAACTGCAATAGGTACAGTGCAGGTGTGGTGGAATTGGTAGACACGCCAGCTTCAGGTGCTGGTGCTCGCAAGGGCGTGGAGGTTCAAGTCCTCTCACCTGTACCAAATTGCAGTTCAACGAATGAAACAAAGCATTAAGATTGTTTCTTCGGTTTTATGATTACTCATTCGATGAAATTTCGGATAGCCATGCAGATGTGGTGGAATTGGTAGACACGCCAGCTTCAGGTGCTGGTGCTCGCAAGGGCGTGGAGGTTCAAGTCCTCTCATCTGTACCAACATTTAAACCTCGCTTAGCGAGGTTTTTTTGTATCTAAAACAAAATAAATCCTCTGTTACTCTCCCCTCTTTCCGCTGATTTGCTATACCTAATGTTACAGACTCATCATAGGGATAGCTCGAGCTCTGCCTAAAGGACTCTTTAGTTCACTGAGGCTATCCCATATGAACGGTCTACAAATAAAACAAAAAATGTTTATCGGTATTTTGGTCCCCCTTGCAATGTTACTGACGATTGGTTTTCTCGCCATTAATATGATGGGCAACATTGAGTCGGGTGTTGAACGCATCTATAACGACAGAGTGGTGCCGCTGGATGACTTAAAAGTGATTGCCGATAAGTATGCGGTCGATGTTATCGATGCGGTCAATAAGGCGAACGCGGGTGGTTTCACCGCCTCGCAAGCGGCTGAAGCGCTAGACAGTGCCAAATCGACTATTACTCAACATTGGCAAAAATACCTATCTACCGAGCTTACCTCAGAAGAATCCCGACTCGTAAAACAAGCCGAAGTGCTGTTCTCCCCCGCGAATCAACAGATTGATACCCTGATCTCGCGCTTAAGAGGATTAAACGGCGATGTTTCAAGCCAACTCTCAGCCAATATCCTGCCGCTGTACCAAGCGATCGATCCTATCAGCAACCAAATATCTGAACTGATTGCACTGCAAATCCGCGTGGCGGGCGAAGAAAAAGATCGTGTAAATACCATTTATCAATCTTCAATCACTATTTTTGTGGCATTAGCCTGTGCCGCCATGATCATCAGTATTGTGATTGGACTCTGGGTCAATCGCAGCGTGATGAATCCCATTAATGACATCCTCGGTAAACTGAAAAGGATCCATCAAGACTCAGATCTCACCGTCAGATTCACCACTTTTAATCACGATGAGCTAGGGCAAATATCCACGAGCCTCACCCAAGTAATTGAACATTTACGGGGCATTCTTCATTCGATTGCCGAGGCGGCAACTACGGTCAACAGTTCGGCAAATGAGTTAAGTAGCTTCACCCAAGCCACCAATAAACGGATGCAACAGCAACAAGCCGAAACGGAGCAGACTGCAACGGCCATGAATGAGATGACGGCCACCGTTGCCGAAGTCGCCCAAAGCGCATCTGCCGCAGCGGATTCAGCCAAAGATGCCGATACCTATGCCGCCAACGGCAATAATATTGTGATGCAATCGATTAGCAGTATGTCGCAGCTTTCTGATCAAATTCAAAAAACGGCGCAGGTCATTGGATTCTTATCTAATGAAAGCCAAAACATCGGCCGCGTACTCGATGTGATTAAGAGTATTGCCGAACAAACCAATTTACTGGCACTCAATGCCGCCATCGAAGCCGCACGGGCTGGAGAGCAAGGTCGCGGCTTTGCAGTCGTGGCCGATGAAGTGCGAACCTTAGCGCAACGCACCCAAAAATCGACTCAAGAAATTGAGGCCATGATTGCTACCCTACAACAAGGGGTTAAAGAAGCCGTCAGCGCCATGGAAATCTTTATCAATCAAGTAGATGATGCCAACGATAAAGCCAATCAGGCGGGTCAAGCGCTGAAAGAAATTGTCACCTCAGTAGACAGCATCACCGAGCTGAATACCCACATTGCGACCGCAGCTGAAGAGCAAAGTAGCGTTGCCGAGAGTATTAATCGCAGCATTATTGCCATCAGCGATATCGCCGAGCATTCCACAGCTTCGGCGGCTGAATTAAGTGAATCTGTGATTAATTTGACTAAGCTCGCCAGCAGCATGCGCAATCAAGTGAGCGCATTTAAGCTCTAATTTAACTCAATCACCCACAAAACGACTGCAACCATTTTTGCTGTTGCAGTCAAACTCCCCTCTATTTACATCATCTGTAACCCATTGAAATAGAATATCCGTTTCATTATTTCTCGATTTAATTTCTCCTTCAATTGAACACTTCAAATGATCTCAGCCTCGTTATCGATAGCACAGATAGCGATAATCTCTATTGATCCAAATCAAATAGATCTTTAAACTCATTAAACATTCATAATATTTACACGTTAAGGATTTTCTATGTTGGACAGCCGTACTATCCAAGTTATCAAGAGCACCATTCCCTTACTCGAATCAGCAGGTCCTGCGCTGACGACCCATTTTTATCAACGTATGTTCAAACATAATCCTGAACTAAAAGATGTATTTAATTTGGCGCACCAACATTCTGGTGGTCAGCCTGTAGCCCTGTTCAATGCCGTCGCAGCCTATGCGAAAAATATCGAAAACTTAGCGGTACTGAGTTCAACGGTTGAGCGCATTGCCCAAAAACATACGGGATTTTTGATCAAACCTGAGCAGTATGCGATCGTCGGCAGCCATTTATTGGCAACGCTTAAAGAATTAGGGGGCGATGCGGTAACAGAAGAAGTGTTAGAAGCTTGGGCACAGGCCTATGGATTTTTAGCCAACATATTTATTCAGCGAGAAGCACAGATTTATCAAGCGCATGCAGAGCAAGATGGTGGCTGGTTGGGTGAGCGTCAGTTTATCATTTGCGCGAAAAATACCGAGTCAGCAGTCATCACCTCCTTCATATTGACGCCCGAAGATGGCAAGCCCGTTAAAGATTTTATCCCCGGTCAGTATTTAAGTTTGAAGCTAACACACCCGAATTTGGCATATGAAGAAATCCGCCAATATTCCTTATCCGATGCGCCAAATGGCACCAGCTACCGCATCAGTGTGAAACGCGAACTCGGCGGACAAGTGTCAAACCTGCTGCATGATGCGATACACGTCGGCGACAAAATCGCGGTGATGCCACCCGCGGGAGACTTTACCCTAGAAGTCGCGGCGGACACACCCGTAGTGCTCATTTCGGCTGGTGTAGGCCAAACACCGATGAAAAGTATGCTCAATCAATTACTCAAGCTGCAGCATCCCAGCACTATCACTTGGCTGCATGCCTGTGAGCAAGGCGCCGTACACGGGTTCAAACAGGCTATCTACGCCAAGCGCCAGCAACATCATAATCTGACGAGTCATGTTTGGTATCGTGAGCCAGCCCCAACCGATAAGTTGGGTGATGATTATGATTTCGAAGGGCAAATGGAGTTAAGTAAAGTCGCCGAACAGTTGCTTCCCCACGCACGTTATTATTTCTGCGGCCCCATTGGATTCATGTCAGCCATCAAGCAACAACTACTCGCTCTGGGTGTCGCGGCTGAAAGCATGCACTATGAAGTGTTCGGCCCTCACGCCGATCTTTAATGGCATGACACGGACTTGAGGGAATTCACGCTCAGGTCCGTTTGAATGCTTAGCTTTTGTGCTTAGCTTTCATTGTTAGCATGGCAAACGATAGCGACAAGCATAATGAATGCTTGATGTACTTTTCTGTTCATCATTTTTAACGGATAGAGGCCACTTCAGCGGCAGTCAGTGCGCGACTTTCACCCGGTGCCAACTTTTCATCAAGCACAATATCGCCTATCGATAATCGATGCAGGCCAACAACCGGATTGCGGAACCGACCAAACATCCGTTTGATTTGATGATACTTACCTTCATGTAAAGTCACTTCAGCTACGTTATCAGCGAGGATAACCAGTTTAGCGGGTTGGGTTGTAATATCTTCAAAGCCAAAATACATCCCTTCGGCAAATGCAGCGATGTATTCTTCGGTTATGGGATTCGCTAAGGTAACCCGATACACTTTGTCGACCTTGTGTGTAGGTGACATCAGCGCATCAGACCAGCGGCTGTCATTGGTTAATAACAACAAACCCGAAGAGTTTAAATCTAATCTGCCAGCAATATGCAACTCATCACGGGCTTCGCAATTAAGCAAATCAATCACTGTTTTATGCTGAGTGTCTTTGGTCGCACTCACTACACCTATCGGTTTGTGAAGCATCACGTAGACGGGCGCATTAGCCTGCAGTATTTGCTCATCTAGTTGGATGTGGGAAAACTCATCCACTTGCCTATCCATATCTTTCACTATCAATCCATCGACGCACACACGGCCCGATAATAGCAGTTCACGCACCGCTTTACGGTGAGTGTGTAACTGGGTACAAAGATAACGATCGAGTCGGCCGCGCTTAGATTGCATAACACCACAAATGACGAAATATGAATGGGATAGCCATTCTAGCAGGATGCAAGTTCAGCTCATAGCAAGCCGAACTTGAGGGGCATCACAAAGGCTATTCTGGGCTAAATTGGATCGAACGAGGTAAAATTTGTTAAGCTAGGCGCTCAATTCATCTTACTGTGAGTGGTTACCGCATCAAAAACTTATCCGCAAGTCCCGCTTTAATACGTTCGAACCTGCTATTTTTAGCCTTGTTTTTAGTGACGCTAGCGAGCTCTTTTTTCGCCCAAGCGAACGATGCAGTTAATCCTCCTGAAGCGGCTCGCCCCTCCGCTATCCATGATAAACCGCTGGTCGAGCGTTATGTCCTCGATGAACTTAAATCCCTCAGACACGATCAACAGGATCTCGAGCGTCGTCTCACCATCGACATCACCGACCGCGAACTCGCCGTAGCCGACAAATCGATGAATTACGCCAATGTCACTGTAACTTACTTCTTCTACATCATCGCGGGTGTCGCCTCGTTAGTCGCCTTTATCGGTTGGCAATCCCTGCGAGAAATCAAAACGCACACAGCCAAACTGGCTGCTAACCAGCTGCAGAGTATTGCCGAACAATACGAAGAAAAGTTCAAAGTACTTGAGCAAGAACTCAAGCGTAAGAGCCGTACTATCACGGACAATAATCGCGAGATTGAGATTATCAATGAAATCCATAACCTCTGGCTACGGGCGCAAAGTGCGCAAACGCCAGAGCAGAAGATTGAAGTCTATGATGAGATCCTCACGATTCGACCTGGGGATTTAGAAGCCCTGACCTACAAGGCCGACGCCGCAATGGAAATGCGTGAATTTAACTGGGCACAAAGCCTGTGTAATCGCGTTCTGGAAGTGGACCCGACTAACGCCCACGCTTTTTATCAAAGAGCTTGTGCCTTTGCGTGCTTAGGGGTTGAAGATAGAGCGATTTCTGATTTAGAGCGCGCCATTCATAACAGCGCATCCTTCAAGGAACTGGCCTTAGATGAGGCGGATTTCTCACAACTTAAAGGACATGCTCGTTTCGAAACTTTATTGGCCTATCACGAACCTGAAAAGCCCTAAGCGACTAAGTTCTAAGCTCCGCACTAACGCTTGATATATGGCGTTGGCGCTCAGTGGCGTTTTACCCCATAGGTAAAGCGCCATAAATGAGCGGCTTAAGTCCCACTAGTGAGGAATAGCCTCAATCTTATATGCACAGCGGCGTGCACCTTCGATGATATGTTCTTCGCGACTCACCACCGCGATATCAGCGAATAACTGCTGGAAAAGTTGTAACTCTGAGCGGCAAAAGTTTAAACACTTAGTCGCTGCGGCGCAGATAGGACAATGATTTTCGAGTAAAAAATACACGCCATCTACCTGTTCCATCGTCGCCATATAACCTTCGTTCGAACGTAATTTCGCAAGGATTGCCAAACGTGTCGGAATATCTGTCGCCCCTTCCATAGCGGCACGATACTGAACTAACGCACTTTGCTCCCTGTGGTCGATAAGCTTATCTAAGCCTTGGTCACCAAAGATCATTTTCAACGAATCAATTAGCTGTACCGTCAATTCCTCATGACGATCGGCAAAATGACTGCGGCTTTGTTCAGTTAATCTCCAGTAACGCGTTGGGCGACCACGACCTTCCACTCTATCTTCGATGTCCACATCGCCTGCGTCTTCCAATGCCTGAAGATGTTGACGCACACCCATCGTCGTTAACGCTAATTCCTCCGCTAAGGTTTTAGCGGTAAGTGGGCCATGTAACTTGAGCAATTGAATAATCTTATCAGTGGTTTTCATCTGAACTCTCCGATGTTAGCCAGCGCATTATCTCCGATCCAGTACCGCTTTAACAGATTAAATAAACTTTTTTATTTACTTTATCCTTTACAAGATTAAATAAAGTAATTACCTTATAAATAATTTATAAACAAATAGGTTTACTTAATGAAGTTACTCATCATCAGCACCAGCCAAAGACCCGACTCCCAAAGTGCTAAAGTCGGTCGCTACATTGCAGAAAGCAGTTTCTCATCTCCCCATGCTATGGGTTACGCCAGCATACATCACTTAGAGTTATGCCAATTTAATCTGCCATTTTGGGATGGAGAGGAAGACAACAAGGGGGAGCACTGGCCCGAAATAGAGCAAAGCGTCGACGAAGCCGATGCGCTGGTACTTATCACCCCTGAATGGGGCGGCATGGCATCGCCACTACTGAAGAACTTTTTATTGATGTGTACTCGCGAAGAAACCGCCCATAAACCGGCACTGCTAATCTCAGTATCGAACGGGATTGGCGGTACCTATCCCATCGTTGAAGTGAAGATGAATGCACTCAAAAACAATAAATTAGTGCCTATTCCCGATCACTTGATCATCCGCAATGTCAGCCATGTACTCAATGCCGTTCCCGAGGGAGCCCGCGATATCGCACTCAGGGAAAGAATGCAGTACAGCTTGTATATGCTACATCAATACGCCCAAGCATTAGCGCCCATTCGTCAACAACATGCCGGACAAGCGTACCCAAAGCAGCAGGAATACTGTTACGGTATGTAAGCGGCTTGAGATTTTAACCACCAGCAACAGACTAAAATCATTACAAGGAACGCATTATGATTCATTTAGAGCATATCAACTTAGTGGTAGACGACATCCCCGCAGCACTGCGCTTTTATCAGGCGGCTTTTCCCCACTGGCGTGTACGCGGTGGCGATAAGGGCACTTGGTACGGCAAACCTCGCAATTGGATTCATTTTGGCGATGATTATCAATACATTGCTTTTAGTGATAATGGTGAGGGAGAAAACCGAGATTTAACTGGCCATCAAATTGGACTGGCGCATTTTGCCTTTGTCACCGACAACTTAGATGCTGTGATAGCAAGATTGACCCAAGCAGGCTTCCCGATTGCCAAAGATGGCATGGAAGATCCCTATCGACGTAATATTTACTTCTTTGACGCCCATGGTTTTGAAGTGGAATTTGTCGAGTATTTAACTGATATTCCAGCGGAGCGAAATCGCTATTAGCGGTATTAGCGTAAGTCGTTATTAAAAAAGTGGCCAACTGCAGCCGCGAACCGTGCGAATTGGACTGAGTGTTAGTTGCTAGATGTTAAGTGCTAGGAGCTAGAGACTATTCACTTCGCTCGGATTGCTGCTGTGCCACTATGACCGAATCCTTATGTGCATAAAAATGGAGTCTGAACTGGGTATCTTCAGTCAGTAGCTCCACTTTGTGCCAATACTCGGGATGAGAAATGGCCGTTTCACCGGCGCGAATGATGATTTCTTTATCTAACTCGCCCCTGCTGCCTGTATAGCCATAGAACTTTAAGCTGCCCGTTAGCACTTGGATCTGCCCATACACGCCAGCCTTAGTATTGTGCATGTGTAACAACATTTTAGGGACGTTGTCACGGCTGAAAACCGGCGTTGATTTGTAATTAACAAAATCTTTAGGGACTAAGGCCATTATGCTTTCGCACTCCTTGAGGGACTCATGGGATCGAATAACGCTGACGACAAGACTAATATAGCCGTTGCAGCATTTCTGTCCAACTCCCAGAGTTAGTTTCATCAAGGAGATCCTTCCCAAATTGGCCTAGGACGCGACGCCGCACTTACCCATACTCACGCGAACGACCATAGCACTTTAGATATTAGCTACTTTATACGTAGCGACTTAATACACTAGCAACTTTATGCATTCGTTACTTTAGTTACTTTCATCACTGTAATCGCTACACTAGCCCGCATTAAGCTGCACCTAAAGTAGATAACATTATGCCGACACCCTATTCTTACTCAACGACCTATATTTTAGATAAAGCCCATTTCGATGAGTGCTATACCCAATCTGTCGAGCCTGATCCCACGCTCAAACCTTACTACAAAGCCATAGGGTTGGCCCTGATAGGTATCGCGCTGATCTTCGCCGACATTAGCCTGTATTTAGCTTACTTCTTCGTTGGACTCGGCGTTATCGAGGCACTCAATGTGAAGTATCACAAGGCATGGTGGTTGATGCGTCAAATGATGAGTAAAGCGGCCAGCAATGAGGTCACTCTCACCATTGATGAGCAAGGGATCCACACTAAATCCATGTCAGTGACCAGCCAAATTTTATGGACCGACATTTACCGGATTAAAGAAACTGAAAAAGGATTCTTGATCACCCACAAGGCAGGCACGAGTTATGTATCCTTGCGTAGCTTAGATGAGGCGGCTGCGGCCTGTATTAAAACTAAAATCTAGTCCCGCTAAAAAACATCCATAAAAAAGGCTGATCTTCATCAGCCTTTTTCACTACTATCCATCGCTGAATCGTTACTTTTTCAATTCACCAACCGGTAAAATCGTGCGGCCATACTCATTATTGAGCACCTGCGCCATCGCAAAATAAATCGCACTCGCACCGCAGATGATCCCTTCAAAGCCAGCAATCGTGCCAATCAAGGCGCTACCCGTAAAATCACGCGCAGCCAGCAGGAAAAATAAGAGCGTCAAAGAAGCAAATACAAACTGCTTAGCTCGTGGATAACGCAAAGAACCCACAAACATAAATGCGGTGAATATGCCCCAAAGCGTTAAATACCAGCCCATAAAATACGTTGGACTCGCCGCAATGCCCGCATTAGGCATTAAGATTAATCCCACTAATGTTAACCAAAACAACCCGTAAGAGGTAAATGCCGTCGTACCGAAAGTATCGCCGCGCATAAAACACATAATACCCACAATCACTTGACCAATGCCGCCGTAAAAAATCCCCATGGCTAAGATCATAGAATCAATAGGGAAATATCCCGCGTTATGGATGTTTAACAAAATCGTTGTCATACCAAAGCCCATTAAACCTAATGGCGCTGGATTAGCCAGTTTTGTAGACACAGAGTTCCCCTAGAGAAAAATCAATAATTCAATAAAAATCAACGGCATTAACCGTAAACCTTATGTTCGCGCACCTGCGAGAGCCGCGCATTCTAGAGGATAGCCACAACCTTGGCAACGAAATCATTAAAAATGAATAAGTAGCAATAAATACAAAATAAAAACATACACTTAAAATTAAACATACTGAAAATAAACCGAGTCCTAATTTTGATTAAAAATTAATTCTTTTCAATTCAATATTCTAGGAAGAAAGCCGACTACAACCTGCGTCATATCGCATTTTATGCGACTTTTTATAACTGCCGCATAGTTTAGTATTAAGCGTCCTTAAAACCTTAATCAAAATTAGGGCTAAAATAGCAAGAATACTGCACTTAATCGCAAATAAGTGGTTAAGGTGATGTAAGTGGCACTTTTGAAAAAACCAACTCTGGGATGCCAGATTTAGCCTATTTTAGCCTACGAAGATAATGCAGGAGTTAAGCACAACTCACTCTGCACATAACCTTTGCACAAAGCCGTTTGCGCTGAAGCCAAACTCAACAGGTTCATCTGTTGGGATAATGACTAAAGCTAAGTCTATTGAACAGCACTTAAGCATCAGATTTACTTGAAGCGAATCAAGGGAAAATAAGCTAAAAATCCTCAACGCCAAAAGGTAAAAATTATTTATATCTAAAACAGAATAGCAGTGATAAATTGCAGATGTTGGCGCAGTGGTATTAAGAGAATGCTTCTTAATCTGTAGTTAACAATACATAACTAAAGGAAATAAAATGAATAAGTTATCAGCTGTTTTCACCCTGTTGGCATTAGTGAGCTTCACGACCCTTGCTGACGACTCATCTTTACCGCCTGCGCCCGCAGCCGATATCGCTCAGCTGAAAGAAGTGTGCCAGCAGATGGCCTCTGAAGATCAAGTCGAAAATGCAGAGCTAAAACAATATGTGCTTGATTGTGTAAACGATCAGCTGACAGAAATGGGCTACAAGTCGGTTACTGAGGTTAATTAATCTTCATTCTAATCCCAACGTTAATACCACAAAAGCGCGTTCTTCAGCTTCATTCAATGCCATTCACTTCTGCGAATGGCATTATTATTTTCAAGCAACACAGCTATTCAGCTCACAATAAATATCATTTCAGTTACAGACGAAACGTATCGAATACAAAATTTAACATCTACAATTAACCGTATGAAAGCCACCAAAATAGGCTTTTAGCATGACTATCAAGGTATTGTGCGATCTACAAATTTACTATTTAATTGATAGCTGTATCATTTTGCATCCCTGCGAATGAAACCACTGTTGGATTGGGCATAAAATGCTAATCTATTTTCCTGTATTATTAACCTCAGCCCTTAATCGTTATATCATGTATCGCATCCTTTTTGTCCTCATTACAAGTTTAAGTATTTTGCCCTCTGTCGGAATGGCGAAAGAAACCTGCGCATCAGAAAATCAATGCATTGAGATGAACAACTGGGATCTAGGCGTCGCCATTGGCTGGGGACAAAAAAGCAATCCACTCAAGGATTTTGACGATATTCCACTGTTCTTTATCCCTACAGTGGCCTATTACGGCGAACACTGGTTCTTCGATAATGGTAATTTAGGCTACACCTTAGCCGAGCAAGAAAGCTTCACGTTCAATCTCGTCACCAGTTATAGCTTAGATAGAGCCTATTTCTACCGATGGGACCCATCGAATATCTTTTTGAACCGCGGCACACAAGTCGAAGCCAAAGCGATAAATAGTATGTCTTTGTCGACAGAGCCCGAACGTGAATTTAATTCTTTAGAGACACGGAACTTCACCCTACTTGGTGGTGCCGAAGCATTCATCTATACCCGACTCGGCATTATTCGATTGGCGTTCACCCATGATATGTTTAATGTTCATCAAGGTTCAGAAGCACAAATAAAATGGACCTATGGCTGGGATTACAATCGTTTCATTTTTGAATTCGCACTGGTGTTTGATTGGAAGAGCCAAGCAGTAGTGGATTATTATTATGGCGTTAGACCGAGTGAAAACGCCTATTGGAGTGAACAATATCAAGCAAAATCAGGTTGGGATAAAGGTGCGGAAATGACGGCCCGTTATATATTAACTGACAATTGGGATCTACTCTTGGCAGTTCGTTACACTCTAATTGCCGATGAGATTGCCGCCAGTCCCTTGTTAGACCAAGACTATAGCAGCACCTACTTTATCGGCGCAGCCTATAGGTTCTAACGTTAGTGACGCTGCCTCAGTTAAGCTTGCTTTGCTTTCTTGGTCTAAGCCTCGGCTTGATGGGCCCAAGTTCTGCTCAAGCTAAAACTCGCGACTCGTCACTTAAACTCACACCCGAAATTTGTATTACTAGTTCAGAAACTCAGGCCTGCGACGTCTATATTGAACTGCAGTGGGAGCTCGCCAAAGATGAGCTTATCTGTATTTTGTCCGACAATGCCGCCTATCCAAAATGGTGCAGTGATTCAGTTTCAACCCATACGTTAAGCATGAAAATCCACACTATGACGGATATTCAATTTGTCATGGTGAGTAAAGACAGTAACCAAACTTTGGCTGGTGCCAAACTTAAAATCACTTCTGCATCACAACCTCAGGTTCGCAGACGTTACCGCAACCCTTGGAGTTTATTTTAATGACAAGCCCACAATCGAACCACAGAGTATTATTGGTTGAAGACGACGTTCGCCTAGCAAACTTGATTGTAGATTACCTAAAATCCCATGGTATGCATGTTGAAGTTGAACGCCGTGGCGACACAGTATTAACGCGATTAATCAATTACAAACCAGATATCATACTGTTAGACATTATGCTGCCGGGCATGGATGGCCTCACCCTGTGTGAGAAACTGCCCGATTATTTTGCAGGCCCAATCCTGCTAATGAGCGCACTTGGCTCAAGCGAAGATCAAATCAAAGGCTTAGAACTCGGTGCCGATGACTATGTGGTTAAGCCTGTCGATCCTGCCCTGTTAGTCGCGCGGATTAACAACTTACTTCGTCGTCAGAATCAGCCACCTCAGGCGGAATCCCACTGTTTGACCTTTGGTAAACTGAGTATCGACCCGCATACCCACGCGATTCGCCTCAATGAAACTGAAATCGATCTCACCAGCCATGAATTCGAGTTGCTGTGGTTACTGGCCTCACAAGCTGGCCAAGTGCTCAGCCGTCAGTATATTTATCAGCTGTTACTCAATATTGATTTCGATGGTAAAGATCGGAAAATTGACGTGCGTATCTCTAGATTACGTAAAAAACTCAACGATAATATCGAGACACCTTTCAGAATTAAAACCGTTTGGGGACAAGGTTACCTCTTTGCCCCTGAAGCTTGGAATAACTAAGCACAGATACAGTGAAACGTCTCTTTATCAGTTTATATCTGCTACTCAGTCTCAGCGTGCTTGGGATTGGCTGGACACTCGACAGCCTGTGGCAGAAAAATGTGGATGACAATAACGCCCTCGATGCGCCATTAGTGGCCTTGGCGCAATTGTTAGCGGAACTGCCTCCCGATACCCGCCAAAGGTATCTGGAGGCGATCCCAGCCAATCCTGTGATGCCGTTGCAATTGCTCAGTGCCGATCAAGTCGCGCTGGCTGACAATCAAGCCCTCAGCACCAGTACTGTGTTCACCACCACGACCAATGACGATAACCTGCTGCAATTTATCCGAGTCGGCGATCAAGTCTTAATGGCGGGGCCGCTGGACATCGATCCTAGAGCCAACCTTCGCAGCCTGTTCACCCTGTTCTTCTATTTGTCACTTGCGTTAGTAGCGTTGATTTGGGTAGGCCCGCTTTCTCGGGATTTGAGCATACTGCGTAAGGCCACTAAAGAGTTTGGCGAAGCCAAATGGGACACGCGGATTACCCTGTCAAATCGCTCTCAGGTCAAACCCTTAGCCAATACCTTTAACGAAATGGCGCGACATATCAGCGCCTTGATTGAGAACCAGAAACACCTGTCTAATGCGGTCTCCCATGAGATCCGCACGCCGCTGGCAAGACTCAAATTCGCCCTTGCACTCATGCCCATGTATTGTCAGCCCGATTCGGACGAACAAAAGCGCCAAGATTTTCTCGATGAGATGCAGCTCGATATCAAAGAAATGGAAGACTTACTCCAAGAACTGCTGACCTACGCCAGTTTAGAGTCCCAGCGAGAAGGTATCCAGTTGGATGAGTACGATTTAATTAATCTCATCAATCAAAGCATTAAGCGCCTAGAAACCTTGAGCCCAACACCTATTGCCCTTATGACAGAAGTCGAAAAACTGCCCTTGTTTGGAGAGCCGGCATTGATTGAACGTGCGCTGCAAAATTTACTGACCAACGCCCAACGCTTTGCCCGCACTGAAATTATTATTGAGGTTAAGCAAACGCAGCACAGGGTTAATTTAAGTGTGAGTAACGACGGCGAAGCTATCCCCGCGGTGGATTTACCTAAAGTGTTCGAGCCTTTTTATCGCAGCCAATCGGTGCAAAATGGCAATAAGGGGCATGGTTTGGGACTTGCTATCATCAAACGGATTATGCAACGGCATCAAGGGAATGTGAGCGTCACCAGCGATGAGCAACATACCCGATTTAATTTAATCTGGCCGAAGAAGCGCAAGCTGTAACAAGGATTCGGATTAAACGACTGCGGCTCTGTTATTCATCTAACGCGCTAATTCTACAAGCCAGTAAAACTGGTCAGTTAAACAAGAATATTTAACTGGCCTATTTAAATTGCAATTCAAAATATTAGTCTAGCTCGAAGCCACCAAAATCCAGATCGGCTTCGGGTTCAGGCTCAAAATTCAACTGCGGATTTAACGCCGCCCTTTCTTGTTCAATTTGTGCTTGCCTTGCTTTCATCATCGCCAACTGGCGACGGCGTTTACGTTGAGTGCACAGCCGAATGACATCGTACTTTTGCGCATCTGAAAACGTTAACCAATTGAATCTTTCGTCACGGCTTCGCAGGCAACCATTACAGTAACCGCGCGCATCGGTGGCACACACACCGATACAGGGACTGGGGATTTCAAAAAAGGCTAACTGTTCCATAACCCGCCGCTATTCCTCTGTCAAAATGAGCTGTTCTCAAATGAAGCATGCTCAGATGAATCATGGTTAAACGACCCGTGCCCAAAACGAAGCTGCCGAATGGCGTTTAAAGCGATTCAAATACAACATACTTATCTAAAGTACTTGCAGAAACAACCTTAATCAAGGCACATTGAACAGAGTTTGTACAACTTGGAGCACTATCATGGGATACCGTCACTTTGCCAGTCTGCTCGTCGCCGTTGCCTTATTAAGCGCTTGTAGCAGTAAACCGAAAAACGATTACGATCTCAATTACGACTTCAGCACACTGCACAGCTTTACCCAGCTAACACCACAGCCAACGGACGACCCACTCAGCGCCCAGCGTATTCAAGTAGAAATCAACAACCAGTTGACTCAAAAAGGCTTTGTCGAAAATACCCAAGCCCCCGACTTTAACGTCGCCTACGCCCTACTGACCCAAGATAAACCTAAAGATTCAGGGCTATCGATTGGATTAGGTACTGGCACATTTGGGAGTTCAGGTGGCATTGGAATAGGTACCAGCGTTGGGGTACCACTGGGCAGTGATACCGCTAAAATTCAAACTATTCAGATAGATATTGTCGACCCAAAGACCAAAGCGCTCATTTGGCGTGGTAGCGACAGTTATGATTTCGATGCAGGCGGCAATGAGAAAGCCCAAGATACCGCCAAAGCCGTCAGTCGGATTTTGGCGCAGTTCCCACCGAAAAAATGATCATGAAGAGTCAATAAAAATGGGCGAATTACGCCCATTTTTACTAATGAAGAATGCTTGTCGTCAAATATCTTAGGCGAAAATATCTAAGACTCAGGAGAAAAGCCCTGATGAAAGGTAACGATCGCCCCTATCACAAACAATCGCCACGACCACTGAATCTGGATTCAGTCTGGCTATCTCAAGCGCAGCAAACACTGCACCACCCGAGCTGACGCCGGCACAAATCCCTTCTTCGCGCGCTAAGGCTCTTGCCATCGTTTTTGCGTCTTGCTCTTCAACATCCATCACGAGATCAACACGGGATGCATCGAAAATCCCCGGCAAGTAGGCCTGCGGCCAACGGCGGATCCCTGGAATGCTACTGCCATCGGCGGGCTGAAGGCCGACAATCGTGATGTCAGGATTACAGCTTTTAAGGTATTTAGACACGCCCATTATGGTGCCTGTCGTCCCCATGCTAGAGACAAAGTGAGTGATTTTTCCTTGACTCTGTTGCCAGATTTCCGGACCTGTGGTGAGGAAATGCGCATTCGCATTATCCTGATTATTAAACTGATCCAGCACCTTGCCTTTACCTTCGGTTTGTAACTGCAGTGCCAAATCCCGCGCCGTCTCCATGTTATCCACCAGCATGAGTTCTGCGCCATAAGCTTGCATCGCATCCTTACGCTCTTGGGTCGAGTTTTCGGGCATAATCAGGATCATCTTGTATCCTTTGATCGCCGCCGCCATCGCTAGCGCAATCCCAGTATTGCCACTTGTCGCCTCGATGAGCGTATCACCCGGGCGGATCTCTTGACGCAGTTCGGCCTGAATGATCATATTGAGTGCTGCACGATCCTTCACTGAACCCGCTGGGTTATTACCTTCCAACTTTAACAGTACAGTTGAGGTGCCACAGTTAAGCCGCTGCAAGCGAACCAGCGGAGTTTGCCCGATACAGGCTTCAATTGTCGGAAAGTCAGACACTATGATTATCCTTTACTTGATAAAACAACTAAGCGTTAGCCTATTCTAAGTGGGTTAGCATGCACAAACACAGTGAAAATGATCTATGGCATACAATAAATCGCTCATACTTATTCAAAAAAGTTCTATTTAACTGACTTCTTATAAATAATTACTTCAACTACTCTATATGTCATAACGCTGACAAAGTTGCCAGTTCAAGGAGTAGCAAATGCAAATAAAAGTGATAAAGGCCCTACTGGGAACGCTCTTTCTGGGAACGTCACTCAATGTGGCTGCCGCAGATCAAACCCTGCTGAATTCTTCTTACGATATCGCGCGGGAATTATTCAGTGCCTACAACCCCGTTTTCGCCAAACATTGGCAAGAGAAAACAGGTAAAACCGTCGAGATTAAACAATCCCATGCTGGATCATCGGCACAGGCACGCTCAATTCTGCAAGGATTGCCAGCAGATGTGGTGACGTTTAACCAAGTGACAGACGTACAGGTACTCCATGACCGCGGTAAATTGATCCCAGAAAATTGGCAACAATTACTGCCTAACGCCAGTTCACCTTACTATTCCACCATCGCATTTTTGGTACGCAAAGGTAACCCAAAACAGATCAGCGACTGGGGCGATTTAGCAAGAGATGACGTTAAACTGGTCTTCCCTAACCCAAAAACCTCTGGTAATGCGCGCTACACCTATTTAGCCGCATTAGGTTATGCCCAAAAAAGCTTTGGTAAGGATAATCAGGCTTCACTGGATCAATTCCTGAAAAAATTCCTCGGCAACGTAGCCGTATTTGATACTGGCGGTCGTGGTGCAACCACTTCGTTTGTAGAACGTGGTATCGGTGATGTGCTGATTACGTTTGAATCGGAAGTGAACAATATCCGTCAGCAATATGGTGCGGACGATTACCAAGTCATAGTGCCAAAAACATCGATTCTGGCTGAGTTTCCCGTCGCTGTTGTAGAGAAAAACGCTAAGCGCAACGGCACACAGGAGCTGGCGACTGAGTATTTGAATTATCTCTACAGCGAAGAATCACAAAGATTATTGGCCGGTTTCAACTATCGTGTACATAACGAAAAGGTTCAGGCAGAGTTCGCTAAGCAGTTTCCAACGGTTGACCTGCTGACTGTTGAGCAAATAATTGGTGGTTGGGATAATGCCATGAAAACGCAGTTTGCTAACGGAGCAAAACTCGATGAGTTACTCAAGCGCTAATTTCAGCTTGATGCTATAAAAGGTTAACATTGCAACCCGGGCTCAGTCCCGGGTTAAGCAATTTTAGCGCATTGACGAGTGATGATTTTCAAGCAGCGAAGACGACTTCAATAGTCTTTAACTCAGACAGCCGATCGCTGACGGCAAATACAGCGTATTGGATTAATTCAATTAACCTGACCGGGTGATTATTCTGTGATTTTTAATAACGGGCGTTTAAGCCATAAGCGGGTTCTTCCAGGTTTTACCATCAGCTTAGGTGTGTCCCTACTGTTTGTCAGCCTGATCCTATTATTGCCAACCACTGGGCTGATTATGCAGACCAGTTCAATGAGCTTGTCCGAATACTGGGGCGTCATCACAGATCCTCGGGTGCTGGCGAGTTACCGAGTTACCATTCTATCTGCACTCGCAGCATCGCTATTTAACTGCCTTTTCGGATTGTTACTCGCATGGGTGCTGGTACGTTATGAATTCCCCGGCAAACGCATCTTAGATGCATTGGTGGATTTACCCTTTGCGTTGCCGACTGCCGTTGCAGGTATCACCTTAGCGACCCTGTATGCGGAAAACGGCCAAATCGGTAGTGTATTGGCAGAACTGGGTATAAAAGTCGCCTACACCCCGCTGGGCATAGTGGTCGCGATGATTTTCACCAGTATTCCCTTTGTGGTGCGTACTGTGCAACCCGTTCTCGAAGAGTTATCCCACGATGAAGAGGAAGCGGGCATGACCCTTGGCGCCTCGGATCGCGCGGTATTCTGGCGGATCATTTTGCCGTCATTGTGGCCAGCCTTAATGGTCGGGACAGCACTGTCTTTTACCCGTAGCCTAGGTGAGTTTGGTGCCGTTATATTTATCGCAGGCAACATGCCCTATATCAGCGAAATCACATCGTTAATGATCTTTGTCCGCCTACAAGAGTTTGATTTTGCCGGCGCCAGTGCCATTGCCTCAGTGGTGCTGATGACCTCGCTACTGCTATTACTGCTAATAAACCTGTGGCAGGCGCGTTATCTGCGCCGCATTCATGGACGATAAGGAGCAAACATGAACTCATTTAAGCCCTTAAGTGTCGGTGAAGCCCCTCTTATCAAATGGAGCCTGATTACACTCGCCGTGTTCTTAGGTTTGCTATTGTTACTATTGCCGCTGGTGAGTATTTTTCAACAAGCTTTTGTTGGTGGTTGGGAGCGTTATATTGGCCACTTAAGTCAGCCAGATTCGCTGCATGCAATTGGTTTGACGCTGATGGTTGCGGCGCTCACTGTCCCCATCAATTTAGTGTTCGGAATTATGCTGGCGTGGAGTGTCACTCGGTTTGAATACCCAGGTCGCAAGTTGTTGATCACGCTAATTGATATTCCGTTTGCAGTATCTCCCGTCGTCGCAGGTTTGCTCTATTTACTACTCTATGGCAACAGTGGTTGGCTGGGTGAATGGCTATATGAGCACGATCTGCAGATCATGTTTGCTTGGCCGGGAATACTGTTAGTCACCATTTTTGTCACTTGTCCCTTTGTCGCCAGAGAACTGATCCCATTAATGCAACAACAGGGTGCCTCGGAAGAAGAAGCCGCAGTGATCCTCGGCGCCTCATGGTGGCAACTCTTCCGCAGAGTAACGCTCCCTAATATCAAATGGGCACTGATTTACGGTGTGATCCTCACCAATGCCAGAGCCGTGGGCGAATTTGGTGCCGTCGCGGTTGTCTCTGGCAACATTCGCGGCGAAACCAATACCTTACCTTTACATGTGCAGTTATTGTACGAAGATTATCAGGCCGAAGCTGCCTTCGCGAGCGCGTCATTACTCGCACTGATTGCACTAGTGACCCTAATGCTAAAAGCCGTCGTTGAATGGCGACAACAACGCAGTTTATCCGCCAATGACAATAAAGAGCAGAGCCAATTATGAGTATTCGTCTTACTAATATTTCCAAGAAATTTGGCAAGTTTCAGGCGCTTTCCCCGCTGGATCTTGATATTCAAGAAGGGGAAATGATTGGTCTGCTGGGGCCTTCTGGTTCGGGTAAAACCACGTTATTGCGGATTATTGCTGGGCTCGAGGGAGCCGATAGCGGCAACATTTATTTCGGTGACCGAGATGTCACCCAAGTGCATGTGCGTGAAAGACGAGTGGGCTTTGTGTTTCAAAACTATGCGCTGTTTCGTCATATGACGGTCGCCGATAACGTCGCCTTTGGACTCGAAGTTATGCCTAAAAAGCAAAAACCTTCAGCGGCAGAAATACGTAAACGCGTGACCCAACTACTTGAAATAGTACAACTAGGCCATCTCGCACAGCGCTATCCTGAACAGCTCTCGGGTGGACAAAAACAGCGAATTGCGTTGGCCCGTGCACTCGCGACGCAACCCGAAGTCTTGCTACTCGACGAACCCTTTGGTGCCTTGGATGCCAAAGTGCGTAAAGAACTACGCCGCTGGCTACGCAGCCTACATGAAGAATTGAAATTCACCAGCGTGTTTGTGACCCACGATCAAGATGAAGCGCTTGAACTCTCCGATAGAGTGGTGGTGATGAGCAATGGTCATATCGAGCAGATCAATACGCCTGCTGAGTTATACTCGCATCCCAATAGTCGCTTTGTGTTTGATTTTCTCGGTAACGTCAATGTCTTTGAAGCCAGTTGGCAACAAAAGCGTTGGGAAAATGGCCAAGCATTTTTGACGCCTCCTGAACAACAAACATTACAGCAAGATGGCGTGCTCTATGTACGAAGTCACGAATTAGCGCTGTCAAACAAGCCTAATAGTCAGGCAAATTTGCCGTTCGATATTGTCGCCATGACCCCCATTGGCGCCGAAGTCAGAGTGGAATTAGCCCCACACGGCTGGCATAGCGAAGAGCTGTGGGAAGCCAAGTTCACCCACCATAATCTGCATGAACTCGGGTTACAAAAAGGCAGTATGGTTTACGCCACCCCAAGAACCGGTTACTTCTTTGGGGCGCAAGGTGAAAGCTCACCAACGCGTCTAAGCTGGCCATTCCTGGCACCGGGCAGTCTCGCCTTCGACATCTAAATTTCATTCTGATAGAAATCAGCAGCATTGGCGGTATCACTGGGCAGTGATACCGCCAAAATTCAAACCATTCAGAGAGAGATTGTCGACCCAAAAACCAAAGTACTCATTTGGTGTGGTAGCGACAGCTTTTGGTGATAGTGACAACTTTGAATTTTTGATGCAAGCGGTAACAAGAAAGCCCAAGATACCGCCAAACCGTCAGCTAGATCTTGGCACAATCCCCTCCGAAGAAATAATTAATCATCTAGCGGCTTAATTGAAGAGTGCCGCACTTCGGAGTTGAATTATGGAATATTATGTTTATATATTTCATCCGCTAATAGCACTAATAGTTGCTAACAGTGTTAGATAAGCAACATATAGAGATATTGCACCTATAATTACAGCAGTGAAAGCTAAAAAGCTATTTGATATAAGTTCATACATGTAACTAGACATGCTTTTCCGCCTTATATGGCTCCTTAATTCCAACGATGCTAATTTCAACCGATCTAAAACCGAAAGTTTTCGACGAATACTAGTTGCATGAACATAGAAAAGCATTGTTTTTATGAATTCAAGAACCTTTTTATGCGTAAGTTCCAGAGGGTCATCTGTATAAAAAAGTAATAAATCGGGATTTTTTCGCTTTGAAATGTCGCATTTTGGTCGTTTGAGGAATACGTGAAATGTACCTATAGTTGAATGATTTATATCTAGGCAAACTCCATAATCTTTTTCGTGCTGCAATGTCTTCTTCCCATTATTTATTGTCCATCTACCAGTCCCAGTAAACTTGTCATTTTGAATGATTTGTAACGAATCAAACCCCCAAAAGCCAGTATTTCCACAATCACCATTGGTCTTAGATATTGAAAAATCACGAAACACTTGAGGATTATCTTTAAATATGGATTTAAGGAATAACAAAAGATCATCACAAACAATCGGCCAATTTAAGTTAGCAAACCTCTGTCTTGAGTTAATTTCTTGCTCTTTAATCTGATAGTTTTTAAGCCAAGATTTCAAATAAAACCTCCACATAGATAGCATCAAACGATATACACACCTTAGAGAAACTTGTTATCTAAGCAACGTTGGCTAATAGCCTTATATAAATCATTGCGTCATGAAAATACAACTCCTCTCATATGTTTTTAATATTTAGCAAAAATAGTGAAAAACATTACATAGCTTTCATTTAACTTCGAGTTACACTGAACTTTATAAATCTAAAGCTTCTATTTCCACGCAGTAATGATTTAAGTACTTATTTTATAGTTTTTAATATGGTAACAATTTAAAACAATATCTCTTGAGAGAGAAATCTTACTCATGGGCATTCACGGTTCGGCCTGCGGCCCATTGTCGTAGCGCATTGATTTTATCGCTCATGACCACAGATAAAGGCCGAGTTTTGCTGAGCTCTTCAAGTAGTAACACTTGATCGACACTGCGCTCGACGCTTCTTGCGGTATACATAGCAGCGATAACCGCTTGTTCGATTTCGGCGCCAGAAAATCCTTGGCTGCGGGCCGATAATTGGGCGAGCTCTAAGCTCGCCACATCGATTCCACGGCGCTGACAGTGGATTAAGAAGATGGCTTTGCGTATGGCTTCGTCGGGTAAATCGACAAAGAAGATTTCATCCATCCTGCCCTTTCGCATCAATTCTGGCGGCAGAGCTTGAATGTCATTGGCGGTAGCCACCACAAACACTTCAGATTTACGCTCCGCCATCCAAGTGAGTAAGGTGCCGAGAATACGCGTCGAGGTGCCCTCATCGCTGCTACTGCCGCTTAAGCCTTTTTCAATTTCATCAATCCAAAGCACGCAGGGCGACATCATGTCGGCGAGCTCCAGTGCATTTCGCAGGTTCTTCTCGGTTTCACCTATGTATTTGTTATATAAGGCAGCCATATCGAGCCTGAGCAAAGGTCGTTGCCAAACGCCCGCAACTGCCTTAGCCGCGAGGCTCTTACCACTGCCTTGTACGCCGAGCAGTAAAATCCCCTTGGGCGCATCGAGCGCTTTAGCGTGCTGAACAGAAGTCGGCTTATCGGCTTGGTCAAGGGTGCTGACAGCCGCTATGGGCGCGCGCTGCTTGAGCCATTTTTTAAGATTATGCAGCCCAGCGACCTGCGAGAAATCACTGGTGTCGTATTCAAATTGCAGCACGCCATTTAAGTCGAGTAACTGAAACTTGGCTTTATTGATGGCATCGATATCAGACAAGGTAATAGCACCATCATCAACTATGGCTTTGCGCACCAGACGGCGGGCATCGTCTAAGGTCACGCCCCGCAGATTCTCTGCCAATTTGACTACAGCGGTATCATCGACCAATAACGGCGTGCCTTGGTGACGAATTTTATCGACCTCAAGGTAAATCAGGTTTTGCAATTGCACTGTGCTTGGCAAGGTTAATTGAAAATAGGCGCAATAACGTTTGATTTCGGGCGGGATATCAAAGGCATGGCTCACTAGCACTAATGTGTGTTGCAGTGTCTCGTATTCGAGGGCGATTTCTTTGAGTAAACGGACATTCTTTGGCGCATCAATCACAAAGGGATGAAAGTCGCACAGCACATAAATCCCCTGTTGCGAGGTTGATTTAATTTGCCCAAGCAAATCTGTGGGTTCGCTATTAAACTTTTGCGCCGCCATAGGTTTATCGACCCGTGCTAAACCTTGGGTAATGCTCCAAGTAAACACAGGTTGATAAAGCACACTGGCGACCCGTTTAAGTAACTCGACCACGCGATATTCTTCATAGGTTTCAATCACTACGATCGGCGTATTGGAGCGCAGCACTGAGGTTAAATCGCGAATATCTTGCATGTCTTTCACATCCCTTTTTTATTTATCTCGCAAAACTCATCTGTTCAGCAGCACTAACATACTGCTTCCAATACTAATTATTAATAAAACGCCAAAGCCGTGATCCCAAGCACAGTAGCAGATTTAGCGTGGGCGACTAAGGTCTGTTTGGGGTAAACTGGCTGCATAACAATACCCAAACGAGGCGAAAACATTTCATACAAAAATGTCAGCCAAAGCATTGCGGTAAATAATATAGAACAAAATATAACATCACCTACAAACATAAAGGTACCCACACATGATAGGCACTCCCTACACTGAGGGCGCACGTCGCGCCATGTTGCTCGGCTGCGGTGAACTTGGCAAAGAAGTGGCCATTGAACTGCAACGCTTAGGCGTTGAAGTGATTGGCGTTGACCGTTACGCCAACGCCCCCGCCATGCAAGTCGCGCATCGCTCCCATGTGATCAATATGCTCGATGCCAACGCCCTGCGTGCAGTTATCGAGTTAGAAAAACCGCACTTAGTTATCCCAGAGATTGAAGCCATCGCTACCCAAACCTTAGTGGACATGGAAGCCGAAGGGGTGAATATCATCCCAACAGCTCGGGCAACTAAACTCACTATGGACAGAGAAGGGATTCGTCGCCTCGCCGCTGAGACCTTAGGTTTACCCACTTCTCCATATTTTTTCTGCGATACTGAAACCGAATTTAATCAAGCAATTAGCGAAATCGGTGTGCCCTGTGTGGTTAAGCCAGTCATGAGCTCATCGGGCAAAGGTCAGAGCGTTATTCGCGATATCGCCCTCAGCCATAAAGCATGGCAATACGCCCAAGAAGGTGGCCGCGCCGGCGGCGGGCGCGTGATAGTCGAAGGTTTTATTCCCTTTGATTATGAAATCACCCTGTTAACCATTAGCGCAGTCAATGGCATTCATTTTTGTGCGCCCATTGGCCACAGACAAGAAGATGGCGATTACCGTGAGTCATGGCAGCCACAAGCCATGTCCGATGAAGTCCTAGCAAAATCCCAAGCGATTGCGAGCAAAGTCGTCGAAGCCCTTGGCGGTTATGGATTATTTGGCGTAGAGCTGTTTGTTAAAGGCCATGAAGTGTATTTCTCTGAGGTCTCGCCAAGGCCACATGACACAGGCCTAGTGACACTGATCAGCCAAGATTTATCGGAATTTGCCCTACATGTTAGAGCCATTCTTGGTCTGCCAATCCCCAATATCCATCAGCATGGGCCAAGCGCCTCAGCGGTGATTTTGGCCGAAGGCACCTCAAGTAATATCCGCTATCAAGGCATTGCCGCTGCATTAGAGGCGGTCAACACTCAACTGAGAATATTTGCCAAACCCGATATTGATGGCCGCCGCCGCTTAGGTGTCGCGCTTGCCCGTGATATCGATATCGACAGCGCAGTCAGCAAAGCACTCGATAGCGCCAGCAAAGTGAAGGTCATCTTTTAAGCGGGTTTAGCTGCTTAAAATTGGCTTCAAGCACAAGCGACAAATCAAAGGGAAATGCGCTTCAACGCCATTTCCCTTTTTCAATGCACACAGTACAGCATCAAGAACCTTTACCAATAAAAAGTGACC
The DNA here is from genome assembly GCF_001887095.2 of Shewanella sp. SACH. Lineage (NCBI taxonomy): Bacteria > Pseudomonadati > Pseudomonadota > Gammaproteobacteria > Alteromonadales > Shewanellaceae > Shewanella > Shewanella sp. SACH. The sequence goes on from NZ_MPDG02000003.1 coordinate 32,619, forward strand.
CACCCAAACCGACAGAGTAAACTAGCGCCCTTGTCTTGTGGCCTTACTTTGCAAGCAAAGCAAAACAAACCCTGTGGTCTGAGCGTAATTTCGGGCAAGTTGTTCAGAGCTTTTTATTGCGAGCGCTTATTAAGACGATTGATTTCGAGCTGTGGCTTAATTCGAGCGTGATCTAAGTAAACTCCAGCAGCAAAAATCCATTAGTAATAGAACCCAAAAGTAGTAGAAACCAATGCATCTTCAGCCTTCTTGCTTTACCTCTTTCACACAAGCCATTGATGCCTATGCCCTGCCGCAGCGTTTTACCTTTCCTTTCTATTACGAACCACATCCGCTGTGCGTGATTGCAGCCAACGAATTACAACAACACCTTGAGACTCAAAGTGATTGGCAACATAACTTTGGCCTAACGGGTGAGTTAACTGGCGCCATTGGCAAGATGTTCGGGGTATTACTGGTACAAAATCCACAAGGTGAAGTCGGCTATTTATCTGCATTTTCGGGCAAATTAGCCGAGCAAAACCATTGGCCACGCTTTGTTCCACCTGTGTTTGATATGCTGGCTAAGGACAATTTTTTCCACGCCGAAAATCTGCAAATCAACCAAATTAACGAGCAGCTGTTTGCAGTAGAAAACCATCCCGACATTCCGAGGCTATCAACCGAGCTAGAAACTGAACAAGCTCAAGCGCAAGCCGAACTTGACGCCCACAGACAAGTGATGATCGATAGCCGCCAATCTCGCAAGGCGCAGCGTAATCAACTCGCAGCCCAATTGGCTGCCAATCCGACTGATGAGACCTTGCGTGAAAACGCAATAACTGAAGCAAAGCTCAGCCAGGAAAGCATCAGTGAAAAGAATCAGTTAAGAGATATTAAACGCTATTGGGATGAACGTATTCATACCATCAGCCAAGCGCTAAGCCAACTGACAGATGAGCGCGATGCGTTACGACAACAGCGTAAGCGGCTCTCGGCGGCGCTGCAGCAAAAGCTGTTTGAGCAGTATCGATTTCTCAATATTAAAGGCACAGAAAAGAGTCTGAACGGCATATTTAATGGCACGGTTGAGTTAACCCCGCCCGCAGGCTCGGGCGAATGTGCCGCGCCTAAGTTGTTACATTACGCCTTTAAACATGACCTTAAACCATTGGCGATTGCCGAGTTTTGGTGGGGCGCGCCGCCAAAATCAGAAATCCGCCAGCATAAGCAGTTTTATCCCGCCTGCCTGCGAAAATGCCAACCTATTCTTGGACATATGCTCGAAGGACTCGTGGTTGATGAGAATCCTCTGCTTACCAACCCCGCCGAAGGCAAAACCTTAGCCATCCTCTATCAAGACGATGCGATGGCGATTGTGAATAAACCCGCCGAGTTTTTATCCGTGCCCGGCAAAGAAATTGAAGACTCAGTGTATTCGCGTATGTGCCAAACCTTTCCCCATGCCACAGGGCCGCTAATCGTCCACAGGCTCGATATGTCAACCTCGGGATTAATGGTGATCGCGCTGACAAAAGATGCCCATAAACAGCTGCAAAAACAGTTTATCCAGCGCACTGTGACTAAACGTTATGTAGCACTTTTGGCGGGAATGCCTGCGGTAATGGCAAATAAGCAGGCGACGGGCCACATCTCTTTACCCTTGCGTGGTGATTTAGACGATAGACCGAGACAACTCGTTTGCCATGAGTTTGGTAAAGCAGCCGAAACCCATTGGGAATTGAGCCAACTTGATGAAATGGCACTTACAGCCCGCATATATCTGTATCCAAAAACAGGCAGAACCCATCAACTCAGGGTTCACTGCGCCCACTCAGAGGGGCTAAATACCCCGATTGTCGGTGACGACCTCTACGGCACTCGCGCCAATCGCCTGCATCTGCATGCGGATTTATTGATGCTTCAGCATCCAGTTACCCGTGAGCGGATGCGCTTTCAGGTCGATCCTGATTTTTGAGATCTGAGTTCTGATATTGATTAGCAAGGCACCAAAGGAAGAACCAAGCTTAGGGGCATTATCAGAAGTTTGACCGCGATGTAAAAGCGAGCTTTTTCGGGCATAGTAATGCCTCACTCAAAACGGAATCGATAGCAGTAGTATGGGCATAGGCAATCTGGTTAAAAACATTAGCCTAAATCAATGGCTGTTATTCGCTTTGTTGAGCACCACTCTATTCATGAGCGCCTGTCAGCCCGCATCGGAACCGAGTGAACTCAAGACAACCCCAGATGCCAGTCATACAGCAGAAGTCACCTCAGCAACCGCAATGCCTCGTGCTCCGCTCACCCAGGAAGTCTATATCTGGCAGCGCCAATGGCGCCCCGCCAATCAAACGGCATTAGTGCAAAGCCAAGGAGCATTCCAAGGATTGCGCATTTTAGCGCTGCAAGCACATCCAAAACCCAATGGCGCAAACATTTGGTTTGAAGTCGCGGTCAATCATGCTTGGCTACAGGCAGATCCTAGACCCAAAATCGCCGTGATTCGCTTAGATGGTCAGTTCGTGCATTTAAATGATGAACAAGTGATCCGTAAAATCAGCCAAGTACTGACAGATTGGCAGGCAAAAGGCACGCACATAGCCGGAGTTGAAATCGATCACGACAGCGCTAGCAGCAAACTGCCCGCCTATCGGGATTTTCTTAAAAAGCTTAAAGCGCAGTTACCTGCTGACCTTAAACTCAGCATTACCGCCCTGCCCGCTTGGCTCAATAGCGCCAATTTCCCCGCATTACTCACCAATATCGATGAACTCGTGCTGCAAATTCACAGCGTGAGCGACCCACGCCTCGGACTATTCGATGCCGATCAAGGTTGGCAATGGGTGCAGCAACTCTCAAAAATCAGTACTGTACCTTATCTTATTGCGCTTCCCGCTTACGGCTCGGCGGTCATCAGCACAGCTTCAGGTTATAAAGTTGAGAGTGAAACACCGCTTCGAGGTCAACTCAATGATACCCATGCAGTACAGGAACTGATGGCCGATCCGCAAGTGTTGCAAGCTTTTGTGCACAAACTGCAAAGCCACGCGGATGCCAAGCTCAAAGGCATTATCTGGTTCAGGCTGCCGCTGGAAGGGGATAAAAGAGTCTGGCCACTCGACACCTTAATCGCCGTTGCGCAGCAAGGTAAACTTGCCGCCAAGATTGAATTAGTGATCTCAAGCGATAACGATACCCAAACGACATTAGCCACTGAAAATAAGACTAAAAACCAAGAAATCCTCAAGCCACAGCTATTCCAACTGAGCTTAATTAATCGCGGTAATATTGCTGGCGAGATTCCCACGACTTTGTCCCTAGCGGGACAAGCTTGCAGCGGGTATGATGCGCAAAATGGCTATCGCGTAATACAAAAAAATGGCCTGTTAGTCTGGCAGTGGCGAGCTGACAATACCGCCGCGTTGGCGCCGACTGACACTGCTCCAAGCGCGACGAACATGCCAATGCCGCAAGCAAACAAACAAACTCAAAAACACATGCTCAACCCTGGCGGCCAGAAAGTGATAGGCTGGGCACGTTGTGAGTCATTATATTTACAGGGAATTTATGCGCCATAAGCCAACATCATCATCCACAATGGCAACATCCAATCAGGCTTTTATGCTTAAAAAAACCACGCTTATCTGTTTAAGCCTATTTTCGCCAATGCTCTTGGCCTGCGGCCCCGACTTCCCTTTGCAATTGACTCAGGACAGGCAGAGTAATCTCAGTTATTTACCGCAAACCTCTTTCAGCCAGCAGCTAACCGCCCTCGCAAAACCTTTGCCTTGGCAGTATCAAGATGCGCCAGCCGCGCAGGAATATCTGTGGGATGAAGTGCATAGCCGTTATCTGTCACAAACTCGCGCCTTTGAAAACAGCGAGTTAAGTGAAGCCCATTTAATCTTAGTGAACACACTACGGGATGCGACAGGTCCAATCGAGGCCGAACAAATGGCCGCTAAGTTGGATAAGGATTTGCCCCAAGCGCTGACCTGGTACACCTTAGGCGCCGTGGCGTTTGAGGCAAAAGATTATGATAGAGCGAGTAACTATTTCAGTAAAATCATTAAATTACCAGAAAATGAACGCGCATCTCGCAGTCTGTGGGCACTCTATTCGCTGTCGCGTATTGAGCTTATCTTAAGTAAAACCTCAGCGGATCCTGAGCACTTTAATCGTGCCAACGCTTACCTGGCTCAATTGCAAAACGAAGTCACCCAAGGCGTCGCCGATCCCCTGCGTTTGAGCTTAGCTAGCCTAGGTGAGCAAGCCTATATTCTGCTGCACCAAGGCCAGCCGCTCCCGCAAGTGACCAATCAAAGTGCAGATGATACTGAGCTACAAATGACGCTTACCCCTGATGCACTGAATAAGGCAATTGAGCTCTATGCCACCCAATCGGTGCAAGGCGATAGCGGCGGTTATGATTCTTTATTGATGTTAAGCCGCACCTTGATGGGGAAAGACATTGCTGAACTAAAACCGCTACTGCAACAGGCGAGCGTGCAGCAGTTATTGATTGCCTATTGGCAAAGCAGCACCAATGAATTTGCCTACGATGGCCAGCTTTCGGAAATGGGCTCAAAGGTAGCTGACATCCTCAAAGTGTTTCCAACCGATGGTTTACAACTCAACCATGGCGATAAGTTAGCCGCGATTTATTACCAGCTTGGGGATTATGCCAGTGCTGAGCGCCTATTGACGCTAGCGAAACCCAGCGGCCTCACTTGGTGGCTCAACGCAAAATTACTGCTACAAAAGGGCGATCAAGCAGAAGCGGCCAAGGCCTATGCTCAGGCAGCGCGTCACTTCCCCAAACAGTCTAATGAAGCATTGGCCACAGTTGATGCTAAAGAGACTCAACAGCAAGCCATTAATGCCGATGAAGATATAGCCACTTACTGTCGTATTCGCGCAGAGCAAGGCGTGTTATCACTAGAGCGCGGCGAATATGTCGATGCGCTCAATCACTTACTCGCCAGCGGCGACGAGTACTGGCAAGACATCGCCTATGTGGCGGAGCGCGTTCTCACCACGGCTGAACTTAAGTTATTTATCGATGAGCATGTGCCGCTTATCGCCTTCGAATATCCTAAAGATAGCGACTGGTACGATAACATTGAGCCGATTAACAATCGCTTACGCTATTTACTAGGCCGCAGATTATTACGTGAAGGCGCAATTGCCGAAGCGCCTGCTTATTTCCCTAATCCTAATCTTAATGCCAGCGCCCTCACCTATGGCACTGAGCTGAAAGCGGCGAAAAATGCAACAGGCATTGATAGCGCTAAGGCCTATTGGGCTGCAGCAGAACTTGCCCGCCATCAAGGTATGGAAATCTTAGGGTTTGAATTAGCCCCAGATTACGCTATCTACCAAGGGGTATTCGATCTAAGCGATTGGAATGAACCGAGCAAATTGGCCGAAAAAGAACAGCTGCGGCTCAGCGCCAGCCAAGCCGTTCCCGATAAACGCTTCCATTATCGCTACACGGCGGCGGAACTGGCCAACAAGGCATCGGATCATGTGCCCCACAACAGCCAAGCCTATGCCGCGCTACTCTGTCAAGCCACGGGTTGGGTATTGTATCGAGATCAAGAACTTGCCCTACGCTACTACAAAAAATACGTCGCCAACGGCCCCTTTGTGCCTTGGGCCGAAAACTTTGGTTTGCAGTGTGAAACGCCTGATTTTGACGGTGCAGTAAAACGAGCACAGGCCAATGAAATAGCTGAATGGAACGCACTGTACCACAAGCTGAAAAAACCGGTTGTATTTGGCGTATTAGCCATCACGGGCTTATTGGGTGTGTGGTGGATGCGTAGAAGAAAGACTCAAAAATAGTTAATCCTATAGCGTCTTTCTCTCTTCAAACGTCAATATGATGAAAAGAGAGAAAGACGCATACCGCTTTACTTGTTCACGCAGTTAATCACTTCACCCTGTAAATAACCGTGCACATTCGCCACGGCAATATTGAGTAGACTTTGTCTCGCTTCCTTAGTCGCCCACGCATTATGGGGACTAATACTGATATTTGGTGCATGCAATAAGGGATTATCCGCGCTGGGCGGCTCGGTCGATAACACATCGACACCGGCAAATAAGCGGTTTTGTGAAAGCGCTGCAGCAAGCGCGGCCTCATCAATTAATCCACCGCGTGCCGTATTAATCAGCAGCGCATTAGGCTTCATCAAAGCAAGAGTTTGCTGATTGATAAATTGCTCAGTCTCAGGGGTAAGCGGGCAATGCAGCGAGATAATATCTGATTCGCTCAGCACAGTATCACGCGGTACCCAAGTGGAACCTTGGGGCAAGTCTTTGATAACAGAGCGGGTATTGACGAGCACTTTCATCCCGAATGCAAGGGCGAGCGTCCCAACCTGCTGGCCGATATCACCATAACCTATTAAACCTAAAGTCTTGCCTTTTAAGGATTGCAGCGGCATTAAGGTGAAACAAAAATCTTGGCAGTTCACCCACAGACCATCGACCACGGCTTGATGATGGGCAGCCACGGCTTGGGTGTGATGCAGTATATGGGCAAAAACCATCTGCGCTACGGCATCGGGCGCATAAGCGGGCACATTCGTTACCACTATACCGCGCGCTTTTGCAGCCGCTATATCGACAACGTTAGTACCCGTTGCCAATACGCCTATGTATTTCAGTGCCGGAAGTTGCGCCAGAGTCTTAGCATTGAGCGGCGTTTTATTGGTGAGAATGATCTCTGCACTTTGGGCACGCGCAACAATATCGGCGCCAGCGGTGCGAGGGAAACACGCAAACTCGCCTAATTCAGTCAAGGATTGCCAACTGAGATCGCCAGGATTTAAGGTTTCGCCATCGAGTACAACTATCTTCATGCCGCTAAATCTCCTTTTAAGACGATGTGTTAGCGCTAAAAACTGACTTTGAGCCCAAGGTTAGCCTGCGCCTGCCACATCACATCCGACGTAATATGCCATAGGCATTCATCTTCATTGCAAAACAACGAACTGTCGCTGTTGATAAACGTCGCGTAACCGCGGATATCTGCAAACAAACCAAAGTGTGGCGTCACTTGATACTCGACCCCACCGCCAATCCCCATAGAGAAACGCGTTTCACTCGACCAAGCGTCGGGCAACATGCGGGTTATCCCCGCACTTGCGGTGACATAGGGTCGAATATCGCCACGGGGGAAATATAAAGTGCCGCCTAAGTGGATGTAATCTAAGTCTAACGAGGTTAGACGATCGGGCGTAAACAAACCGCCACTTTTGAGTTCAGAGGCTTGGTGACTGTATAAAAGATAAATATTTCCGGGATCATTCGTGCCAATGCCCAGCATCAGGCCGTAATGGCTCGATTCCTCGACCTTCACATTTTTCTTGTCGCCCGTTTGATCTGCATTGACGTTAATTTGATTAACATCAAATTGACCGCCGCCCAGACTATAACCGCCAAAAGGTGCGACAAACACCTCGGCCTGCGCGGACATAGTCACAGGTAACAAACTCGCCAATAGCAACAGGCTATGCGTGTTTTTCATAATGAATTCCTTATCTTTTATAAAATCCAAAGCAATCAAGACTAACGCATACCACGCTCAGACTTGACTCTGTCATAGGCCGCTTGAATATCCTGTGCCTTACGATTTGCCAACTCCATCATTTCCGGTGGCAGGCCTTTAGCGACTAACTTATCGGGATGATGTTCGTTCATCAACTTACGGTAAGCTCGCTTAACTTCTTGGTCGCTGGCCTCGTTAGTAATCCCCAGCAAACTGTAGGCATCGGTAATCGATGTTTTATTACCACTTGAGGTCTGATGAAAGCGAAACTCCGCTTGCCAGCGCTTCAGTAACTCATCTAACTGCACTCGACCATAACCTAACTCTTGGGCAATCGTCATCAAGATAGCGTGTTCAGCGGGATCCAGTTCACCATCGGACAATGCCGTTTGGATCTGAATTTCAATGAACATCTGCACTAACTCTTTGCGTCCCATGGTAATAACGCGGAAAGCTTGGAGGCTGCTGCGTAGATCAAAATCCGCCGATTTCCCCTCGCGAAACGCCTGCTGCGCTTCTTTACGGGCTTCACCGGTTAAGCGCATTTGATCCATCAACAGGGTCGCGATGCGAATATCGGTTTCAGTCACCTGTCCCGACGCTTTCGCCACATGCCCCATCACCGCAAAGGTGGTATTGAAGAAGATCGCTTGGCGATTCTTAGCCTGCCCTAGAACTTGTCGAAACCCCACGCCAGAAGCTGCGCGCTTATCGTAGAGGTGCCCGAGCCACAAGCCGAGCAAAGCACCAAAGATGCGGCCGAACATAAAGCCAATGATAAACCCAAAAAACTTACCCCAAAAGCGCATCTTATATCCTGATTTCTATAATGTATTTGATGTGCCAGCGCTATCCTATGGATAAGCAAGCACAGATATTTAGGTATTGCTTTGTAATCTGAGTTCGAGCCCTTGCAGGCGTGCAATCGTGCCAACATCGCACCAAAGCCCGTGAAACAGCGCGCCGCTGACTCGGCCTTGGGCCATTTGCTTTCTAAGCAGCGGACCGAGTGCAAACGCGCCCTGCGGCGTGTGATTAAACAGCGACGGCCGATAAATGCCCATGCCAGAGAAAGTGTGCTTAGTCTCACCAAGCTCCTGCACTCGATTGCCACTCAAGGCGAAATCCCCCTGCGGATGCTGCTCAGGATTAGGCACTAGCCAGAGATGGGCGAGCGTATCGGCAGCAAGCTGCGTGATTGGCGGTAAGGCATCGATAAACACATCACCATTAATGACCAAAAAGGGTTCATCGCTTTCCCCCTCACACAATAAAGGCAAAGCCCGTTTAATGCCGCCGCCGGTTTCAAGCGCACTCTCTTCGGCGCTATAGCGAATTCGCACCCCAAAAGCGCTGCCATCGCCCAGCGCCTCGACTAATTTATGCCCTAGCCAAGCATGGTTGATGACGATATCGACTATGCCTAACGCGGCGAGTTTTTCAATATGGTAAACAATCAACGGTTTACCTAATACTGGCACCATAGGTTTAGGCATATTATCCGTTAACGGCCGTAACCTCTCACCTCGTCCGGCGGCCAAGATCATGGCTTTCATTGCTTAACCTCAGATAAAGACTGGCTAGCTGCAAACGCAGGCAACACGCGACGAGTCAACCAGTGTGCAAATGACACGAGTTCGGGATACTGCATGGCAATGTCGACAATATACGTTAATGTCAGTGGAATATCCGCCATATACGCAGGTTTACTGTCACGATAATTTAACCGTGCAAAAATCCCCACCGCCTTGATATGACGCTGCAAGCCCATGAGATCAAACCAAGTTTGATATTGTTCCATAGTAGCCAGTGCGGGAATGAAGCCTAGCGCGAGTGCTTGCTGATAATGGTATTGCATCAAGTCTGCGACTAACTGCTGCGGCCAGCGAATATAACAATCACGCAATAGCGATACCGCGTCGTAGGTCACAGGGCCGACGACGGCATCCTGAAAATCAATTACGCACAGCTTGCCTGCTTGCAGCATAAGATTGCGGCTATGGAAATCCCTATGCATCCCCACGCTAGGCTGAGATAGCGCATTGTCGACAAGCAGATCGAAGCTATCGCTTAGCATTTGCAGCTCTGACTCGTCCAAAGACAAATTAAGATGAGTGCCGAGTAGCCACTCAGTAAAGATGTGCAATTCACGGCGAACAAAGGCTTCGTCGTACAGAGGTAAGGGCTCAACTAGGCCGCTATCAAGATGCTGACTTTCAACTACAGAGGCCACTTGCGGCAGTAAATCGAGCGCCTGACGATAATAGTCAGCCACGTTTTGCACGTTAAGCACTGATAACAGCTGGGTATCGCCTAAGTCGCTCATCAGCATAAAACCTTGAGCAGCGTCGGCATGGATCACTTTTGGAACTGTCAATCCCACGGCGGCATAGGCATTAGATAAAGCGATAAAGGGTACGATGGGTACCAGTTGTGGCGGTGAATCGGCGGCGATAAAGGTGGCATCGGGCGTCGTGATCCGAAAGTAACGTCTAAAACTTGCGTCACCGGAAATCAATACTGGTGTCACCTCATCGGAAAAATATGCATTCAGCCACTGATTTAGGGAAAGAAATCTCGGATCGGATAAAGTCATTTCATGGCTCTTAAAGAAAAATTGCTTTATTATAGCTGGCATATAATTTGGAAACAGCTAAGAAATTGAGAGATTTATTAAGCGGCGTTGCGTTTGTAAATTGCAACTTTCCCCATCCATACTTGTCCAGAATAAGAAATCATAATTACTGACCTAAAGATGCAGATCCGATACCTTCTGGCCCTGAGCCTGTTACCGCAATTAGTCCTGGCAGACGACTCTCCAACCGCTTCGGCATCTCAATGCTTAATCGAACCGCCAGTACCCCGTATCGTATCTCAAACCCAAGGAATGAGTGCGGCTGAACTCAACAAAATTCGTATCACGTCTGATAACACCAATGCCGAAATGGGCAAACAGGCGATTTTTCGTGGTGATGTGGTTTTTAGCCAAGGCGATAGACACATAGCGGCCGATGAGGCGATTTTAGATCAAGCGACCGAACAGTTTGATGCCAATGGTAATTTAGTCTTCCAAGACAGTAACTTCACTGTTACCGCCGAGTCATTACAAGCTCAAATGCGCTCCAATCGTGCCACCCTTAAAGGGGCGCAATATTGGCTGCATGGACAACAGGTCCATGGCGATGCAGAAAAGCTGCAAATTACCATCAATAACAATTTAATTTTAACCAATACCAACTTTACCACTTGTCCTCCTGACAATGTCTCTTGGCTGCTCGAAGCCGAGAAAATCAAGATTAACAGTGAAGAAGAATGGGGTGAAATTTGGAATGCCAAGTTAAGAGTCGGCGGCGTGCCTGTATTCTACATTCCCTACATGACAGTGCCGGTTTCAGATAAACGTAAGTCGGGCTTTCTCTACCCCAGCTTTAGTACCAGTACCACTAATGGCGTCGAAATTGCTGCGCCCTATTACTGGAACATTGCCCCTGAATATGATTTAACCTTTACACCTAACTATATGTCTAACCGTGGTTTATTCACTAAGACTGAGTTTGGTTATTTAGCAGGCGAGGCTCAAAAAGGTCGAGTCAATTTTGAATATCTAGGCAACGACCAATTGATCAGTGGCAGCCCTAATCGCTACCTGTACAACTGGCAACACCAAGGGTCAATCGACAAGAATTGGCGGGTATTAGCTAATTTTACCGACGTGTCAGACAACAACTATTTCAATGACTTAAAGTCAGATGTTAACCGTGCAACTGACAACCAATTGTCGCGCATAGGTGAAATCAGCTACTTCGAAAGTAACTGGGATATCAGCACCCGGGTCCAAGATATTAAAGTACTCGGTGAAGACGAAAAACCGTATCAGGTGATGCCTCAGGTCAACTTTAACTTTCGCGCCGCCGATTTTTGGAACAATTTAGATTTTGGCTTTAATTCAGAGCTGACGAATTTTGCCCATCAAGACAACAATGTGAACACGGCGACGCGTTTACATATGTCACCGAGCGTGACCCTGCCAATTCACGGACCTTCGGGCTCACTGACCAGCCAAGTGAAGCTGATGCAGACCAATTATTGGCAGCATAATGAAGACCCTGATCTTGTTGTCGATGACACGGTAAGCCGTACCATTCCGCAAGTACGGATTAATGGTCAGATTAACTTCGAGCGTTTTACTGAGCTTTTCGATGAAAACTATCGCCAAACACTGGAACCGCAATTCCAATATCTTTATGTTGGCTACGAAGACCAACGCGGCATAGGAATTTACGATACGGCCCAATTACAGGATGACTATTTTGGTCTATTCCGTGATCGCCGCTTCTCGGGACTGGATCGCATTTCCGATGCGAATCAAGTCACGCTAGGTGTTACCACGCGTATCTTTGACAGTCACAACCAAGAAGCGACTAAATTCAGCTTAGGGCAAATTTTTTACCTGCAGGACAGTAAAGTCGGCTACGAAGACAATATTTTCGAATCAAATCAATCGACATCAGTACTGGCTGCCGAGTTAGATACCCGTTTGACGAATGATTGGTACATGGGTGCGGCAATTCAATACGACACCAACACCAGTGAAAATAAAAAAACGGAAGTCACCTTAGATTTCAGACCCGAAGCGAACAAATTGCTGCAATTTAGCTATCGGTACGTCCCCGATTTATTAAACTCCAATACCAATGATACTGTGAACATCTCTCAAGCGGGTGTTCGTGGCGCTTGGCCCATCAGTGACGATCTCTACTTCGTGGGTAATTGGTATTATGACTTAAACGAAAGCCGCAGCATTGAAACCTACACAGGTATTCAATACGAATCATGTTGTTATGCGGTGCGATTTAGTTATCACTACCGCATTAAAACTAACTATGACGACAACATTGGCTCTGCTGCTATCGACTCGCGTGAGCAGTTTGAAAGCGGCTTCTACCTGAATTTAGTCATTAAAGGACTGGGTGGTTCTGGCCCATTAGGCGTAACCGATATGCTCAATGACGGCCTGTTTAACTACAGAAAACCGCTTTATCTGAGGAATTAGCAAAGAATTGTGATAGATTGCTGAACCTCAACAAGGACTGAGAGTCCAAACAGGTTAATGAGTGCTTTATCGTTTGCCTTTTGCTAACGCTAATAAAAGCGGATCTTAAGGTTTAACCATGCACTCAAATGCATCGCCAAAAAATTACATTAGGGCAACTCGCTGTAATTTCGATATAAATGGTAAAGTTATTTCAATTAAGCCGTCGAACCTGACCTTAGAACGTGCCAAGGATTTTGTGGATGAAACCCAGTAAACATCTGATTTTTGCTTTATTTGCACTCGCTATCAGCCAACCTACATTGGCCGCACCTCAGCCGCTCGACCGCGTTGCGGTCCAAATTAACGACGGCATAGTGCTCGAAAGTGAAATCACTAACATGATTGACACTGTTAAAGCCAATGCCAAAACGGCAAACCAATCGTTACCTTCTGACAGTGCCCTGCGCACTCAGGTGATTGAACGTTTGATCTTGACCCGTTTACAACTGCAAATGGCAGATCGTATTGGCCTGCATATTGGTGACTTACAATTAGACCAAGCGATTGAAAACATCGCACGCGAACAAAAAATGTCTGTGGCGCAGATGCAACAGAAAATTGAAAGCGAAGGGTTAAGCTTCAGCCAATACCGCGAGCAATTGCGCGAAGAAATCACCTTAGGTGAAATTCAACGTATTCAAGTACAACGTCGTATCCAAGTGTCACCACAGGAAATTACTAGCCTAGTCAAACTCATCCAAGAACAAGGGATGAAAGATGTGGAATACCAAATTGGCCACATCCTGATTGACGTGCCAAATAATCCTACCAGTGAACAACTGGAATCCTCGAGCAAACGTGCCAATATCGTTTTGGAGCGTTTGAAGAGTGGTGAAGATTTCCGTCGTACCGCTATCGCATCTTCTTCGGGCCCTAAAGCACTCGAAGGCGGTATTTGGGACTACATGAACATCAACGAAATGCCAACCCTGTTCGCCGAAGTGATCAACGGTGCGAAAACGGGTGACATTATCGGCCCGATTAAGAGTGGTGCAGGTTTCCATATTATTAAAATCATGGATGCTCGCGGCCTACAAACCAAAGAAATTGAAGAAGTCAGAGCGCGCCACATTTTGCTCAAGCCATCGCCAATTTTGTCAGAAGATCGTGCTAAAGCCATGCTTGAGCAATTTCTGAAGCAAATTCGCTCAGGTGAAGCTAAGTTTGAAGACCTAGCGCGTCAATATTCTGAAGATCCAGGTTCAGCCACTAAAGGCGGCGAATTAGGTTGGGCAGAGCCAAGCATTTACGTGCCAGAGTTCGCTCAAACCCTTAACAGTTTAAAAACTGACCAGATCAGCGAGCCATTCCGTACTACTCACGGTTGGCACATTACCCAGTTAGAAGAACGCAGAAAAACCGATGCCACGGATCAGTTCAACAGTAACCGTGCGCACCAGTTGATCTTCCGTCGCAAATTTAACGAAGAACTGCAAAACTGGCTAGACGAAATGCGTTCGGACGCATACATTGAAATCTTCCAGCCAGAGACCAATCGAGGTTAATTCTAATTGAGCACTAAACGTATTGCCGTTACCCCAGGCGAACCCGCAGGTATTGGCCCCGATTTAGTCGTACAACTCGCTCAGCAGGCTTGGCCTGCTGAGTTAGTCGTTTGTGCGGATCCAGAATTATTAACCAGCCGTGCTAAACGACTCGGTTTGCAAGTGACTTTCCGCCCTTACCAGCCAAATCAAGCGCCTAAACCGCAAGAAGCGGGCACATTAACCATCGCCCCCTTCAAGCTAGTGACCGAATCGATTTGCGGTCAACTCGATGAGCAAAACAGCACTTATGTAGTTGAAACCTTGCGTTATGCGGGCGAGAAAAACATGAGCGGCGAGTTTGATGCAGTCGTGACAGGTCCGGTACACAAAGGCATTATCAATCAAGCGGGTATTTCCTTTAGTGGCCATACTGAGTTTTTTGCCCATCAAGCAAATTGCCCTGATGTGGTGATGATGCTGGCAACGCCGGGATTACAAGTGGCACTCGTGACCACACATATTCCACTGGCCTATGTTGCAAAAGCGATAACGCGTCAACGCCTACAGCATATTATCAAGATTTTACATGCCGATCTCATCAGCAAATTTGGCATAGTTTCACCGAAAATTTATGTTTGTGGCCTTAATCCACACGCAGGTGAAGACGGCCATTTAGGGCGTGAAGAAATCGACGTGATTATTCCTGCACTCAACGAGTTGCGAGAAGAGTTCCAGATGAATATTGTCGGCCCATTACCGGCCGATACCCTGTTCCAACCTAAATATTTACAGGACGCCGATGTCGTCTTGGCCATGTACCATGACCAAGGACTTCCCGTTCTCAAGTCACAAGGATTTGGCAAATCGGTAAACATCACCTTAGGTTTACCTTATATTCGTACCTCGGTTGACCATGGTACGGCGCTCGATCTCGCGGGTACAGGCAAAGCCGATATTGGCAGCTTTGTGTGTGCTCTGAATAAAGCCATTGAGTTATCCTCAAAGAACTAAACGATTACATTATTAATGAGCAACAAAGTACATTTAGGCCACACGGCCAGAAAGCGTTTCGGACAAAACTTCCTTACCGACGGCAATGTGATTGATCGCATTGTGGGCGCAATTTCCCCCGATAATCACCATGTGATGGTCGAGATCGGCCCAGGCCTTGGTGCCTTAACCGAACCCGTAGCCGAAGCTGTAGATAATCTGACCGTCGTCGAACTTGACCGCGATCTAGTTGAACGCTTACATCATCACCCAGTCCTTAAAGATAAACTGACCATTCACCAAGGTGATGCACTGCAGTTTGATTTTGGTCAACTGAGTGTGCCTGGCAAAAAGATGAAAGTGTTTGGTAACTTACCTTACAACATTTCAACGCCGCTGATGTTCCACCTGTTCGAATTTGCCGAACAGATTGAAACCATGCACTTTATGCTGCAAAAAGAAGTGGTACTGCGTTTATCGGCAAGCCCAGGTTGTAAAGCCTATGGCCGTTTAACGGTAATGGCGCAATACTTCTGCCAAGTGGTTCCGGTTCTTGAAGTGCCGCCCCACAGCTTTACGCCCGCGCCTAAGGTCGACTCAGCAGTCGTACGCTTATTGCCATACGCTGTAAAACCGTTCCCTTGCAAAGATGTGACCGTACTACGTCACCTTTGTACTACGGCGTTCAACATGCGTCGTAAGACTCTGCGTAATAACTTAAAGCACATGTTATCTGACGATGAGTTCGAGCAATTAGAGATTGACTCAAGTCAACGTCCAGAGCAGATTAGCGTGCAACAGTATGTTGCTATGGCTAACATGGTTTGCGATAAGAAAGCATAAATATGTCTGGGCACTTAGGTGCCCTTTAACCAGAGCCTAGGAACAAGAATGAGCGCATTGGACACCTCCATTCGGGTTGAAGTTAAAACTGAATATATAGAGCAGCAGTCCTCGCCCGAGGATGAAAAATACCTCTTCAGCTATACCATCACTATCATCAATTTAGGTGAGCAGGCGGCTAAACTCGAAACCCGTCACTGGATAATCACAGATGCCAATGGCAATACCAGTGAAGTCCAAGGCGCCGGAGTTGTCGGTGAAACACCAACCATAGCGCCAAATACCGCCTATCAATACACCAGTGGCACAGTGCTCGATACACCCCTTGGCATAATGCATGGCACTTATGGTATGGTCAGCGAATCGGGTGAGCATTTCCAAGCGACGATCCGTCCCTTCCGTTTAGCGACCCCAGGCTTACTACATTAATATCGTTAGGAAAGGGGTACTGTGGCGCATTATTTTGTTGGTGATATTCAAGGCTGTTTCGCTGAATTACAAAAATTACTCGCTAAGGTCGATTTTAATCCCTCACGTGATGAACTCTGGGCTGTAGGTGATCTTGTTGCTCGCGGACCAGATTCCTTAGCTACACTGCGCTTTTTTCGTTCTTTAGGTGATTCCGCTAAAACGGTTTTAGGCAATCACGATCTCCACTTAATGGCGTTACACGGCAAGCTCAAACGCGCTAAGCCCAGCGATAATTTAACTGAAATTCTTGAATCGCCCGACATTTCAGCCTCAATTGACTGGCTGAGACAGCAACCCCTAATGCGTGAATTACCCGAACACCAACTCATCATGAGTCATGCGGGTGTGCCACCGCTGTGGTCGCTTGAAGTATTAAGAGAAGAAGCCGCACTCGTCAGTTGCGCACTCAAACAAGATGATTATCTTGAGGCACTGATAAGCCAAATGTATTCGGATAGCGCCGAACAATGGGACCCAAGTGCAATTGGCATAGAGCGCCTACGTTACTGCATCAACGCATTAACACGCATGCGCTACCTCTATGTCGATGGCCGACTCGATTTTGATTGTAAACAACCTCCTGAAAACTGTACTAATCCACAACTCAAACCTTGGTTTGAGTTTGCTTCGCCCCTGCGCCAAAGCCACACCTTGGTTTTCGGCCATTGGGCAGCACTGATGGGCAATGTCGGCGATAGTAAATTAAAGGCTTTAGATACAGGTTGTTGCTGGGGTGAACACTTAACCCTATGGCATCTTGAAAAAGACCAAAAAATTACGCAAAAAAAGTTAAAAAAGAGTTAAACTAAAACAGCTTAAAGTCGATAACAGACTGAGCCGCCTAACCCTGAAATCGCCCTGTTTTCATTTGGAAAAATATAATAAAAATCGGAGTATCCTATGAAATTTAACGTAGCCACCAGAGTGATTGGCGGATTTGGTATTGTCACGCTTTTGCTCGTGGTGCTAGGATTTACATCCTACCTCACCAACAACAGCCTAAAAGCAAGCTCGGCGATGATGCAAGAATTAAGCTTGCCCGCGCTTAAGTCGACCAATCACCTCAGTGAAACATTGAGTGAGCAACAAAGACAAATCCTGATTGCCTATCACACGCCTAAATCGGCCAATATTCCCAGTATTCGCAA
This sequence comes from Shewanella sp. SACH, assembly GCF_001887095.2. Classification (NCBI taxonomy): domain Bacteria; kingdom Pseudomonadati; phylum Pseudomonadota; class Gammaproteobacteria; order Alteromonadales; family Shewanellaceae; genus Shewanella; species Shewanella sp. SACH. Next base: position 50,193 of record NZ_MPDG02000003.1, read on the forward strand.
AGTGTTCGATGATCATGGAACTCAGTTCAAAAACGAAATAGCTAACATCACCCAATTAGTGAAAAGCCAGCCAGAGCTCACCTCCTTAATCAGCCAATTAAGCGGTAGCTTCTCAAGCTTTGAACGAGACAGCCTTGCTATGATCGCCGAACGTGAAGCTTCATTAAGCAAGCAAGAACAGTTAGTTAATCTAAAGAAAAAACTCGAAAATGCCGCCGATGATGCCTCATCGGAACTGCTCGATATTGTTGATTTAGAAAGCAGTCAAAATCCCGATGAGCAGAGTCTGGCCGCGTCAGCCAGCGCGATTGATACTAGCCTCGGGAATATCATCACCACTATCGCAGACTTAGTGACCAATGAAGAAGACAATAAACACGAACTGATCTCTAAAGAACTTGACTACATTATCAGCGAAACCAAAAACAAACTTGAATATGTGAATCGTCACGGTCAAGGTATCGTCGATGCGGATACCTTAAGTTCAGTCACTAAAGATATTGAAAAAGTTTTAGCGCTTGTTACTGGCCCGCAATCTATGTTGCAGCTGAAATCGAGCCAGCTTTCCCATTCTAAAGAAGCCGTGGTCAAACTCGGTATTATCGAAAAAGACGTGAAAGTTATTAATTCCAACATGGATGATGTGAGTAATAACATCGAACTTGTTGCCGCCAACATGAGCAACGACACCATAGCTAAGATTGACTCTGCTAGCATACAAACCATGGTTGTAGTGTTAATTGCCATTGTTGTCGCTGTCATTGTGAGTTTTGCTGTAGTGAATCCGCTCAAACGCTCACTAAGCCAAGTGAACAATGCTCTAAACGTCTTAGCCTCAGGCAACCTTACCCATAAGCTTGATGACTCTGGACACGATGAATTTGCAGAGCTGGCGAAAAACTGCAACCGTCTCGTCGATAGCTTACGCAGTTTGATTATCGGCATCTTGGATAGATCGAACCAACTGGCCGCGGCAGCTGAACAAACGTCGGCAATCACAGCGCAAACTACCTCCGGCATTCAAGAGCAAAAAAGCCAAGTGGACCAAGTGGCCACTGCAACCACAGAACTGAGATCTAGCGCGCAACAAGTGTCGTTAAGTGCCGATCAAGCCCTTGAGCAAATCAAGCAAGCCGACCAAGAAACTCAGCATATGCGAGCCATTGCCGAAGAGAACAAACTGACGATTTTGGCTTTAGCCGATGAAGTCGCCAAGGCAGGCGTAGTGATCAATAAAGTGCAGTCTGATAGCGCCTCAATTGGCTCAATTTTGGATGTGATCCGCGGCATTGCAGAGCAGACTAACCTACTCGCCCTTAACGCCGCCATTGAAGCTGCTAGAGCCGGTGAACAAGGTCGTGGCTTTGCGGTGGTTGCCGATGAAGTCCGTAGCTTAGCCTCACGCACTCAGGTATCAACCCGAGAGATCCAACAGATGATCGAAGTGTTGCAACAAGGTGCAGAGCAAGCCGTTGCCGCTATGGATATGGGACGTGCTCAGGCGAATGCCTGTGTTGAAAAAACTGAGCAAGCCAACATTGCCCTCGAAACCATTAGCCAGTCTGTGCATAAGGCCTATGACTCAGGCACTCATATCGCCCATGCAGCTCAAGAGCAGAATTTAGTGAGTCAGCAAGTGTCTGAGAAACTCGAGCATATTGCTGCCATTTCGGAAGAAACGGCTATCGGCGCAGATCAAACGGCTCAGTCTAGCCATCAAGTCGCCAAACTAGCAGAAGAGCTTCAAGCCTCAGTAGGTGAATTTAGAGTCTAAATGTTAATTGCTAAAACCTTCTAAACCAAGGGTCGCTTAGCGGCCCTTTCTTTTGGGCCAAATTTACTTTCCCTATCATACCAATCACTCGGTCTGACCGACTTAGTGCAAATTAGGGCCATAAAAAATGCCGAACTTAAGTTCGGCATTTTTTCTGATTCAAGGCCTGACGTTTAATACAAAGCGCTTAATACTAGGCTCTTAACGCTAATGACTTAAACCCGTTGCTTAATACTCGTCACTTAATATCACTAAGCTGCAAATAGAGCTAAAGTGCCGCTAGTTCGGTGCAACGAGTCCAGCTCAGCGATTACTCTTCTTCGCCGCCCGCAGCAGCGCCAAGACGCTCTTTCACTGCAGCAGTGATAGGGCTATCACCATGACCGTTTGCTTCTGCCCAAGCTTGGATAGTCATACCATCCGCTTCAGCGACACTCAGTTCCGTCACTGACAAACGTTTAGCTACAAACTCACCGGCATCGTTAGCACTCGCGCCGTAAGCGGTACGCAATAGACTTGCGCCATCGCAACTGATGCCACTGTAAATCTGACGTAGCTTAACGCGGCTTTCTTTTAATTTTTTACGTAGGCGGTTTTTATCGTTAGCTTTTACGTAATCGCAAATACTCGCGACGAGTGGATCAACGCCCGCAACAGCAGGGGTTGGTACAGTGATATAGCTAAATCCAATTAACGCAGCCAAGGCTACAGGCATAAGACGCATCCGATACTCCTTAATACTTTCTTATAGTTTTATTATCAATTTTGTATGGGCTGCATCTCGTCTCTAAAGGGTATTGACCTCTTGGCTTTAGCTCTCGTTCGAAATCTAGGATAACGAAATAGGCTATCTCTTCTTTCCGTGAAAACTAAATGTCCGATATGATGCAATACGTTAGATAAAATGACGCCCCATACACACAGGGTACACAACAGAGGCTGCAATTTAACATTTTTTTGCCAAGTTGATAAAGCGATATTCCAAACCATCCGCATTTATACTAGACAAAGATTCCGTTTCTTTCCAAGTTCCGTCATCCCAGTGGGGGAAAAATGTATCACCCTCAACCTCTAGCTTGATTTGCGTCAAATATAAGGTATCTGCGTAAGGTAATAACTCGGCATAAAGCTGACCGCCACCAATCACCACTAACTCTTCACACTCGCCGGCGGCTTGTTTGGCTGCATCAAAGGAGGTTACACAGGTCACTCCCTCAATGACGAGATCCGTTTGACGTGAAATCACTATGTTATGTCGGCCAGGAAGAGGTCTACCAATGGACTCAAAGGTCTTACGCCCCATCACCACAGGCTTTCCTAGGGTCATGGCTTTAAAGTGACGTAGATCTTCAGGAAGATGCCATGGCATTTTATTCTCTTTTCCGATGACTCGATTGTTTGCCATCGCGGCTATCATAGCAATGCGCATGCTCACTCCTGTTTTATTGAAATAGAATTATTGAATGACGGGGCGGGTTCTGAAATACAGCAAGCTCGGCATGGCCAGCCCCACAGCTAACGCCCCGAGAATAAAGACGGTTTTGAGGCCATTACTAATCACTTGTGCCGTCAGTTCCGGACTCACCTGAGACTGAGCAGTCAGTTGCACTAAGGCAATGACGGTATTAAAGGCATAAGTGCCAGGGATCATAGGTATAATAGCGGCGACAGCATACATTAAAGGTGGCGCTAAATGGCGTTTTCCAAACCCTATAGTAATAATCCCGACGATTGCAGCAGCGGCAAATGTGGCCCACTCAATCGGTAAACCAAACTGTAGCATTAAGGTACGCGAGCTATGACCAATGGCTCCCGCTAAGGCGCAATAGGGAAGAAATCGTTTAGGAACATTAAACACCATAGCAAATCCCACGGCGGGAATTGCTGAGAAAAAAGCATCGTGCAGCAGCGTTATCAGTAGTTCCATCATAGGAAAATCCCGCCGATCTGCATCGCAATCGTAATGCCTATCACAGAAGAAACGGTCAGCAAGGTCGCATGGCCCCAACGGGAGATGCCGACATTCATATGCCCTTTCACCATGTCAGAAATCGCATTGATCATCGGAAAACCCGGCACCAGCATTAGCACACTCGCGGCCATAGCTGCTTTAGGCGTTTCACTCAATGCAAACACATAGCCAGTTTGAGCCAACATACTGGTGACGAAAGCCGTGACGGCAAAGTTAACCAATAAATTAAAATGCTGCTTAGCAATCGCTAAACGTACCGACATGCCCACAGCTGCGGCAAAAAAGGTAATCACACACGAGATAAGATCACCATTAAACAGGTGACAAAAACTGGCACAAGACAGGCCAATCATGAAGACAACTAAACTAGGAGGATAGGTTTTAGGCTCAATCCGCGCCAAACGTTTACGGACTTCGTTGGGGCCATACAGACCTTTTTCAGCTAATAAACAGATGCGTTGTAATTCACAAACTATGGTCATATTAATGCCATGCTCACGAATACGACGAGTCGTAGTGATACAGCGACCATGAACCAAACTGGTTAACACGAGGGAATTGGAGGAAATAGAGAGCTCTACGCTGGCAAGGCCTAAAGCCTGACCTAGACGCTGGCTGATTTCTTCAACTAAATCAGATTCTGCGCCGTAGGCCAGTAGCAGTTGTGCAGCACGCACAACTTGCCGAGTAATATCATTTTGAGTATCTGCGTACACGGAACTCTCAAAATTAAGACGGTAAGATTATCTCTGGTAAATAACTTCTACGTCGTAGTCGTCATCATCAAAGTCGTCGTCATCATCTTCATCAACATAGTCTTCATTTACAGAATCTAAGTTAGCTTGATGATAATTATCCCACTTGAACTCGACTTCACTGTCTGGGTCGATTTCATTGTCTTCTGGTGGCAAGCTCGCAATATAATCGAGGAGCTTTAATGCCAACTCATTAGTGCCGTCGCGGTTGTAGGCAGAAATAGTGTAAACGTCGCCTTCCCAACCCATTTCTTTAACGATGCGATCAACCTTTTGTTGCAGCTCTTCTTCAAGCAGCAAATCGGTTTTGTTAAAGACTAACCAACGTGGCTTGCTTGCCAGTTTTGGAGAGTATTTCTCAAGCTCACCAACGATAGCGCGTGCAGACTCAACCGGATCGGTTCCGTCAATAGGCTCAATGTCGATGATGTGCAGTAGAATACGACAACGCTCAAGATGCTTTAAGAAGCGAATACCTAAACCCGCACCATCGGCTGCGCCTTCGATAAGACCTGGAATATCCGCGATCACAAAGCTTTGACCAGGACGTGGATTAACCACACCTAAGTTAGGCACTAGTGTTGTAAACGGATAATCAGCCACTTTCGGCGTTGCACGGGAAACCGCACGAATGAATGTCGACTTACCCGCGTTAGGCATGCCAAGCAAACCAACGTCAGCCAACAGTAACAACTCTAATTTAAGGCTACGAACTTCACCAGGTGTTCCTAACGTCTTTTGACGTGGGGCACGGTTAGTACTGCTCTTAAAACGGGTGTTACCTAAACCATGGAAACCACCTTTGGCAACCAATAGCTTTTGACCGTGGGTCGTTAAATCCCCAAGGACTTCTTCAGTATCATGATCGACCGCGCGAGTACCAACAGGAACTTTTAAGATCAGATCTTTACCGCTGTGACCGGTACAATCACGGCCACGACCATTTTCGCCACGTTCAGCCATGTGAAAACGTTCAAAACGGAACTCGATCAAAGTGTTGAAGTTTTCGTCAGCTTGCAGGAAAACACTGCCGCCGTCGCCACCATCACCACCATCAGGACCACCATCAGGTACATACTTTTCGCGCCTAAAGCTAACACAACCGCTACCGCCGTCGCCTGCTTCGACCCTAATTACTGCCTCATCGACAAACTTCATACTTACTCCTGGCACCACTGAATGAAGCAATTATACCGTCTAACTTCATTGGTCGCCAAAAAACTCGAGATACTTTGCTCCCAATCTTACCTGTCAATGCTCATTCTTGGTAATCATTTACCAACTCAAGCATCTACACGGCGTAAATAGAAGCACAAAAAACAGAAAGCCCCACCAATGGCGGGGCTTTAACAGTATAAGCTAGGTTCGAAAATTAAGCTTCGATGCTAATAAACTTACGGTTATTAGCGCCTTTAACTTCGAATTTCACTTTACCGTCAGTCAGAGCAAACAGAGTATGGTCACGACCAATACCTACGTTTACACCAGCGTGGAATTTAGTACCACGTTGACGAACGATAATGTTACCAGCTAGAACTGATTCACCGCCAAAGCGCTTAACACCTAGACGTTTACTTTCTGAATCGCGGCCGTTACGAGTAGAACCGCCAGCTTTTTTATGTGCCATGAGTTAGACTCCTATTATGCGTTGATAGCAGTAATTTTAACTTCAGTGAACCACTGACGGTGGCCCATTTTCTTGTCGTGATGCTTACGACGACGGAACTTAACGATAGTTACTTTATCGCCACGACCGTGACTTACAACTTCAGCAACGACTTTACCGCCAGCTACTAAAGGAGCACCAACATGCACTGTTTCGCCATCAGCGATCAAAAGAACTTGATCGAATTCGATAGTTTCACCAGTTGCAACTTCTAACTTTTCTAAACGAACAGTGTGGCCTTCGGCTACACGGTGTTGTTTACCACCACTTTGAAAAACAGCGTACATAGCTATTTTACTCCAATTCCTAACACGCGGGCTCATTCTTGGATGAGGCAGGGTGCTATAAAAACTTTATTGACAATGGGCGCGGAGTTTACGCGAAGAATCTAACTCTGGCAAGCCCTAATTAGGAAAGAATAAAAAAAGACCGGATTAACTCTCACATTAGTTGAGCTAGTGCTGTCATATGTCAGAATTTTAGGTAAAATTCATTTCATTATAACACGTGAGCCTAAACAGGGGCCGGTACGTAATGACCCCACAACCAGAGTCTACTATGGATTTAAACGCTATTCGTCAACTGGCTGACACTGATATGCAAGCAGTCAATCAGCTGATATATAAACAGCTTGAATCAGATGTCGCCCTAATTAATCAATTAGGTTTTTACATTATTAATGGTGGTGGTAAACGTCTTCGTCCTCTGCTGTCGGTATTAGCCGCACGTGCGGTGAGCTACGAAGGCGAAGCGCATCTTAAGCTAGCGGCGATTATTGAGTTTATCCATACGGCCTCATTGCTCCACGATGATGTAGTTGATGAATCGACATTGCGCCGCGGACGAGAAACCGCCAACGCACTGTTCGGCAATAGCGCCAGCGTGCTGGTCGGGGATTTTCTTTATACCCGTTCATTCCAGATGATGACTGAACTTGACAGCATGAAAGTGCTCAGAGTGTTAGCGGATACCACGAACGTGTTGGCCGAGGGCGAAGTCTTACAACTGATGAATTGCAACGATCCTGACACCACAGAAGAAAGCTATATGCGGGTCATTTATTGCAAAACCGCTAAGTTGTTTGAAGCCGCCACCCTGCTTGCGGGCGTGTTAGCGGGTGCGACGCCAGAGCAAGAAACCGCCTTAGGTAACTATGGTAAATACCTTGGTACCGCCTTCCAGCTTACCGACGATTTACTCGACTATACCGCCGACAGTGATGAGCTAGGCAAGAACATAGGTGATGATCTTGCTGAAGGTAAACCAACTCTGCCACTCATCTATGCCATTGCCCATGGCACAGACGAAGAGAAACACCTCATACGTCAAGCAATTGAGCAAGGCGATGGAACACAGGCCATAGATAAAATCGTGGCAGCACTGCACCATTGCGGCGCGTTAAACTACACCCAGCAAAAAGCAATTGAAGAATCAGAGAAAGCCATCGAGGCATTATCGATTCTGCCCGACAGCGACTACAAGCAAGCCTTAGTTGCGCTTGCTAAGATTTCGGTCGACCGTAATCACTGAGCACTCGCTAATCCGTTTTAGCCCAAAGAAAAGGTCTTACTCAGTAAGACCTTTTTTATTGCCTCAAACCCGCAATCCTAAGATTAAACCTGCCAGCGGAACGGCGCTTCGCCCCGCTCAAGTAATAATTGATTCACTTGAGAAAAATGCCCACAGCCAAAGAAACCCCGATAGGCCGATAAAGGTGAAGGATGCGGCCCAGTGAGCACTTGATGTTGCGGTGCGTTAATCACTTGACCTTTTTTGATGGCATGACTGCCCCAAAGCACGAAGATAATCGGCTGTGTCTGGCGATTTAATAATTCCAGCGCGGCAGCAGTAAACACTTCCCAGCCCGCTTTGGCATGGGAGTGCGCCTTACCTTGCTCAACGGTTAATACCGTATTGAGCATTAAGAGCCCCTGCTCCGCCCATGCGGATAAATCCCCGTGGGATGGAATGGTAAAGCCATCAATATCTGTCGCTAATTCCTTGTACATATTGGCTAAGGAAGGCGGCGGTTTAATACCGCGTTTGACCGAAAAGCATAAACCATGGGCTTGATCTGGGCCGTGATAGGGATCTTGGCCAATCAATACCACTTTGACCTTTTCAAGCGGAGTCATAGTAAAGGCATTAAAAACATCGGCTTCGGGTGGATAAACCACTTTCCCAGCCCTGCGTTCATTGTCTACAAACGCACTTAGTTGCTGAAAATAAGGCAAAGCCCTTTGCCCATCGATAAATGTTTGCCATGTCGCCTGAGTCACGATTTTACTTCCTCAATCCTATTATCGGGTTAGCTTAAAAGCCCTGCTGTAGAATGGCAAGTTTGAAGGTTATGCTTGTCGATAAGTGATACGGCTATGTTTGCAGTGTTTCGCTTTAAGACTTTCAATTTAAAACATTCGAATTTAAATGCTATAGTGCGCCCATTCTCGCACTGTCTAATACGCCATGATGATCCAACATTCTGATAAATTGATACAACGACATCAAACGGGTTTCACCTTAATAGAGCTTGTGGTGGTCATCATAGTGCTCGGTATTTTAGCGGTAGTGGCCCTGCCAAAATTTATCAATGTGCAGCAAGATGCGCAAATCGCTACAGTCAAAGCCGCTGGCGGTGGCTTTAAGTCAGCCATCAATCTGGCGCGCTCCGTTTGGGCGGTAAAAGTGGGCTCAGGTCCAAAAGAAGACTTACCCGTATTTGGCACGGCGCAATCTGAACAAGTGGATTTCAACGCCTTCGGCTGGCCTGCACAGCACTATATCTTTGGTAATGAAGCCTCACCGTCGCTTGATAATGTCGAAGACTGTATCTCGGTATGGGAAGTGCTATTCCAAAATACTCAACCGAGTGTCTCGCGCTTAAATGTTGATGCGACAGAAACCGACTACAAAGCCAGTTATACCAATCCTGGCAAGTGCACTTATTTCTATCGAACAAACGACAAACTCTCGATCAGTTATGACTCCCAAACCGGAGTCGTCATTACCGACACAGATCCCAATAGTTAATGCCTGACGATTCCTTCTTACGTCAATTAAGTTAGAATCGAACTTTAATCTGTTACTTTTTAGAGTGAACGCCATGACCGACACGAGCAACACCACCATTTACGAACTTGCCGATCAGTTTATTGCCTTAGCCAATCAGCTAAGCCAACAAGAAGCAGATGTAGGTAAAGTGGGCACAGCACTCCGTTTTGCCGCGGCACGTTTTAACGCCTTCGAAGCCGCAATTAAATCAGCGGATCTCGGCGCCGAGAAAGAAAGTGCATTAGAATGGTTTAGCAGTGAATTCAAAGAAATGCTGAGTGACAACTTAGACGATCACATCGCGAATCCGCCAATTCTCCAAGAAGCGGTGGCAGAACAAGCCGACAATTCAGTGCAAATGTTTAAAGGCTAAGCACGCCCTTCATGCATAGCGATAACATAAAAAACGCCATCGATTGATGGCGTTTTTGTTTGTTGAAACAAATTACCTGCAATAAATAATTAAAGCGTATATACCACGCGGATCGCTAGCAGTATCAATACCACGCCAGACAACTTATCAATTAACCCTGCCTTTTCCCGTAACTTAGGCAACACGCTTGAGTGGGACAACAATAAAGCGATAAGCGTGTACCAAAGGCCATCGACCACTAATGGGGTAAAAACGATTAAGGCTTTAGCTGTCATGCTGTCGGCCACCATCACGAATTGGCTGAATAATGCGAGGAAAAATAGCATGATTTTAGGATTGAATAAGGAAATGGCGATACCATCACGGGCTGCGGTCAAGGTATCTGTCGCCTCCCCTGCGGCCAATTTAGCTTGCATACCGCCCTTGGAACGCAGCGCCTGAACTCCCATCCAAGCCAAATACAAAGCACCGAGAATCGCAATGCCATTAAAGACTAAGGGCGCCTTTTTAAGTACGACGGCTAAGCCGAGTAACGTCACCAACGCATAAATCCCAATGCCTATTGAATGTGCCCACGCGCACACTATGCCCTTGCCCCGTCCGCCGCCTAAGGTATGGCGCACCACCATAGCTAAACTTGGGCCCGGCGACATAGCCCCCAAACAACAAATAGCCAATAAACCTAACCAAGTACTAAAACTCATTGAACACACCTTACGCCGAATAAAAAGGCCCCATTGATGTAGATAAACTCTGGGGCCTTAACTTGTTTGCTATTCTAGCATCGCGCCATTAAGGCGTTAACGCTAATCAATCCGTTTGTTGATAAATTAACGGCTATTTAGGCTGATAAAAAGCACGGATATCCTTCACTAACTGGGTTAAGGATTCGGGCTCAACGTACATCATGTGCCCCGCTTTATAGTAATGCATACTCACACGACTATTATCTATGCCGTTATCGGCAAAGGTATTTTCGGTGGCAAAAAATGGCGTCGCAAAGTCAAAGTAACCGTTGCCGACAAAAATCCTCAGATCTTTGTTCTCACGCTGCGCTTGACCAAGATAAGGCGCAACGTTGACATAGTGCATCTGCTTGCCACTGATATTCCAATTCCAACTCCGGTTCACATCAACGGAGAGAACGTTGAAAGGACGGGATAAGGTCACGCCCAAATCGTCATAAAGATATTGATGCATGGCAGCCGTATAGGCGCCATCAATCCCATAACCTGATGGATCATCGTCGGTTGAGTCGCCGCCACTGTCGTAGTCTTTACCTGTGTAGCGGCTGTCTAAGCGTCCTATCGTCAAATCTTGCTCTCTGAGCAGCTCCTTAGTGTATCGACTGGCGCTCACGCGCAAATTAACACGATCTAAATAGTGCTCACTTAAACCCGTAAAGCGCGCCAAGCTTTGACGTACAGCTTGATATGCCTCGGGTGTTAAGCGGCTGCCTTGCAACAACGCGAGGGCATAATCTTTGATCGCAAACTGGCGCGCCTCCTCAATAAAAGCCTCCAGCCCTAAAGCTTCATCCGTAGCGCTGACTTTATTATGGTAAAAAGCCGTCGCCGCCATGGTCGGTAAAAAACCAATGTATGGTTGATTATTACCCGGTTGGTAGCGGGCATGACTAAAATCGAGAATGGATGAAATCAGCATAATTCCATTGACCGAAATGTCGGTCCAACCGCCCTGCAATTCATTCACAAGCGCAGCCGCGCGGGTAGTACCGTAACTCTCGCCGGCCAAATATTTAGGGGAGTTCCATCGTTTATGCTCAATCAACCAGCGGCGAATAAACTCGGCAATCGACTGGGCATCTTCTTTCACGCCCCAAAAATCCGCACCTTTTTTATCGCCTAAGGCGCGGCTAAAGCCAGTACCTACGGGATCGATGAACACGAGATCGGACTCATCAAGCATAGAGTAATCGTTTGATTCAATACGATAAGGTGCTGCGCCATCATCCTTTGCATCCGGCACCACCACACGTTTAGGGCCAAATAAGCCCATGTGCAACCAGAGCGATGCCGAACCCGGACCGCCGTTAAAAATAAAGGTTACGGGGCGTTTGCTGCTGTCTTTAACATCGTCACGTAAATAGGTAATAGAGAAAATACTCGCCAGCGGTTCGTCTTTATCATCCTTTAAAATAGTCTCGCCACTTATCGCTTGATAACTGACTTTTTGCCCTTGAATCGTCATCTTATGCTCGGTTTTAACCACCTCAGGGACAAGCTTGTCGGCTTTATCTTCGGCCTTTTTGGCGGTTTCGGCATAGCTCAGGCTCGAGCAGAATACGATCAACGGCAACAGTAATAATGACCAAAGCGGCCTAGCCGACGAGCGTCGACGCGATAGTAAAGGTGTCATCTTATTTCCTTTTATTTTTGTTATAGCGGTAACTATCATCTTGCCCAGCTTACAAAGACTCAACAGCAGGCGCAAAACACAATTGCAACTGAATGCGTCAAAGGGCAGCTCAAATGAAATCCTATAAATTCACGCTGATTTAAGCCGTTAACCGCTAAGATAAGCACGAATCTAAGTCTGTATTCCTAAGCCTCTATGTTTAATAAAGGCACGCCATTCTCCAGCAGGAAGTTTTATGAGCACTATTACTCTGATCAGTATTGTCATTCTTTGTCTATTAATCGGCGCTATCTTGCTGCTGCTTTGGCAAAGACAAAAAGGAAAAACCATACCGCTGGCGGTGATATTTGTACTGGGATTTTTCGCCTTAGGACTCGGCGCTATTATTGGATTTGTGCATAAAGGCGAGGATTATCAAGCCTATCAAAAACTGCAATGGCATACCTTAGCGCCCGAGCAAATTGCGCCTCTGGTTGCCCAAGGCTATACCGTATTTGTCGATATTACTTCAGATTGGTGCACCATTTGCCAAACCAATAAAGCCGAAGTCACCCACAGGGAACAAATTGTGAATGCCTTAATGGCAGACAACATTATCCTGATGCAAGGCAACTGGAGTGAAGCCAACAAAACGATTGAAAGCTATATGCGCCATGAAGGTGTACCTGGTACGCCCTACAATAAAATCTACGGTCCAAGCGCCCCCAATGGCATTCTTTTGCCGTCAAAACTCAGTATGAGTGATGTGTTGAATGGCCTTGCTGCCGCACAAACGAATCGCAGCTAACGAAAAATAACCAATAAAAAAGGCTGCACTGCAGCCTTTTTGCTCACTTCACTTCAAATCTATAAAAGCCAAATTTCTTGAAAGGTGGGTTAGAAATCGCTTCTATAAATTGGCTTACTCATTAAAAACGGTAATTTACACGGCCATAGTAGAAGCCACCGTTGTAATCGAATGGCCCACTTTCATAGTAAACGCCACCAAGTTGAGAATAAGCGTAATCATCGCCCACTTTCAGCTTTTGCGCTTTTTGGTCGAATAGGTTATTTGCCCCTACCGCCAGGGTTAAGCCATCAAATAACTCATAGCTCACTTCCAGATCTATGGTGACTGCAGCATCGGCCATTTCAGAACCCCAATCAGAGGTATCGTCAGCATGAGTCGCATAGTACTCACCGAAGTAGTTACCACGCAGTGACATGCTTAATTGATCCCATGACTGCGCCCAGGTCAAGGTTGCACGGTGTGCAGGAATACCATCTTCTAAACGCCGAACCTTGCCTTCATCAGTGGTTTCGGGATCGTATTTATCAACGCTGGTATCGGTCCAACCATAGGCAAGACTGAATTTAGCATTACCCGACAGAATTTCCGCATCATAGGAGGCGACGATATCGATACCTTGAGTCGTAGTATCAAAGTCGTTGGTGTAATAACTCACGCCTTGGATCAACTCAGGGAACTCAACGCCCGCTGCACGCAGCGCATCATAGTCTTTAGCTTCAACATCAATCTTACTCGACTGCGCAATACGACCCTCAACGCCAATGTTGTAATAATCGACCGTTAAGAAAAAGCTTTCGTATTCATACACTGCGCCTAACGCATAGCTTGTTGACTCTTCAGGCTTTAACACTTCCCCGCCATAAAATGCCGCAAGCGGATCGGTGGGTGGCGCAATAAACGTCTGGATCAACTGACCATCAATAATCGATGTCTGCGTATTGACAACGTTTTCTTGACCCACCGTTGGCGCTCTAAAGCCCGTGCTGTGTGAAGCGCGGAATGACAATTCGTCGGTTGCAGAATACTGCAATGTCAGTTTGTAATTTAACGTATCACCAAAGGTCGAAAAGTCTTCGTAACGCAGTGCTAAACCGAGTAGCCAGTCATCACTTAAATAGGCTTCTAGATCAGTATAAATACCGATATTGTGGCGAGAGTTTTTACCCGCAGATTCTGGGCCAAAGCCTTTAAATCCGTGCGCACCAATATTGAAACCTTGGCTAGCATAAGGGCCAGCAATCCACGAGGCTTCATCACCTTGAAAAATCTCAAACGACTCATTACGCCATTCAAAACCAGAAGCAAAGCTAATGTCTTCGATGCCACCTATAGTAATGAAACGCGAAAAATCTAAGTTAACTGTGGTTTCAACTTGCTCATAGGCACCGGTATCGAAATCAGTTGGGGTATCTAATCCCAATGATGGGTTTAACGAGTTTTTAAGGCCGAAGCTGGCTTTGTTACTACCGGTACCGGCGCTGAAATCGTAATTCCACTCGCCGATATCGCCCTTTACACCGCCGAAGAAAGACATATCTTCAATGGTCCCAGTGAACTGCGGCGTATAACCACCGGGGAAAATTTGGTTCATAGCAAAGCAATTGGGATCGGCAACCATGGCCTTATAAGCATCGGTATCTAAGACGTTACCATCAGCATCGGGAATACCGTCGTTGTTTGTATCAACTTTAGGAATTGGCACTACCACACAAGACGATTGATCACCATTTATAGCTCCGACTAATAAATTACCGCCTTCAGGAGGGGTATACACATTACTGCGGTCCTGCGGATTACGATAATAAAATCCCCCTACGGCATCGCGGGATGACAGGTTACCAAAGGCATAGGCATGCATATTGGCATTAATGTCTAAGCCTGAGTTGATGAACACTGAGTAGTCATCATTGATTTCAGGATTGCCCCATACTTGAGCTGGGTCATTAATCGCAGTATTACCCTGCTCTGCTAAGTTAGCCGCATCGGGACGCTGCACACTACGGCTGGTTGCATCCGCATTTTTATACTGGAAGCTTAAGTTAACAAAGCCATTATCCGTCAGCGGTAAACCAACATCGCCTTCGACTGTGGTCGTAGCACCGTCACCCTCGTAATATTCACCTTGGGTCACTGTGATGGAGCCACCATCGGAATTATCTTTTAAGACAAAGTTCATGACCCCTGCAATCGCATCAGAGCCATATTGCGCCGCAGCGCCGTCACGCAGCACTTCGACTTGCTTCAATGCAGAACCAGGAATAACCGAGATATCAGGACCTTGAGCACCATCGTTAATGCCGCCGCCTTGGAACGCAATCACAGCTGCGCGGTGACGACGCTTACCATTGACTAACACTAAGGTACTGTCGGAAGGCAAACCACGTAAGTTAACGGGACGTACTAAGGTTGCCGCATCACTGATGGGTTGAGCGCGCGAGTTAAACGAAGGTACCGATGTCACTAACATATCAATCATGTCAGTCGAACCATTCTTTTTAAGGTCGTCACTACTAATAATATCAATTGGAACGGGGGAATCGCCGATTGAGCGTGGTGCCGCACGTGAACCAACAACCGCAATCTTTTCCACGCCTTCATTTTTAACAGCAGCGTCTTCTTCCTCAGCCATGGCTTGCGGGCTAATGAAGCTACCAGACAAAGCTAATGTAATCGCCAAACTGACTGCACTTAATCCAAACTTCTGCTTCTTTGAGGTCATCATATTCATCCCAACTGCTTATTATTTTTTTAGAATACCTGACCTGCTTTATGCGATTCTCATCCCTAAACCTTGCAACTACGGTCAATACAAAGTTATTTTTTACATAACAAGAACATTTTTATAACATAAATAAGACAATATCCAATGTTAAATCAGACTTTTGAATGAATATTAGTCATTTCTCTTTTAGATCAGTCTGTTATAGGTAAATATTTTTTAAGGTACTGCATTGGGTAAAAATGCATTTTAGAGTGCTAAAAATGTGATCCAAAATGTCACCATAAAGAGGTAAGTACTCAATAGTTCAATCAAAACACGATATATCGCGCCATACGACTTAAGGTATACTCAGGCAATACCGCCTAAACCTGAGTACCACAGATGACAAATGAGATTTCGGTCAATAATAAAAAATCGGTAGATAAGCATTTCTTACCGGAAAACCAGTTACTGCTTAACGCTGTCGGTGAAGGTATTTATGGATTTGATTTAAGCGGTAATGCGGTGTTTATCAATCCAGCGGCAGAACGCATGACAGGTTGGAAGAATGAAGAGTTACTGGGCAAAAATATCCATAACTGCCATCACCACAGCCATGCGGATGGTAGCCATTATCCCCAAGAAGATTGCCCGATTTACAACACCTTAAAGGATGGTATTACCCGAGAAATCACCCATGATGTGTTCTGGCGTAAAGATGGCAGCAGCTTCCCCGTGTATTACAGTTCCACCCCCGTTTACCGTGATAATGAACTGATTGGCGTAGTCGCGATATTTCGTGACATTAGTATTCAAAAGCAAACAGAGCAGTCACTACGCCAAGCATTGGCGCAAGTGCAGGCGCTCTCGGAGCGACTCGCCTCGGAGAATCATTATCTGCAGGCTGAACTTGCTGACAAAACGGGTGATGTGGATATTTCGGGCGCCAGTAGCGTGATCCGCCACATGATCCAGCAATTGCATATGGTGGCCAATACCGACAGTACAGTGCTCATTTGTGGTGAAAATGGCACAGGGAAAGAGCTCGTTGCCCGTAACTTACATCAACTCAGTCGCCGCAAAGACAAGCCGATGATCAGCGTCAACTGCGCCGCGTTTTCGGCATCTTTGTTAGAAAGTGAACTCTTTGGTCACGAGAAAGGCGCATTTACCGGTGCCACCAGTCGCCGTAAAGGCCGCTTTGAACTTGCTCACCAAGGCACGCTGTTCCTCGATGAAGTGGCAGAACTCAGTTTAGAAGCCCAATCAAAACTACTGCGGGTCATCCAAGAGCAATCCTTCGAACGCCTCGGAGGCAGCGAAACCATTCAAGTGGATATTCGCTTGGTCGCCGCCAGTCATCACGACTTACTCAAGCGGGTCGAGCAGGGATTATTTCGGATGGATCTCTATTACCGCTTGAATGTATTCCCTATTCAAGTACCACCACTGCGCGCGAGGATCGAAGATATCCCCGAACTCGTCAGCCATATACTGCACAGTTTGAATCGTAAGTTAGGCAAAAAAATCCGCGGTGTGAGCCAAAAAGGGCTGCAAAAACTCATGGCTTACACATGGCCGGGCAATGTGCGCGAATTGCAAAACATCCTCGAGCGCGAAGCCATTCTATCCCAAGGCGATATTCTGCAGATCCATGCGATGCCGAGCAACAACCCCTTAGCTCAAGCCCAAGGCCAAACCTTAGCAGAAGCGGAAGCCTTGCATATAGAACAGACTCTTAAACGCTTAAACTGGCGAATATCCGGTCCACTCGGCGCGGCGAATGTCTTAGGCGTTCCGGCAAGTACACTGAGATCGCGGATGAAAAAACTGGGGATCCAACGTCAATCGAGTGAAATATAACTCTAACCACACAAGCTAAAAACGCGATATATCGCCAATGTGTGATATATCGTGACTACCACTTAGCTCGCATCATAAAATAACAATATATATCATAAGGTTGAATCAGTTAAAACTTGGCCTAGCGCTTGCTATAGAGAGGCGAATCTTATTTAAGCCGTTAGGACCCTTTATGCCCAAGAGCGAAGTTACCCCCAATTCTCCAAGTGTGAATAAGAGTGTGAACGCGAAACCTTCCTCAGTCGAGCTCCACATTCCGATTAAAATCCTCTCCAGCGAAACTGCAACAGGGAGCAATACACCCTCTGGCAACATCCATTTTCGTGAGCAGAAAGGTGATTTTCAGCGCCTGCGAACCATGATGAATAGCCTGCTGATCGTGTTGTTTTTCGCCTTGCCGTTTATCTCAATCGATGGCCGCCAAGCGATATTGTTAGATATCAGCCAGCAACAGTTTTTCTTCTTTGGCATCACGCTCTGGCCACAGGACTTTACCCTACTCGCATGGATTTTTATCGCCGCGGCCTTCGGTCTATTTTTTATCACCGTGTTCTGGGGCCGCGTTTGGTGCGGCTATCTTTGCCCACAAACGGCGTGGACCTTTATCTATGTGTGGATTGAAACGCGCATCGAAGGCAGCAGCAACAAACGCAAGCAACTCGACAAAGCGTCTTGGTCTGGCAGCAAAATCGGTAAAAGAAGCACCAAGCACTTACTTTGGGGTCTCGCCGCCCTGCTCACCGGCTGTGGTTTTATCAGCTATTTCATTCCCGCCCGCGAACTCTATATCGACATATTGACGGGCAATGCCAGCTTTTGGGTGACTAGCTGGGTCTGGTTTTTCGCCATTTGTACTTATCTGAATGCGGGCTGGATGCGCGAGCAAATGTGTCTACATTGCTGCCCCTATTCACGTTTCCAAGCTGTAATGTTCGATGCCAACACTAAAACCGTGACCTATGATGCACAGCGCGGTGAATCCCGCGGCCCGCGTAAACGTAAGCAAGAAACCAATCTCAGAGAGAGTAATCTTGGTGATTGTGTTGACTGTAATTTATGTGTCGAAGTGTGCCCAACTGGGATAGATATTCGTAACGGCTTGCAATATGAGTGCATCAACTGCGGTGCCTGTGTCGATGCTTGTAATGAAACCATGTTGAAATTCGATTATAAACCGAACCTTATCGGCTACATGAGTGAGAATGATCTTAAGGGAGTCAGCTACTCCTATTGGCGCTCGCCGCGATTCTTAGGCTACGGCGCAGCGGTCGTGATCATGCTGATAGTGATAGGTCTAGATTTGAATAGCCGCAGCGAGATCCAGCTTAACGTGATCCGAGACCGTCAAAGCCTGTACCGCGAAACCGCTGACAATAAGATTGAAAACACCTATCAACTGAAGATCCGCAACAAGACGCAGGACACTAAGCAGTATCAACTCGCCGTCGACAGTGAAATGCCCTTCAGCTTGATTGCCGATCCTATTATTACCTTGGCTGCAGGCGAACAAGTCGACTATCCCGTCACTGTATTAGCCGATAAGGATGCCATCCCCTCTGGACGCAAAATGATCCAATTCTCGGTGACGGATGTGAAACAGCCAAGCCAGCAAGTGAGTCAAGAAACTGGATTCTTCAGTCCCTAGGCTTTTAGCGGTTAATATCGGTAACCGTCTACATTAACCGCTAAATCGGCGCTTGGGGAGTCAACCCAAGCGCCGTTCTAAATCAAACACTCATCCCCAAAAGACAGTGTGTTTCTTGCGATATCTTTAGTGCTTCTTCGTCCAATAAAATCCAATCTTAGGCATCTATTAGCAGTGGCTGCAATCCATCTGTTATTCGACGTTTACGCACAATAAGCTTAAGCACAAGCAAGTTGAATCCCTAGAAGCATAACCATTATAAAAATCTCGAATGCTCTCCCTTTACGCTTTATTACGCTTTATCGATGATACGATAATTACGCTATCCTTAACGCCTCAGCTTTAGAGTAAAAATACTATTTGTTACATAAAGATACCGTTACTGGTATAGCGATGTTTTTCGCGATAAGCATTGACCTCTAGTGCTAACACCCTCTAATCTAAACACCTGTTTAACTCCAGAATAATAACAACTAATAAACATCATCTTTGAGGTAGTTCAGCATGGCATACGATCAAGACTCTCAACTCAAACTAGACTACTCATCACTGGTCGATCTGATCGAGAAAACCAGCCTGCGTTATGGCGATAAACCCGCCTATGCCTGCCTTGGTAAAACCAGCAGTTTTAATGAGATAGAACGCGACTCTCGTTACTTTGCCGCCTATTTACAGAATAAGACCACACTCAAACCCGGCGATCGCATCGCCATTCAATTGCCCAATATCACCCAATTTGTCATCGCGGCCTACGGCGCAATCAGGGCTGGGCTTATCCTTGTTAATACGAATCCTTTATATACAGAGCGCGAGCTTATTCATCAGTTCAATGATTCTGGTGCTAAAGCGCTCGTGGTGTTATCCGACCTATTGCCGACCTTGGCCAAAGTCATCGACAGTACTCAAATAGAACTCGTCATCTCCACCCATCCTTTAGATTTGATCGATCCGCATGTGCAGCCAAAAACAGGGCTTAAGAATGTCGAGTTTTGTCAGATTTTAAAGCAAGGGGCTGACCTTCCCTTTAGCCGATTTATCTCCAATCTCGACGACCTCTCGGCGTTGCAATACACAGGTGGCACGACAGGATTATCTAAAGGTGCCATGTTGACCCACGGCAATATGCTCGCCAATGCGGCGCAGGTAAAATCCCGTATCGCGAGCGTGATCACCGAAGGGGAAGATATCTTTGTTGCGCCGCTGCCGATTTACCATATTTACGCTTTTATGGTGAACTTAGTGCTTTATTTCGAGTGCGGCGGTTGCTCGGTATTAATTCCAAATCCGCGTGATATTAGTGGCTTAATTAAGACACTCGCCAAATACCCCTTCACGGGATTTGCAGGACTCAACACCCTGTTTGTCGCCCTATGCCATCAACCTGAGTTTAAGGCACTGGACTTTAGCCACTTAAAAATCACTATCTCTGGCGGCACTGCACTCACTGCCGCAGCGGCGAATATTTGGCAACAGACGACAGGCAATATGATCAGCGAAGGTTATGGGCTATCTGAAACCTCACCGGTGATTTCACTCAATGCGCCCGGTTATCAAAAGCTTGGCACTATTGGTAAACCTGTGATTGGCACTGAAGTTAAACTCTTAGATGAAAACAACCTTGAAGTGCCCTTAGGTACAGCGGGAGAATTAGCCGCGCGTGGCCCACAAGTGATGCGGGGTTATTGGAATAATCAGCAGGAAACCGCCAACGCTATGACTCCAGAAGGTTTCTTCAAAACCGGCGATATTGCCATAGCAACAGCGGAAGGTTTCCATCAAATTGTTGATCGCAAAAAGGATATGATCATAGTCTCAGGCTTTAACGTTTATCCCAACGAGGTGGAAAACGTGCTTGCGAGCCATCCAAGTGTGATCGAATGCGCCGTGGTGGGAGTAAAAGATGAACACTCGGGCGAAGCGGTTAAAGCCTTCATTGTACTCAAGGATGATAACCAAGATCATCAACAGGCAAAAGAAGCCATTCTAACCTATTGCCGCGAGCAATTGACCGCCTATAAATTGCCAAAAGTCATTGAATTTATGACGCAATTACCTAAGAGTACCGTAGGTAAAATTCTGCGCCGCGAGCTAAAAGATAAAGCTTAGAGACCGCACTTAAAGTGCTGTACTTAAAGTGCCGTACTTAAAGACAAAGCTGATTAACAAAGCTTAGCAACAAACGCACAATAAAAGACCCAGTGAGCTAGCTTGAGCGTTTCAGTTAGCAACTGGGTTTTATTTTACCTAAATGGTCTCATTTAAGGCGCTGGCATTGGCCTCTTCGGTTAACAATTGCAGACTGGCAAATTCACGATATAACGCATTGGATTGCATCAACTCTTGGTGGCGCCCGCAGGCAACAATCTCGCCCTTATCGAATACAAAAATCCTATCGGCATTGATCACCGTCGATAAGCGATGGGCAATAATCAAGGTAGTTTTACCCGCCATCAATACGTCCAGCGCTTGCTTCACTTTCTGCTCGCTTACCGCATCTAAAGCGCTGGTCGCTTCATCGAGTAACAATATGGGTCTGTCGGCTAAAATCGCCCGTGCAATGGCGATCCGCTGTTTTTGCCCACCAGAAAGCCGCACGCCACGCTCACCTAAATAGGTTTGATAACCGTCAGTAAACTCGCTAATAAACTCGTGGGCACGGGCTGCAATACAAGCATCAATCACTTCTTGCTCAGTCGCATCGACTCGGCCATAACGCACGTTTTCAAGCACACTGGTCGCAAAAATCACTGAGTCCTGCGGCACCAGAGCAAACTGCGCCCGTAGGTCTTGTGGCAGAAGCTTAGCAATATCAATTCCTTCCAGTCGAATACTGCCAGCGCTAGGCACATAAAAGCGCTGCAATAACTGGAACAAGGTACTCTTACCCGCGCCACTTGGGCCGACTAAGGCAACCCGCTCACCCGCGGCAATGGCCATATTGAGCTGTTTTAGCACTAAGGCATCATGCTCTGGATAGGCAAAGTTGAGTCCTTCTATCACTAACTCGCCACTGACCTTGGCGGGTAACGTCACTGGATGAGTTGCAACGGGAATATCCACTGGCGTTTCAGCCAGTTCAATTAAACGCTCGGCGGCGCCTGAAGCCCGCTGGATCTCGCCTATCACTTCGCTAATCGTCGCCACAGCGCCTGCAACCATCACAGCGTAAAACATAAAGGCGGATAGCTCGCCGCCCGTCATCTTACCCGACATGACATCGTGGGCACCGACCCAAGTCACCATAGCAATCGCCGCGATACTTAAAAACATCACGGTTGAGATCAGCAAGGCACGGTAACGGATCCGCCCGCTTGCCGCAGACATCACATCTTCGACGCGGGTATTGAATAGGCTACGGTCTTTATCTTCATGACCATAGGCTTGTACCGTATGAATTTCATGAAGTGTTTCATCCACATAAGCGCCGAGATCGGCAACCCTGTCTTGGCTTTCTCGCGCCAGCGTACGCACTTTACGGCCGAAAAAGATCACCGGTCCCAACACTAAAGGTACAGCCAATAACACTAATAAGGTCATCTTAACGCTGGTGATCCCCATCATGACTAAACCACCAAGTACCGTCACACTAGAGCGCAGTGCCATAGATAAACTCGAGCCCACCACGGTTTGCAGCAAAGTAGAGTCGGCGGTAAAACGGGAGATCACTTCGCCGGTGCGAACCTTAGCATAAAAGGCGGGCGAAAGTTTAAGCAGTTGATTGTAAACAGTTAGACGAATATCGGCACTGACCCGCTCGCCGAGCCAAGTCATTAAATAGAAGCGGCAAAACACCGCTGTGCCACTGACGGCGGTAATCCCAAGCACTAACAATATAATTTCATTCAGCCGCTGCGCATTGTCACGCACAAAGCCTTCATCAACCATTAAGCGCACACCTTGGCCCAATGATAGCCAAGCGAGTGACCCTATCATCAAGCAGATAATCGCCGCGACGACTTTCAGTTTGTAGGGTTTAAGAAAACCAACAATCCAAGGCAATACGGATCTTTGCTGCACCGAGGTTGGTTTAACCTTCGAAGCATCAGCGCTTATTGTAGGCGTGACTGGAATTAACTTTTCAGGCAATGGCTCTGCGCCCGCTTTAATGGGGTTTGGTGATTTGGCTAATTCGACGGTCGGCTCTGTCACGGGTGATATCCTTCGGTAGGGAACGGCAATTCAAGCATAACATTCGCCTGAACTGGGTATCTGCAAGCCGTTAACCGCGCAGCTTTGCTTAAAGCATATCAGTGAGATGCTACCTGTTGCGGTAAAATTCAAGGGCAAAGCGTGGTTTTACTCAAAAGAAAAGCATAAAACCAACCCGCAGCGAGTGCGGGTTGGTTTTATTGCCATCGCTTAGCGCGACTTAAGCGACTTGCTGGTTTTCCGGTGTTTTGGGCGTGCCATGGTGGCCATCGCGCTTCCAATCCACATCTAACAACTCTGCGCCGCTCAGGCTAAATGCTTGGCCAAAACCTTTCACATAAAGACCCTGATGGGGCGCGAGCTTGTATAAGTTAAAATCGGTTAATGCCGCAAGGTTATCGGACATTTCGCCAAAACGGGCTGACAACACACCAACGCCCTTAATGAAGGCTGGCGTATCACGGGGCACGGCCTCGGCAATCGCATCGAAGGTCAAACGCTTGCGGGCAAAAACCGATTTGGCCGCGGTTTCATCCTCAACTAGCATCACAGAGACCTTAGATGAGTGCTTTAAGTTATGGCCATGACGGGCTAAGTCACTCACCAGAATATAAAAACCGTCATCGGCCAGTGCGAAGGGTGCATAACTCGCATTAGGCTGGCCATCTGTACCTAACGTGGCCAGTTGCAAGGTTTCCCTTTGCTGTTTAAAGGCTTCTATCTCAGGTAAAAGCTTGTCTCTTAAACGTTGTTCTTGTTCGGTCATTTCAGGCTTCATTTGCTGTGTTCCTTAAATACTGTCGTTAATGCTGCAATTCAGAGGTGTGACTACACCGAGGCAAAGGCAGTTGCGAGCGCTTTAAATTGGCGAACTTGTTCAGGAAACAGCGCTCTTTGTTTATCGCGACCTAAATACACTTTGAACACGACCTCACCTTCGCTGCCGAAGAAGTTAATCGAATGGCTCTCGCTGCCTCTAAAAGGTCTGCTGATCAAAGCGATGCCGCGCATGGCTTCTAGTTTGAGATGCCCGTGCAAACCGTCGCCCTTGCTGTAGAGGTTGTAATAACCGTGGGCGTATTTTCCCTCGGGAAAATCCCCTTTAAATTCAAATACACTGCCCGACAACATCACAATAGTGGTTAACTTTCCCCATTCGGGTAAGGCTTGCAGTAATGTATCGAGCTGAGTTAACGGCACAAACACCACTTGTTCGGGCGGCAAGGCGGCAACGACTTCGAGCTCGGCAATGCCTAATTCACTGGCGAGCTGCGCTGGCATTAAATCAGCTTGTTGCTCAAATCGTTGTCGCAGTTGCGTTTGTTGCTCACTTGGCTGATTTTGCTCACTTAGCTGACGTTGCTCAGAGCCTAAATCTGGCGCGACATCGAGCTCGCTATCGAGTGTCATCTTCATTTTACTGTCTCCAGCGGTAGTGACTATTGAGTGGCTTGGCATTAAACGCTGACTCCCGTTTACCGCTTGCTCAGATTTAACACTCAGCATTTGCCGAAACGGAAGTCAGCACTTTAATGCAGGGCTTAGAACATATAGCGCGCCGATAACTTCATATTACGACCCGGTTGATACAAGGTTTGCCACGCTTGTTGGTACTTTTCATCGCCGATGTTTTCGATGGCGAAATCCACTCTCACACCCGCCATCGCGCCCATAGTCGGCTCCCACGCAACATACACATCCCATAGGGTGTAATCGTCGTATTTCGCCACTTTGAAGCCATCAGGCGTATTCGACTGCGTCGCCACATAAGTGACGCGAGTGCCGAGTTTCATGTCGCCTTCCATAATGCCTTGGGATAAATCAACGTTAAATTTATTGGCGGGTATACCTTCAATATCGCCGCCATTTTTACGATCTTCACCATGGGTTTGGCCATAATTCATCGCTAAGCGAGTTTGGCCAATTCGGTAACGACCGCTAATTTCAAAGCCAGTTAAACGCGCATCTTCGACGTTATTCCATGAGGTCGTTTGCTCGAACCCAGGAATACCATGCCAAGGATTAGACACTTGCTGCACGATGAAATCGTCCACATCGTTACGGAAGATGTTGAACGTCAACGCTAATTCATCATCACCGGCTAACTCACTGAAACGTAAATCTGCTTTGATTTCTTTGTTACGGGCTTTTTCAGACTTTAGGTCTGGATTGGTCGCAAAGGTGTTGCATAGACCTTGGGGCAAAAATCCCGGAATAGGTGGAATGCAGTAATGGGTGCCACTAGAATACATTTCCTCTACCGAAGGTGCGCGGAAGGCTTGATCGTAACGGGCACTTAAGGTCAACCAAGATTGAGTCTGCCAAACTAGCCCTAGCGATGGCGATAACTCATTATCATCGGAGGATAAATTGAGGTTGTTACTGTCATTTTTAAAGCTGTCATAACGCAGACCTGCATCCAGATTTAACGTCTTAGTCAGCTCAATATCTGCCCGCGTAAAAGCGCCCCATACTGTGGTTTCACCATCAATATTTCCCGGACGCTGGCCCACTTGACCCGAATCATCACGCGTCGTTTCTATGGTATCGCGAAAGCCATCAACGCCGTAGGTCAACAAAGTATTGCCCAAGCGCGAACTGTTATTGAGGTTAATGCCCACAGTTCGATACTCAGTGCTGTCTAGCTGGCCCTTAGTAATACGGTCTTCATCGTAGTCGGTACTGTTCCAATACACTTGCATCTTAGTATCCAGATACGGGTTATTGGCTGGATTGAAACTGTAATCTAAGGTGATATTTTGATCGTCTGTCTTGCGACGTACTAAAGGTACTGAATTACTGGCTGCCGCAGAAGGATTACTTGGCACTAATTCATTGATCTTATTGACTCTCGCAGATAACTCTAAGCGTGAAGCCTCATCGGCTTGCCAACCGAATTTGACTAAACCACTGCTGCCATTAGATGAACTGTTGCTTAGGGTTTCGTCATTACCGGTTTTTATATTGTTTGAGTCGGTGTAAGAGCCGTTCAGTAACCAATCGATACTGTCTTGTTGACCATAAATAGCGCCACTGGTTTTAGTGCGCGAGCCATTGGTCTCATAACCTTGCTTTAGGAAGCCACCAAAGGTTTCATTGGGCGCTAAGAAATCCTGCGCTGACTTAGTATTTTGCGCGACGACGCCACCCAGTGCGCCACTGCCCCACAAACTACTGGCTGGACCGCGCAGCACTTCAATGGATTTCAGCAACTCAGGGTCCATAAAGTAAGTTGCTCTGTGGCCAGAGCCGGTATTTTGTCTCGCTCCGTCAATCGTCTGCAGCACTCGACTGCCACTTAAACCACGGATTTCAACCCCTTGAGATGAAGCTCTTGGGCCATTCGTCAGCGTAATATTCGCCTCGTTTTTAAGGGCATTAGCCACGGATGATGCTTGAGCTACCGCAAGTTGCTCTTCACCCACCACGGCTACGCTGCGGCTGGTTTCGGAGGCTTTTTCGCTGATGCGGGTTGCGCTCACTAACACTTCATCAAACTCTGTCGTGACGAGTTTTTTATCCGCATCACCTTGCACAACAGGCTTAACATTTTCTTCTGCCGCTAACGTAAAACTTAGGGCCGTACTACTCAGTGCTATCGCCATGGCGATCACTAACGGCTTTTTCTTCATCTCTTCATCCTCAAGTGATAATCAGCTGTTCCCGTGCAATTCAATACTGAGCCCAGAGTCTCTTTCCTAACGCCAATCCTTTTGAGATTGAGTCTGTTACAGATGCTCCTTTCCAAATTAGGCTCTTTCAAACTTGAGCCCTTTCCAGACAGAGTCCAAGACAATCAGTACCCATAAAGTAGGATGAATTACCGGTTTAGCTGTTTTTTTAAGCGCTCATTCGAGCTATTGCAGGCACTCTACCTGAGATAACAAAATAGATCAAATGCAAATCATTATCATTTGCGATCTTGTTTATATTGGGATATCTTATTTACCGAAGATAAATCAGCAGAAGTGCTTTATTAGGAAAAAGAGGTTGCTGTGACACCGAAACGATATCTTGCCTTTGGCGCGTTAACTGTTGCCATCCAAACGGGTGTTATCGCCTCGCAGCCTGCTATCACTATGCTGCAAAGCGCCCAAGCATCGAGTGCAAATCATGCATCGAACACTCCCTGCGCAAATCGTGTCACCCTGAATTTTTCTGCTGCGACGAGCACGACAAGCAGCAACGCCAGTGTCGAGCCCATAACGCAAACAGAATCCAAGTTAGCCACAGTGAGCAGCACAGCAAGAAAAGTATCAACAGCAGACTCTGTCGATAAAACGGTTATCGAGGCTGTAGAAAAACCCAAAGCTGATCAACGAATTGACAGCCAGTTAGCTAAGAAACCTTCTGTCGCAAAACCTACTGCTAAAAGTTATCCAGATACAGATCAATCAGCGACGAACGCTTTAGTAAATAAGCAACCCGAACATGTTGAACAAGAATTAGAGCTAAAAACAGAGCCCAAAACAGCACAAGAACCAACGAATTTAATCGCTAACGCAGCCGAACTAGATGCAAAAGCGACTCAAAATGTAGACAGTGCAGCCGCTGACAATGCCCAATTTAACGACAGCCTCCAAACCAACATAGTGGAATTAGCCAAACCGCTGTTTGCTACAGCGCCACCGCAACCGACTTATCCGCGAATAGCACGTAAGAAAGGATTCGAAGGCACTGCAACCATAGAAGTGATGTTTAACGAACTTGGCGAGCAGCTAGCACTGACGTTAGTCACAAGCTCAGGCTTCAGCCTGCTAGATCAAGCAGCAATCGCTGCGGTTGAAAACTGGCAATTTGCGGCGCCTACGCCAAGGCTAGCGAGTCACTACAAGGTCAGAGTGCCGATTCGTTTCGCACTTAACTAGCGGGCCTCAATCTTATCGCTGAAAAGCTAGCCATAGGAAAACAGGCAACAGGAAAGCCTGCAGTACGAAAGATAAAGCGCTAAATAGTGAGCCATAGTAAAGCTCACTTTTTGATCCACTCACTGACGTATAAAACTGATTTTTCAATCGATTGGAGAGGCTTAATGCCCATAACTGATTTTTCAACCCTACAGACTCAGCTTGGCGTGCTAACTTGGCCCTTGTTGTTATGTGCATTTTTGGCCTTGATGATCTGCCTTGAACGTAGCGCCTTGTTTTTGCATCAAACTCTGCTGTCAATCTGGCCGAAAAAACAGGCTTGGGTAACGTCATTGCGTCAATCAAGCTCGACGGCGACCACTGAAAACGTCAGCGCGCTGCTAGCGCAAACCAGCGCACAGCAAGATTTACTCGCCCGTGGCGCGACCTTGTTACTCAAACAAGTCCACCAGCCCAAAGTGCTAAGGGAAGAATTGCTCAGTCTGTGGCTCAACAAACAGCAACGCGACTTGCAAGCCGGACTAAAGGTTTTACAAGTAATTGGCATTATCAGCCCATTACTCGGCCTACTTGGTACCGTACTAGGCCTCATCGACATGTTTGCTCAGCTTGGGCAATCACAAGGCCCAGTTACCCCAGCGCAACTCAGCGCCGGACTCGGTCTTGCGATGAACACCACAGCTGCCGGACTCATTATCGCAGTGCCCGCCATTACCGCCGCCCATCTCTTTGGCATTTGGGCCCAAGGTCAATGCCTGCGCGCAGGGCATGTACTCAATCAACTCAATCTGTGGTTAGCGGGTATCGAAGATATTTCAATCGATAGCAATCAATACCAAGCATTCAGCAAAGTCAGCAACAGCAGCACTGAGCAAAAGTCGGCATTCAACTCTCATTCCCAGATTGAGCCACAGACATGATAAGTGCAGATGCATCACCGCGCTCGCAGGCAGGCATTGCTTCGCCTGAGCAACTTCCGAGCCTAGATTTAACCGCGTTAATCGACATTATTTTTATTGTGTTGGTATTTCTACTGCTGACGGCAAACAGCCAACTACTCAGCTTGCCGGTAGATGTGCCGCAAAGCCCAAGTTCGGCCATCACTGCAATCGACAACAAGCCAACGATTGCCATCAATATCATGGCGACAGCGCCTTATTGGGCAATAGATAGTGAGACATTTGATAATTTAGCGACTTTTACCGCCGCGTTTACCGCACATTTTAACACTATGCCAGAGGCGACCGTGATTATTGCCGCCGATAAGGCCGCGCCCGTGGAACCTTTGATGCAACTGCTCGCGCTGCTACAGACGCAGTCCATCAGCCAGACCCAAATATTGATGGAGCATTAGCGCGTTGCCAAGCCCGCTATCTGCCCCCAAAAGCCAAATGAGCAAGCTAGATAATGAGCCAGAGACACAGCTAGTACAGCCTCTCTAGCTAAAGACCAAAACCAACACGAAAAGATGCAGGCAGTAAACCACGACTTTTAACTTACTGATCTTAATCTACTGAACTTAACGTACTGATTTTTAAAGCTACCATTTTGAAAGTCTGATGTTAGAAACAGTAACTAAGCCTGTGGCGAACAAGTTTGTATTAGGAGTTCAACCATGTTGTTTCAAGCAACTAAAATGTCATTAAAAATAGATACTAGCGCCCTTGGCCATCCGCATAAGCCTAAGTGCGCATTTAATCCGTTAAGCCGATTTAAGCCATTAAGCAAAGTGGTATTTATCGCCTCAGCATTTGCGGCTTTGCTATCGTCCAGCGCCTTTAGTGCTGAAACGCATTCTGAACATGAGATAAGACTCGTGAGTGCGGGCACGGGCGTCACTGAGCTCGTGCTCGCCCTCGATGCGGGTAATGAGCTGATCGCCATAGATTCCACCAGCTATGTACCTGACGGTTTAGCCCATGTGGCTAAGCTTGGCTATCACAGAATGCTCTCTGCCGAAGGCATTATCGCCCTCTCGCCAACACTCGTTGTCGGCTCGGATGTCATGGGGCCTGAGACCACGCTCAATGTATTAAAACAAGCCAATATCCAAGTTGTGCAGTTACCCGCAACGAACGATGAGCCGCAGCTAATGAGCAATGTGGATACCTTAGGTCAATTACTCAATCGTCCTGATAACGCTGTTAAGTTAAAGCTGGACTTACATCAACAACTGCAAAGCTTGGCGGATAAAAAACAACAAATAAGCGATGCTGGCGCTCAGCCAAAAATCCTCTTTATGCTGCTACAAGAAGGCCGTGGCGCACGGGTCGGCGGTAAAGGCACTGCCGCTGATACTATTATCGCGCTATCAGGTGCACAGAATATCGCCGAGTTTGATGGCTACAAAAGTATGTCTCAGGAAGGGATTTTGTCCTTGCAGCCCGACATTATCTTACTGTCGAAGCGCAGCGATAAACCCACCGAGCAAACCAACGCGCAAATTGCCAAAGAACTGATAAAAGAGATGCCGCTACTCGCCCATACCCCCGCGGGTAAAAACGGCCATATTCAAACGCTGGCGCCACAAGCGCTTCTCGGTGGTTTAGGCATCAGTGCGATTAGCGCCGCCGATACGCTCGCCAGCACATTGCTCAAGCAAAATCAGTAACCTGCATAGTAAAGAATACCGTCAATCATCAGGTGCGCTCATATTGATTATATGAGTCACTTATTTGAATGGCTTGTATGAGCCACTAATCGGACTCGCAGACTTGCACTACTGACTCACACACCAGATTAGTCACCTGATAAAAATAGAAAGGATAGTTGAGATGTTCCTCAATCGCTGGCTCTGGCCCGGTTTAGTCACACTGTTAGCCCTAAGCTGCTTACTCTCGGTCAGCACAGGGCCGGTCAGTATCAGCCTAGTGGATGCCCTAAGCGCAGTGCTTAATTGGGCGACCCAGCAAAACATAGGCAATATTGCGCCCCACGAACAACTGGTGGTCAACACTGTTCGCCTGCCGCGGACATTATTGGCACTGGCAGTAGGCGCCACACTCGCCCAGTGCGGCGCAGTGATGCAGGGACTGTTTCGTAATCCCTTGGCTGATCCCGGTATTATCGGGGTGTCATCTGGCGCAGCTCTTGGCGCGGCCATCTGTATCGTGCTGTTACCCAATGCAAATCCATTCATGATCCCCATCAGTGCCTTTGTATCGGGTTTAATCACCACCCTTGTTGTCTATCGCCTCGCCAGTAGCCCAACCGGAACATCAGTCGTGTTGTTACTGCTATCGGGCGTCGCCATTGCAGCACTGACAGGCGCTGGAATTGGCATGCTCACGTATCTTGCCAACGACATGGCGCTGCGTGACTTAACCTTGTGGCAGATGGGCTCGATAGCGGGTGCGCAGTGGATGTATGTCAGCCTGTGTCTCGTGACTTTAGCATTACTCAGCTGGCGATTTCGCCAAGATGCGGCGGCGCTCAATGCCTTATTGCTTGGCGAATCCGAAGCGCGCCACTTAGGGATAGATGTCGATAGGCTCAAGCTTAGACTTATTTTACTTTGTGCCTTAGGCGTTGGCGTAAGCGTCGCGGCGACCGGCATTATTGGCTTTATCGGCCTAGTGGTACCGCATTTAGTCCGCATGATGTTAGGGCCAGATCATCGCCAACTGCTGCCCATCAGCGCCCTTTTAGGTGCCGCCCTATTAGCCTTAGCCGATATCGGCGCTCGCGCCTTCTTGCCACCAGCAGAGTTACCGGTTGGGTTGGTGACCGCGCTCATCGGTGCGCCATTCTTCATTTTCTTACTACTGCAACAACGCAGTAATCTCATCTAAGCGAGGCGTTATGACTGTCACTTCCTATGCCAAATCAGAATCAAGATCAGATTTTGAATTAGCACCTAGAGCACATCTAACTCATTCAGCTAATGCACAGTTTGAGCGCACTGAGCTCTGCATTAGTCAGCTCGATGTCAGCATTGGGCAGAAAACGGTGCTCAGCGATATTAATGTGCAATTTAAACCCGGTGCAGTAACCGCCCTACTCGGCCCCAATGGCGCGGGGAAATCGACGCTACTCAAAGCCCTTTGCCAAGAAATCAGTACGCCAAGGCAAAGTATCCGCCTAGGCCATAGCCAGCTGGTGGATTGGCCGAGGCGCGAACTAGCAAAATCCTTAGCCGTACTGCCACAGCACGCCAGTCTCACGTTCCCCTTTACAGTGTTCGAAGTGGTCGCTATGGGTCTTTATCCCTTAACCATCAGTCATAAAGAGGGGGAAGCGTTAGTTGCCGAGCAGCTGGCGCAAGTGGGCTTAACCCATCTGGCTAAGCGCAGTTATCCAACCCTCTCCGGCGGCGAAAAACAGCGAGTCCAGCTCGCCCGCGTCTTGACTCAACTCAGTCAATCGCCGTTCCCGCCCATACTGTTACTCGATGAGCCAACATCGGCATTAGATCTCGCCCAGCAACACAGAGTGCTTGAGTTAGCCCAAAACTTAGCTCATCAGCACGCGTACACTGTGATAGTAGTACTGCACGACCTTAACCAAGCTGCTCGCTATAGCGATCAATTAATCGTATTGAAACAAGGGCGAATCGTGAGCGAAGGCACGCCAGCAAAAGCCTTGTCGGTCGATACCATTCGTGAAGTATGGGACTATGAACCAGTATACGTTGCTGCACCAGAAGGCGGGCATCCACTGATTTTTTAATGAAATGAAGATATTGGCCATAAGTTTTAATGTCTAATGTGGGTATAATCTGGCTATGACACTTTTCGCTCGCTTATTACTAACGAATTAGCGAGCAGCTTCGCGGGCATATTGACTCTCGTATTCACGAGTATATTTCAGCCGCAGGCGCGTTAACTCAAACCGCATTCACTTAAGTCGCGTTAACTTAAGTCGCGTTAAATCAGGCAGAATCCAGATGAAACCCACTATCTCGACAGAAACTCAGCAAGAAGCACTGGTCGCAGCCAAAGCCACCCAAAAGCCAGGACAAACCAAAGAGCAAACTAAGCTCATTGCCCAAGGGATTGAAAAAGGCATCGCCGAGTATAAAAAACTGCTTAAAGCCAAAGCCCGTGAGCGGGATAAAGTCCGTAAACAACAGTTGAAAGCGAAATCTCGCACAGTGAATGACATCAATGATCTAGACGATGCTGACGAAGCCTTCGACTCCCAAAGCCAGTTCACCCGTGCCACTTGGGTTGCCATCGCCCTACTACTGTTAAGTTGGGCAGGATTTGCCGCCTATTTTTTTATGACGTGATTGCCGAACTTAAAACTGACCGCTTCACACTGCGGTTTCGCCGATCTCAACAACACCTATCAGATCGGCGATTTCACTTAGATGGGTATCAACCCAAGCGCTGCTGATTGGGCCCCACGTCACTATGCGGTAATATCCAGCATTGTTACGGCTGCCTTCCAGCACAAACTCGACCCGAATACCTATATCCTCAAATGCGGCGATGGCATCCTGTAAGGTGCGGCGCGGCATTCCAGTTAACTTATTGAGTGATAAAAGGTTATGGCGGTCGTCATCCATTAAATGCGCTAAATAGAGCTTACGCAAAAACGCCTTATGTTGCTTCGAAACTTGTTGCGATACTGGCATTGAAGATGACATAGAATGACCTGCCTAGAGACAAAAGTAATTATCATCAAAACTACTTTATATTCAGTCAATAAGGCAATAGCCAACACTAAATACTTCCGCTGAGCGACCAATTCTTCAGATAACCAATCTCCCCCTAAATCAAGCGAAACGACTTGTCATCCTCCCCCAACAACTGTTATTTGTAATGTCACTCACCACCTATGAGGGAACGCTAAGATGAGCCAGATAATTACAGCCGATCAAATACTGACATTTTGGTTTGAAGAAATTGAGCCAAAGCTTTGGTGGATTAAAGATGTTGAATTTGACGAACAAATCAAACAGCGCTTTGGGGACATATTAGCTCAAGCTAAACGTGGTGAGCTTTCCCATTGGCGAGTCACACCCCAAGGTCGATTAGCGGAGATCATAGTGCTCGACCAATTCTCCCGTAATATTTACCGTGATACGCCTGCCGCTTTCGAAGCCGATGCCATCGCCTTAGTGCTAGCCCAAGAAGCCGTTGCCCAACAGGTTGATTTAGCAATTAAACCTAAACAAGTGCCGTTTCTCTTTATGCCCTATATGCACAGCGAGTCGGCCATGATCCATCAAGTCGCGGTTAAACTGTTTAATCGCGAAGCGGCGATGGCCAACTTAGCGTTTGAATTGCGACATAAGGCAATTATCGATAGATTTGGTCACTATCCACATAGAAACGCCATATTAGGCAGAGAATCGACAGCAGAAGAAATTGCCTTTCTGCGTGAACCTGGCTCATCCTTTTAATTTGCTCATTCTTTAGCGTATTTGAATAAATAAAGCCGTGCTGAGTTCACAGACACACTACACTTACTCAATCGAGTCATGGAAAGACTGGCGAGTATCAAACACAGTTGCAAGTGTGTACCGCGGAGGTATTGGTAACTTATGGCGCAAAATCTAAATAAGCCAAATAGCTCAGTGGCTCGTCGTAACCGCTATAAATTGATGGGGTTACTCACCTTATGCGGCGCTCAGCTCGGCCAAGCGGCAGAAATTAAGATAGGCGTCAGCCTATCTATTCCTCCTTATGTTATCCAAGCAACCAATAGCGGACTCGAACTCGAATTACTGAACCAAGCCCTCGCCGTTAAAGGTCATACCGCTTCTATCCACTACTTACCGCTGGCGCGCACTTTCCATGAACTCAGGGAAGGTAAACTCGATGGCATCATCAACATTAAAGATGGCATGCTCGACAACGTATTTTACTCCAATGTTGCGATAACCTACCAAAACTGCGCCATTAGTCTCGAAGCCAATCATTTTACTATCAATAGCATAGACGATTTAAAAAACAAGCAAGTCGTCTCCTTTCAGCGCGCATCATCGTTACTGGGGGAAGAGTTTGCCAAAATGGTTAAGGCCAATAGCGGCTACCAAGAACAAGCGAGGCAAGTGCAGCAAGTTTATATGCTGATGAAACACAGGGCCGATGTCGTAGTGATGGATAAAAATATCTTCAAATATTACCTAAAACAGGCCTATCTTGAGGGAAAGCTGACTGAAAATGATTTAAAACAACAGGCCATTTGCCACCAAATATTCCCACCAACGGAGTATAAGTTTGCGTTTCTCAGTGAACAAATTCGGGATGATTTTAATGCGGGACTCAAACAAATTACCCAAGATGGGAGCTTAGTGGCCTTGCAGGAAAAATATCGACGCCTGATGTCATTAGAAAATGAAGCCGAGGCGTCAACCAAGCTAACAGAACCTAAAATAATTAAAAACGATTCCTACTAGGTTTTCTCAAAGAGCTTTATCTATAGCTCTTGATTTAAGGCTCTTTATCCAAAAGTTTTACTTCACCACTAGCACAGGGCATTTCGCATACTTAACAATATCTTGTGTGACATGGGGCTTTAAAAAATCCGCTAAACCACTGCTGCCGTGACTGGCAATCACCACCATGCCGACATCAACGGCTTCCGCTAAAATCTCATCGATAGCATCACCATGGCGCACCACTAGCTTAATATTGAGTCCCTCGTTGAGATCTTGCTGCATTTCCTGCTGCAAACTTTGCATTTTTGCATCGACAAAGGCTTGAAGTTCATTTTCCAATGTGGCTGGAATATCGACCGCAATACCATAGCAATGGGCGCCACGGGCTGGGCTTGTCACATGCAATAATCGAATATCGACATGATAAAGATTAGCCATTTCAACCGCATATTTGAGCGCATGGGCTGCGGTGGATGAAAAATCCGTAGGGCATAACACTTCTTGAGTACGCATAAGCTTATCCATCATTTGAGTTTTAATCAGGCTATCTATTAAAGTCAAAATACCACTATTTTATAGCAGTTAGCTATGCTTCTTGCGTACCCATTTCAATTAATTATTCTTTATCAATCAAAAAGAAAGGACGCAATAAGCGTCCTTTGAATTTATTGAGTCAAGCCACTAACTCACTTACTTCACCACCAGCACAGGACAAGCCGCACCGTTAGCTACCGCTTCTGCGACATTGGTGTGTAAAAAATGTGAAATCCCCGTTCGGCCATGGCTCGCTATCACTACCATGCCAATATCTTTACTGTTGGCCTCTTCTAAAATCTGGTACACAGGATCGCCGCGGCGGATCAAGGTCGTGATAGGAAGTTCAGTGTTTAACCCTTCTAACAGCGCCTGCATCTTGGTTGCTGCCGCTTCCTCCATGCTCTTAGCCAGCTCTTCAGGAGTGATCGATAGAATCATAAAGTTTTCATCGCCAAGCGGCTGTTCAACCACGTGTAAAATTTTGAGTCCTACATGGTATAGATTTGCCATTTCAATGGCATAACTCAGTGCATGGGCCGCAGTTTCCGAAAAATCTGTGGGCCAGAGTATTTGACCTGTACGCATAATCTGTACTCCTTCTATGGCGCGAATGGATTGCTGAGCAACTAGCCTTTTAACCAAGCAACGGCATCGCCATTGTCAACAAAAAACCTGACCTCAACAGGCGTAAACCAGTTTGCCAATTTAGCCAGCACTTCCTGCAGAGTCGTCTTACCGACTATGGCAATCTTCTCGAAATGACGAATATGCTTCACCCCAAGTTTG
Source organism: Shewanella sp. SACH (assembly GCF_001887095.2). Lineage (NCBI taxonomy): Bacteria > Pseudomonadati > Pseudomonadota > Gammaproteobacteria > Alteromonadales > Shewanellaceae > Shewanella > Shewanella sp. SACH. The sequence continues at coordinate 86,832 of NZ_MPDG02000003.1, forward strand.
AGATCATCCCAAGCGGCCTGTAATTCCAAGCCATCTAACTCAGTCACATCCACTAAAGCGAAGATATCGGGATCTTTTACGCCCGCCAGTGCCGACTCCAACACAGGCACCATCATCTCGTAGTCGTGATGAGTTAAGGTACCGATAGCTTTAAAGGCAACGAAAAAATCATCATCACCATAGCGTTCAATACCAATTGAAATTCCATGCTTTAACAATGCCATACATGCTCCTTATGTAACAACCCTTGATTTAGTGTAAAAGCTAACGCCACAACAAGCCGTGATCTTGCTCAAAAATACACCAGATACCTTGCACCATCTCACTAAGCAAGCTAGGATAAACCGACTAATCAGTCGGTACTTATTTATCTGTCTTTGTTTAATAACAGGTTCAATCGTTAAGATTAAACCTTAACTAAAGTGCCGAATAAGACTCAGCCTATAATCTCGCTTGGAGCAACCACAATGAATATGGCCACCGAACACCTTAATGCCTCGCCACTGACTCAGTTGCTCCAACGCCAACGCAGCAGTTATTTAGCGGCGCCGAATCCTAATTACGCTACGCGAGTGGAGCAATTAACTCGACTTAAAGCGGCCATACTGCAATTTAAAACGCCCTTAGTCGAAGCCTTAAGCCAAGACTATGGCCATAGATCGATTGATGACAGCCTGATCTCAGACATTATGCCTGTCATCAACAACATCAATTACAGTTTGAAAAATCTAAAGAAATGGCTCAAGCCCAGCGCTCGCCATGCGGGGTTGTTGCTCGCCCCTGCCAAAGTCACAGTGCATTATCAGCCTTTAGGCGTTATAGGTATTATCGTGCCGTGGAATTTCCCCGTCATGCTGTCGATTGGCCCGCTAGTGACCGCAATCGCCGCGGGTAATCACGCCATGCTCAAATTGTCTGAATTTACCCCTGCGACCAACCAAGTGATCAAACAGCTACTGGCACAAGTCTTCGATGAGTCACACGTGGCAGTCGTTGAAGGTGAGGCTGATGTTGCCGCTGCGTTTTCAGCCCTGCCCTTCGATCATTTACTCTTTACCGGCTCCACCACAGTTGGCCGCCATGTGATGCGCGCCGCAGCCAATAATCTCACCCCAGTGACACTCGAATTGGGCGGTAAATCGCCAGTCATTATCGCCCCCGATATGCCGTTTGAGATAGCAGTAGAACGAATGATTTATGGTAAGTGTTTGAATGCTGGACAAATCTGTGTTGCACCCGATTATGTTCTATGCCCTAAAGCCCAAGTGGATGAATTTATCGCCGCCTACCGAACTAAATTTAATGCTATGTACGGCGCGATAAACCACAACAAAGACTATGGCAGCATCATTAATACCCGTCAGTTTGACCGCCTTATGACTGTGCTCGAAGATGCGAAAGCTAAGGGTGCCCATATTATTTCGGCGACGGACGAAGCCATAGATAGCCAACATCGCAAACTCGCAACTCAGCTAATCACGAATACCTGTGAAGACATGCTATTGATGCAAGAGGAAATTTTTGGTCCATTACTGCCGATCATTGGCTACGACTCCTTAGATGAAGCGATTCAATACATCAACCACAGAGCAAGACCGCTAGCGCTGTATGTGATGAGTTTCAATGAGAAAAGTCAGCAAAAAATCCTCCAACAGACCCATTCTGGCGGCGTGTGCATTAACGAAACCGTGTTCCATGTCGCCGCCGACGATGCGCCCTTTGGCGGAATCGGCCCATCGGGCATGGGGCATTACCATGGTAAGGAAGGCTTTTTAACCTTCAGCCACGCTAAAACAGTGCTCAGCCGTGGTCGATTCAACACGGGTAAATTTGTGCACCCGCCCTATGGCACTGTTATCCAGCGCATCTTGATGAAACTCTTCTTGCGCTAATCATTGGGGGATAAATCTTGAATCAGCCATTAACGCCGCAACCCATTAAAACCATGACAGATAAGCGCCAAGCCATTCTCGACACGGCCTTAGCACTCTTTGTCAGCCAAGGGTTTCATGGCACGTCCACCGCCTCGATTGCTAAGCAAGCAGGCGTAGCAACAGGTACCTTGTTCCATCATTTTCCTTCCAAGGAAGCCTTGATGGAATCTTTGTTTCTTACTATAAAACAAGAATTTGCCGATACCTTACTGTTAAACACCCATAAGGGCAGCGATCTAAAGCTCAATGCCCTACAACTATGGCAAAGTGCGATTGATTGGTCGCTGGACAACCCTGTCAAACAGTTGTTTTTTCAACAATATTCAATGTCGCCCATGATTGCCGCTAAGGTGCGCGATCAGGCGATGAACAGCATCTTAGGCTTTATTAGCGAACTGATTAAGCAAGGACAAATAGAGGGATTAATCGCCCACTATCCGCTGGAGCTGATGCTAGAAAACTGCCATGGCCAATATCTGGCGGCAACCCGATTCTTTATCGATAACCCGCACTTGGGTACGAATACAAGGTACCGCGATGCCAGTTTTGAACTGTTTTGGAAGGCCATGCAAGCGGACTAACACCACACAGCCCACAACACTGCCAACGTCCAACCACAGCAGAATTTAATCCAATAAAAAACCGAGTCAGTTTAACTGGCTCGGTTTTCTTTTACGCATTCACACATATAGTGACTAAGAGTTAAAGTAGAGGCCTGCTTTCAGCGATATCTAACTCCGACGTCTAGCGCCTAACTCTGACTCAATTCCTGCGCTTTCTCGACTGGCTGGGTGACTTGAGTTGGACTCCAGTAGCCTTGCTTAATGCCCTTATCAATCAGCTCAGCGACCGCTAATTCAATGGCTTGCAACACGCAAAACTGCACTGGCTCATTGGTAGTAAAGCCGATTTCAGCCTCGGCGAGGCGATTTAAACTAGTGTAACGGAATAAACCCGCGCGCATTTCTTGGGATAAAACACGTTTGCTGGTCGAGACCGACATCATCACTTTACCTGTGTGCACATCGACGGCGCGAAGATAAATGGTCACCTGATCTTCACGGTACATTTCCGAAGCGCCAATGCCGTAGTATTCGACACCGCTACCGCCTGTGCTGGTGTTAGTCTCATAGCTAATGACGCCACCTTCGAGTAACAATCTGGCGGTGGATAATACGGGCACATCATCACCCTTAGTACCGCTCTGTTTATTACTGATCTTGCGCTCAGTCAGCAGGTTTTGTAGCCCTTCACGTTCTACTGGGGTAAACCATTTAGAATCGAGCAAGGTCTGCATCAACATCGAAGTTGCGCCCTGAGTCACCGCAGTCGAAAACGAACTCACGTTAGCCTGTGGTTTATATTGGCCAGTTTGATCGCGAAAGGAATACACGGCTACTGGGATGGGAAACTTAGGGCCAGGTTGAGTTTGTAGCCCACGCATCACCTCACTCAAGGGGTTAACCTCGGCAGGCGTGATATTTAAATCGGGTTTTGGGATCAAGCTACAGGCCGACATGCTTAACAGCAATAGACCCAAAAAGACTAAACGGGCCATTAGTTGATACCTCCAAACGTCGGCATTTCAATCACTGTGATTTCACCGGTTTCAGTATTCGTGATGGTCAACATCACGCCATTTCCTGTCGATGCCACTTCAATACGAAAATCGCCAGTATCGTAAACGCCATCGGTGATTTCGCCATCAGCGACACCGCGGGTGATCGAGTTGATGATGTTACGCTCTAGGGATTCTTTAAAACGGGTAACAAAGTCCTTCTCGGTCGAGTTGGATTTATTGTCATTCTGCGCTTGGGCTTTATTTAATAGAAAAGCCCCATTTTGTGGATTGCCGCCAAAACTGGGATTCACTGGCGTGTAAATCAATTCAGTGGCTTGGCCACTGCTTGCCACACATAGCGTGACAAGGGCAAGTAACGTCCTGTATGTCATTATTATTATCCTAAAAGTCGTCCGATGTTCCTGAAAAATCACCTGTTATTGCATTGGCTCTGACTTGCGCTAAATAATCAATCGTGATCAAAATCGCCTGCTCTGCACTCTCTTTAACCGGATTTGCACGACGACCAAAATGGGTGGTGTAAATCCGTGTCCCGTTTACTTCTAAGGTTAAAACGGTTCCGGCCTGCGGAAACACAGTCTCGTACAGCGTTACGTTAAAGCCTTGGGTAAAGGGCAGCTCGCGCCAATAGCTTGAGTAGTAGAAGCCAAAATCCTTACCAAACCGAGTCAAGGTTCTATCTATCACTAAACCACTAATTTCAATGTCGTTATCGGCAAGAGTGATAGGGGAAGCCAGCAGCAGGAATGGACATAAAACGTAAGTAAGCAGACGCTGTTTTAACTGTTTCACTTATCCCTCCTTAACCTTTTAATCGAACCTTAAAAACCGCGCCAACCTCTGTTTTAACAACGGGAGTTTTAGCGTCAATTTTCGATAAAGCAGGTTAACAGGGTTGAAGATCCCCCGTCATTACGCTGGGGGGCAAATTAGCCCGAAGAGCTAAGGTAAAAAGGCAAAAATAGCCCATTTGGCTAATGCGCAAAGAAGCCGTTAAGACCGGAGTAATAGGGTAAACGAACTAATGAAGAAGCAATAAAAATGCGACCCTAGGGTCGCATTGCTGTGCTGATACAAAACGTGAGGATTATTGTGGCCCCCATGGTGGTAACCATAGTCATTGTGGTAACCACAGCCGAACCAACAGGCCGCCGTCGCTGCGATTATGCATGCTAATACTGCCATCGTGGGCTTCGATAATTTCACGGCACAGAGGTAGACCAAGCCCAGTACCCGATTGTTTCGTGGAGTAAAATGGCAACAGCGCTTGCTCTAATACTTCGCCAGACATGCCAGTACCGCGATCCTCGATCGCAATGCTAAAACCCGCACCATCCACTAAGGTTTGATACCGAATTGACAGGGTGACCTCCTCTGGGTTTGAACCAGATTCATGGGCGTTTTTAAGCAAATTGAGTAGCACTTGCTCCATCTGTCCTTGGTCGAAATAGCCATCGACTTCAGGCAAATCATGCCTAAGTTTAAAGGGATAATGCTGGGTTAACTGGGTCGTAAATTGCGTCCAATTCACCTGACGCCGCTGCGGGAGCGGCAACTTAGCAAAGCGGGCATAGTTGAAGATAAACTGGCTCAGATGACTGGTGCGATTCTCGATCGTATCGAAAATCAAAGTTAACTTGGGATTATTGATATCTTTGGTAAGCAATCGGCCAGAGTTCACCATAGAGGCGATGGGCGCCACTGAGTTATTAAGTTCATGGCTAATAATGCGGATCACTTTCTTCCATACAGCCACCTCTTGACGATTAAGCTCGCGGGTCATCTGCTTAAGTAAAATCAAGTTATGTTGTTGGTTATTCAACAAAAACTGGCCGCGACTCAAATACCAAGTTTCCACATCATCTTCGCCCATGGCAAAGAGACCGTTCTTTTCATGTTTAAGCGCTAAGGCCAATACTTCGGGCAAGTCCACTAACAATTCATCTAGGCTCAAACCTTCCATTTTGCCCTTTTTGTGGAATAGGTGACGCGCCGCATCGTTGGCGTAAATTAGCCGCTGATGGTCGTCGAGCAATAACATCACGTTGGGAGAGCTTTGGATCACCTTATCCAGCAATAACTCACGCTGGTAAATGTATTGCCTTTCTTGGCGCAATTTTGCCGCAGAATGATTAAATAACTGGGCCAAGGTTTTGAGCTGACCTTCACCATACTCTTGAATACTCACGCTAAAGTCATTATCGCTAAAGTTCAGTAGACCTATTTCGAGGGAGTCCAAACTGCGACCCAGATGCCGTGTTAACCAAGCGACACTTAGACCGCACGCTCCACAAGCGAGCAATAACACCAGCAAACCTTCACCTAAGGTTAAACTCGAGACTCGCTCGTTGTCTGCTATTTCAGCGGGCGCCACTGGGGATACAGGGGCTTTGGGCGGTAAAATCGATAGCGGTTCTACACGTAAAGGATCAGCAATATGAGCAGTGAAATTAAACTGCCCTTCTTTAAGCTGTTCTAACTTGGAGAGTTTTATCTGTAACTGCTCTTGTTTAAGTTGTTCAAGCTTTTGCAGTTCTGCCTTAATCTGCTCGGTCCTCTGGCGCGCTTGCATGGCTGCCGTCAGCTGTAATTGTTCAGTATCTTTAAGGGCAAGCTCGATGGAAGCGACGGTTTTCTCCAGCTCCGCAAAATCGAGTTGCACATTCACATCAGGGATTTCAATCGTGTTCGACGTGGCAACAGACGAAGCATTAGGTGAGAAATATTTCACTAAGGCAAAGCTGAGCAAGACGCCAAAGGCGCAGCAAGCCATTGAATAAATGATTAGTTTAGTTCGAATTAACACTCACATTCCTTAATCGATAGCCTTTCTGTGGCCTAGAAGCTGAAGCTTAGAATCTGTAGCCTAGTAGCTGCTGTCTAAAAGCTACGACCTAGCATCTGCGCTTGGCCTATGACTTATCTAAACCAAACTTATCCATGCGCCGATACAACGCCTGACGACTGAGTCCAAGCGCTTTGGCGACCCTAGCAATCACACCATGGTGCTGTTTTAGCGCCGCTTCGATATCTTCTCGACTCACTTCTATCGCCTCATTAGCAGACGGCGCTTGACCGCGTTCAGAGCCATCAGAAAAAGTGGCATTAGCGGGAATAGAAGCAGACGCATAAGCTGGCTGAGGATCAGATTGTCTCTGTTCAAAGATGCGCGGATCAGACTGTCGCTGATCAAAGCGTCGAGGCTCAGAAGCTGCCGAAATATGGGAAGTAGCTCTTACGACACTCACGACAGGTGCTAAACCAAAGTCAGCTTCGGTCAACACATGACTTTGCGCCAACAATACCGCTCGCTTACAGGCATTCTCAAGCTCGCGTACATTTCCCGGCCAGCGATGGTGCAATAACGCCTGCAATGCCGGTTTACTCAAGCTAAAATCGCTGCCGATAAAATGCTGCACTAAAGGTAAGATATCGTCGGTGCGTTGATTCAGTGGCGACAATGCCAGTTCGATAACATTTAAGCGGTAAAACAAATCTTCGCGAAAACGCCCTTCGGCAATATCTTGGGCCAGATCCGCATTGGTCGCACTGATCACTCGCACGTTCACTTTTTGAGTTTTATGGCTACCTAAGCGTTCAAATTCACCGGTTTGCAGCACCCGCAATAATTTCACTTGGCCAGATAAGGGCAAGTTACCGATTTCATCTAAAAACAGTGTGCCGCCGTCGGCCGCTTCAAAGCGACCAATACGGGCTTTAGTCGCGCCCGTAAAAGCACCCGCCTCGGCACCAAACAATTCTGCCTCTAATAAATCCATCGGTAAGGCGCCGACATTGACCTTGATAAAGGGTTTGTTTTTTAAGGGAGAATTGGCATGGAGAATATCGGCAAGCTTGTCTTTACCTGCGCCATTGGGGCCAGTGATTAAGACCGACACATCGGAGCGCGCCAGTTGCAAGGCTAAATCAATACAACGCTGCATCGCGCCGCTGCCAAAGACAATCCCGCAGAGGTCCGCATCGGCGATCGCCACTTGGCGTTGATGATTCACCCGCTCGAGACGATGGTTAGCACGGGAGAGTTTATAAAGCGCAATCAAATTGGTGATGCTATTGAGTACCTTAGCGTCATCCCAAGGTTTACCCATGTAATCGGCGGCGCCCGCTTTGACTAATTCAACGGCGGTTTCGAGCTGAGTCCACGCCGTCATCAGAATGATCGGCAGATCGCCTTGGCGTTCGCGCAGGGCGTAAAACAGCTGCTTGCCTTCCTCACCCGAGGTGGTATCCCGAGTAAAGTTCATATCTTGGATCACTAAATCCACATCTTGCGTCGCCAATAATCCAAGGGCGTCCTCTGGGCTATGGCAAGTCAGCACCCGATAATCATTGAGTTCTAGCATCAAACCTAGGGCTTGGCAGATAGCATGATTGTCGTCGACGATGAGGATAGTATCCATAAGTATGAGTGTTGTCCTATATAAAACTATTAACCGTAAAGTAACAAAAAGTGCAATAACATCCTATTGTTATCGCACTTTTATCGGGCTTTTATCGTACCTTGAGTGACATCAAATATTTCGCTATACGCTGCGGGTTGCCGTTGCTGGCGAAATATTTGCCGCCTTACGCGCCGGTAAGTAAACCGCCAGCGTGGTGACAATAAACAAACCTGCCACAGTAAATAATGGATAGCTTAAGTCCAACATAGGCAAGCTATAGATTTTCATTAACTGCTGGCCTAACTGTATTGCTAACAAGCCGCCCAGCACGCCTCCCGCTAAGCAAATCAAATAGTTCTCCACGAGGAAGTAACTGATAATATCGCGCTTTTTAGCACCCAATGCGCGGCGGGTACCTATCTGCTTAGTGCGGCGCTGGATATTAAACATCACCATGCCCGTCAAACCGAGCGAAGTGATCAGCAGCAGCAACACCACCATCATAGTTAACACAGTAATCATCAATTTATGATCGCGATATGAGCTATCTTTTAAGGCCTCGATTGACTTAAAGCCATCGAGTACTCGATTAGGATTCTCTGCCAGCAGCGCTTTTTTTATCGCGTCTTTAAGCTCGGCGTGAAACTCAGGTTTAGCCCGTACCATGTAAGAACTGCTACCATAATCCACATTTTGAATCACACTGTTTTCAAGGCTAGAACTGTCAATCCACGCGCCTTGCAGTTTTTCGACAACCCCAATCACAGTGATCTGCGCATCCTTGCCCTCGTACAACACTTTGCCAAGTGCGGATTCATCAGGCCAAACGGCTTTAGCTAACGCGCTGGAGATGATCGCTAAGCGACTCGGGCTATCGAGGCTGTCCTTTAGTTCATGGGGATAAAAGTTACGCCCCTCAATCAGCTTAATGCCTAAGGTCTCAATGGTATGATCTGTCCCTAGATACATGGCAAATTGCGGTGTCGATTTAGCGCTATCTGGGTCGGGGCCCAGATTTAACGTGCTCGACCAGCCGCCACCGCTTAACGGCAACATATTGGTTGAGGTCGCATCAATCACATTGGGTAGCCCCCGCAAAATTTGCTGATCAATTTTGTTTTGCGCGGTTTTATCAATCAATGGATCAAAGTTAAACAAGCTAAAGGTCAAAACTTCTGACTCTTTAATCCCCGAATCTCGCTGCATCAGGGCTAAACGCTCTTGAATAATAAAGCTCGCATTTGCCACAATCGCCACAGACAAGATAATCTGAATAAGCAGTAAGATTGGGCCACTTTTACTGCGCAATAAACTGCTGAGAATAGGTTTAATATGCAACATAATGAGTCCCTTACTGGCTTTTCAGATAAACGCTAGGTTTAGTGCGACAAACAACCCACGCGGGATACAAGCCAGCCAACAAGGCTGTGCCTACCGCAATACTTGGGGTGATAATCCACATACTCGCCGATAAATGGGTTAACCCCTTCGAGACCTCAAACTGTGCCGATAAGCCGTAAAGTGACGCGTAGGCCCAAGCAAGTCCCAGCAAACCACCGAATAAACCAATCATGCCCACTTCCACCATGTATTGAGCGAAGATTTGGGCACGGCTAGCACCGATTGCACGGCGCACTCCCACCTCGGGTGCACGCTTGAGGAACTTTGTCAGCATCAAACCTAATATATTGACTAAACAAACACTTAAAAATAGTGCACTCAAGCCAACCAAGATTTTATTGTCTTCGGGCACCACATTATTGTATTCAAGCCAAGTCGCCACATCGGATACTTTGACTGAGTCAGCGGCTGATTTATTATCCGTAAAACGGCCCAGGGCTTTTTGCTCCGCCACATAATTGCTGAGCCAAGAACGGTAACTGGCTACTGCGTCTTTATTTGGCAACTCAACCCAATACAGCAACCACACTTTTTCAGAGTTCAGGCGATCACTGTAACTATTCATCGTCTCAAACTTCCAACCCGAAGTGTTACCCCATATATCAAACTCTTCGATAGGCGTCAGCGAAAACGGCACAAAAATTTGTTCCGTGTCGTTAAAGGCACCGTTAGTGGGATCATAATATTTAGGCTTAGGATCCCAGGCTTTAATCACCCCAACCACTTGATAAGGTTTACGATTAAGATAGATAACTTTGCCAACACTGTTTTGACCCGCAAACAACTTTTGATTGAGTTTATCGTTAATCACCACTTGATAAGCAGGTTCGGTGTCTACGGATTTATCCCACGCATTACCGTACAAAAATGGCACGTCAAACAGCTTAAAAAAGTCACTGTCCGTCACTCGAATGCTTTCTAAAATAGGCGCAAAATTAGCATCCTCCGTTTGCACAGCCATCCCAGTACGAAACATCGCCGCTTGGCGTTTAGGTAAGGTATTGTTGCGCAGATTCATCGCATCTTGATAAGTCACTAACGAGTTAAACTCATCCCAAGAATCTGGGCCTTGGCTCCAAAGTTGAACCGCATTTAACTCATCAGAGCGTTCACCCGCAGGATTAAATGACATCATCTTGTACACGTTTAACGTGGTGATCGTGATACCAATACCAATCGAAATCGCCAACACCATCAACAACGACAGCGCGGGGGTTTTCTTAATGCTGCGCCAAGCTAAATCAACATAATAAAAAAACATAATGTGTATCCTTAGTCAGCGTTGGCGACAAGTTTGTCTAATGGGTGCGGGGTCGCCGCAGTTTGCACACTGCCATGGGGCTGATACATGGTAAAATCACACACTTGACCGTCGACAATTTGAATATTGCGCTGGGCGCGGCGAGCGAGTTCAGGGTCGTGGGTCACCATGATAATAGTCGTGCCCGCTTGATTGATATTTTCAAGTAATTCCATCACTTGACGTGCCATTAGGCTGTCGAGGTTACCCGTTGGTTCATCGGCGAGCAGGAAGCGGGGTTCACCCGCCAAAGCACGGGCAATCGCCACCCTTTGTTGCTGTCCGCCCGAAAGCTGAGTGGGAAAATGCTTGAGTCGTGAAGCTAAACCCACTTGTTCTAATGCTTGCTGTACGCGGCGTTGACGTTCCTTGGCATTAAAACCACGGTAGCGCAGCGGCACTTCGATATTTTCTGCCAAGTTAAGGTCAGGAATTAAGTTAAAGCCTTGGAAGATAAAGCCGATTTTCTCGTTACGGATAGCAGCGCTCTTGTTATCGCTCAGGTTAGACACGTTAATGCCATCGAGAAAATAGTCACCGTGGGTAAAACCTTCGAGCAAACCCGCGATATTTAAAAAGGTCGTTTTACCTGAGCCAGAAGGACCCGTGACCGCGACAAACTCGCCTTCATTCACTTCGAGGTTAAAATCGCGCAGGGCGTGGGTTTCCACTAAATCCGTTTTAAAAACCTTGCTCACACTCTTCATTGATAACATGTTAATTTCCTTAAAATAATCAAATCAATTTTACGCTGCATCTAAACGACTCGATGCATGGCAGCGTCATCAGCCGAAAAATGGCTCAACGACAGACTCTAAAAGCCACACAAAAACGCCCAATATAAGGTCGGCACTTTCGACCGAAACCTCACCCACTTGGCGAACCTCCTCCAAAGGATTGGTCCATTCCAGCACATTCAGTCCAAGGAAAAACCAGCTATTGGCTTCACCGATACTCAACTCCACCGCGATCACCAATAGCAGTAAGGCCAACACGCCAAACATTTTTGATGACATCAACATGCTGAAATCAAATTGTTTATCACGCATATTCGGCTCCTATTCTTATCCATGTCGCAGCAGGTTTCGTCATTCACCTTGATCACTGCGCTGTTATATTCATCAGATTGGTTATTTAGTAATTTACGAATATCGGTCATCAATGAATCCTGACCTGTTCGGCGTGATTAAAGGGCTCGACACTGGATATCACCCACTCATCTCCGGCTTTACCGCCATCCAGCACTTCGACTTGGCTCAGGCTTGTACTGCCGAGTTTGATCGCGCGGCGGCTGGCTAGATCGCCCTCGATTTGGTACACCTCATCGCCACCGCCGCTGGTCATAAAGGCGCCGCGTTTCACCATCAACACATCGGGTCTGTGCTCTAACAAGACTCGGGCGGAGATACGTTGGTTCTGACGCAGTTTCAAGCTGTTATCTTGAACGAACTGCACTCTTGCGGTCACTTCACGGTTACGTACTTCGGGGGAGATGGACGATAACTTGCCCATTAACTTCACGCTGCCGAAACTGAGCTCAACTTCCATGCCTAAACCCAGATCGTCGGCATAGGACTCTGGCACCGCAAGCTCGGCCTCATAGGCGCTTAAATCCACAACGGTTAGAATTGGTTGGTTAGCGCTAAGACGGGTTTTCTGCTCGGTGATCCAGTTGCCGATAATGCCGCCTACGGGGGCTTTGATATTCAAGGCCTCAACTTGGCGTTCGAGTTCGTGCACGGCTAGGGTTTGGCGCTCGACTTCTAAGGCTTTGTTTTTAACTTCAAAGGTCAGGGTGTCTTTTGTTAACGCGACTTCCTGCTCGGCATGGGTAAACTTGAGTTTAGCCTTGTGCAATTCGTCTTTGCCTTTTTCGTAATCGATTTCGCTGATCAGCTTATTTTTAATTAACAACTCACCACGGCGACGTTCTCTGTTGGCGGCTTCTAGGTCAACCGCGGCCATGTCTAAGGTTTGATTCACTTGCAGTTGACCGCGTCTGGCGTCCAACTTGGCGCGCTCTAACGCACTCTGCATTCCCGCCAAAATCGACTTAGCCTGCTCTAACTGATTGGATAATCTTGGGCTATCGAGTTTGGCAACCACATCGCCTTTATTGACGCTATCGCCAGGGTTACTCAGCAGAGTGACTGTGCCTTCCTCTGTGCTATACAAAATAGGCGCATTCGCCGCCACAATTTTACCTGTGGTCGCAACATCGCGGGTTAACGTTCCAACGAAGAGTTTTGCGGTAGTGATGTCGCTGCGGCTTAAGGATTTGCTCACGCTATCTGTGCCCAAGCTAGCCCACACTAAGGCGCTGACTAATAAGGCGCAACCGCCGATCAACAGAGGTAACTTAAGACGTTTAGTGGACGATGGCACAAGTACGGTATCTTGGCCGCTAGTATCTTTAATCATGGCTTTACTCGCTTCCCTGTCGGAATCATCAGTGCCGGAGCGCAATCAACGGACACTATTGGAAATCTATACCACAGAGATAGCAAAGCCTATGCCAAATCAGTAAAAATATTATTATTCATAACCTTACATTTGCTTTGTTGATAAAAGTGTCCGCGGACACTGGGGTTTAAATCGAAAAGTGTCCGCAGCAGATTAATCAAAAGTGTCCGATGCTAAAAACAGTGACATAGCGCGGGCCATCTGGCTAAGCGCTTCAATTACATGTCTTAACAGATTTATTGGCCGAAACTACCGAGTTTCCCTTTACAGTAAAATCCTTGCCACATAAGATCCTGCCACCCTCGCAGCAAAAACGATCAAAAGACCAAACCCTATGACCACAATAACAATCACTCGCCCAGACGACTGGCATATTCATTTAAGAGACGGCGCCCAGCTTAAAGATACCGTGCGCGACATCAGCCGCTATATGGGCCGCGCCATAGTCATGCCAAACTTAGTGCCGCCCGCTATCGATACCGAAACCGCACTGACTTATTACGACCGCATTAAAGCGCAGGTGCCAGCGGGCTCACAGTTCGAACCTTTGATGGTGTTGTATTTAACCGACAAAACCAGCCCAGATGAAATCCGCAAAGCCAAAGCTTCGGGTAAAATTGTCGCCGCGAAACTCTACCCTGCGGGCGCGACGACCAACTCGGATTCAGGCGTAACCGATTTGAAGAACATCTACCCAGCCCTCGAAGCCATGCAAGAAGTCGGTATGTTGTTTTTAGTGCACGGTGAAGTCACGGATTCATCGATTGATATTTTCGACCGCGAGCGCGTCTTTATCGAAAATATCCTCAGCAAAATCGTTGCCGATTTCCCAGAACTTAAAATCGTGCTTGAACATATCACCACTAAAGATGCGGTCGATTTTGTCACCCAAGCCTCTGATAATGTGGCCGCGACTATTACAGCCCACCATTTGCTGTATAACCGCAACCACATGCTGGCTGGCGGTATTCGCCCACATTTTTACTGCCTACCGATTTTAAAACGCAACACCCACCAGCAAGCGTTATTGGCCGCTGCAGCAAGCGGTAGCAAGAAGTTCTTCCTCGGCACAGATTCGGCGCCCCACGCTAAGGATAAAAAAGAAGCCGCCTGTGGCTGCGCGGGTTCGTACACGGCCCACGCCGCGATTGAACTGTATGCCGAAGCCTTCGAATCGGTGAATGCACTGGATAAACTCGAAGCGTTCGCCAGCTTCAATGGCCCAGACTTTTACAATCTGCCACGTAACGCCGACACGATCACGCTAGTGAAAAAACCATGGAATGTCCCTGCAACTTACCCGCAGGGCGACACTAACGTAGTGCCGATTCGTGCAGGCGAAGCCATTGATTGGCAAGTTGAGTAAGCCTTAAGTCTTTAACATCAGGTCGCCTACGGGCGACCTTTTTTACACCCTAGGTTCATTTTGATTTTCAATCCAACTTATTACCTTTTAAGAGAAAATATGTATGCAAACAAGGATGTTATTCTCGGTTTTATCCTCAAGCCTGTTGTTGGCTTCTACGCTCCCATTACCTTCCTTTGCGGCCAATGAACTGACGGGGATCTGGCAGGGACAATTAGGCAAAAGCAAAGTTAGAGTCTGCTTTAATCAATATGGAACAGGCAGTTATTACTATCAACGCTACTTAACGCCGATAAGGCTCGAGCAGCAAGATGAACTGTGGAAAGAAGAAGGCAACACGGGAAACTGGCAGTTTGATACTGTCACGCCACAAAAACTGAGCGGCCATTGGTTTAAAGATAGCGCGAGTAAATCGTTCCCCGTAGAACTTGAGCGAGCAATCAGCCCAGATGATGTAGAAGATTGCGGCGCCGATGCGTATAACCTGCCACTAGAAACAAGGCCAAAACTCAGCCGAGGGAAATGGCAACCATATGAAAATATTGAGTATCGCCCGCTGACGTTCGGTACAGAAGTAGGGATCGAATTTAAAGGCCCACAAACGGGGATCTTGGCAATTAATCAATGGCTTGAACATAAGCTCACCGATGAAGCCCAACTAGCACAAACCTTTGACACTCGCCGCAGAATGCTGGCGCAAATGGGCAGTTTTGTGACTGACGAAACCTTTGCCGAGCCGATTTTTATTAATCAGCATTGGCTCAGTGTACGCCTATATCGCTGGGCAGCTGGTTATGGCGCCAATGGTATCAGCCAAGAATTTGTGAGTTTCTCCCTTACCGACGGCAAACCTTTCCACCCGTGGCAGTGGTTTCTCGCCGATACCAAACCGCAAAGCATGCTCGATGGTATGAGCCATCCTTTACCCCAAGCATTAAGGGAAAAATTGTTTGCAGGTAAAGAGTTAGATCCTGAATGCCCCTCATCAGACGGCTCGGGATATTATCAGCTCACCCTTGAGGCAAAGACCATCAAATTCTGGGAAACGCCCCGCGGCGATGGATGCGAACAGGAGTTTGTCCTGAGTCCGCAGGAGGCAATGCCTTTCGCCACCCAATGGGGACAAACACAGCTTAAGCTGTTGGAATAGTGTACTTAACTGAGAAAATACTAGAGGAAAAGAAAGTAGTCATGGCGATGAGCGTAAGCGCGACGGCAAGCGATCTTTCCCTCCCTACACAGTAATGCATTTCGAGCTAATTCATTTCAGTAAGGAATAATCCTTGAGCAATTTAACCGCAAAAATAGCGACACCCGAAGCCTTAGTGCAAGCCCAGCTTGAAGCCTACAACCAGCGCGATCTCACTACGTTTGTCGCCCAGTTTAGTGATGATGTGTGCATCTATCGTCCACCCGCAACAGCGCCCGTCATCCAAGGTAAAGCCGCTTTTCGCGACTTCTATCAGAATGAACGCTTTAACCTACCCAATCTGCATGCCGAAATAGTCAGCCGTATGGTGGTGGGCAATAAAGTCGTCGATTACGAACGCATCAGCGGGATTAGAGATGAACCCTTTGAGGTGATGGTAGTATTTGAAGTCTCTGATGGATTGATTCAAGCCATGTGGAGTTTTGCAACCAACTGATTGGTTTTATCTATCAGTATTTTTATCAAGAAAAGTCAACGTCGTGGGGCTTCACCCCTGATTTGTTAATCAAAAATCGACCTAGGAGGACTGCTCGTCCTATCCTCCTTAGATTCTCCCTTGACGAACAACCTCCATGTCTATGGTAAAGTTGAATGTGTTAATTATTTGAAGGTAGGTGCAATGGATAGCTCAATATTAGTTTTTGACTCAGGTTCTGGTGGACTTACTGTCGCGGCCGAAATCAAAAAGAGAATCCCCAACATACGGCTGAGTTACGTCTCTGACGCTGGCTTTTTCCCGTACGGAAAAAAGCCGCACGATATACTAAAAAAGCGAATTTTAGACGTCATATCCAAAGCAAGCTCACTGACTCAACCCGATATCATCGTTATCGCCTGCAACACTGCGAGTACCATTGCTCTAGACTTACTTCGTGCTGAACTCAATATACCTATTGTCGGCGTCGTCCCTGCGATAAAACCTGCCACTTCGCTATCAAAATCAAAGGTAGTGATGGTACTTGGCACTCACACCACAGTGAACTCAGCTTATGTAAAGATGCTCATCACGGATTTCGCCACAGAATGTAAGGTTTTAGTAGAGGACTCTGAAGCGCTGGTTCTCGCCTCGGAGCAAAAACTTCTCGGCAAAGCGTTTGATCCCGACATTGTAACCCAGGAAATTCAGCGTATTTTTAACAAACCCGATGCGTTTGATACCGATGTATTAGTGCTGGCCTGTACTCACTTTCCGCTAATCAATGCAGAAATCAAAAATGCCCTTCCCCACCACGTTACCGTCATCGATTCTGGACTAGCCATTGCCAATCGAACGCACTCATTATTGAAAATCGAACACCAGACGTGTAGCCCGATACTCGATCCCGAAGTAACGTTTTACACCACTGGCAATGTAGATTCAGAGCAAGCAAAACAAAGCAAAATTGAAGCACTGCTTCAGTGCTCCGTTACGTTTAAACGGCTGTTATTGTGATATTTTTAGCTCGTTTTTCTTTTTAATCCCGTTTTCAAAGAAATCTAAATGATTACCCTAAAATACCCCAACAAAATAAATGCTATATCGCATCGCTGATTGTTAACTGTTGGATTTTAACGGCCGAAAAACCTATGACGGTCCCATCTTTGTTTAAAATCAACGTCGTGGGGCTTCACCCCCTGATTTGTTAATCAAGAGTCGACCAAGAGAGAATTAACAGCAATCCCCTCTTTAAGAGTGATGAGTGCTTTATCTTTTATGCATAGAATTAATCACTTTCATTCCAGTGACACGCCATAAACTCGTCCCTGAGGGCTCGACGACGGCATCCATGCCGCCAACGGTCACTTACATGCAAGTGATTAATTTCGCCAACACTTAAGTATGTCTGTAGCTAAATGACTCATATCTCCGTAAACACCTTAGTAACCAGTATCATACGCCCAGTAAAAGTCACCTAACTGCTCAGATGGTACATCCATGTTCCCCCGAGCCTGCGCCATCATCCATGATGTCGCCACGGCATTTTTATCTGCGTATTTCGACAACTTCGCAGGGAGTAGGTGTATCACCTTAGCTTTGGTATTGGCTGTTAATCTGAAAAGCAAAAGAGCGGACAGCCATAAATTTTAAATAATAATCTGCTATCAAAAATACACAGGGAGTAACCAAATTAAGCACAATCATAGAAGTGATCGTTGGTGGCATGGCCGCTTTTTCACATCCTGTGATCGCAACATTAGTACGTCCTATACAACAGATGCCACGTTCGAGCATCCATATACGGACTTGCTACGAGCCACAGGAATGATAATGCTTAATGGATATGCGGAATTAAAGCTCCACCAATATTTACAAACGCACGAAGGATTAAGTTGGCATTCCAACAAAACAAGGCTATGCCTGTTCAAGATAGGCGACACAGGTGCGGAGTTTGGCAGAGGTTTCTAGGCGTGATGCATAAATCACATGGATTTCAGCGGATTGATGATACTAGGGTAGCACTCTGACTAGTGTACTCGGCTGGTGCCATAATTTTTTTGCGTGCTAGATATAAATATGAGTCGATGATGCTACCAAGATATCGTCTACATTCGGTCTTGCAGCATGATGCTGACACGACCATCAGCACTTACAATAAATGAAGTAAAATGATTAATTGCTCTATATAAAAATAGCCTCAGAAGTGTCAGTAACGACGATTCAGAGGCTATTTTTCAGTAACTATTTTTAGTGACTATTATTTTTAGTGACTATGATGACTTACTGCCGCTTACTTCAATAATGCGGTAGTAATGCCACATGATAATTTAACGTCTATCCTAAACTAACGCCTTAGGATTCGGTCCATATTCATTGTCTGCATGACTATCTTGTACTAAAAAAATCAACAACACTATGATACCAATGATCGGGATCAAAACGATCAACTGCCACCAACCAGATCGCCCAGTATCATGCAGCCTGCGTGTCGCAATACTGATGCTAGGAATAAGTAAGGCAAGAGAGAAAATCAGAGCAAAAAGCTGAGTACCTAATACATAATCAATTGCAGCAACAGCAAAATAGAGCACCAGATAAATAAGGCCAAACATCCAATATTGCTTACGTCTAGCACGGCCACTAAAATCTGCGAACTTTTTTAAACCTTCAATAAAATAATCCATTATCAATCCTATTCCATCAATATAATTTGATATAGCACAATTAGAAGAGCACAACTATTACAACCGATAATGGCATAATAAGCTGAGCTCAAAAATATTATACCCGAATTAAACTCCAGAGTGCCACACTCGCTAATCCAGAATTCAGATAAAAACCACGACCATAAATGTGAGTGGGTTGAGTAACAACGGCTTAAGCTGACTTAGTTTTTTGCTATCGATGTCGCTGCCTATGCAGTGATGAGTCACCATAGGCATCTGATGCTGTGCGTGGATATATCAAGAAAATCAATAGAGTAATACAGAGGTGCTTGAGCCTCTGGTATTTTAAGGCACTGAATTGAAGCAGCAATTTTCCCAAGATCAACTTATTGAAGCCCATAAAGTGGCAAGCCTCAAATATCACATCGCCATGTATCGCGGTCGCTTAAGTGATATATCTTGGTTTATGCACGCCATAAATAAACCTATCACCCGCAAGGCAAATCAAAAGGAGAACCGCTCGTTTTAAATCCCAAGCACTACTTGATGAAACGGCGGTGCACGCCTATGTGCCCTATGTTGGTCTCAACCCCATCCGAGCCCTGCAGGCAACAACACCTGAAAGGAAAATAGGTAGGATATGTAGTCCTCTTGGGTCGACTCTTAATTAAAGATAAGGGGGGAAGCCCCACGACTTTAATTTTTTTATTAACTCAAATTTAAAGAACTAACGATGAGTTAAATATCAACATAGCCATCGTTTATTCCCTGTAACTGTTAGCGAAATACAATCAACTTATTCCAGTTTCAATTAGGCTGGAAAAACCTGTTCAAGATAGGCGACACAGATACGTAGTTTAGCTGAGGTTTCTAAGTGAAATGCATATATCACATGGATTTCAGCGGATTGATAACGCCCTCCACAACATGGAATTTAAGGCGATAGAAAAGGTATTGAAAAACAACCCAAAGTCATAGAGATCAAATCCTAATGGTGAAAGCATTAGGATTAGGATTCAATTGTTAGCACATCAAGCGACAGATAATAAATGCCGCGGCAGCTAGAGCGGCATTTGATACTCAATCATGCCGGACTTTTGGCCAATCCAATCATAGAGTTTTTGCGCTGTGTGATTCGTCTCATGTGTATGCCAATACAAGCGTGCACAGTTTCGCTCATTTGCCGCTTGCTGAACAAACTCAATCAGTTGCTTACCAACAAGCT
Source organism: Shewanella sp. SACH (assembly GCF_001887095.2). Classification (NCBI taxonomy): domain Bacteria; kingdom Pseudomonadati; phylum Pseudomonadota; class Gammaproteobacteria; order Alteromonadales; family Shewanellaceae; genus Shewanella; species Shewanella sp. SACH. The sequence continues at coordinate 106,800 of NZ_MPDG02000003.1, forward strand.
TGCCCCTTGCTGCAGGTGCGACAAACAGATCTTCAAGGTAGCAATACTCAGTTTCCGCCCAAGTGGAACGATGAAACACAAAGTGCACAAAGCCAAGCAGGTTTTCGCCCTCCCTCGCAACGGCGCAATAAAGCGGTTCTTGACGATCAAAAAAACGACGCCAAGTGGTTTGAGTAGTCGCTTCCGAAAGTGCCACTTTGTAAAAGGTCTGGTAATCACGCCAGTGTGGTAACCAGAGTGAAAAGTCTGTTTCTTTAACCTGTTCAATGGTTACGGTGAGTGGTGGGTTGGACATAGGCTCGCTCCTTGGGAATGAATATAGTCATCAGATTTGCTGAAACCGGATTCTAGATTCAATTGCGGTACCACATAAGGTACACTTTTTATATTTTTTACAGTACCAGTTTGGCTTATGAAAAAATCACAATCCAACTTCCCTCACTTGCAACTCAAAGATGGCATCCTCAAAGACCAGCTTTACCATGCCTTTAGAGAGGCCATTCTCGATGGACGCTTGCATCCTAGAATGAAGCTGCCCTCCAGCAGAGCCTTATCGGAAACCATGCAAATTTCGCGAAACTCAGTACTGCAAGGGTTTGATCGCCTGATTGATGAAGGCTACCTGCTGACTAAGCCTGGTTCGGGCACCTATGTGTCTGATACGATTCCCGACGAACTGATCGCTATCCCAAACCACAGTGATGTCAGCGTTCAAGCCTTTGAGTCTGCATTGGAACTCAATCCACAGTTACTGGAGATGGCGCGACTAAGGGGCAAGGGAAATATCCGCAACAGCATGTTCAACATTGGCGTGGGATGTGTTGATCTTTTCCCACATCAACTTTGGGGCCGCCTGCTAGGCAGGGTCTGGCGACAATCGCGCAAAACGCAGGGGAAACATAGCCATAGTGCTGGGCATTTACCATTGCGCGAAGCGATCAGCGACTATGCCCGTTCAACCCGAGGGCTAAATTGCACGCCCGAGCAAATCATCATAGTCAATGGCACTCAGCAAGCCATTAATCTCACGGCACAGGTACTGCTACCACAGGGAGATGAAGTCTGGCTTGATGAACCCGGATACGACGGCGCCTTAGGCGCTTTTCTCTCGCAAAATCTGCAAGTCCGCCCCGTAAGCCTTGATGATGAAGGCACAAAGATAGCCGAGGCGATACAGCAATGGCCCTCGGTGAAACTGGCTTTTACCGCACCTTCGCATCAGTTCCCCCTCGGCGGAACGCTTAGTCTGCCACGGCGATTAGCCTTACTCGATTGGGCCGCTGAGCAGAATAAGTGGATTTTAGAAGATGACTATAATAGCGAGTTTCGTTATAGCGCCCGCCCGATACAGGCATTGCAGGGACTCGATAAACAACAGCGGGTGATCTACGCAGGCACCTTTTCCAAGATGTTATTACCAGAGCTACGACTCGGCTTTCTCGTCGTTCCGCCTAAACTGGTGGACGCCTTTAACCTTGCCAAACATTACGCCGACTCGCACACGGCTTACCTAGAACAAGCCACATTGGCGCTGTTTATCGCAGAGGGACATTACGCGCGGCATGTTCGACGAGTGCGAAAAGCCTGCTTAGCGCGCCAAACGGCGTTAATCACTGCAATTGAGCAATATCTGCCAAACAAATTGTCAGTTCAGACCTCAGATTCAGGTATTCACCTCGTGTGTTGGCTAAAAGGCGACTTGACCGAAGACGAAGTGATCAACAAATGCCGCCAACTCAGTTTAGGGGCGCAGCCTTTGTCTCGGTATTGCCAAGCGCCCTATCCAAGGCAAGCGATCTTACTGGGTTATGCAGCTCATACGCCCGATGAGCTACGGGAAAATATTAAAAATCTCGCCCAAGTCCTTTAATACCCAGCATTAAAAAGCCTGAAAGAAAATCCCGAAGGCACTGAAGATAGCGACAAACCATGAGAGGGATCGTAGGGTGCCTTTATTGGCAAGGTATAGGATGTGATACACAAAGCGGGCGGCGACATGGGTAATTGCCAGCCACTCAGCGGTGGGGTTCACTTTGCCCGTGGCGATAACCACTAATACCGCCAGACCAAACACTAACAGGGACTCGAAGGCATTTTGATGCCCCGCCAAGGCGCGAGCACCAAAACCGGTTAGCTGTGCTTGCTGGGCGCGGGGATGATTATTATCATAACCGCCCGCCTTGGCCATCGCCCAAGCGACGGGGCCTTTCGCCAGATACGGCAATAACATGGCAACAAATAGGCAAATAAGTAAAGTATTCATAGGTTAAGCTTCCTTTGATTGTTGTTCGAGTTCTATTATTCAAGCTCTGCTGTTCGAGTTCTGTTATTCAAGCTCTACTGTTTGAGTTCTGCTGTTTTAGCTCTGCTACTGCGAGTACTGCAGTTTAAGCTCTACAGCGTCGAGTCCTGTTGCGAGTGCCGCTACGAGAATTTTAGTTAAAAGTGTATGGGTTAACAGCGTTATTTCACTATATACATGCCTTCACTTGCGGGGCGGCTGAATTTAAAGCCAAACTTTTCATAGAGTTCAGGTACATCGGCCATCAGGGTAATATAGGCACCCTCAAAAGCCTCACGGTCAAGATAGGCCATAATGTGCTGCATAATCAGCCGTCCTAAGCCTTTGCCTTGGTGCTCGGGATCGACCGCAATATCAACAATTTCAAAGTTCAGCGCGCCGTCCCCAACCACACGCCCCATACCCACAGTTTGATCGGCAAGCTTTATCTGCACGCCATATAAACTCCTCGGTAAGGCCTTAATAGCGCCCTCCAATGGTCTAGGGCTTAACCCCGAAATCTGCCGTAAACGGATAAAATCATTGGCTGAGGCAACGTCTTCAAGCACTTGATACATGATATTCCCTATTGTTTTTATTCAGTCGCTTGCTTCAGTCACTAAGCTTCAGTCACTTGGCTTTAAATCAATTTTTCAATCACTTAGCTCTCAATCACCTCAAGATCAAAGCCTTCATCCAGAGTCGGCGGCTGAAAATAACCGCTCACATGCCAGAACATCGCCTCGGTATCGAACATAGCGCGCTCAGGGTGACTTTGTCTGCGTTTATCGAGTTGGCTCAAACAAAGCGCGTCGCTGTGATTAAGATGTATCAACTTATGGGCGGCGCCACAATCGGTAAAAATGCTACGAAACCACAGGCGCTGATTCACCGTATTCGCGGGAAAATCCATCACCACAGATACACCCGAACAGAGCAGTTCCTGCACATGCTTTTTAAGCAAGGGTTTAAGACGAGCGGAATACTTCAGGTAAGTATCAAAATCATTAATTTCATCGGCATACAGCGCCGCCAGCCATTCATCTTCTGAGATTAAAACGCGGTTTTCGGCCTCGGCGAGTTGTCGCGATAAGGTGGATTTACCTGCGCCCATTTTGCCACAGAGGAATATTAACATGCCTTTACTGGCTTCTTGCCCTAACGCATTCAGCTCTGCCATCTTCACTCCTTGATACTTATCTAAGCTAACGATTTCATCTAGCGAGGACACAAACTAACGACAGTACAGAGCATCACATAAAGCATGAACAGCGAGCAAGGCTTAGGGCGGGTTTGAGGTAATAAATTCCCATTAAATTAATGACTATGCAGTGTTTCCACAGCAGGCGTTTCCGCTATTCCCACAATCCAGTTTTAGCTTCATCACTTACTTAGATGTCTTACATCGCTCACCTGCTCAATCTTAAATCTGTTCGCCCGCTCCATCTTACATCTCTTCACCAACTGAGTTCGCCTCGCTCTCTGAGCCCTCGCCGCTGCCTTAAACCAGAACCCCAAAAAGTATTTAACTCGACCAATAAAACAATAAACCACATTTTTAATCTAATAATTAAGCACTAAAGTAGTAATTTACGCTGAATAATAAAAACATTACCACCACTCATGCTGTTACGATAAATTAAGCGTATGCTAGGGTAAGCATGAAAGGATAACCGTCATAAGTGCAAAGGAGGCTCTATGAGCACTGTCGTTCCGCGTACCGTCACTTCCCCTAAAAAATTCATTATCGGCAAGGGCTTATTAGCTCAAATGCATGATTATGTTAAGGACTTTGGTGACAATGCTTTTATCATCTGCGATGAATTTATCCTCAGCCGAGTTGAGAATGAAGCGGTCGCAGGGCTGGACCAAAATGGGATCAGCAACCATCTCGAAAAATTCAACTATGAGTGCAGCGAAGCCGAGATAAAGCGCTTAGGTGCACTAGCAGAACAGCATCATACCAACGTAATTGTTGGAGTTGGCGGGGGTAAAACCTTAGATGCCGCCAAAGCCGTCGCCTTCTATCAAAAACGGCCAGTGGTGCTCTACCCAACCATTGCTTCAACCGATGCACCATGTACGGCACTTGCCGTGATCTATTCCGAAACCGGTGAGTTTGAGCGCTATCTGTTTCTGCCACAAAATCCTGATGCTGTTGTTGCCGACACAGCCATTATCGCCGCAGCTCCGGCCCGATTCTTTGCAGCAGGCATAGGCGATGCACTGGCCACTTACTTTGAAGCCCGCGCCTGTTATCAATCGGATGGCGTCAATCTCGTATTGAAAAAACCTTCCCGCACTGGGCTGGGATTAGCGCAGCTTTGCTATCAGTTACTGACTGAAAATGTTGAAGCCGCTATGGATGCGGTGAGAAACAAGATAGTCACACCCGCACTTGAGCAAACCATTGAAGCGACGATTTATCTCAGTGGTGTCGGGGCAGAAGCGGGCGGATTAGCCGCAGCCCATGCAGTGAACAATGGTATGTCGGCGGTAGCTGACCTACATAAAGCCCAACACGGCGAGAAAGTGGTGTTTGGCTTGCTCACCCAGCTAGTGCTAGAAAATGCCCCCAAAGCCGAAATCGATAACGTCATTCACATCATCAAAACCGCGGGACTGCCGCTCACGCTCGCCGATTTGGGGCTAAAAACCTTTGTCGAAGCAGAGTGGCGCAAAGTGGCTGAGATTGCCTGCGCAGAGGGCGACACTATGGGCAATATGCCGATGCAGTTAACCGCCGACGATGTCTATCAAGCCATGATCGCCGCCAATGCCATGGCTGAACGCTATAAAAAGCTTGCGATTTAGAACAATTAAACACGCCTCTGGCAGGCGCCCATCATCCCTTTGATATTTTTATCAAAGGGATGATGGGCGCGGCTAAAACACAGCCTGCCACTGCGCGAGTTTAAAGATCATCAATAACTCCCTTGCCTCACCTCTATGCTAAGCAAGATGGCAAGGGAGATGACAACAGACACGATATTTCCACCCTCGATGCCAAGAGTTGGCATTTACTCTCTATTCGTTGAACGCTTGGAGGAACATATGGCTTATGCAACGATCAATCCCTTTACGGGAGAGCTAGTTAAAGAATTTCCAAATGCAACAGATAACGAAGTCACGCAGGCGATAGAATCCGCCCATCAGGCATTTTTAAGTTGGCGAACCACGCCTTTTGCCAACAAGGCCGCCGTACTCACTAAAGCCGCTCACATCCTCAGAGACAGCAAGCCCGCTTACGCTAAATTGCTGACCTTAGAAATGGGCAAAGTCACCGCAGAAGCCGAGGCAGAAGTCGAACTGTCGGCGCAAATTTTCGAATACTACGCCGAACATGCCGAGCGATTGTTAGCCCCACAAAAACTGCCCGTTGCCGATCCCGCCGAAGGTGAAGCGATACTGGTTAACGAGCCGCTGGGCGTATTGCTGGCCATCGAACCTTGGAACTTTCCCTACTACCAAATTGCTCGCATCCTCGCGCCGCAGCTTGCTGCAGGCAATACCCTACTGCTCAAGCATGCGTCCAATGTGCCCCAGTGCGCCGCCGCTTTTGAAGGTCTAATGCGCGATGCCGGATTACCCGCAGGCGCATTCCAAAACCTGTACGCCACCCGAGAACAAATAGGGCAGATCATCAACTCACCCAAAGTGCATGGGGTCGCCCTCACAGGCTCAGAAGATGCGGGATCGCACATTGCGGCTCAGGCCGGTAAGGCGCTGAAAAAGTCCACCCTCGAACTGGGTGGCGCTGATGCTTTTATCGTACTTGAAGACGCCGAGCTCCCCAAAACCATCGACTGGGCTGTATTTGGTCGTCATTGGAATGCGGGTCAGGTCTGCACCTCATCTAAGCGGATGATCTTAGTTGAAGCCATTTACGATGAATTTATGCAAGGCTATATCAAAGGAATCGAAGCGTTAAAAGCGGGCGATCCTATGGATCCCACCACCACGCTGGCACCGCTGTCTTCCCAAGGCGCCGCCGATGAGTTGAAGCAGAAAATCCGTGATGCCGTGAAACACGGCGCAACCGCGACCGAAGTGGGGCCAAAAGTGCCGCAGCAAGGCGCCTTTGTGCAGCCAACAATACTGACAAACCTGACGCCAGATAACCCCGCCTACTATTGGGAATTCTTCGGTCCTGTGTCCAGTATCCACAAAGTGAAGGATGAGCAAGCAGCGATTGCCGTCGCCAATGACTCACCCTTTGGACTGGGTGGCTCAGTGTTTACCGCCGATACTAAACGCGGGCTGGCGGTCGCTAAGCAGGTTTCCACTGGCATGATGTTTGTTAATCATCCGACTATGGTCAAGGCCGATTTGCCCTTTGGTGGCGTGCGCCGCTCAGGTTATGGCCGCGAGTTGATTGATTTAGGGTTGAAAGAGTTTGTAAACCACAAGCTGATTGATGTGGTCGATATAGACGCACCTTTCTAACTCCTTAAACAATAGCGACATCTGACTAAACGCCTGACGAAATAATCTGTCAGGCGTTTTTATTTAACGCGCTTTATCCAAGGCATCACATAGGGCTTGAACGCCAAGTAAGGCTCTGGGCGTCGCACGGTGTAATAAATCGGCATTGAGCTGATAAATATGCTGTTTTTTAACGGCGGGAATTTCGGGCCATTGGTTCCAATCGACACCTTTAACATTGCCTTCCTCTTGGCTTTGCAAAATCACCTCGGGCAAGGTCAGCAACACATTTTCTAAACTCACCTGCGGGTAATCACTGGCGGCATCGTAAAACACATTTTGGCCATGACACACGTTGATAATTTGTTGGATCCAACTGTTTTTAGAAACCGTCATCAAGGGCGTAGACCAGAGTTGATAAAACACTTTAGGCTCTGATTTACTGGCATTCTCAGTCCGTAAACGGATAAGTTCGGCGCGATACGCGGCGGCGGCCTTGCTCGCCTCTTCAACATGCCCAGTTAATTTACCTAACTCTTCCAGTTCATTGGCAACCCCTTCTAAGGTTTTGGGATCGCTACCATATAGGTTAAACCCCAGCGTTCGAAGTTGATTGATATCTTCGGCTTTATTGCCCGTATCCCACACCACAATCAGATCGGGATTAAGCTCCATCACCCGCTCCATTTGAATGCCATAGTAACCCCCAATACGCGGGATTTTTTTGGCCGCCTCGGGATAATCCGCATAATCAGTTGCGGCCACTATGGCATCGCCCGCGCCTATGGCGTAGAGCATTTCTACCGCGTGGGGCGAGAGCGCAATAATGCGTTTAGCGGGATCGGCCAACACGCTATGGGGAAGAAACAAGCTGAGCCCAAAAACGAGTCCAGCTAAGTGTCGCTTAATCATGATATGCCTTAATTTTTAAAGAGTTAAACTAGCTGCTCTGGCCAGCCATAGTGTTCGATATAGGTTTGTAGATTCTTGGGGCGATACTTAGGATCTTGATCCCAGCGAGCCTTCACCGAATGATGCAAAAGCACTGGGACTAATGCAGGATCGAGTGGCCGTAAATATTCCTGTTTTATCCGATAAAAGCTGCGCCTCGAATCATGCAAGGTGGCTAACGGACTCGGATGGACACTCGCGGCTAAGTGTGGCTCTAAGCTTAAATCAAATTTCTGCGCCTCAGATATCATCCACAGCAACGCATTGTCCGACAGCAATGCGCCGTCTTTATCGGGTTTATAACTGCCGCCAATATTGCTATGGGCACCGGCAAACCACACCTGTTGCATGTCCATATTGTCGCGCAGTTGCCAGATGGTAGGCTCAAAGTCACTGCGGTGTTCGTCTATGGCTAAGGCATGGCGGGCAACGCGCACGTTGCGGCCGATTTTAGTGTCGTAAAACTCATCTTTATCTTCGAACAAACCTAAAAACGAGATAGGGATCCCCATAGCGCCAACGGTATCCCACACGCCAACAAACTTGATGTCCCGCGATTCGTGGCTGTATCTAGCTCTAAATTCGAGGGATTTTTCGCCTTCAGGGGCAAAGGGCGCACTGCTTTTTTTATAATGGTCGAAGGCTTGCTGAATCAATGCCGCATCGGGGCGTTTGAGTATGCCGCAGTTATTAATCAAGCCACACAGGCAACGCACTGTGTAAGCACCACGGCTAAAGCCAAAGAGGTAAATCTCGTCGCCGGGGGAATAGTTTTGCACTATGTAGCGATACCCATCCATGATGTTTTTATGCAAACCGCGCCCTGTTGCGCCGCCCATGGCTTCATCGTAATAGGAACCGACACCCCAATCGTAAAACACTTGCTGGGGTTTGCCGTCACTGGCCAAGGGGCTAATCGCCCGCGCGAGGCGCAGCACATTGGTTGGGAAATCGACCTTAAGATCTTTCTCGGGCCGATTCCAAGTCCCATCGGCACAAATCACAATACGCTTATTCATAGGATCATCCTTGAGAACACTTTGAACATTTAACGGTTAGTGACTAACGGCTAGTAGTGGCTAAAGGCCTAGCTACCAGCCAATAACAGATAGTCGCTAACGCATAGCCACTAACGCCATAATCACTAAAGCCATAGTCACTAACACCATAGCCACTAGCCCTAAAAGTTACCTGATCTTGTACCCGCGCTAAAGCCATTCGCGCGTCTTAGGTCGAATCCCAACCGACAGTGCACCGCCACTTATGAACAATCATCTTTGCTCAGTCGCTTATGCGCCGACTTTTACCAAGTTCGATTAGTAATCAAAACCTTGCTGCGCCTTGATACCCGCTTCGAAGGCGTGTTTCAGCGGCTGCACTTCGCTGACCGTATCTGCAAGCTCGATGATGGCTCGGTGGCAAGCACGGCCCGTAATAATCACATGCTGCATCGGTGGACGATTTTTAAGTGCGCTAAGCACACGTTCCACATCCAGATAGTGATAGCTCACCATGTAGGTCAGCTCATCCAGCATCAAGCAGTCAATCGACTCATCTTGCAGCAGCTTTTCAGCGGCTTCCCAAGCGAGCACAGCGGCGGCGGTATCCTTTTCTTTATCTTGGGTTTCCCAGGTAAAACCTGTACCCATTACATGAAACTCAACTCCGGCGCCTTCGAGTAAGTTGCGCTCACCGCATTCCCAGGTGCCTTTGATAAATTGCACGACCGCAGCTTTTTTACCGTGACCGACGGCGCGGGCCACTGTGCCAAAACCAGAAGTAGACTTGCCTTTGCCGTTACCGGTTAATACCAGCAAAATGCCCTTCTCTTCTTGGGCGGCGGCAATTTTAGCATCCACACCCGCTTTCACTTTTTGTTGGCGAGCCTTGTGGCGTTCGGCCTTGATTTGCGCTTGTTCATTGTCGTTTTGTGCTGTCATGGTCTTCTCTTCACTCTGCTGCTAAAAATGTATGCTTTTATAAATGGCTCAATAGACAGCGGCAAATGGTTAGTGTTTAAATGCCGCTCTCACAATATCCATTCTTTGCCGAATTCAACGCTGAACTGCGGCATCCCAAATAGTCTGTAATTTTTGCATATCTAGATGCTCGGCTAACACATCGGCTAAACGCTCAAGTTGCTGCTCACGTATTTGATTGATATTTATGGTCTTAGCATCGTTTAATCCCGCCCAGCACAGGATCAGCTGACAGGCATCAGGGCTATCAAACAGCCCGTGTAAATAAGTACCTAAGATTTGCCCATCATCAGTTTGCAGGCCATCGGCAAAACTCATCGATGGCGCGGTTAATGATGTCGATTCTGAGATTAACTGCAAGGGCGAATTCGTTTGTTCAAGCCTAGGGATAAGATAACGTGATTCGCCGCAGTGGATTTCATAGCCCTGCACAGCAACTGTTTGCCCAAGTAACGTTAGCTCACCGCTCACCCGCCGTAACTGTTTATCGGCTTTCAGTTCTGTGCTCAATGGTAAGTAGCCAAGTCCTTCGGTATCGCCCGCACTGTCTTCAATCCCTAGGGGATCGGCAATGCTTTGGCCTAACATTTGGTAACCGCCGCAAATGCCGAGCACTTTCCCGCCGTAACGCAGATGTGTAGCGATATCCTTATCCCAACCTTGCTGGCGTAAAAAGGCCAAATCGGCGCGCACATTCTTACTGCCGGGTAAGATCAATACATCGGCGGCGGGCAAATGAGTGGCGTGACTCGCAGCTTGGGTTTGCAATGACACATAGTCAAAATCGATATCGGGATGCAACCGCAGCGGATCAAAATCCGTGTGATTACTGATCCTTGGGTACACTAATACCCGCACTTTTAAGCGGCTGTTAGCGCCTTTAGTCGGCGAGCTTATCAGCGCATCTTCGGCATCGAGATGTAAATCATGCAGATAAGGCAACACGCCTAAAACAGGCTTGTTCGTATAAGCTTCAAGCCAATCGAGGCCAGATTGCAACAGGCTAATATCGCCACGGAAACGATTGATCACAAAGCCCTTTACCCGCGCCTGTTCAGACTCAGATAACAGCGCCAGCGTCCCGACCAAATGGGCAAATACGCCGCCCTTATCGATATCGGCAATGATGATCACAGGGCAATCTACGGCTTCGGCAAATCCCATGTTGGCAATATCGCCCTCGCGCAGATTGATCTCCGCCGGACTGCCCGCGCCTTCCACCACTATGGTTTGATACTGGCCATTTAATCGCTCGAAGGATTCCAGCACAGCACAGAGCGCCATTGCCTTGTAATCCTTAGATTTAGGCCCAAAAAAGGCCGAGGCTTCGAGCGTTGTCAGGGCTTTGCCGTGAACGATAATTTGCGCGCCCGTGTCCGAGCTAGGTTTAAGCAGTATGGGATTAAAATCGGTATGGGGCTCAAGATAACAGGCCACGGCTTGCAACGCCTGTGCGCGGCCAATCTCACCGCCATCAATAGTTACAGCGCTATTGAGCGCCATGTTTTGCGGCTTAAAGGGCGCAACCTTTACGCCCTCTCGGGCGAGCAAACGACAAATACCCGCCACTAAGGTGCTCTTCCCCGCATCGGATGTTGTGCCCTGTACCATCAAGACTTTTGCGCGTCGAGGCGAATTAACAGCAGGTCTATTCACCACAGAATTAACCGCAGGCGTATTCACCACAAGATTAGCAGCAGAATGAATAGCTAAAGCGTTAGCGCTATCGAGTGCAGTTGCACAGTCTGTGTTGTCTGTGTTTGGAGTGGACATAGGATTAAAAACTTATTCTAGTTTGCAGGGATAAAGATAAAACTCAGTCTCAACATCACTTAACTTATTTAGATTAAAGTGGTTTGAGTGCCAAGGGTAAACCCGCAACCACTAAGGTGACATTGTCAGCCAAGGCGGCTACGGCTTGGTTTAACCAGCCCGCTTCATCGACAAATTGTCGGCTCAACTCGCCTAAGGGCACAATACCTGAGCCCACTTCGTTACTGATCAACACCACCACACCTTCAAGCTCGGCAAGGGAATCCACAAAAGCGGTTTTCTCTGCCTGCCAACTCGCCAAAGCTTCATCGTTAGAGGTTGAACTGGCAGACGGTATAAAGTCTGTCGCATTCCACTCTGTCGGCGCGGGGTCATCATCAATCCTGGCGCTGGATGCGAGTAATTGATTGGTCAACCAAAGGGTTAAACAGTCCACTAAAATCACTCGCCCAGGTTTTGCTAAGCGCTTTAACAGTGCCGTAAGGGCGAGCGACTCTTCAAACAATTGCCATTCGATACCATCGTCCGTTCGTCCCGCTTGATGTTTGGCGATACGGGTCGCCATTTCATCATCCAGCGCCTGCGCCGTGGCCACATAGCAGGCATCGAAGCCTAGCGCAGTGTACTGGCGCACTAAGGCTTCACCGTAGCGACTCTTACCGCTACGGGCGCCGCCTAGGACGAGGTGGATCACAGTATGTTACCTACAACGAGCAATACAAAATAACACACGATTTCTGCTATTTGCTGCGCCGCGCCTAAGGTATCACCCGTGTAACCGCCAATCTGGCGTCTAAAGATCACTATGATCAAACGGCGCAGTCCTATCATCACTAACAGCAATGACAGTGCCGCTAACCCCTTGAGGAATAACAGCACTAATACGCCGCTGGCGATCAGGATAAGCAGCTCATTAATGCCTTGATGTTGCGATAGCGGCTTAGACTTACTGGTCTCGTCATCGCGGACATATTTTTCACTAAAGATGATACTGGCTGATACCACGCGGCTGACTGTGTGCGCGACGATAAGCGCCGAGCCCGCCACCACAGGATCGTACAGCGCCAACTCGACTAGCAACTGCCATTTCAGCAGCAGGGCCAACATCAACGCCAGTGCGCCATAACTGCCAAGGCGCGAGTCCTTCATGATCCGTAGCTTGTCTTCCGCCGTCCAACCACCGCCAAAACCGTCGAAGGTATCGGCTAGGCCATCCTCGTGAAATCCGCCCGTGAGCAAGACGCCAACCAACATAGCTAACAGCACAGAGACGCCGGCGGGGAGCCAGTTCTGCGTCAGCCAAAATACAATGGCACTTAACAGGCCGACCAAAAGACCGACGAGACCGAAATAACGGCTGGCCTTATTCAACTTATCGCTATCGACTTCGACCCATTTAGGCATAGGAATACGGGTAAAATAGCCCATGGCAACTAAAAACAAATCTATCTCTTTGTGCCAGCTTTCGCGTTCTGACATAAAGCATCCTTAGTGAATTAACACTTGCTGCAAGGTTTAAGATTAAAACGGTTGGCTAAAAAGTTATTATTTAAAATAAGTAAAATAAGCGACTTAGCAGAGCACATCATACAACAGCCTCAATCCCCGCATCACTAAAACTCGCCATTTGATTGTAAAAATTTACTGAGGCTTGAATAAGCGGCAACGCCAAGGCTGCGCCCGTACCTTCACCTAATCTCAGCCCGAGTGATAATAAAGGTTTAGCCTGCAAAAATTCTAACATCCGCTGATGGCCTTGCTCGTCTGACTGGTGGGCGAAAATCAAATAATCGCGCACATTGGGGGCAATTTGCACCGCGACTAATGCCGCCGCCGTGGCGATAAAACCGTCCACAACCACCAGCATTTTGCGCTCGGCGGCGGCTAACATCGCGCCCGTCATCTGCACAATTTCAAAGCCACCGAGGCAAGCTAACACTGATTTGGGCCCAGTTAAGGCGCTTTGATGCAGCAATAACGCCAGCTCAATCAGCATGAGTTTACGTTCTAAGGTTTCGCTATTAATGCCCGTACCACGGCCGACACAATCAATCACGTCGAGCTGCATGATCGCCGCCATAATGGCTGCCGCAGCCGAGGTATTGCCTATGCCCATTTCGCCAAAGGCAACTAAGTTACAACCTGCTTGATGGTGACGTTCAATCAAATCGCGCGCCATCGCAAAGCCTTTATCGACGGTTTCCAGCGCCATTGCGGGCTCTAAATGAATCGCCCCTGTGCCCGCGCCAAGACGTTGATCAATAATGCCTTCAACCCCTTCGACTGGCGTTAAAATACCGCAATCGATCACTTCGAGCGTAAAGCCCACCTGCCGACAAAAAACGTTAATCGCCGCGCCGCCATGGGCAAAGTTTTGCACCATTTGGCGCGTCACTTCGCTAGGGGCAATCGACACGCCTTCTGCGGCAATACCATGATCACCCGCAAACACTAACATGGTTGGATGAACGATTTTCAGCACAGTATTTTGTGGCTGATCCGTTTGCTGTGAATCAGTCGCTTGCACGCGGGCAATCTGTAAGGCTAAGGATTCGAGCTGACCTAAGGCGCCGGGCGGCTTAGTCTTAAGATCAATTTTTTGCTGGATCAGCGGATCCTGCGTTTTACTCACAGGGCTGATTTGAAAAGACACGGCTGACTGAGACATCCACACTCCACTTATTATCTTAAATAACCACAACGCATCCTGCGTCTATGACTAATGACTAACATGTCCAATTTTGCATTTCCAATCGCGGGGCAGATATCAACAAAAATGCTGATTATCTCGCCAGTCTGCGCTTGCTAGATGACTCTAGGATTACGTTCTGACTAGGTGCTTACGGCATGACTCTGCGTTTACGCAAAATCAGCAAAAAGAACATGCTACCTATGGCCGCCGTGATAATACCTACGGGCAACTCTTGATTGCCCAATAAACAGCGCGCCAGCACATCAATCCACACCATAAATAATCCGCCCACCAGCGCCGTTAAAATAATCGGCTGACGACCGGGAAACAGCATGCGCACTGTGTGGGGGATCATCAAACCGACAAACCCAATCCCACCGCAGGTAGCGACCAAAATCGCGGTAATCAAGGAGCAGAGCAGCAACATATTGAGTCGCAACTTAGGCACATTCACACCTAAGGTATGCGCCGTTTCATCCCCCGCTTGCAACGCCATGATCTGCCGTTTCATGCCTAAAATAATGAACAAACTCGCGCCAATCACCAGTGTTGGCAGCACTAGCAAGGACCAACTGGCCTTGGCGAAACTGCCTAAACTCCAAAACAGCACAGAAGCCGTCGCCTGCGGACTGGCGAAATACAGCAGCAGACTCGTTAGCGCGCCGAACATAAAGGAGGTCGCCACGCCTGAGAGCAACATGCGCTCCACTTGGCTATTGAGCCCAAGCCCAGACAAGGCCAGCACTATCAGTACCGACAAACTGGCGCCAATAAAAGCGCCGAAGGGCAAGCTAAACCAGAGCAAACCCGACAAGGCGCCCGAGCCACTAAAAATCCCCGAGTTCGCCGCCATACCCGCATTCTCAAAAAATCCAGAGCCCGTGAATAGCGTCAACATCACCACAGCGCCAAAGGACGCGCCTGAACTAATGCCAAACAGATAAGGGTCGGCCAGCGGATTACGGGTCACGGTTTGCAGCACACTGCCCGCCAAGGACAAACCCGCACCCGCCACAAAGGCCAGCAAAATACGCGGCAGTCTGAGCTCCATCACGATGCGCTCTGTCATGCCATTGGCTTGAGTGAGGTTGGCCATTTTATTGATAAACACTTGGATAACATCCATAAAACTGATGTTCGCCGCGCCAAAACTCGTGGCGGCAATGGGGGTTATCAAAGTGATTATGCCTAATGCGACCAGCATCAGTTGTTGTCTCGTCAAAGGTGTCACGATACGCCCCAAATGTGAGATGAAATGCTGTTTACTCCCTGAATCATCCGCCCTCGCCTCGCTCAGCCAAAGCATCAGCCATGTTGTGCGTCGAATCATGGTAGCCATAGAAGTAGCTGATTAAGGGCTTTTTATGTTGTGGATGGGTCGACACCTGAGCGCATACGCCGAACACATCGCCAATTCGCGCCTCGGTTAATACTTCGGTTGGCGTTCCCATAGCGCTGACTTCACCGTTATGGATCAACAATAAACTGTCGCACAGGGCGCTGGCTAAATTGAGATCGTGAATAGAGGCAATCACGCTGATGCCAAGACTACGCACTAATTCGAGGATTTGAATTTGATAACGCACATCGAGGTGGTTGGTTGGCTCATCGAGGATCAACAGTTGCGGCTGCTGCACTATGGCGCGGGCGATCAAAGCGCGCTGCTTTTCACCGCCAGATAAGTGCTCGTACTGTTGATGCATCTTATGGCTCAGGCCGACTTTCTCTAATGCCTTTGCAATGCGCTCGCCATCACAGCTCGAATTGGTATCGAACATGCCCTTATGCGGTGTTAAGCCCATGCTGACCAATTGCTCTGTGGTTAAATCAAAATAGTGCGGCGTGTCTTGCTGCACTACGGCGACGCGGCAAGCAAACGCCTTGGGCGATAAACGCTCAATATCTTGATCAAACAGGGTAATTTTGCCCTGAGTCGGGCGAACAAAGCGATATAAACAGCGTAGCAAGCTAGACTTACCCGCACCGTTAGGCCCAATCAAACCCAACATCTGCCCCGTTGGCAGTGCAAAGTTAATATTGGAAAGAATGGTTTTGCCATCGATACACCAGCTTAACTGGCTGACATCGAGCGCGACCGTCTGGCTCGCTGATGGGCGAGTGTCGCTGTCATTCAAAGCATGGCTCGTTTGGATGGCAGAGAGTTTCACCAAAGTGGTGCTCCTAGCGAGTCCAAACCTGAATAAAAAAAGGTTGTGCACATTGTCATCGGCTCCCTCGAGTCACCCGCTCGAGAACTAAGGCTGCACGCAGCGATAACAGAAATAGGCAGGTCTCCTGACTCGTCACTTTTTGTATTGAAAACAATATAAAAAGTCACTCACAGTTGCGGGCACAGTTCGGGCTGACTGACGAGCAGCTCCCCGATTCCCTATTATGTTGAGATTGATTTCAAGCCTTTGCAGCGTGTCTAGGCAATAGTTGCCACAGAACACCCCCGCACCACTCAAAACTCCCAACACCTATTTCTGTGACGTCATCCGATACATTGCCACCAGCCTTGCAAGGCCGTGTGCATCGGGGACGTCAGGAAAAAGCATTATCCTATATTTGCCTTAATTGGCAATCGACAATCACGCTGGTAAGACAAGAAAAATCTTCACCTTAGGGCAACGCGGATCACTCGCAGCGCCCGCTCGGCCAATCTAAACGCCAGTAACAAACGCCGTGTTCATCTTGCAGCACATTAATGCTCACTACGGCCGCCACGGGTAAATCGAGTTGACTGTAAAATCCCACCACCCGTTCAACCCCAAGGGCGCGCGCCATTAAGTGACGGATCACTCCGCCGTGGGTCACGACCCATACTTTGGCAGCCAGTTCACACGCAGCCACGCCCGCTCCCACAGCCAGCTCGGCGTTTTGTGAGTCAACTGTCAATCGTTCAAACTCGGCGGCGAGTATCTGGTCAATGGCCCCATTCACCCGCGACTCGAAGCTTGCCATAGTCTCACCATTGGGCGGCGGTGTTTGCCAAGGGTTTTGCCAATAGGCCGCTAAGCGTTCGCCCTCTTGCTGATACAGCTCATCGAGTCGACAACCGTCCCAATCGCCAAAGTCGATTTCTTGTAAACCCGATAAAAACTGCGCCTGCAATGGCCTTGACTCAGATATCAATGCCGCTGTCGAATGCAATTCGGCGGCAAAGGCTTGGGCAAATTCGCCGCAGCGGCGTGAAGTCGAACTATAAATCGCGCTGCAGGTACTTGCCTGCGCCTCAACCGCTGCCGACATTTGCTGCCAGCCCTTTTCGCTTAAAGGCACATCCACACGGCCGCGTAAAATGGTGCCGCCTTCACACTCGCCGTGGCGTAACAATAACAATCGAACTTGTTTCATCGTATTCCTATGTCTATCACTCGTGGCAAATTTTGTTGAAAACCCACATTAGACCCGTCGTCCTATATACTCAATTACGCCCTAGCCCAACAACTAGCTCTACAACTAGCCCTAAAAAAAGAGCCGTTAAACTGGGTGAAAAATGGTGATAAGACTCAATTGTCGTCAGTCAATTTTGACCTTGCCCTGACAATCATAAGTCGCGTATTATGGACGTCTATACGTTTAAATGTCCAAAGCTAAACTCTAACGATAAATAACTAAAACGAGTAGTCAACATGTCGACCGAGCAGAATGGAATGCACTTAGCCTAACTAAGTTAGCTAATTTAGATCACTCACTAGGGTCGATAACGAGAGCCAATATCTGGACTGCACAACACGCTTTACCCTGCACTTAGCATAACAAGGGTCGATGCTTGGACTTAACTTAGCTGTATTTAAGGTAATTATTTATGACGATACCCTCTACCAAAGCCGGCCAGATATTGGCAGACATTCGTAAACAGCTTGCTGAGCGCATTCTAATCTTAGACGGTGCCATGGGCACTATGATCCAAGACCACAAGCTAGAAGAAGAGGATTATCGCGGCGAACGCTTTAAAGATTGGCACACTGACGTCAAAGGCAACAACGATTTATTGGTGTTGTCGCAACCCCACATCATCAAACAAATTCACACCGACTACTTAAACGCCGGTGCCGACATCATTGAAACCAACACCTTTAATGCTACTACTATTGCCATGGCCGACTACGACATGCAGTCGCTGTCCGCCGAAATTAACTTAGCCGGCGCGCGCCTCGCCCGTGAAGCCTGTGATGAAGTGTTTGCTGCCACGGGCATTCCACGCTACGTCGCCGGTGTGTTAGGCCCCACTAACCGCACGTGTTCGATTAGCCCAGATGTGAATGACCCAGGCTACCGCAACGTCAGCTTCGATGAGTTAGTCAGCGCTTACCGAGAGTCCACTAAGGCGCTGATTGAAGGCGGCGCAGATATCATTATGGTCGAGACCATATTCGATACCTTAAATGCCAAAGCCGCACTGTTTGCGATTGAATCCGTATTCGATGACTTATTTGGTCAGCATTCTAAAGACAGATTGCCAATCATGATTTCGGGCACCATTACCGATGCATCAGGCCGTACCCTTACCGGTCAAACCACCGAAGCCTTTTATAATTCCCTGCGCCATATCAAGCCATTATCTATCGGCCTTAACTGTGCGCTCGGACCAAAAGAGCTGCGCCCGTACGTCGAAGAATTATCCCGTATAGCCGAATGTTATGTGTCGGCGCATCCGAACGCGGGTCTGCCGAACGAGTTTGGCGGCTATGATGAAACCCCAGAAAACATGGCGAACGTGATCGAAGATTGGGCGCGCGAAGGCATGCTCAATATTATCGGTGGTTGCTGTGGTAGTACGCCTGAACATATCCGCGTTATTCGCGAAGCGGTCGACAGACATAACCCGCGCGTTTTACCCGATATCCCCGTCGCCTGCCGCTTAGCCGGTTTGGAACCGCTGACTATCGACGCCCAATCCCTGTTCGTTAACGTGGGTGAACGCACCAACGTTACAGGTTCAGCCAAGTTTTTAAAGCTGATCAAAGACGGTAAGTTTGAGCAGGCGCTCGATGTCGCCCGCGAGCAGGTCGAAAGCGGCGCGCAGATCATCGACATCAACATGGACGAAGGCATGCTCGATGGCGCAGAGATCATGCACAAGTTTTTAAACTTGATTGCCTCTGAGCCCGACATCAGCCGCGTGCCGATTATGATCGACTCATCTAAGTGGGAAGTCATCGAAGCGGGTCTCAAATGTATTCAAGGCAAAGGAATAGTTAACTCGATTTCCCTCAAAGAAGGCGAAGCCAAGTTTATCGAGCAAGCAACACTGGTGAAACGCTACGGCGCGGCGGCCATTATCATGGCGTTCGACGAGCAAGGTCAGGCCGACACTAAGGCGCGTAAAATCGAAATCTGTACCCGCGCTTATCGGGTGCTGGTTGATAAGGTCGGCTTTCCGCCAGAAGACATCATCTTCGACCCGAACATTTTTGCCATCGCCACCGGTATCGATGAACACGACAACTATGCCGTCGATTTTATTGATGCCATTAAAGCGATTAAAGCCACCCTGCCCCACGCGATGATTTCGGGCGGCGTGTCGAACGTGTCGTTCTCGTTCCGCGGTAACAACCCAGTGCGCGAAGCGATTCACGCGGTATTCCTGTACCACGCCATCAAAGTCGGCATGGACATGGGTATTGTCAACGCGGGCCAGTTAGCCATTTACGACGATATCGATCCTGAGCTTAAAGTGCGGGTCGAAAACGTGGTGCTTAACTTGCCCTGCCCAGTTGAAGGCTCGAGCAATACCGAGCAGTTACTTGAAATCGCGGAGAAATTTCGCGGTGATGGCGCACAGGTCGGCAAAAAAGAAGATTTAGAATGGCGCAGCTGGCCGGTGAGCCAACGCTTATCCCATGCGCTCGTCAAAGGCATTACCGAATTTATCGATGAAGATACCGAAGCCGCTCGCCAAGAAGCGAAACGTCCACTGGATGTGATTGAAGGCGCCTTGATGGACGGCATGAACGTGGTCGGCGACTTGTTCGGCTCGGGCAAGATGTTCCTGCCGCAGGTGGTGAAATCGGCGCGGGTGATGAAAAAAGCCGTGGCTTACTTAAACCCCTATATCGAGCTGGAAAAGGTCGAAGGCCAATCTAACGGCAAGATTTTGATGGTGACGGTAAAAGGCGACGTGCACGATATCGGCAAAAATATCGTCGGCGTGGTGCTCGCCTGTAACGGTTTTGAGGTATTCGATTTAGGTGTGATGGTGTCGGTGGAGCGAATTCTCGACGCCGTGAAAGAACACAATATCGATATCATCGGCATGTCGGGCCTCATCACGCCGAGTCTGGACGAGATGGTGCACAACGTGAAAACCTTCCACCGCGAAGGCTTAACCATTCCGGCGATTATCGGCGGCGCCACTTGCTCTAAAATCCACACAGCGGTGAAAATTGCGCCCCATTATCCCCATGGCGCTATCTATATCGCCGATGCGTCCCGCGCCGTGCCTATGGTGAGTAAACTCATCAACAACGAGACTCGCCAAGCGACCATAGACGAAACCTATGCCGAATACGACGACATGCGCACTAAGCGTTTATCCCAAGCCAAGCGCAAAGAGATAGTGTCACTCGAAGCGGCGCGCGATAACCGCTGCCAACACGATTGGGCCAATTACACTCCGTTTACGCCAAACGTGCTCGGTCGCCAAGTGTTTGATAATTATCCGTTAGAAGACTTAGTCGAGCGTATCGACTGGACACCGTTTTTCCGCTCGTGGGAACTGCACGGCCACTACCCTGAAATCCTCACCGATAAAGTGGTCGGCGTCGAGGCGCAAAAGCTATTCGCCGATGGTCAGGCCATGCTCAAACAAATCATCGAGGAAAAGTGGCTCACGGCGAAAGCGGTTATCGGCTTATTCCCTGCCAATACCGTCAATTACGACGACATTGAGCTGTACACCGATGAGTCGCGCACCACAGTCGAAATGACCACACATCACCTGCGGATGCAGCTTGAGCGTGTCGGCAACGACAACTTCTGTCTATCTGACTTTGTTGCGCCAAAAGACTCAGGCGTCGCCGATTACATGGGCGGCTTTGCGGTGACCACAGGCCACGGCATCGACGAACATGTGGCACGTTTTGAAGCCAACCACGACGACTACAACGCCATCATGCTCAAATGCTTAGCCGACCGTTTGGCCGAAGCCTTTGCCGAGCGGATGCACGAACGCGTGCGTAAAGAGTTTTGGGGTTATGCGGCCGACGAGCAGTTAAGCAACGAAGCCTTAATCCGTGAGAAATACAAAGGTATACGCCCCGCACCGGGTTACCCCGCTTGCCCAGACCACACAGAAAAAGGCTTGTTATGGGACTTGCTCAAGCCCGATGAAACCATCGACTTGAACATCACCGAAAGCTACGCCATGTTCCCCACAGCGGCAGTATCGGGCTGGTATTTCGCCCACCCGAAATCGCGCTACTTTGGCGTGAGTAACATAGGCCGCGATCAAGTGGAAGATTATGCCAAGCGTAAAGGAATGACTGTAGCTGAGACGGAGAAGTGGCTGGCGCCAGTGTTGGATTATGATCCTGAATAATCAGCGATCCTGAATAGGGAGTGATCCTGAGTAATCATTGGTACTCGTTAATGCCCAAGTTTCACTTGGGAAATTAGACAAAATGTGGAATTAAGGGGCAGAGTCGAAGCCCCTTATTTTTGGTTTTAATGTCTAACTTTAAAATCAAAATAAAAAATCAAAGTCGTGGAATTCCATTCCACACCAGGGCAAGAAGGGGATCAACAGCAATCCCCCTCTTGCATCTCCCCGTGCCGCCCCTAGCGAAGTTACATGCATTGAATACTGGCTTCGTGCTTATTCGAAAATCGCTAACGCTTCCGATGGTACATCCTGTACCCCGAAAGCTACGCAGACGTCCTGTCTGCGTCACGCTATTTTCTTCAACGCCCTTCAGCAACTTCGCAGGGGATCGGTGAACTTCTGTCCCATTAGAGTTAACTTTTCGCATTGAAATAGTTATGTTTCTACCTCTTTTATCATTTATTCTAACTGTTATCTATATTCCTCCACGGCCCCCAATTTTGATTAAATTTTAGACTAGTTACTAAAGCAGTAATCTTTATTCCAATTTTTTTACATAATTTATTGGGCATATGGTAAAATCGAGGTTCAAAAAAACTCAACATCTTAAAATAAATAAAAATGGCTAAAAATAAAGAACTAGCGAA
Source organism: Shewanella sp. SACH (assembly GCF_001887095.2). Lineage (NCBI taxonomy): Bacteria > Pseudomonadati > Pseudomonadota > Gammaproteobacteria > Alteromonadales > Shewanellaceae > Shewanella > Shewanella sp. SACH. The sequence continues at coordinate 129,097 of NZ_MPDG02000003.1, forward strand.
ATCAAAGTTTCTAGAACCCGATATTAAAGCCTTAGCTCTCAACTACCTAAGAAGTAAAAACCTGATAAATGATAATTCAATAATAATGAATGAATTTACAATAGGTAGCTTTTCTAGACGTGTTGATCTAGTTATTTATAGTGATAATAAGTTAATTGCCTTTGAAATAAAAAGCGAAGCTGACTCTTTGTATCGATTAAATGGCCAAATTGATAAATATTTAGAGTATTTTGACAAAGTGATAGTTATTTCAGACTCCAAGTTCACATCTACTATAATGACATTGCTACCTGAGAGTGTTGGAATATGGGAAGTTAATTGTTTAAAAATAAAAGTTATAAAAAGAGGGAAAACAAAAAATAAGATTAACAATGAAAGTTTAATAAGCATGATGGATGTCACAGACTTATCAAAACTATCAACAAGGTTAAAGATAAAATGTGAAAAAAACAGAAGTTCCCTAGAGCAATCGTTAATAACTGTATCAAACAACACATTAAGAGAAGCTGTTTATCTATCCTTGAGCAGAAAGTTCTCAAAAGTAACAAATTCATTTTTAGGGGAAACTAGAAATAGAGAAATATCAAAAAGTGATTTAAAATTATTAAGTAGATTTAATATAAAAAGAGAGATGATGAATGAAAAAATAAACAAAAACAAAGTATTCTGGGGGAATATAGAGCAGCATATAGAAAATATAGAAAGATTTGCAGATACCTCTACCTATAAAAAATAAAGGTATATGCCTTATAAGCTAATCAATCCAATCATCATCTGTATCTGTAATTTCACCTGAAAACTCATAATGCAACTGAGTATAAAGATGCTTATTTATTCTTACTGCTGTCGCTTTTTGTGCACTATTAATACCATAGTCATCCCCCTTACTTGTGAGCTCTATTATATAATTTGACCACAAGCCTAAGTCATTTTCCCAGTAAGGTTCTTCCATTATTTTTTTAGATATCAAAGTGTAAAGTTCTTTTTTTTCTTTTTTAAGAGCTGCTTTTTTCTCATCCTTTTCCAAAGTTGACTCAACACTACTAAACTCCATCCGAATGAAATTCCACTCATTTCTACATGAGTAATCAATCCGTGGCGGTGGAACACCTGCACCACCTGACATTTTACTAGCTCTAGCACTCCCTCTATCTGAATAGATAAATTTATCAAAATCTTCTCTGAGCTTATCAAATAAAGCTCTTTCATAGATACTCTTAACACCTCTATAATATCCACCAAAACTATCTGGGAAAGAAGTTGAAGATAGTGAAATAAATGCATTCGGGAGCATCCTTCTAATTGCCATCAAATACATTTTTACTTGTTCTTTTAATTCAACTTGCTCTTTTGTTATTTGTTCCAAATCTAACAACAATAAAAAACCATCACCATCTTTTAATAAAGGCAATATATTCTTATACACTTGAGACTCAATGTCGGCAGGTTTAAGAATAACAACAACGCCTCGACGAAAAGAGACTAATACATTTAGCTGTGTTTGCAGTTGTGAAATATCAGCTAATTGAACACATGGCACTAAATTGGGATTCTCCTTCACAAAGTTGCACCAATTTTGATAACCATTGCTTGAATCAGTTAATTTAAGAATGTCATGATGTACTGGACGATATTTTTTTATATCGCGGCTAAATAAATCATCATAATCTATATCTACAATCCATTTCCTATTCTCACCTACAGCCTCTTTAATCTTATCAATTGCACTTGATAACTCATTTGCGGCTGCCCATGATTTAAGTGGAAAAATAGGCAAAATAAAATCTTTATCTTTGTTTGGTAATTCTTTAAGTGCAGTTATCTCTGATGGACTCACAGATAAAATTGGGCAATATCGATAATTAAAGCCTTCACTAAACATACTAGAATCCTTTTTTACCAAGCCTAACTTCTAAAGCTGGTATAGATAACTCAGCTAAGGTAGCAATTCGTTCAATTTTCACTTCTAATCTTGTCCCTTCAGGAAAATTAACAAGGTCAATTAAGCTGAATGGCATAATTAAATCAGCAGCTAATCGATTAGCTTCAGCCTCTAAACTGTCAGATAATGAAGACCTGAATAGCATTGTATCTTCTATTCCATCACCAATTTTATCTCTATGTAATAGAAAATGTGCTATTTCATGTGCTAATGTAAACCTTTGCCTTTCAGGTGAATCATGCCTATTAATTTTAGCTACGATAGTACCACCGACCTCCCTAATTACACCAGAAAGACCAGGTTTCAGGGTTGCCCTCTTGACGACTATTCCTAGCTCTTTAGCCATTGCGCCAATTTTAATTGGAAACTCATTTTGGTACTTTAGTATTATATTTTTTTGATCAGAAGATACTCGAGACCATTCCTTACAAGTTTTCATACATCATCCTCCGTTTCAGGAAAGTCTTCATCCGACAAAATCCCTCTATAAACAATTCGTTGCACTGCAGAGAAAATTACATTATTAAACTCGCCACTATTGATAGCATTTTGAACTAATGTATCGGACTTATCGACAGCCCCTTTTATTGCAGCATTTTTTATATTCGAATACCCAAAAAATGCCAACACAGCAAAGATCACACCAACTCCAGTTAAAACAAATGTAACACAAGCGAGTAACAGTCCAATCCATACTTCAAAACGTGTACCTGATTCATTGTCCTTACTCTCTAAAGATTGCTTCAAATCGTTACGGAGCAAAGCAAGCTCTGCTGTAAGTGTGGAAACTTGACGATTTAAATCTGCATTACTAAGACTCAGAGTTTTATAAGCTAGAATTGAAATATCTTGGTCTTTAACATGAGGTTCTATCACATTCTCACTAGAATTTAAAATCAATGTGGAATTGACATTTTCTGTACTTCTAGTTTCTGTTTCAGCATTTTCTTTAGAGGCAATAACTAAACTCTCTTGATTAATACCTTCGTCGATATTTGCTTGAATTACATTAGGAAAGAATAGAACTAAAAAACATATCCTTTTAATATTTACACGAAAAAATGAATCAACCAATTTGATTATCTCCTTTCATAAAAAAACAACACCAAAATATGTTAGTTAAATTAGTAAAACGGACACCTAAGGGCCACACCCAAATTGGCATTGTTGCACCAGTGACCTTCTAAAACATGGATGTTTTAGTAGAGCCTACAGGGATGTATTCACGGCGAGTCACTGGTGTAACAGTGCGAAAGCCTGCGGCAGGCAATTAGCTGCACTGATAATTGGCAGAGATATCAATACCCATTAGCTACCCAGACAAATCAGCACTATCAAACGTTTCAACTTTGTCGTTCGACAAAGCTTCCACATTGCTACCGCACTTCGCCAACACCTGTCAGCCAAGCCATCAATTAAAACAAGGTCGCACTAGCTCAAAACGTCAACTGCTGAACATTGGGCAAAATGCCAATAAGCACTGTGGCAACAAGCATAAGTGCCAAAGCATATTCACCAATTTGCAAGAGGAGTTGGGTATCTAAGAAAGAGAAAAGACACATCGTCCTGATGCAAGTGACTCGAATCGCGGGTACGCGATTAAAGCTCATCCTTGTTAAAAACCTAAGATAGCGACATAGCGTACACTTGTCTATAACTTTAGCATTACAAATCAAGTAATTAAGCAAGCGCTGATTTAACAATGTTGATATGACTGCATGTGACTAAACCTGTCGCCATCAAATAGCACTATCGCTTTATCTTGCAGTGGCATGAAGTCTCGCTGTGTCAGGCGGTCTGTTTTGGCAAGCGAGCCAATTTTGACATGGGAATCAGCCTCAAGTTAGCGAGTTACCCAAGGGGCTCTAACCTAAGGGCGCTGAGCAAAATTCAGCCATAACGTAACTGAGTTGAACCACAGTGCAAACATCACTGTAGAAGCCTGATAACACAGGTGCTACACACGAATTTAGCTTGATTAAAACTAAGGCGATTAGCGGTCTAAATTTGCATTTTCAGCCCTACATGCTAACGTGGCTAATGTAAATTTACATTCAGTGTTTATCAAAGTTATGTCGCAACAATCAATAAAAAGTCGATCGACAACAAGCCTATATCGGGCGATACCAAGCAGCGCGGCTGATATGACACGGAAGCACAACTGAGGTTGAGATATGGAACCATCTAATACATCACGCCGGACCTTTATCAAGCAATGTGTGATTGGCGGGGTTGCCGTATATTCGGCCCCTTTGTTGTGGGAAATGAGTCGCGCGAATGCGGCGATTGTCTCACCTGAACTGGCAGCCCAATGGCAAACTCAGGTTAATGGTCAATCCAAACCTAAGTTTCGTAATGACGGCATAGCGAAGGTCACAGGCCAAAAGGTCTATGGCCGTGATTACCGCGCTATGGACATGGAAGGCTGGCCCAAGCAGCAAGGTTACGCTTTTATCCTACGCGCCGCCGATGCATCCCATGTTTATCAAGGCTTTTCCCTCGACCACCTGCCCGCATCGGCTAAGCCCTATAAAGTGATTACCGCGGTCGATCTGGCCCGCGATAAGGTCAAGCTGCCCGATTTTTACGGTGACAACATGTTGCTGGCCGAAGGGCAAACCGCCGACTACTTAGGCCATGCGGTGGCGATATTATTGTTCGACAGTTTCCCCGCTTTTAAGCAAGCTAAGTCTTTACTGCAATTTGATCAGACCTTACTGCGCTTTGGTGAGCAAACGCCGTTTGTGTCGGACTCGAAAGACCCGTACGCCAGCTGGCGCCTTATTCGAGTAGAAGGTGAAAATGGCGCAAGGGAAGATTTATATAGCCCGCTCCACGATGGGCTGTTTTTCCCTAGCGTAAAAGATCGCAAGCCTGAATGGTTAGGCAATCCGAATGCCACAGGGACAGTGTCTGAGCGCGGGCTTTATTATGCGGGCGAGATAGATAAGCAGATTGCTAGCGCCCAAGCTAATCAACAATGGCAAGTGCTAGAGCGGGAATATCGCACCCAGATCATCGATCCTATGATGATGGAGCCCGAAGCCTTTAACGGCTGGTATGACGCAACTAGCCAAACATTCCATACAGTGATTACCTCGCAGTCGCCGCAGGACTTTCAAGAGATGGCAGTGCACATGCTGTTATCTGGCCCACTGGCAGGCAAGGTAAAACATCTGGTGGTGCACTCGCCTTATATCGGCGGTGGATTTGGCGCGAAAGACCATTCGATATTCCCCTATTACGGCGTGCTCGCGGCCATTTATGCCAAGGGGCCAATCCGACTCGCCAATGACAGATTCGAGCAATTCCAATCTGGCCTTAAGCGTCATCCGTTCATCATGAAAAGCCGCTTAGCGGTGGATAAATCGACCTTAAAAATCCAAGCCTTAACTTCGCAGATGACAGTCGACGGCGGCGGACGAGTGAACTTCACTCCGTCTGTAACCTCAGTTGGCGCGACGGCGATGCAAAGTATTTACTACACACCGCGCAACGATATTATCGCCACCGCCTATGCGTCGCGTAACCCAGATGCGGGTTCGATGCGCGGTTATGGCACGCTGCAATCGATGACAGCGATGGAATGCATGATCCACGAGATAGCCGACGAGCTGAAGGTTGATCCCTTTAAACTGCGCGCCGCCAACGTGATGGAATCTGGCCAGCGTAATACTCAAGGTGCAATTCCTAACGGTACTTTGCGTTACCGCGAAATGCTCGACATGGCCGAACAAGATCCCGTGTGGCAAAACCGCGCGGTGAATAAAAAGGACTATGAGGCCAAACATCCGGGGATGCGTTACGGCGTCGGTTTTGGTATCGCCACTAAAGATTATGGTACGGGCGCCGCGGCGCCAAGTGCGGCGGTTCGCCTAGCTAAAGACGGTAAAATCACCCTAGAAATCGGCTTTATCGAAATGGGCACAGGGACGCAAACCTCCCAAGCCGTTGTGGTCAGCGATGCCCTCGGCAACTTTGCCGATGAGGTAAAACTCGCCGAAGTGGATATTTGGGATGCGATGCAATTAGTGCAAACCGATAATCCTTATATTATTTCGCAGCAACGCCAAGATGAAATGGCGGCCAATCCACGCTGGACGCCCGTTAAAGCCATGGCATCGTCAGCTTCTATGTCGGCCTATTATCAAAGCCATGTCACCCGTATCGCCGCCGACGTGATCTATCGTCACGGCCTGTGGCCTGCGGCGGTATCGATTTGGAACGAGTTGTATTTTAACACGCCAATGGGCTCAACTAATTTGCATAACGCCCGCGATGGTCGCTGGGTCGATGGCAAGTTAACCGCCTTGGGCTTTCCGCCGGTGTCGATCGATATTCTCGCGAAACGCGCCCACGACATGGGCTTAGTGGTCGGCGTGATGGGCCATGCCTTTAATCGCTGGGCTTGGGCCGAGGCCGATTTCGACATTCTTGGCACTAAAGAACGTTTAGCACTCGATGCGCTGGCGCTGCAATACGGCGAAGGGAACGCGACGTTTGCGGCAACTTCCGACACGACTATGAGTATCAAAGCGCGTCAAGCCAGCATGAAATCTAATGGCTATCACTTGATCGATCGTCAAGCCATGAGTTATCCCAAGGCTGAACTGAACAATGCCATGGTGACTTACTACGCCCCCTGCGCCACTTTGGTTGAAGTGGCCGTAAACGAGGGCAATGGCGAAGTCACGCTGCTGAGTTCTCATACTTGGTTAGAGGCGGGCAAAGTGATCGTTAAAGAATTAGTCGAAGGGCAAATTCAAGGTGGCCTTGCGATGGGGATTGGCCATGCACTGCATGAAGGCTTACCGCCATTTGAAGCAGGCGCCGGCAATGGTACGTGGAACCTCAATCGCTATCAGGTGCCGTTAGCGCGGCATGTGGGCGTGTGGGATCAACGTCATACCATATTGCCACAGTTATCGGATAACGATCCCAGCCGAGGTATCGCCGAAGTGGTGATGATCCCTGTGGTCGCGGCACTGATTGAAGCCGTGTATCAAGCGACCCATGTCCGCTTTTACGATTTACCTATGACAGCGAAAAAAATTAAGGAGGCCATGGCATGAGCCAGTCTATTAAACTGACCATTAATAACCAAGCCGTAGGCCCGATTGAAGTCGCCGATGGTGTGATGATGATTGAGTTTCTACATGAGTACTTAAACCTCACTGGCACTAAGTTTGGTTGCGGCGCAGGCGTATGCCACGCCTGCACTGTGATCGTCGATGACGAGCAAGGCATGAGCGAAGTGGTGCGTACCTGCATCAATGGTGTTGAGCGTTTTAATGGTAAACGCGTCCGCACTGTCGAAGGTCATGCTAGACAAAACTCCCTTGGCGAAATCACCGCCCTGAGCCCAGTGCAAGAAGCTTTTTTGGAGCACTTCTCGTTTCAATGTGGCTGGTGTACCTCGGGCTTTGTCAACGAATCGACCGCGCTGCTTGAGCGATTAGAGCGACAACCTATCGCTAAAGATCAAGTTGAAAAAGTCGTAGAAGATGCCTTAAGTGAACACGTATGTCGCTGTACTGGCTACGTAAAATACTATGCGGCGGTCAAAGATCTGATCCTCAACACTAAGGGGTTAACCCTGTGATGACATCAGCCAATCTGCGCCATTTCGCGCGCCATTTCCCGCATATTAGTAGGATAAAAAATCTGTTGAGCCACAATCTACTCCTGAGTTTAGGGCTAGGTTTGCTCGCCTGTTCCAGCAGCGTTGCCGATGAAGGTGGCAATACAACAAATAGTGACATCGAACGCGGCGCGTATCTGATGAAGATAGGCGACTGCGTGGCCTGCCATACTGCGGTGGACGGGCGCGAACTCGCGGGCGGTTTGCCGTTCGAAACGCCCTTTGGCGCTGTGTACTCGACCAATATCACTTCTGATAAAGAAACCGGTATTGGCAAATACAGTTACGAGGACTTTTTTGATGCCATGCACCACGGTGTTGGCGTCAACGGCAACCTCTACCCTGCTATGCCCTACACGTCCTACAGCCTGCTGACGGACGACGACACTCAGGCGATTTATGCCTATTTGATGAGTACTAAACCCATCAAGCAAGCCAATCGCGACAATGATGTTTACTTTCCGTTTAACCTGCGTTTTGGCCTAAAAGCTTGGAACTTAGTCGCCCACGATGCCAAGGAATTTACCCCGAGCAAGGAAAAAAGCGAGCATTGGAATCGCGGCAATTACTTAGTCAATGCCCTAGGGCATTGCGGTGAATGCCACACCCCAAGAGACACGCTGTTTGCCATGGAGCAGGACAAGCACTTTGAGGGCGCGATTATCGAAGGGCTAGAAGCATCGGACATTCGTCCCGCCGAGCTTAACAGGCAGAACTGGACCCATGAGGATCTTAAGTCGCTGTTTACTGAAGGCTATTCCCGTAAAGGCACAGTATTTGGCGGCATGTATCCCGTGGTGTATCACAGCTTTAGCCACTTAACCGACGATGATATGCGCGCGGTCAGCAGTTATCTGCTCGATACCGACGAAGATATTAAACCACAAGCGCTCACCTTTAACGGCCATAAACCTGAACTGCCAGGCTATACGCTTTACAAAGGTTACTGCGCCGGTTGCCATGGTCAAAACGGTGAAGGTCGTCCTAACGTCGCCCCCGCGATGGCTGGTAACGCCACCTTAGATAAAGCCAGTCCACACAATATCGTCGCCGTGATGCTAAAAGGTATTAAGAGCCAGCATTACAACCTCACCACCAGCTTTTATGCCATGCCTGGATATGCTGATGAGTTAAGCGACGAGCAGATTAAAGACTTAGCCAATTACCTAAGACTCACCTGGAGCACACAACCCGGTAATCTCGATGTGAAGACCATCCAAAGCTTGAAAGAAGTGATCCTCGAGCACGAATAACCCGCATGGATATGTGGGAAATTAAAAATAAAAGCCGACGCTAGCGTCGGCTTTTGCTTGAATGATATAGAGCGCGAGAATCGGTCACTCATCGACTTAATCAAAGTAAGCTGAATCAGAATAAGCGGGATCAGAGTAAGCGGAGCTTCACTCCCAGTTAGCCACGCAGTCGAGTATCAAAGAAGGCTAAGCTGCGCGCCCATGCGAGCTCGGCGGTGGCTTTATCGTATCGTCCTGTTGAGTCGTTATGGAAACCGTGATTCACATTCGGGTAAAGATAGGCGACATAGTCGGCTTTATTGGTTTTCAGTTGGGTTTCGTACTCGGCCCAAGTGTCGTTCACCCGCTGATCGAGCCCAGCAAACTGCAACATTAGCGGCCCTTTCACGTGGCTACGCAGCTCTGCAGCCGCGGGTGTGCCATAGAAAGGTACGCCGGCATTAAGCTCATCAGGAATCGTGGCGGCCAGCATATTAACGATATAGCCGCCAAAGCAAAAACCCACGGCACCGAGTTTGCCATTGCTCTGGGCGTGGGCTTTTAAAAACTGCGCGGCGGCAATAAAGTCTTGCTCGATTTTGGCTCTGTCTAAACTGCTTTGCATGGCGCGGCCCGCATCATCATTGCCCGGATAACCACCGAGGGAATAAAGTGCATCGGGGGCGAAGGCGATATACCCCTGCGCCGCTAATCGGCGAGCAACATCTTCGATATAGGGATTTAGGCCACGGTTCTCGTGCACCACTAATATCACAGCAGCTTTTTTACTGGGATCTAAAGTCTTGGGCTCACCAGCGGCACTGCCCGCGAGTAATAACTCATTGGGTATTACTAAATAGCCGCGCCCTTCACCGTAGCCATTGGGCGAGGGAAATTTAACATAGCTCGCTTGAATACTCGGGTCGTTAAACGACACTTGTTCGGCAAGGGCATAGTTCGGCATGAGTGCGCCCGTGAGCGTTGTCAGGGTAAAACCTAGCGCCACCAGTCCAGCAAGCCGCCCCATAAACTCACGGCGATCGATAATGCCGTGGGCATATTCGTCATACCAGTCAAAGGCTTCCTGCGGTATCGGCTGCACTTTCTGGGCATGCATCTGACTTGTTTCTGCTAAGGCTTGCTTGTCTTGCTGTGTCATCATTATTCCTCCGTTGAACAAGCTAACCACAGGTAACACGTCTTCCCTAGCTTGCGGGTGTTAACATTTAGCTCAAGAGTAAAGGAAGTATCGCACTTAGGGCAACTGACTTTAGTGTTAGTTTTAGCCATTTGCAGTCTGCCTTAAAATAATACAAGTGGCATAAACGACTGTCGGTTAGCGCTAGGCTAGCTTAAAATAGCGATTTAGATTCTAGAGGGCTTGGCGTGATACAACATAGAGCTAGCCAGATGGTGATATTTCACACTCTGGTGACCAGTGGCAGTTTTACCCAAGCGGCGGCTAAGTTAAAAACCTCGACCTCCTATGTCAGCAAGCAAATTGGCGCGCTGGAAGCTGAGCTGAACTTGCTGTTAGTGCAGCGCACTACTCGCACCTTAGTGTTAACTGACGCTGGCCAGCAATTTGCTCATTATTGTGAGCAAGTGTTTGAAGCGACGCAAAATGCCGATGCCATGATGCTGGATGCCCGCGACGACATTAGCGGGACGATTCGCCTCGGTTCTTCCCAATCCTTTGGCACCTTACACATCATCCCCGCGCTGGAAGTGTTGCAGGAAAAATATCCCGAATTACGATTTGAGCTGAGCCTGTTCGACCATAAGGCCGACATGCTAGAGGAAGGCCTCGATCTGTGGATCACTAACCATGAACAGCTGAACGATGGTTATATCGCCCAGCATCTCGCCGAGACTAACTTTGTGGTGGTCGCCTCCCCCGATTATTTACTCAAACACGGCGTGCCACACCATCCACGGGAGTTAGCTCAACACAATTGTGTTATCTATCAAAGTAAAAGCCGTAATTATGATCGATGGAGTTTTGCTAAGGATGACCATGAGCAAACCGTCAATGTCGCGGGCAATTACCGTGTCGACTTAGCCGAAGCTGTGCGTAATGCTGTGATTGCAGGAAGAGGTATAGGCTACGTGGCCACGTATTTACTCAGTGATGAGTTTCAAAGCGGCAAGCTCATTCAACTCTTACCCGATTGGAAACCGCTGCAACAGATGCCCGTTTACATGGTTTACCCAAGGCGGCGCCATTTACCGACTAAGTACAAAGTGATTATCGAATGTTTAAAGTCCCATATCGGCCACCCGCCCTACTGGGATAAAAAGCTCAAACCTTGGTTAGGTAAGACCGTCACTTAAGCTATAGTCATTTAAGCTACAGTCACTTAAGCAACAGTCACTTAAGCTGCATTTCAAACCAGCACTGACTACTGCACCAGCCTAAAGTCGTCTGTGGCGTGATTTCTATTATTGCCGCAGACACAAATATTATTTCCTCTGGGCAACAGTAGTCAAAATCGTTTTTATTATCCAGCATAAACAGCAACTTAAATAGTTGCTATTTTCGACACTTTTATCGTAACAGCCCAGTAACGCCCTCGGCTTGCCCTTACGCTGACTCGGCCTACAATGCGCGACTTCTTCTATCACTCAAAAGAATAAACCCATTATGACCGCGATATTAGGCATGATTAGCATCTTGTTTTTTGCTTGGTTACTGTCAGTGAACCGCAAGAACATTCCCTACCGCACTGTGATTTTAGCCCTAGGCCTACAAATTATATTTGCCCTGTTAGTGCTCTACGTCCCTGCGGGTAAGGCCGTATTGCAGTCTGTTACGGCGGGCGTGTCGAGCGTGATAGCCTACGGCAACGAAGGGATTGGTTTCCTGTTTGGCGATCTCGCCACGGGTAAAGTCGGCTTCGTATTTGCGATCAATGTGTTAGGTATCATCATCTTCTTCTCGGCGCTGATTTCTGCCTTATACCATATTGGGTTAATGCCTAAGGTGATCAACATTATTGGTGGTGGTCTGCAGCGTTTACTGGGCACGGGCCGCGCTGAGTCTTTATCTGCCACGGCGAACATCTTCGTCGGCATGATTGAAGCGCCGCTGGTGATCAAACCCTATTTAAAGCACATGAGCGATTCGCAATTCTTCGCGGTAATGAGCTGTGGTTTAGCCTCAGTTGCGGGCGGCACCTTAGTGGGGTATGCCGCTTTAGGTGTCGATCTTAACTATTTGATTGCCGCAGCCTTTATGTCAGCACCTGCGGGTCTGTTGATGGCAAAAATCCTCATGCCACCCAACGAAAATGACAAAAACAATTCAGATGAAATCACCTCAGTCGAACTGCCACGCGCCACCAATGTGGTTGAAGCCTTAGCCGATGGCGCTATGTCTGGCATGCGGATTTCTGTGGGGATCGGTGCCACGCTGCTAGCTTTTGTCAGTGTTATCGCCCTGCTGAACGGCATGTTAGGCGCTGTGGGTGAATGGTTCGGTTACCAGTTAAGCTTCGAATTTTTGCTCGGTTATCTGTTCGCGCCTATGGCGTGGCTGCTGGGTATTCCTTGGCATGAAGCCATTACTGCGGGCTCGCTTATTGGCCAAAAAATCGTGGTCAATGAGTTTGTTGCCTTTATCCAGTTAATGAAAGTAGAAGACCAACTGAGTGCCCATTCTCAGGCAGTTGTCACTTTTGCCCTGTGTGGTTTTGCGAACATTTCAACCATGGCTATTTTGATCGGTGGACTGGGTAGCATGGTGCCAGAGCGCCGCGAATTTATCGCCCGTAATGGTTTTCGCGCCATTGCCGCCGGTGTATTTGCTAACCTCATGAGTGCAGCAATCGCCAGCGTGATCCTCTCGCTGTAGCTTGTTTTCGATAACAGGTTTCTGTCCTCGAGTATCAATCACTGATCTCGATCATCGAAATAGAAAAAGCTGCTCCCAGCGTAAACCCAAATCAAGCACGCCTTGGTTTGGGTTTTGTTTTATACCCCGCTTAATTATCCGCTTAAGCTCGTCTTTACTGCCGCAAGGCTGACCTAAACCTCGTCGCAAACAAATAAGCACGGACAGTCTCTTTACCTTGCTTGCTCGCCTTTTAAGCGCACATTTTGATGACGTCGTTTTATTGCCTCAGATAGTTTTTGTGTATAATGTCGCCAAACTAAGATTAATACATTTACATTTCAATAACATGCGTAGCCAAGGGAGTACAAATGGCCACAGGGAAATACAAGGCAGTTCACGCCGCAATCGCACTGACAGTGGCAAGTATCACACTCTTGTTAACCGCCTGCGATGACTCAACGACGTCCTCAGAATCGGTTACGGCGAATATACCCACAGATCGCGAGTATCAGATTATTTCTACCATAAGCCTCAACGATGGTTTCGAAACTCGCAAGGTGTTGCAGGCACGATTACTGCTGGATTACCAATTACAAGATGCAGAGGGTAAGGCGGCCAGCTTAACCACACCGTTAACCCATAACGCCCGCTTTTTTATCCAACCTAACCTGCTGCAAATTAGCGATTATGGCATGCCGATCCCGGTGAGTAATATTGACCCCAAAGGCAAGTCCAATGAAATCGTTCAGTTGGTTAAAGATGGCTTTAATGTGGAATTTAACAATGGTGAAGTCCGCGAACTGACCCCCATTGCCAAGATGGATCAAAAAGATATCAAGGAGTTATTTGAGCGCTGGCAAAATCTTAATAACTTGTTTAAACAAGTCCCAACCTTGCCTGTGGCGCTTGAGCCTAGCGTCGGTTATAGCATCAACGCCCCCATGGATGCGCGCTTAACTTGGACGGTTGAGCAGGTCAGTGAAGATAAGTTGATCGCTGTTTTACAAGGGGAGAAAGACAAGTATAAGGCCTATGGCAAGTTCGAAGTTAACCGCAAAACCGGTTGGTTAGAGAGCATGGCGTTTTTTCAACGGGAAGAGCGCCAAGGGCGTACCTTTACCCACCGAGCCGTGATGACGCCTAAGGAGAGGCCGTATATCATGAGCACGCTTTGGCATGCCGATGATAGCTTTGATGCTGAGCGCGATAGGGATGATAGGCAAAAGGAGCTATACCGCATTAGCGATATACCGCAGGAATATCGCCCCAATAATGAGGCATTTATAAAATCCTTATTACCTGATCAACAAGGTATTTTAGATAATCTTGGCCCTTGGGGCACTGATACCCCTGAAGATCTGCAATTGCGCTTTGTCCACAATATGAGTCCGCAATATGTGGAAGCCGATGTGCGTTATGAAGACTTAACCGCCGATGACGCAAACGGCAAACCGATTGACATTCACTTCTGGCAGCATGGCAAAGGTTGGGCGAGGAATTATAATCCCTCGATTGAGTCTGCAACCGATATTATTGCTACGGGTTGGGATAACACAGCGAATAAACTCAAGCAGATAGACCATATTAATGCCAAGCTATCGCTCATCCCACAGACGAATAAGATCGTCGAAAAGTCGTGGGATGAACTGCTGGCAACACCTTACACGGTTGGCGATGCCAGCCTAACAATCCAAGTGCTCGATGCCGAGGCGAAACTCTTTAAAGTCGTGTCAAAACAGAGTGAGGATCAGAGTATTAATCTGCCTTTCCAACAATTTAAAGGCATGATGGCTGAGGCCCGTCGCGAAGGTAATTATCCCTCTTGGCTAACGGCGACAGAAAAGGAACTGCTAGAGCAATTGATTGGAGCCGATGAGCCTCATCATCTCACCAGCACCGCACTGTTACTCAAGCTGGATGAAATTCCTAAAACCCTGATGTTAATTGAGCAACAACCCCAGCCGGAGTTGACTCAAACCAAAACGATCCGCTTTGTACAATTTAGCGACTACAACAAAAATCTGGCTAATCCTCCCACCGAGTTTGGTAACGCTGGCCTAGGTAGCTTTATCAATCCGGCGCTAGATGCTGCAAAAAATGAGTTCAGTACGATCCAAGGGATAAAACCTGTAACTGACAATGGTCATAATCTGTATATTCCCATGTCAGCTGCCTTGGCAAGCGCCTGCAAACCTGAAATAGATCAAGGCTTTAATGAGGGTAAAAATCCCGTCACTTGGCAGTTTGATCCCAACGCCCCAAACGGGGCAGCCTATAGTTTGATGACCCCAGACCGCGTGCGGCAGTTTTTCTACGATAAACAGATCAAGGGTAAGATCCGTTGCCAAGGTGATATCCATTGGCAGCCTTTAGAACTGGCTGTAACCGACCGCCCTTGGTTAATCGATTTAGAGTCTTGGCTGACGCAAACCGGATATGGCAATGAGCCAAGTAGCGATCTTAAAAATTACTTTAAGGTCGAAGATGCCCAAGGCAATCTGTTAACCATTCGACTCCCCGAAAATACTGAGCAGCGGATAAACGAGGTGCTGGTCGATGGTCGCTATTTAAGTATCGCAGGCCCCGCCGCCAAGGTGAGTTATATGACGATCACCAAAGAGCCCGTCGATATCCCCTATGAATTCACCTTTAAACCTTTGCCATAAAAAGGAGCAGTTATGCATATATTTACAGTAAAACGGCTCCTTGGAGCACTCGTGCTTATCAGTACCCATGTCAATGCGGAAAAGGTGTTACTCGATGCCCATTGGAAGGTTGTCAAAGATGAAAAACAGGCTCAGTACTATTTTGAGCAACCCGTTGTTCTGACTGATGGCTACTATAAGGTCGAGGTTTACTACAAAGAAAAAAATATGCTTTTCTGCTCAACGGCCATCGCCGATAAAAATATCGGTAAGGCCCTCACTAGCGAGCAATTTCGCGGGCCTTATCAATGTAACTTCGACGATGGAAAGCCCTACGAACAGGGCTTTCGTAACGCGCAAGGTCAGCTCGATAGCGTAATCAAAAAGTACAATGCCACTGGCCAATTATATACTGAGTCACACTATGAAAATGGTGTGAAACAAGGCCCTGAAACGGGTTATTGGAATGGCGGCAATATCCGCTACAAAACCGATTTTAAAGATGGTCAACAAGTCGGCATCAGCGAACATTTTGGCCCCGAAGGCGAAGTCACTGCCAAAATTTGCCATGACCCTACCTGTGTGAGCCAATACTTTAACCTTGGCAAACTTAACCGTGAGGAGCACAAGGTCGATGGCCTACTGCAAGGCACTGAGACCACTTGGGGGTTGAACGGGCAAGTCATCTCGACCCAAGAGTGGCTTAAGGATAAAAAACACGGCGACTATTTTGAATATTTTGACAATGGTAAGGTAAAGCGGCACTTTCAATATAAACAGAATTATAAGGTCGGTGAGCAACTGGCTTACTATGAAAATGGCCAACTCAAATTAAAGGAAGTGACCAACGATAAGGGTGATGTCCTCCAAGCTATCGAATACGATGAACAAGGGCAAATTAAAAAAACCACAGACAGCAGATACCAAGGTAATAGCTGGGTTTATCGTAAACTGCAGCGCTATCGCGATGGCCAATTGATTGAGACTCAAGAAGAAGACAAACTCAAAAACTGGTCACTCTCCGAAACCTTCAAAAAAGGCTTGTTAATCGAGCGCCAGGAGCGACTCAATAACCAATTGAATGGTTTACAGCTCAAGTCCTTTGACTACAACGATGTCATCACCCTCTCCCGCGAATATTATGAGGCGGGTAAGCGTGAAGGCGCCTATGAAACGGTAAAAATTGAGCCTGCCACAGGGAAAACTCAGCTAGTAGAGCAAGGTCAATATGCCAAGGATAAACAAGCAGGCACTTGGAAGAAATTTCAAGACGACGCCACCCTCACCTATAGCCACGATGATAATGGTGAGCTCCACGGTGAATACCATAACGAGACCAACTCAGGCCAGTTGCTTGAGTCTATTCACTTTAAACATGGCAAGCTCGATGGATTAGTACAACGTTACGCCAATAATGGCCAAGTGTATGAAAAAGGCGTATACCGCAATGGTGAACAGGATGGCGATTGGATATTTACCGATGGTGAGTACGGTTTCCGCCCAATACCCAACCCTGAAAGACGCTATTGGTATGGTCGCTTCGACCAAGGTAAACGAGTCGGCCATTGGGAATTGCGCTCATCTGAAGACTATGTGCTCCAAATCGCCAATTATGACGAACTAGGCAGGCTTGATGGTAAACAATACGAGTTTGAGGATCATGGCTGGATACGGGTGATTAATAGCTACCATAATGGCCAGTTTTTAAATCAGGAAATGCCACCACCTGTGGTCACTTCTGATGATGTTTTCCCTCGGTTTTAGCTTAAGCCTAGACGCTGTGCACTGCATGTAAGTGCACAGCGCAATAGATAAACCAAGCAGTTTAAAATTAGGATTCTTATATAGGCCGCACATACCTTGGCCTTAAGACCCAGAACAAGGAATCAGCATGTTCAATACCCCATTTCGCGTGATTAGCCTCGCCATTGCAGGGGCTAGTATAGTGAGTCTCCATGCGCAGGCAGCGCAAAACCTCTCCTCCATGATGGTCGAAATTCGTCAGCAAGACGGAATCCCTAGCTACTATAACCTCGCCACTGGCATGCCCTTAAATGGCGATATCGCCATAGTCCGCGATAACCAAGGTTATACCTTAGGGCATTTTTCCGAAGGGATACCTAATGGTAAATGGCAAGTATTTCATACGAATAACAGCAAGCTTATCGAAGGAAACTACCTGCAAGGTTATCAAGATGGCACTTGGCGACTGTTTGATTTGAGCGGCGCAGTCACAGAAGAGCAGCAATTTACCAAAGGCGTGCCCACGGACGAATGGAAGGAATACAACAGCAGCGGCCAGCTTACCCAAACAACGCACTATAAAGACGGTAAAAAAGAGCAAGTAAAACGCTTCTATGCCAGTGGTAAACTTCAAGCCCAAGAAAGCTACCTCGATAACCTGCGCCACGGTAAATGGGAAAGTTTCTATGAAAACGGTACTTTATCCCAAAGCCAAAGCTATGCGAACAACCAACTCTCCGGCCCCTATTTAGAACAAAATCCCGACGGGCAAGCCTCTGTGACAGGCCGCTTCGATGCCGAAGGCCGCCGCCAAGGATTGTGGGAAACCTTCTTCGACGATGGAACTAAATCGAGCGCCAGCCAGTTCAACCTTAATCAACTCGATGGTGAAGAACGGACATTTTACCCCAATGGCGAACTCGCCAGCCTCTGCCAATATAAGGCAGGGCAACGCCAAGGCAAGTGTCAGCAATTTAACGATGCGGGTAAATTACAAGTTGAAGAACAGTATGTTAACGACGCTTTAGATGGGCAGCAGCAATATTTTAATGCCGAAGGAAACCTCACCAGCGATCTCAACTATAAACAGAACCAACTTGCCGGTACGCAAAAGTATTTCTACGACAACGGCCAACTTAAAGAACTGCGCAGCTATCAAGACTCAAAGCTGGCTGAGAATGGCCAGTATCCGCTTCATGGCCCATCGGAGCGTTATGATGCCGAAGGTAATTTACTCGAAAAAAGCCACTACGACATGGGCATTCGAGATGGGCTATTTGAGCGCTATAGCGCAGGCAAACTGCAATCTTCTGAGCAATGGCAACAGGGTCAGCGACACGGTGAATCACGCCGTTACCATAGCAATGGTCAACTGCGCAGCTTAGATGAATATGTCGAAGGTAAACTGACGGGTAAATCCGAGTCCTACTTTGAGGATGGCACTGTTAATGAGCGGGGCAAACGCATTAATGGTCAATGGGTTGGTCAATATGAATCCTTTTATGACAATGGCAAGCCTCGCGAACTCGCCCATTACGCCTCGGAGAAAAAGGACAATGCCAGCCGTTATCCGCTCGATGGCCATTTTGCTCGCTGGTATGCCAATGGCGATCCCAATGAAGAAGGCGAATATCAAAACGGCAACAAACAAGGCTTATGGATCCAGTACAGCGAAGGCCTAAAACAACGGGAGCAAACCTTCGCCGATGGCAAACTCAATGGTGACTACATAGAGTATTACCACGGGCGTCGCCGTGTGGCTGGGCAATATCTCGATAATCAAAAAACAGGTCTGTGGATTGACTACCGCTACGAAGAAAAAGACCCGACCTATGGCGCTATTCCAGAAGGGAATATCCAGCAAAAAAGCCATTGGCAGGAAAACAAGCGTCACGGCGTTAGGGAGTTTTACAGCTTTAAACAAGTGGTTTACCGCTCCGAAACCTATGATAAAAATGACAAAACAGGCCCGTATGCCGAATATTATCCCAATAATGGCCAGCTAAAACTCAGAGGCACTATGGATAAAGGCAATCAAACTGGACTATGGGAAAGCTGGTTTGAGGATGGGATGCAAGCGGCCAGCACTGAGTTTTTAGACGGACAAAACCATGGTCAATCGAAGGAATACTACAGTAACGGCCAACTCAAACTAGAGGCCACTTATGCCAAAGGCTCGTTCGATGGTCAAGTTAAACAATATCACCAGAACGGTAAGCCACAACTCGTTGAAACTTGGGTAAAAGGCCAAAAAGAAGGCGATGCCAGCTATTATCACAACAATGGCAAACTAGCCGAACAAGGTACATATCTGAGGGATCGCAAGGAAGGTCTGTGGCAAAGCTTTTGGCCTAATGGCGAAAAACGCACCGAAGGCAGTTACATCAGCGACCGAGAATCAGGGGATTGGAATCACTATGATCAACTCGGCAAACTGATTAAAACCGAGCACCACGGCTAACGTAGAAATGGGGTTGGGGATTACAGCGATCTAGCTCAAATATTTATCCTTAACCCCAAATCTAAAAGAAGTTTCATGCAAAGTGTGCCATAACAAGTGTCTATACTAACGGCCTTTTTTTCGCTTTGGACAAACTGCCTATGAAGACATTTATGAAAGACGAGTTCGCTCTGCTACTGGGAATACTGACCTTAGTATTCTTTAAAACCGGTGGCGATAGCCTACTCGCCGATGGCACTGCGCTTTCGACCTATATTCCCGTATCGCTCGCCCTATTGGGCGTTGTCACTTGGGCCATCTTCTCAGTGGTGCGCCACTCTGATGCGCTAGCGATTAAGCTTGGCGATCCCTATGGCACCTTAATCTTAACCCTGTCAGTCATATCACTCGAAGTGGTGATGATCTCCTCCGTGATGCTGACAGGGGAACCTAACCCTGTGATGGCGCGCGACACTATGTTCGCCGTAGTCATGTTGATTATCAATGGCTTAGTGGGATTCACCTTATTACTTGGCGGCTGGCGTTACCACACCCAGCTTTTTAATTTAGATGGCGTAAAATCCTATTTGGTCGTCATTATCCCCCTCGCCTTACTCTGTTTAGTACTGCCCAATTTTACCGAAGGCGGCACTATTGGCAGCATGTCTAAAGCCATGTCTTGGATGCTGATCATTATTTCGATTCTGCTCTATGGCGTATTTTTAGTCGTACAAACCAAGAGCCACAGTCATTTCTTTGTCGATGCAGACCATGAAGATCACGAGGAACACCACGGCATATTACGCAGTAATGCCTATCATACTGTGCTATTGATTGGTTACTTGCTGGTGGTGATCTTATTGGCAAAAACCTTAGCCATGCCAATCAATTACAGTGTCGCTACCTTAGGCGCACCGCAGGCATTAGGTGGCTTTATCGTGGCCTGTTTGATCTTGTCACCCGAAGCGGTGGGCGGATTTAAGGCGGCGTTAAACAATCAATTACAGCGGGCGATGAATCTGTATTTCGGCTCAGTACTCGCCACAATTGCCCTTACTGTTCCCGCAGTATTAATTATTGGCGGCGTGATAGATCAAGAAGTGCATTTAGGCTTGTCACCCGCCGACATGGTGCTGTTAATCACCAGCTTAATGGTCTGCAAGGTCAGCTTCAGCAGCGGTCGCACCAATGCTCTGCATGGCGCGACGCATATAGTGCTGTTTATCGTTTACTTGTTCTTAATGTTTGAACACGCCTAAATCTTCTTAAATCCAAAGCCGAGCGCGACTTATTTGCGTCTCGGCTTACGTTTTTTAGCTGGGCTATGGCCCTCAATCTTCCGAGCTCTCTGAGCACCTCGAGCCCCCTGAGCACCTCGAGCATAGCGCAGTGAAAGGTAACCCAACACTAACCCACTCAGCAATCCGCCAATATGGGCAGCATTGTCCACTCCACCCAATAATCCTGCGACCAAACTTATGGTCACAAAAAATGCCAAGTTAATACTCAGTACCCAGTTGATATCCTCAGGGAAAATCTTTTTCCAAGCCCAAATCACGAGTATTCCTAATAGCCCCATAATGGCGCCCGATGCACCGACACTCACAGTGGCATCATACCAACAGATACTGGCGATACTGGCCAATACCCCAGTGATCAAATACGCCAAAAATAGTCGCCACTTACCGAGTACAGGTTCAAGAAAGCTGCCGACAAAAAACAAGCCGTAAAGATTCAGCGCTAAGTGTGCTAAACCGCCATGGATCAAGGTACTCGTGATTAAGCGCCACCACTCACCAGCAAGCACTTTAGGTCGAAAGTTAGCACCCCATTCAAGCATGAAACTACCCTGTAAATTAATAAAATGTTGGCTTGACCATGCCATAAAGATAAACACTAACACATTGAGATACATCAGAATAGGAGTTGCAATAAAACCCGGCTTGGGCCGTATCATTTCAAAAAAATCGTTAAGCTCGGCGATTGTGCCCGCATGATTCAAACGCTTTGTAACTGTGTCAGCTTTTAGAGCCTCTTCATCCAGTTTCACCCGTAGCAAGAGCACAAACCAGACTAAAGCACCTGCAACAAACCAAATCAGCATCCAAGCGAGTTTATTGCCATTACGGGCTTCAAATGGCTCAAACTTCGGCATAAAAATCGTTGGGTATTCAGCTTGATAAAGCGGACTTTTTTCCGCTGCGCTAAGTAAGTCTCTCTGGAGAGATGAAGGGGCTAATCGTTCAAGGTAAACAAACGTTTGCGGGTCAAACTTATCAAACTCACGTTGGGATTGAGTCAAAAACGCCTTGTATGCTTGTTCTTTTTCATCGGGTTCGAGTCTATTACTGATCTCCTGCTGATAAATTTTGCCATACCAAGCTAAGACAGAAGTTCGGCGACGATCGGCGCCACTCGCAAAAATCGGCATCGCAATATAGAGCGTCATATTCAAGTGACTGTTACTTTTTCCTGTAACCTCAATATTTCGCTGCACACCAATTTGCGTCTTATAAATATAAGCTTGCTGTAACTGGTAATACTGTGTCTTTTTATGCAGATACAATTCTTGGATCGATGCTAATTGGGTTAACTGACCCGTTGCTGTTTTAAGATATTCCTGCGCAATAATACAAGGCACAGCCACGAGCTGCACGGCGAAAAGTAGATAGAAAAAGCGTGAATTATCCTTAACAAACTTCAGCAGTTTTAGCCTTGGCCTCAGAAAAACAAGCAACAAGAGCCATGACAGTATCAGCGGTAATCCCAAATTGACCAGATCTTCATCTATGCTAAAAAACTCAAATTTAATCAACAACAGCCAATGGATTAAGCTGTAGCCAGAGATAAATAACAGGCTCGTGAATAAGAAGGGAAAATAGATCAGTTGAAGTTTTTTTAGCAGTACATCCACGCGTATTTCTTCCTTGAGTACATCAATCACTATGGTAATAATACCACGGGGAATTTACCAAAATCATCAAGTACTTACAGTATTAAAAAGCCAAAGGCCAGATGGATTGCTCATCTGGCCTTTGGTTTTTTTAGTCTTTATAAAGCCGTTAAGGCAAGAGATATGCTCCTGCTCGACTTCTAGGTCAAAGCCTAGGTCTCACTCAACTTAGCTAATTGCTGCTGGCTACGCTGTTTCTTATATTGCTTAGCTTCGGCTGGGATCGGGGTGACTTTACCTGTCTCTAACCAGTTACGTAAACGGTTTGCATCGGCGATATGGGTATATTTGCCGTAAGCATCGAGTACCACAAAGGCCACTTGGCGTTTTGCCATTTCGGTGCGCATCACTAAGCAATGCCCCGCTTCGTTAGTAAAACCGGTTTTGGTGAGATGGATATTCCAGTTATCTTTATAAACCAAACGGTTAGTGTTGCGGAAATCTAAACTGTATCTAGGTTTAGCAAAGGTGACCGTCTTTTTCTCGGTCGAACTCAATTGGCCTAGCATAGGGTAACCTTCACTGGCCTTAAGCAGCACAATTAGGTCGCTGGCGCTGGAGACGTTTTTGTACGACAAACCCGTCGGTTCAACATAACGGGTATTCTTCATGCCCAGTGCTTTAGCTTTGGCATTCATCGCCTTAATAAAGGCTTTGTGACCACCGGGATAATGGTGGGCAAGGCTCGCTGCTGCGCGGTTTTCTGATGACATTAAGGTCAGCAATAACATGTCTTTACGGCTAATTTCACTGCCGATACGCACTCTAGAATATACGCCGCGCATTTCTTTGGTGTCGTTAATATTAACCGCTAACTTTTCGTCCATCGCCAGCTTTGCATCTAAGGTCACCATGGCCGTCATCAGCTTAGTCACTGAGGCGATGGGCACCACGGCATTAGGGTTACTCGAATATAAAACTTCATTGGTTTTAAGGTCGACCACCATAGCGCTACTCGATGCCACTTCTTGCTGTTTTGCAGGTGCTTTTTTAGCGGGTGCATTTTTGTTGGCATGTTTAGTAGTGACAGAGGCCGAATCGGCTGAATGCGCTGTCGCGGCAACAGTGAGACTGCTGCATACAAGGATAAAACTACTGAGCAGAAAACGGATCTTCATTTAGATTTCACTGAATAGATAAGGGATAGATTGTGCTATGGCACAAGGTTTGGCTAAGTATAGGAGTTCTACCGTGAAAGAAATAGAATGCAATTAGACTTTTATCTGCAAGATCAGCAGTTTCTCCTCAATTTTTATTATGTAAAACCAGCTTAACCTGTCACTAATCTTGAATAATCAAGCGGCTAGATCCAGCCTTTTGACTTACTACAGCAACTACGTCTTTAAAAGAGGGTTTTGGCAGTGGAATCATTGGCTATAAAAATAATGGACGACTTTTTGCACTTTTAACAAAAGCGGCTGCAGTTCAGGGATTTTAAGGATTGGAAGACGTGATTTATGGCGTATAAACGCATTAACATACGCCATAAATGCCGCGATTGTGCCGTTATAAGCTAACGTAAAACAAATTCGAGCAATGCTTCAGTATCTTGGCTCTCTTGAATTAATTG
Source organism: Shewanella sp. SACH (assembly GCF_001887095.2). Classification (NCBI taxonomy): domain Bacteria; kingdom Pseudomonadati; phylum Pseudomonadota; class Gammaproteobacteria; order Alteromonadales; family Shewanellaceae; genus Shewanella; species Shewanella sp. SACH. Next base: position 153,098 of record NZ_MPDG02000003.1, read on the forward strand.
ACCCGTCAGCACAAACCCGTGTTTTAAGAGGACTCGCTGGGAAGCCAGATTATGCTTAGCGACTTCGGCAAAGAGTGGTCTCGCACTCACTAAAGGCAAGAATTGCGCTAAGGTTTGGGTCGCGATGCCTTTGCCCCAGTCGTCACGGTCAATCCAATATCCTATCAGCGCTTGCCCGTCACTGTGCCAATGGCCTATGTTGCCCACAAACTTGCCATCAAAATCGATAGCCCTTGCTAGCACATTGACTTGCCCTAGAATATTCCCATGCCAATGCTTAAAAAACGCTTCCCGATCCCTTGGCGGAAACTGAGCAAGCTGATTAGCAATAGGATCGCTTTGATGGGCAAAAATTGCCTCAAGATCAGTTTCATCAACCGGACGTAAACTCACGCTTAGTTGTGTTTCTAACGGTTTATCTCGCTCATTAGACATCTGTAATCATCCTGAATACTTTGTATTTCAACTGGGTACAGCATGCCATATTTAGGACGGGTCACAAGCAAAAAAAAAGGCGCATAACTGAGAAGGTGTTAGCGCCCGAAGAGGCAAATTTGCCAAAATTGAGGTGTGTAAATTCAAGCCATAAAACTCACACGATAGAATTCAAAGCCTAGATAAAGATCAACGCAAAAACGGGGGCGCCTAACACCATAGCGATACCAATAAAAATCATCGTTAAACTGGCGATAACGCCTTCTTGCTGGCCGATTTCAGTGGCTTTTGCCGCGCCAGCACCGTGGGCCGAAGCGCCGAGTGCCACACCTTTACCTAACGAAGTACGAATCCGCATAAATTTGAATAGTGGCTCGCACACCAACATGCCGATCACGCCTGTGATTAACACCATCATGGCCGTCAACTCAGGTACGCCGCCAAAGGCACTGGTGGCCTCCATAGCAAAGGGCGTCGACACCGAACGCACCAGCAAACTCTTAGACAATTCCACCGGCAGAGGTATAAATTTCACCAGCAACCAAGAAGATATCATCCCCAGAAATAATCCGGCCGTTACACCTAACCCTATCGTCAGCGGATATTGGCGGATCAAGTTACGCTCACGATAAATCGGCAAAGCAAAGGCGATAGTCGCGGGCGCTAACATGGCCATCAACCAATGGGTGTATTCAAAATAGGTTGGCAGCGGGATCTTAAGATTAAACACCAATAAGGTAATCACTATCGGCGCCAACACTATGGGCGCTAACCACCAGACTCTGTGGTACTTATAGAGACGCTTAGCGCCGAAGTAACAAAATACCGTCAGTAATAAACTAAATAGGGCTAATCCGGTCTGCGACAACACAAAATCCACCACTCTTGAGTCAGTCATAACTAAGCTGCCTTAGCGTGGCGACGGGCCTGCTTTTTGATGTTCAGTTGGCGCTCAAAACGAAACACTCTATCGACCACAAAGCCAGTACCAAACATCACGCACACACTGCCCATCACTAAGGTGAACAATATATTGGTACCGTATTGCTCAAATAAACCTTCGTACTTAATGACCGAAATCACTGGCGGGATAAAAAACAGCAATAATTCACCAATCAACCAAGCGGCACCCAGTTGTACGGCATTTTCGGGGATGAGTTTAAAACCTAATAAAAATAAGAGTATGCCTAAGCCAATCACACTCCCAGGAATAGGAGAATGTGCCCAAGTGGCGAACCAGTGACAAGCGAAGGACAGTAAACAGAAGAGGCCGATTTGGGTTAATAACAAAGCCCAATGTCGACACTGACGTATTGCGGCTTGTGGGAATGACATGATTTTCTCGGTTAGAACAAAGTTTTCTATGGGGCTATTCTAGGCTTGCTTATTTGATAAAAAAAATGAATATTAAGAATGTAATACATGAATTTTAAGAATGCATTTAAAGGTGAAGCCCAATGGACCTCAAAGTTATTCGCTATTTTATCGAAATCGTCGATGCCGGAGGCTTTGGTAAAGCCAGCGATAAAGTCCATCTCACCCAACCTGCGTTATCAAAAGCCGTGCGCCAGTTAGAACAAGAACTCGATCTCACCCTGCTTGAGCGCGGTAAACGCGGCACCCAAGTCAAACTCACTCCCGCAGGCGAAGTCGTTTATCGACACGGTAAAGACCTGCTCGCAGGGCGGCAACGCATGCTCGCCGAACTCACGGCGCAGCGCAGCTTAACCGCTGGCGAACTCAATCTGGGATTAGCGCCGCTCGGCAGCGCCGAGATTTTTGCCCCCATTATTGCCAAGTATCGCCAGCAATATCCGCAAATAGACATGCACTTGCTCGTCCGTGGCGGTGTAGAACAAACTTCGGCGATCCAAAAGGGTGAGATTGAACTGGCCACAGGGATTATCGATTTTGATGACGGCTATGATGGGATTCGGGTGTTTAACGATCCTATGGTAGTGGTGCTTCCCAAGGAAAATCCGTTATCCACCCGACAGATATTGTCGTTTAGTGATCTCAGCGCCGATCCTCAAGTGATGTTCGAAACTGAATACACCCTCTATCAATTAGTGCTCAATGCCTGCCGACACGCCGGATTTGTCCCTAAAAACATCACCCGCGTTAGCCAAGCCGATTTCGGGATTGCCTTAGTCGCGGCGGGCACTGGGGTGATGGTATTGCCGCGCTCCATCGCGCGGCGCTACAGCGTACCCGGCGTCGTGAATATCCCGCTGGCGAGTGACGAGCTGCGCTGGGAGTTATCGCTCTTTTGGCGCAAAGACCAAGTATTGTCCTTTGCAGCTCAAGCCATGATCGCTTTAGTCGAGAAGCACTTAACTCATAAGTAACACTATGTTACCAAGGGAACACTAAGCTCAAACGCACTAGCGTATCGCTATCCCATGGCAGAATAGGCAAATACTCAGCCGAGTTAATATCGACTTTGGCATAGTGGTCTAAATTGTATTGCGTGTGCTCGGCGCTCAACACGAGCAAGCTGTTAGGCCGCCAAAAATCGGTTTGGTAACTCAGCTCAAAGCGATATTGATTCTCTAACCATTTGCCCTCGTCCTGCCACGTTTGCGCGGCCACTTGCATATGTAGCTTAGGCGTCACATCCGCACCGACACTTCCCATAAAGGTATAAGCAAACGTACCGTTGCCAAAATCGCCACGATCGTAACCTCGGGTTCTAGGCACATCGTCATCGATTTCGAGATAGTAATAACCCGGCCCCGCCTTCAACTGGGCCTGTAATTGTTGTCCGTCAAAGTTAGCCGTCAGCCCAGGAAATACCTTAGCTTGTTTCTCCACCGAGCTAACGGTATTACGCTTTCCTTGTAAGTCGAACTGCCAACCCAATGAAAATTCAGGATTAATACGATACAACTCACCACTCGCAGCATAGGTGGACTTAAACCACACAGGGATATGGTCAGGGTCGAGTTTATCGACATCTACATCTATATAGGCATCCAGCGCCGCCGTCAGCAAAATATCACTTTGGGTTTTATGTTCTAACAATAGACTCGCATTCACCCCTAAGGTGTGAGAATCCTCGACCACAAAATCATGGCTGCCTAAGCTGTAATGCCACTGAGTTTGCTCTTCGGCCTGCAGTGCACTCGATAAGCACAGGGCTAAACACGCTAATGCTGAGTTGAGATAGTTCACTTTTGACTCCTGAAACATCATTTCTGGCTTGATAATCAAATCAGCCAGAGGGTTAAACTGCATAAAATAGGAATAACACCAACTAAGGTTGCCGTTAAAGAGCGGCTAAACTAGCCAATTTAATCGAAGAATAATAGGCGATAGTGCAAATTATGACACTCTCATTGAGATGCTGCTAATAAACACCACAGAAGTACAGATAGCCAAAAACCTAACAGTAACAATAGATATAGACCAAGGCACAAGAATTCAACCCAGAAAAAACAACTTATACACAAATTTGTACGGGAAAGCAGCGGCCCTCATTCTTGCGACTGAAAACCGTAAAAATAAAATGAATTTTTAATCAAATTAACAGCATAATTATTGACACAACATGCTCATCTGCCTATAGTCGCCACACTGATAGTGAAATCGACAAGAGAGTCTTAAATGAAAAAATCCATGTTATTAGGCGGCCTGACCTTAACTGCCACCTTGTTGTTAGCTGGATGCGGAAAAAGCGATGACGTGTTAGTCGTTGGCACCAATGCCGCCTTCCCTCCTTTTGAATATGTTGGCGGCCAAAGTGGCGATGAAATCAAAGGCTTTGATATCGATCTGGCCAAGCAAATCGCTAAAGATGCCGGCAAGACGCTGAAAGTCGAAAACATGAAATTCGATTCACTGATCGTCGCGCTCAACTCAGGCAAGATTGATTTTATCGCCTCAGGCATGACGATTACCGCTGAACGTCAGGCAAACGTAAACTTCTCAGAGCCATACTACGAAGCGACCCAAGTGGTGCTGGTTAACAAAGATAACAATAGTATTCATACGCTTGAAGATATTAAAGGCAAACACTTTGCGGTGCAGTTAGGCACAACCGCTGACATCATGTCGAAAAAATACACCCAAAATATCACCGCCTTTAATACGGGTTTCGAAGCCATTATGGAGCTTAAAAATTCAAAGGTAGATTTAGTGTTATTCGACAGCGAACCAGCCGCTAATTATCTGGCTAAAAATCCTGAATTAAAGATGATCAAACTGGATTTTCCTGCTGAGTTTTATGGCTTCGCCGTGTCAAAAGAGCAGCCTGAACTGTTGGCGAGCATCAATAAAACACTGGCTAACATGAAAGCCGACGGCCAATATCAGACGCTCGTTTCTGCCCATATAAAGTGATATCAGCATGATAGACGCAATTAACAGCTCGCTGTTCAGCCCAATTGGCGAAGACGGCATGATAGGTATACTGCTGATATTAAATGGTTTGAAGGTGACGTTAATCGTCACTTTCTTCGCCATGTTATTAGGCGCAGTGTTAGGCATTGGCACCACCTTTATGAAGATGTCGTCTAAGTGGTATATCCGCTTCCCCGCCAATCTTTATGTCGGTGTTATCCGTGGTACGCCAGTGGTTGTGCAGTTAGTGATCCTTTACTTCATCGTGCTTTCAGCCTTAGATGTCGATAAAATCACCGCCGCCATCATCGCCTTTGGTCTCAATAGCGGCGCGTATATCTCTGAGATTATCCGCGCAGGCATTCAAGCCGTCGACAAAGGTCAAACCGAAGCGGCCCGTTCGCTCGGTTTATCGCAAGCGATGACCATGAAGTCGATTATTTTGCCCCAAGCGATCAAGAATATTCTGCCCGCTCTCGGAAATGAATTTATCGTGCTCCTCAAGGAAACCGCCGTTATTGGCTTTATCGGTGGCGTCGACCTTATGCGCGCCGGTGAAATCATCCGTAGCCGTACCTTCGAGGACAGTGTGCCGTTATTTACCTGTGCCCTTATTTACCTATTCCTGACCTACAGCTTCACGTTTGTGCTGTCGAAATTTGAAAAGAGGTTGAAACAAAGTGATTAAAATAACCAACCTGCATAAAAACTTCGGCGATAACCTCGTGCTCAAGGGCATTAGTGAGCATATTCGTCAGGGCGAAGTGGTGAGTGTGATTGGCCCAAGCGGCAGCGGCAAGAGTACCTTTTTGCGTTGTATCAATCTGTTAGAGCAGCCAAGCCAAGGCGATATCGAGATTGAAGGCCAACTCATCACAGCGCCAAATGCGAGCGTAGATAAACTGCGGCAAAAAGTGGGTATGGTGTTTCAAAACTTTAACCTGTTCCCACATAAAACCGTCATTCAAAACATCACCTTAGCGCCCATTAGCCTAAAACTGATGACGCCAGCTCAGGCCGAAACGAAAGCCCTCGACCTACTGGCACAGGTTGGCTTGAGTGACAAAGCCAATGCCTATCCCGCCAGTTTATCGGGCGGCCAAAAGCAAAGGGTCGCCATTGCCCGCGCATTAGCGATGGAACCAGACTTGATGTTATTTGATGAGCCGACATCGGCACTCGACCCAGAAATGGTCGGCGATGTGCTAGACGTGATGAAAGACTTAGCGCTAAAGGGCATGACCATGGTCATTGTCACCCACGAAATGGGCTTTGCGCGCGATGTATCCGATCGAGTGATATTTATGGACGGCGGTTATGTAGTTGAATCAAGCCCGCCAGATGAGCTATTCACCAATCCCAAAGAAGCCCGTACCCAAGCGTTTTTAAGCAAGGTACTGCGCTAGCTTAAGCGGATTTAGTTAAATTCATTATTGGAGGCAGGGGCGGATTGCCATCTTGCATAACTCTCTGGCTTGCCTTTTTAGCACTAGCGTAACCTGTAGATTTAAAAGAGATACATAACCCACTTTTAGACAGAAGCACGTAAAAAAATAGAGGGTTAGTACGACTAAATGACTTGTTACTTGGTAACTTAAATGCTGGCTCCTACGGATGGGCAAGCCATGGCATTCGCTCATCGACTCGCAGCCAGTCCATCCGTGGATGCTCGACCGCCCCGTCCTTGGGGCGGACGGTCGTCTCGCAAATCACCCTAGCTCACCGTTTTGGCATTAGCATAACCAGTAGATTTAAAAGACACCGGACATACGCAACATACTTTTGGACAGAAATGTGTTGGAAAGTAGTGTTTGAGGAACAGTAATTTCAGTTGTTAGCAGTTTAGCGTTTACGGGTATCCACTCGCACTAGCTTACCATGGCATTCGCTCGTCGACTCGCAGCCAGTCCGTCCTTGGATGCTCGACCGCCCCGTCCATGGGGCGGACGGTCGTCTCACCAATCACCATGGCGCACCTTTCGAGCATTCGCGTAATCTGTAGATTTAAAAGCCTTACGCAGCACGCTTTTGGACAAAAGCAAGTTAGAGCAAAGGCACTCGTTAAAGAGTGACTGATTAGAAAAAGTATCTCAGTTAATTCAAAAGCACTAATTCGCTACGACCCATTTATCTCCATTTTTAATATTTGCAATTTTTCTAATGCTTCAATAAGTAATTCTGCCCATGCTTTACAATCCCCAAAAAAAATATTTACCTTATTACTTTCTGAGTCTTCGTAGGGTTGAATTGCATGTTCACACCGTTCTAAAATAGAACACATTTTTAGACAGCCATTACTAATATCCTCTCTTGCCTTTTCTATTAGGTTCCCAGCAGAATTAATATGACAGGTTAATGTCTCAGCTAAAGGCTTCAAATAGCTTTCTAGTATCTCAACTCCAGTTTCATTTACATTTGAATCAAGAGTTTCGAAACAATGTATATGGTTTATTATTCCGAAAATACTACCTACTTCGTGCTCTAATTTTTCTAATATATCTCTGTTGGCTGTATCCGTATTTTTAATCTCAAGGTAAGTTAACGCTTCAGGGGCAATTGGACGAGGTAAATAGGTGTAGAGTCTTTCCTCATTGATTACTGGCTCACTACCGATAAAACAACTAGTCGAAACTACCCAAGCGCTATTAGATACAGCATATCCATTGTTAGTTGGTACAATTACAAAATTGTCCCACAAATCCGTCAATACAAAATATTTAAGGTCAGTAAAGTTTACCGGTCTAACAGCTTCAGTTAACGCATCAACAGTATTTATTAAAACGCTTTCCATGTAAGCTAAATTATGAAATTCTACTTTAATCCAAAGGGCACTTTTTCCTTGGTATTCATAATTTTCACTTAAAATTGATGAACTCATGCAATAGTCTGACATATTGTCAAGTGATGTTTTAACAGAGTTTATCAACTCATTTTTTAATTTAGTTATAATTGATGAAGCTCTTATATCTGGTGAATCTTTCCAGTACTTTTCAGGATGGTGAGCAAATTGATACCAAAGTGCCCAAGCTTTACTAAATTTTTCTGTTTCTGTTTTTTCCAACTGGTGAAGTTTTTGATCAGGAAAAAGGTCACTAAAAAGTGACCTGAACTCATGCTGAAATCGTTTCAAGTTTTTGGCAGCATCATTAAAATTAACACAAGAAAGGTGAGTATTATGTTCATTAAATATATGACCTAAAGATTCGTTACGTTTGTATAGCTCATCGTGCTGTTCTTTAGGTAATCTGCCTATAAGGCCATTAAAGATTAGGATGACGTTAGATTGACTAAAAAAATTGGCTAAGGGAAAGGTGTAATCTCCAAGTGATTTTCTAAAATTTGTTGAATCGTTTTGCATTGTTCTAAATATTGCAGTATTTTTACTGTGCTCTTTATCGTTGGGTAATGTTCCTTCACTGGTAATCCCCCAAGGATCAACCGCAAGCTTAGGTAACTTAGTTAGCTGCCAATTGATTTTCGCTAGACTTTCCCAATATTCGCTATCGATTTTTCCAGTACCGATAAGTGATCGGGATACCCGTTTTCTGAAGTATGCTAGTAGCGTTTTATTTAATGTAGTCAATCCAGTTATAATTTTTTCCCTAACTGATAAGACATTGTTTGCGTACTCTAGCCAATCATTTGGTCTAAAGATGTAATCAGCATAATTAGTCCATATCGAGTTAACACTCACGAATTGTGGTAGAGGTATTGCCGACTTAATAATGTTTTTATGGCTTTCATCTAATGGCAACTCCATCAATATATTTTGGTGCCCGTAACCTTGAGTACCGTATTTTTCTTTATCAGGAAAAAGCTTTCTTAATATGGTTGCCCTAGTTACTGACATTTCATTTATATAAGTTCCATTATATTTATTTGAGTCAGCGCCTACAGCGGGAATAATATAGTGAATAGTTGGATTACTTTGTTGTTCAAGCCAAATAGTCTGAGTAGTCGTTTGGAAAATACAGATGATTTTTTGATTGTTATTGTTTATAAATGATTGATATAAATCATAGGAAAAGTAAAATAGACCTATAGTTAAATCTGCTAATGGTACAATATCTTCAAATGTAGACTCAATATCTATCTTAAGTACCCAAGACAGATCTAACTCATTATCAATATCTAACTTATCTATCCATAATAAGACTTCCCCCATTCCCGACCAGTCACTGTTGCTATAAGGTACCAATAGGTTATTAGGAATATGTGTTAGCCAAACCTTCAGGTAACGATACACTGTATTCGGCTCACTGATCTGCTGCCTTAGCACCTTGATACGTTCAATGGCAATTGGATTGTTTTTTCCAAAAATATTTATCAAGTCTTCGACAGGATCACTTTCTATTGCTCTTCCAATATCTTGATGTAAAATCAGTGACCATCCATCACCTCCAGCAAGTAATCGTGAAGAGTTAATAACGTCTCTATTCTCAATTACATGATTACGAATACCAAACCATAATAATGCTCGCCCTATACCAGCAACGGCCCCCCAAGTTTCAATCTTAAGCTTCATTAGATTACTGAATAGCATTTCAAATTCGTTTGGTTTTTCAACAAAAGAATATAGCAGGAAGGTTTCAATATCGGCTTCAGGAATACTTGGTAAAACAGATATAGCAGATTCGATCCAAGGTTCAAAAGCTGGGTCAATCAACACCTCAACAAGTAGTTTTGAGCGAATAGGATGTAATGCTTCGATATGAATTTTGTCAGCTGTTCGACGAATTAAATATTCATCTTCGAACAGACTAAAGGTACCTTGTGGATCTTTTAAATCGGTAGTTTTTACCAGTGACTTAATGTCTACTCTGACCTCATGAGAGGTTGCTATAGCACAAGCCAATAAAAATTTAATTGCTGATGCCTCTAACTTACCTTCTCTAACTTCAGTTCTTAAACGGTTAACCTGAGAACTAAGCCTTCCTTTAAGCGATTTAGTTTGAGTAAGAAAGAATACATATTCCAACAATGAACCGTTACCACTGAACCCTAACCAAGCTTGTTCAAAAGATGGATAAGGCTTGGCAACTCCTTTTTCTATCAAATTTAAGTAAATATGCTTAGCTTCCTCTTTGGAAAGCAGAAGCTTTACAAGGGCCGGGAAACCTAACTGATCATTTGAAATATTCTGTCGTGCCAAATCTTCTTCTCTGATTGATATGAGGATTTTTATGTTTGGCCTTTCAAGCAAAGCCGCGACTAGAGATGTCCAATCGGGGTCCCTTGGGCTAACATCAATATATAAGTATAAAGTTGCATCGAATATTGCTAATTGATCTGCAATAGCTAAAGCTATTGTTTGTGCGTGGGATCGGTCTTCAATAAATTTAACTTGTAGCCGCCAGGCTTCAGGAACATATTCATATAGATAACGATAAGCTAAAGAGGTTTTCCCCTGACCTGATGCACCGTGAATAATGACAGTTTGAGATATTTTAAATTGGTTATCTATTTCTGTTAGTTGATCTTGCCTAAGGATATCTAATTGAGCTTGAATATGACTAAATCTAGTTGATACTCCTCGATAGTATTCTTTTTCTAAACTATTTTTTTCGATGGTGTTATTGCTTTCTAAAGGTGTTACGGACTTAAACCATTCGTGATGGTGTGCCTCTCGCTCCGCAAAGTATCGACCTATTGACTTAATCTTTTCAAAAAGTATTTCGTGAGTGATTTTTGTTCTTTTTTCTGATGCTTCTAGCAACCAAGAGGTTAACAATGATAATGCATGCTCAGTTGAGCCAGATGTTAATGTTTGCCTCAAGCACCTAGAAATATCAAAGTCCAACTGCTCCTCCACAACAGAGCCCCAAACTAATCTTTTAAATAGTAGGTCAATTTGTGAATTACAGATTTTTAATTTTACTAATTTTTTTCTAATCTTATTTTGGTTAGCTACTTTATTTATATCTGAGATAGACCATGCACTTTTCAGTTCATTACCTATTGTACCAAAGCTAATCACTTCTACTCGTGGGGACTCATTACTCTTCAATAAATCTAAGCTGCGATGAATAAATGTATCAGCTTTATCAGCCACGATGAAATCGGACAGAGAAAGGGGATCACTAAGCGCTTTTATTTGTACAGCTCTTACTAATTTTTCGCCTTGGTATACAGCTAAATCCTCGTTACCTTCAGGCTGAAAAATTAACTCAGAGTCTTTCGACTGTAAAATTTCGTGCAAAATGTATAATGTTTGAAGTCTGTAACCCTTTAAAGCAGCTTTCGCACCTGAATTACTCACACAATCCCTTATTCATTTTAAACCGACTGATAATCTAATATATTGATAAATATTGTAAGTTTCAACCAGAAACAGAGCCACATACGGACATTCTATTCCCGTGAAGACAATACTCTGCTGCTAGAGTAATTATTACTCCAACTTTTAGTCAATCGTGCAATTACAATCTCCGTATTTAATCGATGTGACTCATTTCTGCTAGAAGCGGCTGTATACCATTTAAGTGAGGAGCCGATAAGACCAAGAAAAGATGGAACAGGATAACTTCTAGATTGTGTAAAAACCTTTCAGATTAGCTTTCTATAGCCAAAGCTTTACTAGCCCTATTTACCTTTTGAACTGCGAAACTAACTTTGGGGCAAAAGCTTTTTAGGATGGACTTGTGAATTAGGGACTTAGTTAAGATTGGTATTGTTGTACCAGTGACCG
>NZ_MPDG02000003.1:164569-323558 GCF_001887095.2 Shewanella sp. SACH
ACTTTGGGGCAAAAGCTTTTTAGGATGGACTTGTGAATTAGGGACTTAGTTAAGATTGGTATTGTTGTACCAGTGACCGTTGGCGACATGGATGTCGCCGTCGAGCCCTCAGGGATGCTTCTTTTAAAAGAAATAGGCGGCGAGTCACAGGGGAAACAATGACAATGAATGCTGCACAACTGACAACAAAGTTATCTTGCTTTGGGGCAAAAAAGTGACAATAAATTCAGGATGACTAAAGGTTCCTTTACCTCGGCTTTGGAGGGTTAATAGCCATTCAACTAAGGCAGCTAAAGCTTTGCCCTAATCTTTGCTGCCAGCATCTGTCCCTGATATTTATCTATAATTTCCCTACAATTAAAATCGAGCTTCAACGGTAAAGACACCGATTCCCTATCCAAAATCTCAATTAAACGACTTAGCGTTTTACTCCTTTTTAGCGTTGCATCGGCATACAGTTTCAAATTTTTTTTGAAACTAATACCTGTCTTGATCACATTGTTTTTTACTTGAACCTGCTTAAAATGCTGCCATTGAATTTGTATTCCTGATGATTTGGAGCTGTTACATGAGTGATTTAAGTTTCTTCGCCAAAAAACGTTACACCACTAAAGCCTTTGATCCAACAAAGACGATTCCAGCGGAAAAAATTGCAGACATCAAAACCCTGCTACAATTCAGCCCTTCGTCAGTTAACTCACAGCCTTGGCATTTTGTACTAGCAAGCACGGCCGAAGGTAAAGCTTTAATCGCCCAAGCAACCGAGAATTATGCCTTTAATACCCAAAAAATCCTCAATGCTTCCCATGTGGTGGTGCTCTGCACTCGCACTCAATTAGATGAAGCGTATTTGCTGCAAATCCTTGAACAAGAAGAAAAAGATGGCCGCTTAGCTAATGAGGAAGCAAAACAAGCCCAGCATAATGGCCGCTCTTTCTTCGCCAACATGCATAAATTTGAGATGAAAGATGCCCAACATTGGATGGAGAAACAGGTCTATTTAGCGCTCGGCACCTTAATGCTCGGCGCAAGCGTGTTAGATATCGATACTTGTCCGATTGAAGGTTTTGATGCCACTAAAATTAATCAAGTCTTAGGCTTAAGAGAGCAAGGTCTATGCGCCTGCGTAGTTGTCGCCATGGGTTATCACGCAGAGGATGATTTCAACGCTAAATTGCCTAAATCTCGCTTAGAGCAAGAGGTGATTTTTACTGAAATCTAGCCCTCATCTTAAGTGAATAATAAACATGCCCTTGATTTAATGTGATATAAACAAGGGCATAATTTTTTGCACCGTAGCGCTCTTCGCCGACAATATCCTAAAACCTGCCTGCTATTAACGGCTTATTTGCACAAGAAGCCATCTAAAGTAGGAGTAAACCACCACTGTATTGCTCTAAAATTCATCTTTGCCTACACTTTGCCTCTATGGCATGATTTGCTGCACAGTCCAGAACGGCATAGGTTATGCGGATCATCGTTTATCGTAGTTTCGAGTCATCTTTTTTGCAGCCCAGCGGTTTTATCGGCGCATTGGTCACACTCACAATTTAGGATGGGACAGTCAGTATGTTATTTGCCAAACCCTCGCTCACTGAAGAACCTCAATCGATTCGAGTTGCAAACACAAAGGGCGATAACCCACTGATTTGGCCGTTACTCACGGTTTTACAAGCCTCGAACCAAAGTTGGAAAATCCATCACTTAGCCACAGAATTACAAACTCAAGGGCTGATCCACCAGCTTGATGAAAATCCGGGTAACGATTTATTCAAACGTAACTTCCTGCTGATGAACGCCTTGTTTGAACTGCAGGAAATATTACTGCCAAAGCAATGGCTGCAAGTCAAAGCCATGGAAATCCAAATCTTCCGCTTAGTCCCATCAAACGTTAACCTTCTGATTATGCAAGATACTTCCCTACGTGAGTATTATCTCGATTGGAATAACTACGACACCAGCGAAAACGTGGTGCGTGAATTACTTGAGGCTTTCTGGAGCAATTATAAGAGCTATATTGGCTTAAATATCAATCTGATGAACAAGGGCAATGCACTGCGAGTTTTCGAATTAGACGAGAGCGCCACCGCCCGCGATATCCGCAAGCAATGGCGCCGTTTAGCGCTCAAGTGGCACCCAGACAGACCCGAAGGTGATGCGGCTCGGTTTCGCGAAGTGTGTGAAGCGTGGCAGTCACTTAGGGACATTGCCTAAGCATTTCACCAGCGATAGTACTTGCCATTAATCAACACCTATCGAATCGTTACCTATCGACACCTATCGCTTTAGCGGTGTGATCCTGTCTGCACTATTGCGACGCCAAGGCGACGCTAAAGTAAATCTAAGACAAAACTTCCATTGGGATCACAGATTTAGCCCAGTCGTGACGGGCCAATTCAGTCATAATTAAGCCTTTCCATTTAACCTGAACCTATGCGTCAACGCTGGCATTTTGGCTAGCTTAACTCCTAGGTTGAAGCTCACTCTATCGCTTATGTTGGCCGTTGAATGTCGACAATAACAACGACTGACACAGTGAATTCAATCCCACCGAATTTGAGGAAACTATGATTAAACAATTAGCCTTGGCTGTTACCTTAGCGATTGCGCCCTTGAGCAGCTTTGCCGCCAATTTTGTTGAAGGCACACATTACACTCAAATCTCGGCAAAAGCGCCTAGCAGTGAACCTAAACTCACTGAATTCTATTCATTTTATTGCCATAACTGCTTCAACATGGAAACCAATTATTTGCCCGATATCAAGGCAAACCTCAACAAACAGATAAGTTTCGACAATAAGCATGTCGACTTTATGAATAGCGACATTGGCACCGAAGTGATGCGCTCTTTGGCCGTGATCCAAAGCCTTGATAACAAAGACGCATTAACCCATGCCATGTTTACCGCAATCCAAGGCACAGAGGGCGCAAACGGCCACGATCACAGTGCACCAGGCCATCAACACGAGCCGCAAATTAACAACCGTGATGACATCAAAAAAGTCTTCGCCCAATTTGGTGTCGATGCCGCTAAATACGACGAATTAGCCGATAGCAAAAGCACCGATGAAAAGCTGGCCCTGTGGCGCACTCAGCAAAATGAATTCAAAATCGACAGCGTCCCCGCCTTTATCGTGAACGATAAATACGCAGTAAACTTAAACAGCATCAAAACCTTAGATGAGCTAATTGGGTTAATTAACTATCTTGCCGTTGAGAAAGATGCCGCAGCCGCTAAAACCTCATCAGGTGGCAGCCTAGGCTGGTTATTTTTAGTCTTCGCCGCCGCGATAGGGGTGACACGTCAGCAACGTCTTAGCTAACAATCGCCCGTATAAGATCTAGGCGCTTAAAAATAAAAAACCAGCAGATTTGCTGGTTTTTTCATTTACTGATTTACCAATGACAATAGCGGAGTAAAGGACTCAGTGTTATGGGAAATGATGTTCAGTAACGCCCTTCGCCATCACGGTAACAGCCTGCTCATCCGCATAAATGAAGAAAGGGGAACTAACATCATCTGCACTGTTGCTCAAATCTGGATCATCATTTTGAGCTAAGCAGGTATAACCTAAACTGTAATCACCGGCGACCACAAAACCAAACTCATAGTGATGGCCGACGACTTGGCCATTAGCATCTGTGGACTCATGGACTCGAGCCGCTGCTATCGGAGCTATCTCAGTGGCTGTATCTGCAGTGGCTCTAAAATCTGCCATCTGCAAGAGTGATGTATTGCTCGGATAGAGATATACGGCGGGAGCGAATTCAGAACCACCCGCTGCCACTTCACAACCTTCCATAACACTGGCTCCGACAACACCTTTTATTGATCCTACATCCGCTTGGTTATGCATCTGCACTGAGGTAGGTTTTAAAGTCCAATACGCCATATGTCCATGGGGATCTTGCATTCCTTTATGCAAATCAAACTCTGCCACAAAGCTATTCACACCCGCTGCAATAGTGAACTTCTGATTAAAAAAGAGTCTTCCTGTATCCGAATCTTCCGCGCCTACGCCACCACATGAGCCATTACTGTTTGTGACTAATCCATGCATAGCGCCGTCCATCGTTTGTACGTGAGAACTGTCACCGTTGGCTACTGTGCTGTTTTTTATATAGATACACATTTGGTATTCACCTACCGCAATGGATTGTCCACTGACTAAGGTTTCAACTGCACTACCTTGAAATTCGAGTAAATCGACAACTTTGTGTTCGCCATTTGGCATTACATTAAAGGAATAACTGCCACTATTATTTTTTAAAACGACTTGTTTAAAAGCGATTTTTACCGACTGGGCATCTGCAGGATTATCGGAAACCCCCAAATTGAAGGTCGCCATTTGGGGAGATGGTGTCTCAGAATCAGAGCCTCCACCGCAACCAAATAGTAAACCGACCAGTGTCATCGTAAGTGCATTTTTTGAGATATTCATTGGACACCTTTCTTATATTAACAGCTGATTATATGATGATTAACATCATAAAAATGTTCTCATTGGCGATCGCTATGACATGGTTCCATAGTCAATCCTTTAAGAACACAGTAGGAAATCCTTCCAGAAAATAGTTAAGCTGCGCATAACATACGCATGTAGATTTAAGCTTGGAACAAGTTGCCATACTGTCGATGAACACACTGAACACTAAAAACAGGTGAATTCAATTTTGGGGAAATCGGCTTAGTTAACAGCTAGATAAACAGCACTAGCTCAAACTGCGATATAGGAAATACAGCGGAAAAATAAAAATTGCGTGATAAAACGCATTAACAAGTAAACGCCAACCGACAAAACAACCTTTATTGCCTAATAAAATCGAGAATATGGCTCGCTGCCAAGACTAGATGTACGATCAAGAAACCGATAAAAGCCTGCGCAAAAATTTGATGATAACCGCGCCACGCCAGCGCTGTGGGTGTGCCTTGAAATAACAACCAAACGACACCCGTAATCCCAGTCGCCACCAGCAGTAGCATACCTATACCTTCGATGGCACTAAATAACCCTTTGCCGCCTGCGACGGGGAATTTGCCTTTTGTGAGTCCAACTATATCCTGTTTTAACTGTGCCCAATCGCCAACTAGCCAGCCAAAGTATTGGTGCCATTTGCTATGTAAGGTATTGCTGAATAAGAACAATACCCCCAGCACTGCGCACGCTAAACCTAGATACACATGCAAATAATCCCAAAAACCGGCGTTATCGGGTATCCGTCGGCCCATAAAAATCCATGGGCTGGCACAGACAAGTAAACTGCTCGATATCACAATCCACACATGCAGATACTCCATCATGACTCGGAACAAGGAGCTGAGTTTACTCATCATATTTTTTATCCTACTTAATGCTTCCTTTGTCCTTGCCCTTTGCGATGAATGCATTCGTGACGGCTTAATGAGCGCGAATAAAGTGGGCTAGGGGCAAAACGCGGCGCCGCGATTTAATGCCAAAATTAGGCGCGATGGATCTGCTCACCAAAATCAGCCACTTTCTGCCAATCCGTGTATTCCACATTCGTAACAGGATCCGTAGGTCCTTTAGTTAGCCACATGATGAAACGGATAATATTTCTATCTAAGGCGTTATAGCCTTGATAGTTCAAGTTACCACCAAAAACTCGTAATAACTGTGGCCGCCAAGTGGTTTTACTTAAGAATGCCTGCATATAAGGATTAGTTTCTGGCGTGTTTTTCTCGGGTTTACGCGCCACTAAGCTAACGGAGAAAAAACCACTGACCTTATCCGTCAACACGGCTTGATGCTTTTCGATAAATTCGTACAAGCTAGGATTATGTTTACCATGGCGAATACTGGCGCCTATGATGATTTTATCGAACTCATTGAGCGCGGGAGCGGCCTTAATATCAGCGGTAACCACGTCATTGTCCAAGGCCGTTAACTGCTGCGCGAGCTTAGTTGCAATCTTTTGGGTCTGGCCGTGAACACTAGAATAAATGATGAGAATTCTTTTCAATTTAGCCTCGATTAATCCCAAGTAAAATAACCATAAGCGGCCTAAAAAATACTGTTACTGGCGGCTTAATTTCGACTCTCTATGCCCGTTTTGCACATCAAGTGACATCACAACGCACAGACTAAATACACAAAAAGCAGCGATAGACACTCAGAGTCATTGGCATTCCAGTGGGGTTTAACTGGATATGCAAACGTAAAATAACCATTAAGATATTTCATATTAGGTGATTTACCCTGCAATTTACATGAAATAGATCACGGGCTTAGCCCCAAACCACTCAGGTATATGCGGTAGTTTTAGCAAGCTCACAAAAAAAGGCAAACCCTGAGGTTTGCCCATACTGAAATACAGTAAACAGGATGAATCGACAAATCATCCTGTCACGCTTTACAAAGACATTAAAAATGCAATGACTTGCTCACGTTCATTTTTAGATAAATTCATAAAGGCAATTTGACTCTTTTCAGCTTCACCACCATGCCACAATATCGCTTCTTCTAGAGTTGCGGCTCGTCCATCATGTAAGAAACCGGCTTGAGGATTAACCGTCTGAGTTAAACCTATACCCCATAGTGGCCTTGTACGCCATTCGCTTCCCGAGGCTAAAAAGTCTGGTCGGCCATCGGCGAGCCCTTCGCCCATATCGTGTAATAATAAATCAGTGAAGGGATATATCTTCTGTCCTTTTAAGCTATCACTCATGGCTCGTCCACCAATGTCGCCACTCGTTTTAGTGGTATAAGAGGGCACATGACAAGCGGTACAATTAAGTTGAGTGAATAATCTCGCCCCCTCTCTTACATTCGGTTGAGCGACATTCCGCCTTGCAGGAACGGCCAAGGTTTCAGCATAAAAAACAACAGCATCACTGAACTCAGCTCCGACTTCAGGCGCACCATTTTCATCTTCCCCTGTATCAATAAAACCTGTTCGAGTGAGATAAGCATCATGTAGCGCCGTACCTTTGATACTTTCATCGGGGAATAAAGGATTGGTTATGCCAATATCGCCACGCAGTGCACCTAGGGATTGTACACGCACACTTGGGGTATTCGCCTTCCAACCAAAACGGCCTAAAGACACAGGTTCCTGATCACCCGCTTGTGCCTTCACAGCATCAAAAACATAGTTTGCCCTTGCAGAAATCCCATCATGATTGGCATCATTTTCATCGACATGTTGCAAAATATCCTCCTGCGCAATCGCTTCGAGCAAACCTAAGCCAAATACTGGCATTCCATTACGCCATCCCATTAACACATCGTCTTGCAAAAGATTTGAGGTCAAATTGGGGCTTTGCTTAGTTTCTCCTGGCGCATCATAGGGGTTTTCCACTTCAAATAGCGGCTTCTTCAATAAGACTTCAGTACCGTCTGGGTAAGTCACTGATTTTGTATCATAGGATAAGTAAACATCCGCTTGCCCAATAAACTGATTCTGTTGCCAATCACCACGTGCTTGCAGTACGCCTCGATGAAACAGTTGTCCGCCGAAATCAGGTACTGGAATGGGTGCACAATAATCATTACTCACATCGCCTTTAATACAGACGTCATTGGCAGCCTTACTTATCCGCAAAAAGATGCCCGCATCTGATCCCAGTTTGACTCGTGCCTGA
Organism: Shewanella sp. SACH; assembly: GCF_001887095.2. Classification (NCBI taxonomy): domain Bacteria; kingdom Pseudomonadati; phylum Pseudomonadota; class Gammaproteobacteria; order Alteromonadales; family Shewanellaceae; genus Shewanella; species Shewanella sp. SACH. The sequence continues at coordinate 172,173 of NZ_MPDG02000003.1, forward strand.
CCTGCACTGACTTGTGGAGTCGAGTTGCGTCCATCACGTTGATGGCATGCATTGCAGTTAGCGTTATTAAATACGGGGCCTAAACCATCTAACTCAGGGTGTTCAGCGTTTGGCGCCGTGGTAAAAGAAGTCTCAAAAAACTTATCGCCCGCCATGTGCAGCGCAAGTTCAGTCGCTGTTAGATTTACCGATGGTGTAGAGAAACCATGTCCTGAATTGCCTGCATCAAAGGTTGTCGTTGCGCCGCCGCTGGCAGTGATATCCGTATATTCAGGATAAACAATGGGTTCAGGTATGGGTGTATCAACATCTTGTGCATCGCCACTGCCACCACAGGCGCTCAGCTGTAAACAGCCAATGAAAAATGCAGGTAATAAAACGTGTCTGTTATTCATCAAAAATCTCACACAAATAAAATGACAAAGCAGCAACTATGCAATTGCATCCTTGCTGCTTAAGACATAACTCACCAAACGGGTTCCGTCGTTTAGCGTCATTTCATGACAATGCCAAGAACCTCTATCGCCTTAGCATTGCTCTGAATATGAAATTAAGATTTCCAACGAGAAAGTAATGGTATGACATCAGACTCAAGTGTGGTTTTCAGCTTAGTCAAGGCATCCACAGCCACTTGAATTCGCGCTCTTCCCGCATCATCTTTAATCGCTTGGCGGAAAGGCTGTTGATTGCTGCCGGCAATAGCGCGGATCTTGATAATGGCATCATCGATTTCACTGCTAACACGTGTCGCTAAGTTCGCATCGGCAGCGGCCACGAAGTTAATGATGCCCTGACGATCACTGTTACCGGTAAACTCTCCTTGATATACATTTCGTACACCAATGATGTTATTGGCAAAGTCATCTAATGAGTTCCAAGAATATTGCGACTCCACCTTTGAAGTATCGGCGGTGGCAAGGGAATCACCAAAGGGATCAGCAATCTTACCGTTACCGACCTCATCGACAATCGCAATCATGCCATTGATCAACTCTTCAACTACAGCCAATTGCGATGAGTAAATAGTATTGCCTGCTACACCGGGATTCTTCAGCAACTCAGCGTAGGGTTTAGCGGCAGCATCTTGCGGATTGTGGTTTATCTGCCAAGCATCGTCGAGCTGCTTAGTGTAATCACGGAACACTTCGGCCAGTGCAATGAGATACTCACGTTCTTTTGCTGTTAACTGACTGATAGGTTTAGTATTACCATTCACACCATCGCCGAATAATAAAAATTCAATGGTATGAAAACCTTGTACATCATCGTTCCAGCCCTTAATCGTCTCAGCATCAAAACCTGAGTTAGTATTTAGCTGTGTTTGTAGATCGGTCGTATTGAGTGGCCAGCTATCAAGATGTGGATCGATGCTAAGTGAGTCAACTGGGCCAAAAATATGTGATTCACCTTGTTCCCAAGGTAAACGTGCCGCTTTCCACGCAGCTTGAGCTGCGTCTAAATCCGCTTGTGCTGTTGAGTTAGTTAGCTTCTGAGTCGCCAGTAAAAGTGCTTCCGCTTTCGCGGCTAAGTCCGCATAACCAGCCACGATAACGTCATCGGTCAAGTTAATGATCATCTCAGTGGCGGCGTAACTAAAGCGATTATCCGGTGTAGTTGGTGTTGTGGGCGTTGAATCATCCGATCCAGAACCACCACAGGCAGCTAAGGTACTCATAAGGGCGATGGCTATTGCCGTTTTACGTAATGTCATAGTGCTTAATGTCCTATTTGTTCCATCAAAAGTGAATGTGACTAGAGCGAAAATTGATAACCCACGCCAAGGGCGAAGAAATTAGTATCTGGAATGCTCGCGACAGCCACTTGTTGTAAGCCTGCTTCCGCTTTAATCACTATCTGTGGGATAGGGAAATAGTTAATACCGACACTGGTCCAAGTATTTTCAAAACGCTGAGTCGCTGTGCCAGTTTCGACTTCCATCAAAGGATTGGAATAATCTATGTTGGCAAATACGGTTAACGGAAGAGAGGTGAAATGATTCAAATCGATGCCAGCTTCAACAAAGAAAGCCTGTGACTGCGATCCTAACTGTGCGAAGTTACCGGGCCTTAAGCCTGGCGTTGTTTTATTTGCTTGAGTAATGGCATCGCTGTCGCTCAAGGTACCGTAGAGATACTGACCGCGTAAGATCCAAGGACCTTCAACATAAGCCGCTGCGACGGACACTATGCTAACTGTGCCATCCACATTGATTTTATTACTCTTGTGACGATTACCACTGGTATTGCCATAGTAGTAAGCGACACCAACGGCGGAACCTTTCTTAAAGTTGCCGTAATCTAAACGTCCTGCAAATGCTAAATCGTCGCCATTAACATGCTCGAATCGTTTTTGATGACCCGACGCTGCCCAATCATAGGTTCTAAAATATTCTGAATTGAGACCACTGATAATTTGGGCCTGATAGTGGAAATCAGCCATTTCACCATATATACCGATACCGTTTTCATTCCAAACGGCGGGGATCATGGCGGCTTCGCTTCGATGACGCATCACGGTAAGATATTGATTTGGTTTGTGCAGCATACTGGTCAAGCCAATAGGAACATGGATATTACCAAATTTAATACCAAAGGCTTTAGACGGACGATAACGCAGCTCAGCCTTTTCGATCATCACCTCTCCGCCAGCTTCGACTTCTGTTTCAAATTCACCGAACTCATCAAAACCATCGTATTCTAAAGCGACGCCTGTGCCACCATGCTCATACTCTATCTCGACTTCCATGCTCCAAGCATCGGTAAATTGATAGCCGAACTCAGTTACAACACGTTCTAAATCGAAACGATTACGGCGCTCTGGTGTGGTGTCTTGGACGTTATCAAAGTACTCATCACTGGTATAAACGGCGGTACCGTAGGATTCAAATGAAAACTTGCTAAGTTTATCGGCGGCGGTTTCAACACGATCTACCGCGACACTGGTCTTAGCTTGATAGTCTGTCTGCTGAACTTGCTGCTGTTTCTGTTGCGCAGCTAATTCTGATAACTGCTGCTTTAATTCTTGTAATTGAGCCTCTTGCCTTTCGATAGCCTGCTCTAAAATCGCAGGGTCCGTCGCTGCCTGTGCAGTGCAATTAACACTACCTATGAACGCAGTGACCATGATGGCCAATGAACTCAACTTTAACTCTGCTCTCATTTCTTTCTCCGCGCTGTGTAACAGCTTCCCCGTAAATGCGCGAACAAAATAGATCAATTGAGAATGATTTGCATTAGAATTTACAATTAAATTTACAAACAAATTACATTAGTATCTGATTGTATACCGGATCTGATGCCCGTATTTTTATTCAAAGAAATCGCTATATTGATTCATAAACCACACACTCTTTAAGCGTTAAGTGATCTAGCCTATTAGCCAAAAAAGCATTAGCATTTGCACACTTATCGCCTGAGTCCATATCCATGAAATCCATTCAAACCAAAGATCCTAAAGCACTCTTGCTGTGGATGACCTTTGTGATGTCGCTTGTGTTTGCCGTTTGGCAGGCACTGCTCAATAACTTCGTGATTGAAAAAGCCCAGTTCACCGGTGCTGAAATCGGCATGTTACAAAGCCTGCGCGAGATCCCAGGTTTCTTGGCTTTCACCGCCATTTTTGTGCTTTTACTCATTCGAGAACAAGCCTTCGCCCTACTCTCGCTGGCCTTGCTTTGTATCGGCGTGGCGGTGACAGGTTTCTTTCCTCAAGTCATCGGCTTGTATCTGACGACTGTGTTGATGTCCGTCGGGTTTCACTATTTTGAAACCATCAACCAATCACTGACGCTGCAGTGGGTCGATAAAAAAGATGCGGCGGGTTTTATGGGTAAAGCACTGGCGTGGCGCTCGGCCGCAGCCTTAGTGGGCTATGCCAGTATTTGGTTAGTGATGACCTGGTTGAAGTTAGACTATCAACACATGTATCTGATTATTGGTGCGTTAGGTCTGGTCATGGTGCTGACCATGACTTGGTATTACCCTAAATTTGAGACCACGGAAGTACAACATAAGAAAATCATTCTGCGTAAGCGCTATTGGCTCTATTACCTGCTGACCTTTTTCTCGGGTGCGAGACGGCAAATTTTTATGGTGTTTGCGGGCTTTATGATGGTCGAAAAGTTTGGTTATAGCGTGAGTGAAATTACCGCGCTGTTCTTAATAAACTATGTCGTCAATCTGCTGTTTGCGCCTGCGATTGGGCGGTTTATTGGCCGAATTGGTGAGCGTAATGCGCTGACAGTGGAATACGTCGGACTCATCATAGTCTTCATCAGTTACGCCTTAGTCGAGCAAGCACACATGGCGGCAGCGCTGTATGTGATCGACCATTTACTGTTTGCGATGGCTATCGCGATGAAAACCTATTTTCAAAAAATCGCCGACAGCAAAGATATTGCCGCCACTATGTCGGTCAGTTTCACCATTAATCACATTGCCGCAGTGATTATTCCTGTGCTTTTAGGCTTATTATGGTTAACCGATCCCGCCTTGGTATTTTACATAGGCGCAGGCTTTGCCGTATGTTCGTTAATTCTGGCGCTCAATGTACCGCGCCATCCTGAACCGGGTAATGAAACCTTATGGTCTTGGACGAGCAAAAAAGCGAAATCCATCGCTAAAGCGATCGAATAAAGCGGCATAATAACGGGCCAAGGAATAAGCTAAGCTCAATGTAGAGTCTAGACCTGAACGCTAAAGCGATCGCCATCTAAGCTAGGCAAACAAGCGAGCTATTCAAACAAGATATTCAAGTTAAATGCTAAAGCTAGGCAAACAAGTTAAACAGATAAAGGTGAGCGCTTTGCTCTCACCTCCCCACCAATGCAGGCTCAAGGATTAACGCGATGAAGGATTCAGATATTTTAATGTTGGCAGAAGAAGGCGAGTCAACATCCGAGGCATCTGCTCGCAAAAAAGCCCTGCTACTCGGCCGTCAATTAGGCTTAGCCAGTGAGCAAGAATATCGCCCTGCGAATGCTTCCATCGCCGAACGCGCCCAACATAGAGCCCGCAAGTTATCGAGCCAGTATCAAGCCAATGTTGAAACCATTTTTGCCTTAGCCCTCAGTTATACGCCATCTGATGTGACTGGAGTCGATCTCGATCCCGATTGGAGTCATCAATTCTTTTTGATGGCGGAGCAAATCCATAACCGCAGAATGCAAGACTTGTGGGCACGGATATTATCGAGCGAGATAGTGAATCCCGGCAACTTCAGTCTGCGCACCTTAGCGCTACTCAAGCAACTGACGCACAGGGAAGCACAAATCCTTGAAAAAGCCCTCGGCATGGCGGCTAAGGTCAATAGCGAACAGCGCCTAAAACTCATCAGCGGCTATCGCTTATCCGGTGGTATTGGCCAGTATTTCCGTAAAACGACCTCAGTCAATTTAGGCTTATCCCAGTTTGGCCTACCCTACTCGAGCATTCTGACCTTAGTCGATGCGGGAATACTACACAGCAGCGAGTTCGAAACAGGCTTACTTAACAACAAAACACCGATTCAATTTGCCCTGCAAGGCATACAAATGAAGCTCACGCCTAGGAGCGGCAATCTGCTTTTTAGTTATTACCGCTTCACGCCGATTGGTGATGAACTGGCCCAACTCGTGCAACCTAAGCCGGATCAAGAATACCTCAAGGCCCTGCAACTCTTGTTCGCTAAGGATTTTAAGATCGAGTAGCGACATAATCGCTTATATTATTGACTAATAAAAATATTTGCTTGAATAAACCCCATCTGTCGCAAATACTCTATGTATAAAAAATGCTCGTTTTATTTGCTGAGTGAATAAGGATGCGAATGGCATCTCAAGGATGGAGAGAATGATTAGCCAAGAACAAGATGTCTTTTTTTTAGACGAACAGTCTTCACCACAACACCTCGAAAATCAAAAAACAGTCAAAATACTCGCGGTGGACGATGACTCAAACTTCCAACGTTCAACCGCCTTTGCGTTATCTACCCTCACCGTTCTCGGCTGCAAAATTGAGCTCACCCAAGCATTTAGTTATGCAGAAGCTTGCCAAGTATTAGCGAAGGAAAATGATTTTGCGATCGCCTTAGTCGATGTGGTGATGGAAACCGAAGATGCAGGGCTACGTTTGGTGCGTGGTATTAGGGAAGTACTCGGCAACGAAAAAATCCGCATTATTCTGCTTACAGGTCAGCCAGGCATGGCCCCTATTTTCGACGTGATGCGTGATTACGACATCAACGACTATTGGACTAAATCTGAGTTATCGGCCGATAGGCTGCAAACTATCCTCACTACGAGTCTGCGTTCATATCAACAAATTAGCAGTATTGCCAATGCTAAGCGTGGCTTGCAACTGATTGCCGAGTCCAGCGGCGCACTCTACACCTCACGCAATATCAAAGAGCTTTCCGGCAAGATGTTGCGCCAGTTATCGACCTTATTGAACCTGCCCCATGGCGGCATTGTGTGCGTGAAATCGACAAATGAATTAACCGAACAGGGTATTTCCCACCAAATCATTGCCGCTTCGTGTGAGTTTGAACCGTATTTTGGCCATTCGTTACAACAGCTTGAGCAGCAACATATCCGAGCACAACTTGAACTTTGCCTGAGCCGCAGGCAGTCTCGTATTGAAAATGACTTTACTTGCCTCTTCTTCCCCGACGAACTCGCTGGCGCCGACTATGCTGTCTATTTAGCGACGGGTAGACCACTGGATATCACGGAAACTGAACTGATCCGTGTGTTTAGCATGAACATTTGTGGCGGCCTGCATAGCGTGTCGCTCATGAGCCAACTAGACAAGATTGCTTTTGAAGATCCGCTCGTCAAAATCCCTAATCTCAACGTATTACTCCGCACCTTAGAAGGCGTGCTGGCGGAAGACATTCGCGAAAAATTCAACTTATTGCTCATAGATATCGATAAGTTTTCCGATTTTAATCGCGTATTTGGCTCGTCCCAAGGCAACGAGATGCTCAAACATGTCGCCTGTTGTTTACGCGAACACTTTGATGCTTGTGTATTAGTCACCCGCCTCAAGGATGATAAATTTGCCGTGCTCGGCCCTAAAACCTTAGTCACCGCCGACATTATTAGCCGACTCTTTATTCAACCCTATCAACAGGGGAAATCGAAGATCACGGTCAATATCAGCACAGTCACACTGCCACTAGAATTAGCTGATGGCACTGCGGTTGATGCCATTACTCAGGTGAATACCGCCCTCAAAACCGTAAAAAAACTGGGTATTCGGCAGCACGTGACTTACCAACAAGCCAATGACGATAATGTGGCCTATCACTTCGAACTCTTACAATCGCTGCAACACAGTATTACCTGTAATGACATCCATATTGCACTGCAGCCGCAAGTCTGTATTAAAACAGGTGAAGTCGTCGGGGTTGAAGCGCTGGCTCGCTGGACCTTACCTAATGGTCAAAATGTGCCGCCGTTGGATTTTATCCCCATTGCCGAGGCGACAGGTTTGATTACCCAACTCGGTGAGCAACTATTCGTGCAATCTTGCCAAGCACTCTGCGCACTCAATGAAGCGGGTTATACCAATTTATGTATGGGAGTGAATTTATCGGCCATGCAATTTGAGCAGGAAAACATCGTCGATATTTTAAAGCAGCACATTGCCGACGCTAAAGTCCCGCCCAAGCAGATAGAAATCGAAGTCACCGAATCGATTGCGATGCAAAATTTTGAGATCATCCGCAAGCAATTAAATGAGTTACGCTCAAAAGGCATTAGAATCGCAATTGACGATTTTGGTACCGGATTTTCCTCATTAGCCTATCTCAGCAAACTGACCTTCGACCGCATTAAGATTGATAAATCCTTTATCGACAATGTCACCTCAGATGATGGCGCCGCTGCGATAGTCGATAGCATTATCTTGTTAGGACAACGCTTCCACATGAATGTGATTGCCGAAGGCGTCGAGACTAAAGAGCAAGCGAAATGGCTTAGCGACCGCGGCTGCCACGATGCCCAAGGCTACTTTTATGCTAAGCCCATGCCACTACCGGAGTTATTAACTTGGCTTAAAAACTACCAAAAAACACCACTATGACAGCGCCATCGCAATTGACTCAGCCTACCTTCTGGGGCTACTGGCTCAGATTCATGCTGCCGTGGTTATTGTTGGTGCCCATACTCACCACTTTGCTTTATCAAAAGCGCCATGAAGATGCCATGGTGCCCTTATACCAAGAGGCGAACACCCTTTTAGGTGATGCCGCTAAAACCATTGCCTACCATATTGGTAATATTAAGCGCGACGCCCTATTTCTTGCTAAATATCAAACACTCCTCGATGCGGCGGCGGGAAATGAGCAAGATCTCACTCAGGTCGAACATTTCTTCGAGAGCTTTAGTGCCGCATCACAAAACTACGATCAAGTACGTTGGCTCGATAATAACGCCTTAGAAAAAGTCAGAGTCAATCTTGTCCAGAATCTCCCACACATAGTTGCTAAACCATTATTGCAATTGAAGGCTAAGCGATATTACGCCATCCAGAGTTTAAGCTTAGCCCCTAATAGTTTTTACTTTTCGCCCTTAGATTTGAATGTCGAAAAGGGAGAAATAGAAAATCCAATCAAGCCCGTATTAAGAGTCACCACTCCCGTGTTTTTACCTTCGGGCGAGCGCCAAGGCTTTATTGCCCTCAATTTTCTAGCCCAATCAATGTTAGACGCCATTGCCAAAATTACGGCTAACAGCAATGTAGAGCTTTCACTGCTGAATAAAGAGGGTTACTGGCTACTCTCATCCAATCCCGAACTCACCTGGGCATTTATGTTTAATCGCCCCGAATTAACCTTAGCCAAGCTCAATCCCGATGCTTGGCAACAGATTACCCAAGATAGCGAAGGCGCCTTTATCACCCCCGAAGGGCTCTGGGATTATGAAAATGTACAAGATGCCACCAACACTTCAGACCAAGATTGGAAACTTGTGATACGGGTCCCCAATGATCAACTCTCAAAGATTAATCAACGCAGCCTGCTAGAAGCGCTCAGTCTAGGGATTTTATTACTGTTACTCGGCGGTGGGATCTGTTGGCGCGCTGCAAAGTCCATGCGAGAACGGGACAAGTTGAATCAAGAGTTAACCGAGCAACAGCAAAAACTCACCCAATCCAATGCCGCGTTAGCCGAATCGTTACAGCACTTACACGACACTCAGCAACAACTAATCGAGACGGGAAAACTATCATCCTTAGGCATGATGGTGGCGGGCGTCGCCCATGAACTCAATACCCCAGTCGGCGCAGCACAGGTCACGTTATCGAGCATGAAAAATGAATGCACTAAGCTGCAAAACGCTTTCGAAACGGGTCTTAAGCGATCTGATGTCGACAGTTACTTTATTCACTTCCATGAAGGCGCGGAGATAGTGCAAGCCAACTTAAGCAGAGCTGCGACCTTAGTCAGTAGCTTCAAACGCTTAGCCGTCGATAGAACAAGGGAGGAGCGCCGTAGTTTTAAGCTCACGAGCCTCGTTCAGGACATGCTACATACCTCATGGCTGCGGATGAAGAAGCAATCCCATGAGCTCGAAATCGACGTTGATGCCGATATCGAACTGAACAGCTACCCAGGCGCACTTGGACAATCCCTTGAAAACCTCGTCACCAATGCGATAACCCATGCTTTCGAAGGGAGGGTTAATGGCCAAATAAAAATCTCGGCACAGATGATAGAAGATCAGATGGTCGAAATCACAGTCTCAGACAATGGCATAGGGATGAGCGAGGAAACGATGAAACAAATCTTCGATCCCTTCTTTACTACTCGTAGGGGAAATGGTGGAACTGGGCTGGGTTTACACTTAACCTATCAACTTGTCAGCCAACTTCTTGGCGGGAAAATTACGGTCAGCAGTACGTTAGGTAAAGGCAGCGTTTTCAGTCTGGCAATTCCAGTAACAGCCCCAGAAACCGCCGAGCTGAACCTGAATTAACCGATTATACGCAACGGCGATAGATAGCCAATATGCTGGCCGAATGTGATGCTAAAACTTGATGTCTAAACATGATGCTTGAACTATGGTGTTTGAATATAGTGTTTGAACATAGTGTTTGAGCATAGCGCTTGAACCATGTTGCTTGAATGTCAGCATTGAACATAGTGAACGCATTGCGCCCAAAACAAAACAGGAGCCCAAGGCTCCTGTTTTTTATGACCATTCAATCATCCACTAAGGCATGATTTGATATGGCTAGGTATATAACACTAGGCGAGCGCTTTAGCCTTATCGGCATTGATAACATTGATTGCCGTCAGATAATCGATTAAGGCGCGCACTTGAGTCGCTAAATCGCCTTTGCTGGTATCTATGGTCAATTCTGCCGCTAATGGCGCTTCATAGGGTGATGAAATCCCCGTGAAATTACTGATTTCACCACTGCGTGCTTTCACATATAACCCCTTAGGATCACGCTGCTCGCACACACTTAATGGCGTCGACACGTGCACTTCAATGAACTGACTGGCAGGGAAACGGGCACGAATGCTATCGCGCTCCTCACGAGTCGGGGAAATAAAGGCCGATAACACCACAAGCCCAGCATCCACCATTAATTTGGCCACTTCGCCGACACGGCGCAGGTTCTCGTCACGGTCTTCAACCGTAAACCCTAAGTCTTTACATAGGCCATGGCGCATATTATCGCCATCAAGTAAATAAGTGTGGAATCCCGCCTCAAATAACGCCCGCTCTAATGCGCCAGCCAGTGTCGACTTGCCCGCGCCAGACAGTCCGGTAAACCAGAGTAATACTGGATTTTGGCCTTTCTGTTCGGCTCTGGCGGCTTGATCTACAGGATGTTGATGCCACACGATATTTGTCATAAAAACTCCTCAATCCCCATGTTGTTAAACGGCTAACATAAGGGCAATAAACTCAAGCTAATCACTAAAAAGGAAAGATGATCGGCACCATAAATATCACTATCAGGGAATACAGCACAGATAACGGCAATCCTAGGCGGACGAAGTCACTGAAGCGATAATTACCCGCATTAAACACCATCAAATTGGTTTGATAGCCGTAGGGTGAAATAAAGCTCGCGCTGGCACCAAAGACCACGGCCAAAATAAAGGGTCTTGCATCGACACCGTAATTAAGCGCAATCGCGTAGGCGATAGGGAAAGCCAGCGCTGCGGCAGCGTTGTTGGTGACTAATTCAGTCAACAACAAGGTCATAAAATACACACCGACAAAAGCGCCAAACACCCCATAACCATTAATAACCGAGAGTAATCCTTGGGCTAAACTGTCCGCAAGGCCAGTGCTCATCATCAAGTTCGCGAGCCCTAACGCACTCCCCACTATCACCACTAGTTCCAATGGAAAACGGCGTTTAAGCTCTGCCAAAGTAACAGCGCCAATAACAAAATAACTCAGCAGCAGGAGTACTAAACCTTTAGCTAATGGCAATACACCAGTGACACTCAAAACGATCGTGACCGCAAAGCCGAGCAATACCCAACGACCACGGCGACTGTCTAACCGCACATTTAAATCTAAGCCGCTGATCGCCGCAAATTCTGAACTCAATTTTGCGCTATTGCTGAAACCATCGCCTGGCGTCAATAACAACACATCACCGGGTTGCAGAATAATGTCGCCAAGCCCTCCCTTCAGCGGATGATTTCCGCGGCGAATTGCCATCACGGCCGCATCGAACTGCTCACGAAAACGCGACTCTTTCAACGAACTGCCGACTAAACGGGATGATGGCGCGAGCACAGCTTCAACTAAATTTTGTCCCTTGGCTTGATGCTTACCAAACCAATCTAAACCATCGAATTGATGCAATAGCTCAACCGATTCCACCGCGCCACTGAAGCGCAGCACGTCGTCCGCCTGCAGCACTAACTGAGGCGGAACAGGGCAAATACAAATGCCGCTGCGTTCTAGTTCAACCAGATATAACTTTTTAAGCGCCCTGAGTTTGTTATCCACCACACTGCGACCCACTAAGGACGAGCCTTTTGCCACATGGGCTTCGAGCAAGTAAGGCAGCGCCTCTTCACCCGACTCTTCCCGTCTGTCGGGCAGAATGTTCGCTAGTAAGATCAATAACAACATACCAGCGACGACGATCACAACCGCGACCGGCGTGAACTCGAAGAAACCTAAGGCGGGTAAGCCGGCGTTTTCCACAAAGGAGTTCACAATCAAGTTGGTCGAGGTACCAATCAGGGTCAGTGTGCCACCTAAAATTGCCGCATAATTTAACGGCAATAATAACTTAGCGGGTGCGTGTGCTTGATTGCGACGCACAACCCCGATAAGCGACGCCACCACCGCAGTGTTATTGGTAAAGGACGACAGCAAGGCGGTCGATAGCCCAAGCTTTGCCATTGTCATAGGCAAAGAACTATTGCCTATGACTTGACTCAACTTCCCCAGCAGGGAGGTTTTTTCTAACGCCGTCGCGGCCAATACCAACAGAACAAGTGTGACTAAGCCAATATTTGTAAAGCTTGTTAATGCGGTATCGAGCGCAACCATGCCAAGCAAATAACACAGCAAAAATGCAAATAAAAACAATACCGCTGGATTGATACGGCCGCTAATTAAGCCAGCCACTAGACCTAACAAAATAATCGCTAACAGCCACAAGTCACTCACAAATTAAGCTCCAAGCTTAGAGATATCTATCGCTTGCCAATGTGGGTAGTGTTTACGCACTAAGGCATTAAACTCAACTTCAAAGGCACTAAATTGTGATGCTGTTTGTTTGTTAACATGCTGACCCGATACCACCATCACTGCGGCAACCGTCGCATTGCTCAGGCGATCGATTAAGATCATTCCGCCGGTATCACGCACTAATGAATACGCATCGAACACTATGTCTTCGGTCAGCTCTAAGGTAACGCGAGCAATAGCGTTTAACCCAAGCGTATCCGTCGCGCTGCGCGCTAAAGTATTAACATCAACCACATAATCGATGCCAGTCACAGAGGCTTGCGTCTTCTTACCGGCCACTTTGATGTCGTATAACTGGCCGAGTTGCAATGGCTTTTCATCCATCCACACTATGTCGGCGCTGATCACGTTAGCGACGGCAGGTGCAGAATCCGGTCTTGCCAGTAAATCGCCACGGGAAATATCAATTTCATCTTCCAGCGTGATGGTCACAGCTTGGCCAGCAACCGCTTCTTGTATGTCGCCATCGAAGGTCACAATACGTTCAACCTTGCTGCGTTTACCCGATGGCAAAGCGACTAACTCGTCACCGACATTGATAATGCCAGAGGCTAAAGTACCCGCAAAACCGCGAAAATCTAAGTTAGGACGCGACACATATTGCACAGGAAAACGTACTGGCAATGAGCTGAGTTCACGTTGCGTATCAATAGTTTCTAGCAGTTCAAGCAAAGTACCACCTTGATACCAGTCGCTTTGCGTACTGCGCTCAACCACGTTGTCACCATTAAGCGCCGATAACGGCACAAAGTGGATATCGAGGTTACCGAAATCTTTGACGAAATCCGTAAAATCGGCACGAATGCGATTGAAGACTTGCTCGTCAAACCCAAGCAAATCCATCTTGTTCACGGCAACAACGAAGTGACGAATCCCCAGTAATGACGCGATAAACGCATGGCGTTTAGTCTGAGTCTGCACGCCGTAGCGGGCATCGACTAAAATCACCGCCAAATCACAGGTCGATGCACCCGTTGCCATGTTACGCGTGTACTGCTCATGCCCTGGTGTATCGGCGATGATGAACTTACGCTTATCACTTGAAAAGTAACGGTAAGCCACATCGATAGTGATGCCCTGCTCGCGCTCGGCTTGCAGACCATCGACCAGTAAAGCTAAGTCGATAGCTTCACCTGTGGTACCCATCTTAGCGCTGTCGCTCTTTAGGCTCGCCAATTGATCTTCATAGATCTGGGCGCTGTCGTGTAACAGGCGGCCGATTAAGGTACTTTTGCCGTCATCCACACTGCCACAGGTTAAAAAGCGCAGTAAGCCTTTGTGTTGCTGCAGGGCTAGATATTCTTTCACACCATGGAGGGTAATTTCTGCCGCCATGAGATTGGTTTTATTGACCGCTTTGTCCATCTTATTCTCACTCTTGATCTGCTTGGCTGAAGGTCGCGCTTTACTTGCGCCACCTTCGCGAAATAGGGCTAACCTTGCCGAGATTAGAAGTAGCCTTGACGCTTCTTCTGCTCCATCGAGGCACTTTGATCTGAGTCGATCAATCGGCCCTGACGTTCGCTTGAACGGGTTAACAGCATTTCTTCAATAATCTTCTCTAGGCTGTCGGCCTCAGAATGCATGGCGGCCGTAAGTGGGTAGCAACCTAAGGTTCTAAAACGCACCAATTCTTCTTTAAACTGCTCGCCTTCGGCTAACTTCATCCGCTCGTCATCGGCCATGATTAACTGACCGCCGCGCTCAACCACTTGACGTTTAGCAGCAAAATACAAAGGCACTAACTCAATGTTTTCTTGATAGATATATTGCCAAATATCCAGCTCAGTCCAGTTAGATAACGGGAATACGCGAATACTTTCGCCCTTGTTCACTGCGCCATTATAGGTGCGCCACAGTTCTGGACGTTGGTTTTTAGGGTCCCATCTGTGGTGACGGTCGCGGAACGAATACACCCGTTCTTTGGCGCGAGATTTTTCTTCATCGCGGCGAGCCCCACCGAAAGCGGCATCAAAACCGTATTGGTTAAGTGCTTGCTTTAAACCTTGGGTTTTCATGATGTCAGTGTGTTTCGCACTGCCATGGTCGAAAGGGTTAATCCCCTGCGCCAACCCTTCTGGGTTGATGTGCGTCAGTAACTCGAAGCCAAATTTCTTTGCCTGGGCATCACGAAACGCGATCATCTCTTTGAATTTCCAACCCGTATCAACATGCAGCAACGGGAATGGGATCTTGCCTGGATAAAAGGCTTTACGCGCTAAGTGCAACATAACGGAAGAATCTTTCCCGATGGAATACAACATCACAGGATTATCGAATTCGGCTGCAACTTCACGAATGATCTGGATGCTCTCGGCTTCCAGTTGTTGTAAGTGGCTTAATTCACGCCCGGCCATACTATTCTCCGTTTACCTTAAATTCGCTGCGTTACCACAGCATGGGTTAGCTTAATTTTCTTAATATATTTAACTACTTAGCACCTTTAACTGCTAAGTATCTTTAACTGTTTGCGGCTTAGCTTATCGACGCGGCGGCCGAGACTCTAACCGATTGAATCTGCTCATCACTGGCATGACTCGATTCAACCGCTTCAGGGTTGAACCAATGCAAAGTGTCACTCAGCGCAACCACTTCACCTATGATCATCAAGGCTGGCATTTGTAATTCAGGATCGGCGGTAAGCTGTTCAAGCTCACCTAAACGGCCGATAAAACGACGTTGTTCTTTAGTGGTCGCCTTTGACACTATCGCAACGGGAGTGTCAGGGCTTCGGCCCGCATCGACTAAACCTTGGCGAATAATGCCGGCGTTAAGAATCCCCATATACACGACTAAGGTATTGTTAGGATTTGCATAACCTTGCCAGTCCATAGGGCGACTCTCTAACTGACAATGGCCAGTGATAAAAGTGACACCTTGGGCATGGTCTCTGTGGGTCAGGGGAATTCCCGCATAGGCCGATGTGCCGCTGGCGGCGGTGATGCCGGGGACGACTTCAAACTCAACCCCCGCTTCGACTAAGGTTTGTAACTCTTCGCCACCGCGACCGAAAATAAAAGGATCGCCGCCCTTAAGACGCACCACATTTTTACGGGTGTAGGCTTTAGTAACGAGTAACTGATTAATCTCGTCCTGTGCGGCGCTATGCTTACCCGCACGTTTACCTACGGCAATCTTTTCAGCGTCTTTTGGAATAAGATCGAGGATATCTTGACTGACTAAAGCGTCGTATAGCACAGCATCTGCGGTTTTAAGGATGCGCCATGCCTTTAACGTCAATAACTCAACGTCACCAGGACCTGCACCCACCAGCCAGACTTTGCCTTTGGCCGCTTGGCCCGGTAAAGATAAAATTTCCATCAGCATCCCCAAGATCACTTTAGTCTGTAGAAATATAGCGCGTCTTATATTCCATAATAAATAGATAATTATTAGTTTTTATATCATTTAGATATAAAAGAAATCACTGACGTCGATTTAAAGTGGAAAAATATTGAGTTTCAAAATCAAAAACGCCACAAAATACCAATAACCAGTTGAATTTAAATAACTTAATATGGATTCATCTGTTGTATAAAACGAACACCGCTCAGCTAAGTGTGTGATTCTGGCACTATGTTATTGCCAAAAATTCTACCCAAACCAGCCCTAACAGGGCGAAAACCTCACTAACAAGATAAATTGTCACCAAATGACGCAGAATTTTTACATAACCATAAATTCACTTTCTAATGGTAAGCTGGGCATAACTATCTTTGTTGAGTACGACTGACAAATACACAAATAAGCACATCAAGGAGGGCCGATGAAACGACTTTATTCAGGTATTGCAATGGCTGGGCTATTAGCTTGTACGAGTATAAATGCCGAAGAATCATTAGTAGAAGGAAGAGTCAAAGATGAACTTGCCACGGCAGAACTGCCTTTTGTGATTACACCCCATAAAGTGAATTACATTTTACCTGCGACCTATAGCCCAGATCCCAACATGGCACCGTTCGCTGAAGATGCCCTCATCAATCCCTACACTTTGGATGAGTTCGAGGCTAAGTTTCAAATCAGTTTTAAATTCCCTATTTGGTACAATGTCTTTGGTGATAATGGTCATTTATTCTTTGCCTATACCAATCAATCCTATTGGCAGGTTTATAACAAAGACACCTCATCTCCGTTTCGTGAAACCAATCACGAGCCTGAAGTCTTTATGCTGTTTAATAACGATTGGAAAATCGGCAGTGTGACCAATTCCTTTTGGGGCGTTGGTGCTGTGCATCAATCGAATGGTAAATCAGGACCGCTTTCTCGCAGCTGGAATCGACTCTATGCCACTATGATTTTTGATGCCGGTCCACTCGCCTTCTCAACCAAAGTCTGGTGGCGTATTCCTGAGGATGAAAAAACAGATCCGCATCAAGCCCGCGGTGACGATAATCCCAATATTGATGACTACATAGGAAGAGCTGAGTTTATTGGTGTCTATGGTATCGATGAGCATAGATTCACCTTAACCCTTAAAACAAACCTAGAAGATATCGACAGAGGCTCAGCAGAACTAACCTGGAGTTATCCTATCGTCGGTAACTTACGCCTTTATACTCAATACTTTAATGGTTATGGCGAGAGCCTAATCGATTACAACTATCACAACCAACGTATTGGTATCGGGATTTCGCTCAACGATATTCTGTAGCAAATATAAAAGTGACATAGTACAAAAATCAGCCATAATTTGCTGCTAATCTACAAAACCTGCTGCTAAATTGCTCAGATGGACCTGAGTTTATGGCTCAGCGGGACGATTTACATTGATCCTAATGGCATTTAAGCCGATAGTCGCACACCTTTTTGTGCCCTGAAGCCGCGCCTTAACATCATGGAGGAATATGAGTTTTAGCTACCGCAGCATAGTCATGCTACTCAGTGTCATTATTTTCGCGAGCTTACTTAAGCTCGCGTTTTTTGCTGTGCCAAAAGATAACACTGCACCTATGCTTAATGCGCAAGAGGTACGCCAAGATCTCTATGCCTTATTGGATCAAATCGAGCAACACTCGGCGTTTTATGCGTTAACGCCCGATAAAGCCAGTCCGCAACTCAAGTATATGGCGAGCCTGATTGTCGAGCAGTATCAAGATATGACTCCCAATGACCGCTTTGCCGCTGAAATAACTAAACTGCTCAATAGCCTCAAAGATCCCGGCGCTCAAGTGCATGACTTCGATGATCAAAGCGGCGATCTCCCGTTAACCTTACGGCCACTCAACGACCAGTGGTTAGCCTTAGATAGCAGTAATAGTCCAATCAACAACGACTTTCCCTTTGTGACTCATATCGACGGTTTGCCCATGAGTAAATGGGTGGCGGCCAGCCAAGCCTATTTACCTGAGCCTGCAAAACAGAGCCAAGAAATGCAGTTACCTTGGCTGAAAAAACTGAACCTGCTGCGTGAAGACTTAGGGCTCAGCATCAAGCCCTATGTGCTCATTACGCTGATTAATGATGATCTGCAAAACCAGCAGGTGACTCTCGCCCTGCCAAGCCACGAACCGCAGGCGCAATTAGCGGCAAGTAATCAAGAAGATAAGACACAAGATATGAGTGTTTTAGAATTCATTAATCAGTTGTCTCAGTTTGAGCGCTCCGAATTTCAAGACGTTCCATATCAATTAGAGACGGTTAACAATACTACGGTCAAACTGAAAATCAGTGATCTGTACGCCTTTGAATTAAATAGAGATCTACAGCAAGAACTGCTCAAGGGCATGACGCATCCCCTACTGATCATTGACTTACGTGATGCTAGTGGTTTTAGCCCAAAGTTATTGACCCTATTATCGCGATATCAAGATGCTGATTTAAATAACACTTTAGCGCCGAATGTGATGGGATTTGCACACTATCGCCGCTCACCGGAACTGAGAAATGACTATCTACAGCCACTCAACTTTAAGCCTTTAGATACGCTCGAATACAGTGTTCCTCGACTAAAATCCCTCACCCGCAACTTACCCTCAGTCGATGAAGATAAATTCAGCTCTTGGTACGTTCGCACTAAACCTACGGTGACTCCTGAAGGGCGAAATCGCTTAGCGCTGCTCGTGAGCCCCAAATGCCGCCAAGAATGTGAGTGGATTGCCTATCGCACTAAATCTTGGTCTAGGGCGAATTTGATTGGTGAAAAAACCTCGGGTGACTTTGCTCGTCAGTACCATTTCAAACTGCCAAACAGTGGGTTAGACATAAGATTCAGTAGTTCGTTAACCTATGATGCCCAGGGAAAACTCTTGTCAGGTGCTGGGACTGAGCCCGATATTTGGCTCCCGCAAAACAGTGATATTCAATGGCAAGGACTAGTGAGTTTAGTGCGTTCGGCTAAGCCAAAAACTCAGCTCATTCAAACATCACAACCCACTAAGTTGGCTCAAGCTAAGCTGAATTAAATCAAAAAAAAGAGCCAGCAATCTGCTGGCTCATTTCAAACATTGATTCGTTAACTGATATCAGTTAGCTAAAGAATGGATTCTAGAATTATTTCTTTTCAGTCGCTTTAGAATTGACAACTGAACCTATAACCAAACCTTGCTTATTCACATCAAAGCTCATTTGAACTCGCATGTTGTAATCTTTAAGCATTTTCATTTCTTCAGGGATTGGCTCGCCGCTCATTTCTAACAACGTCAGCATTGGAGTGAACATCTTGCCGTAGTCAGCAGATAAGCTATACATGCCATTCGCAGACAGTTTCTCGCCCGCTAATTTGTTCGCCAAAGCCAAACCTTTGTCACCACTATACACCACTAAATGCTGACCTTTAATCGCGAGCATAGGCTTAATACCTAACTCAGGAGGTAACATCAATATGGGTGATAAATCAGTGGCATCGCCGTTATCGGCTAATTGCACTTCGGCCAACATAGGCGCGAAAGGTTTCACCATATTGAACAACATAGACGGGTTTTCGGCGCTGAGGCTCACTAACGCATCTAAGCTTTCTAACTTAGGCTCTTGATCTTGTGTGCTCATTTTAAAGTCGAGCAATGAAACGCTCATGCCTTTCACACCGTTCGCCATACCAGTGAACATGCCTAGCATAGCTGGGCTCTGTTGGCTCAACTCAGCTTGCAACTCGGCCAGTGGCGCACAGGTCAATTGCGGCTTTTGCAGATCATCCCAAATAGCCGTTAATGAAGGTGCAACTTCGTTGACATCTAAGCCTATGCCCATAGAGAAGATAGTGCTGTCGATATCCGCCAGATGTGCAGGAATAAAGCCACGCATCTTTTGCATGGCCGCAAGAATCGGTTGATTCTTAGTTTCGACCACAAATGAGACCGCCATATGGCTTTCTTTTTCTGTCACAGAAAACGCGGTTACCCCAGCAACTGAACGCGGCCAGTTAGCAGCAATGGCAGTTAATTCGGTGCGACATTCAGGTGTTCTAATTTGAGCTAATGAATCTTCACCAACGCTTTCATTAGCAAAAAACTTTGTCAATTGCTTAGATAACATATTGCTATCGGCTGAAGTCAACGCCTTCACGATTTCAACATGGTTAATAAAGCCGATGCTGTCTTCTTTAAAACCATGGGTCTTAATAATATCGTCTAGTATGCCAGAAGCAGCCAATGAGTGCGGTGCCTTCTTAATACCGAATGCCATTTCTAATAACTCTGGCTCGGTAATAGAGGTACTGAAAGTAATCGTTAAAATGCCATCTTTTTGGGCAAATAACAGTTCAACTTTCTCAGTTGAATTTTCATCCGATAATGCATAAGCGCGATAATCAACATCACCCACTTTACGCATTTCGTGGGTCACACCACTGTCTTTTTCGGCTTTATCTAATGCAGCCCAAAAAGCATCCGTCTGATTAACATCAATCTTAAATACAGGTAAAGCACCTAGAGTATAAAAATACGACTTAACTTCATCGGGAAAACCAAAAGTTTTCAACAGTAAAGCAGGCTCTTTAATGCCATCCATATACTGCTGATAAATGCTGATGAAGAACTTGCCCATAGGGCTATCCAGCTCACCGGATTCAGCAAGTGCATTACTTGGATATTGCTGATAATTTCCAGAAATAGACTGTAAATACGTTTTTAACGGGAAGGGTTTAAGCTGACCCGAAAAAATCGGCGTATCAGCAGGCACATAGTCGAGCAAAGGATTTGCAGAAGCACTAGAGCCAGTACCATTCTGCGTATACCAATAACCACCCGCACCAGCTGCAATAATTGCCGCGGCAATCACAATCTTTTTCATTTAAGAAACTCCATTTAATGACAATTCAATTTTATGAAATCAATACCTAAAGTAATCCCTAGGTATTTGAATATTTATCCGCTCTTACATATCCCTTACGCAGATAATGCAAAATCAGAAAACTAAGGTATAAATTTTGCCCGATAATTTAACATTAAACCGATACAGAAGCGAACAGGATAGGGAATCAAACCGTTAAAACGCATCAGCGTTAACCTTAATTCAACAGGGTTCCAATCTTATTTCAATTCAGTAATAAAAGATCTTTAGGTCGTCGACGATTAAACAAAGTGCCCAATGACACATAAATTCATCTGGGCCAAACTCACACGCCAGAACTTCATCCCGCTTCGTGGACTTTTTTAAGCGTGACATCACCTAACTGGCGCATTTGTTTGCGGATCCACGCGGAACGCTGCTGCACATAGGACGACGGAGGTGACACTTTATAACGCCAAGGATTGGGTAAGATGGCTGCGAGTAATGAGGCCTCATATTGGGTTAGTTTTGCCGCAGACTTTCCAAAATAATGCTTTGATGCCGCTTCGGCGCCGTAAATACCTGGGCCAAATTCGACGATATTTAAATACACTTCAAGGATGCGCGACTTATCCCAAGTCAGTTCCATCATTAAGGTAAACCAAGCTTCTAATCCCTTACGAAAGAAACTGCGGCTAGACCACATAAACAGGTTTTTCGCCGCCTGTTGACTTAAGGTGCTGGCTCCGCGAACTTTAGTGCCTTTCTGATTGTATTTCAGCGCCGAACTTATCGCGGCTAAATCGAATCCCGTATGCTCGGCAAAACGTTGATCTTCTGCGGCGATCACCGCCAATTGTAGCTCAGGAGAAATGTGCGCTAAATCGCGCCACTGATGCATGACTTCCCCCATAGGTGCGGGTGGAAATAAGGCGCGCTCAATCCGCCAGGTCCACATGGGTGGATTAACGAATCTGAGTAGAATAACCAATAAGATTGAGCAAATTAATGCCCATACTAATCCCTTGAATAGCCAAGACAATAAACGACGAAAGCCACGCTTACGCCTCTGAGGAGCAGGACTACTCGACTTATTGGCACTAGGACGCCTAACATGATCTCGCATCGCATATAAAGGGGCCGTCATTTACACCATCTCATCCGCGCACTCTCATCTCTCGTTTATGATATCCAGTCAAGCCAATCCATTAGGCATTCTTTGCAACACCCAAGGCTTATTAGAAAACCGCCTAAAGCGTTAAGGGAGTTGCGGGTCGATCATGCTACGACAATAGAGGAAACACCAAGGATATCTTACTCGAGAATCAAAGATAGGCAGAGAAATAACCACAATAACAAATCACTATTGAAGATGGCGAGGGCTTGACTTAACTTGACCTCGGCAGCTTTGACGACAGCTGACCGAGGTAATGATGGCTGATTAACGAGGGCTAGCAAGTCAATCAAACTGCTTGATACTCGCAGCTGCGAGTCCGGTTTTCAACGCTTTCACTGCATCCAGTCGAATGATATCAATACACAGCAAACCCAGCCCATAAATACCGATATACAACCACTTAACCTCGGAAAAGACATGAATCATGTCAATTTCACAGTAAAATCTCTCAAAACCATCTACGGGAACTTCAAAATATAGTTCAGGCTTAACCAATGTGCATAACTCTGTGAGTAAAAATGTACAACATTTTTATACTTTAAAGAGCCACTAACACTAACCCTATGAATATCAATATATCTCAGTGAAATGACGCTTAAATCACATCGATTCGCTTTATCGTCAATCCAGAGTATTAAATTCAACCAAAGATAAGACCTTTCTTACCGAGATAAAAAACGCCCCAATGGCAATTGAGGCGTTTAATACTTTAAATCAATAAGATAACTAGATATCGTAATGCAGGCCACACTCACGTTTCAGCCCATTAAAGCGAGTTTCTTCCTCTGTCATCCCTAATTCAAGTGGTTTACTCGAATGGGTATCACCAACAGAAACATAGCCTTGGTCCCAAAGTGGGTGGTACGGCAAGTCAAATTGAGTCAAATATAGGTGCACATCTTTATTCGACCACTCGATAATCGGCAGTAACTTAAAGCGAGTGCCATGAATCGCCAGTATCGGCAGCGCCTCACGGGTGCTGGCTTGGCTGCGTCTCAGCCCAGCAAACCAAGTGCCGACGTCAAGCTCGGCTAAGGCGCGTTGCATAGGCTCAACTTTGTTTAAACGGTTGTATTGCTCTAACCCGTCTAACCCTTGTTCCCACAACTTACCAAAACGTGCCTCTTGCCATGCGGCTGTCATCGGCGCTTGATATACTTTTACATTCAGTGATAAACGCTGTGTCAGCTCATCGATAAACTGATAGGTTTCAGGGAACAAATACCCTGTATCCGTGAGGATAACCGGAATATTCGCCTGTGCCTGGCTCACCATATGCAGCATCACTGCGGCTTGAATACCAAAGCTTGATGACAGTGCATGATTACCGGGCAAATAAGTTAAGCCCCATAACACTCGCTCTTGTGCGCTCAATCCGGCTAAGAACTGATTTATGCGCTCAAGCTCTATCGTTTGCTCGGCCTTGGGCGCACTCAATAGCGCCGTTAACTCGGCCGTGCTGACCACAGTCGGCACTGTATCACTGTTTTCTTGCTCAAGATCAGCCATGAAAATCCTTAGCGGCATCAATCACCGCCTTCACAACGCCCACACGGACGGTGAAGTTACCAAAGGTTTCGCCTGCATCACGCTCGACGGCGTAGCGGCCAAACAGGGTATCCAATTCGGCGAGAATTTCCGCCTCTTGGATATTTTCTCTGTGCATCTTGTTCAGACGAGTCCCTTCAAAGCTTGCGCCTAAGTACAAGTTGTAACGATCTGGCGCTTTGCCCACAAGGCCAATTTCAGCGGCAAATGGACGTGCACAACCGTTTGGACAACCCGTCATCCGCACCACAATCGCTTGCTCGCTGATGCCGTGTTTTGCCTGCAGCGCATCGATATGATCGATAAACTCAGGGAAGTAACGCTCAGCTTCCGCCATTGCTAATGGACACGTCGGCAAGGCCACACAGGCAATCGAATGACCGCGGGTTTGCGTCAACACTTGGCCCAGTAGTCCGTGTTTGCGGGCTAAGCCTTCAATCGTGGCTTTATCTTCTGCCGCGACACCTGCAATGATCATGTTTTGATTCGAGGTCATGCGGAAATCGCCTTTGTGGATCTTAGCTATTTCACGCAGTCCCGTTTGCAGGGTTTGGCCCGGTAAATCTTTAATGCGGCCGCTTTCGATAAATAAGGTTAAATGCCATTTACCATCAACACCTTCAACCCAACCATAACGATCGCCGCGATCGCCAATCACTACATCACGCTTAGGCTCAAACTTCACTCCAGCACGCAGTTCGACTTCGGCTTTAAATTTCTCATAGCCATGGTCGACGATAGTGTATTTAAGGCGTGAACGTTTACGGTTAACACGATTACCCCAGTCGCGTTGCACTGTCATGACAGCTTCGGCAAACTTCATCACGTCTTCAGTTTTGATAAAACCAAAGTCGTCAGCCAGACGTGGGAAGGTTTCAACTTCGCCATGGGTCGAGCCCATGCCGCCGCCCGCCGTTAAATTAAAGCCAACCAGCTCGCCGTTTTCAGCAACAGCAATAAAGCCTAAATCGTTAGTGTAAACGTCAACATCGTTATCGGGAGGAACCGCAACCGCCATTTTGAACTTACGTGGCAGATAAGTTTTGCCATACACAGGTTCAACGGTTTCATCTTCGGTTGAGAGTAACTTTTCTTCATCTAACCAAATTTCGGCATAGGCACGCGTGTGTGGCAGCAGATGATCTGACAGTTGTTTCGCCACCGCATAGGCCTGCTCATGCAGCTTCGATTCCACCGGATTAGGATTACACATCACGTTACGGTTAACGTCACCACAAGCGGCAATTGAATCCAGTGCTTCACGATCTAAGTCTTGAATAATGGTCTTCAAGTTACGCTTAGGAATACCGTGGTATTGGAAGGTTTGACGGGTCGTTAAACGAATGCTGTTTGAGCTGGTTAAGGTCGACGCAATTTTATCTACACCTAACCATTGCTGCGGTGAACAGATACCACCAGGTACACGAGCACGCAACATAAAGCTATATAGAGGCTCAAGTTTTTGCTCTTTACGTTCGTTACGTAAATCACGGTCATCTTGCTGATAGAAGCCGTGGAATTTGATCAACTGCTGATCGCCGTCACTGAAACTGCCGGTTACCGCAGAATCTAAGCCTTCTTTAATCGTACCGCGCAGGTAATCACTGTCGGTCTTTAGGTATTCGTTTAACGCTAACTTTTGCTCACTCATGGCAACTGCCTCTTCAAATTCGGTTCGCTGACTGCACAGGTCATCACGTGTGCAGCTTTGGCTATTCTTATGCGTTTCTTATATGCGCAACGGTTGAGATTAATACACGTCTTTTTGGTAACGCTTATCGCTGCGCAATGTTTCAAAATAGGCTTCGGCCGCTTCGGTATTCAAACCACCGACTTCGACAGCCACCTCAATCAAGGCTTGGTGAACATCTTTGGCCATACGTTCAGCATCACCACAAATGTACAGATGCGCGCCGTTTTGCAACCATTGCCACAGGGCTTGGCCTTGTTCTTTAATACGGTGCTGCACATAAACTTTATGGGCTTGATCGCGCGAGAACGCCACGTCGATACGGCTTAAATCGCCATTTTTCAAATACTGTTGCCACTCAGTTTGATACAAGAAATCCTGCTCAAAGTGTGGATTGCCGAAGAATAACCAGCTATCACCTTGGAGCCCTTGGGCCACGCGCTCCTGCATAAAGGCACGAAACGGCGCAACACCTGTGCCTGGGCCAACCATAATAACTGGTGTGTCTGGATTCTCGGGTAAACGGAAATGCTTGTTCGACTCAACATAAACCTTAACCTGAGTGCCTTCCTGCGCAGAGGCTAAGAAGTGTGACGCGCCGCCAAAACGGGCCGCGCCGTGACGCTCATCCTCCACTAACGCTACGGTTAAATGGACTTCGGTTTCCACTTCACTTTGGCTTGAGGCGATAGAGTAAAGTCTTGGGGTTAATGGGCGCAGTAACTCAAGCAATCTTGCCGCGCTTAACGTGACAGCGCTATTTGTTAACGGATACTGGGCGACTAAATCCGCAAATTGATGCTTAAGAATAAAATGACGAACTTGTTCTTTATCTTCGCTCAATGCCAGCAGTTCAGCGCTGCCGCTCAGTTCGGCCCACGCTTTGACTAATCCAGGATACAACTGAGTCAGCTCTTTCTTCTCAAGCAAAGCTTGCTTAAGGGTCAAAGATTCTGTGCCTAGGGTCACTAACTCATCGGCGGCCAACGACAGACCCACGAGGACTTCATCGACTAACACTTCATTATTGCTAAACCAAACACCGAGGGCATCGCCCGCTTGATAGCTTAAGCCTGAATCGCCAAGGTCAATTTCAACATGACGCACATCTCGGTCTGAACCGCGGCCGGTAATTTTTTGGCTCGCTAGCACTTCAGCGCTATAGGGGTTTTGCTTAGTAAACTCGCTTTCGCAAATCGTTTTAGCGGTACCGATAGATACCACACTGGCGAACGAGGTTTCGATAAGCGGCTTAACGGCCTCTAACACATCGGCGTGCCACTGACCGGCGGCGGCTTCATAGTCCACATCGCATTCAACTAAAGGTAACAATGACTTAGCACCCAGTAGCGCTAAACGAGTACTAAAGTCTTTACCGGTTTGGCAGAAGAATTCATAGCTTGAGTCCCCCAGCGCAAGCACTGAGTAATGTAGATTGTCTAACTTAGGCGCACGTTTAGATGCTAAAAACTTATGTAATTCAATCGCGTCATCCGGCGCTTCACCTTCACCATGGGTGCTGACCACCAGCAAGAGCACAGTTTCTTGTTTCAGTTGGCGAACATTGTATTCGCCCATTGAAGCCAGATTGACCGCATAACCTTGCGCCTGTGCTTTATCGGCGAGCGCTTTGGCGACACCACGGCCATTACCCGTTTGGCTGCCATAGAGAATCGTCACTGTTTGAGCAGTTTGCGCCTGCGCGGCGGGAGCTAGTTGGCCAGCATTGGCGGTGGCAGCAAGATAGCCACTCACCCAAGCCAGTTGCACAGCACTTAACTCTGAAGTGAGTTGTTTTAGCTTCTCGACTTGTCCTTGAGACAATGGCGAAGCCAGCGATGAAAGTTCTTTTAACAACATGAGACGGCCCTATGACAGTGTAATGTCCACAAGCTTATCGCGGTTTAAGAAAAGCAAAAAAGAATAAAATCGGATTTTTAATTCCATTTTGGAATATACAAAGTGCAAAATTTAAGCTACAAAAGTGTGCACTGGTTAAAAGTTTTTGATCCGACCAGTGCAGAAACGGCCTGCTTGAGAAATATGCACTTGTGCCAAGCTAAAGTATTGCCACAATGGTCATGAGCCTGTCGAACAGAAATTTCTGTTGCCCACAGAATAGTTTGTTTTTAAAACAAAAAGTGTCCATCCTAGATTGAATGCCCGAACTGACTCGAATCACCAGCCGAGTAATCGCTGGCGATGACAGATTTTGCAGTTGAGTACGATGAAGGAAGCACAGCAGGCGGAACGATTATATAAACCATCAGGGAGTAGTCATGCAGATTGGAATACCGAGAGAAAGTCTCGCCGGTGAAACTAGGGTCGCCGCGACTCCAGCCACCGTCGAGCAGCTTAAAAAACTCGGCTTTGAAGTTGTTATTGAGGCCAATGCGGGTCAACTGTCAAGTTTCGATGATGCAGCCTTTGAAGCTGCAGGCGCGAAGGTGACAACTGACGTTTGGCAAGCCGATCTGATTTTTAAGGTCAATGCGCCAAGCGACGCCGAAATCGAACAAATCAAAGACGGAGCAACTGTCGTCAGCTTTATTTGGCCCGCACAAAACCCTGAGCTGGTTGAGAAGTTATCTAAACGCAAGATCAACGTGATGGCGATGGACATGGTGCCACGCATCTCCCGTGCCCAGTCACTTGATGCCCTTTCCTCTATGGCCAACATTGGCGGTTATCGTGCCGTTGTTGAAGCCGCGCATCAATTTGGCCGTTTCTTTACCGGTCAAATTACCGCTGCCGGTAAAGTGCCGCCCGCTAAAGTGTTAGTGATTGGTGCTGGTGTGGCAGGTCTTGCTGCCATTGGTACTGCGGGTTCGCTTGGCGCCATAGTACGCGCCTTCGATACGCGCTTAGAAGTGGCCGAGCAAATCGAATCTATGGGCGGCCAGTTCCTTAAACTCGATTTTGGTAACGAAGAAGGTGGCTCATCCGATGGTTATGCTAAAACCATGTCGGATGAATTTATTGCTGCCGAAATGGCGCTGTTTGCTGAGCAAGCCAAAGAAGTCGATATCATCATCACTACTGCGCTGATCCCCGGCCGTCCTGCGCCTAAGCTCATCACCAAAGCTATGGTCGATAGCATGAAGAGCGGCTCAGTGATCGTCGATTTGGCCGCTGCAACTGGCGGTAACTGCGAATACACGCAATCGGGCGAGCTGTTTGTCACCCCGAACGGCGTAAAAGTGATTGGTTATACCGATCTACCCGGTCGTCTGCCCGCGCAATCGTCACAGCTTTACGGCACTAACTTAGTCAATCTGATGAAGTTAATGTGTAAAGAGAAAGACGGTACTGCCAGCATCAACTTCGATGATGTGGTCATGCGCAACATGACTGTGATTAAAGAAGGTGAAGTGACCTTCCCGCCACCACCGATTTCGGTTTCTGCGGCGCCAGCAAAACCAGCCGCGAAAATCGCGCCTAAAGACACCACCCCGAAAGCGCCATCTAAGCTCAAATACGTGCTCGCCGCCTTAGGCGTTGCCGGATTTGCAGCCGTGGCATCGGTTGCACCGCCAGAGTTTCTGTCCCATTTCACGGTATTCTTGCTGTCCTGCGTCGTGGGTTATTATGTGGTGTGGAACGTATCCCACTCACTGCATACGCCTTTGATGTCAGTCACTAACGCGATTTCGGGCATTATCGTGGTCGGCGCCCTACTGCAAATCGGTCAGGGTTCAACTTTGGTCACTGTACTGGCGTTTATCGCCGTGCTGATCGCCAGTATTAACATCTTCGGTGGCTTCACCGTCACTCAGCGCATGCTGAAGATGTTCCGTAAGGATTAAGGGGGTTTAACGTGTCTCAAGGACTGGTAACAGCAGCTTACATTATTGCCGCCATTCTCTTCATCTTCAGTCTCGCGGGACTGTCGAAGCAAGAGACGGCAAAACACGGCAATTTATTCGGTATCTTAGGTATGGCAATCGCCCTACTGGCTACCATTTTCAACCCTGATACTAACGGTATTGCGTGGATCTTAATCGCCATGGTGATTGGCGGCGCGATTGGTATCCGTTTAGCATTAAAAGTCGAAATGACTGAAATGCCTGAACTGGTTGCCATCTTGCACAGTTTTGTTGGTATGGCCGCGGTATTGGTTGGCTTTAACAGCTTTATCGACTTACACCCACAAGAAGTGTCGCAAGTTGTCGTAGCTGTCGGTGGCGATATTAATACGACCCTCGCCGCAGTGCACGATGCTCTAAGTGAAGCGGCCAAAGCCACCAGCAAAGAACATCTCACTGGCGCCATGCTTAACATTCACTTGGTCGAAGTTTTCCTCGGGATCTTCATCGGTGCGGTCACCTTCACAGGTTCTATCGTGGCCTTTTGCAAGTTACGCGGCGTGATTTCATCTAAACCTTTGATGCTGCCGCATCGCCACAAGTTAAACCTAGTGGCAGTGCTCGTGTCTTTTGCCCTGTTAGTGTACTTCGTCCAAACTGGCGGCACTATGCCAGCACTGCTATTGATGACCTTGATTGCCTTCGCCTTTGGCTGGCATTTAGTCGCATCGATTGGCGGCGCAGATATGCCAGTGGTGGTGTCTATGCTTAACTCCTACTCAGGTTGGGCAGCGGCGGCAGCGGGCTTTATGTTGTCAAACGACCTCTTGATTGTCGTTGGCGCATTAGTGGGTTCATCGGGTGCAATTCTGTCTTACATAATGTGTAAGGCGATGAATCGCTCGTTTATTTCTGTAATAGCTGGTGGCTTTGGCACAGATGGTGTGGCCTCGACTGCCGATGAAGAAATGGGCGAATACCGTGAAACCAACGCTGAAGATGTGGCGGATATGCTGAAAAATGCCACCTCTGTCATCATCACCCCAGGTTACGGCATGGCTGTGGCACAGGCGCAATATCCTGTCGCTGAAATCACCAAAAGACTGCGCGATCTTGGCGTGAAAGTCCGTTTCGGCATCCACCCAGTTGCAGGCCGTTTACCCGGTCATATGAACGTACTGCTAGCTGAAGCGAAAGTCCCCTACGATATCGTGCTTGAAATGGACGAAATCAACGACGACTTTAACGACACTGACGTAGTACTAGTAATTGGTGCGAACGACACGGTTAACCCTGCGGCAATGGAAGATCCAGGTAGCCCAATCGCAGGCATGCCAGTGCTCGAAGTGTGGAAAGCGCAAAACGTTATCGGCTTTAAACGCTCGATGAACACAGGTTATGCCGGCGTGCAAAACCCACTGTTCTTCAAAGATAATACCCAAATGCTATTTGGGGATGCGAAGGCCAGTGTCGAAGCGATTTTAAAAGCGCTTTGAGTCTGATGTAACCTTTACAGAGTGGCAATCGTTTAGGCGAAACACACTGTTTCAATGATAAAAAGGGAGCCGCTGGCTCCCTTTTCATTTCACATTTTTTTAAGCCTTTTAAGCTAGTCTCCGAACCCATAGGATGTGAGGTTTTTTTCCCACAATCCCCATCGTTTTCGCCGGCAAAAATACGAAGTAGAATCTAACGCTATTTGAAGGAAAGAGTGAATGCTACTTGGACTGTTTATCCTGTCTGGCGTATTAATCAAAACCTCATTACTCGGGCTTGGCTGGATATCGATTGCCATCGGCCTCAGTGGATATCTGTTTTGTCGCTGGATTAATTTCAAATTAGATATCAAACTGATTGGTAAATTTAGACGCCTTTTCATCACTGGCGCGGCTTTGCATCTTCTGGTCTATATCGGCTTAATCACTAAGCTTTTCCTTATCGACAGCTTAGAAGACTTACCCACATTCCTGATAAGTCACTTAGTCTCTCACCACATCATCAGCGCTGCTATTGCTGCCACATTAACCTTCTTGGCGATTCGCATCTATTTACAGCAGCAAAAATTAACTCAAGCCTATCGACAGGAATTAAGCTAACTCAACAAGGTTTTGATGACAAATGCCGACGGAGAAAGGCTGGTTAAATTCATCATTAGCTTAAGTGCCATAAAATAATGGGGTACTAAAACAGATCATGCAGAGGTGGTGTCTGCAACACTGAATTCATCAATGAATTCAAACATCAGGGATAAGAATGACCCCTGATGTTTAGGGAGGAGCTAAGCCAAGATACGTTAGTCTACGGTAATGTCGTTATCGCTAAGCTCTTTTGACAGGGTTTCATAATTCGTTTTAAGCTTCGGCAAAGTATCTTCTTGGATCTTACTCAGTACATTTTGCAGCAGGCCCTTACCGTAGGAAACACTGTAGTGGCGAGTTTCAATATCGCTAATGATCTGCTCAGACTCTAAATAAAAACGACGAATATCGGACAAGATGTGGCTCGGCGTCTCTAGGGCATTGGCTGAATAGCGCATATTCTCCCAAACAAACAGTCCCATTTGCGGGTGCATTTTCACTAAACTATTACCGCTCACTGTTTCAACCGTGTCGACATAACGGCTCAAAGTCGCCACGTTGTCACTCACTTCATCATAGAGCGCATGGCGCAGATGATAGTTGTTTTGCATATTACTTAAGTTATCGAACTTAATCGCCTGCGATAAACCTTCCTGAGCGGCCAAATACACCCCGACAACCGTCGCAATGATCATAAAGATCTGACTCACCCAAAAACTGGTTTTGATGAGCTCTGTATTATCGAGCTTGATGTTACGTTTGGGAGCCTCGGCGGCATTAGAGCTGGATGTCATGTCCATATGTTTATCCTGTCAAATCAAGAGTAAAAGGCGGTATAACGCAATAAAGGGCATATCTTACACGACTAAAGAATGAGTTTCCTCAGTAAAAATCACGATTTTTACCTATAAAAAAGGAGCCATCAGGCTCCATTTTTATATTAATTGGTCAGTCTATTATGCTGCTTTTGCCACATCGAAATTGGACAATAACATCACAGCAGTACGGCCTAATAAGTGGTTGATCGTGCGATCGCCCGCTAAACCTAACTCAGCAATCGCTTGCTGACGTGCTGTGCTCACCGCTCGAAATAGGGTAATTTCATTGTTGGCACCACCACAAAGACTAAAGAACAGTCTCAATACTGCGCGGTAATGTTCTTCCTGCATTGCCTGCATCCACGATGTTTCTAATGCCTCTTGGCTAGAAAAATCCAGAGCCGCAACAAATAGATTGCCGATACGGCTATCTAAACGAACGAGAAAATCGCTCTTGCGTGGAAAATGGTGACTAATACCTGTGCGGCTAATACCCGTTGCTTCAGATAACGTAGTATAAGACATAGTCTCAAAGCCGATAGTCAAAATTTGTCTTAACGCTTCATCCATAATCTGATTTATGGTTTGCTCAGTTTGTACTCGCGAGCGCTTAGCCATAGTAAAGTCTCCCCTCTTTTTTTTAGGGGGAAAGCTTACCAAAGCCGCTCAGGGATTACTGCTGTTCACTCGGCTGCAACCAGCGTATTTCGCTTTTGTTCAGCTAGGGTTCAGTTTAAAACAGGCCTAAACGCCGATTCCGTTAACACCATCATAACATTGAATTTTGTACCAACCAGTTATGCGCTTTTTCCTCACCCATGAGTAAAACGAAGGTAGGTTGTAGATAGTGCCCAAGATCGGCTTTTCGCCAAAATAGATATTCAGGAAGGGGTTGCAACACACTCGCGCCAAAAGTCCGTTGCATTAAGCTCGAATACTCGCCTAATAACCTCGGCTCTAATTGCTTAGCTTTAGGATAAAAATCCGCCAGAAAATCCCGATAATCGGTGAATCTCGCCACTTGAGCCACTTCGTAGTGATGCAACACTTGTATCAGCATGGGCGAACTCCAATGCGACAAGTATTGCGGACTTGTTAACGCATCGAGGTTGCGTCTATGGTATTGCTGCCACGCCAAGGCAAAATCACCCCGCTCCCGCGCGATACGCCAAACCAGATAGATATCGGCTAGCCATTCATGCTGATATGCGCTTAATTGAATCGGTAACACTGTGCCTTGCAGGGCAAGGTTCTCCAAATGACCGAGCTCATGCCATAGGGTTAATTGCGGCTGTTCGAGCAAAGGTAATTGATAGGTCACGAGATCGACACTGGCTAACTGCACTTGCGGCGTCTGCAGCTCGTTGACTAAGACTAGGCCTGCAATCTTATTGTCATCGACGGGCATAACCATGGCGCCTCGCTGGCCTAAATCGCGCTTAAATTGATCTAACGTGGCGGGCAGCTGCGCCAACACTTGCTTAGGCAATAATGCCAAGCAAGTGCCAAGCTCTGGTAAAGGGCAAATCAAAGCCTGCTTATCGGCGATGGGCGTCCAAGACAAGCTAGATGCGAATACCAGAGCAACTAAGCTCACTGATTAGCCATGATATTTTGAATAATGGCCGTGGTTGAAATACCATCCTCAAAGCCCAGCACTTGTACTTGACCTCCGGCAGCAATCACTTCAGCGCCGCCCGCGATATCTTCAAGCTTATAGTCGCCGCCTTTAACCAGTAGATTTGGCAGCAGTCGAGTGATAATGCGCTGCGGCGTATCTTCACTAAAAGGCACCACCCAATCGACAGAGGCTAAGCCAGCGAGCACGGCCATACGGCGATCAACCTGATTGACCGGACGACCATCACCCTTAAGGCGTTTAACCGAGGCATCATCGTTTACTGCAACAATCAAACGATCGCCTAAGGCTTTGGCTTGTTTGAGGTAACTCACGTGGCCCGCATGCAAAATATCAAAGCAACCATTGGTCATCACCACACGTTCACCGCGCAGTTTGGCCTGCTCTAAGGCATAGGCGAGCTGATCTTCACTCACCACCCCAAAACCCGATTCTCCATGATGCAAAGCCAAAGCTTCAATAAGCTCAATGCGGCTCACGGTAGAAGTGCCAAGTTTACCAACCACTACGCCAGCGGCGGTGTTCGCAATTGCGCAAGCCTGCGGTAAATCGGCGCCCGCGGCTAATGAGGTTGCTAAGGCAGAAATTACAGTATCGCCAGCACCCGTCACGTCATAGACTTCACGGGCAACGGTAGGAATGTGCAGCTCGGGCGCGTTAGCCGTCACTAAGGTCATGCCCTTTTCAGAGCGGGTGACTAAGATGGCATCAAAATGATGTTGCTTGAGTAAGCCACGAGCTTTTTCCAGCAGATCCGCTTCAGAGGTTACCGTACCAACAACGGCTTCAAACTCGCTCATATTCGGGGTGATCAACGACGCGCCCTGATAACGGCCAAAGTCACTGCCCTTAGGATCGACTAACACCATCACACCTTTAGCACGGGCAAGCGCAATGAAATCTCGCGGCTGATCGATAGCGCCCTTCGCATAATCTGACAACACCACCACATCGACGGAATCGAGTAAAGCCTCAGATTGCTTGAGCAAACGCACACTATCGGCCTTGTCAAAAGCTTCTTCGAAATCGAGGCGGATCAACTGCTGGTTACGTGATAACACCCGTAACTTAGTGATGGTTGGCTTGTCTGCAATGGTTAACCATTGGGGTTCAACCCCTAAGGTTTGCACGCCAAGCGTTAAGGCATGGGCGGTATCGTCTTGACCGACGAGCCCAGCAAGTTGGACTTGACCACCTAAGGTCGCGATATTGAGCGCCACGTTGGCCGCGCCGCCGGGTCTGTCTTCGACTTGATTAATCTTCACCACAGGTACGGGGGCTTCGGGGGAGATACGTCCCGTTGGGCCAACCCAATAGCGGTCTAACATCACATCGCCGACGACTAACACTCTGGCTTTTTCAAATGCTGGCAGAGAAACCTTCATAGTGCTCTTATCTTTATGCAGAAATTAAACCGTGATTGTACCTAATTTTCAGTAAAAATTGAGTTAGAATAAGCAGTAATTTTCAAAAGTAGTGAGTATTTTTGTGGTCGAGAAAGCCGAGTTTTCATCTTCTTTATATCATCCTAAGCATTGGCCCATGTGGTTTGGCGTATTTTTAATGCGCTTAACTCAGCTTCTACCGCTCTCTTGGCAGATGAAACTGGGTAAAGGTTTAGGTCGCTTAGTGATGAAATTTGCAGGCAGTCGTACTCATACGGCGCGCCGTAATTTGAGCCTCTGTTTCCCTGAAATGTCAGAAGCACAGCGAGAAGCACTACTCACGCGTAACTTTGAAGAAACGGGCAAAGCCATTTTCGATACCATCAATGCATGGTGGTGGTCCGATGAAAAAGTGCAGCAACACATGAGCATCACAGGCAAAGAACACGTGCAAGACACCCTCGATGCTGGCCACGGCGTTATCCTGTTTGCAGTGCATTGTTTACCGCTGGAAATGGGCGCACGTATCTTCGGCCAATTCCAACCCGGCGTGGGGGTTTATCGCCCACACAACAATCCTGTGATGGAATACCTCCAAGTTAAAGGCCGTTTACGCTCGAATAAAGGTCTCGTTTCTAAACGCGACTTGCGCCAAATGGTGCGCTGCCTACGTAATCCCGATGTGATTTGGTACACGGCCGATCAAGACTTTGGCCGATCAAGCGCGGTATTTATCCCGTTTTATGCTATGCCAGATGCGGCAACAATTACGGGGGCCACCACGTTAGCCAAACTCGGCAAAGCCAAAGTCTTGCCCTTTTTTGTGGAACGTACCGAAGGTGATGAGGGCTATCGGATTGAAGTGATGCCACCGCTGGATAATTTCCCCGGCGAAGATGAATTAGCCGATGCCATTCGCGGTAACAAGATTATCGAATCCATCATAGATAAAAACCGCGCCCAATATATGTGGTTGCATCGCCGCTTTAAAACCCGCCCAGATCCAACGGACAAGTCGTTATATCAATAAGCTCAATTAGCTTTGAATACAAAAATGCCAGCAAATAAGCTGGCATTTTTTATGGCGACTTTCGATTACAATTGTCGATGACAACTTTCAACTTCAACTATCTATGACAACTCTCTATGGCAAGAAGCATCTAGCGCATGAGATTACAGCGAATGCTCGGTCGGTAAACGAATACCGACGTTAGTAACTTTGCCTTCATACAGCCCCGCCACCACCCAATGCAACGACTGCCATTGGAACTGATCGCCCAGCACAGGATTGGCGCCAAGCTGTGACACCACCAGATCGGCGACCGTCATATCATCGGCGAGATTATCTAAGCTCAAGCCATAAATTGGTGCGAGATCCGCAAGCTTAACGTCTGTTTCAATAAAGAAATCACCGAAGAAACGTTGCACTTCTTTATTTTCAGGCGCTTGGCTAAAGAGGTTACTCAAGGCTTCTAAACTTTTCTCCTGACCCAGCACACAGAGTATATCTCCCGCTTCGAGGCGAGTACTGCCCGACGGATGCAGTAAAGTGTCATTCCTAAATACCGCCGCAATCCGTGTTCCATCAGGCATAGCTAAGCGTTTTAGCGGCTCACCAATACACCACTTACTTTCACTCAAACGATAGACAAACACTTCCCATTCGCTGCTCGGGTAAATTTCAACTCCCGAACGCGAAACGGGCAACGGCTTTGGGGGCAGTTCCACCTTAGCTAAACGCGCCGCAGTGGTCAAAGACGCACCTTGAACCAGTAACGATACTAATACGACGAAGAAGGCTAAGTTGAAGTACAACTGAGCGCCCGGTAAGCCCGCCATCATAGGGAACACCGCCAAGATGATAGGTACAGCACCGCGTAGTCCTACCCACGAAATAAACCAGCGGTCGCGACTGCTGAAGCTCTTAAAGGGCAATAGACTGATCCACACAGCGACAGGACGGGCGAATAGAATCATCCCGAATGCCAGTGCAAAACCTGGGATCAGGATATCGACTAAATCAGAAGGGGTAAGCAATAAGCCTAATACCAAGAACATGCCGATTTGGCTGACCCAAGTCATGCCATCCAGTACGTTTAAAATCGCATGGCGACCACGGGTCGGCTTATTGCCGAGGAAAAGCCCGACTAAGTAAATCGATAAAATGCCACTGCCGCCGAGTTTGTTAGACGCAGCATAAATAATCAGACCACCGCTTAAGACTAAAATAGAGTACAGGCCGTCGGCTAATTTGCTCAAATTAACCAGCTTCCACAGCATCCAGCCGCCGCCTAAACCTAAGCAAATACCCAGACCAAATTGCTTAATAAAGCTGATAAACATAAAGCTGAAGGACATCTCAGTGTCCACATTGGCGAGAATCGCAATCAGCGTCACGGTTAAAAACACCGCCATAGGGTCGTTACTACCGGACTCGATTTCTAAGGTTGCCCCAACCCGCTCGTTGAGACTGCGCCCTTTCAATAAGGAGAATACCGCGGCGGCATCGGTCGAGCCCACAATCGCGCCCACCAGCAAACCTTGCAACCAATGCAAGTCAAACAGCCATGCGGCCATCATGCCAGTGATACTGGTTGTAATAGCAACGCCAAAGGTCGCTAGCGATAATGCAGGCCACAGTGCCACCCTAAAACTGGCGACACGGGTACGCATACCACCATCGAGTAAGATGATAGCAAGCGCTAAGTTACTGACTAAATAAGCGGTGGAATAATCATCAAACAGTATGCCGCCAGGGCCATCTTCACCGGCCAAAATACCCACGGCGAGGAAGATTAAAAGAATCGGGATACCCAAACGGGAAGACATGGGACTGAGTAAAACACTCACTGCAGTTAGCAAGGCGCCAATCAGAAAAAAACTATTGATGGAATTTGCATCCACAAACGCCTCCTTATACAGGTTGTTTAGTTAAACGATAGACAAATCACCGAGGTTAAAAATGACTCAACTTACAATTTTATGATTTTATATTAGCACAAAAATAGCGAATTATTGGAGCGTTAAATATTAAATTTCAATCATCTACATAGAAAACGCCATAAATGTAACTTTGCATTAACCTTGAGATAAAGGCTAACGTAAAACCTAAAGAACCGCAGAACATTTTCACACGACTTATAAAAATTAAAATAAATAAATATCAGACAGTTAAAAATAACAAACTAAACGTAAACTTAAATCATTCAAGCAAAATTAAGCTCATAAACCTGTATAAACTAGGGTTATCATAGTGAATTCAGTACCAGACAAAACAATGTCGACTGAAACGGCGAATATTCGAACATCACCCTCAAGCCGATTGTTTTCACTCCATTTATCCGACAATCGGCTCAGCTAGGCGGACTTTGTCAGGTTGAGCATCACCCCGTTAGAAAAGTACTTTAAAAAATCTCGCAAACGCTGTTTTCGCAAAACCAATCAATTCAGCCACCCTTAATTCGCCATCAAAGAAGACACTATGCATAACGCCAACATTTTAGACTGAGCGATCACCATAGAAGCGTTGCAACACAGCTGCTTAGATCAGGGATTTGCAGCACATAGGGCAATTGTACAGACACAGGTTTTAACGATAAGCCGAAATACTGACAATCTTAGTCGCCGATGAAAACCGTTAAAACAAAAATTAAGCGATAAATACGCTGTACGGATCATATTTCAGTTGAAATAATGTCCAAAATAAGGAAGGATGCGAGCTTCGCGCGCCAGTGCATTTTGCTCGTCAAATTGCCGCTCTCGTTTTAAGAGAGAAAGCTGCGTTAAACACGCTTTTTTATTAACAGGAATCGTAGTATCCGCTTATGAGTATGCTTCGCACCACAGCTTTATTATTGACTTTGGTTTTCCCTAGTCTGTCCGCTTTAGCAACGGAATATCCTTTACCAGCCGCCCAAAGCAGGCTAATTGGCGAGAACCAGTATTATACGGTTCCAGAGGGTAAACACACTCTCGAAGATATTGCTGCCAAATACCAGCTCGGTCTCAGTAACTTACTCGAAGCTAACCCAGGTGTAGATCCATTTCTGCCAAAGCCAGGTAGCCAACTGTTAATTCCATTACAACTGATCCTGCCTAACGCTCCCCGTGAAGGCATAGTGATCAACGTGGCCGAAATGCGTTTGTACTACTATCCAAAAGGCAAAAAGACAGTTGAAGTCCTGCCTATTGGTATTGGCCAGATTGGTAAAGACACGCCAGAAAACTGGGTGACCTCAGTACAACGTAAGCGTGCCAATCCAACTTGGACACCGACGCCACGCATTCGTAAAGAATATGCTGCTAAGGGTGAAATCCTGCCAGCAGTATGGCCAGCGGGTCCAGACAACCCTATGGGACTGTATGCACTGTATATAGGCAACTTGTATGCGATTCACGGTACTAACGCGAGTTTCGGTATCGGTTTACGTGTGAGCCAAGGTTGTGTGCGTTTACGCCATGAAGATATCGAGCACTTGTTCAAGAATGTCCCAGTGGGCACCCGCGTACAATTCGTGAACCAGCCGATTAAAGCAACCGAAGAGCCAGACGGTAAGCGCTACTTAGCAGTGCATCAACCTCTGTCTCGCACTGTGGCTGAGTTTGAATCCAATGAGCCAGTCGCGATTTCATTACCTAGAGATATCGCCAAGTTTATCGCTAAAGCTGACACTAATTCTTCTGTGATCAAAAAGCTGCTCGATGAACGTACTGGTGTACCGATGCGAATTAATCAATAATTCACTGGTAAATATCACCTAAAAAAATACCCGCTATCAGCGGGTATTTTTTTGTCATTTATTAGATGATTAAACACCTAATAGAATAACAAGATCAATCACATAAAGGTGCACATAGGGCTAAGAAGTGAGTCATAGCAGCACTGTTTGCCAATACGCGTTGGTCGAAGTTTTGCAGCGCTGGCGTTTCGGTACAAGCACCGACACGGGCACCACTTCGCACTAAACACGCTTCAAACGACGTATCGAAGTGATTGAAGATCAAGCCATCCTTCACAGGACACGCATCAATCTCGCCATCCACAGCAATCGGGAAATAACCGCCTAAGGTATCGCGCAAATCTAGGCTAAAGCGTCCTGGCACTTGGCTTGGCTCAAAAGAATACACATAGGCTTCACGGCTCAAGACATCTTCGTGGCAAGTTAAAATACCGTCACGGCAAGCGGCAATCAGTAACTGCGCATGATCTAACAACAACTTACCTTCCACCGACGTATGTTCGTTGGCTTTAGGTTTACCATTCTCAAATACAAAACCGCGATTTGGATTTTCACCGTATTTGTTAAATCTATGGCCGCGGCTGAATCCGGTTGGATTAACGAGGGGCAATAAACTCAAGTTCACCCGTTCAAATAGGTCTGCTGACGCTTCACTCAAAAAATGCAGCAAACCCCAAGGGCCTGCAGATTCTTCGCCATGAAATCCTGCGCTGATCAATAAAGAAGGTAAGCCTGACTTAGCGGCGGGAGACTGATACAAGCTAACCTTGTATTTACCGACTTCACCCAAATTCTTCTCAACCATGCCCAAACGGGTCATTTCCTGCTCAAGCAGCAGATAAAAATTATCAATATCAGTGCTTTCACAGTTAAAAATATCGCTTTTCCACTGAAAGGATTCGAACGGGGATCTGCTTACCATATCTTGTACTTATGCCAGAAAAAGAACTGTGCCATCATAGCAGTTCTTTTTAAAAACTGAATGCTATTCAACTGATTTCGATGAAATCCGAGCAGTTGCTAACAACATCGCAATCGGTATCGATACCTGTTGATGGGTTAATCGCCACTTGGTAACGGCATTCAGCTTCGATGAGTTATTTAACGAATTCAAAAATATGCTCGGCAGGATGCACTTATGAGAACTCACATCGTCTTTTTTATCGCCCTTGCGACCAGTGCTTTTAGCAATTCGCTGCTGGCACAATGTCGCGCCGAGCAGGATGCACAAGCCTTATACGCGCTCGAAGCGAACCTAAAAACCTACACTCTCGAAAATGGCCTGACGGTGCGCTTACTGCCCATGGCTGATAAACAGACAGTTACAATCGCCAGCCAATTTAATTTAGGCGCCCGCAACGAAGCCCAAGGTCAGAGCGGTTATGCCCATCTGTTTGAGCACATGTTATTTAAGGGCAGCGAAAATGCCCCCAGCGATACCTATGCCCAGCAGCTCAGTGCCTTAGGTGCACGTTTTAATGCCAGCACACATTTTGACTACACCAATTACTATGTGACGCTGCCAAGCCCAGCATTAGAACTGGGGCTGTATCTCGAAGCCGACCGCTTTATCCGTCCAAGCCTTAATGCCACAACCGTTAAAAATCAGCAGGAAACCGTACTGCAGGAAATGGCCCAAACCATAGATAATCAGCCCTATGTCCGCAGCGCGATGGCGTTCTTACTCGACCAAGTGCAAGGCACGCCCTACGGCCACGGTATTATTGGTAGTCGTGAAGATATCTTGCAAGCCACACCTGAAAGCCTAACCGCTTTTCACCGTGCTTATTATCGCCCCGACGCGATGCAGCTTTCCCTTGTCGGTAAGTTAAGTCCACAAACCCTGCAATGGATCGAGCAAGATTTTGCGACTTGGCCTAAACCTGCGACGACAGAGCCTAGATTCACTGAGCTGAACATCCAGCCTAAACAAGTGCATGCTGAGTTAGTCGATGAGCGCGGACCTTGGCCTGGATTACTGCTCGCTTGGCATACCGTAGGTAAAGATCATCCCGATGCGGCAGCGATTCAACTGCTCGAAGGCTATTTATTTCAAAATACCGCCAGTGCAATTACTAGAATGAGCCAGCATAATCCTGCGCAAATGCTCAGTTATTCCCTGCCCTTTGAGTTAGAAAATCATGGGATTGCCAATATTGTCTTGGTTCCGCGAGCTCGCACTTCACTCGATGCCTTAGTGGAAAAAGTGCTGGGACTTGTCGCACAAACACAGCAAGAGACTCTGGATGAAACCAGCCTGTGCGCACTTAAACAAGTGTGGTTAAACAATCGATTACAACAACTCAGTGACACCCAAGCACTAGCCACGCAGCTTTCGGCGACCTCAGTTCAAGATAAAGACCATCCCTTTAGCGCACAGTGGCAGCGGATTAACGCAGTCACGGCAGGCGATATCCAAAGAGTTGCAGCGCAGTATTTTACTCAAAACTATGTACGGGTCGACCTACTGCCACCTTGGTATATTCGCTGGGGAAAAACACTGCTGGAATGGCTACCTAGTGATATGAGTAACAGCCTAGAGGATGCGGTATTATGATGAATCTAACTCCTGTAGCTCATGGACGACCTAAACAACTACAAGGCTTAATGTGCTGCGTTGTGGCGTTATTACTGAGCGCCTGCCAGCAAACACAAATAGTCTTTACGCCGACTGAACCGCCAAGCTTAGCCAGCTTTGAAATACCCTATCCACTAGACAATCATTTACCCGAAAGCGGTGTCATCATCCCCGCAACGGATCCAATGTTTAGCGATGAAGTTCATACCGAGTTGGATTTACCCTATCAGTTACATAGACTTGCTTCAGTGCAAAGCACTTATGATCTAAGCAGTAACAGTCTAAGCAACAGGGTCAGTTTAGCGGTGATAAGTCCGCAGACTCCCTTCAATAATCCCGATATTTTACAGATTGCCTTGCAAGAGAAAGCCCGCGCACTGGCGATTAGCCTCGCAGATCCCTGCCTTGAGACCTTCAGTATTCGCGTTAGCTTACATAGCATAAATCTAAGCCTCACCTGCCCTGACGATGTTAATCATATCTACGGTTTGCTAGTGCAATTTTGGCAGCCCAATACCTTTATTGATGCGACAACCGCTCCCGTCGATATTGATAATATTCGCCGCCAACTCAAGCTCAATAAGCACTTAAATGCCTTTAGTGGCGCCGAGATAGATAAACAGTGGCGCGAAAAACTGCTCGGACCTGAACATCCCTACAATAAAGTACTCAATAATGATGCACTGTTCGATACGCTCAGCCTAAAGCAGCTGCAACAGATCCAGCAGCAGGCGGCATCGCAAGCACAATGGCATCTGTTTCTACCCAATATGCAGGCTAAAAACGCCGAATTTGATCTTCAAGCCAGCATAAAACTGTGGCCTCTGTTGACGACATCCTTTCCTAAGTCGTCACCGCAAGCAGATAAGCTAGAAACAACCACACCTAAGCAAACCAAGAAGATTTTCCTTATCGATGCGCCGGGCAGTGTGCAGACCCAAGTCCGCCTAGGCTATCGCATAGACTATCGCATAGACCATTCCATAAATCATGCCATAGGTCATACCGTTGATAGTGAATTAGGCGATATGTCCGAGACGAATCAACTCAGTTCACAGGAAGTCACCTTAAGCTGTCGCAGTTTATCCGCGCTGATGGGGCGCAGTTTTTCGGGTAGACTCTATTATGATTTGCGGGAAAAACGCGGTCTCACCTATGGCATTTACGGCCAGTGTGCCAATGCGCCGCTGTCCAGCAGCATCAAGTTTTACGGCAGTACAGCCATAGAACATACGGGCGCGTTTGTGGTGGGCATACTTGATCACCTCGCGCTCGTTAAAACCCAAAGTGCCAGCCAAGGCGAAATCAATGCACTTAAAACCTATTTGATAGGTGAGGATTTACTCAGCCAAGACAACAGCATTCAGCGTGAAAACCAATATCTCCAACAACTTGCGACAGGATTAACTCAAGTTGATGTGCAAAAGCTGAATGCAGAGTTGCAGGCGCTAACGCCAAAAAGGCTGCAGCAGTTAGCCAACGGGGCGTTTAGCGGTGAGCCATTGATTATCTTGCGGGGCGATATCGATAGAATAATCCCAGACTTAACCTCTAAGCTGCCAGAGTGGCAGCTTGAAAGGGTCAAGGTGGACTAAATTCTTAAGATAGAAAAGCTAAAAGCTGAATAGTAAGACTAGCGCACTCTGTGATAGCAACGTTCGGGGCGACCGATGGAACCATAACTCTGATCCGCCGCTAACTCGTTACATTCCAACAAAAACTCTAAATAACGCCGCGCGGTAGAACGGCTAACGCCTAGCTTCTCACCCACCATTTGCGCTGTGAGTTTATCTTGTGGCTTAGTATCAAACACTTCACGGATTTTCTGTAGGGTCAATTGATCGACCCCCTTTGGCAAACGAGCAGCAGCCTTGGTCGTCCCTGTCGGCACTTCCATAAAGGCATCGACCACGGATTGAGTCAGCTCTTCGGTGGCAGAAAGTTTGAGCTGGCGGCTCTCGAATCGACTCAAGGCTTGGTCTAACCGACTCAAGAGTACAGGTTTTACCAGAAAATCGAACACGCCGAGCTGCATGGCTTTTTCTAAAATCTGCACTTCTTTGGCTGCAGTGAGCAATACCACTTCGCTACGGATCCCTTGGCTGCGTAATTCTGCCAGTAAATTCAAACCATTACCGTCGGGTAAATACACATCTAACAGTAAGAGGTCCGGCGTGATGGCGCCCAACAAAGATCGCGCAGTACTGATATCGCTAGCCATGCCAATCACTTTATAACGATTAGTCGAGAACAAATATTGCGCAACCAAATGGGCGACTTCGACTTCATCCTCGACGATGATCACTGTATGCATTAAACAGTACCTACTTCAGGCAGAAGTTCAGGAAACAAATACGGTGCGGTTAACTCAGCAACACACACAACTTGGTCCGCAACAATCATGACGGTATGCATTAAACGGTACCTACTTCAGGTAAAGGTTTAGTGGGAATATACACAGAAAAACGCGCGCCACCTAAATCTGAGTCGGCAAACTCTAAGCTGCCATGGCAGGCACACAGGTAAGTATTAACGATATACATGCCCACA
The DNA here is from genome assembly GCF_001887095.2 of Shewanella sp. SACH. Lineage (NCBI taxonomy): Bacteria > Pseudomonadati > Pseudomonadota > Gammaproteobacteria > Alteromonadales > Shewanellaceae > Shewanella > Shewanella sp. SACH. The sequence goes on from NZ_MPDG02000003.1 coordinate 217,104, forward strand.
CCATGCTGCGCCCCCTGCTTAGAGCTGTAATCTGGATCGAATATCGTGCTGTACTCGGTTTTAGAAATCCCATCGCCACTGTCTTCCACATCAAAAATCAGGTTAGAGGCAGTTTCATCTAAAGTTACGACCACGCGGCGGGGCTTATGATTGTTCGCCCTGTGCACAGCCTCAATGGCATTATCGATAAGGTTGCCCATAATCGACACCATCCGCTCAAGCATAATAGCGTCTTGCACATCACTGAGTTGACTATCAGGGCTGATTTGAAACTCAATATTGAGCTCTTTCGCCTTGTGATACTTACCCAAGAGTAATCCCGCGATCGTCGGCTCATGGATTTGCGACAGTAATAAATGGATTTGAGCCTGCCAACCTTGGCTTTCTTGGCCAATAAATTCGACCGCTTTGTCGTAGGCTTTGAGCTGTAATAATGCGCCTAGGGTATGGAGTTTATTCGAGTAATCATGGGTTTGCACTCTGAGCATTTCGGCAAACTCTTGTACTTTTGCCAGTTGTTGGCTCAAGCGCTCAATTTCATCGGCGGGGCGCATCGTCAGTAGTAAGCCATCATTTTGATCCCGTACCTGAAACGGCACCCGCGACATCACCAGCCATTGCTCATTGGCAAATAACTCGAATCCCCTGATGGTTTTGTTTTGGTTCGTCAGTAGAAAATCGGCGTGCTGCGGCAATAAATCACTCAACATCAGAGTATTAGGTTGGCAGGTCGGAGATAAGGCTAAGATCTCCCGCGCCCTTTGATTCAACTTGCGGATACGACCATCGGCATCCAATGCCACCACACCCATTCGCACTGTGTTAAGAATCGCGTCCTGCTCGACGAATAAACGGCCAATTTCCGCAGGTTGCAAGCCGAACAACATTTCCCGTACTTGCCGCCCCATCCAAAAAGCCACCAGCACGCCCATCAATAACACTCCTAGGACTGTCATGATGATTTCAGGAATACGCTTATCGATTAACGCGCCCACGGACTGACTCAAAAAGCCCACGGAAACCAAGCCGATAATTTGACCTTGCTCGTCCAGCACTGGCACTTTACCGCGAATAGAACGACCTAAACTGCCCTGCGCCTCGGAGATATAAGACTCCCCTTCTAATGCCGCTTGGCTGTCACCGCCCTCCATCTTCTTGCCAATTTTATCTGAATCTGGGTGCACGATACGGTATTTATGAGTATCGCCCACCACGATAAAATCGGCCTTAGATGCTAGACGTATTCCTTCTATCGCGGCCAGCAATTGTGGGCTCGAATGCCCAGTCTGCAAAGCCGTAATCACATCGGTCCGTGTCGCGACCGCATGGGCCAGCCCTAATGCCTTAGCGCCCGATTGCTCAGTAATACTGCGACTCAAAATTTGATAGCTGATGCCGCCAAATAAGGCGCACAGCAACAAACTCAGGCAAGTCACCCCACTGATTAACCACGTTTCTAAGCGCTTAGGGCGTCTCATTAGCGTACCTTTACATTAAGAGGCTTTCGCCAATTTATCACTACGATGACTACGAATAAAACCGATCAATGGCACAGCCAGCATAGCGATCGCCACAATCAAGATAGTCAGTGTTAGCGGGCGTTCCCACAGGAAGCTCAAAGAACCATCGGAGGCGATCATAGCACGGCGGAAGTTACGCTCAATCATATCACCGAGGATGAAGCCCAGTAGCAGCGGCGCCATTGGGAATGCCAGCAAACGTAGCACGACAGCGACAATCGCAAAACCTATCATCAAGAACAGATCGAAGGTGTTAAACGAGACCAAATACACCCCAATCAAACTGAAGAACAAAATCATCACAGTCAAAATCGACTTAGGCAAAGCCAGCACTTTGGCAAAATAAGGGATCAGCGGTAAATTCAGCACCAGCAGAATAATATTGCCGAAATACATAGAGATAATCACAGACCAAAACACGTCTGGACGCTCTTGCATCAACATAGGGCCAGGTTGAATACCATAAGCGATCAATGCACCAAGCATGATAGCCGTGGTACCAGACCCCGGAATACCTAAGGTCAATAACGGGACAAATGAGCCAGTACAGGCCGCATTGTTAGCCGACTCAGGCGCCGCAACACCGCGAATCGAGCCCTTACCAAACTCCTCGCGTTTCGCGCCGCGGGATAAATTACGCTCAGTGCCGTAGGCCATAAAGCTGGCAATGGTTGCGCCTGCGCCCGGTAATACCCCAATCAAGAAACCGAAAATCGACGAACGACCAATCACAGGCGCTATCTCTTTCACTTCCTCTTTGGTTAAGCGAGTGCTACCAATAGGCTGCGCTGAAAAGTTGATGTTTTCGGTCGACTTCGGCGGCTTAATCACATTCATTAACGCTTCCGACAGGGCAAAAGTCGCCATGGCGATTAACAGAAAACTGATGCCATCGAGTAAATCTGGCTGACCGAAGGTGAAGCGTTCCATCCCCGAGAAAGGATCGATCCCCACTGACGAGAGCAACAAACCTAAGTGAGTCATCATCATGGCCTTGAGGAAATCGCCACGATTCGAAAACGCTGCAATGGCCGTCAAACCGAGGAACATCAAGACCACATAATCGCCCGATTGAAAGCTCAGTGATACTTGCGCTAATAATGGCGCCGCGACCATCAACATGATGGCGCCGATAGTGCCGCCGGTAAACGAAGCATAGGCCGCAATCGCTAATGCTTTACCTGCCATGCCTTTTTGCGCCATCGGATAACCATCGAATGACGTCGCAACCGTTCCTGCCACGCCCGGGGCGTTGATCAGAATTGACGAAGTCGACCCACCAAAAATAGCGCCGTAGTACACGCCCGCCATTAGGATCATGCCTGAACTGGGGCCAATGCTGTAAGTCACAGGGATCATCAGAGCGATCGCTGTGATCGGCCCTAATCCCGGCAGCATACCGATCACTGTGCCAACCAAGCAGCCTAAGACCACATACATGAGGTTTTGCAATTCAAACGCGGTCGATAGACCAATAAACATTGCATCGAACATAGTTAACTCCAAAGAGAACCTGAGGCCAAGTAGATACCTAAGACTTGCGTCATCAACACCCAGAACACCAACACCACGGGCACAGAGGCGAGCAGCAAAATCTTAAAGCGGCGCTCTCCCATCAACCAAAATCCAGCGACCAAAAACAATAAAGTAGCGACAACAAACCCCAACGGTTCGAGTCCGGCGGCATACAAGACCATCAGCACAATCAGCGCCGCGGTTTGTTGTAAGGCGGCTTTAGTCAGCAGCGCCCCCCGCTGTTGAACCGTGTTTCCTTTCAGCAAGACAGCAACCAGAGAGAACAGACTAAACATCAGCCCCATGGCAGCATAAATCTTCGGCATAGTGGAAGACGTCACGACTTCAAATTCTTCAAACGGCAATAAGGGAATTTGCAATGCCAGCACGCCATATCCGGTAAACACGGCGACAAATAGCAAGGAACCAATCAGATCACGATTCAACATCTGTCACTCCTTACTTAATAAAGCCCAGTTGCAACATAGTGGCTTTAAGCTGCTGCTCCTGTGCTTCCAATGACTTAATGAATTCGGCTTGGGGTTCAAACAGATTGATCCACCCATTACGGGCACGCACTTGTTCCCATTCAGGCGTCTTAATCAGCGCCGCAAACTTGGCCACATACTCATCAACTTTGGCTTTAGGCGTATCAGGTGCCGCAAAAAAACCGCGCCAGTTAGTAAACGTCATGTCATAACCGAGAGATTTAATCGTCGGAACCTCTGGATGCTCGGCAACGATTTCAGGTGCAGTCATAGCAAGGATCCGCCCTTGACCACTGCCTGCAATTTCTAACGCTTCACTGAATCCCGTCGACAGTAAATCGACTTCGCCCGAGAGTAAGCCAGCCTTAGCTTGACCACCCGCATCGTATGGAACATAACGTAAACGACCGCCATCTAAGCCCGCCGCCGCAATCGCTTGCGCCGCAACTAAGTGATCCATACTGCCGCGCGCTGAGCCGCCAGCGATATTGAATCTTTGTGGATCCGCCTTAAAGGCCGCCAACACATCGTCCCAGTTTTTCAACGGTGAATCGTTACGCACCACAAAGGCACCGTAATCGGCGACTATGCCAGCAACCGGCGTTAAATCACGATAACTAAACGGGATTTGCCCAGAAAGTGCACGGAGCACAATCGGAGTCGAGTTAACCAGTAAAATATCACCCTGTTTGTTTTTCGATTTGATCATAGAGGCAATCGCACGACCGCCACCGCCGCCCGAGAGGTTCTCAAAAGAGGCATTACCATCAATTTTCGACTTCACTAAGGCTTCACCGACGCCGCGAGCCGTGGTATCCCAACCACCGCCTGGACCGCCAGGAATGATAAAGTGGATATCAGCACTCGCCATGCCAGAGGCACCAAGTAACAGCGCACTCATGACTAAAGATTTCATTTTCAACATGATTCATTACTCCTAAAACACGTATTGCAAACGGGCAGTAAAGGCATCACCCACATCTTCATTGCCGACTAAGGCAATCGTGCCAGCGCCATCGACGGAAGAATGGATGTAGTTAGCCATCACTTTGATTTTTGGATTAAAGTAGTAAGACACGCCTAAGGTATAGGTCTGAGCTTTAGTACCTTGGAAGTCGGAGCTTGCATCCACGCTAGAAAAACGTGCCGCCAATTCCCATGCATCGGTTACGCCCTTAGGCTGGGAAAACACCGCGCTGCCCTTGGAATAGCTGCGCTGTTCGCCCGTTAAGAAATAACTCGCCTGCAGGTAATACGCCTGATAACGCTCACCATCGAGCACTGACTGAGGATCTTGAGTCGTTAAATTACGCTGAGCGTATTCGCCTTGTAGTAACAAAGCCTTATGTTGAAATGCCAGCTCTAAACCCGCTTGGTTTAGCCGATCAATCGCTGCGGTTTCACCACCCGCAACATAGTTAATCAGGCGAGTATTAGTCTCGCGCAGTTCGCCGCGAGCAAAGCTGGCTGACAAGTCATCGCCGCCCATTTGACGCGCTGAGTACCACAAGCCAGCATGCAGCACTCGGCCCGGTTCTTTGGCCTGTGACCAAGTCACTCGCGAGCTCAGGGCATAGTTCAAATCATCGGTTTCATCTTTGCCATCGCTACCAAAGGCATCGTTTTTATAAACACCCAAAGCGTAACGTAAACCTGTGCTGGGGAAATATTGATAGGCAGAAACACCCCAGCGGAAGTACGGCGACATAGTATCGGCGAGGCTAGAACGTTCAATCAGCGCAATGTGATTACTGCTGGTGAGCGCATCAAGGCTGATATCCTCACGCAACTTACCAAATTGCAGTTTAGGGCCATTCTCAAAACCCGAATAACGCATCCGAGCCATGACGATTTCAGCGGTATTTTCAGCAAATTCAAGCAGTAGCTTGTAATCCCAATCCTGTAATTCGCCTTCAACAAAGGTACGGACTCGGCGAGGGAAAATATCCTGCGCGCTACTGCCGTTATGTTCGGCGTTATAGGCACCATTGAAGAGGTTGTAATCGAGTTGAATGCGACCACCTATCTCAAAAGCTGGCGCGCTAGGCTTAGATGGAGTCGCAGTGGCATTCGCTGCCTGCTGTTGTTTTAGCTGGTTAACTTCTTGAGTCAATTGGGTGAGTTGTGCTTGAAGCTCTTGAGGCGTTAAGTCTTGCGCATTCGCAAAACCAGTAAAAGCCACAGCGGTTGCCGCGGCAAGTAAGGTCAATCTAGGCATCAATGCCTCCTGTATTGCAGTCTGCCATTCCCTGTGGGAATGCCTGTGTTATTAGAATTGTGTCAGGTCTGTGACGGACTACTTCCTCGTCCAGAGGAGGAAATGTATCGTTAACATTTCGTTAAAGATATTTAACGCACTTAATCTTCATTAAGGGACTTAAGGTGACTAAAAATCATAAAGTTCATGAACAAAATGAACTTAACTCAAGGGAAACGGCTTGAAGTGCACAAAACGGGTAAGAATGAGAGATAACTCAATGAAAATATGACAGGAATACTAGCGGACGCTGAATGTTAACAGATGAGTGAAATAGCATAAAAATAGGACGGATTTACCCTTAGAACGTTAAATTAAGCATAGAAGCCATCCATAAAAGCAAAGCGCCATTAAGCGCTTCTGAGGGAACTAGCATCAATACTTGAAGGGATATTGAGTAGGATTGAGCTGGATTTCGGTGACAAGCATTAGCAACGATGAGCAAGTAACAGTGGTCGAACAAAAAACACCAAATGCTCGACCCAATTATGCTAGTACTTATTGATTCGAGCTAATTGATTCAAGCTAATAGATTCGAGCTTTCGCTTAGCAATCAGAGCTTATTGCCTGCATTCTCGCTGGTGGGCGCGGTGCCATTATCACCCTGCGCCATCTGTGCATGGCCTTGTTCCATTTGCTGTAAATCTTCCATCGCCGAATCCTGCGACAAAGCCAGCGGATCCGGATCTGCAGATACCGCCGCCGTATTGTCGGCATTCGCGGTATCTGGCGCAGTCGTTTGTTCTGTGAGTAATGGATTGAAACCCTTTTCAACATCCAGCTCCTGAGTCACGGGAGACACTTCAGTGTTAAGCGTGCTATCACTCACATTAGGTAACCACTCACGCAATGGCTCGGGTCCAAAACTAAAGCCCAAGGCGATGACGACAGTTGCCGCAGCAACATACAACCAAGGACGAATCGCCCGATTATCGCCTCTTAATGAACCGCTCTCACTGGCATATAGGTGCGCATCCGAGCGTTGAGCCGCTGGCTCGATCGCTTTTAGCATGTCAGGCAAGGCATCAAGCTCAGGGCCTTTAATCCGCTGACCAATAAACTGGCCGCCTTCGTAAATCTCCATCTGATGACTGGCAACTTCACCGTCAACCACACCAGAACTGGTAATAATCAACTTATTGCAACAGACTCGACCACTAAATACGCCGCACACCCGCAACTCATCACAGCTGACTTCACCGGAGATCTCGCCGCCAAGTTCGATCTTAATTTGTCCCGCTGAACCAATCTTGCCCTGCAATTTACCCGCAATTAATGCCGTGCTCTCTAACTGGATGTCACCCTCAATCGAGGTTTGTGCACTGATAAAAGTAATGCCATTGCCTTTGCTAGCCATAGGATTCATTCCATATCATTATTTTTGTGACAAAGATGTTAAGGTAAAAGTCCCCGAGAATAAAGCACTGGTTTCGTTTAGTATTTGACCTAAGCCTCAGAGCGGGATTTAAGTCACGCCAGCGACTATGTTACCCTGCGCTAGTGCAATATGGCTCCCGAGTACCTAAGTATGAGTAGCATGATGCCTCAAAAGGCGAGCGCTGATATCGCACTTAATCAAAGCTAAAGCACACACTGACTGCAGTAAACACCTAAAACAACCGCCAACGAGACCCCGACATGGCTCATTCAAACTCCGCTAGCTCGCAATCGATAACGCCAATGATGACGCCACTGGAAGTGTATCGCGCCAAAGTGAGCGAAAATCTAATTGACGATCCGGCGCAACAACAGGCGGTGTTGGCGCTCGATATGTTATTTAAACACTTGATGCCACAATCCTATTCAGCTCGCCTCTCCCATTCACAATCCATCAAAGGCTTGTATCTGTGGGGTGATGTCGGTCGGGGTAAAACCTTTCTGATGGATTTGTTTTTCGATTGTTTGCAGAGTGATGGCAAGTTAAGACTGCATTTCCACCGCTTTATGGCACGGATACACAATGCACTGCGTGAGCATTCGGGTAAACGCGATCCGTTAACCCTGATTGCTAAAAATCTCGCGAAAGAGTGCAAGGTGCTGTGTTTCGATGAATTTTTTGTCTCAGACATTGGCGATGCCATGATACTCGCAGGGCTATTTGAGTGCCTATTCGAACAAGGTGTGGTGCTGGTCGCGACCTCTAATATTCCTATTGAGCGCTTATATGAGAACGGCTTAGCCAGACACAGATTTTTACCTTGTATCCAACTGCTGCAAACACACACGCAAATGCTGCATCTCGATGGCAACCAAGACCACAGGATGCACGCCATCAATGCCGCATTAAACAACGAGATTGCCGTTGATAGCGCTGAAATGAGTACCTCGATTTCCCGCAATATCGGCATTACCGGAACACTCGATTTTGAGCAGATTTTTGACAAGCTAGTGAATGGGTTAACGCCAAATGCGCTCAGTATGAGTGCTATTGGCATTAGCGATACTGGCATTAGTAGTACTGGCATTAGCGGTTCTAGCATGAGTGATAGCAGAATGAGCAATGCTAGCCTCACCATCTGCAACCGTGAAATCCCAGTGATCCGCGCAGCTTTAGAGCCCATAGACAACGCTGTTGCTTGGTTCAACTTTTATGCCCTGTGTGACGGCCCGAGATCCCAACTCGATTACATCGAAATCGCCAGTCGATTTAAGATCTTAATGGTGAGCGGCGTTCCCAAATTAGGCGGCGAAGTGAAAGGCTGGATCCGTGCCCGCGGCACGGAGGACGGCACAGGAGAAAACCAAGCCGCAACTACGGGCGAGCGCAAACTCTCCTACGCCGCCAACGACGACCCTGCGCGACGTTTTATCAGCTTAATTGATGAGTTATACGATCAAAATGTCAGCCTCTATCTCAGCTGCGACGTGCCACTGAGCGAACTCTACCAAGGTGGCGCACTTAGTTTTGAATTCCGCCGCACCTACAGCCGATTAATAGAAATGAGCCGACATGAATTAGCGTAAAAAAATTGATTCTTTATCGCTTTGCAGAGACAAGGAATTATCGCTTTTCAGAGACAAAAAAAGAGACAATAAATAAGTACCAAAATTTTGCTCAAACTATTATTGGACAATCATTAGCAAAAAAATAAAAACGTCCAAAGGAACAGTGGATTACGAAGTCACTTATACAATCAGAATAGCAAAAGCTTGAATAACACCTTTAAAACGACAGACATGACACATGAGCCTAAAGACCTAGATTGCCAATCTAAAACCTTATCAAATCAGCACAAAACTTCACTTTAACCATTTAAAATCAAAAAACTAATCACAGCTCACTCCTTTATTTAGACTACTAACCTTAATAAAACCAGAGGCATTACTCCACTCAATTCAGCAATACGGTTTGCTAACCTAGATATTTAAGGTACGGTATAACTTAGTTTCAATTATGCTAATTTACGCCCTATAGGTTTTAATCAATTAAATTTACACTCTACGACAAGAAATTTTAAAAATATAATCTATAGTGTATTAAACCAAAGACTCATAGTTCCGACTCTGCGCAATAACGCTTAGTTTTAAAGTTAGGAAGCATAAGTTCGACTTTATTTACTCGAACTTTATGGCTCGACTGCAGTAGTTCGAAAGTATTAGCTCAAAGACAGTTAAGAACGACCTTAGACGGAACTAATTTAAATACAGGGACGATTCGCTTATGTGGTTACGACAAATTAAAATTGGCTCACGACTCATTACTGCGTTTGGCTTACTCGGTCTAGTCTTGTTACTTCAGGGGCTGATGTCATTACAAACTATGTCATCCATGCGAGTCTCCTCAGAAGAAATTGAAAAAAATACCCTGCCGACACTCGTCACGCTATCGAGCATCAATCTTAACGTGATGCGCGCTAGGGTATTTACATTTCGTCTATTACTCGCCGATTCGGCGGCTGAGCGTGACAAAGGGCTCGAAACCTTAAGGCAAATTCGCGAGAACATTAAAACGGATCAAAAGGCCTACGAGCCTTTAATTAGTTTGCCTGGTGAGCAAGCCCTCTATCAGGATTTTAGTCATAATTTAGAGCTGTATTTACAGAATCAAGATCAAATGATCAGTAAGTTGCAGGCCAATGACACGACTGAAGCTAAACGGATAATGGATGAAGTGATGACGTTACAAGCTGATAAAATAACTAAAACGCTTATCAGCATTGGCGACTTAAATACCGAATATGCAGGCAAACAGGGCGAGATCACAGCACAAGCCTACGAGGAAAGTAAGCTACTCAACAGCGTAGTGATAATAGCCTCCTTGATTGCCGCATTTGTCGTGGCCACACTCTTAACCCGCAGTATTGTGCAGCCGATGAAAGAAGCAGTAGATATTTCAGTGACGGTCGCAAGCGGTGATTTAACGCAGAAAATCCGTACAGATGGCAATGATGAAACCAGTCAGCTGATGCGTTCATTAGCAGGGATGCAGCAGAACCTGCGCGATACCTTATCCCACATCGCAAACTCCTCTAACCAACTCGCCTCCGCCGCCGAAGAACTCAATTCTGTGACTGAAGATGCTTCCCGCGGTATACAGCAACAAAATGATGAAATACAACAGGCTGCAACCGCAATTACCGAGATGAGTTCGGCGGTGGATGAAGTCGCTAATACCGCAGTCCTCGCTTCAGAGGCCTCAGAAGAAACCGCCCGCAATACTGAATTAGGTAAAAAACAGGTAGATCAAACCGTCGCCGCCATTATCGACATGAATCAGGATGTGACGCAAAGTTCACAAATTGTCCAAACCTTAGCCATGCAAGCTGTCGATATTGGTAAAGTTTTAGATGTGATCCGCGCAATTGCCGAGCAAACGAATTTACTGGCCCTCAACGCAGCCATTGAAGCGGCGCGAGCGGGCGATACTGGCCGTGGTTTTGCGGTCGTTGCCGATGAAGTGCGCGCGCTAGCCCACCGTACTCAGTCTTCGACCCGTGAAATTGAAGATATGATCAACAAGATCCAGCACGGCACCGAAACCGCTGTGCTATCGATGCAGCACAGTGGCCAAAAGGCAGAGCAAGCACTCGCTGTCGCAAGGCTCGCTGGGGATGCATTAAACACGATTAACGCTCAAATCAGTACGATGAATAACAGTAATATGGTCATCGCAAGCGCCGCCGAAGAACAAGCGAAAGTCGCCCGTGAGGTTGATAAAAACATTGTTAACATTAGCGATCTCGCCAGCCAAAGCGCCGCGGGAGCGCAGCAAACCAGTGCATCGGCACATGAACTATCAAGGTTAGCAGTTGAACTGAACAACCTACTGACGCGCTTTAAGGTGTAAAGTCGCCAAGTAAAGTCGTCTCGATTTAAGGTCAAAAGTCTCGCTTTCGATTTGAAGTCAAATCTCGTTTTACAAGGGAACCAGAGGGTAACGCACAAGATGTGCGAAAAAACGTTACCCTCAATGTATCACCACATCTTTAACTTAATAAAATCATTCAGTATCAAAAACATGAACTCAGCTAAGACCGAGTTTGCGGCGCATGATTAAAGTGCATAGCCAGTTCACTGATATCGGCGGCAACCCATTCTGGCTCGATACACTCGGCCAAATGCGCCGCCATAAAGTCCACCAGCTGCATGGCAGCATAGGGCAAGCGTCGATCTTTGCGGCCAACCAGATACCAGTTACTTTCGAGCGGAAAACCCGTTACCGGCAAAATAGCCGGTTTTTCGCGCCCTTCTTGCAGCGTGTGCGCCGAAATCACTGACAAGCCTAAGCCAGACGCGACGCTTAGGCGTATCGCCTCATTGCTCTCAATTTGCATAGTGTCACTAAGCGTGATGCCTTGACCGCTGCACCAAGACTCGAACATCAAGCGGGTGGCAGAACCTGGCTCGCGCACGATAAAACGCTCATGTTTGAGATCGTTAAAATTCACTTGCTCACGGCCCACCGCCCAATGATCTTTTGGCGCAATCAATTGCAGCGGATTTTTAATGATCCGCGCAGATAGCACGTTATCGCCACTAGGAGGATGACTAAACAGATATAAATCATCCTCTTGGTGCTCAAATCGGCCCAACACATGGGCACGGTTACCTATGTTTAAGGTCACTTTAACCTGCGGAAACTGCCGATAAAAAGCCCCTAAAATCCGTGGTAACACGTATTTGGCGGTAGTGACGATACCGATATTAATATGCCCGACGCTGCCACCTTTGGCCTGCTGCATAAAGGCATCGAAATCCTCAAAACGACTCAAGGTATCGCAGGCGGCGCGGTAGAGTTCATTGCCAATCAAGGTCGGTAACATGCGGCCATCACGACTCTCAAGTAACGGCTCACCCAATACATCGGCCAGCTTTTTAAGCTGTAATGACACTGTGGGTTGGGTTAAATGCAAGGCCCTCGCCGCTGCGGAAATATTGCCTAACCGCACCACTTGCACATACACCTGCAGCAAACGGAAACTCAAGTGCCGCAATTTAAGCTGAGTCGATGACGAACGCTTATCCATAGACAATTATCTATACCTAAGTGGTAAACAATTTATTTTTCAATATAACCAATTAGGTCCAAAATCACCAGCCATCAGGATCACCCGACAATTAAGCCTGTTTTACACGGCTTAAAAATCAAACTTAATGAGATACTTATGCCCGATATTGTCATTGCCTTTTTCGCCTTAGGCTTGTTAGCTGGCCTAGTGAAGTCAGATCTTAAAGTCCCCCCCGCGATCTACGAAACCCTATCCATACTGTTAATGCTCACTTTGGGCTTAAAGGGCGGAATGGCGCTCCACGGTCACACCCAAAACTTAGTGATCACTGAGCTGTTAGCGGTTGTTGCTTTAGGCTTTATTATCCCCTTGGCCCTATACCCAGTGTTAACTCGGCTGGTTCGCATTGGTCACACAGATGCCATTAGCATTGCCGCCCATTACGGCTCCGTTAGCGCGGGAACCTTTGCGGTGGTGATGGCTATGGTGGAAAAATCAGGGTTGATATTAAGACCCGAAACCACCCTGTATCTCGTGCTGCTGGAGCTGCCGGCGATCGTCGTGATGCTCTGGCTACACAGGTACTTAAGCGCCAAAAAAGCAATTGAAACATCACCCAAGAATGAAACTCAATCGAGCGTATTGCACGAAGCGTTAACCAGCCGCGGCGTTGTCTTACTCGTGGGTGGAGTAGTGATAGGTTGGCTTTACGGCCCAACGGGGCTTGCGCCGCTCACACCTGTGCTACTAGGCGGATTCAAAACTTTACTGGCATTATTTTTACTGGAAATGGGCTTAGTGACGGCCAAAGTGTGTTTGCCGCTACCACTAAAACAATGGCGCTTATTGGTGTTCGCCGCCGTAACGCCCTTTGTATTGGCTTGGTGCGGTATTGCCGTAGGATTATGGTTGGACTTACCTTCTGGCAGCATTTTAGTGCTAGCGGCATTAAGTGCCAGTGCATCTTATATCGCAGCGCCTGCGGCCATTCGAGCCGCAATACCCGAAGCTAATATCGGACTGGCTATGCTGGCCTCACTCGGCATTACGTTCCCGGTTAACGTGTTAATTGGCCTACCTTTATATCAACACTGGGTCATGCTCATTACGGCTTAATGGTGCAGTTTAGTACTTCTTCGCCGAATAAAAACCAATGAAAAGGGAGACATTATTGTCTCCCTTTTCATCTTGCTTAAGCACACATGATTTAAGGCGCATCATTTAGTGCACATAATTTAAGGCGCATCACTGTGGTGCGCGGCTTTATCCTGATACATGGCTTTATCGGCGGAATCTAACAGATCCTCTAAGCTCACATCAGAATCTGGCGTCCAATGGGCGATACCAATACTGGTCGCTAAGCTATGTTGCTTAGGATGCTGTTGATTATATTGCTCAAGTAATTGCTTAAAACGCTCAATCACGCGATCGACTGTATCTCTATGCACAAAACTTAATAGCACCACAAACTCATCACCGCCAAGCCTTGCAATCACATCCGACTCCCTAAAAGCGGTCATCAAGATATGGGCAAAATCGTATAAGACTTGGTCGCCCTTGAGGTGACCAAAGTTGTCATTCACTTCCTTAAAGAAATCGAGATCGAAGAAGAGTAAGGCCGCCTCAGATTCGGTACGTCGACAACTCGCCAGCGCCTGATGGGCCAGTAACTCAAATCCACGCCGATTCGAAATCGTGGTCAAAGGATCTAAGGTGTTTTGCGCGATAGAGAGTAATTCCGCCTCTACCATTTCACCTAAATCCGTCAAGGTTTCAATATCTACAGCTGTAAACTCTCGCGGTTCAGTGCCGATTAAACACAAGGTCCCTACTCGATATTGCCTGTGAATGGTTAAGGGATAGCCAGCGTAGAAGCGAATATGCGGCTGCTCGGTCACCAGAGGATTGTCACTAAAGCGCGGATCTTTGAGGGCGTCGTTCACGATAAAAATATCGTCTTGATTGATCGCATGGCCACAAAATGAAATTTCCCGTGGTGTTTCAGTCACCTCCAATCCTTGGCGAGATTTAAACCACTGCCGCTCGGCATCCACTAAGGTCACAACACAAGTCGGCAAGGAGAAAATTCTGCGCGTGAGCCGAGTGATACGATCGAAACGTTCCTCGGCATCGGTGTCGAGCACATTGAGTGCGCGTAACGTGGCCAAACGTTGCAGCTCGTTTTCAGGGATAGTAGGTAATTGCATGGTGCTCTCTGCTAACTGCTCTCATTAAACTCTAGCCTAAATTGTGCATTCTTGCGGTGTTAAGGCTGATATTCGTTTCAGCCTTACTCCCTTTAAATGACTGTATAGATGACTGTACTATTCAAGCACTGCGCGATAGATATTGAGCACTCGCTCGGCATGTTCCTCAACCTCTAACACAGGTAACTGCCCCGCCTTTTGTTGCAGAGTCAGGCGATGATTTTCATCCCTGAGCAAGCAATAGGTTTGGGTTAAATGCTGGGCACTCATCATAGGTAAGAGTTCAAGCTCAGCCAACACCCCAAAAATCCGCACATTGTCAGACCAAATCGTCAACTCAGGATACTCATGGGCATTAGCCAGCACTAAGTACTGGGCGATAAACTCGATATCTGCAATACCGCCGGGACTCTGTTTTAGATCAAACATGCCATCACTAGCTTTGAGCAAGTGATCACGCATCTTCTGACGCATCTCACGTACCGCTTTTTGCAGCTCAACTTTATCCCGTGGTTTTTCTAATATCGCAGCACGAATTCGGCTAAATTTGACCGCTAAACTATTGTCGCCGAAAACAAAACGCGAGCGCACTAAGGCTTGATGTTCCCACGTCCACGCCTCGTTAGCTTGGTATTCGCCAAAGCGTTCAATCTCACTGACCATCAAACCCGAGGCGCCAGAAGGACGCAAACGCATATCCACTTCATACAACTCACCCGAAGTGGTACGAGTAGAGAACAAATGCAGAATACGCTGGGCGAGTTTGAGGTAGAAATGGCCGACTTCAATCGGCCGTTCACCATTGGTCTGGCTGTTATCTGCTTTGTTTTCACACAGGAAGACTAAATCGAGATCGGAGCCGTAACCCAACTCTATCCCGCCAAGCTTGCCATAACCGACAACGGCAAAGCCAGTGTCACTGCCCTCAAGGTGAGCGGGCACGCCGTGACGCACTGAAACCTGTTGCCACGCCTGCATCACCACTTGTTCTATGATGGCTTCGGCTAAAAAGGTTAAGTGATCGCTCACTTGCATCACGGGTAAAACCCCAGTGACATCGGCGGCGGCGATTTTAAGTTGTTGTGACAGCTTAAATTGTCGCAGCGCTTCCATCTGCTGCTCCATATCATCCTCGGGCACCCGCAACATGTACTGACGCAGCTCGCTAGGATAATCATCGATGGAGGTCGTGTCATAAAGCTGCGAGGGATCGATAAGCTCATCGAGCAGCATGGGAAATTTAGCCAACTGTGCGGCAATCCAAGGACTGGCGCAGCACAGGCTCACTAACTGTTGCCGCGCGCCAGGGTTTTCACATAAAAGCTCAAGGTAAGTGGTACGAGTTAAAATCTGCTCCAGCACCTTAGACACGGGCTCAAAGGCAGCCGATGGACTCTGTTGATTAATCAACTCTTCCAATAATCTTGGCATTAATTTATCTAAGGTTTCGCGCCCGCGTGGACCAATAGAACGCTTAGTGACAGTCTCACGCCAGCTGCTGAGCATAGGGCACAGCTTGTCATCGTCGATTTGCTGTTCGGCCAATAGCGCGACGGCATCATCAGCATCTTGCACATGCCACAGCTGCGCCGTCCAGTGTTCGGCTTTTTCTTCGCCTTCTTCACCGCCCACGGTGGCTTTAAAGTGACGATGGATTTTGCTCATTGCCGCTTCAATATGGGTGCGTAAATCAACCTCGTTTGCCATATCGAGCACATGGCACAATCGCGCCCAATCCAGCGGATTATTCGGCAAGGTTTGGGTTTGTTTATCGTCTATGGCTTGCAGTAAATTCTCCACTCGGCGCAGCAGTAAATAGCTGTGTTTAAGCTCATCGACCGCCAAATATTCAAACTGCCCTAAGCTGTAGAGCGTATCGATAGCGCCGAATAAACTCTGCTGACGCAGCGCAGGCTCGCGGCCACCACGAATTAATTGGAAACTCTGCACCACGAACTCGACCTCACGAATACCGCCCGCGCCGAGTTTAATATTGTCGGTCAAATGACGGCGACGCACTTCTTGGGCGATGAGTTGCTTCATTTTTCGCAGGGATTCAATCGCTGAAAAGTCGATATAGCGGCGATACACAAAGGGTCTGAGCAGGCTGTGTAATTCATCGGAGAAATGGCTCCAAGGTCCGAGCGCACGCGCCTTGACCATGGCATAGCGTTCCCAATCTCGGCCCTGTTCTTGGTAATAATCCTCAAGACCACTAAAACTCACCACCAGCGGCCCACTTTCACCGTAGGGGCGCAAACGCATATCCACGCGGAACACGAAACCATCGACGGTAACTTGGTCGAGCAAGTTCACTAGCCTTTGTCCCATGCGGATAAAAAATTGTTGATTGTCTAAACTGCGACGACCACCGACGGTTTCACCATGCTCAGGGAAAGTGAAAATCAAGTCGATATCAGAGGAGAAATTGAGCTCGCGGCCGCCTAATTTGCCCATGCCTAAAATCAGCAATGGCTGTGCATTGCCTTCTTTATCCATCGGCGTGCCGTATTGGGCGCACATATCTTTATAGAGCCAGTCGCGGGCGCAAATCACTAACGCTTCGGCAAGCGCCGACAGATCGAGCAGGGATTCCTCTAAACTGGCGTAGTCTAAAAAGTCACGCCAAGCTAAGCGCACCATTTGGTAGTTACGAAACCGTCGCAGGCTGGCTTTTGCCATCTCTTCAGTTGTGGCGCTGCTCAGCACTTCGTGTAACTCAAGATCAAAGTTTTTACGCTCAATCAAGCTTAACTCGCCGGCAAACAGCCTGTTAATCCACTCGGGATGTCGGCATAACTGGGCCGCCACGTAATCACTGAGCCCTAGAACCGTTTTGAGTTCTTGCTGCTGGGCAGGTGTTAATTGTGCTAGTCCTTCGGACCATACTTCCTCTAACCGCAGCCAGTTGTGCTCAGCGGTTTGATTAACGAGAATAGACAATGACTTATTACTGTCTTTTTGCATGGTCATAATAATCCCTAACAAATTTAGCTATCGACATATTATGTCGTAAATGATATAGATTGACGCCACATCATGTTATGTTCGACGAGACTTGCAGCTACCTGATGTAGCACACAAATAAAGGTATTCCCTTTTATCTGTGGCATTTAAGGGTACTATAACCTGCGCAGCAGGCATATTGGGCAAGCAGATTATTATTGCCTGCGAGTATTTGAGTTTTATTTCATTACCATTTGGAGAAAACATGGCAGGAATGCTAACCCGTGTTCTCACATCGATCCTCTTTTTAGCCGTTATGCTATCGCTGACGGGATGTGGCGATGAGAGACCGGATAAAATCGCGAAGTATCAACAACTCACGCAGCAACGTCTCGCTACGCTCACGACAATGATCGATGACGGGCAGTTGCGTAACGCTAACCTCTTAAAACAATACACCACACTGTTAAAGCAGCAGAAACCTGATTTAGCCCCATTACTTGATGAATTAGCAAAGGATTCTGGCACCCAAGGTCCCATGTATACCTCGCTGAAACGTCGATTAGATGAGTCGAAAGTGGCGAGTAACTTTGCCGATCTCGATCAACAGCTGGCCGAAGCGGAAAATCTTTATCAAGCCGCTGATCCCAGTTTGTTTAACGATATGTTGTCCGACCCTGTCAACGTGGTCGCCGATATGTCCGACGGCAAGCTAGCCCGCGTGAATGCGATTAGCCGTGAGGCCGCAACATTAGCCAATGGCGGCGAAGATTTTGGTCCAGGCAGCCAGCTCGTTGGTAATCCGTCTTACGGTAACTGGCAAACCGACTCGAGCGGCACTTCGTTTTGGGCTTGGTATGGCATGTATTCGATGTTTTCGAATGTCTTCAATCGCCCAGTTTCCTACGATCGTTGGTCGGGTAACCGAGGTTACAGCTATTACAATGACGTAGGTCGTTATCGCTATACCTCACCCAAACAAGCGGATGCGCAAAATAAGACCTTCGAACAAACGAAAAAACGTTTCGATTCCCAAGGTAAGCGCTTCGACAGCCCTTATGCCAAACCGCGTACCGGTGGCACGGCGTTATCCCGTGAAAGTACCAGCACGCCCAAGGCCAGCAACACCACGAGCGCAAGCAAGAGTTCGAGTAGTAAGTTCCGCTCTAACTATGCTAAAGACAGCAGTTTCCGTAATTCCAGTAATCGCACGACCCGCAGTGTGCGCCGGGGCAAGTAACTAAGGATTTCCAATGACACTATTTCAGGATTTCGGTATCACACCAGAGCTAGCCATCATTCTGGCTATCGATCTCACCATAGCCGTAATTTTGCTAACGCTGATGCGTTATTTGCAAGGTTGGAGCGTAAAGGTTAACAGCAGTAAAGAACTGGCGGAGCGTGATAACTTTGCCTTCGGTATCAGTACCGCGGGCGCCGTTGCCGCACTGGGTATAGTGCTAACGGGCGCTATCACTGGTGCTGCTGCGCACTCTTATCTGAATGAAGCCATTGGCATGAGCGCCTACGGTTTATTCGGCTTAGTGCTGATTAAACTGGGTCGTTTCCTCCACGATAAGATTGCGTTAAACGAGTTCGATAAGAACGAGCAAATCATCAAAGGTAATGTGTCTGTCGCGATTGTCGATGCCAGTGCCGCCATCGCCACTGCGATTATTATCCGCGCCGTGTTGTTATGGGCAGAAGACTTAACCCTAGATACCTTTATCGCTATCTTCAGCGCCTTTGCGATTTCGCAGTTGATGTTAGTGCTACTGACGCGCTGGCGTGAAAACCGTTTTGCGAGCCGCAATCAAGACTCGTCAATGCAGCAAGCCTTAGTACAAGGTCATACGGCATTAGCACTGCGTCATGCGGGTTATATGATAGCAATGGCGCTGAGCTTTAACGCTGCCAGCCACTTTATTATATTCAATCCAACGGCTTATGTGACTAACGTGATCGGTTGGTTAGTGTTCTCAGTCATCATGCTGATCGCGCTTTCCTTACTGCTGTTCGTGGTGAAGAAACTGGTATTAGCCCGTATCGATTTAGCCGATGAAGTAGAAAGACAACACAATATCGGCATCGCCGCCGTTGAAATGGCGATCAGTATCGCTATCGCACTTATCCTCACGGCACTGATGGCCTAATCGAATGCAAGAAACCAGCTTAACCCCCTCGGCGGCTAAACCTAGCCGCCTAGGTTGGTTCGACGATGTCCTATTATTGGGCATCATGGCCGTATTAGCAGGCTGCGGCCTGATTTACGAATATCTTTTATCCCACTATGCGGGGCGCATTTTAGGCGCATTAGAAGCCGCCATCTACACCATGATTGGCTTGATGATAGTCTCCATGGGGTTAGGTGCCTTCGCCGCCCGTAAGATCCGTGATGCCTTTACCGGTTTTGTGATCTTAGAACTCACAGTCGCACTCTGTGGCTCACTCGCCATTTTAATCACAGCGGCGGTGATTGGTTTCGGCCAACAACTGCCCTTGATAATTGCCAACACCTTAGGTTTACCGCCAGATCAACTGCCTGAAGGCGGCATGATAGGCTCGCTGCAAAAACTTAGCGAATACTTACCCTATGTGTGGGGCGTGTTACTGGGCCTGATGATTGGTATGGAAATCCCACTGATCGCCAGGGTGCGCCAGTCACTTTCTGACGAGCATTTGCTGCACAATGCGGGGACAATTTACGGCGCCGATTACATAGGCGCAGGCATAGGTGCCGCCATTTGGGTGGGCTTTATGCTCGCCATCGATATCCAACTTGCCGCTGCCTTAACCGCCAGTTTTAACCTGTTGGCGGGTTTTGTGTTTATCTGGCGCTTCTGGCCTAAAATCCGCCGCCCTAAACTGCTTTTAACTGGGCATTTTATCGTGACTGGCATTTTACTCGTGTTAGCCATCCACGGCCCACGCTGGGAGCAAGAATTCAATAATTTGCTCTATAAAGACAAAGTGGTTTACGCCAAGGCGACACGTTTCCAACAGCTGACCTTCACCGAGCGACTGCGCGGTAACGGTCTGCCGCCCGTTTATGCGTTATACATCAATGGTCGCTTACAGTTTTCTAGCATAGACGAACACATCTACCATGCGTTTCTTGTGCACCCTACACTCGCAGCCAGTGCCCGCCATAACAAGGTGTTGATCATTGGCGGCGGCGATGGACTCGGTCTTAAGCAAGTGTTGCGCTGGGAGCCTGAGCAAGTGACGCTGCTCGATCTCGATGTCGGCCTAGTGCAATTATTTAAGTCGCCCGATACGGATATGCCCGAGCGTTTGAGCCGCGCTATGTTGACGCTCAACGGCAATGCGCTAAACGATCCCCGTGTCACTGTGATCAACGACGATGCATTTAATGGCGTCGATAAGCTGATTGCAACAGGCGTGAAATACGATGCAATTATCGTGGACTTGCCCGATCCGAGCCATCCCGATCTTAATAAGCTGTATTCGGATTATTTCTACCGTAAATTAAAGGAACTTATGAGCAGTGATGGCGCTCTGACTGTACAGTCAACATCGCCTTACCATGCCCCTAAGGCCTTTATTTCGGTAGCAAAAACCTTGGCATTGGCAGGATTTGACGTCAAACAGTACCACCATAATGTGCCCAGTTTTGGCGAATGGGGCTGGAGTATAGCCACCGCAGGCGGACTCGATGCACAACACAGATTAGCTAAGTTAACTGAGCTGCCCATCAGAGATGACTGGCTCACCTTAGGTTTAGTGGATGGCGCCTTTGAGTTTCCAGCAAATTTTTATCAAGATGCCGCCAAAATAAAACCCAATGAATTGGGTTCGTTGCAGCTGTATCACTACCATTTGCAAGATTGGTCCGAGAATCAGGGACTGAATCTTTTTTAATAGGATGAGATAGTGCTTGACATATTATGTCCCAGTGCTATCTTTGAACACAGACATAATATGTCAATAAGGACAAATATGAATATCCATACCATTGCCAATCACCTCAACAGTCTTGGCAACACCAGCCAAACTGGCTTTCAATTTGATTGTTATCCAATCGATGGTGAAGTCGAAGTGTTGCAAGTGAATGTGGTTGGCCGTGAAGAAATCCCGGTATTTGTATCGGTGACGGACAACCAAGTGCTCTGCATCAGCTACCTGTGGGGCGAGAACGAAGTAAACCAAGATCGTCGCAGTGAAATGTTTGAAACCATGCTAGAGCTCAACATTCCAATGCCTCTGTCATCCTTTGCAAAAATTGATGACAAATACGTAGTTTACGGTGCGCTATCACTACAATCTAGCATGCTCGAAATCGAGCAAGAATTATCAGTTTTATCCGATAACTGTTTAGAAGTTATCGATGAAATGGTCGATTATCTGAAATAAGGAGCCACAAAATGGGCATTCTGAATAAAATTTTAACAGCGTTTCGTGGTGGTGCTACCGAAGTGGGTCAAGGCATCGTTGACGCAAACTCAACCCGTATTTTCGAACAGGAAATCCGTGACGCAGAAAAGCATTTAACCAATGCTAAACGTGAACTGACCGATGTTATGGCGAAAGAAATGCAAGCCAGCCGTGAAATCGACCGCCTGAAACGTTCGATTGCCGAACACGAAGGTTATGCGACTCAAGCGTTGGACAAAGGTAATGAAGCCTTAGCAATTGAAATTGCAGAGAAGATTGCCGAGTTAGATCAAGAGCTGTCTGAGCAACAAAGCGCCAACGATAGCTTTAGCGCCCATGCTGCACGTTTGAAAGACTTAGTGAAGAAAACCGAGCGCCAACTGTCTGATTATCAACGTCAGCTGAGCATGGTTAAAACCACTGAAAGCGTGCAAAAAGCCACGGCAACCATTACTGATTCGTTCGCGTCTAGCAACTCTAAGCTGCTGAACGCTAAAGATTCACTCGAGCGCATCAAGGCACGTCAGCAGCAGTTTGACGACCGCCTGAAAGCGGCAGAAACCTTAGCCGATGAAAACAGTGACAAGTCACTGCAATCTAAGCTAGCCGAAGCCGGTATTGGTGAGCAAAAGTCGAATGCAAATGCTGTGCTAGACCGAATCAAAGCACGTAAAAGCTAAGCAATGATTGACCGAATGCCGAGTCTCAGTGGGATCATCACCCCCTACTGACCTCGGCATTTTTTTGTTTCATCCGCATAAAATAATTGACCACTATTGCCCGTTACGATCCGCAGCTAATCGATTTGAAGCCGCACGCGAGCATAGTCAGCAGGAGTCACTATGGGATTTTTCAATAGTATTTTTGGTAAGAAAGCAGCGCCACAGCGCGAGCTCAATCACCCATCCCAGCTCAATGTGGGCGACATGATCTCAATTGATGACAGTTTTGCCCTGCCGCCACAACTTCGTGGTCAACAATTGAGGGTCGAAGCCGTACATACCTACGAGTCTGAACGTAAACAGCAAACCGAATGGTTACTCAAAGGTCATGGCAGCGATACACTCTTTTTAAGTATCGAAGAAGACGACGAAACCTATCTCGCCTTTTCGATTAAGATTTCCCGCGCCCAAGTGGAACAGTTATTCGATCTTGAGCAGTTCAGCGCCCTGTTCGATGAACCGGGTCATGCCGAGTTAACCACTCAAATATTACCGGCAGACTTAGCGGAACAACTGGAACAATGGCTTGGAAAGCAATATCACCAAGTGACGTTTGCCGCTTTTGGCTATTTCCATCGTCAAGATTACCGCGGTCAAAAACCACCACAAGACGCCAATGGCGCCACGGGTGAGCCCTTCGAGTACTATTTACTGCTCGATGACGACGAAAGCTGCGCCGTCGAAGTGGAAGTCTACGAAGGTGGCGACACTGATGTTGTCTTGACCCTATATCGTCCACTGACGGATATTCGAGATTACTGGCCAGCGAAATAACCCAAAAATAAGATAAAGTGCGTGCTCGCACTTTATCGATAATCCCAATACAATCTCACAGATAAGCGCTAGAAACGGTTGATAGCAATAGGTAATACGCCATGAGTAAAACCAAACACCCTCTCCCCGAGCAATGGTTGAAGAACCAACAAGCCGCAAAAGCAACGCAAGTGGCCTTCGATCTCGATGAAAAATTTCAATACTCAATTCGTAAAGCCGCGTTAGATGCAGGCGTGAGCCCTTCGGATCAAATTCGCACTATTTTGGGCTTGAGCGTATCGAAGCGGCCATCGCGTCCGCGCCTTACCGTGTCACTCAATGCCGATGATTATGTGCAACTGGCAGAAAAATATGGGTTAAGCGCCGATTCGCAGCTAGAAATTAAACGCCGTGTACTCGACGATTTAGTTCACTTTGTGGATGAAACCTAACGCCGCAATCACTTCACGCGCCAGCCCTTTATGTGAATGGCTGGCGTGATTAATCGACAAATAGCCCTTTTATTGACTAAGACAATTTACTCATAGCCTAAAGTCTTTTACTTTAGTTGAGATATTCGCCGCACTTAACAGGGATCATGTTTGGCATGACAGATAAAACCCCATGGTCACTTCGCACCCTTGGCACCCCTTCTCCATTCGAAATGGCGATGATGCTGTTATCCTTGCTGTCGGTGATCATAGTGCTCGTCATGACCTTCGGTCGCCTCGATAGCGAAACCTACCGCTTACTCTTTTTCGTCGATACCAGCATTTGTATGATCTTCATGATCAACTTCTTTATTGGGTTGGTCCGTGCTCGCGATAAGCGCTTTTTCATTCGGCATCATTGGATTGATTTTATTGCCAGTATTCCGGCAATTGAAGCCCTGCGCATGGCGCGGCTGTTTCAAATACTGCGGGTAATACGCCTGATCCGTATGAGTCGTTCACTGCTGCTTCCGCTGATCAAACAACGTAAACAAGCCACCTTAGCCAGTTTGCTCGTCGCCATGGTGACGATTCTGACCTTGGCCTCAGTGATCATTTTGATCGTCGAAAGCGGCACAGAAGGCGCTAATATCCAAACCGCAGAACAAGCGATTTGGTGGGCGTTAGTGACTATTTCTACTGTCGGTTACGGCGATTATTATCCGGTGACGACAGCTGGCCATATCATAGGCGGTATTGTGATTGTCAGCGGCGTGAGCTTTTTCGGGGTGATCTCAGGTTATATGGCATCGGTATTTGTCGCACCCGATGAAACTGAACGTCAGGAACGTCAAGAGGCCCATAAAGCCGAAATCAAATCAGAGCTTGAATTAGCCTTAGCGAGAATGGAAGAAAACCAGCAGAAAATGGAACAAAACCAAGCGCAAATGCTCGCCAAAATTGCAGAGCTTAAACAGGTTATCGAAACCAGAAATAACTGATTTAGCGAAGAATGGGCTAACAATCTGCAAAAGAAAGGGCTCAATCCAATGTGGATTGAGCCCTTAGTATTTTTCAGTGCCGAGCTAGAATCAGTGCAGCGCCAGTCAATAGACTTAGAATCAGTTCAAAGTTATAAACATAACCCTACCAATAGGCCTGTTGCTGCATCGCATTTCGACGCGTCGACTCCATGGCAAATAACAAACTCTGCTGTTTATCTTCCAGCCATTCATTTAAATCGATATCCAACTCTCGGCTCGCATCCTGCACCGCGCGGTAACAGGCTAAGGTTTTAATCCCAAGCACTAAATCTTGCCAAGGTGCGCGAAATGCATCCCGTGATTTCGCTTCATATAAACTGCCATAGGCGTGACCGACTAAGATGCTCTCATCAAGCACTGCAGCCACTTGCAGGTAATTTGCGCTAGTCATGACAGTATTGAGTGGCATCACCTCCACGATTGCCATCCAAGAGGCTTGCTGGGCGCGGTCAGCATGCTGGCGTAAGCTAGGCTGATTGCTGATATCCACTTCACCGGCGCTGACCTTAAGCAAAATCTCGACAATCGCCAGCTGTAATTGACCATATTCAGTTTGCTGCCACAAGGAGAGTAAACGTTCTGTTAGATTCATTTCACTCAGCTGCGCCATGAGCCGCGCTTTAACTTGGGCATGTTGGCCAAGTTTTGCGAATAAGCCCCTTTGGCTCCCAAGCAAGGCGGTTAGCGCCTGTGCTTGCTCGATAAAATCGAGCTGTTTTTCAATAGACATGAATTGACTCGACAGTGTCACATTCAATAATTCGAACTGACTTAAGGTCATCCGCAGTAAACGAATACAGGCGCGCATCCGCCACCACAGCGCCACACAAGCTTCGGGTTTGCTTTCCTCTGCAATCATGCTTTCTAATAATTGCCAACGCTCAAGCGCGGTTTCAAGCAGGATTTGGCAGTTTGCGGTTAAATCCTGTGTAGAAGAATCGCGGGGTTCAGCAAGAGGCAGAAATTCTAACGCGGTTAAATCGAGCGGCTTAGCTTTACCCGCCAATCGATAGCCGCGCTGCGCCTTACTGGCTTTGCCTAAACGCACGGGCACCACACTCGCCACTTGAATTGCGAGTTTAAGTAGCGCTTCGGTATCGCCACTGAGGAGTTCAAACTCTAACTCGCACAGGGCTTCTTGCTGACCATTAGCGGTGATTTCACCTATGTCTAACGCCACTTCGACCACGCTATTATCAATTTGGACATGCCAAGCGCGGCGATAAAAATCGGTGTGAAATATACAGGTCAACTGGGCTTGAGTGGCCGCTAAATCGGCATCGGCTGGCCAAATACTGGCTGGGAATAGACTTAAATCTGGGCTATCAGCTTGGATAGTCACATTATATTCGGGCCGCGAATGAATCCCGCCCACGACTTGTCCTGCGGTTTTTATGGTCTGCTCTCTGTACCCATCGTAACCGCGCACCCGCAATCCCATGTCCCACTGACGCAGTTGTAAGTCAGGGGTGTCGAAGTAACCATTCGCCAAACGACGTTTACCTTGAGGTACGGCATTGTCGAGACTATCTAACTTATTTATCAGGGATTCTTGATATATCGGCAGGAAAAACAGTTTTAATTCAATCTCAGCATTCATTGCGTTACCGCTCATTTTGTCATCAAACATTCATTGATGCGTCATCTTTAGTTCATAATGTCACAAATGTGTCATAAAAATCCCGTAGGATTTGGTTTTGCAGTTGGTATATAACCCGTTAGAATAAACCTGTCGTTTTTTCTGAAAAAACACAGTTTCAATACGCGGACGCATAGGTTAACATGCGCCCGCTTTTTCCAATAATGGAACAATCTAAATAGGTAAACGGCAATGCCAGTAAACTCTATTTTGGGCGTGTTTGCAAAATCGCCAATTAAGCCTCTTCAAGAGCACATGGACAAAGTACACGATTGTGCATCGTTACTCGTCGCCTTTTTCGAAGCCACTATCACAGGTAACTGGGACAGTGCGGTTCAATTACGTAAGCAAATTAGTTTAGCCGAGAAGCAAGCAGATTCACTAAAGCGTGAAATTCGCCTTACTCTGCCAAGCGGTTTGTTTATGCCAGTAGAACGTACAGATTTATTGGAACTTTTAACTCAACAAGACAAGATTGCCAACAAAGCAAAAGATATTTCTGGTCGTGTTATCGGCCGTCAGCTGTTAATCCCTCAGGTCATGCAAGTCCCTTTTATTGCTTATCTACAACGCTGTATTGATGCGGTAGCACTAGCAAAGCAAGTCATTAATGAACTCGAAGATCTGTTAGAAACAGGTTTCCGTGGTCGTGAAGTCGACTTAGTGGCAAAAATGATCAACGAACTCGATATCATCGAAGAAGATACTGACGATCTACAAATTCAGTTACGCCGTCAGTTATTCGCCATGGAATCTGAATTGAATCCTGTCGATGTGATGTTCCTATACAAAACGATTGAGTGGGTCGGTGGTCTTGCAGATCTCGCCGAACGCGTCGGTTCACGTCTTGAGCTTATGCTGGCTCGCGTTTAACAAATAAGGTTATCAAGGTATCAATATGGTTGATGCAGGTATTGAGGTGGCTAACGTCTTAGTCACCAATGGCCCGTGGCTTATTGCCGTTGCGGCTGCATTTGGTTTTCTCATGGCATGGGGTATTGGCGCGAATGACGTTGCCAATGCGATGGGAACCTCTGTAGGTTCAAACGCAATTACGATCAAACAAGCGATTATTATCGCGATGATCTTTGAGTTTGCGGGCGCGTTTTTAGCGGGTGGCGAAGTCACCAGTACAATCCGTAATGGGATTATTGACCCCAGTTACTTCACTAATACACCTGAATTGCTGGTTTACGGCATGATAGGTTCGCTATTAGCGGCAGGTATTTGGTTAGTCGTCGCGTCTGCTTTAGGTTGGCCAGTATCGACTACACACTCTATTGTCGGCGCCATTATTGGTTTCGCGGCTGTTGGTGTAGGCACTGATTCGGTTGAATGGGGTAAAGTGGGCGGTATCGTAGGTTCTTGGGTGATTACCCCTGCAATCTCAGGCTTTATGGCATTTATCATATTCCAAAGCGTACAGAAGCTTATCTTCAACACTGATGACCCATTGAGTAATGCTAAGCGTTATGTGCCTTTCTACATGGCATTTGCTGGCTTTATGATGTCTTTAGTGACCATCCTTAAGGGCTTATCCCACGTGGGTATTCACTTAAGCGGCGCTGAAGCTTATATGTTAGCGGGCGCAATCGCGGTTGTGGTTGGTCTAGTGGGTAAAGTGGCGATTTCACGTTTAAAAATGAGCGACAAAACTGACCGTCAAACTCAGTTCAAAAACGTTGAAAAAGTGTTTGCGATCCTGATGGTACTGACAGCCTGTTGTATGGCTTTCGCCCATGGTTCAAACGACGTTGCCAACGCGATTGGTCCTTTAGCGGCGGTTGTTTCTGTCGTTAACAGCGGCGGTGAAATTGCATCAAAATCGCCATTAGTCTGGTGGATTTTACCTTTAGGTGCCGTAGGTATTGTGATGGGTCTGGCGATTTTTGGTCAGCGCGTTATGCAAACCATCGGTAAAAACATCACTCACCTGACGCCAAGTCGTGGTTTTGCGGCTGAATTAGCAGCGGCTTCGACAGTGGTTATCGCATCGGGCACAGGCTTACCTATCTCTACCACACAAACCTTAGTGGGTGCGGTATTAGGTGTGGGTATGGCCCGTGGTATCGCAGCGATTAACATCGGTGTAGTGCGTAATATCGTTGTGTCTTGGGTTGTGACCCTACCTGCAGGCGCAGGCCTATCAATCATCTTCTTCTACATGATTAAAGGTATCTTTAATTAAGAAGTTTCGCTAAATAAGTTGCTGAAGTTAAGTAGCATTAGCGCCTAGGACTAGAAGGTCATAGGAAAGATTGAGTGAAAAGGGAATGGTCATAGCATGGATGCAGCAAAGTTGAGGGAAGTCTATGACTTCCCTCTTGCATTACAGGCCTCAAATCCCTAGCATGTGCAGACTATTTCGTTGATGAGAATACAAAAGTGTTAAGACTCCTGACTCTGGTGGGAATGATGTTGCTGTCTTCCAACCTGCTGGCCGAAGGCCAATCCCGTTACATTTCGGATAACGTGTTCCTTTATCTTTTAGGTGGTCCTGGTACTGAGTTCCGAATTGTTGGCTCAATTGAAGCGGGTCAACCTGTGACACTGCTCAACGAAACCCAAGGTGATTACTCTAAAATCATCGACCATAAAGGCCGTGAAGGTTGGGTACAAACTAACTTAATCAGCTCAACTCAAAGTTTCCGTGAACAAGTGCCAGCGTTAACCACTGAGCTTGCACAAGCTAAAGCTAAGCTAGCGGAAGTATCAAGTTCAACGGATAACCACGCCGACGAAGTGACCGAATTGAAAGCTAAGCTAAGCGAGTTAGAAACAAACCTAGCCAAAACCACTCAAGAACGTGATCAACTGAAGAATGCTGTAGATCGCACCGCCCAAGACGAGCGTTTTGAACTTTGGCGTCAAGGCGGGTTAATCGCAGGTTTGGGTTTAATCCTAGGCATTATTTTAGTGTATTTACCCAGACCACAACGTCGCAGTAAAAAACGTTGGATGTGAGTCTGACACACAAAAAGTCTTCATTTACCTTCCAAAAGCCAGTGTTTTCAAACACTGGCTTTTTTGTCAATCAAGCGTTACATCTACTTATTAACAAGCCAATCAAACAAGCTTCACAATCTTTCACGCTATAGTGTTGTCCGTCACATTTTGGTTGTATAATCGGCGCGCGCAAACCTTCATATTGTATACAAAATATCAAATGCGTTTGGCGCCTCCCAATTTGTTTCAACAATAGCGCCCCAATAACGGCCAAGATGGAAGCGATAACTATGTTCAAAGCGAGTGAAGTGCTGGCAGGCCGCTACGATTCTGCCAATCTCGACGAACTGTTCAAAGCGATCAGCGACAACTACATTGTCGATGAAGAACAATACTTGTCAGAGTTGATCCAACTAGTTCCCTCCAGTGATGAAGCCATAGCGCGCGTCACTCGTCGTGCCCACGAACTGGTTAACAAGGTTCGTCAATTCGATAAAAAAGGTTTGATGGTTGGCATAGATGCCTTCCTGCAACAGTACAGCTTAGAAACACAGGAAGGCATTATCCTGATGTGTTTAGCCGAAGCGCTGCTGCGTATTCCTGATGCGGCCACTGCCGATGCACTGATTGAAGATAAGCTTTCAGGCGCTAAGTGGGATGAGCACATGAGTAAGAGTGATTCTGTACTCGTTAACGCATCGACCTGGGGCCTTATGCTCACGGGTAAAATTGTTAAGCTCGATAAAAAAATCGATGGCACCCCAAGCAACTTACTGAGCCGCTTAGTTAATCGTCTCGGCGAGCCAGTGATCCGCCAAGCCATGATGGCCGCGATGAAGATCATGGGTAAGCAGTTCGTGCTGGGCCGCAACATGAAAGAAGCCCTGAAGAACAGCGAAGACAAGCGTAAGTTAGGCTATACCCATTCCTACGACATGCTGGGCGAAGCGGCGTTAACGCGTAAAGATGCTGAGAAATACTATACCGATTACGCCAATGCGATCACTGAGCTCGGTGCCCAAAGCTATAACGAAAATGAATCACCGCGCCCAACGATTTCAATCAAGCTATCGGCATTGCACCCACGTTACGAAGTGGCCAATGAAGACCGCGTTTTAACTGAATTGTACGACACAGTTATCCGCCTGATTACACTGGCTCGCGGCTTAAATATCGGTATTTCTATCGATGCTGAAGAAGTCGATCGTCTCGAGTTGTCACTGAAACTGTTCCAAAAACTGTTTAATTCAGAAGCGGCAAAAGGCTGGGGATTACTCGGCATTGTGGTTCAAGCTTACTCTAAGCGTGCCCTGCCCGTACTGGTTTGGTTAACTCGTCTTGCCAAAGAGCAAGGAGATGAAATCCCCTTACGTCTGGTAAAAGGCGCCTATTGGGATAGCGAACTGAAATGGGCCCAACAAGCTGGCGAAGCCGCTTACCCACTTTACACTCGCAAAGCCGGTACTGACGTTTCTTACCTCGCCTGCGCCCGCTACTTGTTATCAGATGCGACTCGCGGCGCTATCTACCCACAATTTGCTAGCCATAATGCGCAAACCGTTGCGGCGATTTCAGATATGGCGGGCGATCGTCACCATGAGTTCCAACGCTTACACGGCATGGGACAAGAGCTGTACGACACGATTTTGTCGGAAGCTGGCGCCAAATCGGTACGTATTTATGCGCCCATTGGTGCCCATAAGGATCTACTGCCCTACTTAGTGCGTCGTCTGCTGGAAAACGGGGCCAACACTTCGTTCGTCCACAAGCTCGTTGATCCTAAAACCCCAATCGACTCATTAGTAATTCACCCGCTAAAAACGCTGACGGGCTATAAAACCCTGGCTAACAATAGAATCGTTTTACCTGCCGATATTTTCGGTAGTGATCGCAAAAATTCCAAGGGACTCAATATGAACATCATTTCCGAATCTGAGCCATTTTTCGCGGCAATAGAACAGTTTAAAAATACCCAATGGCAAGCAGGCCCTCTGGTTAACGGCAAAACCTTAACCGGTGAGCACAAAACCATAGTCAGCCCATACGACACCACCCAAACTGTGGGTCAAGTAGCCTTCGCCGATGATGCGGCCATAGAACAAGCACTCGCGTCTGCTGAAGCAGCGTTTGCCTCATGGGCACGTACGCCGGTTGAAACCCGTGCCTCTGCACTGCAAAAACTCGCTGACTTATTAGAAGAAAACCGCGAAGAATTGATCGCCCTGTGTACCCGTGAAGCGGGCAAGAGCATTCAAGACGGTATCGACGAAGTACGTGAAGCCGTTGATTTCTGTCGTTACTACGCAGTACAAGCCAAGAAAATGATGGCTAAGCCTGAACTGCTTCCTGGCCCAACGGGTGAGCTGAACGAACTGTTCCTCCAAGGCCGTGGCGTATTCGTGTGTATTAGCCCGTGGAACTTCCCATTGGCCATCTTCCTCGGCCAAGTGTCTGCGGCATTAGCGGCGGGTAACACAGTTATCGCGAAACCTGCGGAGCAAACCTCGATTATTGGTTACCGTGCAGTGCAACTTGCTCACCAAGCGGGCATTCCTGTTGAGGTTCTGCAATTCCTACCCGGTACAGGTGCGACAGTAGGTAGCGCAATTACGGCCGATGAGCGTATCGGCGGCGTATGCTTTACCGGTTCAACTGGCACAGCAAAACTGATTAACCGTACACTGGCCAACCGTGATGGCGCGATTATTCCTTTAATCGCCGAAACTGGCGGTCAAAATGCCATGGTAGTGGACTCAACGTCGCAACCTGAGCAAGTGGTTAACGATGTCGTTTCATCGTCATTCACTAGCGCAGGTCAACGCTGTTCAGCATTGCGCGTGCTCTTCCTACAAGAAGACATCGCCGATCGCGTGATCGAAGTGCTGCAAGGCGCGATGGATGAGTTAGTGATTGGCAACCCAAGCTCAGTAAAAACTGACGTAGGCCCAGTGATTGACGCCACCGCCAAAGCCAACTTAGATGCGCACATCGACCACATCAAGCAAGTCGGCAAGCTTATCAAGCAAATGCCGCTTCCTGCTGGCACTGAAAACGGTCACTTTGTTTCGCCAACGGCGGTTGAAATCGATTCGATTAAAGTGCTTGAGAAAGAACACTTTGGCCCAATCCTGCACATTATTCGCTACAAAGCAGCAGAGCTAAGCCAAGTGATCAACGAGATCAACAGCACAGGCTTTGGCTTAACCTTAGGTATCCACAGCCGTAACGAAGGTCATGCCCTTGAAGTTGCAGATAAAGTGAACGTGGGTAACGTGTACATTAACCGCAACCAAATCGGCGCTGTGGTCGGTGTACAGCCTTTCGGCGGTCAAGGCCTATCAGGCACAGGCCCTAAAGCCGGTGGCCCACACTACTTAACCCGTTTTGTGACAGAAAAGACTCGCACCAACAACATCACCGCCATCGGTGGTAACGCAACGTTGTTATCACTGGGTGATGGCGAAGAATAAGCTCGCGCACCTAATAACGCCTGCTAAAAAGCCAGACTGAGTCTGGCTTTTTTATTGGCTGCGGTTTATCTCTCACAAAGATGTATTCCTAAACCTCAGGATGAAATATCTAGCCTTTAAAATCGAACGAGTGCGAGCTAGCTCAAATTTTTAATCCTTGTGATTTCAAAGCACTTGCGGGGGATTGCGCACGGCTGATAAAAGCCCTCATAATCACACAGTAATTGAGCTTGATGGTTTTGACTTCTACTTTTGACTTTAAAATAAGGTGGCTATGACATTTTCGCTGTTAGATATTTCTGCATTGGTGTGGTTTATCGTTTCTTGGGCTGGCTATACCGCCTTTGCCCGTCGTAAGGCGAAAGATACCGACTGTATTGCCCGAGGTCTGCATAAGCATAGAATTTACTGGATGCTTGAGGTGATGACCCGCGGCGTGCGTGTGGGTGATGCGGCGCTGCTGGCCAACCTTGAGCGCAATATTGCCTTTTTTGCCTCGACCACCCTATTTGTGCTCGCGGGTGTGCTGACCTTATTTGCACAAGTTGAACGACTAGAAAGTGTTATTGCGACGATTCCCTTCGCCACGCCACCGAATCATGCGCTGGTGCAAGTCAAGCTCGCCTTGCTAGTCAGTATTTTTGTGATGGCCTTCTTCCAGTTTACTTGGTCGATGCGCCAATACGGTTTTGTGAACGTGATGATAGGCGCGGGTCCTTTAGACAGCGATGGCTCGAACGACAATCTCAAAGCCTACGCAAGGCAAATGGCGACGGTGCAAGATCAAGCGGCGCACTCCTATAACTATGGCTTACGCGCCTATTACTTTTCGATGGCAGTATTGTGCTGGTTTGTACACCCGATACTCTTTATCTCGGCGAGCTTATTTGTGGTCGCGACCTTATATCGCCGCGAGTTTAAGTCCCGCGCGGTTCTGGCGATCACTGCGGCAAAAGGGCATCTACAAATAGAGAGTCAAGTGCGGGAAACGGCACGCAACCATAAAATAGAATCATAACCTTAGCGGTTTAGGTCGCAGGTATCATCTTGGTTGAAATTATTGTTCTATACTCTTTGGGTTATGTTTCTATTGAAATACTGGGAGAGTGCTATGAGCGATAACTTATTAACCTTAGATGAAGTGTGCAAAATGTTAGATAAAACACCTGCGACCATCAAACGTTTCGCTCGGGAGAATTTACTCTCGAGTGTTCAAGATGGTGACGAATTGAAATTTCCTGAAGCGGAAGTGAAACGCTATCTCGCCTTTTCACAACGCTTAGGCTAAAACGCATTTGGCAATTAACGGCAAATAAAGCGGGGTAACCGCAGCTTAAATCGTTTGATTTTGAGTTTAAGTTTGTGAAAGTGGCTTGAATGCGAATGCGATGCTTAAGTTTAAATACAAGGCTTAAGTTTAAGTCGTCGATAGCGAGTTAAAACAAACCTTGAATGCGATATGGACAGTGACGCTCAAAGGGATTTGAACTAAGCCATAGCGGTTTGTTGCGAGGGATTGCTTAGCCGGATTTAGCATCCGGCCATTAAACTTACACCGCTAAACTTTAAGCTATTAAACGTTAAGCCATGAACTTTAAGCTTTTAATCCAACAAGATTGAACCATCACTGATCATTTAAAGCCTGCTGCAACTGCCGATAGGATAACAACTCCCGCTGCGTTTCACTTAAACCCAAATCGGCGGCGAGTTCTTGTAATTGCGCTTCATACTTAGGCAACAAGGTTTCATCGTTAGTCATAATCGCAAGCTCGGCAAAATCCCCTAAGCCTTCGAGATGATCGATTGTTAGATGAAATTCACCGAGAAAATAGATACTGCGGCGCTTTTTAATTTCCAGTACGCACTCATAACCTAAGGTATGCAACATACTCTTTGCCTTGGTCACTTCGGTGATATTAACGGCTTCACAGCGGTCTTTTTCCGGTCCTTTCACTATCCACAACATAATCCCCGATGGCTGCATCTCACGGATACACAAACTCTTGTGTTCGCCTTTAAGTGATTGCGATGGCAGATCAAAGTAACAGTCATGCTCAAGATTATCTTCGAGCATGATCTCAGGATTTCTCATCTGCAAGGCAGCGAAAAAAGCGTGGCGGTCCAATAAGCGATATTTAAGCTCGACCTCAAACTTACCATTAAAATGGGCATTGATTTGTGGGGCTAATGCTTCTGGCATCGCAGGGTTCATCGATTTATATCCGCTTTTAATGGGTAAAATATATCGCTATTCATCATATTGAACGTCAAAGGTTTGAGCGTTAAAGGCTTGAATACAGGAGGCTTAAGCGAGTCTTTGGTATAAGGCCTGATACTCTGCACAGTTTTCAATTAAGCTCTGGTGAGTGCCAGACGCAATAATCTTACCCTGGCCGAGTAGATGAATGTGATCCATCTTAGCCATAGCAGTTAAACGATGGCTAATCATCAGCAAGGTTTTATCCTGAGCAAATTCAAACAGTAAACTTAAAATCTCTCGCTCGGTGCGCTTATCAAGCCCTTCGGTTGGTTCATCGAGCAATAGCAGCGGCGCATCACGCAGCAGCGCTCTTGCAACACCAATTCGGCGCTGCTCGCCGCCCGAAAGCTGACGTCCACCTTCACCTATCCACATATCCAGCGGTTTATCACCCGTGAGTAAAGCGCCAAGTCCGACCCGCTGTAACACATCAATCAAGCGTGCGTCGTGGGCCGTGCGTTTCTCGCCTTCGATAACAGGTAGCGCTAATACTAAATTTTCCCGCAAGGTGCCCGCAAACAGATAGATGCGTTGGCTAATCACAGTTATCGCATCCCTAAGGCCGCGCTCGCTGTAATCTGAAAGAGGAAGACCATCGAGCTTGATGTGCCCTTGCTGCGCTTGCCATTCGCGGGTAATCAGCGCCAGTAAACTCGACTTACCGCAACCCGTTGGCCCAAGTAGCGCGACTTTTTGCCCCGCTTTTATCTCAAGGGACAAGCCTTGCAGCACGTGTTGATCGTCTCGATAACCAAAGTGGATATCTTCAATCTGTAAGGCGCCAGATTTTGCCCTCAGGCCAGTATCGGCAACAAATTGAATATCGGCCTCTTGTTCGGTGATTTCATTAATCCGTGTCGCCGCCAATACGCAGCCAGACAAATGCTGAAACGCGCCCGCAATCGGCATCATCATCTCAACGCAGGCCATAGTGGCAAACACCATAAGCGCAAACATTGGGCCCGGCGGCACCGCATCACCCACACCTTGAGCGGCTAAATACAGCATCATGATCAAGGCTGAGCCAGTGGAGAGGATCAACATGGCTTGGCTGAGCGCTGTGATATTGGCCATCGCACTTTGACTGCGAAACAGCTCTGTCTGCGCATCATTCAGTTTTTGCCTGAATCTGTCGTTGGCGCCAAATAGGCTGAGTTCGGCTTGGCCTTGCAACATATCCAATAATTGCACCCGATAATGGCGCTTGGTTTCGAGCATAGTTCGGCTCGGCGCGTGTCCAAGGCGATAAAATAGCAGTGGCATCACCAGCCAAACGGCGACTAAGAATAGGCAAAGACTGAGGGCAAGTTTGGCATCGAACCAAGCGAGAAATAGATACAAGAGCCCAGTCATCAGCAGTGATGCCGCCATAGGCGTGAGCAGTCGCAGATATAGATGATCTAGGGTATCGATATCGGCAACTAAGCGATTAAGCATGTCGCCACGGCGTAGCCCCTGCAGATTTTTAGCGCTTAGCGGCAAGAGTTTACGCCACGCCCAAACGCGAAGCTCAGTCAGCAACTTAAAGGTCGCCTCATGGGTCGCTAAACGCTCGCCATAACGACTGGCAGTTCGGGCAATTGATAAGAAACGCACGCCGCCCGCAGGAGTAAAAAAGTTAAAGGACTGGGCCGTAACTATCGTCAAACCCGCGACCGCGGTAGCAGAAAGAAACCAGCCCGACAGTGACAGTAAACCTATGCCAGCCATCAAGGTAATGATGGTCAGCAGCAAGCCCACGGACATCATCAGCCACTGGCGCGAGAACAATCGAATAAAG
Source organism: Shewanella sp. SACH (assembly GCF_001887095.2). Lineage (NCBI taxonomy): Bacteria > Pseudomonadati > Pseudomonadota > Gammaproteobacteria > Alteromonadales > Shewanellaceae > Shewanella > Shewanella sp. SACH. Next base: position 253,925 of record NZ_MPDG02000003.1, read on the forward strand.
GGGATTAGCACTTTCATCGGGCATCTCCTTTAGTGGGCTCGGCGGCAATATCGACCGGAGTGGCGCTGGCGCTGACCGATAACGGTACAAGTTCAATATCCGCCACGGACTCAATATTCTCACGCAGCAAGGTTTGGAATAAGCCGTGCGTGTTAGACAAAGTGGTAAAGTCGCCCCGCTGTACTATCAAGCCTTTATCGAGCACAAGAATAGTATCCATTTGATCTAACTGATCTAATCTATGGGTCACCATAATGCACATCTTACCCGCCATGGCCCGATTTAACGCAGAACTCACCGCCTGCTCACTCTGGCTATCTAAACTGGCCGTAGGCTCATCGAGGATAAACAAACTCGCCTTTTGCCCAAGCGCCCTGGCCAAGGCAATACGCTGGGCTTGGCCGACGGATAAACCGGAAGATTGCTCACCGACTGGCGAGTCTAATCCCAGTGGCTGCGCCTTAACGAAGTCGCTAATATTGGCCTCTGCCAGCAAGTGCCACAGCCTATCGTCGGGCAGAGTGGGGTCGGCTAAAGCTACGTTATCCCGCACAGTACCGTGGAATAACTGCGGTTCTTGGCCCAGCCAAGCTAAATGCTGTCGCCAATGGGCTAAATCTAATGCGGCTAACTCATGGCCATTGATCAGCAAATGTCCCTTATAGGGTAAAAATCCCAATAAGGCATTGAGTAAACTGGTTTTCCCCGCGCCGCTTGGGCCAACTAAGGCTAAACGTTGATTGTCTTTTAATTCAAAACTCAGCGGGCCGAGTAAACGCGTGCCATCAACACTAAACACTTCAAGATTATCAGCACTCAGGGTTTCTATGCTATTGATACGCACTTGGCCGACAAACTCAGGTTCGGGATGTTCGAGCAAGGTAATCAAGGCTTCCGCGGCGCCGACGGCCTGCGCCTTAGCGTGGTAATGAGTGCCCATATCCCGCAGGGGTTGATAAAACTCAGGGGCTAAAATCAGAATAAACAGCCCAGTAAACAGGCTAAATGGAATACCGACTATTTGAGGATCTGTACTCGAGCTGATATTGGCATGGGCGCCATAGTAGCCAAAATCTAAGTGACCTAAGTAACTGAAACCAAAATAAACCGCCAGCACAGCAATCGAAACCGCCGCAAAAAACTCTAATACCGCCGAGCTTAAAAAAGCCATCCGCAGTACCGACATAGTGCGACTACGGAACTCTTCCGAAGCAGTGGCGATTATCTTTAGCTCAGCATCACCACGGTGGAAGAGTTTCAACGTGCTTAAGCCTTTTAATCTATCCATAAAGTGGCCGCTCAATCTTGCAAGCGCACTGAAATTCTTGCGATTGGCATCGGCAGCGCCCATGCCAACTAAGATCATAAACATAGGGATTAACGGCGCTGTGAGTAACAGAATTAATCCTGCCGCCCAGTTAATCGGGAAAACAGCCGCTAAGATGAGCACGGGAATAAAACCAGCAAGGCTGATTTGTGGGAGGTATCTGGCATAAAAGTCTTGTAAATCTTCGACTTGCTCTAACACTATGCTGGCCCAACTGCCTGCGGGTTTACCTTTAATAAATGCCGGACCTAGCTTAGTCAACTTGTCCATTACTTGAGCGCGGATATGACCACGAAGGCGCTTACCCGCCTCAAAACTGGCGCGTTCACGGCCATAAGCCAGCAAGGCGCGCAGTAACATCAAGGCGATTAACGCAATCAAATGAGGAGTATAAGTATCAATACTCACGCTGGAACTGACCATTTGGGCATTGGCAGTTAGCGGTATGACTTGCTGCCCCATGATCACGCCATCCAGAATCATCGCGATAATATAAGCCTGCGCCACCATAGCGACGGCACTTATCATCCCAAGCCATAACGACAATTTAAGGAACAAGCCACAAGCTTTTTTCTGGGCTTTAAGCCAAACAAGAAGGGATTTTTCTAACGACTTATCCATAGTGCTCCAACAAGAAAACAATTAAGCGACTCGTAGCGGGGATCGGCTATCGATAACACTCAGTTTAAGGGGCTTGCAACGGCTAAAGAGTTCCGATAGGGACGCAGTATCGCAGGCATCTAAAGCAGATGAAACCCTATTACAGACTTTTGCTAGCAGACTCACAAAAACGAGCTAAAGATAAACAAATCCCTGAGTTAACGGAACTTTCCCTAGCACTAGCCTGTTTGGGGAAACTTAGGTAGCATGAACCTCTTTGTATTAATTATCCTCTACCTATGCCAAATAAAAATGCCGGTTTTACCCTGATTGAACTCGTTGTGGTCATTATTATTCTAGGAGTATTAGCTGTAGTTGCTGCACCTAAATTCATTAATATACAATCAGATGCCTATAAGAGTCAGCTTTCAGGTGCACAGGCTTCGATGAAATCCGCCGTCACCCTATTCAAAGCTAAGTCGGAAATTGCTAACAGCGGCACCACCAATCGAGTCGTTTACGACGGGATCCGTGGCGAAAACTACCAACCTTGGGCTGCCAGTGCCAGCGGTACAGCACCAAGCGCCGCTTATACTACGCCGCCAGAGATCTTTAAGGCTGCTGGGCTCAATGTCGATGAATGGTCCTATCGAATCCATACTACTGGTGGTACCTACCAAGTCATTGCCACACCGAAGCAAAAACTGAACCTTGATACGCCGACTCAAGCGCAAGTCGAAGCGACAAATTGCTATATCGACTACAAGTGGGAGACGACGGGAGTCCCCACCTATAACAAGGTCGACACAGGTTGCTAGAACGACCTTATACCAATCACATTAAATATCTAATCAGTTCAGAGCCTCAAAGGCATCTCAATCCAAGGCGCATTGACGCACAAATGGTCATTCCCTTTTAAGTCAATGCAACACCGGAGTGTGATGCCTGTGTGGCTCCCGAAGGGCGGCTGATGTTAACGGCATGGCAACGCAGCTTTATACTGCGTTTAAGGCTTTCGACAGAGCACCACTAAGCCTTCAAGCCTTCGCCTTGTCTAAAGCGCGTTGAACTCCCGCTGAATGAACAGATATTCAATACGATTGGTATTATACCCAGCTGAAATATAATAGAAAAACAGCGAGCTAACCTGAGGTTATCTCGCTGTTTTTGTTAGCGTCACATTTTACAATCAAACGTTTTTTAAAAACGTAACCCTTACTGCACTGCGCCGTATTTCACTAACACATGCCAGAGTAACTTAAGTTCGTGGGCGACTTGCGCACGATTACCGCGGTCACGCCAATGCTGGGGTGAATGATATAAATCCCGCGCGGCCACACCTATGGCATAGGCATCGACTCTGTCTTCTATGGCGATACGATTAGCGAGTGATGGCATAGTCGGCCCGCGAAAATCGCTTGGGATCTGCGCCGTATGTAAGCTAAAACCATCATGATATTGCAGCTCAATATCATATCTGTCGCAAATCTTACTTAAGCTGGCGCCAATATCAGTGCCTTTAAAACTTGGATCGGCCACCAGCATGGCGATATCTTCATCGAGGGAAACATCACCGTGGATCTGCGCCTCGATATAATGATCGAGATTATTCGATAACGGCCGCTCAAAACGTGACAGCAAGGAAGCATTGAGTTGATGCCCCAAATAATGAATCACATTCAGCGGCTTAAAGTCGGATTTGCCTAAGGCATAGTGACGCTCAAAACTCTCGGTCAGCAGCGCCGCTAACACATCATCGAAACATGACAGTGTGCCCTTCTCTTTCGGATTGCGGTACGAGTCGAGATAACAAAAGGTTGAACGTGCCATCACACTGGCGTGGGTCAGCAAATAGCAGCTACCAAAACGCGGCGCAGGGCCGTCCTGCCACATCCCCAGATCGAGTGCGCCATATTTAGGCCGAGATTTAGTGCCCTTGTATACATCACCAAACAGCTGATTTTCCCAGTGATCCCGTGGGCCGCCTAATTCAGGGGATAACTGACCGTTGGAAATATGGGTCTCAAACTGACTGCGGTATTGACCATCTCGCAGCAAACCTTCGGCCACTGTCATACCACGGCTGTCGATTCTATCGGGGTGAAAATGCAGCGCAATTCGGCCGCAGTTGAGCAATTGTTTGAGGGCGAGTTGCATCTCATGCATGGGGATGTTCGACATCTGCTGCACATTTTTAATCACAGCGACGGCCTGTTCACTGCGACCTCGAGCAAGACGTTCAATATGCTGTATCGCTGTCATAATCCACCTATAAATGAGAGGCGTTTAACCATTTCCCGCGTTAGCTCATCCTAAAATAAACACGAGAGTAATCGCAAGCATGCAGAGAATAGATATTGATGAATTCTACTCCTATCGCCTTGAGTTTATACCACTCAAATTTATCTAGCGTGATCTACCGCTAACTCACTCTAACTTTTAGATAAAAAGAGTCGACAAGTTAACTTTAAACCAGCTTGTTTAGCTGATTGAATCAACCTGATAGCCATACTGTACATTTGGGGAATCAATTAGGCTCAACCGCACCCCAAATAACAGTAAAAGTGCCCCCCAAAGCCTCTAGCAATACAAAACGGCACTTCGTAGGATACAGATTCGCCCTCAATAAGCTCAAATTCGGCTGAGGAAACTTGCGCCTAAAAGATAAGCGAGACCGAGTGAAAGCCGCTGACAAGCGATTTATGTGCCAATATGAATGAAACCCGCTGTAAAAGTCTTTATTCGATGGCACTTAGGGCCCCGATCCTGTAAGCTGCACGCCCGCCAGCAGACCTGGCTATTGACCATAAATGCAGCAAAGCGTTGCCACAAGAGACCAATCTATGAGTTTTACCTCCCTGGGCTTATCGGCCCCGATACTTAAAGCCGTTGCCGAACAAGGCTACGACACACCTTCGCCAATCCAAGCTCAAGCAATTCCAGCTGTGCTTCAAGGCAAAGATGTGATGGCGGCCGCCCAAACAGGAACAGGTAAAACAGCAGGTTTCACCCTACCTATGCTCGAACTCCTGAGTAAAGGTAACCGTGCCCAAGCAGGCCAAGTGCGCGCATTAGTGTTAACTCCAACACGCGAATTGGCGGCTCAGGTTGCAGAAAGTGTTGAAACCTATGGTAAGAATTTACCACTGCGCTCAGCGGTGATATTTGGTGGCGTGCCTATCAATCCACAAATCGCGAAATTGCGCCACGGTGTCGACGTATTAGTCGCCACACCAGGTCGATTGATGGATTTGTACAATCAAAAAGCGGTGAAATTCAGCCAGCTTGAAATCTTAGTATTAGATGAAGCCGATCGCATGCTCGACATGGGCTTTATCCGCGACATCCGTAAGATCCTGGCCATTTTACCTAAGCAACGCCAAAACCTGATGTTCTCAGCCACCTTCTCCGATGAAATTCGTGAGCTGGCAAAAGGTTTAGTGAATAATCCGGTCGAAATTTCGGTCACGCCACGTAACGCGGCGGCGACCACAGTAAAACAATGGGTTTGCCCAGTCGATAAGAGCCAAAAATCGGCACTGTTGATCCAACTCATCAAGCAAAACGATTGGCAACAAGTGCTGGTATTCTCGCGCACTAAACATGGCGCTAACCGTCTGGCGAAAAGCCTTGAAGATGCGGGCATTAAAGCCGCCGCTATCCACGGTAACAAGAGCCAAACAGCGCGAACTAAAGCTTTGGCCGACTTTAAAAATGGTCAAGCTCGCGTACTGGTTGCAACCGATATCGCCGCCCGTGGTTTGGACATTGACCAATTACCACAAGTGGTTAACTTCGACTTACCGAACGTGCCAGAAGATTATGTGCATCGTATCGGCCGTACTGGCCGCGCTGGCGCATCGGGTCAAGCCGTGTCACTGGTGAGCAACGAAGAAATCAAACTGCTGAACGATATCGAGCGTTTGATCAATCGCGTATTAGACCGAGAAATGGTTGAAGGCTTTAACCATGTATTGCCTGAGTCACGTTTAGGTGGCGGCGGAAAAAGCAGCGGTAAATCAGTACCCAGCCGTAGAAATACCCGCAGCTCAAACCAACCTAGCTCACGCGATGGTGCCCCAAGAAGCGCCGAGCATAAAGACGGTCAACGCAGCGGTGACGTCGCGCGCGGCCACAAGCCAAACGACAAGAACCCAAGACACAGCGGTGAAGCCAGTAGCGCACCCCGTGCCGATGCTAAACCACGTCCGCCACGTTCAAACGATGGCCGTGCCAATAGCGCAGGCGCTAGTCGTCCAAGTGAAAGCCGTTCAGGTTCTGGCGAAAATCGTGGCCAAGCGGGTGAGAACCCTTACGCCAATGGCCCAAAGAAAAATACCCGTCGCCCAAATAACGGTGCGAGTCGTCCAAGAAATTCACAGGATTAATGCACACGCTGAGCGAACTCGCTTGGCGATTTAGCCGCATTAAGCCCTAAAAAGAAACGCCCAACTCCGCATGGAATTGGGCGTTTTTGTTTGTCTTTGTTTATTGTTCTACGCTTTGACCAATAATCGGCTTGAACAATCACAGCCTTAAACAACAGCCTAAACAATAACCTAAGTTAATTCGCCTTAATATCTGGTAGTTGCTGCAGGACTTCATCCGTAAAATAGGGTTCATCTTCAACCCAAAAAATGTAGTCGAGCCCTAGGTAGTTTTGTGCAAAATCCAGCAGATCAGGCACAGTATTCTTTTTACCTGTCTTGGGATTAATCTGCCGCAAATTACCGTCTTGCACCGCCATACCTTTCACCAATGCCGCTGGATATTCTTTAATAAAGGCGTAACTCTGTCCCATATGGCCTTTACGATATGGCATTAAATCTGGGCCACCTACGCCCATATTGAGCGCTTTGGCTTGCGCAAATAAGCCTCGCATATAGCCTTTGTCATTCCATGGCAGCCATTCGTCTGGTAAAAAGTTCAAATACACCATAGCGGTTGAATGCTGAAATGACTCAGCTAATACCTGCATGTTTTCGCCAATCGCATCGATATAGTCTTTAGGATTAAAATCACTGGGGAAGGTGGTTGTTCCGTCGGCGTTTTCAGTCCCCACTTCAATTGAGCTTTCACTAAAGTTAATACCAGTGATTTTCCCATCAAACTCTTGACCTAGCTGACGCACCAATTGCTGATAACGCGCACATACTGCAGGCTCCCACATTTTGGCAGACCAGCCGTATTCGTCATCCGTCACAGGTTTATTGGGATCACGCTCTGGTGCACTCAGCATGCTTTGCTTCAACACACCGCCTTGATAAATCGGATCATCGAGTAAATACTGAGGCACGTTAAACCTCGGCGTAAAAGATTTATCTTGCAGCTGGATCCACAATTTTTTGCCTATCGAATCGAGATACGCAATATCGGCCTTAATCGCGCTGAAATCATATTCGCCCAGCTTAGGCTCTAAACTGCGCCAAGTATAAACAATCTGCGCACCGCCAAAACGGGGATCGCGCAGCGCCTTGTCGGCACGTATGTTTTCTCCGTTTGCCTCACGATGATTAATGTAAATGTAGTGCTGTAAAGGTTGCGACGCTGGCTGAGACTCTAATTGCCGCTCTGGTTGTGACTCTGGTTGCAACTCAGGTTGAATTGATGCAGCGCTCGCTGCGCTCAAAAAGATACTTAGTAAAATCGTCCTTCGAAACATAAATACTCCAAACCGATGTACGCCTTATCACCTGACAAAGCCGTTAATCTGCTCATTTATTTTTTACTCAGAATCACTTCTACCACAGGCAAGCTGAGGGGCATATTAATTAAGCAGGCGAATACAAAGTGTTACTTAACTGCCCACCTTAATTAGCATTTAAAAAACAAAAAGACTCAGTCATTGCATTAATCACACCCAACAAAAAAGGGAATAAACCTGAGTTTATTCCCTTTAAAGGTGAAGTGAATTAAATCGAGGTACGATTCAACTCAAGCTAAGCTTACTTCATTGGCCAAGCGCGGTAAGATTTTCCTTTAATGCGGCCGCCAGTAATTTTGTTCAGCGCTTTCTTGGCAACCTTACGATTAACGGCCACATAGGCGCGGTAATCGGTCACTTGGATTTTACCCACCTGTGAGCCTTCGATACCGTTTTCGCCCGTCAGCGCGCCTAAGATATCCCCTGGACGCAGTTTTTCTTTCTTACCGCCATCGATCTGCAAAGTGATCATGGTTGGCGCTGCAGGCGTGTTGCCGAGCAGGCTTTCAGATGGCAGTGATTCGCTGGTAATTTCGCGCTCTAAATACTCTTCTAACAAGGCAATTTTGTAACCGTCTTGATCGTTATAGAAGGTATAAGCGGCGCCTTTACTGCCCGCACGGCCAGTACGACCGATACGGTGAATGTGGACTTCGGTGTCGTAGGCAACGTGATAGTTAAACACGGCATCCAGCGCATCGATATCTAAACCACGGGCGGCAACGTCGGTCGCCACTAAGACACAGGCACTCTTATTAGCAAATTGCAGCAAGGTTTCGTCCCTGTCTCTTTGCTCTAAATCACCGTGCAAAGCCAATACGCTAAAGCCTAAGCCTTCAAGCTCATCGGCCACTTTTTGGGTTTCGCGTTTAGTGTTACAGAACACCACTGCGCTTTCAGGCTTATGTTCTAACAACAATAATTGCAGCGCTTGCATACGCGCCTTGTCATCGTCTAAATGATAAAAATGTTGGGCTATGCTCAAGCTGTCGTGATTACCTTCAACTTTAACCATGCTTGGGTCATACATGATTTGCTTAGCAATCGATTGAATTTGCTCTGGGAAGGTCGCGCTGAATAGCAACGTCTGACGCTCACGCGGGGCTTGTTCGATAATCGCATCGAGGGCGGGTTGGAAGCCCATTTCTAACATGCGATCGGCTTCATCGAGCACTAACATGTTGAGATTGCTTAAATCTAAGCGATTGCGATCTAAGTGATCGACGATACGACCCGGCGTACCCACAATAATGTGTGCGCCGTGTTCCAGCGAGCCGACTTGTGGCCCCATAGGCACACCGCCGCAAAGTGTCAGTACTTTAACGTTATGAATACCACGGGCAAGGGTACGGATTTCCTGCGCCACTTGGTCGGCCAACTCGCGGGTTGGGCATAACACTAAGGTTTGAATACGAAAGCGTTTAACGTCTAACTTGTTCAGTAATCCTAAGCCGAAGGCGGCCGTTTTACCCGAGCCAGTTTTACCCTGACCTATCACATCCTGCCCCGCTAAAATGGGTGGCAAACTTTGCGCCTGAATTGGCGTCATCTCGTTGTAGCCCATAGAAGAAAGGTTCTCAAGCAGTTCGGGTTTTAGCTTAAGAGTCGAAAAAGCCATTGATGGATTAGGCTTAGTATCAGAGTTGCTCAAGGTGAATATCCTGTGGTGGGTAACGAAGCGGCTGCTAGGTTACTGAAATTGCGTTACTTATCGATTAAACTGTTCTATCAAGATTCAGGTTAGCTTTGGACTAGCTTGAGTTTAGATTTAAGCTCTAGGCTCGCTCAACCCAAAAGCACGGCTATTGTAGCAACAAAGCGCGGCTTTTGCCTCAAGTCCTTAAGCAATAGACATAGCAGGCGTGAACAGCAACAAAAAAGCCCTGTAGCAATACAGGGCTTAGGCTTAGACTTAGATTTAGATTTAGGCTTGGGTTTAGAATTAGCTCAGCGCGGCAGATTTAACAAATTACGCGATGTGGCCGAAACGCCCTTCTTGATAATCGCGAATCGCCTGCTGAATTTCCGCTTGGGTGTTCATTACAAATGGACCCATCTGGACGATTTTTTCACGGATAGGTTTACCGGCAAACAGTAGCATCCCAGCGCCGCGCTCATCGGCTTTAAGCTTAAGCACACTTTGGCTATCAAGCACTAAAAACTCGCCCTCATGGTATAACCACTGTGAATCTTCACCCTTGCTTAAGTCACCTTGGTACAAGTACAAGGCGACAAACTCATGCCGAGGCAAATTTAGCGTGGCCTCAGCGTTTGGCGCTAGGCTCAAATCAGCAATGGCAGCTTCGCCCGCTAATCCTTGGATAGCCGCACTAATCAGAGGTTGATCTTTAAAGCCCCAATCACCCGCTAAGGCTTTTAAGCTAGCGCCAGTGTTATTGGTCACTTCAACGCTAGCGCTACCCGCAGTATCTTGATACTTAGCTGGACGCAGCTTGTCTTTGGCGGGCATGTTGACCCAAATTTGGAACCCATGCAGACCATCGACAGCATCGGCCAACGGCATTTCAGAATGCACTACCCCGAATCCGGTGCTCATCCACTGCACATCGCCGGCACGAATCGCCTTCACATTGCCCATTTGGTCGCGATGCTCAAAACCGCCCTTACGAATATAAGTAAAGGTCTCCATTCCGCGATGGGGATGTGCGGGGAAACCGCCAATAAAGTCTTGTTCATCATCGGATTTTATTTCGTCGATCATCAAGAAAGGATCAAATTTAGTCGTCACAAAATCGGCGACACGGCGAATATTGACCCCATCGCCATCCATCGCGGCTTTGGCGGAAAACTGACTTAATACTTTCATTGCTGCTCTCCTATCGGTTGAGCAAAGCGGTGCGTGAAAGGCCAAAATCATGTGGCTAACACAAGATGCAAACGCTTTGCTGATGGAGGCAGAATAACAAGGAAGTTTACAAAAGAATAACGCGAAATCACGGCCTAAACATTCGAAAAAATAGAATGGTAAATTGCTGATACCCACTCACACAGGTTGGCCATAGCATTTACTCGCCGACTCACAGACAGTCCGTTCTTGGATGCTCGACCGCCCCGTCTGATGTGAAAGGATTCACAAATGCCGCGATGGCATGGACGCCAAAGAGCGGCCATGGGGCGGACGGTCGTCTCGCTAATCACCCTAGCTCACCGTTTTGGCTTTAGCGTAACCTGTAGATTTAAAAGACATACGCAACACACTTTTTGGACGAAAGCTTCTTAGTGCGAATACTCTGATTTGTAACTTTCGGACTAAGATTTCTATGGGTAACGCTCGCCATCAGCCGAGCGATGTACGAGCGGCGGTTGCATGGCATTGTTATAGCGCAACCGGTTCATCACGCATTTTTTCCCATGTTTGTACCATAAGCTTCTTGGTTGGTCCCCAGCGATACCCCCCCAGCGCGCCACTTTGCTGGATAACCCGGTGACAGGGGATCAGCAAAGCAACTGGATTGGCTCCAATAGCGTTACCAACAGCCCTTGCAGACCTAGGTGCGCCGAGTGATCTGGCTACTTCGGCATAGCTGGCCACAGCGCCCGGTGGTATTTTCAACAAAGCACGCCACACGGCGATCTGGAAATTTGTCCCTGTCACATGGAGCGACAGCGGACCTTGCTCGGAAGCTGTGTCACTGCTAAAAAAGGCATCAATAGCGTGTCGCGTAGATGCCAAATTTTCTCTGATCGAACTGAGAGGCCAATCGTTATACAAGTCATTCAGTAACTCTTCCATGCTATTGAAGTCCATAAACGCTGCCCGGCAAACACCACGCAGGGTTACGGCCACAAACATGGGCCCCAGTGGGGTAGGATGGACTCCATACTCGATCTGTACGTCCTTACCTCGATTTTTATACTCGCCGGGTGTGACTGCTTCCAGCTGCACAAAGTGATCATGCAACCTTGAACTGCCGCTTAATCCAAGCTCATGTGAGACATCAAGCAAGGAGCGAGAATTATTAAGCAATCCTTTACCCCGCTCCAATGTCAGGACCTGTAAAAAGCGCTTCGGCGTAGTACCTGCCCAACGACAAAACAGCCTTTGAAAGTGATACGGACTCAGATGCACATGGGCGGCTATCTCTTCAAGGCTGGGCTGATCAATTGCCCGATCAACCAAATAGGCCATAGCGCTTGCGATTCGGTCATAGTCTGACATGGGCCGGCCTCTCAAACACGATTTATAGATACACCGCCATCGACCAGCATTGCAGATCCCGTGGTGAAGCTGGAGGCATCGGAGGCAAGGTACAATGCAGATTGGGCAATTTCATCTGGTGTCGCCATACGCTTAAGAGCATGCAGATTATGCACAAATGCCAATGCTTCTGGCGTATTGGCAAACTCACGTCCTGCCGGCGTATCAGTACCACCGGGCAAAAGGGCATTGACCCGGATATTCTGAGGCCCGTGCTCGGATGCCAGCACTTGAGTCAGTCCAATAAGTCCCGCCTTACTGGCGGCGTAGGCTGCCATGCCTGGCATACCTGCGGTGTAACCAACGAAGGTAGAAGTGAAAATTAACGAACCTCCTTTTCGGGCAGCCATGGCGGGCAGCTGGTACTTTGCGCCCAAAAATGCGCTGGTTAAGTTGGTCGCAATAACTTGATTCCAGTCCGTGAGCGACATCTCCGAGACAGGGCCCATAGCACCCAGAATGGCAGCATTGTTAAAAGCGATATCCAGGCCACCAAAGTGGCTTACTGCCTTATCTACCAAAGCTTTGGCAAAAGCTTCTTCACCAACATCACCGGCTAGTGCCAGTGCCTGCCCGCCTTCCGTGTTGATTAAGTCCACCAGGTCATCAAGCTCCTTCTGTCGCCTTGCAGCCACCACTACGGCAGCACCTTCTCTCGCAAAAAGCTTCGCAGCTGCGTAGCCAATGCCGGTACTGGCACCGGTAACAATAGCGACTTTGTTGGCAAGTATAGTCATCGTTATTCCTCTAGGATCTGCTTACTATAAAAGGGCATATGCCCGAACAGATGCTATATTAGGAGGCCGAACGACTAATGCCGACCCGAATCTTGCTGTATTTCAATTGCGCTATAACGCCCGCGTAATAGGCCCGAGCTTGCGAGCGTCCTAATTAACGCGCTTGTTAACTGTTTACTCGGCTTCTTCATCGTATATTCTTGTGTAGTTCTCGAATTCGGTGCCTTTGAGGTCATTTTCAATAACGCTTTTGGCAACCTCGAAATCTACGACATAATTACAGACTTCCATTGTTCCGCTTCCGATACTTCCGCCGTCGCAATGCCCTAAACCAGCCCAACCCAATGTTTCATTCATTTTATCTTGAAGACGGTGACGTTTCTCTACATCTTCTTTAGAACCCATGCCGTCGACTGCATATTCAATAAGAAGCGTAAACTCATCATCTATTGGCCTAAAGCCATTTGAAACCATTTCATCTACTTCTTTCTGGATAATTTTTTCCGGCTTCTTTAAGAGAGATCTTTTAACTTCCTTGGATTGACCGGTTGTTCCTAGCTCGCCCCAATGGACAGTATGTGAACCATCATCGTTATCCCACGTTTCCCAATATTCTTTCTTCGTGTCCGTGAATTTGTATAGCTTTAGCACTGAAGCTCCTTTTGACAGTTAACGATATAGTTCATGAGCCGAAGGTCTCATGTAACAAAAATCGGCAAAAATCGGCAAAAATCTGGCCATCCATTTTAGTTCCGGCAAAAATCTGGCCATCCATTTTAGTTCAACAACATAATGTACTTTTGGTTTGTCTACAACTTGTACGAGCTAAAATTGCTTAAAGTAGAGTCATCAAAAGTTGAAGGGCTAAACCTGAGGCATAAAAATGAGCTAACTCATTAAAAATTGGTGTATTTAAGACATGCTAACCCACCCAATAAAACAAATAGGCAGTGATTAGTTTGGTTAAGCAGGATTATAGTTAGTTGCTGTGAAAGTGCTGACAGCTTGCCGCAAAGTGCCGTCGTCGTTTTTCTAAATGTTCGCAGTAATCGGTCAGTTCTTGCAGCGTACCCACTGGGCCATGAAATAGCTTGCCAAACTCAGTAGTGAGCTTGAGCCAATTGTCATAGGGGATATTTAATCTTGTCAGTAACTTGGCGCTATTTTCACTGATGGAACCACGTTTGTCGTTGCGGATGATTCGACCTGTATTATCCACCAATTCGAGGTAGTCCGTTAAGGAAAACGCAATGCCATTGGGCTGGTTCTCGTGTTCATTGCCGGTAAAAGGCAATAGATTTTTTGGCTGCTCACCTTTTAATGCAGCCCGAATACGCAGCTGAATACTGGTATGGTCGGATTGTTCTGGCGTATCAACCAATTGCGCTCTGATAGGATTCAAATCAACATAGGCCATACAGGCTAAAACGGCGGCTTCATCGAGTAGAGCTTGGGATTTAAACCGACCTTCCCAGAAACGACCTGTGCAGTTATCTTCTTGATTTGCTTGTCTTGCTATCGGTTCATTAAGGCAGCGCATGAACCAGCTAATATCGCATAATCGACTGCGATAAATGGCGATTGAATGCCTTAATCTGTTGACCTCATGCGCTTCAACTAACTCACCTTTGGCGAATTTTTTCGTTAATTCATCGCCTTTAAACAGCTTATGCCACTGCTCAAGTACTTCGCGGTCAGTCCAACGATTCGTGCAGTCGATATCGACCCGCAGCACCACATGCAGGTGATTGGACATCACAGCAAAAGCCGCCACATCAATAGCAAAAACCGCTTCGAGTTCAAACAGTAGCGATTCTACCCAAGCGCGGCGATGGTCATAATTTTTTCCCGTATAGGCATCATCGCCACACAAAAACGCACGCCGCACGACACGGCTACAGCAATGGTAATAGGGAGTGTCTTCAACACTTATCTGAGTTCTGCGAGGGCGCGGCATAGAAACCTCCTTGTTTAATGCTTAACCAAGCATAGTCGGAGGTTAACAACTGTGCTATTAAAGTTGGGTGTCTCAGTATTTCTGTCTTTTCTACTATTTCATAAATCTTATCGAGCATCCGAACTTCCCTTGAGTGCTAACGCCAGCCATAACCGGAGCCACAAAGCTGCATAGTGAGGTGCGAGCGGCGCAGCTTTTTGGCATCCGCGTTTATGGCATTGTTATGTATCAGTTGAAATATCATCCCACGACTCATCCATATAGCCTATAAGCCAATTGAGAGAGTAATGACGCTCATATACAACACTTCCATCTAAGCCAGCCGGAGGTTCCCGACCATTGATACGTGCATCTGTTACGGCCCAATGGTAACGATAGATAAGATCTGCTTGATCTAGCAGTTCCGAAGGCTTGCGTAGTTTGCCTTTGGCTTGAAATGACTCAGTAGTATTGCTACGAACAATTTCAGCCAACCTAGGGACATCAGCAATTTGATCAGGCCTTGGCAACTCTTCAATAAATCCTAGCGCCCACAACATTACCCAGGCAGATTCATAGCGCCAAACAAACTGAATTTTATCGTGCTGAGTTGGAGAGGGATTACTTATGAATGCATTTTCTTTCGGGGTCAGGTGCTTGGCTAAACCATATCTTGAAACTAGATCATCAATCACTTCTTGCTCAAGACCTTCACCTTTAACGGCGACTACCACTAAGCATAAAGCCCTAAGCTCTACTTCGTTTTCATCTTGGATATTCGCTTCTATTTCAGACTCAATAACTGGAAGATGCTCAATATACGGCACTTTTTCCGCTTTAAGGATTGACTCTGAACGCGCTTTACGTTGGGTTTGTTCTTCGCTCGGCGTATACGTTTCCATTTTCTTTATTGCTTCTTTTCTATCCTCAAGTGTCGATGCTATAGAGGTGCCAAAACCAAACAGCATTGAAATGATTAGTACCAAAATCAGTCTAAATTTCTGCACGGCGCCTCCCTGATACATAACATTTTATTAGTACGCATGCGCGTTTACCTCATTAGACCAGTGAAAACGCGCACATTTAACTACCTGTATGCAAAGAACTTATCAGCTCTTTATCAAATACACCATCCGGAAAAACGCGCATGCGCGTTTTCCAAACCTATTAACTAATTTTGGAAAAGTATATACAAATGATTTTAAAGGTTTTTGTTAATTTTAGGCTGGATAAACGCGCAAACTAATGAGTGTCAAAACACTCAAAAGCATCTAAATTTAAATACGACTGTATACCCATATATTGTTAGTCGCTTTACGGTAGGGCAACTCATTCGTCAGTTTTCGATTCACTAAATGAATGCTAGCAAGCTTTGGGGCAATAGCTTTTTAGCTGAACGAACAACCAAAGGGTTAGTGTAGATTGGTATTGTTGCACCAGTGACCTTCTAAAACAGGAATGCTCTAGTTGAGTCCTCAGGGATGCTTCTTTTAAAAGAAATAGGCGGCGAGTCACTGGGAAACAATAACAATTCATGCTGCACAACTGACGAGACCGTTATCTTGAATGGTTAGCCAAGCTTCAGAATGTGACCTTAAAAGTGGTCACATTCAGATTCTCACTTGAATTGAATCTTCAACCTAATCCGGTTTAAATACGCCGATCACTGCGCCGGTGGCTTTTTCTGTCACCTTTTCATCGGTTTGCTGTTCACGGTAATCACACTCAGTACATTCAACGGTTTCGATGCCGTTTTCCTTGTAGAGTAAAATGCTGTCTTTGGCGCTGCATTTTGGGCACTTAGCACCGGCTACGAAACGCTTTTTGATTTTAGTGTTTGTCATAATAGATAAAGGACCAGATAGCAGGGCCAAGGGACTCGGCCGAAGAAATTGCCGCTATTTTGCCACACTGATGATTGAATACCAGTGTTACCTGAAAGTATGAGGCCTTAAGCCGATGTGATGCGATTCGCTGAAGATCGTCCTGAAAAGTCGAATAATTGTCCGAGTTATCGGGTCAGGCTGTGGTTTGAAACTGGGTTGTACGCTATTATCTGTGCCCTGACGAATTCACGTTCTAACCAAGTTGTAGTCAATGATCAGCATCAACCAAGCGCAATTAATCCGTGGCAGCAAAACCCTGCTAGATGAGACCTCTCTCACGATTTATCCCGGCCATAAGGTCGGTTTAGTCGGTGCCAACGGCACAGGCAAATCTTCACTGCTCGCATTAATTTTAGGTCACTTAAGCCTAGATAAAGGTGAATTTAGTCTGCCTTCTGGCTGGCAAATTGCCACTGTGGCCCAAGAAACCCCTGCGCTCGACGTCTCGGCACTGGAATATGTGATCGATGGCGATAGCGAATATCGTCAATTAGAAGCCCTATTACACAAGGCCCAAGAAGATAACGACGGCAATGCCATCGCACTCTTACACGGCAAAATCGACGCTATCGGTGGTTATGCGATTCATTCGCGCGCGGGTTCATTGTTAGCGGGTCTGGGCTTTAGTGAAGCCGATCAAAGCAATCCAGTGAAAAGCTTTTCGGGCGGCTGGCGTATGCGCCTCAACTTAGCCCAAGCGTTACTGTGCCGCTCTGACTTATTGCTCCTCGACGAACCCACCAACCACTTAGACTTAGATACCATGTACTGGCTCGAAGGTTGGATTAAGTCCTATCAAGGCACGCTGATTTTAATCAGCCATGATAGGGACTTTATCGATGAAATCGTTGATGAAATCGTCCACGTTGAAAATCAAAAACTCAATTTCTACAAAGGCAATTACAGTGCCTTTGAGCGCATTCGTGCCGAACGTATGTCGCAGCAACAGGTTGCCTTCGAACGCCAACAAAAAGAACGTGCGCACATGCAGTCTTTCGTTGACCGTTTCCGTTATAAGGCGAGTAAAGCCAAACAAGCGCAGAGCCGCTTAAAAGCGCTAGAACGCATGACTGAGTTGTTGCCGTCTCAAGCCGATAGCCCCTTTTATATGGAGTTTCGCGCTCCAGAAGCCCTACCCAATCCACTGATTAAGATGGAGCAAGTCGCGATCGGCTATAGCGATAAGCCAATCCTGAGCAAGGTGCATTTAAACTTAGTGCCGGGCGCGCGCATTGGTTTACTCGGCCGTAACGGCGCAGGTAAATCGACATTAATCAAGCTGTTATCGGGCCAATTGTCGCCAATGACTGGTTTGTATGAGCCTAACCCTGGCGTCAATATCGGTTACTTTGCCCAGCATCAAATCGAATTTTTACGTCTCGACGACACGCCGATGCAGCATTTAGTGCGTCTTGCACCCAATGCCAGAGAGCAAGAACTACGCAACTTCTTAGGCGGTTTTGGTTTTAACGGCGATATGGCGCTCTCACCTGTGCGGCCCTTTTCTGGCGGCGAGAAAGCCCGTTTAGTGTTAGCGCTATTAGTTTGGCAACGCCCTAACCTATTGCTGCTCGATGAACCCACCAACCATTTAGACTTAGAGATGCGCCACGCCCTAACGATGGCATTGCAAACCTTTGAAGGTGCTATGGTTGTCGTCTCGCACGATAGGCATTTACTGCGATTAACCTGTAGCGATTACTATCTGGTCGATCAAGGTGAAGTGCGCGCCTTCGACGGTGACTTAGACGATTATCACCAATGGTTGCTCGATGCGGCGAAAGCCAACTCGAATCAAAACAGCACCAGCGACGAGATCAAACCTGCCGCCGATAAAAAACAGCAAAAACGCCTCGAGGCCGAGATTCGCCAAAAGGTATCGCCGCTCAAGCGCAAACAAACTAAGTTAGAAACCGAACAGCAAAAGCTGAGCGAACGCCTCGCCGAGCTAGAACACTTGCTGGCCGATAGCGAATTGTATGATCAAGATAACAAAGCCAAGCTAACCTCAGTACTAACCGAGCGAACGAGCTTGACGCAAACCTTAGAAGACAGTGAAATGCAATGGCTCGAGTTGCAAGAAGAGATAGATGCAATGGAACTTGAGGTCATGGAGCAACAATAACTCCAGCGTTCTTTTACATAAAAGTCAGTAGCAGCGGCAATACAAGGAAATAGTATGGCAGTTTTAACCCAGTTCGACAGTCAACTCTGGCAATGGTGTGATATGAGCTATGCGCAAAACAAAGCGCTCTGTCTCGAATTGCAAAATAGCTGTCAGGTGAACGTCAATCTACTGCTACTGGCACAATATTTAGATATCACTATGGATGTGTCTGGGCCGCAGCAATACAGCACAGACCAATGGCAAACGCTGATGAGCGCCGTAGGTGAATGGGATGAAAGATTCCTCATGCCCTACCGCAAATTACGTAAACTCGCTAAGTCCAGCCTGAATGAGCAAGAGTATCAGCAGATGCTCGCCGTTGAGCTAATGATGGAACGTAAAGCGCAGCGAACCATCTTGAATAAACTCAATGAACTCAGCCCAAGCGGCCAATCAACGAATCTGGTGAGCTACTTAAGCTTGTTTGGACTCAGTGACATGGACGCCAACGAAATCGGCCTCATCGCGCCCTGATCTAATCCAAACAAATCACGTTAAATCAAGCACAGCTAAGTTAGATCGAGCTCAATCAAATTAACACTATGATCATCTGAACCGCTAACAGCTGCGGCCTTGTGGATAGCGTTCACAGTCATCCTTGATCACCAACCAATTCAGCTGACTCTCAGTGTAAATATGGTACTTAGGCTGAACTTGGTTAGCGTCGTCCAGACTCGCTATGCTCAAGGTCGAGTAATCGGGATATTGAATATGTCGGTAGGTTAACGATGTACCACATTGGTCACAAAATCCACGGCGGATAAGCTCGGACGATGCGAACTCAGTTACCTGACCTTTCAACCATCTAACTTGGCCTGTTTTAAAATCCATCCAAGCCCCAAATGCAGAGCCCGTACTCTTTTGGCACGAACGGCAGTGGCAATAATCCGCATCGAAGGGTTCACCTTCAATCTGATAACGAATCGCGCCGCATAAGCAGCCACCTTCCCGTAATGTATTTTTAGGCATACACACTCCCATTTCCGACCAGCCGCAGACTTTATCGAGTAGTGTTCCATCAAGTAGCGCTTCATCTCGATAAAATAAACCGCTGCGATTTACTTTACCGACATTGAACCGCTACAAAGGAAAGTTAATTAAGCATCGATTTCTTGCTGTAACTTTTCCAGCTCATCCAAAATATGCAGAAATTTTTGGCCAAACTCAGTCACTTGATACTCGACACGCGGCGGCAGCTCGTTATAAATGACCTTATCTAAGATGCCAAATTCTATGTTCTTTTTTAAACATTGATTCAATACCTTAGTTGAGAGCCCCTCAACGGAGCGCACCATTTCCCCCGGTCTTTGTACCCCACTGGCCAACAGCTGATAAACCGTTAATGACCATTTACAGCCATAAATCGTCTCGACCATACGGGCAGAACGCTCAGGGGGCGATTTGCGTGAAATAATTTTTTCATTGTTATTCATAAAGATGTACCAAAAAGTACCTGCCTTACCTATTTGTACTTACTGTTCAAACAGTTATTGAGTTCTTAAGATTACCACCTTGATAATACTTAGGAGTAGAAAATGCAATTTAATACCTCAAATCTCGCCATTATTGTCGGTGGTAGCAGCGGCATAGGTTTCGAAACGGCCAAACAACTGGCCGAACAAGGCGTATCAGTGCTCATCGTCGGTAATCAGCAAGATAAACTCACCGCAGCCGTTGCTGCGATCAAACATGCCCATCCAGCAGCCGAGTTACGCGTCGACGGTTTTCAAGCCAACCTTTACCAAGCTGCGGATGTTAATCGGCTGATTGCGCACATTACCCAGCTTGAGCAAAAGGTCGGCTACCTAGTCAATGCGGCGGGTTATTTCAATCCCAAATCCTTTATCGACCACTCAGAGGCTGATTACGATCTCTATATGGCGTTAAATAAAGCCCTATTCAAAATCACCCAAGCCGTGACCCACAAGATGATCGATGCGGGCGGTGGTAGTATAGTGAACATAGGTTCTATGTGGGCAAAACAAGCGGTTAAAGCCACGCCTTCGTCGGCGTATTCCATGGCCAAAGCCGGATTACACGCATTAACCCAGCACTTAGCGATGGAACTGGCAGACAAGCATATTCGCGTCAACGCGGTTTCACCTGCCGTGGTGAATACGCCCATCTATAACGCTTTTATCCCAGAGGCAGAGCTAGACCAAGTGATTGAAAGCTTCAACGCTTTTCACCCTATTGGTCGAGTCGGTACGCCAGCCGATGTGGCGAACAGCATTTGCTTTCTTCTGTCCGATGACACCAGCTGGGTGACAGGCGCCATTTGGGATGTTGATGGCGGCGTGATGGCAGGACGCAACTAATATTGCAGACACAGCGAGTATGCTAATACACAGCTAACATCGCAGAGCGCAGCTCGCACACTATTAGCGCAGTAAGACGCAACGAACACAGTAAACAATCACTATTCTAAGTTAAGGTTAAATAAGGTCTAACACTATGCTCAATATGAACTTTAGCGAACGTGTCGTTATTGATACACAGCAGCAACCTTGGTTGCCAAGTCCTGCTCAAGGCGTTTGGCGCAAACCACTCGAGCGGGAGGCTAAAGAATCAGGACACACTAGCAGCATAGTGAAATATGACGCGGGTTCGCAGTTTGCGACCCACTCGCATCCGCTGGGCGAGGAAATCTTTGTGCTGGAGGGGGTATTTTCCGATGAAAACGGCGATTACCCCGCGGGCAGTTATCTTCGCCATCCGCTAGGGAGCCAACACGCACCATTTAGCCAAGAAGGCTGCGTTATCTTAGTTAAACTCAATCAATTCAATCCGCGAGATCTTGATGTGGTCAAGATTAACACTCAGCAGACTCCTTGGTTACAAGGCATAGGCGGCTTACAAGTGATGCCGCTACATGAATTCGAGCATGAACATACTGCATTAGTGAAATGGCCTAAGGGTGAAACCTTTCAACCCCATCGGCATTTTGGCGGCGAAGAAATATTGGTGTTATCGGGCAAGTTTCAAGATGAGCAAGGGGAATATCCGCGCCACACTTGGATACGCAGTCCGCACATGAGCGGTCATTTTCCTTTTGTCGAAGAGGAAACCATTATCTTAGTGAAAACAGGACATTTGCCGATTCAGCCCTAACCCACAGCGAGCATGGTCTTAGGCAACATACGTTTTTACAGTATAAGTTGCTGCAACATACGTTTTTGCAACTTAACCTTCTGCAGTTGAGCTCTTTGCAAGTAAGCTTCTGCATCAGAATCATTGGCGAAGGTAACATCACCCTTTACCATCGGTGAGCTTTTGCGCGAGTGCAGTGGCATTACGTGCTGTGATGCCATAAATCGATAGCTGCGGGTTAGCGCCAAGGCTGGTCGGGAAGATAGACCCATCCATTACAGACAGATTTTCTAAATAGTGCGACTGACCATAACTATTTACCATAGAAAGCTTTTCATCTTCGCCGAAGGGACAACCGCCCATCACATGGGCCGATGCGACGATAGTGCGCAGTGGGGCGAGTGACATCTGCGCAATGCTCTCTTTGGCGTCTTTCCACGAAGATAAGTAAGGCATACCATCGCTGATCGGCAACACTTTTAAGGCGCCCGCCGAGAATTGTAACTCAGCCATACTGGCAAAAGCGCATCTTGCGGCCCGCCAAAAGGCATCGGTCAACGGATAATCTAGGGTAAATCCCTTAGGCGTTAAGTGCACTTCACCGCCCTGACTGTCGGGATGATAACCATCACGGATTAAGGCAATCGTCACTTGCAACTGATTGAACTGCGCCATTAACTCGGCATGACTCGCGCCATAACCTAAGGTTTTAGAGGCAATTAAAATCGGGTGCACCGGCGGCACTTCGAGTTTATAGCCGAGCTCACCATCGGCGTCATTCTTCCACACAAACTCATCGGAATAGATAGATTGCGGCGCGCCACTATGGCCATTGATCGAATCGGCAAACACGCCGCCGGATAACAAAGTCGGATGTAAAAAAGTGCGTTTACCCAAAAGTTTGTGGGGATCGGGCACCTGCGAACGCATCAAAATCGTCGGCGTATGGATAGCGCCCGCACTCAAAATATAATGTTTAGCTTTAAATAACAGCTCAACGTCAGTGGGTCGTAAATTCACATCCAGCGCCTGCGCTTTTAACGCAAACACTTGACCATTATGGTGCTCAATCTTAGTCACTTTAGCGCGGCTGATCAGTTGCGCGCCTTTCTCAAGTGCCGAGGGAATAGTGGTGACTAACATAGATTGCTTCGCATTTACCGGACAACCCATGCCGCAATAGCCGGTATTCCAACAACCCGCCACATTGCGTTTAATAACTGTGTATTCCCAGCCAAGATTGATACAACCTTGCTTCAGGGCGGCATTATTACGGTTAGGCTCATAGTTCCATTCATGGATATTGAGCCGCTGCTCCATTTGCTCAAACCAAGGGTCTAAGCTCTCGCGATTAAGCCCTGCAACCGACTTATGTTGCGCCCAAAAAGCTAACGCCTCGGTCGGCGTGCGAATAGAAGTGGTCCAGTTAACTGTGGTTGAGCCACCGACTGCGCGGCCTTGAAAAATCCCAATCGCCTTGTCGGCGGTTTTCATCGCCGCGGCTTGTTGATACAAGTTGGGATAAGCGACCCGCTCTTCCATATTAAAATCGCTGGAGGATTTTAGCGGCCCCGCCTCAATCATGATCACGCTTAGCCCAGCTTGGGTGAGGATTTCGGCCACCACACCGCCGCCAGCACCTGTGCCGACAATAATAACATCGGCTTCAAACTGTTGGTTTTCTTGCAATTGGCTCGCATCGGTATGTAACCAACCTGAGTTTAAACCATTCACTATAGGATCTATGACTGCCAACTTGAGTGCTCCACTGTCGCGGGTAAGATGCTTATTATTGGGCGTTTGATTCGGTTACAAACGGGCGAGCTATTTGAACAGTTCAGGTTTGGCATAATGCAGGCGGCTCCAGTGTTCAGGGCAAGCGTAGTAACTGGCCATCACTAATTCCCGCAACCCGAGATAAGCGGTTTGTAATAGCGCAAAATAACTGTGGCGCCAGGTTTCTAGCATTTCAGTTAACTCGGCGGGAGAGCGCATCAATAACGGTGTCATGCTTGAGGTCAGTACGAGTAAGCCGAGGCGATTTTCGAGCATATCGAGCAGTTCAAATAACTCGGTTTGCTGCTCCTCGGGTAGCACAGAAATTGACTGTTTGATGGCATCTAAAGTGCGATTTTGCGCCGCAAGCTTATGGGTTGCCACATCCGGCAAGGCACCGTCGAGCATCACAGGTAAAAGCACGCTAAACAGCAAACGATAATCTTTGCCTTCGCTGTCCTCGGGCAAACTAAACTCAGGAGAATAGAGATTGACCCCTAAGGCTAACGCCGCCGTACCGGCAAACGCACCCATCAAAAAGGTTCGTCGCTTCATCTCTATCTCCTAAATATCAATCTAAATGTCGGCCTAAATATCAGCATAAAAAACAATTGTGCTACACTGCCCACGCGTTTATATCCAAGCGACCTCAAAATAAGAATTTCAGCATTTTGAAGTCGCTTGGATATAAATTAAACACACGTTTTAATTTTCAGCAATAGCCGATACCAAGATAAACACCCATGCCAAATTCCTTTATGCCGCCTTGGTGGGCCAAGAGTCCCCATGTACAAACGATTTTACCCGTATTCACTAAAGTGGCCAAACCAGCATTACAGCGGCAGCGCTTAGAGTTGCCCGATGGCGATTTTGTCGATTTAGATTGGCAGGATTTTCCGCAGTCTGGCAAACCTATCGTGGTGATCATCCACGGCTTAGAAGGAAGTGCTCAGTCACATTATGCGCGGCGGATACTGCAAGCCTGTAAAGAACAGCAACTTGCAGCCGTCGTGCATCATCACAGAAGTTGCTCGGGTGAAGCTAATCGCCTCGCTCGCAGTTATCACAGTGGCGACACGGACGATTTACAGTTTAGTCTATCGACACTGAA
The DNA here is from genome assembly GCF_001887095.2 of Shewanella sp. SACH. Lineage (NCBI taxonomy): Bacteria > Pseudomonadati > Pseudomonadota > Gammaproteobacteria > Alteromonadales > Shewanellaceae > Shewanella > Shewanella sp. SACH. The sequence goes on from NZ_MPDG02000003.1 coordinate 278,478, forward strand.
AAGCGCGTATCCTCAATCGCCCTTATTAGCCGTAGGTTACAGCTTAGGCGGCAATGTACTGACTAAGTATCAGGGCGAATATCAGGATGACAGTTTATTAGCTCGCGCAGTGGTTGTCTCGGCGCCGCTGCAATTGTCCGCCTGCGCAAAACGTTTAGAAAATGGTTTTTCGAAAGTATATCAGAGCTATTTAATCAAACAGTTGCAGCAAAAAATCAGCCATAAGCTGAACGATCCCGACTTAGCCATCTCTATGCCGCTGAGCCAGTTGCAGGTCGACCGTTTAAATACCTTCTATGATTTTGACGATAAAGTCACAGCGCCATTGCACGGCTTTGACGGCGTCGACGATTACTATACGCGTGCCAGTGGTTTACCCTTTGTCAGCCGCATTACTAAACCGACGCTTATCATCCATGCCAAGGACGATCCCTTTATGACCGATGAAGTGATCCCCCAGCAAAACCAATTATCGGGTTATGTAGAATACGAACTGCATCCCTATGGCGGTCATGTTGGCTTTATCGAGGGCGGTACACCTTGGAAACCGCGCTTCTATCTTGAGCGACGGATTTTACACTTTTTACTCGGCGATCAAAGTGTTGACCCACTTAGCGTAGACCCCATCAACGGCGACAATATTCTCCAAGGAAGCACCGATGCTCATTCCCTATGAAACCCTGTTACAACTCCCGCAGGAAACGCTGGCCAATCTGATCCGCGAATATCTCTTCGGTCAAGTGGAGGATGGCAGCTTTGCCAGTCTCGATGAACAGGAACTGGCTCAGGCGATAGTCCAATGTCAACAAGCACTTAAACAAGGTAAGCTGAAATTAGAGTACAGTGAAGACGATGAGTCCTTCGCGATACGCTCGGCGGATCAAATAGCACAGCAGCAAGATTGACCAGTCCTACCTCTGTACCGTATAAATAGTACTCGCGTTTTTATCGCTTCCCCGTAAGCGGCTCTTTTGGTTCCTAGCTAGGTAGAAAAAATGTCAGCAAAACATCCCATTATTGCAGTTACAGGCTCATCAGGCGCGGGAACCACCACCACCACCACCGCCTTTAGCCATATTTTTCGCCAACTAGGGATTAACGCCGCCTTTGTCGAAGGCGACAGCTTTCATCATTTTACCCGCGCTGAAATGGAAGTGATGATCCGTAAATCCCAAGCTGAAAACCGCAACCTCAGCTATTTTGGCCCAGAGGCCAATAACTTTGCCCGCTTGGAACAATGCTTTCGCGATTACAGCGCCACAGGCCAAGGTGAAACCCGCAGCTATTTACATACCTTCGATGAGGCCGTGCCTTTTAACCAGATGCCCGGCACTTTTACCCAATGGCGACCCTTGCCAGAAAATACCGACATGCTCTACTACGAAGGCCTGCATGGCGGCGTGGTTACCGGTGACGCCAATGTCGCCCAGCATGTCGATCTATTGATCGGCATGGTGCCCATAGTCAACTTAGAGTGGATCCAAAAAATTATCCGTGACACTTCGGAGCGCGGCCACAGCCGTGAAAAAGTCATGGGCTCGATTGTGCGCAGTATGGATGACTATATTAAGCACATGACGCCACAGTTCTCCCGCACTCACATTAACTTTCAGCGGGTGCCAACGGTCGATACCTCTAACCCCTTTAGCGCCAAAGATATTCCGAGCCTAGACGAGAGCTTTGTGGTGATCCGCTTTCGCGGCATCAATAATGTCGATTTTCCCTATTACCTTAATATGATCCAAGGATCATTTATGTCACGGGTTAACACCTTAGTGGTGCCCGGCGGTAAAATGTCGCTAGCCATGGAGCTTATCCTCACGCCTTTGATTAAAGATTTGATGGAAAAACGCCAGCAACTCAATACTCCAGAAGCGAACTAAACCCTAGCGGATTGGGGCGGGTTTGACTAAAGGCTAAGGAAATAAAGTCTTTTTTTGCAATAGATTAAGTTTGATTTAAGCCATTAGCGCTAATCTTGTCGGCATCGGGATTTCAGGCGAAAGAACGATAGTTGGCATACTCTTGGGAGTTAATTCCCCCATCTTGATCTGTTGATTCCCTCGAGTATGTCAGCAACCTTTTAACGTAACGTTAAGTCTTCAAAGTTAATTCCACATCCGTGCTTGATCCAGCCTGTATTTTAAACTGATTTTCTACGCACGAGATTCTTGTACATCACCATGCACTCTAAGGCTATGCCTCTGGGCGAGCAGTAGATGGATTCCTCTTCTAAACCTTCACCACCAAAACCGCAGTGGCGATAGAAATCCACCGCATTCAAAGTCGATTCCAACCTCAGCTGGGCAATACCTTGATTAAAAGCCATGGTTTCAATAAATTGCAGTAGCACTTTACCGACCCCAAGCCCCATAGTATCGGGGGAGACAAACAGCGCTTCTAACTGGGCATAGGGTTCATCCAACATGACCATACCGACCACTCTCTTAAGCGGCGGCTCGTCATTGGATTGTTCTGCCACATAAAAATGCGCATCGACGATACGACTAAATTGCTCAGTCAGTTCGCCTTCGGTCCAAATAATCAGATCGCCCGCATCATAGAATCCGGCGCAGCCTTTATTGATAGCCGCATTGCGGATATCCCAACAGGCCTGAGCATCTGCTTTTGTTGCTTTTCGTATAGTTATCATCATGTTTCCCGATTAAAAACGCTCAGCCATAACATGCCATGAAGCCGCTGAAACGCCAAGTAAACTATCGGCCTAGTATTTCACCCAATAAAAAACCGCCCGTAGGCGGTTTTAATCCAGTCAGCAGAACCTTAATGGATCTGCGCTGGCATATCTAACTTAAGTCTTAGCGCTAGACTTAAATCTAGGCTTAGCCTTTGATCAATTCACTAATGGTCAATACGCCGTGGGTCGTTGCACCCGCGCCCCACATAGCAGAAGCCGAATCTTCAAAAGCGCCCGCTAAATCAACGTGCAACCATTTAGCTTCTGGTGAAACAAAGCGCCATAGGAAACCAGCCGCATTAGAAGCACCACCTGCACCGCCGCCTTTCATTGCGCGGCTGTTGGCTGTGTCAGCATAGGCAGATGGACACATTTCTTTGTGCCAAGGATCCAATGGCAACGGCCATACACGCTCGGCAACACTCGTGGCTTTTTGCTGGGCCAGTTGCAACACATCAGTCTGTGGCGAGAAAATCGCGTTGTAGTTAGAACCCACTGCCATCACAGCGGCGCCTGTAAGGGTCGCTGCATCGATAATAAAAGGTGCACCTGTCGCAGAAGCGGCTTGCAGACCATCGGCCAACACTAGGCGCCCTTCCGCATCGGTGTTCACCACTTCAACTGTCACGCCATTTTTGTAGGTCAGGATATCGCCTAACTTATAAGCACGGCCGCTGATCAAGTTTTCAGCACAACATAAGAAGAGTTTAACCCGTTTGTTTAGGCCTGATTTAATTGCTAAACCGAGGGCGGCAGTCACAGTCGCCGCCCCGCCCATGTCGCATTTCATGCCTAACATGCCTTCAGAGGCTTTTATGCTGTAACCGCCAGAATCAAAGGTAATCCCTTTACCCACAAGCGCCACAGATACAGGTGCATCGGCGGCTAATGGGTTGAAGTCTAACGCTAACATTGCTGGTGGACGCTCACTGCCGCGACCGACAGCATGGATACCAATCCACTGTTCTTCGAGCAGCGCTTCGCCTTCGATAATCCGATAGCTCACTTTGTCGCCACCAATTTCAGCCAACCATTTCGCCGCTTGTTGGGCAAGCTTCACTGGCGATAGGTTTTCAGGCGTATCGTTGATCAGTTGACGGGCAAAGGTTGCCACATCGAGTCGACGTTGCAATTCAGCTTGTACAGCTTCATCACCACACCAATGGATTTGATAACCTGGTTTTGCCGTCGCGAAACCTTGGGCAAACACCCACTGACTATTGAGATCCCAAAGCTGCCCAGCTAACACCACACTGCTAATACCTTGGCTGCGCAGTTTACGGGCCGCCATTTGAATTTGACGCAGCTCATCGCCACCCGCTAAATGAATTTGCGCACCGTCGGTAGTATAAGTCACATCGGCTTTGCCCCAGTTGGCGGCCGGCGCTTCTTTGGTTAATTGCACTTTCATTAATTCAGTTACTTTTAGTTCACTCATTAGGGATCCTTATTTTTCGATTCGTTTTAGAACAATCAGAACAAACTTTATGGCGGCAGTTTACTGCTAGCAGGCGATGACGCAAAGCGATTGGCTGAAGTTACTCAGGTAAAATCTGTAAACATTTGCGAAATTTGCTAGGCTTTGCGGCCTAGAACAGCCGATATAGGTCTACCGATGGAATTTACTCCGCCACTACAACAGGGCATTTTACTGCGCCGCTATAAACGTTTTCTGGCCGATGTGCAGTTAAGCGACGGCAGTGAGATCACTCTGCATTGCCCCAATACGGGTTCTATGCGTAATTGCCTGTATCCCGGTGAAACCGTCTGGTTTTCTACCTCTGATAACCCTAAACGTAAGTACGCCCATACATGGGAACTGATGACCACGCCAGATGCTGGCCTAATCGGTATCCACTCGGGTCAAGCGAACACCTTAGCCGAAGAAGCCATCAATAAAGGTATCATCAAGGAGCTCACGGGTTATGACAGCCTAAGCCGTGAAGTTAAATATGGTGATGAAAACAGCCGCATCGACATCCTGCTACAGGGTGCTCAAAAACCCGCCTGTTATATAGAAGTCAAAAGTTGTACTTTGCTCGAGGATGGCCAAGGTTATTTTCCTGATGCTGTAAGCCTACGAGGTCAAAAACATTTACGTGAATTGATGCACATGGTCAGCCAAGGCCACAGAGCCGTATTGCTGTTTGTGGTGCAGCACAGTGACATCTTTAGTGTTGCCCCCGCAGCACATATCGACCCTGAATATGCTAAGTTACTGAAAAAATCAGTGTTAGCTGGAGTTGAAGTCCTTGCCTATCGCTGTGAAATGTCCCCGACTGAGATTCACCTAGCCCAAGCCTGTGTTGTCCGAGTATGATGTTAAGGCTGAGTTAAATTTGATTTCATTTGAATTAGCGAACATAGTCAAAAAATTCAATCAAAGCAGAATGAAAAGTTTGCCTCGATGTGAAGATTCTGCTATAGATAGCGGCCGTTCTTAAGGACGCCCTACAAACGCAAATGATTACAGGAGATGCGTTATGCCTGAAGGCACCAAAAAACTTGGCGTACTCGCTATCGCAGGTGTAAATCCTTACCAGGAAAAACCGGGTGAGGAGTATATGAACGCTAAGCAACTGGGTCACTTCAAGACAATTCTTGAAGCTTGGCGCAATCAGTTGCGTGAAGAGGTCGACCGTACTCTTAGCCACATGCAGGACGAAGCCGCAAACTTTCCCGATCCTGTTGACCGTGCAGCACAAGAAGAAGAGTTCAGCCTCGAACTTCGTGCTCGCGATAGAGAACGTAAGCTGATCAAAAAAATCGAAAAAACACTGCAAAAAATTGAAGAAGACGATTTCGGCTTCTGTGATTCTTGCGGTATCGAAATCGGCATCCGCCGTCTCGAAGCGCGTCCAACAGCCGATCAATGTATCGACTGTAAAACGCTTGCAGAGATCAAAGAGAAACAAATGGCTGGTTAATCAAGCATACTGGGCGGGGATTTCCCCGCCTATTTGTTTCTAACAACGCCTTGACTCTTCGAGTTGAAGCCAAGCTCACTCCAATTTACCCCGATTCGCTTTTATCCTTGTATCCCTCTAAAATACGCCCACTTTGACTGACACTAGCTGCTAACTCAGTACTATGGCGACTTTATCTTCTCCAACTTCAACTCATCGCCCCTATGTCGGCCGTTTTGCGCCTTCGCCTTCGGGTGCCTTGCACTTTGGCTCGCTTATCGCCGCCCTTGGCAGTTATCTGCGTGCGCGCTCGCAACAGGGTAAATGGTTAATTCGTATTGAAGACATCGATCCTCCACGGGAAGTCAAAGGCGCGGCCGATGATATCTTGCGCACCTTAGAAGCCTATGGATTTGAGTGGGATGATGTGCCTGTGTATCAGAGCCAGCGCACTGCGGCCTATCAAGCACAAATTGATTCGCTGCTCGCCCAAGATAAAGCTTATTTCTGCCAATGTAGTCGCAAGCAAATTCAAGCCATGGGCGGCGTCTACGATGGCCGCTGTCACCGCTTGCCACAAACCCAAGCTGCAAATGCGCTTAAGTCTGGGGCGGTGCGGATAGTTAATACCGCGCAAGTGCAGCAATTTGACGATAACCTCATGGGGCATATTTGCGTCGATAGCCATTTTGCTGCAGAGGATTTCATCATCAAACGCAGCGATGGCCTGTATGCCTATCAATTGGCCGTGGTGCTCGACGATGCCTATCAAGGCATCACTGAAGTGGTTCGAGGTTGTGACTTAATCGAAGCTAGTTGTCGCCAACTGAGTTTGTATCAAAACTTTGGCTTGGCGGCACCGCAATGGTTGCACTTGCCGCTTGCCTGTTTGAGCAAGGGATTTAAACTCTCTAAACAGAATCATGCACAAGCAATTGATACACTTAATCCGCAGGCGAGCCTCAATGCGGCGCTGGTATTTTTAGGCCAACAAACTGTTGAGACCCAAGGTTCTGTGGCGCAAATGCTCGCTCAAGCCGTAAATCAGTTTCAATTATCTACTATACCGCAACAATCTGAGATACTGATCGAGCCCTGATATACTCATTAGGCTGCATTTGGTATATGATAGCCGCCAGATTTTTAATCAAATAACAGATCATATTTCGAGGTGTCCCATTTTTCGCCGTATCAGCCAATTCTGCAAACAGCTATTTGAAGACGCGCCTAAAACGACCGCTCCGACTCAAGCTCAGATTGAACCAACAACGCCAGAACAAAGTTCCGGCGCGTTAAGCTTAGAGTTAGTGCCGAGAGATGCTCATACCATCTCGCGCAAACAAATCAGCGAAAATGCCCTTAAGGTATTATACAGACTGAATAAATCAGGCTTTAAAGCCTATTTAGTCGGCGGCGGTGTACGCGATTTACTCTTAGGGATTGAACCGAAAGATTTCGACGTAGTGACCAACGCGACGCCGGAAGAAATCAAAAAACTATTCCGCAACTGCCGAGTCGTCGGTCGTCGTTTCCGTCTGGCCCATATCGTTTTCGGCCGCGATGTTATCGAAGTGGCGACCTTTCGTGGTCACCATGGCGAAAGCAATGAGAAAGTCTCTAAAGCTAATGCCGAAGGGCGTTTGCTGCGCGATAACGTTTATGGCGAAATCGACGAAGATGCCGAACGCCGCGACTTTACCGTCAATGCCCTCTATTACGATATCAGCGATTACTCGATCCGCAGCTACGGCGGCGGTATGACAGATCTTAAAGCTGGCACCCTAAGATTAATTGGCGATCCAGAAACCCGTTACCGTGAAGATCCAGTGCGTATGTTAAGGGCGGTGCGTTTCGCCACTAAACTCAACATGGGTATCGAAACCGTCACTGCGGCGCCGATTAAACAATTAGCGCCACTGTTAAAAGATATTCCCGCAGCGCGTATGTACGAAGAAGTGCTGAAACTCTTCTTTGCAGGCAAAGCCTTAGCCAACTTCGAACTGATGCAAGAATACAAGCTATTCGCGCCGCTATTTCCGCAAGTGGCCGCTCTGCTAAAAGATGATCCTAAAGGCACGACCATGAAAATGGTGCAAGCCATCATGAAGAGCACAGATCAAAGAGTTAACGAAGATAAGCCGGTGACGCCTTCATTCTTCTATGCTGCGCTTCTCTGGTATCCACTGCGTCAACGCGCCGAAGATATTGCCGTTGAAAGTGGCCTGACGTTATATGATGCCTTCTTTGCCGCTATGGGCGATGTGATGGAGCAGCAATGCCAAACCATTAGCATTCCGCGCCGTTTTAGTACACCAGCAAAAGACATTTGGCAGTTGCAGTTACGCTTTGATCGTAGCCAAGGTACTCGTGCTTTTAAACTAATGGAACACCCTAAGTTTAGAGCTGCATACGATTTGCTATTGCTCAGGGGCGAAGTCGAGGCGGGTAATGTCGCTAAGAGTGCCGCTTGGTGGCAACAGTTTGTTGAAGCCGATGAAACGGAACGCTTAGCCATTGCGCGTAGCGGCACTAAATCGCCCAATCGCAACCGTAATGCCACTCAACGTCGTCGCCGTCCTCGCGCGCCGAATGCCGATGGTTCAGCCGCGACGAGCGCACCTAAAACAAGTGGCACGCCAAAAGCGAAAGCGGCTGAATAATGACTCGCGTCTACGTCGCATTAGGCGCAAATCTTGAAGATCCCAAGACGCAATTGGACAATGCCGTCACGGCATTGTCCGCATTAGCCTTAGGCAATAGTCTACTGGTTTCCCCCTATTACCATTCGACGCCCATGGGCGATGTGGTGCAACCCGATTATGTTAATGCGGTGGCCAGTTTCGATACTGATCTTGAGCCATTAACCTTACTCGATGCATTGCAGCATATCGAAAACACCCAAGGACGAGTGCGCCTTGAACGTTGGGGGCCCAGAACCTTAGATCTCGATATACTCCTGTATGGCAATGAAAACATTGACATACCTAGACTCAAAGTGCCCCACTACGGCATGAAAGAGCGCAGCTTTGTGCTCGTACCTTTAGCCGCAATCGCACCGAATCTTATTCTGCCGTGCAACACTGCAATCGGCAGTCTTATCGATACAAAAATGTTGGCCGAGTTACAACAACTGGGCATTGATCATTGAAGTCCTTCCCCAGTTAGCTTATAACACCACTTCTATTTGGTTTGAAGATCATCCATATGTCTAAAATTACTAGCTCAACCCTGTTGAAATACAAACAGGAAGGTAGAAAATTCACGGCACTGACAGCCTATGATGCCAGTTTTGCCAGCGCGTTCGATAGCGAAGGTGTAGATGTGCTGCTCGTCGGCGATTCTCTAGGAATGGTTCTCCAAGGTCATGACGATACCCTGCCCGTCTCTACGGCAGATATCGCTTACCATACTCGCTGTGTCCGTCGCGGTATCGAACGTGCCCTGCTGATCGCCGATATGCCCTTTATGAGTTACGCCACACCAGAACAAGCTATGGTTAACGCCACTGAGTTGATGCAGGCTGGCGCGAACATGGTCAAAGTCGAAGGTGGCCACTGGTTACTCGAAACTGTCACTAAGCTAACCGAACGCGGTATTCCCGTGTGTGCTCATTTAGGCTTAACGCCTCAGTCAGTCCATGTATTTGGTGGTTTTAAAGTGCAAGGCCGCGATGCAGAAAATGCCCAGCGCATCCTCGACGAAGCAAAAGCGTTAGAAGCAGCTGGTGCTCAACTATTGGTTGTGGAATGCATTCCAGCGCCACTCGCAGCGGCGATCACTCAAGCCTTAACAATTCCAGTTATTGGGATTGGCGCGGGCGCATCGACCGATGGCCAAATTTTGGTTATGCATGATGTGTTAGGTATTTCAAGTGGTTATATTCCACGTTTCTCGAAAAACTACCTAAAACAAACCGGTGAAATTCGTTCTGCCGTGCGTGCTTATATCGACGAAGTTGCCCAAGGAACATTCCCTGGCGAAGAACACACTTTTAACTAATAACCGATTTATGCAAGGTAAGGCTCAATGATCACTAGCGCCCATATTGATGATATTCGCACCCAAGTGCGTGCATGGCGTGCCAAGGGCGAAACTGTCGCCTTTGTGCCTACCATGGGTAATCTCCATCAGGGACACATTACTTTAGTCAAAGAAGCCGCGAGCAAGTGTGACCATGTGGTGGCCTCTATTTTCGTTAATCCAATGCAATTTGGTCAGAACGAAGATCTGGATGCTTACCCACGCACACTGGCTGCCGACAGCGAAGCCCTCACGGCTGCTGGCGCTGAGCTATTATTCACTCCAACGCCAGCCGTGATGTATCCCAAGGGTCTAGAGCAACAAACCTATGTCGAAGTCCCAGGGATTTCCAACGTGCTTTGTGGTGCGAGTCGTCCGGGGCATTTCCGTGGCGTTGCGACTATCGTTTGTAAACTGTTTAACATAGTACAGCCCGATGTGGCGCTATTCGGTAATAAAGACTATCAACAGCTATTAGTGATCAAAACTATGGTTGAAGACTTGTCATTGCCGATTGAAATTATCGGTGTCGATACCATACGTGAGGACTCAGGTTTAGCCATGAGTTCACGCAATGGTTACCTCACTGCCGCAGAAAAAGCCGCAGCGCCTGCGCTAAAACAAGCCATAGATGCCATGGCCGCAGGGATCAAGCAAGGCGAAAGCTTTGAGCAAGTGACTGAGCAAGCAAAAGCCAGTTTAGTCGCGGCTGGTTTTACGCCGGATTACCTCGAAATTCGCCACGCTCACACGCTGGAACAAGCCCAAAATCAAGATCAAACCTTAGTGATTTTGGCCGCGGCCTATATAGGCAAAGCGCGGCTTATCGATAACTTAAGGTTCGATCGCTAACACTTAGCGTTATCAATCAATAAAAAGGAGCACTCGCTCCTTTTTTTATGTTTTCAATTGCCCTAGCATCCTCAATTTTCTTGTTTAGAATCAACCCTAGCGCCAAAAAATTGAATCGTCAAAAAACTGGTTTTATCCCTAAACTTACGCCATAGTATGATGCAGAAGTTAACGCTAAGTAAAAAGTTGACCGCGACAATAAACGCAGTAAATTTGCCCCTTTACTGATATATGGCTAATACTTTAATGCCTTAGGTTTAATGGCTCAAGAACCCAACGTCCCACCAGGACGAGACATAAATCACTGGTTGAACATACTTAATAACGCGAGCGTTAAACTGACTTTTTATCAACTGTAATCAAATGATTAAATCATAATCGCTATGCTAGTGTACAAAGGATTTGTGGCCTAATGGCAAGACTGATAATCACCCTAATTTGTGTTATTTTGCCTAGTGCAGTACAGGCAAATACCATTTATAAATGCCGTAAAGATGACAAAATTGTCTTTAGCCAAACCGCTTGCCCGCAGGAATTTAGCCAACATAAAATCGAATATCAGCTGGGGATCACCACAGAAGTCGACTCAGATAAAAGGGACATTCCAGTCGATCCCCTGCAAGCGCTACTCAATCGGCAAACCATTTCTAAAGAAAAATTACTGCAATTACTCGATGGCGAGATCTATCGGCTTAAACAGGAGAACAGCTATTTTGAAATCCTGCGCGCCAGTGAATTACAAAAACTAGAACGTAAGCGTTATTGGCAGAATAAAGAGAAAAGCGATCCTGAATACATTAACGAAATGGACGATATCAATACTCGTTTCAATGCGTTAACTGTGAGCAATAACAGTGCGATGCAGCAACTGAAAGATCGTAAAAGCCAAATCAGTACTGAGGTATCCCCTGAAGAATCGAAACAAACAGAAAAACACTGATCTCATATAAAAGGTTAGTGCTCAGCTTGCCACTCATTCACCAAGGAATTCGACCACTATGGTCGAATTTTTCTACTCATCAAACCGCTCATTGACTCTTCATCCTCTCTAAGGACTGCTGTAGATAAAACCTCCTAGTTCGCCTTTGAACGCGCTGTAATAGCGCTAAATAGCCCTTGAATTGAGTCAATCCACACACCAGTATTCCCACCATATTTTCTATAATTTGTTTCCCCGAAAAATATCACGTGACAGTCGATGCATTGCTTGATTTTGTTGCAGCATTGTTTAAATACTGAAGAATAACTTAGCAACGAGTACGACTTAACTACTAGACCAACTAGACTACTCTGCCTAAAAAAATACTCTCTAAAAAATAGATAAACATAACTGAATCAATTGGATGAAAATACATCCATCATTTATCTACTGTGAATCCTTTGCGTAATAAATACCCTTTTGGCCAATTGCGGCATATTAACGGGACTCGTATCTTCAGGGCTGAATTTGGAGTGTCTGTTGTTTTAGGCAACCCAAAATATTTGATGCAAGGAGTCACCCGTGCCAAATACCTCTATACGCTTTTTGGTACCGCTGATCTTGCTCTGTAGTTGTATGACCTCAGCACAAGAGCTGAATATCAATGAGTTACCCGTAACCCTGCAGGCATTAATGGAACGTTCCGGTCGCGATAACCTTATCGAACTGGTGCAACAAGGCAATGCTAACCAAGGATTACTGTTCCAATCAGGCAACGATAACAAGGCCGATGTGACACAAGTGGGCAATGATAACGATGCGCTAATCACGCAGATTGGTTCAAACAATGAGGTGCAACTACTGCAGGTCGGCAGTCGAAATACGGCTTCAGTGACACAAATTGGCAACAACAATCTAGTGCAACTGAACCAACTAGGAAGCGGCAATTTTTCGATTCAACAGATTGCAGACGGTGCTGCAATCTCAATAACTCAATATTAAACAGGGAGCGTCACATGAAATCACAAGCTAAAAAATCACTTATTGCTTTGGCCATTGCAACAGGTTTAAGCGGTCAAGCCTTTGCTGCCAGTACAGTGAGCGAAATTAGTGTAGTACAGTCAGGCCAAGCCCAAGACACGTTAGTCTCACAAACGGGTGGCCTTAACGCTGCAGCGGTTGTACAAACAGGTAACGATCAAACCGCTACCGTTATCCAAGATGGTGTGTGGCATGAAGCCGCGATTAATTCGACGGGTGCTGATAACAAAGTCCAGATAACGCAACAAGCTGATTGGCATGTGGCAAGTGCAAATGTTGTTGGTGACAGCAACAATGTCAATGTGTCGCAAGACGGTTTCTTTAACCAAAGCAGCAATGATGTTACTGGCAACAATAACACGGCAATCGTTAGTCAATTAGGCGAAGTTAATGAAAGCCAAGTTGAAATCACTGGCGCTGAAAACAGCGTATTTGTTGAGCAAGAAGGCGATGCTAACTTTGCAGTATTCCGCGTTGAAGGCAGCAACAACGATGGGAAAATAACCCAAGTGGGTGACAACAACCAAGCGGGTTTAATCGCTCTCGACTTAACCGCTAACGTAGGGAACAACAACGACGTTTCTGTTAATCAAGCGGGTAACAATAACTTTGGCGCGGCTAAAGGTATTGCAGGCGACAACAACACAGTAGACATGGTCCAAAAGGGTGATAACCATGTTGGTTTCGTTTACGCACTTGCAGGCAGCGACAACGATATTTCAATGGATCAAAAAGGTAACGGCAACACGGCTTATCTTGCTATGACTACGGGTGATGACAACACTGTCGATATTACCCAAAATGGCAGCGGCAACACTATCGGTGATACTTTAGTGGCCGATATCCAAGGTAATGATAACGATATTACTATCACCCAAAAAGGCGATGTCAACGGTGCAGAGTTCCAAGTATGGGGCAATAGCAACGATGTTGACTTGAAACAAAAAGGCGATGATAACTTCGCGACCTTTGGCGCATACGGCACAGATAACGACTTCGATTTATCTTCTAAAGGTGATAACAACGAAATCGTGGCCTTCGCATCAGGTGAAGACAACAGCATTGAAGTGAGCCAAGAAGGCGATATCAACTTTGCCTATGTCGATGCAGTGGGTAGCGATAACGAAGTTGATGTTGAGCAAGATGGCGCTCAAAACGAAGCCGTCATTTCCATTGCTGGCAACAATAATGCCGATGTCACTGCACTGCAAGATGGTGATCTTAACCTTATCGATTTGATTATCGACGGTGATGAAAACACTGCACAAATTGCTCAATCAGGTAACGGTAACTGGGTCGGTGGTGACGCAAGTAGCTCATTCGCAGTTAGCGGTGATAATAACAGCCTGTTAATCACTCAAACGGGTAATGACAACTTAGTATTAGGTTCTCAAGCTGGCAATAACAACAGCATCAGCGTTAATCAATCAGGCAATATGAACGTTGCTACTGTAGTGCAATACTAACGAGTGCAGTTAAGTCGTCACAGTTAAATTCTTTGGCTGTGACATTTAAACGGCAATCAAACAAAAAGCGGGAATGTTTATTCAAACATTCCCGCTTTATTTATATTGATGAATCACCAAATGAGCTAATCGTCATTAAAATCAACAGTCACGACAAAAATACCTTTCACTGACTAGCTGCATAACTCAAAGTGGGTCTGATAGGTTTGCGCCCAACGCAACAATTCAACACGATTACGGGACTGGGTTTTACGGAAGATAGAGGAAATGTGTGCCTTCACCGTATGTTCGCTGATGCACAATCGGTGGGCGATTTCTTTATTCCTTGCGCCACTCGACACAAATTGAATAATAGTGCGCTCACGGGATGTCAACATCTGCAGCATAGCCACTGAATCGGAGGGCATCTCATTATTGCCATCGAGCTTTTGTACTACCCGACGGAACACCTTACTCAGTAGTGTTCTATCGTACCACAGCTCCTCTGCCACCATTTTACGTAAACCCGTCAACATCAAATCCAAACGTTGATCGGCAAACAACAGGCCACGAATACCGAGTAACATAGCCGACTCTTGATCTAAAGAGTCTCGCTCGACTTGGTACAGCGCCACGGGGAAATGTGATACTAAGCGCGAAGCCAGTAAAGGTATTCCCTTGTTATCGAGTGCAGAGCCTTTTTGGGTGATCAAATAGAAACTTCGACGACTTTTATCTAAATCCAATTCCGCCGCATGTTTAACGACGCGAGTTTTCAAACCTATGGATTCAGCGAGTAACGCTAAATGACATGGCGCCGCCATTTGGTGTAAAAAAACTAACTCATTAATTGTGCTCAATGACTCTCCTCCCTGAAAAGTATTATCTATTAGCAAAATGGTATGTTTGACCAGCCTCTTTAGTTTGATTTTTAAACATTCCATTAACCTAGTTGATTCTGACTAGTTAAAGACTGAAAAACATCACCCAAATGTACTATTCCCTCTTTAATCCTAGTAAGTTCGACTAACTGACCGAAGACAATTGGAATAACAGTAGAAAATACTATTGAGCTTAACCGACTCACGAAACCTAGTACTTTCAAACTATGAAGACATCAACCCAAAGTTGCAACAGAAAATTAACACCATAGTGTGACAGCTAAATGCCATCACACTCACGCCAAATGTTTTATGGAAGGATTAACTTATGATTCGATCAGAAACAATAAGTAACTCACTGCCACTAGATTCTGAGTTTAAGTGCCGCGATTTGTTTATCTTGAAAACGAGACAATAAAACGAGTGCGACAACCGCGCCAATTAATGCCATCAACATATCTGATTGAGTGTCCCATACATAGCCTTGGGTGCCCAAAAAGGCTTCGGCGCCTTCACCTGTTGCCACGGCAACCCACCATTCGATAAGTTCATAAAACGCCGAAAACGCGAGCACAAAACACGTGACTAAAAACGCACACCAAGCACCGGGTTTGACCGCTTGATTACGCAGCATAATTTCACGCGCTAACATGGCAGGGATGAAGCCTTGAGCAAAATGACCTAACTTGTCGTAATTATTACGTTCTGAGCCCATCCAATGGGCAATAGTGTCGAATAATGGCACTTCGGCGTAGGTGTAATGCGCGCCGACAAACAACACACAGCAATGGGCTAACACTAAAACATACACCAGCGGCGTTAATGGAAAGCGTTTGCGGGTAAAAAATAGCAATGGCACAGCCACTAATGCTGGAACCGCTTCGAGCCACCAAGTGAAAGGATCTGCGGGATTTATCACCGACCACACGAGCACTAAGAGGTAAATAGCACACCACGCGATTTTGTTATTCAATGTTTCTTCCTCTTATGCGATATTGTTCTTAATTTAGAATATTAACTTTAGCCATCTAGCCCTCCACACTGAGTAAAAAAAGTGCTATTTTGGTGGGTGAAGGTTGTCAGCATATCATAAGAAACATTTCTATTAATTAGAGGGTACCCATATCATGGCGAAACATTCGCTGGACAAGGATAAGATCAAGATCCTGCTGTTGGAAGGCGTCCACCAATCTGCGGTCGATGTACTTGAGCGTGCGGGATACACCAACATCGAATACCACAAAGCCTCATTAGGCGATGAAGCATTAATTGAATCCATCAAAGATGCACATTTCGTGGGACTTCGTTCACGTACCCAATTAACTGCCGAAGTGCTAAAACGCGCTGAGAAGTTGATCGCGGTCGGTTGCTTCTGTATCGGAACCAATCAAGTTGATCTTGCCACCGCCGAATCCCTTGGTATCCCAGTATTTAACGCGCCATTCTCCAATACTCGCAGTGTTGCCGAACTCGTGATTGGCGAAATCATTATGCTGATGCGCGGTATCCCTGAGCGTAACGCCATCGCCCACCGTGGTGGCTGGATGAAAACCGCCGCAGGCAGCTACGAAGTGCGCGGTAAAACCTTAGGCGTAATCGGTTACGGTCATATCGGTACTCAGCTTGGCATTCTGGCTGAGACGCTGGGCATGCGCGTGGTGTTCTTCGATATCGAAGACAAATTGCCACTGGGTAATGCACAGCAAATTCATTCAATGGAACAGTTACTGGCGCAAGCTGACGTAGTGAGCTTACACGTACCAGAAACCCCACAAACCAAAGACATGATAGGCGCAGCTGAATTTGCGGCGATGAAAAAGGGCAGCATCTTTATCAACGCCTCACGCGGTACTGTGGTTGATATCGAGGCCTTAACGGTCGCCTTGAAAGAACGTCACCTCGCTGGCGCGGCGATTGATGTGTTCCCAGTTGAGCCGCAATCTAATGACGATGAATTTATCAGCCCACTTCGAGGTCTTGATAACGTATTACTGACACCGCATGTGGGTGGGAGTACTGCAGAAGCCCAAGAAAACATTGGTATCGAAGTCGCGGGCAAGCTCGCTAAATACTCAGACAACGGCTCGACCGTATCTGCAGTTAACTTCCCTGAAGTATCGCTACCTATGCATAAAGGCACCTCACGCTTACTGCATATTCACCAAAACCGTCCTGGCGTGCTGATCAAGATCAACCAAGCCTTCTCGGAAAAAGGCATCAACATTGCCGCGCAATATCTGCAAACTACCGCTGAGATTGGTTATGTGGTCATGGAAGTCGACACTCACCAAGCCGAAGAAGCCTTAGTTGAGTTAAAGGCAATTGAAGGCACACTGCGTACCCGCGTGCTGTTTTAAGAGTTAAGCCGAATCGCATTAAGCGTTTCGGCTAAAGTACAAAGACTAAGGCGCACATATCATTCACAGATATGTGCGCCTTATGCTTTTGAGCCAACAGGAATTCCGTTACAATCTAGCCTCTCACATCGCCTTCATTTTCAGGATCTCGCTATGACTATTTCAGTTTCTACGCCCCATTGGGATCTGGACGCTTCTTTGCCTCCACTCATGCTTGCCAACTTATCTCATATGGGCCTTATTAAAGTGGTTGGAGAACAAGGCCGCAGTTTCATCCATGGCCAAGTGACCACTGACATCAGCTCATTAGCCGATAACCAATGGCGCTGGGGTGCACATTGCGATCCAAAAGGTAAAATGCTGGCCAGTTTCAGGACCTTTGCCATCCAAGATGCGCTCTTTATGCTGATGCCAAAGGATGCCATCGAAGTCGATTTACCCCAGTTACAAAAATATGCCGTGTTTAGCAAAGCCACCTTAAGCAATGCATCCGCTGAATGGACTTTGCTCGGGGTCGCCGGTGAACAAGCAAGCCAGTTCGTGAGCGAACATTTTGGCGACATTCATCAAGAATTCACGCCAATTGAACATGGCGCGATTTTAAAAGACGCTGACCGTTTCATTTTAATGTTAACCCCAGAAGCTGCTGCAGCTTTAGTGGCCAAATCAAAGCTGAGCGTATTTGATGCCAGTGCTTGGCAAGCGTTAGAAATTACCGCGGGTTATCCCAACCTTGCCGCCAGCCATGCCAGCCAATACGTACCGCAGATGTGCAATCTACAAGCGGTTAACGGTATCAGCTTCAACAAGGGCTGTTACATGGGACAAGAAACCATAGCGCGGATGAAATATCGTGGCGGCAATAAACGCGCCCTGTATATTTTGCATGGTCATACTAACCTGCAAATCAGCCCAGAGTCAGGCCTTGAAATCGCGATGGAAGATGGCTTCCGCCGTGGCGGCCATATTATTGAGTTTGTACAGCGTGGCAACCAAGTGTTGTTAACTGCGGTGCTTGCCAACGATACCAGCAACGAGACTAAACTGCGTTTTGCCGACGATGAGCAATCAAGCTTAACGATTCAAGCCCTGCCCTACTCATTAGACGAAGCATAAGGCTTTGATTTAATAACACGGTATAGAGATTTAAACAGAATAAAGGCGCCAATGGCGCCTTTAGCTGATCTTGTACTCACCCCCTCAAACACCCGAGCACCCGAGCATTAGTTTTCCAAATAAGTATCTCGAATGGCGATCGCCTCAGGCAGGATTTCTTTAAACATTTCCACCAGCTTAGGATCAAAATGTTTTCCCGCTTGATTGTCAAATAACTCCATCGTCGCTTCGATCGTCCAAGCCTGCTTATAAGGCCTTTGCGAAGTCAAGGCATCGAACACATCGGCAATCGCAGTGATCCGCCCTTCAAGGGGAATATCCTCTCCCACCAAGCCATTAGGGTAACCTGAACCATCCCACTTCTCATGGTGAGTTAAGGCGATACGACGGGCCATCTGCAATAACGGATCGCTGTGTTCACCGATAATTTCGGCGCCGATAGCGGCATGTTGCTGCATGATGCGCCACTCCTCGGCATCAAGCTTACCCGGTTTTTTCAGCACAGCATCGGGGGTGCCGATTTTACCGATATCGTGCATCGGCGCCGCATTAAAAATTAAGTCGCAGAAAGTACTAGGTAACCCAAGCTTTATCGCCAATATTCGGGCGTAGTGGCTCATGCGTACCACATGTAAACCTGTCTCGTTGTCCTTATATTCGGCGGCGCGGCCAAGACGGCGGATGATTTCAAAGCGGGTTTCTTCTAACTCGTGGGTACGGATTTTAACTTGTTGTTCGAGTAGGCGTTTTTGATCATAGAGCGCAAGATGGGTTTTAACTCGCGCCTTAACCACAGGCGCACTCACGGGCTTAGTGATGTAATCCACTGCGCCCAAAGCAAAACCTTGGGCTTCATCGGAGGATTCAGATAAAGCAGTCACAAAAATGATTGGAATATGACTGGTCAGCGGATCTTGCTTTAGCAGCTTGCATACCTCATAGCCATTCATTCCCGGCATCATCACATCAAGCAGAATTAAGTCGGGCCGCGACTTTGCCACTAAGGCTAATGCCCTTGGCCCGTCGATCGCCACTTTGACTTTATAGTCATCACCCAAAATACCGATCAAAATATCGATATTCTCCGGTGTGTCATCGACGACTAATATTGTTGCCTTTTCCATTAACAACTCCACTTCATGTCATGCGTTTGAATTCAGTGTGCTACTTTTTTTATCCTAACTGAGCAATGACATCATCAATCAAGTCTATCGCCTCATCAAACTGGTACTGATTAATCATAGACAAAGCAGGGCTTAACGCTTGCCACATTGCACTGCTCACCTGCGGCTTTAAGGCATCAATTTTTGCCACTGCGCTGGCATCGGCATCATCTAAGTTCTGCCGCAAGGCCTGTAATGCCGCCCTTAAATCTTCAGCAGATAATAAATCAACGGCTTGGGGTTCGGCTTGATTTACCGCTGCGGGTTTGGCGTATTCAATCGCATCGCAAATAGAAGCCACTAGCGGTTGAATTTGAACTAACTCATCTTCAAAGGGCGCATTCTCAGTTAAATGCAACTCAAGTAAACGCGCTAACTCCACCAATTTAGCCGAGCTTAAATTGCCCGCTAAGCCTTTAAGGGTATGGGCAATACGCACCGCATCTTCGACTTGATTCGCCGCGATGGCTTTGCGAACCTGTTCCACCACATTACGCTGACTGCTCACGAAACGATCAAATATGCGTTGATAAAGCCGCGTAGAGTGTTGCACCAGTTGCAAACCTCTATCGATATCCAGCTCTGGGTGCTCAGGCCACTTAAGCAATACGGTTTGTTCTGCACTATTGCCTGCCTCAACCTTGGTGTTACTCAATATCGATTGAGTAAAGGTATCTACTGCAGCCGTGTCAGATGCGGGTGCGAGGTATTTCAACAGGGTTTGATAAAGAACATTCACTTCTATCGGTTTGGCGATATGGTCGTTCATGCCCGCCCTGATGCACATGTCCCTATCGCCCGCCATCGCATTGGCTGTCATGGCGACGACAGGTAAATTTGCCAACTCAGGCCTTTTTCTTATCGCCTGAGTGGCTTGATAGCCATCCATCACCGGCATTTGGCAGTCCATTAATACTAGATCGAAATGCTGCTGCGACAGTTTGTCTAAGGCGATTTGACCATTGGTCGCTATGGATAAAATAATCCCCACTTGCTCTAAAAACTCGCTGGCGACTTCGAGATTCATCTCGTTATCTTCCACTAATAGGATACGTTTTCCTTGCAGTGGCACTAACAACTGCGGAGCCAACTCTTCGGTGCGGCGCCTCACGGGCAATATGCCTTCGCGGCCAATCGCATTCATTATGCCATCGAGTAAGCGTGAGGCACTGATGGGTTTACTGATGTATCCCGCTAAAGCCAGTTGCTCAATTTGAGTGAGGAACTCATGATCCGCATGGGCAGAGACCATCAATATTTTGGGCTGAGGATGAGACTGAGGTTGTGATTGAGATTGCGACTGAGCCTGCAATTGGATTTGACGCGCGGTTTCCAGCCCATCCATGTTAGGCATTTTCCAATCAATTAACGCCACTTCATAGGCTTGCAATAAGCAGCGGCTTATTGCTTCTTCACCCGAGCGAACCGTATCGACCCTAAAGCCCATACTTTCGAGCGTAGTGCGCATAATATCTCTAGCAGTCGCGTTATCATCGACCACCAGCACAGACATGCCTTCAAGCTCTTGCTCGAGTACCAATTTCTGACCATCGGAAATGTGCAACTTGACCGTGAAATAGAAAGTGCTGCCATGACCGAGCTGACTTTCTACCCCTATCTTTCCGCCCATCAGTTCGACTAGCTGCTTACAGATAGCCAAACCTAAACCTGTGCCACCGTATTTACGGGTGGTTGAAGTATCCGCTTGGGTAAAAGATTTAAACAATTTTGCTTGCTGCTGCTCAGTTAACCCGATGCCGCTGTCACGCACGCTAAAACGCAGCACGACATCATCATCTTGCTGCTCAACTAAGCTTAGCGACAGCAAAACCTCACCGCGTTCGGTGAACTTAATGGCGTTATTCATCAAGTTAATCAACACTTGGCCTAATCGCAGCGAATCCCCTAACAGATAACGAGGCACGTTGGGCGCAACGGCGAACAATAATTCAATCTGTTTGTGGGCAGCTTTCTCAGAGAACATATCGCTGAGATCTTCCAACATAGTATCGAGCTGAAAAGGTACTGAATCTATATCTAACTTACCCGCTTCAATCTTAGAGAAATCCAGAATGTCATTGATAATCGACAGCAAAGACTGCGATGCCCGCTCAATCTTCTCTACATAATTCTTCTGTTTTTTATCTAATTCGGTCTGCAAGCACAGCTGGGACATGCCAATAATGGCATTCATTGGAGTACGGATTTCGTGGGACATATTCGCCAAGAAGTCACCTTTGGCTTTACTGGCCGCATCGGCTTGCTCTTTGGCGAGTAACAGTTCATCTGAGAGCAATTTAAGCTCTGTCATATCGACCATGCTGATCACGGCCGATTCAAATTGTCCTTGGGCATCAAGCAGTGCCGACACATTGACTGTCATCCACAAAGGCGCACCGGAAGGACGAATAAAACTGCGCTCGCCGCGATAATGGTCAATCTTACCTTCAACCAACTCCTGAAATTGCGCCTTGGCTATGGATTGATCTTGCTCACTGAGAACCTCAAAAATAGCAGTATTACGTAAATGGTTACGTGACAGCGCCATATCGGCACAGAATTGGTCATTACAATCTAAAATAACGCCTTTAATATCCACATTGACTATGCCAATGGTCGCCCCATCGAACAGCGCCTTAAAGTGCGCCTCACTGAGGGCTAACTCTTGCTCTATGGTTTTGCGTTGGGTAATGTCCATCACATAGCCATTCCACGTGAGGGCACCCTCTTCACCCAAATGACCGCTCGCGCCCGCTTCCATCCAACGTATGCTGCCATTGGGGTGGCGATAGCGAAACTCGCGTATCCATTGCAATCTGTCTTCACTCTGACCCGACAATGCCCGCACAACATCGGGCCTTTCTTCGTCAAAAATCCGCTCGGCTATGATGTCAAAATTACTCATCAGATCATCGCGATGCAGCCCTAGCATCTTCATGGCCGCACCAGAGAGGAAGGTAAATCTTCGGTCTGTAGGCGATTGCCACTGCAATTGATACACAGTGCAAGGAATCGACTCAGTAATATTGGTCATCTGTTGACGCGATTGCTCTAACTGTACCAGCGCGAGTTTACTCTCGGTAATATCGTCGATACTGCCGTCAAACCAGAGTGGAATGCCCTCTTCGGTATAACTCGCCTTACCTTTCTCATGTACCCAGCGAATACTGCCATCGCGGTGGCGAATACGATATTCCACTTCAAAGGTTTCTTGCTGCGCGAGTGCTCTATCAATATGCAAATGACAGGTAGGCCTATCCTCCTCTAAAATCAGCGAAGCAAAGGTACGTTGGCGATTTTCAATAAACTGACTCGCTGCATAACCCGTAATCTCGGCAATATTGTCACTGATATATTCCATGAACCATACATCCCCGATGCGAGTCCGATAAACGGCGCCGGGAATATTAGTCACTAGTCCACGAAAACGCTGTTCGCTATCACGGATTTTCTGCTCAACGGCAAGTTTTTGTGTCATATCGCGTATTGAAGCCGCCACTTGCCTCTGTCCATCAAAGGCGGTGGGAAGAATACTCAGCGCTATTTCCGCAATAAATTCATTACCATCGGCTTTTAACGCCCGCACATGACGGGCATTTGCCATACTTCTATCACGGCCTTCACGCAGGAATGTTTGCCGTTCAAGTACATGCCTTTCTCCCAATTCTTGCGGCAATAACGCCTCAACCTGCAACCCCAGCATAGCGCCCGTTTCGTATCCAAAGAGCTGCAGACAGCGACTGTTAGTGAACACGATTTGCCCTAGCTCATCGACAATCAACATGGCCTCGGGCGCGGCTTCCAGTACCGCATTTGACCAGACCGCCGCTGAGAACTGCTCTGTGACATCGGTAAATAACATCTCCACCGACATTAACTCACCGGTGTCAGACATTAATGGCTGCATGAACACATCGAGCCTTCTTAAATGCCCTTGATCATCCAGCATTTCCACTTGATGCGAAGGAACATTTTGGCCTTTTAAAGCCAAATCAGTGTATTGCCAGTTTTTCTCATTGAGGGAATTGGCCGAAAACAGTCTTTGGTATTTGCGCTTGAGCAGATCAGGGGAGATCCCCAGCACCTTAGTCACGCCCTCGCTCACTTGCGCCAGCTGGCCATCAGGATCGAGGGAACAATAGAAAGACTTATCGCTCATACCATCAATCAGGCGAGCAAAGCGGTTACCGCGGGAATCAAGAATGGCTTGCTCACGTTCGGCGAGTAATTCCGCCATTTGATTGAAGGTATTGCTCAGCGTCACAATCTCACTCACGGCGCCTTTAGGCACAATGAGCTGCTGGGTTTTACCCTGCCCAAAGGACAAGATACCCGACTCGAGTAGCTCTAAGGGCCGAGTCAGTCGCTTAGCGGCCAGATAGCAAGTCAACAATAATAAGAGGGTTAGCAAACTCAAATTGAGTATTATGGATGCCACATCATCGAGCAGTGAGCTGAATAATTCTTGCTCTGGCGCTAGCACTATGACGCGCCATTTTAGCTGCGGAACGGTTGCAATACTCGCGAGGTAAACCACATCCTTATCGTCAACAAACCTTGCCTGACCATCAAGTCCTTTCGCTTGTAAGGCCCAAAAGTCAGCATTCCTGTATTTATTTTTATCGAGCCACTGTGTTGAAGTCGTGGCCAACACTTTTTCCCTATCGACATGATAAATCAGTCGCCCTTGATCGTCTAAAACCACCAGCCGATTAGGCGCAATTCCTAATTGCTTTGGCAAGCCATCTAAGGCTAAGTCAACCGTCGCGACACCAAAATAATGCTCGGCCTCACCAAAGGGAGCCGAATAAGTCACCATCAGAATATTGCCCGCCCCCTCATCAAAGTACGCCTTTGACCAGTAGCCCGCCGCTTGATTGATGGCATTGTTCCACCAGTCCCAAGTGCCATCGGTATAATCGTAACCCTCGGCACCAATATCGAGATAATGGAGATCGTCGCTGCCACTGGTGTCGCGGTAAACATAGGGAGAAAAGAGTTTACGATTGGGGAAGGTGTTGGGTTTAAACGCGACTGCGGAGCCAAAGAAATCAGGATTACGTTTGAGTCGATTCATCAAGACACTTTTAACGCTCTCAGCGTCATTCATATCTTCTTTGCTTGACAAAAAACCAATAAAATCAGCAAGGCCTTGGGTATTGGCTTGTGCGTGCTCGAGTAACAATTGCAGACGAGAAGCCGAGTGACTAGCCTCCTGCGTAAGGCTATGGTAGAGCCGCTTCTCCGAGGAGAGATAACTAAACCAAGCATTGACAGCATAAACACTCGCCATGATTAAAATGAGAGGCAAGGCTATGTGGGATAAGATTCTGCTGCGAAAAGTACGAAGTTTACTTTTGTCCATGGCGTCGCCCTAAAGTCCTCGATTTTATATGCACTATTTTTTAAATAGTGCATATAAAGTAAACGAAGAATCCAGTGGCGACAATGTCAAAGTTAAAATAATGTGAAGTAATTTATTGTTTTAAAAACACTAATAAGCGGTATCTAAGGTTTGATTTGGCAAGATACGGGCAAAATAGCTTTGGGTTTCGGCGATAATGATATGCCTCAAGCCTACAATCGCGATCAAGTTTGGAATCGCCATCAAGCCATTAACCGTATCGGCCAACAACCAAATCACATCGAGCTTGATAAAAGCGCCACCGGCGATCAGTACTAAAAACACCACTTGATACAAGCGTAAACCGCGCTCGCCGACCAAGTAATACCAACAGCGTTCACCGTAATAATGCCAGCCTAGAATCGTCGTAAATGCAAAACACACCAGCGCAATGGTCACCAGATACTGACCCACAACCGCAGAGCCACCGAGGGCAAACGCCGCGCTCGTCATCGCCGCGCCCGCAGTTTCACCACTCCATACTCCTGTGATGATCAGCACTAAGCCCGTCATAGTACAAATAATGATGGTATCGAAAAAGGTGCCCGTCATGCTGACTAAACCTTGCTCAACGGGTTCATTGGTCTTAGCGGCAGCGGCTGCAATCGGCGCGCTACCAAGACCTGATTCATTGGAGAACACGCCGCGAGCAATACCGATTTGAATCGCCTGCGCAACTGTCGCCCCTAAAAATCCTCCCGCTGCCGAGAGTGGCGTAAAGGCCGATTCAATCACTAAACCTAAGGCGGGTAAAATTTGCTCAGAAAATCCCACTAAAATCCACACGCAGGCCAGCACATAACCAATCGACATGGCAGGCACGAGCTTTTGCGCCACATTCGAAATTCGCTTAACCCCACCTAAAGTGACGGCGGCAACGAGCACAGTCAACACAGTCGCGGTCAACCAAGTCGGCACCTCAAAGGCAATCGTCAACGCATCGCTGATGGCGTTAACCTGTGCAAAAGTACCGATGCCGAAAAAGGCCACACCAACCCCGAAGATAGCGAACAATTTCGCCATCCAAGGCAGACCAAGGCCGCGCTCGATATAGTACATTGGGCCACCCGCAATCTGCCCGCGCGCATCGGTCGTGCGATATTTTACCGCCAACATACACTCGGCATATTTAGTCGCCATGCCAAAAAATGCCGCCAGCCACATCCAAAATAATGCGCCTGGTCCGCCCATTTTGATGGCTGTCGCCACGCCGACAATATTGCCCGTACCTATAGTGGCGGACAGCGCAGTGCAAAGCGCTGCAAAGGAAGATAAGTCCCCATGACCTTTTGCCGGTTTAAATAACAATCCCAGCGCCATAGGCAGACGGATAACTTGGATAAGCTTGAGGCGTGCAGTGAGATAAATCCCCGTGCCCACCAGCAAACAAAGGGTGATTGGGCCCCAGACGATGCCATTGATGCTGGCAAGAAAAGCTTGAAAACTCATGATATTCCTCGAATATTAAACAACAAAATTAATAAACGGAGGAGGAAAAGAAATGGCTGTGACGCGCCGCAGTCGGACGCTATTGCAAACTATTTATAGCCTGTGCTCGACAGAGATTCACCCCAGCTGAACGCGAAATGCGCAGCAAGCGAGTCCTCTAAACGAGTGCTTTTAATAGATGCAAAAGTGCGCCATCTCAAGCAAAGGGTAAAAATAGCCCACGACGACAAACGACAGGGACTGTGCAGTCATCCTCTCCTCTGTCCTTTTGCCTGAGCGTTTCGCGTCGCGGTTCAATAACACCACGACACTTTCGCCTTCGGCGCCACCTGATCACACTTTAAGTTAAGTTAAGTTAAGTTAAATTAAGTGCAATTGGCAGTCTCTCCAGAGGCTCGTCCAGTAACAGTCCACGCCTATCGGCACCTGAAAGAGTGCTTTGTTTTTATGGGAAGATTCGATTCAATAAAACCGTCGCTTCAAATAAAACCAAAGTTGCCTCGTCGGTGTGGGGTCAATTCCCCACTCTCCTGCTACCTTCATCCGAACGGATTGTTAGATTGAGATTAACTCCCAAGCTAACAGGACGCACAGAATGCAACAAACGCGGCGTCAGCTCAAGCCGTTTGCTCACAGTTCGTCGAGGATTTAATTCAATTGACTATTTTTACGGCAAATGACGATTTATGTTTTGTGATCCCGTTTATGATCCCATTACAGGAAAAATCAGTATCTATCTGAATAGAAAATGCTTTATCTTGAACACGGGATTGCAACGCTAAATTGCACCCATGATATGTTGCAGCCACAGCTTGAAACACTGCTTACCACATAAGCCGCCAATGGATATAAAGGAGTTGCTCAATGGCCGACGTCGCTAAACCAAATCCTGTCGACAAGCTTCACCCAGTCGCCAAGCTTAACCAAGTCAGCAAGTGCTTTCGCGATGGCGAGCAATATCATCAAGTGCTGCAAGCGGTTGACCTGCAGATCCACAGGGGCGAAACTGTGGCGCTTACAGGCCCCAGCGGCAGCGGCAAGAGCACCTTACTCAACCTGATCGCCGGTTTTGAAATGCCAGACTCGGGCGAAATCTTACTAGAACAAGCGTCCACCTCAACTTGGCAAGACAAAGATTGGAGCCGTTTCAGGCGCAATTCCTTAGGTGTCGTGTTTCAGCAATTTAACTTACTCACGCCACTCAACGTGAAAGACAATATCGCCTTCTCCTTAAGTTTAACCGCGCAGCCGTGGTCAGCTTGGTGTGACTATCTGGTTGAAAAACTTGGACTGATGCCATTACTTCACCGCCAAGTTGAAGCCCTGTCCGGCGGTCAACAACAGCGCGTAGCCATCGCCCGCGCCTTAGCCCATAAACCGACGTTACTGCTGGCCGACGAACCCACAGGCAACTTAGATGATGTATCGGGTAAGCAAGTCATGGCATTACTGTGTGAACTGGCACGGGAAAGCCAAACCAGTATCTTAATGGTTACCCACAGCGAAGAGTGCGCCGCCTTTATGCAAAAACGTTGGCACTTATCCCAAGGTGCAGTCGCTATCTATGAACAATAAACCGCTCACTAAGGCGACTCCCACAGAACTTAAGCAGATAGAACTTAGGCAGACTGGACTTAAGCAAACTGGACTTAAGCGAACTTGGCTGAAGCTGACGTGGCTCAGCCTAAAGGTGTTTATCGCCCATTATCGTCATGCGCCCTTGCAGGCGGGCGCGATTCTACTCGGTATCGCCTTGGCCGTGACTCTGCTGATTGGGGTTAAAGCGACCAACGACAATGCCGTGCGCAGTTATACCGATGCGACTGAGCTTTTGAGCCAGCGCGCCGATGTGTTACTCACGCCGCCCCTTGGACAAAACACCTTAGATGAATCTGTTTATTTCGCCTTAAGACGGGCCGGATTAAGTCAGAGTCTCGCCGTGGTTAATGGCAAAATCTCCGGCAAGAATGGTCAGTTTTGGCAACTGGAAGGCAGCGATCTGATTGCCGCATTAACGCTACAAAAATCGAGAAATAACACCTCGACTGAAACACCGTCAACGACCTCGCCGCAGATGAATGAGTTACCGCTTGCCGATCTCCTCAACGGCGCCCCCACAGTAATAATGAGCCACAGCCTCGCCACAAAAGTAGCGCCAGACGGTAAACTTGTTTTAGAAAATAACACCTTAGATGTCATTGCAATTGATGATGATTTTGGCCTCGGCAGCGCCATCTTGGCCGATATTTCCCTCGCCCAGCAATTACTGAACATGCAAGGCCGATTAAGCTATATCGCCATGTTCAGCGAGCGAGAAAACTTACCTCAACTAAAATCCCAACTCGACGCTTTGGGCATCACGCCGCAAAAGGCCAGTTTTAGCCAGCAAGATCAAGGCCAAGCGCTAATAGCGCTGACCCGCAGTTTTCACCTTAATCTCAATGCCATGAGTATGTTAGCCTTCGTTGTCGGCCTCTTTATCGCCTACAACGGTGTGCGCTACAGCCTAATGAAACGGCAAAAACTGTTAGTGCAGTTATTGCAACAGGGAATCGAGCGCCGCGCCTTGATGACGGCGCTGATGTTAGAATTAATTTTGTTGGTTGTCATAGGCTCAAGTTTGGGCTTTATCAGTGGCTTGCAACTCAGCCACTGGCTGCAACCTATGGTCGCCATGACCTTAGAGCAAATGTATGGCGCCCACTTACTCCCCGGTATTTGGCAATGGACTTGGCTTATCGAGGCAATTGCCCTCACCTTAGGCGCTGCGTTCGCCGCTTGCTTGCCCTTGTATTTAGATCTTACGCGCCAAGCATTGGCACAAGGGGCGAATCGTTATCAGCAAATGCAGGCACACCGCAAAACTCATAGCATTCAATTTGCCTTAGCCTGTGGTTTACTGACCGTAGCGGCGCTGCTGTTTCCCTTCAGTCAAAGCTATAACATCAGCTTAGTGTTGCTCGGTATCGTCGCTATCGCGATCCCCTTGTTGTTGCCGCAATTATTACATTGGGGCGTCAGTGCGTTAATGCCCTTGGCACGCCCCGGATTATGGCAATATCTGCTCGCCGAAACCCGCGAGCTTATCGCACCGCTCTCCTTGGCTATGATGGCAATCTTGCTGGCGCTCAGTGCCAATGTGTCGATGAACACCCTAGTGGGTAGCTTCGAGCAAACCCTGCGGACTTGGCTAGAAACCCGCTTGCATGCCGATCTCTACATCCGTCCACCGAGCCAGCGCATCGACACGATTCAAACCCAACTGATGCACGATCCTAGAGTCAGCGGTCTTTATCAGCAGTGGCAAATTGAAGCCCAGCTTTCACTCCCTACATCGACAGATAATTCAAGCGAGTTGACGATTCCAATTAGCCTACTTAGCCGTGATGAATATTCGATTCGCCACACCAGCGCCCTAAAAGAAAGCCTGCCTACACTGTGGCAATCCTACTTTAACGCCCCCGTTATCTTAGTGAGCGAGCCCCTCGCCATTAAATATCAATTGCAGCTTGGCGATAGCGTGTCATTGGATGCGCTTAAGAAAACCGGTAACAGCCAAGCCATTATCGGCGGCATTTATTATGACCACGGCAATACCCGAAACGAGGTAATTATCAGCCAGGCATTATGGCAAAAGGCACAATTACCTGTGCTGCCGATCAGCTTGGCGGCGAATTTTTACGGTAAAGAGCAAGGCCGCAAGATCAGTGAAACGGATCTCGATGAACTGCAAATCCAACTGGCTGCCGAGTTAGGCTTATCGCAAGCGCAAATCTACAGTCAAACTAAGATTAAAACCCAAGCTATCGCCATGTTTAAGCGGACTTTTTCGATTACCTTAGTGCTGAATAGTTTGACGCTGATTGTCGCCGCGATTGGCCTCTTTAGTGCCTGTTTAATGTTAACTCAGGCACGGCAAGCGCCACTGGCACGACTGTATTCCTTAGGCGTGAGTCGTAATGCGCTGCGCGGTATGGTGTTTATGCAAATGCTGATTGTAGTGCTGATCACTTGCCTGCTCGCTATGCCAACAGGTGCGCTGCTAGGTTACCTGCTTATCAACAAGATCACCTTGCAAGCCTTTGGCTGGACGATAAAAATGATTTGGGATTGGCAAGCCTATGGCAAAGCAATATTGATTGCCTTAACCACCTGCACCTTAGCCGTGCTCTTGCCGCTGTATTGGCAAACTCGCAAACCACTGGTCGCCAGTCTGCAGCAGGAGACCCTATGATGAAAACACTCAGTATTGTATGGGCAGTGGTTGGGTTAATGCTGATCGGCGGCTGCGATAAAACGCCATCTCCCCAAAATACTCAGTCAAAATCGATGGCCAATGTGGTAGGAAAAACCTCGACTAATCAATATGATTTGGCCTTTATCCCTGTCGTTCCCGGCTATAGATTTGAATTTCCGCGAGATCACTTGGCGCACAATAACTTTCGCCAGGAATGGTGGTATCTGACAGCCAATTTAACTACAGAAACAGGTGAGCAACTCGGTGCCCAGTGGACGCAGTTTAGAGTCGCCCTAAAACCCACAGATCTGCAAGCAACAGATGTGGTTCCTAAAAGTGAATCCACTTGGGCGACTCAGCAGCTTTATTTAGCCCATAGCGCATTAACCTCGAGTAATGCTCACCTCGCCCACGAAAAGTGGTCACGCCGTCATAGCGAGTTTGCCGAAGTAAAATTAGATCCCTATCAAATCCGCCTCGACAACTGGCATTGGCAGAGCCAAACCAATGCACTCTTTCCCGCCACCTTAACGGTGGAGAATCCTGATTTTAGTTACCAACTTAAGCTTAACAGCCAAGCGCCACTGCAATACCAAGGCGCGAACGGTTATAGCCTTAAAAGTCGCGATGGCCAAGTGGCCTCCTACTATTACAGCCAACCTTTTATTGAGATCTCAGGTGAAATAAACCGCAATGGCAAAGTGGAGCAAGTCACAGGCCAAGGCTGGCTCGACAGGGAATGGAGCTCGCAATTTCTCACTAAAACGCAACAGGGCTGGGATTGGTTCGCGCTCAGATTAAACGATGGCTCGACGCTGATGTTGTTTCAGCTACGGGATCAGTCTCCAGCAGAGTCCGCAAAGAATACCCCTATCTCGGCATTTTATAGCGCCAGAAGAATGTTTGCCGATGGCACTGGGCGCAACATCAATTCCACTGACAATCCCAATGACATTAAGATGACGCCTCTTAAATGGCAACACACAGTCAATGGCGACTACCCCGTCAGCTGGCAAGTTAAAATCCCCAGCGAGAATATCGATCTCACTATCACCCCGCTCAATCCTAATAGCGCCATGCCATTATCGACGCCCTACTGGGAAGGCCCAGTGCAACTCTCTGGCAGCAATACTGGTACAGGTTATATGGAACTGACGGGCTATTGAGCCCAAACATAGTTCTTATAACCAGAAATGCTAAGTCAGCGCGAAGTAACATAACAAGATAGTTATTCAGAGAATGATCTTAAGCTGCTGTTGTATAAAGACATCGCAACACGCAATACGTGACCAAGCCCACAATAACACCCTATTTGCGATCGAGTTTAAGACTAATAATCAACCAATTGTTGCATTTTAATGTCAACCCAAATACATTATCATAAATTGAAATGACAACGTTGTCATAGCGTACAGATAACAGTTTAACTCTCACGTTAATGAGTAACTGCAATACGCATCAACCAGCACAAATGGAGTTGTGAATGAGTTCTATCATCCGCATAGAGAAAGGTTTTACCTTAATTGAACTCATGATCGTCGTAGCCATCATCGGCATTCTCGCCGCTATCGCTATCCCTTCTTTTTCCGAATACCTAAAGCAAGGTCGTCGTTTCGATGCCCAGCAATATTTGATGACGAGCGTGCAAGCATTAGAACGCAATTATTCCCGTCAAGGTAAGTATCCTGCTGCGCAAACCTTAACCAACAGTCCTTACTACACTTTTAGCTACACACCGGCGGACGACAAGTTAAGTTTCTCCCTCTCGGCAGTCCCAACCAGCCGCCAATCGGATAGCTGTGGTACCTTAAGCATTAATCAGAAAGGCGTGCGAACTCCTGCTGCCAATTGTTGGACGAATTAAATGTCGAACACGTGGGGTCAAGGATTTACCTTAGTTGAGCTTATGGTTACCGTCGCGATTATCGGTATTTTAGGCAGCTTAGCACTCCCTTCGTACCGCGATGTTATGGCACGTGAACAGCTAACCGCAGCCGCGAATGAATTGGTCTCTAGCTATAAATTTGCCCGCAGCGAAGCGATAAAACGCAGCACTTCAATTACCCTCACGACAACAGAAGCGGGACTTTGGGTCATTAAAGATAGCGACGATAACGAATTGAAGGTTTTTACGCCCCCGACACGTGGGGTTACTGTAACAGGACTGGTTAGTATCAGCATCAGTGCCACGGGCAATACAGCCAAAACCAGTATTTCATTGGCGAACAGTCAAGGTGAAAACATGAATTTATGCATTTTACCGAGCGGCCAAAGTCAGCTTCAGAGCGGGGATTGTGCATGAAAGCCTTTAATCACATAGGTAAAAAACACCTTGGCTTTACCATGACAGAAGTTTTAGTCTCACTCGTGGTATCAGTCACTTCATTGCTTGCACTGGCAAAAGCGCAGCTATCATCGCTACAACATGCCACCAATAGCTTTCAATACACAGTTGCCACAGTGCAAGCGCAAAATGTCATTGAACAGATTTGGCCAAGGTTATGCGAAGTGCAAAAGCAACCCGCCCGCTTCGAAGATATCAATTTTAGAGCCAGTTTAAGCCAAGATTTCCCCGTAGGCTTTGACTTAGTGTTACCCGCCACTTATCAAGACAACATGGCAATTACTGTGACTTGGCAAGATGGTCGAGTCGATACCGATAATAGCGTCAGTCTTAACGCCAGTTTCCCCCATCTGTGTAAGGCCTAACTGTGATTTCAGCTCATCACACTCAATGGAGACACATTAAACCCGCCTTAAGACAAACGGGGTTTAGCTTATCCGAACTGATGATTGCCATGGTATTAGGGCTGATCATCATGATCGCTGTGATCAATTTCTTTGCGCCACTTAAGGCCACCGTTGAGGAAAGTAAACGTCTAGAAAATGCCGCTGACGCCTTAAGATACGCCACGCTAACGCTCAGTAAAAGCATCAAACAGGCTGATGACGTCGCAAATGTATCGGCTAACGAACTCGTCTTAAGCACGCGCGCCTCTGCAAGCCAACCGAGTATTAGCTGTTTAGGCCAAAGTAAAACCGCTGATTACATTGAAACATTTAGCTTTATGGCACCTAACTTATCCTGCAACGATGGTGATGGCGCGCAAACACTCCTCACCGGGCTAGAAGCGGCTCACTTCTCGCAAGCTGGTGAACTCGTCAGTATCAATCTGAAGCCCTTAGCTTTGCCGACGCAATATGGTCAGGGTATTAGCTTGCAGGTCGCACTGCGTAAACCCCTTTGGCAACAAGCCATTAATTAACAACAAGTGCCATAGGCACAAGGAAGCACAGACATGCACACGGGACGTTCATTTGCTCACGCTTCGCCACCTCGCGGCAGTATCAATAAGCAAAAGGGTGCAGTATTACTTATCGTCTTAGTCTTCAGCCTATTAGCCAGTTTATTAGTCGTGACATCATTGCGAGATAACTTAGTACAAGAGCGACTGAGCGGGAATTTCCAGAAGCAAGTCAATGCGCAACTCACCGCCGAACAAGGCATGTATGAAAGCTATAACACCCTCAAAGCGACTTTAATTAAAGTACCCCAAAGCACTACGACCTCCTTAAATGACAGCCTGCCAAAAAGTGCCTCAGGCAGTATCGACAGCAGCGCCTATACGTTGACAAAAACCGTGACCCCGAGCGCCGAACTCAGCGTCAACAGCACAGGGCAACACTTAGAAGGTCAGGCCAAACTCAATGCACTCTTCGCCCTAAAAGGCGCAAAGGGTAATAACATTTTTGACGATGCCATCGTTTCATGCGAGAGCCTCAATCTCACCGGCAGTAGCACAATCGATGGTTACGACTCACGTAAAGGCGCCTACGGCGATAGCTTCAACAATGCTCAAGGTAACAGCCAACTCAATAAGCATGGCAAAGGCAATGTGACGACGGTTGAACCGAATGCCGATGTAACCTTGTCGGGCAATTCGCCGATTTACGGCGATGTCAGTGCAACGGGAAATGTTACATTGACAGGCTCATCTTCATTAATGGGCAATATTCAGAGCAATAAAGATGTCATCTTAGGCACAGGTACTGTCGGGGGGAATATCGCTGCGGGTCAGAATTTCGAGCTAAAGTACAGTGGGACAGTTGAAGGCTCAGTGCAAGCCAATAACAACGCATCAACGGCTCCCGGTGCCAAAGTGAATGGGACGCTTCAATATGGCGGCGATGGTACCTTTCATCAAAATAGCAGCATTGGCCAAGCAGTGAAACAAGCGCCTAATGTCCCTCCCGTTCCCACTAAGTCCTGTGATCCATTAGATATTGGTGCCGTAATGGGAGGGTTTAAAATGCCCAACAATGGCGCGAGAACAATTGCATCGACTCAGAATGTTACCATTTCCCCAACGGGCTCGACTGCGAGTTCAGGTAACAGTAATGCGTTTCCTGCCCTGTCCTCAAGTTCAGAGAACATCTTCGGTTCTGAAACCCCAGTATTTAATCTCGACAGTTTAGTCATGAGTAGCGATGGTGTATTAAACATCAGCGGTGGGGATGTCACACTGATCATCAATGGTGACTTTAAAATGAGTGGCGCAAACCAACTCAATATCGCCCCAGGCTCAAGCCTAACGCTATTTGTGAATGGTGAGATTTCCTTTACGGCGGGTACTAACAGCGGTAATAACATTAAAAGCCAAACCCTAACCAGCAGCAATAAACCGCCGTTAGCGATTTACTCTGGTTCAAATAAAGATGTGACTGTCAGTGGAAGCGTGCCGATTTACGCCGCGCTTTATGCGCCTAAATCCAAAGTCAATCTGCCCGGAGGTCCCGAAATCTTCGGTTCAGTAAGAGGAAAATCCATTACCGCCACGGGCAATGGCAAGATCCATTATGACAATGCCTTAGGCGAAGCCGATTTGGGCAGTGACAATGCCATTCCACCCGCGATAGTGCTTAAAGGTTGGCAATATTTATAATCTTGAATTATTGGCCGTATCCCATATACGGCCAAGTACGACAACCTCATCAGCAATAAACTCACCGCTTAAATTTCAAACTGGGAGTTAGATCACTCGCAAAACTTTGATCCGGATCGACTATCGCTTTCAATACCTCTTGTGAGGTATACCCACATTTTTCATCAGGTCTAGACTCACCAGTATCAGTACTCGGTTGCTTTCCTTTTTAATATTAAGCAACCGAGTTAACGCCACTACAGGTCAGCCCTTATGAGTCAGGAATACCACGTCACCAGCCTTGTGGTGCATGCCACGCCTAAAACCTTACAGCAGGTTGAAGCCAATATCCGCGCATTAGTGGGTACTGATATTCATGCAATTACACCCGAAGGAAAATTGGTCGTTACCCTAGAAGGGAGTAGCCAAAGGGCGATTCTTGACAATATTGAAGCCATCAATGCCCTGTCCGGCGTGTTATCTGCCAGCTTGATTTACCACCAAGTAGAACCCTTAGTACAAGAGAGTGAGGAAATATTATGAGCATAAGCCGCCGCGAGTTTCTCAAGGCCAACGCAGCGGTTGCCGCTGCGACGGCCGTTGGCGTCACACTTCCCATTAAGATGGTCGAAGCCGCCGAACAAGCTGACAGTATCAAGTGGGATAAAGCCCCTTGCCGCTTTTGCGGTGTGGGGTGTAGCGTATTAGTGGGCACCCAAGCGGGCAAAGTGGTCGCCACTAAGGGCGATCCTGAAAGTCCAGTCAACCGTGGCCTTAACTGTATTAAAGGTTATTTCCTATCAAAAATCATGTACGGCAAGGACAGATTAACCACGCCATTGCTGCGGATGAAAGACGGCAAATACCATAAAGAAGGTGAGTTCACCCCAGTCAGCTGGGATGTGGCCTTCGATACTATGGCCGCGAAATGGAAACACAGTCTCGCCACCAAAGGCCCAACGTCGGTAGGTATGTTTGGCTCTGGTCAATGGACTATTTGGGAAGGTTATGCCGCCTCTAAACTTCATAAAGCAGGCTTCCTTACCAACAATATAGATCCTAACGCACGCCACTGCATGGCCTCTGCCGTGGGCGGCTTTATGCGCACCTTCGGTATTGATGAGCCCATGGGTTGTTATGACGATTTAGAAGCCGCCGATCAGTTTGTGCTTTGGGGCGCGAACATGGCGGAGATGCACCCAATTCTATGGGCACGTTTATCCGATAGACGTTTAAGCAGTCCAACTTGTCGCGTGCATGTGCTGTCGACCTTTGAAAATCGCAGCTTCGATTTAGCCGATAATCCTATGGTGTTCCGCCCACAATCGGACTTAGTGATCCTCAACTTTATTGCCAATTACATTATTGAAAATAAAGCCGTTAATACTGACTTTGTTAGCAAACACACTAAGTTTGCCTTAGGCGTTGACGATATCGGCTATGGCCTGCGCCCAGATCATCCATTAGAGAAAAAAGCTAAAAATCCAGGCAATGGTAAATCGACACCGATTAGCTTTGATGAGTACGCCAAGTTTGTCAGCACTTATACGCTGGAATACGCAACTAAGATGAGTGGTGTGGAGCCCGAGAAATTAGAAACACTAGCCAAGGCCTATGCCGATCCTAAGGTTAAAGTGATGAGTCTGTGGACCATGGGCATTAACCAACACGTTCGCGGCGTGTGGGCCAACAACATGCTTTACAACATCCACTTACTCACGGGCAAAATTGCCACTCCGGGTAACAGTCCATTCTCGTTAACAGGTCAACCTTCGGCTTGCGGGACTGCCCGTGAAGTGGGGACTTTCGCCCACCGTTTACCCGCCGATATGGAAGTGACCAACGACAAGCACCGCGCCATTACCGAAAAACTGTGGCAAGTACCTGAAGGGACGATTCCCGCAAAACCTGGCTACCATGCCGTACTCCAGAGCCGTATGCTCAAAGATGGCAAGCTCAACTGCTACTGGACCATGTGTACCAATAATATGCAGGCGGGCCCCAACATCAACGATGAAATCTATCCGGGTTTCCGTAATCCAGAAAACTTTATCGTGGTTTCAGATCCCTATCCAACCATCACAGCCATGGCGGCGGATTTGATTTTGCCAACGGCAATGTGGGTTGAGAAAGAAGGGGCCTACGGCAACGCTGAACGCCGCACCCACATGTGGCATCAGCAAGTAAAAGCCCCCGAAGGCGCGACCTCAGATCTGTGGCAATTAGTCGAGTTTTCGAAACGCTTTAAAGTGTCTGAGGTCTGGCCAGCTGAGTTGATAGCTAAGCAACCAGAATATGCGGATAAAACCTTATATGAAGTGCTATTCGCCAACGGCGTGATCGACAAGTTCCCCACATCGGATTGCAAAGCAGAGCTCAACGATGAGAGCGAACACTTTGGTTTCTATTTACAAAAAGGCATTTTTGAAGAATATGCCACATTCGGTCGTGGCCACGGCCATGATCTAGCCGACTTTGACCGTTACCACGAAACCCGTGGCCTGCGCTGGCCAGTCGTTGATGGCAAAGAAACCCTGCGCCGTTTCGTTGAAGGTAGCGACCCTTATGTCAAAGCCGGTGAAGGCTTTAAATTCTATGGCAAACCCGATGGTAAAGCGGTGATCTTCGCCCTGCCCTACGAACCCGCCGCCGAAGAGCCGAATGAAGAGTACGATTTGTGGATGTCGACCGGCCGCGTGTTAGAGCACTGGCACACAGGCTCGATGACAGCGCGCGTACCCGAGCTTTACCGCGCTTTTCCCGACGCACAGATTTTTATGCACCCAGAAGATGCCAAAGCCCGCGGTGTACAACGCGGTGATGAAGTCATAGTGGCATCACCACGGGGTGAAGTAAAAACCCGTGTCGAGACCAAAGGCCGTAACAAACCGCCACGCGGCGTGGTATTTATGCCTTTCTTCGATGCACGCCAGTTAGTCAACAAACTGATATTGGATGCAACCGATCCCCTGTCAAAAGAAACTGACTTTAAAAAATGCCCAGTGAAGGTCTTCAAGGCGGAGAATAACCAATGATAAAAATACTCACCTTAACTGCGTTACTTATCGGCATAGCGGGCTGTTCCGGTCAGCCTGCCGACATCAATGCAGTGCCAGTTAATATTCAATCCCTCGCAGGAAACATGGCGATCACCGACATTCGCCCAGCCGATGCCATGGCGATTTATCCCAGTCGCGGCACCGCCATTGAGCGCAGCTTTAGCGAGCAACCACCGCTCATCCCACATAAGGACGATTACAAGATCACCTTAGATAAAAATGGCTGTCTAAGCTGCCATAGTTGGGACAAGGCAAAACGCATGAAAGCCACGCCTGTTGCTAAGTCCCATGTGATTGACGATAAAGGCACAGTTAACGGGCATAACTATTTCTGTACTCAATGCCACGTCGCTCAAGCCGAAAACAAACAACCACTCGTAGAGAATCAGTTCTCCGACAAGTAAATCACTATCCCCATACAGAAAAGCCACCCGAATTTATGAGGGTGGCTTTTTTGCTATTTAAACGTCCTATCCTAATGAGTAGCCTTAGAGTCAGTAATGAGCATTCAAGTAAATATAAGACTAAACGTCTATCGCGAGTTAAGAGCCCGTTGCTGAACAGTACTTTCACTAAGGGAGAGATTGAGGAAAATTTAGAAAGGCAGTATGAGAATCGAGGGACATGAAGATAAGAGCAGAATCTAAAACGCAGAAAAGAAAAACCCAGCCTAGGCTGGGTTTACTTGTTGTTTTGCTTTATGCAAATCACCCGCTGGAGCCGTTTTAGTTACTTGCGCCGCTTTTGCTTTTTGCACATCTTTTGCCACAGGCATAGCCGCCTGCCACAAAGCACCTACCCACAGACTTGAACTTGATTTCATCGGTATTCCCCTGTTTTGTTAACAAGGTCAAAGTAATACTTAGGCCATCATTAGTAAAATGAATAAATTCCATAATATGGATTCCATTTGAGCATGAACATCCCAATCAAGACCTTACAGTGTTTTCTGACCCTAGTGGAAACCGAAAACTTTACCCGCGCCGCGCAGAAATGTTTTATCACTCAGCCGACACTGAGCAAAATCATCCAAAGACTCGAGGAGAGCCTAGGGGAAACCCTGCTGATCCGAAATAACCAAAAGGTTGAGCTCACTCAGGCGGGGCAACTATTTGAGCACAGTGCACGGGAAATCCTCGGCCAATGGCATAGATTGCAGGAGGACATGAGTAACCTCAGCGGTCTCAAATCGGGGCGGTTACGACTGGGTGTATGTCCTATGATGAGCAGCCTTATCATAGGCTTGCTCACTAGCTACCGTAAACGTTATCCAGGGGTTGAACTACACATGTATGAATACGGCGGATTCGGCTGCGAGCAAGCCCTGCTCAATAACAGTCTCGATATTGCCTTTACC
This sequence comes from Shewanella sp. SACH, assembly GCF_001887095.2. Taxonomy (NCBI): domain Bacteria; kingdom Pseudomonadati; phylum Pseudomonadota; class Gammaproteobacteria; order Alteromonadales; family Shewanellaceae; genus Shewanella; species Shewanella sp. SACH. Next base: position 318,304 of record NZ_MPDG02000003.1, read on the forward strand.
GCGCTACCCACAACCCATGAGACTGAACTCGTCAACCAACCCCTAACTAAGTACCCTTTACTCGCATGCCTGCCTGAGGGGCATCCCTTAGCCGAAAAAGACCACTTGAACTGGCAGGACTTCCAACCCTATCCTTTTATCCTCTATAACGAAGACTTCTCCCTCGCCAAGTTGATCAATCGGCTCAGCCGCAAAGCAGGTGTTCAGCTCAATATTGCCTTTCGCAGCGGTCAGTGGGATTTCCTCGCCGCCATGGTCGAAGCCGATATGGGCGTCGCCATTTTACCTGAGCCGATTTGCAATAGATTAAGCACCAGCAAACTAGTCTTTAAACCTATGCAACCCGCAATGACATGGGATCTGGCGCTCATTTGGCGACAAAGTTTACCTTTAACGCCCGCGGCCAAAGCCTTGCTCGAATTGAGTAAACAAAAGACTGAACGCTGAGAAGATAAAGCGAGAACTGACATTTTATTAAACAAAGGGGTACGGACTTTAAACAAAGAGATCCGGAGCTTCGTCAGCCGTAACTAATGATGACCGTTGGATCTCACCCATAAAAAAACCGCTGCTAGCCTAGAGGCCGACAGCGGTTTTTATTAGCTAACTAAGCTAATAAAATATTAGCTTAGTTAAGTTAAGAATTACTTCTTAGCTTCAGCAGCTTTACGTTCTTTAACTTGAGCAACAACTTTCTCAGCTACGCTAGCTGGACATTGGCTGTAGTGTGAGAACTCCATAGAGAACTGACCACGACCAGAAGTCATTGTACGTAAAGTACCGATATAACCAAACATTTCTGATAACGGTACGTCAGCTTTAACGCGAACACCTGTTACACCAGCAACTTGGTCTTTGATCATGCCACGACGACGGTTTAAGTCACCGATCACGTCACCCACGTTGTCATCTGGGCTGAACACGTCAACTTTCATGATTGGCTCAAGAAGTTGTGGTTTAGCTTTAGCGATAGACTGACGGAAAGCGCCTTTAGCAGCGATTTCGAACGCGATTGCTGATGAGTCAACTGCGTGGAATGCACCGTCAGTTAATTCGAACTCAACGTCTAACACTGGGAAGCCAGCGATAGTACCTGTGTTCATCATGCTCGCGAAACCTTTCTCAACTGCTGGCCAGAATTCCTTCGGAACACTACCACCAACTACTGAAGATTTGAACACGAAACCAGTGTTTGGCTCACCTGGGCGGATGATATATTCGATCTTACCGAATTGACCAGAACCACCAGATTGTTTCTTGTGAGTGTATTGATCTTCAACCATTTGAGTAATGGTTTCACGGTAAGCAACTTGTGGCTCACCTACGATCAATTCAACGCCATAAGTACGCTTCAGAATGTCTACTTTGATATCTAAGTGAAGTTCGCCCATACCTTTAAGGATGGTTTCACCTGAATCTTCGTCAGTTTCTACGCGGAATGATGGATCTTCAGCGATCATCTTACCGATAGCGATACCCATTTTCTCAGAACCGCCTTTATCTTTTGGCGCTACTGCGATAGAGATAACTGGCTCTGGGAACACCATAGCTTCTAAGGTAACTGGGTGTTTAACATCACACAGAGTGTGACCAGTTTGAACGTTCTTCATACCCACGATAGCGATAATGTCGCCAGCTTGAGCTGATTCAATTTCGATACGGTCGTCAGCGTACATTTCGCACATACGGCCGATACGTTCAGTTTTGCCAGTCGCGCTGTTCAGGATGGTATCACCCTTCTTCAGACGGCCAGAGTAGATACGTACGAAAGTCAGGGCGCCGAAACGGTCATCCATGATTTTGAACGCTAACGCTTTCAATGGCTCATCAGCAGAAACGATAGCGAATTCGCCAGTTTCGTTGCCTTCTTCGTCAGTCAGTGGTTGTGGATCAACTTCGTCTGGTGCTGGTAAATAATCAACAACAGCATCAAGAACCAGTTGCATACCTTTGTTCTTGAACGCAGAACCACAGTATGTTGGGAAGAATGCAAGTTTACGAGTACCAATACGAATACAACGCTTGATGTCTTCCATAGATGGCTCTTCGCCTTCCATGTACGCTTCCATCACTGCATCGTCTTGCTCAACCGCAGTTTCGATCAGCATTTCACGGTATTCTTCAACCATGTCAACCATGTCAGCAGGCACGTCTAACACTTCGAAGTTTTCAGGAATACCTGAATCATCCCACACGTATGCTTTACGAGTTAACAGGTCAACAACACCAGTGAATTCGTCTTCAACACCGATTGGTAAAACCATAACCAGTGGAGTTGCAGCTAATACGTCTTTAGTTTGCTTAACAACACGTAAGAAGTCAGCACCCATACGGTCTAACTTGTTTACGAAGATGATACGAGCAACTTCAGATTCGTTCGCATAGCGCCAGTTAGTTTCTGATTGAGGCTCAACACCGCCTGAACCACAGAATACACCGATACCGCCATCAAGCACTTTCAGAGAACGATAAACTTCAACTGTGAAGTCAACGTGTCCAGGGGTGTCGATAACGTTGAAACGGTGATCTTTCCAGAAGCAACTTACAGCAGCAGACTGAATAGTAATACCGCGCTCAGCTTCCTGTACCATGAAGTCAGTGGTAGATTCACCATCGTGAACTTCACCGATTTTATGGATTTTACCGGTTAGCTTAAGGATACGCTCGGTGGTCGTGGTTTTACCCGCGTCAACGTGAGCGAAGATACCAATGTTTCTGTATTTGGATAATTCGGTCATGATTCAACTTTAATGAGTAGTTTAAGAAGTAGACGGAGTATGCGACAAACACCGACACACCGCACATCAGATTATTTTAGGCGCATATTGTAAATTGGAACCCTTCTCGGCGCAAATGGCTAGACTACTTTTTCACGATAAAGTCGCGTAATAATTTAAGAAAATGGTCATAAACACGAACTAAAACAAATGAGTAAAACACTTTAGCTTATTTTTCACCCAATTGATAAAAATCGTTAAATAAACCGCATTCTAATGGGATAAGGCGATTTTCAAGGGATTTCTATCATATCGTCAGTACAAACATCGAACATTAACCGATATGCATTGCTGCTGGCGCAATAATGTTAATCCTTTCTTTAAAATAAAGATGACATCATTGATTCAACTGAGTGGAAGCCATTTGCTCAGATAACGGCAAATCACGCTTGTGTAAATACTTACTTGTCGGTGCACATTTGATTACGCCCTTGCGCTTTAGCGCGATAAAGCGCGCGATCAGCACGTTCAAAGCACAACATCATAGGTTCGTTATCGGCAAGCTTAGCGACGCCAAAACTGCAAGTTAACTGCACATTGTCAGTAAATTGATAATGTTTGATCCTCTCTGCTATCCGCACACACAAGCTTTCAACTAAGGGTAAGGATGACTGCTGGCAGAGGATCACAAACTCTTCGCCGCCCCAACGGGCAACCACATCAGATTCACGCACACAGTGCTGTAGCACCTGCGACACTTGCTCAAGGATCCGATCCCCGACGTTATGCCCTAGCGTGTCATTAATCTCTTTAAAGTAATCGATATCAATCATCACCAAGCACATGCCTGCTTTAGCAGATTGATCATGCTGCTCATTATTAATAAAAAGGCGATTAAAGTAATGTCGGTTATACAACTTGGTCAGGGGATCATGGGTAGATAAAAACTCGAGTTCGGCATTTGAAGCCTCGAGCTGCTGTCGTAAGGTTTCGAGCTGCTGATTCTTATCGGTGAGTCTACGGTTATACTGGCTGATAAAGTAAGTTCTTGCCCCCAACATTAGCAATAACAAACACGTCGCGCAGATAACTTGATAAACAAGTGAATAGTTAGTCTCATCTATGACAGTCACATTATTCCACTTCTGATAAATCAAGATCCGCTCCTGCTCACTCACAGCATTTAAGGCCTTATTTATCACAGGTAACAAGGACTCTTGACCATAGGCAACCCCCATCCGCAACTCATCTTCTGGTCCGCCCCAACCGGCTATTTTCAAATGATTAAATCCCGTCTGTTGAATGTAGGAGTTAACCGAAAACATCGATCCCACAAACAGATCGGCACGTTTATCCAGCACCGACTGCAATCCTGCTGGCTCACTGGCCACAGTAAGCGTCTCAATTTGAGGATAATAATGCTGAATATATTCGGCTAAACGATAACCTTTAGGCACGGCTAAAGTACGCGCCCCAATATTCTCAAATCCTTGCAAGAAAGGCTGATCTTTAAGTGACACCAATACATTAGGCGAGCGGAAATAGACATCACTGAAGTGCAGATAAGTCTCTCGTATCAGGGTTTTATTCAGCATAGGGGTTAAATTACACTGCCCGCTTTGCAAAAAAGATAAGGTCTCGGTCCAAGAGGAAGTCGGCACCAGCTGAAACTTAAGGGAGGAATGCGATTCGATATAATCAATATAATCTGATGAAATACCCAGATGTTTACCCTCTCGGATTCCTTCATAGGGTAACCAGTCAGGATCAACGCAATAACGGACTGTCTGAGTCATGCTAACGCTAGCGTCTTGGCTAGCAAGCTTGGCATTCGCCATCGCTAAACTGTCGGCATGAGCCAGAAATGGCATACACATCAATAGCGGCAATAACCTCAATAAGCCACGCAATTCCATTGATAGTTTCAACCTAAAAGCAGACGCTCGATGGGGAATGTAAAAAAAGTGTATACGTGAAAACCGCATAATACCAATTCCCATCATTACGAGTGTGTAGCGGTTATTTATCAATAGTCGGTTCAAAACGCTGAAATATGTGTCTGCGCAACGCAATAAGGGGTGTATAGACTGCAAAGAAAACCTCTTGAGTGAGGAAGGTTAACGTCGCTGCAAGTGACAATTGAGGCAACGTATCACTTTTTTTCAGATTTCAGATTTGGGCTTTCAGCTTTAATGAGCCTAACAGGACGCAATAAATTGATAGTGATATCGAGGATGTACCTGTCTATAAAGATAAAGCAAACCCGCAATCGGTTTGGCAAAAGTGATATTTTCTAAAATGCCGAAACGAAAAAAGCCTCTACATTGCTGTAGAGGCTTTCATCTTTATGCTGGCGGGTGAAATATCACGCAGCGATGAGCTCATGAACGAGAGGTATGGATGTCGAGCTAGGCTGTTAAGCAGGGATGCTGTTCCGCGACGATTAAAATAGATAAATTTCAGATACGAAAAAGCCCTAACATTGCTGTTAGGGCTTATCGAAATGTTGGCGGAGCGGACGGGACTCGAACCCGCGAC